>CACXIP010000004.1 GCA_902767775.1 uncultured Prevotellaceae bacterium | reverse complement strand
AGAACGCTTCTTCTTATTTCGCCACCGGATTTTCTCCGAAAGCGGATGCAAAGGTACGAACTTCAAAACTACCAGCCAAATGTTTTCGGAACTTTTTTCGGGGAAAATGAAAGATTTTCGACTTTATTGACATAAATCAAGCGGCGGGGTGCCGCCGCTTGATGAATCGGGGGGAAAAATGCCTAAACGTGAGTCTCTATGAGTCAAAGATTGAACTTATATCCGACAGTGAAAGTGAAAACTTTGTTCTTCTCTGTCGGCCAAGACTCATCCTTATATAATTTGGTCAATCCGAAATGATAGCGGGCATCGAGCACCACATTAAGGTACTCATAGGAAATACCCACGGGAATAGAGACATCCATGGAGCGCCTCACAGATTTTTGGTCTATCTCCACATCCTCTGTCTCTCCATACTCTTTTGCGCCATCAGCCAGATGTTTGATTGGCGTGGTGGAATAAGAGAAGTCCGACTTGACGAGGAATCCCAATTGTACACCTGCCTTCACTGCCAAGCCCTCTCCCAAATACTGGTTGACGGTAAGCGGGCACTGGATATAGTCCATCTTAACACGAATCTTGCTCTGACCATATGACATACCCTTGGGGTCGCCGACCTCAAAGTCGGAGATTCGGCATCCCTGTTGCACATAGCCAACTCCGAGAGACACACTTGTCGTAGGCAGCATTTGGTATTCCGCTTCTACTCCTCCCATAAATCTGGCATTGTATTTTCCTTTGGCTGGTATTTCCGAGTTTTCATAATAAATCTTCTCGCCCGACACATTGGCGATGCTGACTCCGATTTTCGGTATCAGCGAAAAGGTTCCCACACTTTCCTGTCCTTTCATCGTCAACGAAACAAACAAGGACATCAAAACCAATACAAATAAATTCTTCATGTGTTTCTTTTTTATTAAAAACGTTCTATCATTCCAAAATATTATCTGACATCAGACAAAAAATGAAAATCTCAAAAAAACCGATTAAATTTTTGCATTGCACACCATTTATATTATCTTTGCCCATTATGAGAAGCGGAACAGCAATCAGGAGAATGGCGTGCCATACATTATTTATTATAATGGGGGCATTGCTCGCGCATGCCCAAAACTACACGTACGGCACGCGCTTCACCCTGTCGGCACGCAACTTTGTGGACAGCATCCCCATCGAGTTTGATGACAACCAGATTTATGTGAGGGCGACCACCCGAAACCACACCTACCGATTCTGCCTCGACACTGGCTCGAGCCAAGGCATCGTCTATGCCAACAGCCACTTCCCATGGGTAAGGAAACTGGGCAAAATCACCTCGCACGACGCCAACGGCACAGCCCACAGGATAGACGTAGTGGAGTATCCCGACTTCCGCATCGGCCATCTCACCATCCACGGCTATACGGGTTCGCTCCTCGAGTCACACATCGACCACACAGGATATGATGCTGTACTTGGGTTCGACCTGGTGAACAAAGGACTCGCCGTCAAGATAGATGTGGAGAATGGTGTGATGATTGTAACCGACAACACGAGATTCTTCGATGGTGAGTGCGGCTTTGCCGTCAAGTATCGCCTTCCCCGTTGGGTGCCCATCATCAACGTCACGCCCTACTATGGCTGCACGGATGAAGCCCGCTTCGACACAGGCAGTCGACGGCTGTATGTCATGTCTGGCGAGAGCCGAAGGAAATTTGCCACCCGATATCCCGATTTCAGCACCCAAATTGAGGGGACGGGCCATGGCAGCAGGGCAATAGGCAGTTTCGGTGCGGAAAAGACCTCGGAAGTGGCCTTCCTATGGCTCGACGAACTGCAATGGGGCGGTTTCTCCTTTTGCGACTACCACACCATGACCACTCAGGGGGTATCGCGCATCGGTGCCGAGATTTTCAACTACGGCAGCGTGGTGATGAATCCACGACGCAAGGAACTCATTTTCCAGCCAAGGGACTCCGCCACCACCTGCATGGTGAGCAACGAGCAGATGGACATCGCCTTCATCCCTGTGAAAGGGCGTCCGACGGTGGGCATGATATGGGAAGGCAGCCGCCATTACCGCAATGGATTCCGGCAGGGCGACCTCATCATCAGCATCGATGGTCAGGGTATCCGCACTTTCGCTCAGTTTTTAGCCTACCCTTTCATCAAAGACCACAGACACCGATTCACAGTGATGGGCACCGACGGCATCATCCGTCAGATAGAAAGCGAAAGATAAAGCGCCACATCTCTTTTGAGACATGGCGCTTACTACCTAATAACTAGTTAAACGCTGTGGCCTCACGGCCGAACAGTCAAACGATTACTCATTCTCTGGAGCAGCATCGATCAGTTCCATAAACTGGTCGAGTTTCGGCGTGATGATAATCTGCGTGCGGCGGTTGCGCTGCTTGCCCACTTCTGTGTCATTGGTGGTCAGCGGATTATACTCGCCACGTCCGCCTGCAGTGAGGCGCTTCGGGTCAACCCCGAAATTGTTTTGCAGATACTGCACGACGCTGGAGGCACGCAGACAGCTGAGGTCCCAGTTGTTGCGGATATTCTCTCGGGTAATGGGCACATTGTCGGTGTTACCCTCAACAAGCACGTCATAGTCGCTGTAGTCGACGATAATCTTGGCAATCTTGCTCAGTGTCTCCTGTGCGCGGCTGTTGATCTCATAGCTTCCGCTCTTGTAGAGCATATTGTCTGCCAATGAGATATAGACGACACCCTTGAGCACCTGCACATCGACCTCCTTCAGTTCCTCCTTGCTGAGCGAACGAGTGAGGTTGTTGGTGAGCACCATGTTGAGCGAGTCGCTCTTGCTCTTCACCTCCACCAAGTGGCGGATATACTGATTGGACTCATTGATCTGGTCGACCAGTTTCTCGATGCTGACATTGTTCTGACTTGCATTCGACAGACTCTTGTCGAGTGAGCGCTGCAACTTGGCATAATCTTTCTTCGCCTGTGCGAGTTGCTCCTCAAGACTTGTTACCCTGGCATTGCTGGCAGCCAACTGCTCCTTGACGTCCTGATAGTTGCTCGTCAGCGTGCGGTTCTCATTCTGGCAGTTGAGCAAGTCTTTCTTACTGGCGCAGCTGGTCATCAGCAGTCCTGCTGCTACCAGCGAAAACAGAAAAATCCTATTTCTCATGATTTTGTAGAAGTTTACGTGAAAATTTGACCTTATATATTTAATCTCTTTCTGTAAAGACGGAAAGAGATGCCCTTTTGTTGCATTTGTTATCAATTTTTAACCAAGAGGGCCTGTGATTATTGAATATTAACGGTCATTCATCTCAGTCGTATTGGAACTGGAAGAAAAGAGGTGCTTTGGCAATGGTTCTCGACAGCCTTATCTTCCACCGCCCATACATGTGTTTGATGTTCTGCGGCAAAAGATTGTCGTCACGGAGACGGGCGAGAATCTCGCGCAGCGGCTTTCCCGGTGATGGTGTGTCGTCTTCGAGCAGTCCCGCACGTGCAAGAGCAGAGTTGGCCTCTATATCATCTATCTCGTGCCGGCCTGTCTGTGTCATGTACTCATCAAGACATTCCTGCAATGCCTTTATTTCCACATTCTCAGTCATGGTAGTAAGTTTTTAGGTTTGATTCATAAATAGCTAATAATAAATGAAAGAGTTGTAGGTATATGTATTCGTCGCACACAAATATAGGGAAAAAAACAACAAGTTGTATCTTTCCCTATGATTATTTAACAAATTTAACAATTAGAAAGAAAAATCGTCTCTTTTCTTATAAAATATCACAAGAATAAGTGTTTTGCTTACAATTTATTACAATTGATAGAAATTTGAATTTCATTTTTATTTGAAGACAACCCACCCTTTTGCAATTGCATAAGATGGACTATTGCTTTCCAGAATAAGCGGCGGATTTCTTCTCATACCATGCACGCAGAATGTCAAAAGCCATCTTATGTTTGCCGTTGTCACCTACGACACCTTTACGGTTGTAATAGTCCTGCACATCGGGCAGCACGCGGCGGGGAGAGCGGAAATCCTTGAGAATCCATGGTGTCGTACCAGCCAAGCCATCGATTTTCTCCAGCATCTTGAGGTTCTCCTCATAGAGATTAGCTTGGAACTCCTCCGTCCACCGTTGGTTTTTCTCTCCATGTAAGCCCTGCTTGGCACCACCGCCAAACTCGCTGACGATGACTGGTTTGTCGTAGGGAATCTCCCACTCCATCTTTGAGGCATCATGCACATCGCGATACCATCCGATATACTCATTGAAGCTGACCACATCGACATATTTGTTCATGTTGT
The DNA here is from genome assembly GCA_902767775.1 of uncultured Prevotellaceae bacterium. Taxonomy (GTDB): domain Bacteria; phylum Bacteroidota; class Bacteroidia; order Bacteroidales; family Bacteroidaceae; genus Prevotella. The sequence goes on along the minus strand of CACXIP010000004.1, from coordinate 306,652 downwards.
CCTGCAGTCGGTTTTTGAAGTTGGATGCCGATGTCACCTCCATCGCCATACTGATGAGACGCGTTGCATCAAGTGAGCGAGCATACTGGGCGAGGTTGCTGAGGAAGGCGTCACGCTCTTGCGAATGCGGTGTCTCATTGGCGATGCTCCAGATGATGACATTGGCGCGGTTGCGGTCACGGGCAATCATGTCGCGCAACTGAGCACGTGCATTCTCAAGCGTTGCAGGATTGGTCCAATCAATGGTCCAATAGCAAGGAATCTCCGACCACACCATAATGCCCATGCGCTCTGCCTCCCTCACCATGTTCTCATTGTGGGGATAATGAGCCAGTCTGACAAAATTGCAGCCCAAGTCTTTCGCCCATGAAAGCAACAGACGCGCATCATCGGCATTGTTAGCCCGTCCTCCACCATTGGCTTTCTCTTCGTGGATGCTGATACCCCTCAGGAAGACCGGTTTACCGTTGAGGAGAATTTGCTTGCCACGAGTCTCTATGGTTCGGAACCCTACTTCGTCCTTAATTACCTCTCCAGCCCCAGTTATGGTCATCTGGTAGAGTTTTGGTGACTCTGGCGACCAAAGTTGTGGTTTGACCCTAATCACAGTTTCCACCTTGCCCTCAGCATTGGTGTTGTACTGCCTGTCGATATTCAGTTCGGGCACGTTCAGCCTCACCGTTTCGCCATCCCTTTTCTCACTGAGCTGAGCAGTAAACTTCAGCTGTGTGGTATTCTTCCCATCAAGTGTCAGGGAATAATCTGCGATATAGGTTGACGGCAGCGTGAGCAATGTCACATCACGGGTGATGCCGCCATAGTTCCACCAGTCGAAGATAAGCGTAGGCACATTCGATGCCTTGCGTTTGTTGTCCACTTTTACAATCACGAAATTGTTACCATCCTTGACCTGTTCGGTGACATCAAAACAAAAAGATGTGAAACCACCCTCATGACTGCCAGCCTTGACACCATTGACATAGACGACAGCCTCGTAATTGACGGCGCCGAAATGCAAGAGATAACGCATGCCTGCCCTCTTGGAGCAGTTGAAATCACGCTTGAACCATACGCATCCCTCATAGAAGAAGAGCCTCTGGTCCTGTGTGTTCCAATCACCCGGTATTTTCATAGTGGGCGATTTATCGAAGTCATACTCAATCAAGTCTTCCGGCCGCTGTGGCTTGGCATTGATGAAAAATCCCCAGCGTGTCTCATTCATGCGGTAGTCGTAATAGCCTTCCTCCTGGACATCCACGATATAGTGCCAATCGCCGTTGAGCGACTGTCCGCTATGCCCTTTCACGTTTACGGGCGACGGAATACTTTCGCCATAAACAGCCATGGAGACCATCATCAACAGAATCAATATTTTTCTCATGATTATCAATGGATTTAAGTGAAACTTTTGTTTTAAGCACAAAGATAATGCAATGTAGACAAAAAGCCAAACAAAATGGGATTTTTTTGGCACACCGCTGCTCATGCGAACGGCCAATGACAAAGAAAACATATCAATATGCTGACTGTCAGCAAAGAACAGCTTTGCATTTCCGCTTTGGACAAAAAATAGCCACAACAAAACACGGGTTAAATTTTCTAATCAAAATAAATAATGCTATCTTTGCAATCGGTTTTGAAAATGAAACCAACACAAATTCCTTTATCATAAAAGCAAACGCAGCGGAGGAGCCACATTGACTCCTCCGCTGGTTTATTCTTACCTCTCCACTATTCCAAGTCTCAGAACTTCACCTTGTAACCCAGTCCAATGCTGTGGCGGTTAGGTTCCAAATCGCTGTCATCATTCACATGCTGATAGCGGTAGAACAAAGTGACCACATTTTTCTTGTTGATGCGCCAGTCACCACCTACGGTATATCTGATTTTCTCCAGGTTCCAAGCATTGAAACACTCCACACTGGCGAAGGGAGTAAGTGGAATATATTTAATCTTGTATTCCGCCATGAAACGGCTGCGCAACACATTCTTGCCTTTTGCCTTGTAAGTGTGCTCCTCGCCATCCCAGTCCTCATCAAAATAACTGTACCGCTCTTCAACGGTGTGCTCCGGACGGTAGGTATACTGCCACCTCTCTCGCAGCGACAGCTCCAGGTCGCCGAATTTATAGCTGCCCGTCAGCGATACGTTGAAGCGATGCCGAGGACCCCAGTACTCGCCACGTTTTTTGGGGTCTCCAACCTCAACAAGACCTTTTTTCACCTTGCCGTCACCCTCCTCATAATAGGAGATACGCTCAAAGTTGTCGTATAACAGCGTGTATCCTGCTGAAGCCTTCAGCCAAGACAGCAGTTTGTAGGAGATGCTCAGTCCGCCCGACCAGCGGTCGACGGTCTTCACATCATCGCGGGTGCGCATCTCAGCCTCCAATCCCAAATGCAGGGGTTTGGTGATTTTCTTGTCTGCCTCCACGGACAGTATGGTGCCGAAGTCATCACTTTGCGCAAAACCTGAGAAAGGCAATACGCACAGCATCATCAACATGAGATAGTTTTTCATTTTTCTTGGGGTTTGAAATGATGTCATTCAGAAAGGTCTGTTCGACGCAGTTTCACTTTGTCGTCAACCGACGATGTGTATTTGCCACGATAATATACCTTGATGACAGCCATGTCACGCAGCATGTCAATGCCACCAACCTCCACCTTGATGACATCCAGTCCGGTGCGCTCCTTGATATCAGCGATGAGTTCTTCTTTCCGCTCTGGTTTGATTAACTCCATGCGGTCGTACTGGATGAGTTTGCAAGGCACCACCTTGAGACTCTTCTCACAGAGCCAAACACATAAAACGATGAGCAGGTCGGTAAGGAGCAGTTCGGTCACCGGCATCGTAGACGCCAATGCGTTGACCACCGAAAGACACAGCACAATAAAAAGATAGGTCATCTCCCTCACGGGCATGGCGTCTGTTCGGTAACGCATGATGCTGAAGATACCAAACATACCGATACCTACTCCGATGCCGGTCTTTCCCTTCATGTCCTCCAGCACGAAAATCATAAAGAAGACGATGAAGAATATGGCTACACCTATCAACATGAAGGTGAAGAAAAAGTCGCGCCGCTTACTCTTTGGATAATAGAGCAAGTCTACGATTACCCAGTTGACGGCCATGCAGATGGCGAATCTGACCAACATGTGGAAATAATCCGCCGAGATAAGGTTGGCGATGATACCCATTAGTTTAGGTGTTTGATTGTTTATTGCACGCTTTGTGCGATTTTGCGAATGTCGATGAGTTTAGGTTTGAAGCGGTTGACACGCAATCGGTCATTGGTGAGGGCAGAACCCATGCAGTATTTGCTGAAGCCATGTGGGAACACCCTAAGCACCCTGAGCATCTCCAGCACCGGCGAATAGCAGAGGCCGTCGCGTTTCAGCTCAACGATGACGAGCGGCGACATCTGGCGCTCCACATCCGTCACCAAATTGTGGAATTGCAAGTTGGTGTCGATAGTCAGCCTTTCAGTGCGTGCCTTGTTGACGAGCGTGATACGGTCGAAGCTGTTGTGTATGGCCGGCATCAGCGTGTCGGCACGGTAGCCGAGGTGCTCAGCAAGGAAGTCGAGTTTCTCCTGATCAGCAAGGTCCATATCAGTCACCTTCATCCTTTTCTTCTTCGTCCTCCCATGGTTGTTCTTGGTCTTCACCTCCATGAACTGCAGATTGGAACTGACATAGGTGCGGAACCTCAGTTTCTGCCTTCCGGCATGTCCATGCTGATGCATGTAATACATGTCGTAGTCAGTGGTGTCATAATAGGTAGTGCTGTAGCGCATATTGCGCTCGCCGTCGATTTCCTGTGCCATATACTCCTCCTGCGCCATACCGAGCAACTGCATCAGTACGGGCATGGTGGTAACGAATTTGGTATCTATCCGGTTCATCAACCGGATACCACTCATTTCGTCCAGCGATATGCTGTCATACCTGGCAAGGATATCATTCATATTCATTCAACCTTGGGATAATTGGCGAAGAGGCTTTCTATTGCTTTTCCCAATGCAAAGTTAATAAGCATGGTATGCCCGCAGCAAATCTATTCAGTGAAAAGGCTGTTTTTCTCAGCGAATCATTTCACGTCACCAACCTTGATAAGGTATTCGGCTATTTGCACGGCATTGAGGGCGGCACCTTTACGAATCTGGTCACCACTCAGCCACAGGGTGATGCCACAATCCTCTGCCAAGTCTTTACGCACACGGCCGACGAAGATATCATCGCGGCCAGCTGTTTCAAGCGGCATGGGATATACCAGGTTGGCAGGGTCATCACACAGTGTGCAGCCAGGAGCCTCAGCAATGGCAGCCTGCGCCTGTTCCACCGTGATGGGAGCCTCTGTCTCAATCCAGACGCTCTCTGAATGCGAGCGGAGCGAAGAAACACGCACACAGGTAGCTGAGCAGCGCACGTCGGAGTGCATGATTTTCCTGGTCTCATTAAACATCTTCATCTCCTCCTTGGTATAACCGTTGGGTTGGAAGACATCAATCTGAGGAATGACATTATAGGCCAACTGATGTGGGAACTTCTTGACTGTTACTGGTTTGCCCTCCACAATCTCGCGGTATTGCTGCTCCAGTTCCTGCATAGCGGCGGCACCAGCCCCGCTCGCACTTTGATAGCTCGACACACGCACGCGGCGGATGTGCGACAGTTTTTCTATCGGATTGAGCACAACCACCATCATAATGGTGGTGCAGTTGGGGTTGGCAATAATGCCTCGCGGGCGATTGAGGGCATCTGCAGCATTGCACTCAGGCACCACCAGGGGCACGTCATCGTCCATACGGAACGCACTTGAATTGTCAATCATGACAGCACCATACTTCGTGATGGTGTCTGCAAACTCCTTTGAGGTGCCTGCGCCTGCCGATGTAAATGCGATGTCCACATCGCGGAAGTCATCATTGTGCTGGAGGAGCTTGACCTCGTATTCCTTGCCACGGAACATATACTTAGTGCCTGCACTGCGGGTTGAACCAAACAGGACAAGGTCATCAATGGGGAAATTGCGCTCGTCAAGGACACGGAGAAACTCCTGACCGACAGCGCCACTGGCTCCTACAATCGCTACTTTCATCTTTTTTCCTTTTACTAAATTGTTTGCTATTGAAGTCGGGAGGCGGTCTACCACCTTTTTTTACCCGTTTGGGTTGCAAAATTACAACATTTTAGGCGAATCATGATAAAAATGATCGTTTTTTTGCTTGTTTGGTTGCAATTTTGGTTTTGCATAAATTCTTTCGCTCGGAAAAGCCAAAAAAAAATTTTGCTTTCCGCTCGGTTTGCACTAACTTTGCAGCGAGTATGCCTGAAATATCACATTATTTCCCCATCACCAACCCGACGCTGATTTTCTTCGTCGTGCTGTGCATTATCCTCCTCGCCCCCATCATCATGGGCAAACTGAGGATACCCCATATCATCGGCATGGTTTTGGCAGGCGTTGTAGTGGGCGAGTATGGTCTCGACATCCTCCAGCGCGATGACTCTTTCGAGCTCTTCGGCAAGGTGGGCATGTTCTACATCATGTTTCTCGCCGGACTGGAGATGGATATGGAGAGCATACGGAAGGCGAAAAGCCATTATATCATTTTCGGTCTGCTCACAGCCACTGTACCATTTATCATCACATACCTTCTGGCCAACTGGCTGATGGGCTATACCCAGACCGCTTCATTGCTACTGGGTTGTATCATGGCATCCAACACCTTGGTTGCCTACCCCATTGTCTGCCGCTATGGCCTGCAGCAGCATCCCGCCGTCTCGCTGAGTGTGGGTTCAACGATGATTGCCCTCTTTCTCTCCCTGACTGCCATCGCAGGCATCGCGGGGTCGTTCAATGGTGGGGGAATGATGTTCTGGCTGTTTTTCCCCTTCAAAATAGCAGCATTCTGCACCGCCATGATTCTCTTCATTCCAAGAATCACGCGGTGGTTTCTGCATCGCTATTCCGATGCCGTGATGCAGTTCATCTTCGTCCTTGCCCTCCTCTTCATGAGTGCCGCTCTTGCCGAGGTGGTAAGTCTTGAGGGCATCCTCGGTGCCTTCCTCGCCGGACTCATCCTCAGCCGCTATATACCCACCCTCTCACCACTCATGGGCCGCATCGAATTCATCGGTAATGCCCTTTTCATCCCCTATTTCCTCATCGGTGTGGGCATGCTCATCAATGTGCGTGTGCTTTTCCATGGAGGCGGAATCGTATGGGTGGTGCTGTTTATGGTAGCGGTGGGCATCATCGGCAAAGCACTCGCCGCCTATCTGGCATGTCTTCATTTCCGCATGCCAGTCAGTTCAGGGCATCTGATGTGCGGACTTACCACTGCCCATGCCGCGGGAGCCATCGCCATGGTCATGGTGGGCATGCGCCTCGAGACATCACCGGGCCATTACCTGGTAGACAACGACATGCTCAATGGTGTGGTCATTATGATTTTGCTCACTTGCATCTTCAGCGGCATAGTCACCGAGCGCACAGCCAAGAAAATAGTCGTCAGCGACAGTGCCACCCCGAAGTCACAGGAGCATGACGATGAGAAGATATTCCTCCCCGTGAAATATCCCGAGTTGGCAGAGGGACTGCTCCACGTCGCCATCATGATGCGCAATGCCAAACTCAATCGCGGTCTGGTGGCGCTCAACGTGGTATATGACGACAACAAACGACAGGAGAATCAGGAGCGCGGGCGCAAACTGCTCGACAATCTGGTGAAAGTGGCGAGTGCAGCCGATGTGAGGATGCAGACACAGGTGCGCGTTGCCGCCAACATCGCCAACGGCATCAAGCATGCCTTCAAGGAGTTTGACGCCTCGGAAATCATCATGGGCCTGCACATCCATAAGGAAATCTCACCGAAGTTCTGGGGAGAGTTCGCCCAAAGCCTGTACAACGGACTCGACCGCCAGATTATCTTCGTCAGACTGAAGCAGCCACTCAATACGCTGCGGTGCATCCATGTAGCAGTGCCCTCCAGAGCCGAATTCGAGGCAGGCTTCACGCGCTGGTTGGAGCGGTTGCTCCGGCTCAGCGACAATCTCGACTGCCGCATTGTCTTCCATGCCCGGCAAGACTGCTGCGACCTCATCAGCGACTATATCCAGCACGAGCATCCCAGTGTGAGGGTCACCTTCGAACCCATGGAGCACTGGAATGAGTTGCCCCATCTGGCAAAGCATGTCAACGATGACCACCTGATTGTTTTCGTCACCTCACGAAAAGGCAATATCTCATACAAGACTGCTTTTGAGAAACTTCCCAAGGAGATAGAATATTATTATGCCGGAAAGAGCCTCATGATAGTGTTCCCCGACCAATTCGGCGACCGTATGGATGCCATGACCTTCGCCGAGCCACAACATCAGGAGGAACAGAGTGCATACAAGGTTCTCATCATCTGGCTGAGGAGGCACTACCGCAGAATCATCAAAAGAAGGAAAAAAACAAGAAAAGGATAGTACATATCCATACAGTAAAAGCAACCCAATGATTGACATCAAAGACATCACCAAGAGTTTTGGACAGCTGAAGGTGCTCAAAGGCATCAACCTCCACATCAACAAAGGAGAGATTGTGAGCATTGTGGGACCCAGCGGCGCAGGCAAGACAACCTTGCTGCAGATTATCGGCACCCTCGACCGTCCCGACAGCGGCCACGTCATCATCGACGGCACCGACATACAAAAACTCTCCTCCAACCGCCTCTCGGAGTTTCGCAACAAACATGTGGGCTTCGTTTTCCAATTCCACCAACTGCTGCCTGAGTTCACCGCCATCGAGAACATCATGATTCCGGCCTACATCGCAGGCAAATCGACCGCAGCTGCCAAGGCACGCGCCAATGAACTGCTGGAGTTCATGGGACTGACCGACCGTGCAAGCCACAAGCCCAACCAGCTCTCAGGCGGAGAAAAGCAACGTGTCGCCGTGGCACGCGCCCTGGTCAATGAGCCCTCAGTCATTCTCGCCGACGAACCTTCAGGAAGCCTCGACTCCCGAAACAAGGCCGAACTCCATCAGCTCTTTTTCGACCTACGCGACCGCTATGGCATGACTTTCATCATCGTCACCCATGACGAGGAACTCGCCTCCATCACCGACCGCACCATCCACCTCAAGGATGGCATGATTGTCGATGAGAGCAATGAGAGCAATGAGAGCATTGATGAGACATCATCTAATCCACCCCAAATATGAACATCAAATTAGGCGACTACAACAAGCTGCGCGTGACGAAAGAGGTTGACTTCGGGGTCTATCTCGACGGTTACGACGAAGGGGAGATACTGCTGCCCTCCCGATATGTGCCACGCGGCACAAAACCCGATGACGAACTCAACGTATTTGTATATCTCGACCAAGACGAACGCCTCATTGCCACCACCGAACGGCCATTGGTAAAAGTGGGCGAATTCGGTTATCTTCGCGTGGCATGGGTCAACCAATACGGTGCCTTCCTCGATTGGGGACTGATGAAGGACCTTTTCTGCCCCTTTAGCGAACAGAAGAAAAAGATGGAGTGCGACAGTTACCATATCGTTCATGTCCACATCGATGAGGAGAGCTACCGCATTGTTGCCTCCGCCAAGGTGGAAAGATACCTGAGCAAGGAGACCGCAGACTACTATCACAATGAGGCAGTCGACCTGCTGGTGTGGCAGAAAACAGATATGGGTTTCAAGGTCATTATCGACAACACCTACCAAGGACTGGTTTACAACAACCAGATATTCCGCGAAATCCATACCGGCGACAGGCTTAGGGGATATATCGACCAAGTGAGGGAGGACGGCAAAATCGATGTGATGCTGCAACCCTCCGGGCGACAGCAGACAAGAGACTTTGCCGACACGCTCACCGACTATCTCATCGCCCACGACGGTTTCTGCCCCTATGGTGACAAGACGGACCCGGAGCTCATCCGCGATATCTTTGGCGTGAGCAAGAAAACATTTAAGCGTGCCATCGGCGACCTCTACCGCCGCCATGTCATCCTCATCACAGAAGAGGGCCTGCGCCTGACACCCCATCACTAAACCGACAAATGCACCAACTTTTTTCCTTTTTAGCAGAGGAAATGTAGCTGATAAGTGTATTTCCAACATTTTTCATCATTTTATTTTGGTTGATAAAAAATAATATCTACTTTTGCGGCACGTTAAGACTCCAACCTTATATGGCAAAGACACCGCCCTCTATAAGAGTTAATGCCATATCTATCCGACAGAGGGCTTTATGAGGCGGCTTCGTGAGAGGCCGCCTCAATTTTTTCTTATTAAAAATAAAAACTCTGTATCTCTGTGCCTCTGTGTTGATATTGATATTCGGGGCTTCATTTTGTGTGTTGCCCAATCCGTTACTCGGGAAAGCAAAATTCAAAAACTCTGTTTTTTATTTTGCTTTCCACTCGCTTATTGGAACTTTGATGCTTCGCATCGAAGATACTCCCGCTCGGGAAAGCAAAATTCAAAAACTCCGTTTTTTATTTTGCTTTCCACTCGCTTATTCGTACCTTTGCACAATAATTGCGAAGAATATGATTTATTTTTTCCAAACCCCGTCAAAAAGCATTATTGCAACCGAAGCCAACCATGCGTTGGACAACGATGAGATCAGCCGCCTGAAATGGCTCTATGGCAATGCCGAGTTTATTGATTCTGAAAACCTGGAGGGTTTCTTTGTAGGACCACGCCGCGAGATGGTCACCCCCTGGAGCACCAACGCCGTAGAAATCACCCAAAACATGAACATGAGCGGCATCAGCCGCATCGAGGAATACTTCCCCGTGGACAGCGAGGATGCCGACCATGACACCATGCTTCAGCGCATGTACCGCGGTCTTGACCAGCGTATCTTCACTGTCAACCACCAGCCGGAGCCTATCAAACAGGTAGATAACCTCGAGGAATACAACGAGCAGGAGGGACTCGCCCTCTCGCCAGAGGAAATAGAATACCTGCACCAGATTGAGCAACAACTGGGCCGTCCACTCACCGACTCTGAGGTGTTCGGCTTTGCGCAAATCAACTCCGAGCACTGCCGCCACAAAATTTTCGGTGGCACGTTCATCATCGACGGCAAGGAGAAAGAGTCATCGCTTTTTGCCATGATCAAACGGACAACACAGGAGAATCCCAATAAGATTCTCTCCGCATATAAAGACAATGTGGCTTTCGCACAAGGTCCGGTGGTGGAACAGTTTGCCCCCCACGACCAATCCACCTCCGACTATTTCGAGGTGAAAGAGGTGGAGAGTGTTATCTCACTCAAAGCAGAGACCCACAATTTCCCCACCACGGTAGAGCCGTTCAACGGTGCCGCCACTGGAACAGGTGGTGAGATACGCGACCGTATGGGTGGCGGTGTGGGCTCTTGGCCCATCGCCGGCACGGCAGTCTACATGACCGCCTATCCCCGTCTTCAGACCGACGAGGGCACCGACGACCCTGCCCGTGATTGGGAGAACATCCTTCCTGTACGCCAGTGGCTCTATCAGTCACCCGAGCAGATTCTTATCAAGGCCTCCAACGGAGCCTCCGATTTCGGCAACAAGTTCGGCCAACCGCTTATCTGCGGTTCGGTGCTCACCTTCGAGCATCAGGAAGGCAGCGAGAAATATGCTTACGACAAGGTCATCATGCTCGCAGGCGGTGTCGGTTACGGCACCAAGCGCGACTGTCTGAAGCGCCAGCCCCAAAAAGGCAACAAGATTGTCGTGGTGGGCGGTGACAATTACCGCATCGGACTGGGTGGTGGCAGTGTGTCGTCTGTTGACACCGGTCGCTATTCCAACGGCATCGAACTTAATGCGGTGCAGCGTGCCAACCCAGAGATGCAGAAACGCGCCTACAACCTGGTGCGCGCACTTTGCGAGGAGGATGTCAACCCCGTGGTGAGCATCCACGACCATGGTTCGGCAGGCCACCTCAACTGCCTCTCCGAATTGGTGGAGGAATGCGGCGGTCAGATAGATATGTCGCGTCTGCCCATCGGCGACAGCACCCTCTCTGCCAAGGAGATTATCGCCAACGAGAGTCAGGAGCGCATGGGACTGCTCATCGACGAGCGCCACATCGAACATGTGGCACGTATCGCTGAGCGTGAGCGCGCTCCCCTGTATGTGGTGGGTGAGACCACCGGCGACGCCCACTTCTCCTTCGTGCAAGCCGACGGCGTGCGCCCCTTCGACCTCGACGTGGCACAGATGTTCGGCCATTCCCCCAAGACTGTGATGACCGACACCACCGTGGAGCGCCATTATGCCAATGTGGAGTACGACCTCAGCCGCCTCGATGAATATGTGGAGCGTGTGCTGCAATTGGAAGCCGTGGCATGCAAGGACTGGCTCACCAATAAAGTGGACCGTTCGGTGACAGGTAAGATAGCGCGCCAGCAGTGCCAGGGAGAGTTGCAGCTGCCGCTCTCCGACTGCGGTGTGGTGGCTCTCGACTACCAAGGAAAGAAAGGTATTGCCACAGCCCTCGGACATGCTCCGCAGGCAGGACTGGCCTCTCCCGAGGCAGGCAGCGTACTCGCCGTGGCTGAGTCGCTGACCAATATCGTGTGGGCACCTCTCGCCGATGGCATGAAGAGTCTGTCGCTGTCAGCCAACTGGATGTGGCCCTGCCGCTCACAGGAGGGTGAGGACGCCCGCCTTTACGCCGCCGTCGAGGCATTGAGCGATTTCTGCCGTGCCCTGCGCATCAACGTGCCCACCGGCAAGGACTCTCTCTCTCTGAGCCAGCAGTATCCCAACGGCGAGAAAATCATCTCTCCGGGTACGGTCATCGTCACCAGCGGTGGCGAGGTGTCCGACATCCGCAAGGTGGTGTCTCCCGTCCTCGTCAACGACAAGAACTCATCCATCTACCATATCGATTTCAGTTTTGACCATCTCCGTCTCGGCGGTTCGGCCTTTGCCCAGTCACTTGGCCATGTGGGCGACGATGTCCCCACCGTCGTGCATCCGATGTATTTCTCCGACTGTTTCGAAGCCATTCAGGCAATGATTGACAAGGGATGGATTATGGCAGGTCACGACATCAGTGCCGGCGGTCTCATCACCACCCTCCTTGAGATGTGCTTCGCCAACCATGAAGGCGGCATGGCTATCAACCTTTTCAACATGAAGGACGATGTGGTGCGCACACTCTTCGCCGAGAACCCCGGCGTGATTATCCAAGTGAGCGACAAGTATAAGTTTGAACTCCGCGAATTCCTCGACGACCTCGGTGTCGGTTATGCCAAGATAGGCTACCCCACTCCCGGCAGCCGCACCATCACCATCAAGAAAGAAGGTTTCGAGCATTCCTTCGACATCGACCATCTGCGCGATGTGTGGTACAAGACCTCCTACCTGCTCGACCGCAAGCAGAGCCGCAACGGATGTGCCCGCCAGCGCTTTGAGAATTACAAGGTCCAACCACTGCAGATGCGCTTCCCTGCCAAATTCCAAGGCAAGCTGCTGCAATACTACCTTAAGGCAAAACGAAACAAGCCATCAGGCATCAAGGCAGCCATCATCCGCGAGAAAGGCACCAACGGCGAGCGTGAGATGGCATGGTCGCTCTATCTCGCCGGCTTCGATGTGAAAGACGTGATGATGACCGACCTCATCAGCGGGCGTGAGACACTCGAAGATATCTCCATGATTGTCTTCTGCGGCGGCTTCTCCAACAGCGACGTGCTGGGCAGCGCTAAGGGATGGGCAGGAGCCTTCCTCTACAACCCAAAAGCAAAAGAAGCATTAGAGAAATTCTATGCCCGTCCCGACACCCTGTCGCTCGGTATCTGCAACGGCTGCCAGCTGATGGTGGAACTCAACCTCATTGGCAGCGTCAGCGAGGAGCGAGCCAAGATGCTGCACAACGACTCACGTAAGTTCGAGAGCAATTTCGTCGGCCTCGCCATTCCCCAAAACGACAGCGTCATGCTGGGTTCACTCAGCGGTTGCCGCTTAGGCATCTGGGTGGCACACGGCGAAGGCAAGTTCTCTCTCCCCGGAAAGGAAAGCGACTACCACATCGTCGCCAAATACAACTACAACGCCTATCCCGGCAACCCCAACGGTTCAGACTACAGCGTTGCAGGCATCTGCAGTGCCGACGGCCGCCATCTGGCTATGATGCCCCATCTGGAGCGCGCCATCTATCCGTGGCAATGTGGATGGTATCCTGCCGACCGCCGCAACGACGAGGTGACACCATGGATTGAGGCATTCGTCAATGCCCGCCGCTGGATAGAGCAGCACCAGTAATCAGACCATGGACAAATTCTATTGGGATAGTTTCAAGACATTCTTCCGCATCGGTGCCTTCACCATCGGTGGAGGGTATGCTATGATACCGCTGATAGAATCCGAGGTGGTGGACAAACACCGCTGGCTCTCCCGCAAGGAGTTTCTTGACATTATCGCCATTGCTCAGAGCTGTCCCGGTGTGTTCGCCATCAACATGAGCGTGTTCATCGGCTATAAGATGCGGAAACTGCCCGGTGCCATCTGCTCGGCTCTCGGCACCGCCCTACCCTCTTTCGTCATCATCCTTCTCATCGCCATGTTCTTCGCCAACTTCCAGGACAATCCCGTGGTGGAGGCCATCTTCCGCGGTGTGCGCCCCGCCGTGGTCGCACTCATCGCGGCTCCCACCTTCAGTCTGGCACGCAGTGCGAAAATCTCACTGGCCAATTGTTGGATACCCATTGCCGGTGCGCTGGCAATATGGCTGATGCACGTCAACCCCGTAGTAGTGATACTCGCCGCCGGAGTAGGCGGCTATATGTATGGCAAACTCGTAAAACCCACGGAGAAATGATATTCCTCACGCTGTTCATCACCTTCTTCGAGATAGGTCTCTTCGGTTTCGGCGGCGGCTACGGCATGCTGTCGCTCATTCAAACCGAGGTGGTCTACCACCATGAATGGATGACATCGGCTGAGTTCACCAACATCGTGGCTATCAGTCAGATGACGCCAGGCCCTATCGGAATCAACTCCGCCACCTACTGCGGTTTCACTGCGGTGCAGAATGCAGGCATGGGACATACGATGGCTTTGCTGGGCAGCGTCACGGCGACACTGGCGTTGGTGCTTCCCTCCTTCATCCTGATGATACTCATCGCAAAATTGTTCCTCAAATACATGCGCACACCACTCATGGAGAGCATTTTTGCCGGTCTGCGCCCCGCCGTGGTGGGCTTGCTGGCCGCCGCTGCCCTGCTGTTGATGAACAAGGACAATTTCTCTACGCCATCAGACAATCCCTGGCAATTCTGGATCAGCCTCACCATATTCTTCGCCACATGGGTGGGAACCAAGGTGATGAGAATCAACCCCATCATCATGCTGCTCTTCGCCGGTTTTGCCGGCCTCCTACTGCTATATTGAAAACTCCATAATTAAAAACTCCAATCTCAAACCTCAAATCTCCAATGAAATCCTTTTTTTATTCTTTGATGACAACCATTCTGCTGACGGTTGCCACAACAGTGAGCGCCGAGGACGGCAGTGCCCTTTGGCTGCGCTTCGGCACACAGGGACAGAGTGATGTGACCGGTGTGAAGTGTACCGCCATGGATGAGTTGAAACAGCACTGGCAAGGCGGTCCTGTGGTGCTCAAGAAGCAAAAGAAAATCGCCAAGGATGGTTTTTCCATCACCACAAAAGGCGGGAAGACTTTCATCGAAGCTTCCAACGACGCAGGACTTCTCTATGGAGCCTTCCATCTGCTGAGGTTGCAACAGACAGGAAAGGATGTCAGCAACCTGCACATCAACGAGAAACCTTTCTTTGACCTGCGTATCCTCAACCATTGGGACAACCCCAACGGCACCGTGGAACGCGGTTTCGCAGGGAAGAGCATCTTCCAATATCCTGATGCCGAAAAGATGAAATACTATGCACGTGCCAACGCATCCATCGGCATCAACGGCACCGTGCTCAACAACGTGAATGCCAAGCCCGAGGCTTTGTCCACCGAAAACCTGCAGAAGGTGAAGCAGATTGCTGAATGGTTGCGGCCTTACGGCATACGGACATACCTTTCCGTCAATTTCGCCTCACCCATCAAACTGGGCGGACTGGACACAGCCGACCCACTCAACCCACAGGTGGTGGACTGGTGGAAGAAGAAGGTGGCAGAAATCTACCAACTGATACCTGATTTCGGAGGTTTTCTGGTGAAAGCCAACTCAGAAGGTGAACCGGGTCCGTGTGACTTCGGACGCACCCATGCCGAAGGTGCCAACATGATGGCCGACATCCTGCGCAAGCATGGCGGCATCGTGATGTGGAGAGCCTTCGTCTACAACCCGCAGAGCAAGGACAGGGCAAAGCAAGCTTACGAAGAATTCATGCCACTCGAGGGACAGTTCCACGACAACGTCATCATTCAGGTGAAAAACGGCCCTGTGGACTTCCAGCCTCGTGAGCCTTACAGTCCGCTCTTCACCGCAGCCCAGAAGACACCTGTCATGGTGGAGTTCCAAATCACACAAGAATACCTCGGTGCAGCCAACCACCTGGTATTCCTGGCACCCATGTGGCGCGAGTTCTTCTCCTACGTACAGCCGCAAAAACTGAGGGCGATGGCAGGTGTGGCCAACATCGGCACCGACACCAACTGGTGCGGACACCACTTCGCGCAAGCCAACTGGTATGCCTTTGGCCGTCTGGCATGGGACCCCACGCTGACAACGGAGTACATCGCCGATGAGTGGCTGCGCCAGACGTTCTCCAACGATGAGCGGTTGGTGCGCCCGATGACACAGGTGATGGCAGAGAGCCATGAGGCTTGTGTCAACTACATGATGCCCTTAGGTCTGCACCATATCTTCGCTGGCGGCCACCACTATGGTCCAGAGCCCTGGTATGACGTACCCGGCATCCGTCGTGACTGGACACCGCAATACTATCACCGTGCCGACTCCATAGGTCTGGGCTTCGACCGCACTCGTAAGGGCAGCAACGCCGTAGAGCAATACCCCGCCAGCCTCAGTGCCCGACTCAATGACATCAACACCTGTCCGGAGGAATTTCTGGCATGGTTCCACCATGTGTCATGGAACCACAAGATGAAGAGCGGGAGGACATTCTGGGATGAGTTGTGTCATAAATACGACTTAGGTGTACATCAAACGAGGCAGTTCCTGACAATTTGGGATAACATGAAACCATTTGTCGACCCACAGCGTTTCGACGAGGTGCAGCGCAAACTGCGCATCCAGACCCGTGATGCCGTTTGGTGGCGTGATGCCTGCCTGCTGTATTTCCAGCAGTTCTCCAAACTCCCCATCCCCAACGACGTGGAGCATCCCATCCACAACCTCGACGAGATGATGCGCTACAAAATCAACATCTCGATGTACGAGAATCCAGCCTACGGCTACGACAAGTAAAACCAATTTGGCTTCTATGAAGCAAAGGAGCAGGTTCGCCCCCTGCCCCCACCCTTTCTGGAGAGATGGCCTAAGCCGTGGTGCTACACGGTATTCTTAGCCGTCTCTCCTTTTGCTATCCTCTTTCTACGTATTATAGCCTTTTAATCATCATATAATGGAAGAAATGATTACTTTTGCATCGTTTTTCAATTTTGACTTTATGAGAAAATGGCTTTTCACCAGTATATTGACACTAATTTCATTTGTTATTCACGCACAGTCCTGTCCAGATGACAACCATCCCCATGCCATTGACCTCGGCCTCCCGTCCGGCACGAAATGGGCATGTTGCAATGTGGGAGCCGATACCCCCATGCAATATGGTGAATATTTTTCGTGGGGTGAGACTGTGCAAAAAGAAGAGTATACGTTTGAGACATATTCGTATTGTCATTCTGATAATGGAGATTACTCTAATGTTTCCTCTCTTGATTGGGACTTTCTCGGAGAAGACATAGGAGGAACGAAATATGATGCCGCCTATGTGAATTGGGGTGACAACTGGCGTATGCCAAGTCTCAGCCATATCAAGGAGCTTATTGAGTACTGTGATTATAAGCCAATGCCTGCTGACTCAGAAATAAAAGGATTGGTTTTCACTGGTCCTAACAAACAGTCTATTTTCATACCGGCTGGTTATTGGGTTTATCTGGGCAAACTGAAAAATGTATTTAACACGCGCAAGAATATAATTCTCGGCTACTATTGGACATCTTCACAAAATATGGACTACGACTATTTTTATAGAGACCTGGCATTTGCGCTTGAGTTCAATGCAGTGCCATTGGAATACTATACACATGAGACCATAGACAACGTGGAGGTGTGTGAGTACAGACTTGGAGGTATGAATGTACGACCCATTCAGAATGTCACTTCTTCCATCAATATGGTACAGAATGATGCCACATCGTCATCCAAAGGTATTTTCACCATCCAAGGTACAAGAGTCTCGGATGATGCCAAACATCTTTCACAACTACCCAAAGGTTTATACATCATTAATGGCAGGAAAATGGCAATTAGATAGCATAGTAAGGGAAGGAGTGAAGACATAAAAAAATGCCGGCTGTGATGCCGGCATTTTTGTTTTAGAACTCCACCACCATGGTTTGTCGGGGACGGAGGGAGACATCCTTGTCGAGACGTACTGTTCGACCGGTGGTGACATCCGTGCCACGGGCGGCATTGTCAATAATCTCGGCATAGCGGGCCACTTCCAAGGAGGCAGGCGAATTAGTACCATTGATGACAGTCATCACCTTGTGGCCACCATACTGACGTGCCACGACATAGACGCCCTTCCATGGGATGAACTGCGTCTGATGCCCCTTTGTGATGACCTCATTGCCTTTCCGCCAATGGAGCAGGCGGCTGCACCAATCAAACATGGCATTCTCCGCACGGGTGCGCCCCTCACGGGTGAAGCAGTTCTTTGTGTCGCCAGGGAAGCCGCCGGGGAAGTCTTTGCGCACATTTCCGTCGGTCACCTCCTTGGTGCCGTTCATCAACACCTCTGTTCCGTAATAGAGTTGCGGTGTGCGGTTGATGGTGAGCAACAGTGCCAAAGCCTGTTTGAGAGCGAGCGTATCGGTGCCATTGCCCAAGAAGCGGTCGGTGTCGTGGTTCTCAATGAAAGCCATCACACTCGACGGGTTGGGATAGAGATAATCGTACACCAAACTGTTGTAGATGCGGTTGAAGCCCTGCCACCATCCGTCGGTCTCCTCACTCTTTGCCTGATTGATTTTGTCATAGAAACTGAAATCCATCACGGTCTTGAGGTAACTGTTGAACGGGGCGAGTTTCGAATCCTTCTGCCAAGTAGCTGTATATGCCGGTTCCGTCACCCACGTCTCCCCCACCGTGTTGAAGTTGGGATACTCGTTGTCGATTTCGTGCATCCAGCGTGCCATCGCCTTGGCATCGGCATATGGATAGGTGTCCATTCGGATACCGTCGATGCCCACCGTCTCAATCCACCAGATACTGTTTTGAATCAGGTAAGTCATCACATGCGGGTTGCGCTGGTTGAGGTCGGGCATGGTGGGCACGAACCATCCCTCCACGGTCTCCTTGAGGTCCACCTTCGAGGCATAGGGGTCCACCACGGGAGTGAGTTTGTAACTTGTCTGGAGGAATGACGTTCCTCTCGGGTCGGAAGTGCCGCCTGACTCCTCAAGCCATTTAGGCAGGTTAATCCAGTCATGAGTAGGCATATCCTTCACCCACGGATGCTCAAAACCGCAGTGGTTGAAAATCATGTCCATCACCACCTTGAGGCCATGGCTATGCGCCTCGTCGGTCAACCGCCGATACTCCTCGTTGGTGCCAAAGCGCGGGTCCACCTTGTAATAATCGGTGGTGGCATAACCGTGGTAGGTGCTGAATCCGTTGTGGTCGGGAGAGTTGTTCTCCAACACAGGAGTGAACCACAAGGCAGTTACCCCCAGGTCATTGAAATAGTCGAGATGCTGACGGATGCCCTCAAGGTCGCCGCCATGCCGCAAGCTGGGTTCGCTGCGGTTGTTGACATACGTGTTCAGGCCCTTGATTTGGTCATTGTCAGCCTTGCCACTGGCAAAGCGGTCGGGCATGAGCATATAGAGCACATCGGCGTTGGTGAATCCCCTGTGCTCGGCTCCAGCCATCTCACGTGCCTTCAGACGGTATGCCACATCACGTTTCTGACGGCCGTTCTTAAAATGCAGTTTCATCTCCCCCGGCTGTGCACCACTGAGGTTGAGATAGACGAGCAGGTAGTTGGGCGAGTCAACACGCACAAGGCTGTCAATACGCACACCTGGGTAGTCAGTAGTCACCTCCGCACTGCCGATGCCAGGTCCGTAGACCATCAGCTGGAGAGAAGGGTTCTTCATCCCCACATACCAATCGGTGGGGTCGATGCGGTCGATTTTTAGTGCTGCCTTCATAGTGGTAGTCACGGCAAGGAAAAGTGTAAACAGCAAAAGGATTCTTTTCATACTGATGATGGTTGTTGGTGTGGTTTAATTGTGCAGGATAAGCGCCGACTGTGGGGGAACGGTCACCGTAGGACCAGTTACAGTACCCAGTCCCTCCTCGTTGATTTTCCCATCGCGGCATACCACAGTATACTTGCCTTTGGGAATGCTGATGGTCTTCGCCTCAGTGTTGGCATTGAGCGCCACCACGATGTCGCCCCAAGTGTCGCCACCGGCATAGTCCTTCAGGCGGAACGCCACCATACACGGCTGTGTGGGCAGGAACTCCAACGACGTTCTCACCAGTTCAGCCCTACCGAGTCGGAAGGCAGGATGGTTTTTCCTCAACTGTATCAAGCGACTGTAATAGTCGAGAACATCAGCATAGCGGATAGTATTGTTCCAGTTGAGTTGATTGACAGAGTCGGGCGACTCAAAACTGTTGTGAACGCCCTTTTTGTTGCGCAGCATCTCCTCTCCTGAGAGGATGAAGGGAACGCCCTGTGAGGTGAAAACAGCGGTCTGCGCCAACTTGTCGAGGCGGATAAGCGTTTCGGTGCTGATGCCGGGGATGGATGTCTTCAGACGATCGACGAGGCACATGTCATCATGGCAACTCACGTAAGCTATCATCTGCGTGGGTTCTGTAGCCCAAGCCACTTTGGTATAGTTCACCTTGTCCATCGCCACCTGCGGATGGGCAATGGCACCAGCTATGCCATACTTCAAACTCTCCTCCTCGCCTGGGATGCCAGCCAGGAAAGCACCCTTGGTGTCGTCGCTGAACGGTCCGCGCAGAGCATCACGCAACTCATCGCTGAAGGCTGCGATTCGGGGCATCTGTGGGATATTCGCCTTCATGCCCAACTTCTCCTGGGGATAGGCACATGTGCCAGCCGACCATCCCTCACCATAGATGAAGATGGAGGGGTCGATTTTGTCCACCGCCGCGCGGACGGCATTCATCGTCTCGATATCATGCACACCCATGAGGTCGAAGCGGAACCCGTCGATGTGATACTCGTTAATCCAATACTTCACGCTCTCGATGATGAACTCGCGCATGATAGGTTGTTCCGAGGCCGTCTCATTGCCGCATCCCGAACCATTGCTGTAACTGCCGTCGGCGTTCTTGCGGTAGTAATAGTCGGGCCAAGTGAGTTGGAAGTTGCTGTTCTTCAGGTCGTATGTGTGATTATACACCACATCGAGAATTACCCTTATGCCAGCACGGTGGAGGGCACGAACCATCGACTTGAACTCGCGGATACGTGTGGCGGGATCGGCAGCATCAGTAGAATATGACCCCTCCGGCACGTTGTAGTTGAGCGGGTCGTAGCCCCAGTTATACTGTGGAGCGCGGTTCGACTCATCAATAGAGGCGAAATCGAAGGACGGAAGGATATGCACGGCATTCACGCCAAGCGACTTGAGATGGTCGATTGCCCACTGTTCGCGCAAGGCGAGAAACTTACCGGGAAAATCGGTGGCCTGCCGTTTGACGAACATCTCCCCTGGGTCGAGGTTGATGTTTCGGGCAATGGAGAAATCACGGTGGTGAAGTTCGTAGATGACGAGGTCGGCTGGAGAGCGCAGGGGCGGTCTCTCGTCCTTATCCCACTCATAGGGGTTGGTGTCCCTCAGGTCGATGATGGCAGCCCGCCGTCCGTTGACACCCACAGCCTTGGCAAAGATGCCAGGTGTCTCATGCCAGTCGATGCGGTCGCCCATCATGTCGAAAGTGTAGAACTTTCCTTTCAGCGAGCGTTTTGGGCTATGGTGGACAGTAGCGGTCCACACTCCGTCCATATAGCGCATCTTCACTGTCCGTATGGGGTCGCCGCCTACACCGTCCTTGTAGATTCTCACCTTCACTCCCCTCGCATCGGGCGGTGCAATCAACCGGAAGGTGGTTTTCTCCGGTGATGCCTCGCACTCGTTGAAGTTGAACGACTGGGCGTGGGTAACGTTGGTTAGTAACAGTGTTGCAGCCAATGTGGTGATGATTCTCTTCATATATAATAAACGATTAACTCCTTTTCAGCAAGAGTATAGTCTATTCCTTATTTAGAAATCATATGTCTAAACTCCTATACTCCAAAACTCTTATACACCAAGACCCCTAATCATCTGGCGATGATACTGATGGCAAAACCGCCACCGGGAGCCTCTTTCAGTTTCAGCACGTCGCCTTTCTTCACCGTCTTGTGTGTGATGGTGTATGCCTTGGGATTTTTCTCATAATGGGCATCCTTGGCATCGGCATAGATGGTGCAGTCGTATTTCACGCCTTTGTCGAGGAAATCAAGGCGGATGTTGCTCTGATGACCATTCTCATCGCACTTTCCACCGACAAACCAGTTGGCAGTTCCCTTTGCCTTGCGTGCCACGGTGATGTAGTCAGCAGGCTCTGCCTCCAGATATTTGGAATCGTCCCAATCTACTGCCACATCGCGTATAAACTGGAAGGCATCATCAAATTTCTCGTAGTTCTCAGGCAGGTCGGCAGCCATCTGCAGCGGACTGTACATGGTGACATAGAGGGCCAACTGTCCCACAAGGGTTGTGTGCACGATATTATGGTTGTCGCTCCAAGTACCCAACTGTGTCTCAAGAATACCAGGTGTGTAGTCCATCGGACCACCCTGCAAACGCGTGAAGGGAATGATGACGGTATGGTCGGGCCGGCTTCCGCCAAATGCCTCATACTCTGTACCTCTCGCACTCTCATTGCCCACCATATTGGGATAGGTGCGGCAGAGTCCGGTAGGTCTCACTGCCTCGTGTGCATTGACCATGATATGGTGCTTGGCAGCCTCCTGGATACAATAGAGATAGTGGTTGTTCATCGACTGCGAGTAATGGTGGTCGCCACGTGGGATGATGTCGCCCACATACCCGCTCTTCACAGCATCATAGCCATAGTGGTTCATCAGACTGTAGGCTTTTTCCATATGGCGCTCATAGTTCTGAGTCGACGATGAGGTCTCGTGGTGCATGAGGAGTTTTACACCCTTGCTGTGCGCATAGTCGTTGAGCATCTTGATGTCAAAATCGGGATAGGGTGTGACAAAGTCGAACACGTCGCGTTTCCACATGTTTGCCCAGTCCTCCCAACCGACATTCCATCCCTCGACAAGCACCTCATCGAGACCGTTTTTGGCTGCGAAGTCGATATATCGCTTCACTTTCTCATTGTTGGCGGCATGCCGACCGTTGGGTGTCATCTTCTTCCAGTCAATCTGGTCGAGTTTGATGGAAGGCAGGTCGTTGGTGTAGTTCCAACTGCTCTTTCCCACAATCATCTCCCACCACACACCGCAGTATTTCACAGGATGAATCCATGAGGTGTCCTCAATCTTGCAAGGCTCGTTGAGGTTGAGGATAAGATTGGAGGAGAGCATATCGCGTGCGTCGTCGCTCACCATGACGGTACGCCAAGGACTCTGGCATGGTGTCTGCATGGCACCTTTCAGTCCTGTGGCATCTGGTGTGAGGTGACTGACGAAGGTGAAGGGAGCCGGCAGCGGATAGGGCGACGGCTTGGGGTTGGGTGTGTAGGCATTGCTGCCACCACCCAACTGCTCAGTCAGATGTTTAGTCTGTGCATCAACAAGTTCGAGGTGCATGGTGGCATAGTCCACACACGCCGCCTCGTGGATATTGATATACAGTCCATCGTCACTCTTCATCTGCAAGGAGGTCTGCACGCCGGTTTCTGAGAATACAGCCACAGAGGAGTTGCCCCAGTTGACCGCCTGTCTCATCTTTCCGCGAATCTCCGACAGTTTGGTCTGCTGGGTTTCCTGCTCCTGAGTGTCATAGTCACCAGGCAACCACCATGCGGTGTGGTCGCCCGCCATGGCAAACTCCGTATGCTCGTCTTTGATGAGGAAGTAGTTGAGTTCTCTCTGCTGCGGGAACTCATACCGCAATCCCATGCCATCGTCAAAGACACGGAAACGGATGGTGATGTGCCTCTTGGTGGCATCCTGCAGCAGGTCGACCGCCAATTCATTGTAATGGTTGCGTATGGTGGCTGTCTCACCCCATACAGGTTTCCATGTCTCGTCAAAAGTCGACTGCTTCGTGCCGGCTACGGAGAAGCCGTCCATAAGGTCGGTCTCATCCATTCCCTTGCTGGCGTGCTTGTCCTTTGCCAGTTCCAGTCCCAACCGGCTGGGTTTCACCACAGCCTTGCCTTTGTAAGACATCTCATAATAGGGTATGCCCTTCTCGAGGCTGAAAGTCAGCGACACTTTGCCGTCGGGCGATTTGACCGTCTGAGCCTGCACCATGCACGGCAGCAGAACAGCGAGGAGATTCAGTAAAAATTTCATTTTCTTGGGATTCGATGTCGTTTACTTATTTCATTACAGCTCAGCAGTTCATCTCCCGCTTTGGGAGATGAGGTCAGAGAGATTTTCATTGAACTTTTCGTCAGCCATCAGCTGCTCAATGGTGAGGTGCATGCGGTAGCGCCAATAGTGGCGGGGATTGGCGGGGATGTTGATGCGCTCGGCATTGGCATCCGCCAGTCGAAGCCTTTCATCAATGGCGAGCCAGTCCTGAATGGAGATGACGCAGAGCATCGACGGACTGGTGAGATGGCGTGAGATGATGTCGCGTGCAAGCCATCCCGGCAGCGGATGGGGTGCCTCACCACCACGATAGAGCATCGTGTTGTAGTACTCCTGCGTACGCTCGGGCTTCTCATCCCACCACTGCCGCAGCGTGGGCATGTCGTGGCTGGAGATGGTGCACACCGACCGATATGGATTGCGTGAGAGATGTCCGAATGTGACAGTGGGGTCCTTAGGCATTGACTGCAGTTCAAGGCTGAGAATCTTCAGCTCGTTCATCACCCAAGGCACGCAGTCGGGCACCATACCCAAATCTTCGGCACAAACCAGCATACGGGTGGCATCGACCAGGCGCGGCAGTTTGTTCATTGCCTCACGATACCAGAACTGGTTGTTGCGACGATAGAAATAGTCATCATAAAGACGATTGAAAACAAATTTGTCATGTTCTGAGAGTGCCTCGTAGATGAAGTCGTGCTGTACGGCGATTCTCGGGTGGAATTTATTGGCATCACGGTGGTCACGCACGAAGAGCACGTCGCTGATGAGGGCATAGAGGCCATCCCTCAGCATGACGCTGACCTCATCGGTCTTTCCCTCAAATGCCTTCTCTACCTTACGCTGTGTGCCGTAGTCGGGACGCATGCGGTAGAAACCGTTGTCGATAGGCTCCACATATTTCTCCCTCACCTCCTGGGCATGTTCTTTGAACACTTGGTCGAGCACATGGTCGGTGATATATGGCCTGAGGAAGACATCCTCACGGAAAGGAAGTCCGTAGGCCTCTATCTCGGAGACGGTCATCGAAAGAGAGGGTGAGAACTGTCCGAGCAGTCCGTGCACGGAGTCGATGGGAATCTCCCATATACGGAAGAAGCCGAGCACATGGTCGATGCGGTATGCGTCGAAAAACTTCGACATGTTGGAGAAGCGCCTGACCCACCATGCGCAGTTGTCGGCAAGCATCTCCTCCCAATTGTAAGTGGGGAAGCCCCAGTTCTGCCCGTTGGCAGAGAAGTCGTCGGGCGGTGCTCCTGCCTGACCGTCGAGGTGGAAGTAGCGGGGTTCCTGCCACACATCGCATCCGTAGCGGTTGACACCGATGGGGATGTCTCCCTTAAGGATGACACCTCGCTCACGGGCATACTCATGGACCGCAGCCATCTGGCAATTGAGCACATACTGCACATAGTAATAGAACGCCACCTCCTTGTATGCCTTGTTGCGCGGTGAGGAGAGTGCAGAGCGGTTTGCTTCATCCCATGTGTTGTGGTCGGGCCACTGACTGAAGTCGGCTGTACCATATTGGTCGCGGAGCAATGAGTATTGTGCATAGGGAACGAGCCATTGCTTGGAATCGGAGAAGAATTGCTTGAAACCAGCCGATGCGAGCACTGCCTTGCCTTCCTGCTCATAGATGATGCGCAGGTAACGGGTCTTGGCGTTGTTGACACGCTCATAGTCTATCTGTGGCAACGCATTGAGTTCAGCACGCAACTGCTCCATCTCCGCACGCAATGCCTCATCCTTGATGGCGGGCAACGCCGTGAGGTCGGCATACTGCGGATGCAAGGCAAATATGCTGATGCAGCTGTAGGGATAGGAATCTGTCCAGGTGTGGGTCGTTGTTGTGTCGTTGATGGGCAGAATCTGCAGCAGACGTTGTCCGGTATGTGCCACCCAATCGACCATCTTGCGCAAATCTCCGAAGTCGCCCACACCGAAACTGTTTTCCGACCTTAATGAGAACACGGGTACAAGCGTGCCTGCACACTTCAAGTCATAGAGGTCGAAATGAGCCTCGGGCAACTCATAGACAACGATGTCGCCGTCATTCATCTTTGGTAGGTCAATGATGCGGTTGCTGCCCATTTCCCAAACCGGTGTGACATCGACATCCTCGTCGAGCACAACGAACTTCAGCTCAAAGCGGGCAGAGGAGAGTTGGGAAACATCAATGTCCACAATCCACTCATTATAGTTGTGCTCAACCATGGCGACAGCATTCAGCACCGACCAGTTGCCGAGGACTGCATCACTGCCCAGCACTGCGAGGCGCTCGTTGCGGCGCAGCTGCGGGGCACGCACCTTCAGCCTCACCGTCTGTGCAAACGAATGCTTAGTGGGTTTCAGGCGCTCACGGCGGTTGATGGTATCGGTGAATGCCGAACTATAAAGATAGGCATTGTCGGGAATGTCCATCCAGTGGTCATAAATGGTATAGTTGTTTGCCTTTTGGGCAGCAAACTCAAGGCGATGGGGCTCCAACTTCCACTCATGGCGCAACACCTGGTCGCCACGCACCAAACTGTAATAGTAATCAAGACATTCACCAGACTTGACCACATTGCCGACCTCACAGGTCCATCTCATCCCGTCGAGGGTTCCCATGCGGTATTCCGCCACCTCGTGACCGCCGTCATGTACCGAGGAGATGATGTTGAGCACCAATTCCTCGCCAAAGGCGGTATGGTAATCAATATTAAAATGTAGATTCATAATAGGTAGGATATTAGTTATGCAATCGTTTGCTCACTCTTTTTGACCTTGATGGCAGAGACACACATCGCACCAATCATAAGCAAGACTCCTGCCACAATCATCATCGTGCTCTGGTGTGACCCAACAATTCGAAGAATGGTGCCACCACAAACAGCTGCCACAATCTGAGGCAGGCAGATGGTGCAGTTGAAAAGCCCCAGGTAGGCTCCCATGTGCCCATAGCCCTGAAGGGCATTGGTGACCAACGTGAACGGCATGGCGAGCATAGCTGCCCATGCGGCGCCAATGAGGATGAAGGGGAAAATCATCAAATACTGGTCGTGCACAAAGGGGATGAGGGCAAAACCTATACCACCGATGAGCAGACTGACAGCATATGCCACCTTGACGTTCTTGAAGCGTGGCAGCATTGTTGCCCACAGCACACTAGCCATAGCCTGGATGGCATAGAGGATGCCTGTCCAGTTGCCTGCCACTTGATATTCTTCCGACGAAGGGTCAGTCGTGCCCCACACGGTCTCCGAAACCGCGTCGACCACATATGTCCACATATAAAGGAGCGCTGCCCAGCAGAAGAATTGCACCAAGCCCACTTTCCAGAAAGTAGCCGGAGCATTTTTCAACAAGGCAAACCAATTGGAACTGTCCTTGTTAGCCTGTGTCACGCCATGATATTCTGCATACTCCTCCGGCGGCATCTCACGCACAGTGGCTGTGGTGTAGATGACACAAAGGATGAGGATGAGTGCTCCCACATAGAACGACCAGATGACAGAGTCGGGTACCACGCCCTCTGGAGCCACGTTCTTCAGTCCAATCCAAGTAAAGAAGAAGGGGAACACAAAGCCCACCACGCTGCCTGCGTTGCACAGGAACGACTGGATGCTGTAGGCCTTGGCTTTCTGTTTCTCATTGACCATGTCGCCCACCATCATCTTGAAAGGCTGCATTGCCATGTTGATGGAGGTGTCGAGGAGCATCAGCGCTGCCAGTCCGAAAATCAGCGCAGCCTTGACCGACATGCCGAAAGAACCGGCGTTGGGCAGCAGGCACATCACCGCCACGGCAAGGGCAGCACCCACGAAAAGATAGGGGATACGACGCCCCAGACGAGTCCAGGTCTTGTCAGACAACGTACCGATAATAGGCTGAACAATCATACCCATCAGCGGCGGAAGAATCCAGAAGAAACTCAGATCGTGTGGGTCTGCTCCCAACGTTCTGAAGATACGTGAAATATTAGCGCTCTGCAGAGCGTATGCGATTTGCACGCCAAAGAAGCCGAAACTCAAGTTCCAAAGCTTCCAGAAACTTAAATCAGGTCTTGTTTTCATATTTTAATAGGTTTTTATAGGTCTTATCTTGTCGTGCCGCGCACAATGAGGCGTGTGCGTACCACTCGTTTCTCCACCTTATCACGAGGGATGGAACCCTCCACCTTGCTGATGAGGACGTCGGCAGCCTCCTCACCCACCACCATCCCACGCTGCTCCACGGTGGTGAGCATAGGGTCACAGGCGATGGCGCGCTCTCCATTGGTGAAGCCGCATATCGACACATCATTAGGGATGCTGAACCCCATGCGTTTGGCAGTATAGAGGATACCAATAGCGGTGTCGTCATTGACGGCGAAGAATCCATCCGGACGGTCGCGCATTGACAACAGTTCAGGCGTAATAGCCTCAGCATCGATTCGGTTGTCGCAATAGCGCATATAGCGCTCGTCGGCAGGTATATGATGGCGTGCCAAGGCATCAACATAACCGTTGTAGCGGTTTTTGGATATCTCCAGATTCATCGTCGAGCCATAGAAAGCCACTCGCCGGCAACCACTGTCTATGAGATAGTTAACTGCCGTAAGTGCCCCCATATAGTCATCTACCACCACCCTATTGGAATTGATACCGGTACAAATACGGTCGTAGAACACCAATGGCACACCATTGTCAATCAGTCGCAGGAAATGGTCATACTTCACCGTGTCCTTCGCCTGCGACACGATGACGCCGCACACCTTGTTCTCATAAAACGACTGGCAAATGCGCACCTCGCGCTCATAGCGCTCGTCACTCTGTGCCACCATCAGCTGGTAGCCCCTGGCAGATGCCTCCTCCTCGATGCCGCTTAGGATGGAAGAGAAATAGAAATGGTTGATCTGTGGGATGATTACCCCGATGATGCGAGTGGGATGCACACGGCTGTGGCGCAGTGACTCTGCCAAAAGATTGGGAGAGAAATTGTGCTCACGCGCATATGCCTTGATTGCCTCACGACGCTCCTCACTGATGCGGGGACTGTCCTTAAGTGCCCGCGAGACAGTGGCTACCGACACACCCATGGCGCGCGCGATATCCTTCATCGTGATGGGTTCGTTGTCTTTCATCATTTGCAAAGATAGACAAAACCTTGACACATTGTTTCCGTCTTAACCATAAAATATGTAATAAGTTGTGCAAACGTTTGCACACCTCAAACACAATATTTTAGGTTTAAAAAGAACAAACATTGCAAAAGAAAACTAAATTTGCAATCAGAAAACGACAAGAAACGTTGAAAGCACGGATTTTCAAACCGTTATCTAACCTATTATTGCCAACTATCATCATACGAGCGAAAGATTCGTACACATTATATAAAATAATAACCTATTAATAATAAACTTAACAATTAAAAATGATGAAGCAGGTAAATTTTGCAATTCCTGTTAGGTTGCTCAGCCTCTTTTTGGGGCTGTTCCTATCAGTTAGTGCCTTTGCGCAGTCGTTTACTGCCAACGGCCATGTGAAAGATGCTACCGGCGAGGACATCATCGGAGCCACCATCCGCGTTGTCGGTCAACCGGGTGGCGTGATTACCGATTTCGACGGTAATTTCTCAATTGAAGCAAAACAAGGCGACATGCTCCAGATCTCATATATCGGATATGAGACACAGGAGGTGGCCGCTGCTCCCCATGTGGAGGTGATTTTGCAAGACGACTCCCATTCTCTCAACGAGGTGGTGGTCATCGGTTACGGTGTGGCAAGGAAAAACGACCTCACCGGTTCGGTGACAGCTGTCAAGCCCGATGAGAAGAACCACGGTCTCATCACCAACGCCCAAGACATGATGCAGGGCAAGATTGCAGGTGTAAGCGTGACCAACTATGGCGGTGCCCCTGGTGGCGGCGCCAACATCACCATCCGTGGCGGTTCATCACTCAACGCCAGTACCGACCCGCTCATCGTCATCGACGGTCTGGCCATGGACAACCAAGGTATCAAGGGTGCTTCTAATCCCCTGACAATGGTCAACCCCAACGACATTGAGAGTTTCACCGTGCTGAAGGATGCCTCTGCCACTGCCATCTACGGTAGCCGCGGTTCAAACGGCGTCATCATCATCACCACCAAGAAAGGACGCTCTGGCATGGCTCCAAAGGTGAGCTACAACGGAAATGTGTCCTACTCTGTGAAAAACAGTAAGCTCGACTTGCTCAATGCCGATGAGTACCGCAAGTTCATCAAGAGCTACTATGGTGAAGATTCTGAGGCAGCATCCCTCTTAGGCAACGCCAATACCGACTGGCAGGAGGAAATTTTCCACGCAGCCGTGAGCACCGACCACAATGTGACAGTGCAGGGCGGTCTGAAGAACATGCCCTATCGCTTCAGCGTAGGCTACACCGACCAGAACGGTATTTTGAAGACCTCCAACTTCCAGCGTACCACCGCCAGCGTCACCCTGAACCCCTCGCTGCTGAACGACCACCTGAAGTTCAACATCAATGGCAAGTTCATGTATGCCCACACTCACTATGCCAACGAGGCAGCCATCGGTGATGCCATGCGTATGGACCCGACACAGCCTATCACATCAACAGATGAGAAATACAAGAACTATCACGGCTACTGGCAATGGACCGATTCCGGTGCTTCGCTGAAAGACCCCAACTACCCCACTATGTGGAATCGCAACACCGTGGCCAATCCTCTCTCACGTCTGTATGAGAAGAACGACCGCGCCAATTCCTACGACTACATGGGTGGTATCGAGGCAGACTACAAGATACATGGTTTCGAGGACCTGCGCCTCCATGCCAGCGCCAACGGCGACTGGGCCAACGGAAAGCAGAACACCGACTATGCCGACTGGGGTCCCTCCAACTTCTATTATGGTAACAGCGGTTACACCAAGGAGAATAAATACAACCTCACTTTCTCCGCCTATGCACAGTATTACAAGGATTTCCTCAAGACCCAGCACTTCGACATCATGGTGGGTTATGAGTGGAGCCACACCAAATACTGGGGCGAGTCTTTCTATGCTGGCCGTTACCCGACAACCACACAGCAGGTCATCTCTCTTGATGACGGAACAACCTTGGATGCCAAAGGTAAGCAATATCCCTATGACGCAAAAACCAACCCATGGAAGTCAGAAAGCTACCTCGTGAGCTTCTTCGGTCGCGCCAACTACATTGCCTTCGACCGCTATATGGTGACTGCCACAGTGCGCCGCGACGGTTCATCACGTTTCTTCGAGCACTGGGCCACTTTCCCATCCGTTGCCCTCGGTTGGAAGATTAATGAAGAAGCTCCCCTGCGCAACGTCAGTTGGATTGATGAAATCAAACTCCGCTTAGGTTGGGGTAAGACTGGTCAGCAGGATGGTATAGGCGACTACAACTATTTCGCCAGCTACAACGTGAATACCACTAATGTCGACGGACGCTATCCCATTATCGGTGTCAATGACGACGGACTTCTCTACCGTCCCGACGCATACAACAAGAACCTGAAGTGGGAGACCACCACCACCTACAACGCAGGTCTCGACTTCCAATTCTTCCACAACCGTGTGAGCGGCAGTGTCGACTACTATTACCGCAAGACAACCGACCTGATCAACTGGGCATCTGTTTCTGCAGGCTCCAACTTCCGCAACACCGTGCCGACCAACATCGGCTCACTGGAGAACCGAGGCATAGAGGCATCACTCACCGTCCGTCCCGTGGTAACTGAGAACTGGCAGTGGGAAGTGACCGCCAACTTCACCTACAACAAGAACAAGATTACCGAACTGACCGGCGAGGCATCCAAGATCACCACCGGCGGCATCTCTGCCGGTACCGGTCTGACTTGCCAGATTCATACCGTAGGCTATCCCGCCTATTCATACTATGTCTATCAGCAGGTATATGACCAGGCAGGCAAGCCCATCGAAGGCGTGTATGTGGACCGCAATGCCGACGGCATCATCAACGAATCCGACCGTTACATTTACAAGAGCCCGTTTGCACCTTACACCGCTGGTCTGAGTTCACGTCTGCAATACAAGAATGTAGACTTCGGCTTCGGTTTGCGTGCAAGCTTCGACAACTATGTCTACTGGGACAAGAGAATGAGTTACAACAACACTGAGAAACGCTTCGACTCATCGTTCAGCTATCTGCAGAACTCCATGCCTGAGGCTATCGCTGCAGGTTGGGTGACCTATGACCATCCTCTCTCCGACTATTTCGTGCGCAACGCCTCATTCCTCAAGTGCGACAACATCACACTGGGTTACTCATTTAGCGACCTCTTCAAGGGCGGCAGCTACAACGGTCTGACCGGACGTGTCTATGCATCGGCCACCAACGTGTTCACCATCACCAAGTACAAGGGCATTGACCCCGAGGTGTACAAGGGCATCGACAACAACATTTACCCGCGTCCACTCACCATCCTGCTGGGTCTGAACCTCTCCTTCTAAATGGATATACAGGCATAGAAAATGACAACTATCATAAATTTTACGAATATGAACTTCAGATATATCAAAAACATCATTCCCGCAGCAGCACTGGTGATAGCTGGACTTAGCTCTTGCACCGGCGATTTGGACGTCACTCCTATCGACCCCAGCAAGACGATGGTGCCCGATGAGGTGGCTCTCTACACCAAATGCTATTCCTCCATGTCTCTGCAGGGCCAGGGAGGTGCTAACGGCGACTGCGACATCGACGGTCTCGATGGCGGTACGGCTGGTTTCATCCGTCAGTTGTGGAACTCCAACGAACTGCCTACCGACGAGGCTCTCTGCGCTTGGGGCGACCCCGGCATTCCCGCTTATAATTTCTGCCAATCCGATGCATCTCACCCGATGCTGAAAGGTTTCTACTATCGACTCTATGTTGGCATCACCTATTGCAACCACTATCTGGATGTCTGCGCTGGTGTCGACGCCACCCGTGAGGCAGAGGTTCGTTTCCTCCGTGCTCTTTACTACTATCACCTGATGGACGCTTTCGGCAATGTGCCTTTCGCCACTGCCCTGATGTCCGAACCTCCCCAGCAGATCCAACGTGCTGAACTGTTCAAATGGATCGAGAGCGAACTGCTTGATGTGAAGGACAAGCTGTTGGCACCAGCCGCCCGCAAGGACACCGACCAGGGCTATGGCCGTGCTGACCAGGATGCAGCCAACCTGCTGCTCGCCCGCATGTACCTCAATGCTGAGGTCTACACTGGTACTGCCAACTGGGCAGCTGCCAAAGAGTATGCAGAGAAAGTCATCAATGGTCCGCACAAGCTTTGGACATCCGGCATGAATGGCTGGAGTGCTTACCAGATGCTCTTCATGGGCGACAATGGCAGCAATGGTGCATCACAGGAGGCCATCCTCCCCTTGCTTCAGGACGGCGTGAAGACCACCGCATGGTGTACATCACTCTTCCTCATCGCCTCAACATGGAACGCTGACATGGACACTGAGGCCGACCTCAATACCAGTGAGTACTGGTCAGGCAACCGCGCCCGCATTCAGTTGGTATCAAAATTCTTCCCCAACAACGATGCACCACAAGCCAGCATCAAAGATATGGCTGCGGCAGCAGGCGATGACCGTGCCCTATTCTTTGGCATTGGCCGTGAGCTGAAAATCACGAAACCGGGAGAGTTCACCTCTGGCTATTCCGTGGGTAAGTTCCGTAACACCTACGCAAGCGGCGGAACGTCACACAACTCACAGTTCGTAGACGCCGACTTCTTCCTGATGCGTTCAGCAGAGGCATACCTTATCGCAGCAGAAGCCGACGCACGCCTCAGTGGTGGAACAACCACCGCCACAGGCGCCAACTACATCAATGCCCTGCGCCAACGCGCACACACCACGACAACGAGCAGCTATACCCTCGACCAGATTCTCGATGAGCGTGCCCGTGAGCTCTACTTCGAGGGCCACCGACGCACCGACCTTATCCGTTACGGATACTTTGGTGGCGACCGCAGCGGCCAGTACCTATGGGAATGGAAGGCTGGTGCAGAGAACGGGGCCAGCATACCTGCTTTCCGCAATCTCTATGCCCTGCCCGACGAGGACATGAACGCCAATCCCAACCTCGTTCAAAACCCTGGGTATTAATGTGCTTTGCAAGTAAAAAATCAAGCATAAAGACAATACACATATGAAAAAGATATATCAATTTTCCGTGTTGCTGCTGTTCGGTGCCTTTGCTCTGACAGCCTGCGAGGAGGATAGGGAGTCAAACCCCGTACTGACACAACCGACTCAGTTCGTCCTCAACGACCCTGCCATCACAGGTGCTGTTGACCTGCAGAAATCGCAGTCTGTGGCCCTCACATGGTCGCAGCCCAGACCTTACAATAATTTTGATACACCTGTCGTCCCCACCTACAAGGTGGAAATCTCGCCGACCAACTCTTTCAACAAAGCATACGATCCCAATGCAGAGGACAACTCCGGTGCTGACTTCTTCATCATGGATGAGTCCTACAACAGCGGTATGAACGTGGAACTCAACACCGAGACCATCGACCGCTGGCTCGTGATGCTCAACGGATGGGCTGATGCCAGCGCAGTGCCTTCTGTGCTCGACCTCGCCATCCGAGTGAAAGCAGCCATCGTCGACGCAGGATTCAAAGAATACAATCCTATTTACTCCAATGTGGTGAGCCTCAAGGCTGTTCCCTATTACATCGAGCTGAAACCCGCCGCTCCGATTATTTGGTACATGGTGGGCAGCTGCATCGGCAATGCCTCATGGAGCAATGATGCCAACGGCGTGGGCAACGGCCTCGTACCGATGTTCCTCGTGCCCAACGAGCAGTATGATGCCGCTACAGGCGGAGGCATGACCACATTCACCGGTTACTTCCCCGAGGAAGGACAGTTCAAGTTCGTGCTCACTCCTGGAGACTGGAAAACCCAACTCAACTACACTAATGTGAAGAATCCAGGCACTTTCCTCGGTGACTACGACGGCGACAACCACAACATTGCCATCCTCGAGAAAGGCTACTACACCATCAACCTCGACACCAAGAGCAACGTGATGACCATCAACAAGTATGAGGATCCCGTGAAGGTCTATCCGCAACTCTGCGTGGCCGGCACCTTCAACGAATGGGGCGACAGCGACATGTCGCCAGTCTTCACCCTCGACGGATGTGAGAACCATATCTGGAAGTTTGAGGTGAATGGAGGTGACAAACTGAAGGTGAAGGTTCCTGGCAGTTGGGATACCAACTGGGGCTACAAGAGCGGTCTGGCCGGCGAGGCCGATGGCGACGGCAACCTTGTGATACCTGATGGCCACTACCTGTTCCTGTTCAATGACATCACCGGCGACTATATGCTGATGGAACAATAAGAAACCGAATAAAAAAGAAATACGACTATGACTAAGAAAATATTATTAGGAATGGCTCTTGTAGCCTCGTTGGCTGCCTGTACCGACGACTACAAAGACTGGCTCACCCCTCAGGTGGTCGACCAGCCTGAGAAGGTTTCCTTCGGCGACGGCAGTGTCACCTCAGTTGGCACGATTGACTTCAACAGCTATGCCGAGGAGACGGTGAAAGTGTGCAGCATCACACCGCCAACTGCATCCGACGCTTCCTTCAAGCCCTCATACACCATCACCCTGGGCGGTGAAGAAACCTATGACATCAGTGCTGATGGTGTCATGAATGCAGCCGACCTTGCTAATTTCGTGATTGCCAAATTCGGACGCCGCCCCGTGGAGCGCTCCATCGATGCCACCGTGAGCATGTGGCTCAGCAACGGCATCACATCCGTGAAGACTGCTACTTCCGATGTCTTCCACATCAATGTTATCCCGAAGGCTCCGCAGATTTCAGAGAACTACTACATCGTGGGCGGTCCCAACGACTGGGGTGAGTCCGCCAAGAACAAGATGCTGAAGTTCAACCACAGCGGAAAGGATGTCTATGAGGATCCTGTCTTCACTGTGATATTCAACGCATCAGAGGGCGACACATGGTTTGCCATCGGCGACGATGAGGCATGCGAGGCCATCGCCAACGACAACGACTGGTCGAAACTCCTCGGTACCACAAAGGGCAACGGCAACACCGACCGCACCGGCAACCTCGACCGCCGCTACAACCTGAGCGACGATGGTTCGTTCTGCGTGCCAGCCGGTCCTAAACTCATCAAGGTGACCATCAACATGATGGACTACAGCTACCAGATTGAGGCGCTCAGCATCTCCGACAACTACTATCTTGTAGGCGGTACCAACGACTGGAAAGAGTCGGCAGTGAACAAGATGGTGAAGTTCAACCACAGCGACAAGAGTGTGTTCGACGATCCCGTCTTCACCGTCACCTTCCCGGCAGCCGCCGATGGCGACACCTGGTTCGCATTCGGTGACGACGAAGCTTGCGAGGCCGTCGGCAACGACACCTGGAACAAACTCTTCGGTACAAAGGGCGACAGCAAGGACCAGAGTGGCTCTTTCGACTTCCGCTACAACCTCGATGGCGACCACTCGTTCTGTGTGCCCGCCGGCACCTGCAAATTCATCCGCTTCGAAGTGAACATGATGGAATTCACCTATACCATCACACCGCTCAACTTCGCCGAGTTTATCTATGTGCCAGGCAATGCACAGAAGTACAACACCGCCGCACCCGGCATGCCAGAATGGGGATGGACACCCGAACTGGCTCCGGCCCTGCGCTCCGCCAACTTCGACGGCATTTATGAAGGCTTTGCCTACATGGACGGCGACTTTAAGTTCACCAAAGAGCGCAACTGGAATGCTGAGTACAACTACGACAGCTTCAGTTCCTTCAGTCCAATATTCAAGCTTGGTGATGGCAGCAACATCAACTGCACCGAGCCCGGTTACTACAAGCTCGTGGCCGACGTGGCCAATGGTTCACTGACCGCCACCAAACTCACTTGGGGTCTGGTAGGACCTGCAACTGCAGGCGGATGGGATGCCCCGTCATATACCGTGATGAGGTACAACATGGCAGAGGACTGCTGGGAGATTACCACACAGCTCAATGCCGACAAGTTCAAGTTCACCACCAATGGCTCTTGGGACATCAACCTTGGCGGCAACTCCGTGGATGACCTTTGGGAAGGCGGTCCCGACCTGAGCATCAGCGAGGCCGGCACATACACCATCAAGCTGTATCCCAGCCGTGCCCAAAGCGAGAAGATGTATGCTACCATTGTGAAACAGTAATAACAACAACTTTTGACAATTATGAAAAAGTTTTTGAACATAGCAGCAGCCGTGGCACTCCTTTTCGGAGTGTCCACCGCTGCACAAGCACAAGACAGTGAGGAATACTATCCCCACAACTTTATCTCTGTGCAAGGTGGTGCCCAAGTGACACTCACGCACTATAAGCTCATGGACCTCGTCACACCGCAGTTTGGCCTCTCTTTCGGCCGCTATTTCAACCCGAAGGTGGGCGTTCGCCTGCATGTGCAAGGCTACGAGGCAAAGGGCGGCTTCCTGGAGGAGCGCTTCCCCGGACTCCCCAACGGCGATGCAGCTTATAAGTTCAAAGCCCTCACCGGCGACCTCGACCTGCTCATGAACATGTCCAACATCCTGTCACCCAACCGTACGTCACAGCGCTTCAACTGGATTCTTCTTACGGGTTTCGGAGTCAACTACGGATGGGACTTTGACGAGTACAAAGGCATTGTCAGCAGCATGACCAAGGGCAACAACTTCTATGTTGGTCCCGACCTGTGCAGCACAAAGCACAGCAGCTACAACGGACGCTTCGGCACACAGTTTGAGTACAACTTCTCACGCAACGTGGGCCTCAGCCTCGAACTCGATGCCAACTTCAAGAACGACTGCTTCAACCTGAAGTCCAATTTCAACCCCGATTGGCAGATTGTAGGCCTCGTGGGACTCACCTTCAAGTTTGGCATGAAGAAGAAAGCACCCGAGCCAGTGGTGCTGCCTCCCGAACCAGTAGTAGAGCCAGAACCCAAACCCGTGGTTGAGCCGAAACCAGAGCCCAAGCCCGAGCCCAAACCTGTGGTGAAGGAAGAGCCGCTCAGAGAGACCTTCTTCTACATCATCCGCGAGTCTGACCCCGCACCCGAAGTGACTCTCAACAAGATTGTGAACTGGTGCAACAAGTATCCTTCGAAGCGCATCTCCATCAAGGGTTACGCAGACAAGGGCACCGGCAATCCGAAGATCAACGTCGGCTATGCCAAGGCCCGTGCTGAGAAGGTGGCGAAAGCCCTCGAGGAAAAAGGCATCTCCAAGAGCCGCATGGACGTGGAGTCATTTGGCGACACCGTGCAGCCCTTCCCCGAGAACGACCGCAACCGTTGTGTTATCGTCGTCGGCGAGTAATTAACAATCCAATAAAAGCAGGGGGCGACATCGCTCCCTGCTTTTTATTCAAAAAACATCTAATATGAAGACTATCAATACCTTAACCATTACTCTTTTGATGTTGGCATCCTCCTTGACTGCTTCGGCACAAGGGTGGCCATCCAACTACGACGGTGTGATGCTGCAAGCCTTCTACTGGGACTCATTCACCCCCACTCAGTGGCGTACGCTGGAAGCGCAATCAAGCGACATTGCCAACTACTTCTCCCTCGTATGGGTTCCGCAGAGCGGACGTGCCGCCAACAACCCCTCCATGGGATACGACCCCCTCTATTGGTATGACCAGAACAGCAGTTTCGGCACCGAACAGCAATTGAAGTCAATGATACAGGCATTCAAGGCAAAAGGCACCGGCGTGATTGCCGACGTGGTTGTCAACCACCGAGGCAACCTGTCCAATTGGGTGGATTTCCCCACAGAAACCAACCCTTATGACGGCAAGACCTACAGCATGTCGTCGACCGACATCTGCCGTGACGACGATGGTGGCGCCACCCTCAACTGGGCTAAGAACAACGGTTTCTCGCTAAGTGCCAACAACGACACCGGTGAGGGATGGGGCGGCATGCGCGACCTCGACCATAAAAGCCAGAACGTGCAGGACAACGTCAATGCCTATCTGAAATACCTCATCAACTACCTCGGCTACACCGGATTCCGCTACGACATGGTGAAAGGATACAGCGGTTCATACACTGGCCAGTACAACAGCAACAGTGGTGTGCAATACTCTGTGGGCGAGTGCTGGGACGGAACCAACACTATCCGCCGTTGGATAGATGCCACGAAGGTCAACGACCAAATACAGAGTGCCGCCTTCGACTTCCAGTTCCGTTACACCGTGCGCAACGCCATCAACCGCAAGGACTGGACCTACCTTGGCAAGCAGAACGACGGCAACTGGCCGTTGATGAGCAACAGTTATGAGAACGGCAATTACCGCCGCTATGCCGTTACCTTCGTTGAGAACCACGACACGGAGCGGCGTGCCAATGCTGCTCAGGACCCCATTGTGCGCGACACGCTGGCTGCCAATGCCTTCCTGCTCGCCATGCCCGGTACACCCTGTGTGTTCATGACCCACTGGATGGCATGCAAGAAAGACATCAAGATGATGATCAATGCCCGCAAGGCAGCTGGCATCCACAGCATGAGCACCTACGCCAACCAAGCCAACAACACCAACTACTACGCCGTGCGCACTACCGGCACCAAATGTGAACTGCTGGCAGTGGTGGGCACTAATGCCGCCACCTACAATCCCGGCACACGCTGGCAGTCCGTTCTCTCGGGCTACCACTACGCCTACTATCTCGCCAAGAGTGCAGAACAGGCATGGGTGGACCTCCCCTCAGGCGAGTACGACGGACAGCAGACCGCCACGCTCACTGCTGTCAGTGAGGACGATGGGGCACGACTTGTATACACCACCGACGGCAGCGAGCCAACGGCTTCAAGCACATCTGTGGCAAGCGGCACCACCGTCACCATCCCTGCCGGTTCCACTATCTTGAAGGTGGGACTGTTGAAAAATGGCAGTGTGAGCAGCATCATCACACGCCAATACGATATCAGCACTTTTGAGCCCTACAACATCGACATCTATGTGAACACCGATGCCGTGGGATGGAACAACGTGAACTTCTGGACTTGGGGCGGCGACGGCAGCCATGCTCCTGCCAACAGTTCATGGCCGGGCGACAAGGTAAGTACTACTGTGAGTGTCAACGGCAAGAACTGGTACAAGAAGACCTATTCCATCAACAATGCCGCCGACTGCATCAACTTCGTCTTCAGCACTGGCAGCGGCTCTCCACAGACCGTCGACATCAACGACATCAATGCCACCACCTTCTTTGAGATTTCCTCCAAGACAGAAGGCGGCAAAAACCTCGTCAACACCATTGAGACGGGAATCAAAGAGAGCATCACTCCCAACCTGCCCATTGACGATGCCATCTATACCCTCGACGGTCGCTTGGTGCGCCGCAACACCCATCATGAGGGCACAGCAGGACTCCCCGCCGGCCTCTATATCATGGGGTACAGGAAAGTGGTGGTGAGATAGTGAAAAAATCCAAATTTTACAACATCATGCTTGGTTTTGCAGAATTTTTCCTATATTTGCCATCAAATTGACGTAAGGACAGATATGTTTAACCTACTTAATAATTTAAAAATGAAGAAATCATTCCTTTTTGTGTGCTCCATGCTGGCCGTCGTAACGATGATGCTGACAGGATGCAAAGACACCAGGGCACTGCAGGCAGCCATCGACGAGGCCGCCAAGGCATGCCCCATCGCACTCGACAACCTAGGCGAGGCTACTGCCATCACCTTGGGTGAGAACGAAGTGGAGTTCAACGTCACTCCTGTTCAGGCCCTAATGGAGAATGACAAAGTTGACCACTCTCTCATCGCTCGCTATCTCGTACTTGAGCTCCAACGCAAGAATCCCGAGCTGGTGAAGCAGATGGTGGAAGCCGGTTTCGGCGTGAAATGCAACCTCAGTGGTGCAGAGGGCGAGGAGCCTATCCTCGTGGCAGCTGATGAGCTGAAGAAATTCAATGGTGAGTTTGAGGCAGCCGGTGGTCAGATTGCACCCATCCTGCTCCCGCTCTACAACCAGCAGTTGAGTGCCAAACTTCCTATTGACATCGCCGAGGGACTCTCCCTGACCAAAGTAAAGGTGGTGGACGGCTGTGAGACCTTCTTCATCACCGTGGATGACGACAAGGCAAAATTCGCCGACGTGAGGGCACCCATTGCCGCTCTCGCCACCAAAATCGACAAGGCAGGCAAATCCACTCCTGAGGACATCGCTGAGAAGGTGAAGTATTCGAAAATCAACCTCACCCTGTTGCTCCCCTTGCTCAATGAGCTTAACTACAGCG
Organism: uncultured Prevotellaceae bacterium; assembly: GCA_902767775.1. Taxonomy (GTDB): domain Bacteria; phylum Bacteroidota; class Bacteroidia; order Bacteroidales; family Bacteroidaceae; genus Prevotella. Next base: position 265,578 of record CACXIP010000004.1, on the reverse strand, counting down.
CCATGTTCCGCTACTCCACCAAGGCAGGCAACGAGACCTATATGGAACTCACCGCCGAGGAGATTGACCAATATCTGCATCCCGTAGTGGAAGAGGCCAAAGAAGAGGCACAATAATCACACCACAACTACCATTTTAAAGCCTGCCACCAAAATTGGCAGGCTTTTTCCTAAAAACACTACCTACATGAGACAAATCATTACCATTATTCTTCTCACCCTTACTCTCCCTATATTAGCCGATGGAAAGTATGTTGGCGGCGACATCTCACTCCTCCCCTCCTATATCGACCATGGTGCCAAATACTACGACAACGCCGGCAACGCCATCAGCGACCCCCTTGCCTTTTTCGGAGAACAGGGACTCAACACCATGCGTGTGCGGCTCTTCGTCAATCCCGAAAACGCACCCTCTGACCACAAAGGGCAAGGCGTGGTGCAGGACCTTGCCTATGTGAAGCGCCTCGGCAAGATGATCAAAGATGCAGGCATGGCCTTGATTCTTGATTTCCACTACTCCGACACCTGGGCAGACCCCGCCAAGCAGTGGACGCCTGCAGCATGGGCTGAACTGAGCGACAACGAGCTCTATGAGCGAATCTACAGTTATACCCGTGAGGTGCTGCAGGAGATGAAGGCAGTCGGTGCCACACCCGACTTCATCCAAACCGGCAACGAAATCAGCTACGGCATGCTGTGGGGACGGTCATCGGACAGTGCCTCACAGTTGAAAAAATGCTATACCAACAACGACAGCAACTGGCCGCGTTTTTGTCAGTTGCTCAAAAACGCCATCAAAGCGTGCCGGGAAGAATGTCCCAATGCTCAGGTCATCATCCACACCGAACGTGTGGCACAGCCCAATGTCTTGCAGGCATTCTACGATAAAATGAAGACTTATGGTGTGGAATACGACATCATCGGTCTTTCCTACTATTCCTACTATCACGGCACCCTTGATGCACTCAATACCGCACTCAACCAATTGGAATCGCGCTTTTCAGACAAGAAAATCATGTTGGTCGAGGTGGGATATTTCCACGACTGGCAGACTGATGATGCCAAATATGACCTCTCGAAAACTTATCCCATCACCGGTGAGGGCCAAAAGGCGTTCACAGAAGCACTCATAGAAATAGTCAACAAACACGCCAATGTCAACGGACTGTTCTGGTGGTTTATGGAGGCAAACGAGTATGGACTGGACTGGAATACCAAACGAGTGACCGACGGATGGTACAACGCCGGTCTTTTCGACAACCAAACCGGCCGTGCCGAACCCGCCCTCTCCGTACTCAAGAACTTCCTTGGTGAGAGTGCCGACATCAATCAGACACGATGGCAAAAAGACACCAACAACCGTATCTACACCATTGACGGACGGCAGGTGGGCGATGCCAAAGTCCTCCCCTCCGGCATCTATATTGTCAACGGAAAGAAAGTGATATTTTAGATTTTCTCCACCTTGAGCACTTGGTCGCAATAGTCGATGACGGCAGGACGGTGAGTAATGAAAATCACCGTCTTGTCGTGCTGCTCAAGGATATTTTGCAGAAGGTCGCGCTCGGTGTCGGGGTCAAGTGCACTGGTCGCCTCATCGAAAAGCATGATGGAACGGTCGCGCAGCAATGCCCTGGCAATGGAGATTCGCTGAGCCTGCCCCTCACTGAGTCCGCCACCCGACTCTGAGCAGACAGTGTCGAGACCTTCGGGTAAATCGAGAACAAAACCAGCGCAACTGGTCAGGAGCGCCTCGCGCATCTCCTCATCGGTGGCATCGAGTTTTCCCAAACGCAGGTTGTCGCGGATGGTGCCGCTCAACAAAGTGTTGCCCTGCGGAACATAGACGAAATTGCAGCGCATCAACGGCGAGAGGCGTTTTTCCTCATGGTCATTGTAAATCACCACATCGCCCTTCTGCGGTTGCATGAGCGCAAGAATCATCCTCACGAGGGTGGTCTTTCCTGCTCCCGTCTCACCAAGGATGGCGGTGCAACTACCCGGATGGAAATCGAAAGATAGGTCGTCAATGACGTTGCCGCCCTCCTCGTAGGCATAGGTGACATGCTCAAGACGCACGCCGCACGGTCCTTTTACATAAACCGGTTTCCCCTGTTCCTCCAACGGGTTCTCCTCCAATTCCATCAGTCGTTCGGCCGCCGTGAACACATATACAAACTGCGGAACGAGATGGGTGAGGTTCTTGGCAGGTCCCTGCACACGGTTGACAAGTTGCAAGAAAGCCGTCATGCCGCCGAAGGTCAGGGTGTGGTTCATCAGTCGCAACGCACTCCAAAGGAAGGCAATGAGGTAACCAAGAGAGAAGCCGAAGTTGAGGATAAAGTTGGCGATGACCGAAAACCAGGTACGCTTCACCACATTCTGCCTCAGCTCACTCTGTGTGTTCTCCAATTTGTCGACCATCGCGCTGTCGCTCTCCATGATTTTAATGAGCATACGGTTTTGTATGGTCTCGGTCAGCACGCTCTGCACCTTGGAGTCCGACTGTCTCACATCCTTCGACAGTTCGCGCATCTTGGTCATATATATCCTGCTGAGCACAGCCACGACAGGAATCATGAAGACGATGATGAGCGCAAGGGCATGATCGAGCATATAGAGATAGAAGAAAGAGCCCAGGAACAGCGTTGTGGTAGACACCGTATTGGGCAATGTTTCAGTGAGGAAGGTGATGACCTGTCCCACATCGGTCTGCAGGCGGTTGATGACATCACCGCTATGGCGCTTCTCCTTGCTGCGCCACTCCGAGCGCAGGATACGGTCGAGCAAGCGCTGCTGCATCCTGTTGCGCGCCAGCACCCCAAGGATATTGCGTATCCACACGCTGGCAATACTCAGTCCGAAATTGGTGAGAGTGAGCAATGCCATGATGAGCACGCCGATATAGATGTTTCCCTCCTTCGACCCTGCTGCGATGTCTATCGCATTCTGTATCGCCCACACCGCTGAGAGGCTCACCACCACCTCCAGCAAGCCAATCATGGCGTTGAGGAATGCCTGGAGGCGGTTGCCCTTCCAAGCGTCCCACAGCCACGCCAAAATCTGGCGTGAGGTGTACTTGTTCTTCGCTGTTGCGAAATATCTCTTCAGTCTGCCGAACATACGCTTCTATCGTGTGTCCGCGCCCCACATCATTTTCTCCCTCAGCGTGTGGAAGTACTTCTGACTGTGGCGCTTGATGATTTTTACTTGATATGGTGCCTTACGGATGGTGAGGATGGTGTCCTCGCTGCATTTCTCCGACCTGCCGTCGATGGCGACAAGGAAGTTGTGGCTTCTGCTCTCCACACTGATGCGGATGACAGCATCATCGGGGATGACGATGGGTCGGATATTGAGACTGTGGGGAGCAACGGGTGAGAGGCACAGCACACCCGACTGCGGTGCGATAATCGGACCGCCGTTGGACAGTGAATAAGCGGTGCTGCCCGTCGGGGTCGACACAATCAGTCCGTCAGCCTGATAGGTTACCAGGTGTTCACCGTTGATGGTAGTACGGATGCTGATCATCGACGCATTGTCACGCTTGAGCACTGCGATGTCATTAAGAGCGCAGGGGCAACCTTCCAAGGTGGTCTCTCCCTCCGTCTTCACAGCAATCAGCGAATGCTCCTCCAATTTGTAGTCACCCTGATAGAGGGCTGCGATGGAGGTTTCTATCTCACCCGGTCCTACGTCAGCCAGGAACCCCAGCCGACCCATGTTGATACCCATGATGGGACATCCCTTGTCCCCCACCCTGCTGGCAGCGCGGAGAAATGTACCGTCACCGCCCATGGAAATAACGAAATCGACATCAAACTTGCCATCATCGAACACGCCGTTGGGGCAAACCTCCAAATGCAGGTCATCGGTGAGGAAATGGTAAAACTCGCGGTCAATATACACTTCAGCCTTCCGCTCCGACAGCAGCGAAAGGACTTTCTGGATGGAGGCCGATTTCCTGGCCTGATAGATATTGCCAAAAATGGCAAACCTCAGTTTCTTTGACGTCATCTTCAGATGGGTTGAATGGAGTTGCGCAGTGGAACAACCTACTACGGACGTGCAAAAATAAAGTATTTTAAGGAGAAATGAGAACAATCGGTCCAAAAATGATATTTTTTGCCTAATTTTGCAAAACAGTTCATTATTTATATTCTTTGTTATTATGTCGAAAGTATATGAATTTCTTGCCAATGGTTTTGAAGAGATAGAAGCGTTGGCACCAGTGGATATCCTCCGCCGCGGAGGACAGGAGGTGATGACCGTAAGTGTGACAGGCAGCGAATGGGTGGAGTCATCACATGGTGTCACCGTCAAGGCCGACATACTCTTCGAGGATGCCGACCTCAGTGATGCCGACTTGCTGCTACTCCCGGGAGGCATGCCCGGTTCGGTCAACCTCAACCAGCATGAGGGTGTCCGTCAGGCATTGCTTGCCCACAACGACAAGGGGCGCCTCATCGGTGCCATCTGCGCCGCACCGATGGTGCTTGGCGGTCTCGGACTGCTTCAGGGTCGGCGTGCCACTTGCTCACCGGGATTTGAAGTATATCTTGAGGGAGCTGAATATACCCACGAACTATGCACGGTCGACGGCAACATCATCACTGGTGAAGGACCGGCTGCCTCACTACCTTACGCCTACCAATTGCTGACCATCCTGACCAACAACGAAGACAGCACGCGGCAGTTGCAGCACAAGATGCAATTCCTGCACCTTATAGGAGAGGAATAACTTAGTCTAGGAGTTTAGGAGTTTAGGAGATTAGGAGTTTAGACATATGATTACTAACGTGGTATCAATCCTTCATCCTTCATCTTTCATCCTTCATCTTTTTTCATCTTTCATCCTTCATCCATTTTAGGAGTATAGACATATGATATTCTAATTGGGAGTTTAACGAATGACGGATATTCTGGGGCAGGACATCATGTACGCCCCCGGTGTGGGGCCCAAGCGCAAGGAGATGCTGAAGAAGGAACTCGGCATAGAGACATTTGGGCAACTGCTCGAGCATTACCCCTACAAGTATATCGACCGACGGCATGTCTACCGCATCAGCGAACTGATGGAGAGCATGTCGTTTGTACAGGTAAAGGGGCACATCCTCGGTTTCGAGACCTTTGACACCGGACGGCGCAACAAACGCCTCGTGGCGCATTTCAGCGATGGGCACGGGGTGATGGACCTCGTGTGGTTCTCCAAAGCCCAGTATATCATCAACAACTATACCATTGGCAAGGAATACATCGTTTTCGGACGGCCCACCGTATATGGAGGACGTTTCCAAATTTCCCACCCAGAAATAGATGATGCCGCCACCGTGCAACTCTCGGAGATGGGGATGCAGCCCCATTACCACACCACCGAGAGGATGAAGAAAGCAGGGTTCAACTCACGTGCCGTCGAGCGTATCGTCAAGGGCATCCTCACCCGAATGACCACTCCCCTTCCTGAGACGCTGCCCCCGTTTATCACCAATCCGCTCCACCTCATCTCCCGCGATGAGGCTTTCCGCAACATCCACAGCCCACAGGACGCCGCACAACTCGACCGTGCCAAAATGCGGTTGAAGTTTGAGGAACTCTTTTACGTGCAACTCAACATCCTCCGCTATGCCAGCGACCAAAGGAGACGATACAGAGGATATGTGCTCAATCATGTGGGAGCCAACTTCAACGGGTTTTACCACAACCACCTGCCGTTCTTCCTCACAGAGGCACAGAAAAGGGTCATACGCGAAATACATGCCGACATGAAGAGTGGTCGACAGATGAACCGGCTGCTGCAGGGCGATGTGGGGTCAGGAAAGACATTGGTGGCACTCATGTCGATGCTCATCGCCATCGACAATGGCTATCAGGCATGTATCATGGCACCTACGGAAATTCTGGCAGAGCAACACCTCGCCACCATCCGCAATTTTCTCAAGGGAATGAGCGGCATACGCGTAGAGATGCTCACCGGCATCGTCAAAGGCAAGCAGCGGCAGGATATTCTCACAGCATTGGCCGATGGCAGCATCCACATCCTCGTGGGCACCCATGCCATCATCGAGGATACGGTGCAGTTTTTCCACCTCGGCCTTGCCGTCATCGACGAACAACACCGTTTCGGCGTGGCACAGCGCGCCCAACTATGGAGCAAGAGCCACAATCCACCACATGTTCTGGTGATGACTGCCACCCCTATCCCCCGCACCCTCGCCATGACCATCTATGGCGACCTCGACGTCAGCATCATCGACGAACTGCCCCCCGGACGAAAACCCGTCTATACCCAACACAAATACGACGACCAACTGACCAGTCTCTATCAAGGCATCCGACGGCAAATCAACGCTGGACGGCAGGTATATATCGTCTATCCCCTCATCAAGGAAAGTGAGAAGATGGACCTACGCAACCTGGAGGAGGGATTTACAACCATGAAGGAGGTGTTCGCCGAATTCCGCTTGAGTAAGGTTCACGGACAGATGAAACCCAAGGAGAAAGAAGATGAGATGGAGCGTTTCGTGAGGGGCGAGACGCAGATTCTTGTCGCAACAACGGTCATCGAGGTGGGAGTCAACGTGCCCAATGCCTCGGTCATGGTCATTCTCGATGCCCAACGGTTTGGCCTTTCACAACTGCATCAGTTGCGTGGACGCGTCGGACGCGGTGCCGAGCAATCGTTCTGCATCCTCGTCACCACCCGCAAGCTGAACAAGGTGACCGCCCGCCGCATCGACATCATGTGCTCCACCAACGACGGATTTGAAATTGCGGAGGCCGACCTCAAACTGCGCGGTCCCGGCGACCTTGAAGGCACCCAACAGAGCGGTATGGCATTCGACCTGAAGATTGCCGACATCGCTCGCGACGGACAGATCGTGCAGATGGCACGCGATGAGGCACAGCGCATCATCGATGCAGACCCCACCTGTGAGCATCCCGAGAATGCCCTCCTATGGCAGCGGCTCGCAGCGCTGAGGCGCACCAACATCAACTGGGGAGTGATTTCGTGAGCGTAAATCAGGCCGGACATTTCATACCTGTCGGACTCGTCAGCTGAATCATTTTGCCCAAAACAATAAGTGTTAAATATGCACTAATTATTGTTAATGGTGCTATTTTCCCTTTTTTTATTCTTACCTTTGCACCGCAATGAAATAATTCGGTGTGGTTTTATTGCGCCAATTATTTCAAAAACAAACTGAAAGGAAGACAGTATTACTACAACGTAATCAGTGCTTTTTGAATCAAAACGGAGGATTATGACTTTTAAAAGAACATTGAAAACGCTTGCAATATCTGCAATATTAACCGTTGCCTCACTGCCTATGGCAGCACAGGATATGATGGCACGCTATGTGCCAGTCGACAAGAAAATCAAACAACTCGACACCCTCGCCCTTCAAGCCACTATTGAGCGCGAGAACATGGAATCACCCTCATCCCAACTCTATCTGGATTGGGACAACCATAATACCCACTACAAGGCATCCGCCTTGCCTGAGACTTATCGCATCAATCTGAAAGGATTCCGCATGCCCACTCCGAGCCGCGTGATTACCTCACAGTTTGGTCCCCGTTGGGGCCGCCAACATCGTGGTCTCGACATCAAGGTATATATTGGCGACACCATCCGCGCCGCATGGTCAGGAAAGGTTCGCGTTGTGAAATTTGAGGCCAAGGGATACGGCAACTATGTCGTCATCCGCCACAGCAACGGTCTGGAGACCTATTATGCCCATATGTCGAAACACCTGGTCAGGGAGAATCAGATGGTGCGTGCCGGCCAACCCATCGGTCTGGGCGGCAACACAGGTCGAAGCACGGGTTCACACCTGCATTTTGAGACACGCCTCTGCGGCGTAGCCCTCAACCCCGCCCTCTTCTTTGACTTCCGCAACCAGGACATCACTGGCGACAGTTATCTGTTCCGCCGCAGCACCATGCAGCAGGAAGACCTCAAGGCTACCGCTGCCCGCGGCCGCAAACAGAATGGTTATACCAAGGAGGAGGTTTATGGCGGTCACCGTCCCACACCCACCAGCACCGTGGCAAGTTCCACACCCGTCAAGGTGAATGAGTCTGACGCCATTCCCGAACCGGCTACCACACCGCAGGAGCGCAAGCCGCGCAGCAGCCGCGAACTGAATACCCACACCGTGCAGCCTGGAGAGACCATATACACCATCGCCAAGAAATACAACATGACGGTGGAGGACTTCCAAAGGATGAACTGTTTGGGCAACAGCACCAAGGTCCGAGTAGGACAGGTGATGATACACTCTTAGAGCGTGGTTTCCACGTCCTTTGGATGAGGGATGAAATTTGGATGAAGGATGAAAGATGAAGGTTTGATACCTTTATAAATAACAAATCAGGTGGATAGCAAAATGCTAATCCACCTGTTTTTTATTCTCAAATTTTAAATCTTCATTTTAAAAGACTATCGCCTCATAGACGTATAACTCTGCATCACGCCATCCATCCCAGCCGATGCCTGCCTTGTCTTGAGCACAATGGCCGAAAAACTCTTCTTTAGTCCAATTTACCTCATCAGCTACCTGCGGCAGGAATGTACCGCTGCGGTTGCCTTTACGGATGAGCAGGCCATGACGGTGGAGTTGAAACTCATCGATGCTCTGGATGCGGCGGCGGGGAGTCAACACCGATATCTCCACATCGATGTCGCGCAGTTCCTCTCTTCGGAGCGGAGAGAAACGATAATCCTCGAAGGCAGCCGAGCGTGCCATCTCCGCTACCAAAAGATGCAGCGGGGTGTCTTCGCCCATATATCCGATGCAGCCGCGCAACTGTCCGTTTTTCTTCAGCGTGACAAAAGCACCGCAGGGAGTTTTCAAATGCTCCCCTACCTCCTCGTTGGGCAGCGGCTTCCCCTCAAAGGCAGTTTTGATGCTCTTCCATGCAATGCCGTGGAGCGTATCCTTCTCCTCATCGGAGAGAGAAAAGCCCTCCCGTCGCATGACGGCAAAGGAATGGTAGCCCACCACCCGGTCGCGCCTGTCTGCATCGATATCGCCGGAGTTTTGATACAGGATATGCCGCACGTCGTATTGCTTGTCGAGCATCATGAGCAGGGTGATGATGGCAAACTCGCCGCAGGCGGAAGTCTCCAGACCAGGGATTCCGCGGCGCGCATTCTCCTCTATCACATCGATGAAATGGTCGGCATTGCCAGTGAGCAATGCCTCGCCTGTCAGTTTGTCAGCCCTGCAAGCACCCTCATAAGTGGGATAATGCGAGAAGTCGCTGCTGATAACAAATAGGTTGTCGGGGGTGAGGTATGGTTTTAGCGCAGCCGCTATCCTTTGCAGATGCACGTATTTGTTGGTACTGATGATGATGGGCACGATGGGTGGCATCTCGTTGAGTCGTGTCTGCAGGAAGGGCAGTTGCACCTCAAGGCAGTGCTCGCGGTCATGAGCCTTGGCATTATAATGGAACACACTGTCCGCGGATATCAATGCTCCAGCTGTGGCATGGTCTACAGGTATTGTACCCAATGGCGTTGAGTAGAAATCGTCCGCCACATTGACAGAGGCACCGTTGAGCCATTCATAATGGCTGGGTCCCAACAGGAAAATACGCTGGTAGTGATGCTCCGGATTGAGCATAGCAAAAGCCGAGGCTGCCACATTGGCAGAGAAATAGTAACCAGCATGCGGTACGATGAGTGCTGCGATGTCGTCGCTGACAACGGTGTCGGCATGCCTGCCAAAACAATCGTCTATTTCTTTCATCAATTCGGTGGGGTCGGCCTCATAGAAGCGTCCTGCCTGTGTGGCGGGCCGCACGCGGTTGGCCGCCATCGATTCATCATTTGTCGTATTGGGTAGCATCGCAAACAAGATTGTTAATAGGGGTATTTGCCAATATTCACTCATCGTCGCCAGATTTTGGTGTTAGCCAGAGTGCTTTGAAGAAAACATTTTTCGCCATCCCGCTCGGATAAAGAACCATGCGTGCATGACCAATGTAGTGAGAAGGCCGTAATGACACCGCATCACGGCAAACCGCTCCTTCAGCGAATCACGGTGGTGCTGTGTCGTCAGGCCCTCTTCAAGATAGAGCGCCACCACGCCAGAAGCCCTGCTGAGCGATGCTTTCTGTTGCTCCGCCAGGCGCATCACTCGGATGCACCAATCCACATCTGCCGAATAGCGGTATCGGATATCGTACTCCACCTGTTTGGCGAGGTCGGTCCGTGCATAAAATGCCTGATGACACACCAGCATACCCCTCCGGAATGACCGCCATGTGAGCTTGTCTGGAACCACATGTCGGCGGTGGCCGATGAACCTGCCCTCCGCATCGATGAGGTCGGTGTCGCCATAGACCACCCCAGGCTTGTTGCCATCACCCCCCATCTCAGCCGTCTCCACTATCCGAGAGAGTGTATCGGCGTCGGGCAGGCGGTCGCCCGCATTGAGAAAACACACATACTCTCCGCTGACGAGCCGCAGTCCTTTGTTCATCGCATCATAGAGTCCCTTGTCGGGTTCTGAGACGACTATCACCTCATGCCCATTGTCTGCCCTTTCCTGGAGGTCGGCATAGCGTCGTGCGAGGTCCGCAGTGCCGTCGGAGGAAGCACCGTCGATAATGATATGCTCCACATCATCATGATGCTGCATCGCCACACTGTCGAGCGTAGGCGGCAGGGTGTTGGCGGCATTGAAGGTAATGGTGACGAGGGAGACTCTCATAGTCCGTAGTGTTTGAAAGCCAAGGCGTGATTGTAAACCTCTATATAGCGCAACGCGATGATGTTTTGGGCATATTGCGTGGTCACCTTCCTCACCGCCTGCCGGCTCAGTTCGTCGTAGTCAGCCTCTGTCAGTATCCAATGGATGCCTCTCATCAGGTCGGCGGCATCCCTGTAGGCTGCCACATAACCAGTTTTTTGGTGGTCGATTTCCTCGGGTATCCCCCCCACCTTGAAGCCCACGCACGGCACACCGCAAGCCATCGCCTCCATGATGGTGTTGGGAAGGTTTTCAGACAGCGATGGCAACACGAAAAGGTCAGCGGCGTTATATACATCCACGATTCTGTGCTCGTCGGACACATAACCGAGAGGGAAGGTCGGCAGCGACAACTTATCCTGTATGTCCTCAGCGTGGCCTCCCAAGACGACGAGGGCAGCCTGCTCCTTCATCTCAGGATGTTCCTCAACAAGCAGGCGGCAGGCTTCTGTCAGGTAGTCCATGCCCTTGTTGGGATTGGTGACGCGTTGCGAGACGAAAAGGATGAGCCGTTTGTCCTTGGGCTGTCCCAGCGACTCCCTCGCCTTCATTTTGTCTGTGCGCCGGAATACTCTGGTGTCGATGGTGTTGGGGATGCTGGTGATGTGCTGTCCGGTGAGCAGGGCGCTCTGTTTCGCCTCACGCTCCAGCCACTTGCTGCATGCCACGAAATAGATGTTGCTGCCATCGAGCAGGGCTTTCTTGCGTGCCCAAACGCGAGCTGCAAGGTCGTTTTCGCCTCCTCCACCCGGAAGGTACCAGCAGTGGTGGCATCGCGTCTTATATCGCTTGCAATCCATCGTAAGGTGGCAGATGGCCGTCGAGGGCCATGCATCATGCATCGTCCACACCACGGGTTTCCCACTGTCCAATATCCGTTTGATGCCGGAAAGTGACAGCATCCCCTGATTGATCCAATGAAGGTGGATGACATCCGCCTCTTGGAACTCCCTCATCCGAGTGATGTCGAAGCCCGCATTGGCAATGTCGATATCGAACAGATGTTTTTTGGAGAAATGCAGACGAGTATATACGGCAAGCCGTTCCCTGAGGAAATGCCGCTGTGTCATCATACCTCCACCCATATCTGCCACGGATATGTTGTCGCTCTCCTTGTCGCGCACCAACATCTTGGCTTTTACACCATTGTTGTTGAGCGCATCCAGCAGACGGCTTGCTGCCACGGCAGCACCGCCCGCCCTCTCACTTGTATTGACAATCAGTACTCTCATATCTGAGGGTCAAAGATAATCAAAGGTGAAGACAAAACAAAAATAATTTCATTCTTTTTGTTATTTACTCATTCATTTTTCAACATCAATGACACCTTCGTTGAGTTTTGACATTGACATCAAACCTTCTCCCCCATTTTGGCCTAATCATGCAAAAAAATGCATTGTTATCGCACACAACAGTTGATTTACATCAAGAAAAGGGTATTTTTATAGAAAAACGAGATGGAAAATATTGCAAAAAGCCATTTTTCGTATTACCTTTGCATTGTCAAAATGATTGAGATAGTTCAATCATCATGGTTAATAGATTGTTTAGGTTAGTAGTAATAGATTTAGGTTTTTAGTTATTAGGTTTAAGGTATTTAAGTAGATTGTTTAATTGGACAACAAAGGTCGCCGTGAGGCTCCCTTTGATTTCGAAAAGGATTTTTAGTTAAACATAGGCTTGTGCGCTGCGGCTCGTTGATGAGTTGCAGCGCACTTTTTTTGATTTCACTTTACAGGACAATGGAGCGGACGTAACACATCACATGCCTACTACTTCACGTTTGGGCAGTGTGAGCGGATGTAGTCATAAACAAAATCGAAATCCTCGTCAGTGGCATATACCTGGTTTTTCTCCAGCAGTTCATTGACCTTGATGAGGTTTCTGCTGCGGTAAGCCTTGACATTCCTGACATGGTCAAACGAGGAGTAGCTGGATGTCTTTGTCGCGCTGTTGAGACCGACGCCCACGGTGGTAAGATTGCCTGCCCTCACTCCGGCAAGGACGGTAAGCCATCCCATCACTTGTGCCTTCTTCACCTGCGACTTGATTTGGCGGTGAAGCACGCCTTTCTCATCCATTTCGAAGAGCACGATGTATTTTCCTCCATAGCTGGCTGCCACCAACAGGTAGGCAAGGATAGTGAGCACAGAGAATACCGCACAGAAGATGAGCATCATTTTGGTGTTGTCCCAAAACATGTCCCATCCCTCACCACGAAACAGGTCGGCTATAATCATAATTGCCCAAGCTATCAAGAAAATGTACCCGAAGATTTTGAACACCACAAAGATAATGGATGGGTTCTTATACATATTGAGTTCATAAATCCAACGGTACTTCCCATCCTGACAAAGTTGGACTCGGCTGGTATGCGCCTCATCCTGTTCATTCATTCTTGTGACAGTCTTTTTCATAACAATATCTTCAGGTCAAAAAAAGGGACATACATGAAGTAAGTCCCCTACAGTTAAATAACTATGAATTTTTTACTATCAACACCGTGGCATACGCCGAGATGCCCTCCTCACGCCCGGTGAATCCGAGGTGCTCTGTGGTCGTCGCCTTGATGGAGATGTCATCCACAAAACAACCTATGACCTCTGCCAGACACTGCTGCATGGCAGGGATATGAGGATTGAGTTTGGGACGCTCAGCACACACAGTGGCATCGATATTGCCCACACGGTATCCTTTGGTAGCTATCAGCGCCACGACATCTCGGAGGATAATCTTGCTGTCCATATCCAACGTGTCATCCGATGTATCGGGGAAGTGATAGCCTATGTCACGCATATTGGCTGCACCAAGCAGCGCATCGCAGATGGCATGGATGAGCACATCGGCATCACTGTGCCCCAACAAACCGAGGTGATGGGAAATCTTAATGCCGCCCAGCCAGAGGTCACGTCCTTCCACCAACTGATGGACATCAAATCCGAAACCGACTCTAATATTCATCATCTGCGCTTAAATAGATCCTTGATGCCGTCCATGTCGAAGGAGAGGGTGAAACGCAGCGTCTGGTCGAGCGGGTTGCTCTTCGCAGTGGCAATCACATAACCCGCATCAAGAGAGAAGACACTCATCCTAAAACCTGCACCCACTGTGAAATACTTACGGTTGCCCTTGTTCTCACTCTCATGGTGATAACCGGCACGGATGGCAAACTGGTCGTGATAGGTGTACTCAGCACCCACACTCCACTGGATTTCCTCCAGTTCTTCTTTGAATCCATTGGGTGCGTCGTTGAAACTCTTGAACATACCGCTGATGCTCGACACATCGAAATATTCCTTCTCCAGACGGTCCTGATATTCCTGCGATGTCTCTTCTTCCTTCTGCTTGGGATAGGTAGGCACCAGCAACTTGTTGGCATCTGCCGCAATAGTAAATCGATTGTACTCATCGACAGGAATCATCAGTGAGGCACCGAGACGCATGTTGGTGGGGATAAACTCGCTGTGCTCATCACCTCCGAATGAGATTTTGCTACCGATGTTGCTCACATTGAATCCCAGACCCAACTGGCACTCACGCGCTCCGATGTTGAGATAGTTCTGATAGTAACACGAGACATCGGCTGCAAATGCCGAACCCGGACTGGTGTCCTCGGTGAAATCATAGGTTAGGTCAGAGTAAATCCACCTCACCGCTGCCGAGAGAGAGAATTTCTCACTGAGCATCAGAGAGTATGCCACGTCGAGCGACATCTCATAGGGATTGATGGTCATATCGTTGGTGGCATCTGTAGCACTGCTGGTATACACCTCACCAAGCGAGAAATAGCGCAGCGAACCCGACACGGCACTATAGTCGCCGATGCGGTAGTAACCCACGAGGTAGGCAAGGTCCATATCGCTGACGAGCTGGCGCAGCCACGGTGTGTAGTTGAGTGCCACACCGGCTCGTGAGATGGTGAAGGGGTATTTGGCAGGGTTCCAATATTGCGACACCACGTCGGGGTCGGTGGCGGCACCCACATCACCCATACCTGCCGCACGGGCGTCAGGGGCGATGGTCTGCGAAGTCACTGAGGTGTTGACAGGGTTGAACATGTCCTCCTTGTTTTGCGCCATCACTGTGGTGGTGACGAATGCGATGGAGAGGACAGCCCATATTCTCAGATGTCGGGAGATAATATGCATTGCTGATCGGTTACGGTGATTAAACATTTAATTAAACGAACCTATGTTTTATTTATTGCCTACGATGATGAGTTTCTTGGCTTTGGAGGCATACGAACTGCCGTCGCACGCCACACGAACACGATATACATACACGCCGGTTTGCAACCTCCGTCCGCCATCGACGGTAAGGTCCCAGTCGATGGTGAACGCTCCCGTGGTGGACACTCCTGTCTCATTGTGCTGCCAGAGGAGCCTGCCGCTCAGGTCATAGATATCGAGTTCGACATCCATCTCGCTTCCGGTGCGGTCATGGTTGATGATGAAGGTGGTCGACGTGGATGCGGGATTGTTGGTACAACTGACGCTGAAGAGCGTGGGCCGCAGTCCGCTGACCACGTTGAAAGAAAGTTCGGCGGTCGATGAGTTGTTGAGCACGTCCCATGCCCTGAAGCGCAGGTTGTGTCTGCCCGGAGTCAGTTCGGGAATGCTGTAATATGTCGTGCCGCTGGTATAACTGCCGAAGTCGAAGGCAAAATGGTCATTGAGAACATACGTGCGCGCCATCTCGTTGTCGATGATGAGTTCCAGGTCATGCCCTATACCCGTTCCGGCAGCGTTGATACCGTCCTTGTCAGTAATCTGAGCCACGAAATAAGGTGTGGAATTGACATCGCCTCCATTGGCAAACGACGGAGTATTGAGGTAGCAGTAGATAGACGGTCCGATGTTGTCATTGCTTGACACGTCGGTTCCGCCCACCTTGAACTTGTCACAGGCACCATGCGCCAGGAGCGTGTGCTCATTGTTGACAGCATAGATGTTCATGAGTCCCTGACCATCGGTGTAGTTGATGTCCATCGGCACGGCGAAGGTGAAGTGGAACGAGCCTTTGCTGACGTTGTCCGAACCATTGAAGAGGACATTTGGACGGTCCCTATAGGAAAAAACGGTGTTGGAGTCCTCTGCCTGCCCCTTGCAGACGACGGTCTCCTCTGAATCACGCACAGTGGCTGTCATCAGTCCGTCGAAAGATTCGTCTTTCTGACCATTACGCTCCACATGGCCGCTCACCCTGATGGTGGCACCCGCCTTAAGGGTGATGTCGGCACTACCCACAGCGACGCCATTGATGGAGTCGACCACTGCACTAAGGGTAGGCACATGCAGACAAAGGGCGGGGTCGCCCAGAAGCGAGTAGCGCAATTTGTTGGTGGTGCGGTCTTCTCCCGAGGTAATCATCTCGTTCTTGGCGAGGCGTTGTGCCTCACCTATACTCACCGGCTTGCCGTTCACCACATTGAGCACATGCTTCATGTAGGAACGGTTGAGATAGGCATTGTAACTTTGGTATACCGTGCGTGTCGTCCCGAAGAATGCCATCGCTCCACCCTTTTTGTTGAGCAATGCCTCCACGCCGATGCACTCCTCTGCCATGTCAAAGGGCATGATATCGCACGACGCTGTTATCCACAGCGGTGTGTGCGTGTTGGTGAAGTCCTTGAAGTCCTGCAGGACAAGGACACGCTCATGCGAAATGCTGATGGCAGAGCCATGGCCGGAGTAGTCGATGAGCAGAGCACCATTTGTCTGAATCTGCTTGATGTCGCGCGTGCAGTCGGGATAGGTGTTGCCTGTCGCCGAAGTGACACGTGTATAGGCATCCCAGATTACTTTCTTGATTTGGAAACCCGGGTAGAGCGAGTTGATGAGGTTGGCAGCGTTGTCGGCATCCGCCAGGTGAGAGTTGTTATTGCCGTCATCGCCCAACACGACGACCTGGTTTTGCCAGGCTCCCGCATCTGCATTAGCGGCATAGTTGACCGTCTTGTCGGTAAGCGTCTTAGCGTCAGCAATGGTGTGCACGGGGAAACGTCCCACAGCGAGGTCGAGCTTGTCGGATGAGGCAGGATTGACACCCTCGCCGTCGTCCAAAAGTCCGAAGAATCCATCGTCGACATAACAGTAGATTTCACTGAACGACTCTTCGCTCTCGAAGCAGAGGAGGAAGTCGTCGGGAGAATAACTGCGGCAGTCGCTGGTGAGCATGCGGTTGTCCCAGAACCCGTCGCCGAAGAGCAGCAGGTACTTGGGCAAGTCCGCCTCACTCCCTGCCCTGTCGTAAAGCATCTTGAGATATCGGCGATAAGCATTGGCGTCAGGTGTGCCGCTCGAGAACTCATTGAACAGTTCGTCGGCAGGGACGATGCGCACCCTCATGCTGTCGCGCTGCTCATGCATCTGTGCGATGCGCTGCGCCTGCGGAAGCAATTTCTGCGAAGTGGGAATGATGATGACCATGTCTGCGGATCCGTCTCCATGAAGGTCCTGATTGGTGATGGTATAGACATACTCCGGAGCGGGGATGCCCGAATAGGTCAGTGCCGTCATGGCACGAGGCGTAGCGGTATAAATGTCGATATAGTCGAGGCGCACCGGACCACCGCTGAGCGTGGTGATGGTGACGGTGTCGGTGGCATGCAGGTTGGACACCTTATACACCTGTATGGTCTCTGCCCCCTTGTCATATCCCCCCGGTGACATGAAGAGCGAACCAAGCATTGTGCCATTGAGTTCCACCTTCGCCGTTGTGGTGACTCCCGCCGTGAGTGCGACAGCTATCTGTCCGCTTTCATCACCGCTGGGGTTGTTGAGCGTATAGGTACGGGATTCCCCCACATTGATGGGACTGTTCTCAAACAGGTTGCGCCCTCCTTGAAACCATGAGAAATTGTCCACCTCATGAAGCGTGTGGTAATGTTCAGGACGTGGGTAATACTCCTTGACGAAGGATATGCTGTCGATGGTCAGCGGTTCTCCCTCCGCCTCGGTGATGAAATAATAGCCATAGTCGGAATAGGGGTTACGCGTGCGGCGCATCGTGGATGACGAGCTCCATGTCACGGGGCCCTGTGCGTAGAACAGCCTTCGCCCGCCAACCATACAGGTTGGCACCTCCTTGAGGTCGTCAGTGGTTTTCAGTTCGCTGCCTTCAAGTTTCTCGTTCTGCAACGCACCGCCATAACCATAGATGCGCACCTTGCTGAGATTGGAGAAGCCCGCCTGTCGTGCCAGTGCCTCGGTGAGTTGGTAGATGCCCGATGAGGAAACCCTCACCTTTGCCCACCGTCCTGTGGAGAGCACCGAATGAGCAGCATAGCGGTCGGAGGCAGCCTCTGCCTGGCGCACCTTGCGCGGCATGGATGCCGTGATGGGCGCTGCCTTCACATCAAGCATGAAACTGACGAGAATGCGATGTTTTCCCTCACGGAAGACGAAGGGAACAAACGACACCTCCAAAAGTCCTTTTTTGCGCTCCACCACCACACGGCTCTCAATAACGGGCAAGGAGGAGAGCGTATCGGCTCCCAGAGCCTGAAGTTTCCTAAGACTGTATGGAGTCATGTCGATGAACTCAGGATAGAGGATGCTGACGGTGTATACAGAGTCGGCATAATTCTCTCCCAAGGGAATGGAGGTGGCAAAACGGGGCACGAAAGAGTCAATCCTCACTTCGTCGGCAGTGAGGTTGCAGAAACGCTGACCCACAGCCGTCATGCAGCAGCACAACAGCAGCAGGGTGATGAGGATATGACTATATCGTCTATTTGACATTGAACTCCAATACTTTTTTGTCGCCGATGTAGCCCGTGATATGGTCATCGATATGCACGGGTCCCGTTGGCGAGGGTGTCCCGGTAAAAATAAGGTCGCCCGTGCGCAAAGTGAACCACCGACTGATATAGGCGATGAGGGCATCGATGCTCCAGCGCATGTCTGCCGAATGCCCCACCTGCACAGTGGTGTGGTTGACATCAAGTCGGAACGGGATGCCGTCGGTAGGAAGGCCGTCACACGGCACCCACTCCCCCACTGCTGCGGCACCATCGAAACTCTTGCTGATGTCCCATGGAAGTCCCTCTGCACTCAACCGCTGTTGCAGGTCGCGGGCGGTGAAGTCCACACCACAAGTTACAGCATCATAGTAACGGTGGGCAAACCTCTCGGGAATGCCCTTGCCCAACCGGCAGATGCGCACCACCAGTTCGGCCTCATAGTCGATGCGCCCCAGTTCATCGGGGAGAAACAGCGGGCGTCCTCCCTTGAGCAGCGCCGAGTCCGCCTTCATGAACACGACGGGTTCTTTCCCCATATATAACGGAGATTCCCCTGCTTTATTGTACGCATCGTAGTTGTATGCGACGGCAAAGATTTTCATGACTTCCTTGAGTTTCTGTCCTATTGGATGAACAAAAAAGAGCCAACGCATGAGCGGTGTCATGCCATTGGCTCTCTATAGGTAGTTTCGCTGATGTTTTAGTCGGCGCGGAGGGTGAAGCGGCGGAAAGCCACCACCTTCAGTTCCTTGTCTGCAGCCTGCAGATAGGCGGCGACATTCTCCTTGTTCTCAGCACGGATATACTCCTGGTTGACAAGGCAGTTCTCCTTGAAGAACTTGGCAAGACGGCCCTTGGCGATGTTCTGAATCATCTGCTCGGGCAGGTTGGCAGCCTTCTCGGCAGCCACGCGGGTGCGGATCTCACGGGCTTTCTCAGCCTCCTCCTCGGAGAGCCATCCCTTGGCGATGTTGGAGTTGATGTGGTCTTCGCTGTCCACGAGGTTTGGGTTGATACCAGCCTTCTTGAGAGCAGCCTCCACGGCCTTCTCCACCTGCTCCTCCTTGGTCTTCTGGATGGCGACCTGCAGCTCGTTGTCCTTCACCGACTGGGGCACGCTGGCCTCGTCGAGGGCGACGGGGTTCATTGAAGCCACCTGGAGGGTGATGTTGTGACCCTGCTCCTCATAGTCCTTGTTGAGCTGGACGAGGGTGCAGAGGATGTTCTTGCCCTGGTGGTTGTAGCTGTAGATGTTGTCACCTTCGATGAAGTTGTAACCGTCAAGTTCCATCTTCTCACCAGTGATGCCCGAGCGCTGGGTCACAGCGTCAGCCACTTTCTGTCCGTCAGCGAGAGTCAGTTCAGCCACTTCCTCAACAGTCTTGCAACGAGCCTCAACAGCTGCGTCGAGGATAGCCTGTGTGAGTGCGACGAAGTCGGCGCCGTTGGCGACGAAGTCGGTCTCGCACTTCAAGGCGATGATGGCGCCGAAGCCGTCCACCACTTTGACGAGCACGCATCCATTGGATGTCTCGCGGTCACTGCGCTTGGCGGCGATAGCGAGTCCGCGCTCACGGAGCAAGTCCTTTGCCTTGTCGAAGTCTCCCTCAGCCTCAACGAGTGCTTTCTTCACGTCAGCGAGACCTGCACCAGTCATAGTGCGGAGCTTCTTGATATCTTCCATGTTTGGTTTGTAAGCCATGATATCTGTCTGTTCTAATTTTGTTAAACTGAATGTTTGATATTACTCTGCAGCAGGTGCTTCCTCTTCCTCAGCGGCAGGAGCCTCCTCAACAGCAGCGGGAGCCTCATCCTTGCGGGCACGGTGCTGGCGGCGGGGCCTTGCATCAGCAGCTTCCTCGCTCTGCTCGGCAGCAGCCTTCTCATCAGCCTTCTCAGCCTTACGCTCCTCCAGACCCTCGGCGATGGCGGCGCAGCAAGCGCTCAGGATAACGTCGATGCTGTCCTTGGCGTCATCGTTGGCGGGGATGACGAAGTCGATGTCGTTGGGGTTGGAGTTGGTGTCCACGATACCGAACACGGGGATGCCGAGACGCTTGGCTTCCTTCACAGCGATGTTCTCCTTCATGACGTCAACGACGAAAAGTGCTGACGGCAGACGGGTGAGGTCGACGATGGAACCCAGGTTCTTCTCCAGTTTGGCACGCTGGCGTGTCACCTGCAGGAGCTCGCGCTTCGAGAGGTTGGAGAATGTACCGTCGGCGATGAGCTTGTCGATGTTGCCCATCTTCTTCACAGCCTTGCGGATAGTGGGGAAGTTGGTGAGCATGCCACCCGGCCAACGCTCGTTGACGTAAGGCATATTGATGCTGGCGGCTTTCTCAGCCACGATGCCCTTTGCTTGTTTTTTAGTAGCGACGAAGAGAATTTTCTTGCCCGACTTGGCAATCTGCTTGAGAGCCTCAGCGGCTTCGTCGATTTTGGCCACAGTCTTGTGGAGGTCGATGATGTGGATACCATTGCGCTCCATGAAGATATAGGGCTCCATGGCGGGATTCCATTTGCGGCGGAGGTGGCCGAAGTGGCAGCCAGCCTGCAGCAGCATATCAAAATTTGTTCTTGACATGATTGTTTTGTTATTAAAAATTGTTTACTTTCCTTTTAGTTGTTTCTAACCAGCCAGCGGGTAATCGTGCAGCAAACCCCAAAGAGGTCTGCGCAGAGTCTCGCCAGTTTGGATGCTAAACAGATTGAAGATACGCGGATTAACGCTTGCTGAACTGGAAGCGTGCGCGTGCCTTGGGACGACCTGGCTTTTTGCGCTCCACTGCACGGGAGTCACGAGTGAGGAAGCCCTGGTCCTTGAGTGCCTTCTTGTCCTCTGCGTTGATTTTCACGAGGGCGCGGGCGATGGCAAGCCTCAGAGCCTGGCTCTGACCGGTGAATCCACCACCGTCGAGGTTGACCTTGACATCATATTTGTCGGCAACATTGAGCAACTCGAGGGGCTGCTTGACAACATACTGAAGGATGGCTGAGGGGAAATACTCGTTGAGGTCCTTCTTGTTGATGGTGATTTTGCCTGTTCCATCGCTGACGTAAACACGTGCCACAGCACTCTTACGACGGCCTAATGCATTACATAAATATTCCATTCGTGTGATTATTTATACTGGTTAATATCAATTGCTTTGGGTTTCTGAGCCTCATGCTTGTGCTCTGTACCCGGATAGACAAAGAGGTTGTCGAGCAGTTTACGTCCGAGCGGACCCTTGGGGAGCATGCCCTTTACGGCATGACGAATGATACGCTCCGAACCGTCCTCGCGCAAGCGGAGCTTGGCAGGAGTCTCAAAGCGCTGACCACCTGGATAGCCAGTATAACGTGTGTAGAGCTTGTCTGTCTCTTTCTTGCCGGTGAAGACCACCTTGTCGGCATTGATGATAATCACGTTGTCACCACAGTCTACGTGGGGAGTGAAAGTGGGCTTGTACTTGCCGCGGAGCAATTTAGCTACCTTGGAGCAGAGACGACCCACCACCTGATCGGTGGCGTCGATAACGACCCACTCTTTCTGAGCTGTTTCCCTATTGACGGAAACAGTCTTGTAACTTAAAGTGTTCATTTCTAATGTTAAAATTTCTACTAAAAAACAAGTTTACCTTTCTTTGCACGGAGATTCACTAACCGTCGGGCCTGGCCAAAAGCACGACTATTAACACGCCGCACATGGGGGCTCTAAGCGTACCCCCTGTAATAATCGGACTGCAAAGGTACACATATTTTTTATATCTGAAGGGGTCACCTCTTGATGAAGAAGAAAGATTTAATGATTTTTAACTAAACCAAACAACCATATCGAAAAAACACAATTCATTTTGGCTTTTCTCTCGTTTATTCGTAATTTTGCACCCAATGACCACTATCAGAAACATCTTCATCACCTGGACCGTCGTGCTGCTGAGCATGACCACACTGCCCATGCAGGGACAGTCGACCGACAACTCGCCGACACAGGAGAATGCCGTATCCTCTCCCACCGAGGGAGTCATTACCGCCGACTTTGTCGGGGAGAAAGCGATGATGGACGACCTGCTGAGGATGCTCAATAGGTTCGGACAATACATGGTGGCAGACTTCCAACCCTGCGATGAGCCCAACAGCATCGGCGAGGAGTGCGGATGCTTCAAGGGCGAGAGCACCATGGCCAACAACGAGGCAGGCGTGCGCACCAATGCCGACCTATCGATGCTGTGCGCCTTCCTTGTCAAATACGCAAAACCAGCCGGACTGCAACCACCACGTGGCATCACATGGGAGAAAATCAGCGACATCGCCATGAAGTCGCTCATCTTCGCCTACTCCACCCATAAAGCCAACAAACTCAAAAAATGCTCGGGCGGCAACTGGTGGGGCAGCACCTCCAAGAACGACCGCGTATGGGAAAGTTCACTGTGGGCGATGTCAGTGGCCTATTCTGCCTTCTTCCAGTGGGACCGTCTCAGCGAAGCACAGAAAGGATACATCCACGCCATGCTCCAGGCGGAGTGCAACTACGAACTGGAGCGCGACATACCTACCGGCTACAAGGGCGACACCAAGGCGGAGGAAAACGGATGGGAGGTAGACGTGCTCGCTGCCGCCCTCGGACTGTTCCCCGAAGACCCGCTGGCACCGAAATGGTTCGACCGCCTGCGACTCTTCGCCATCAACTGCCACAGTCATCCCACCGACTCCCTCAACCAAACACGTATAGATAAGGAACACGAGGGGACGATAGCCCAATATTACAAGGGACAGAACCTGTATGAAGACTATACGCTGCAAAACCACGACTATTTCCACACCTCTTATCAGAATGTGGTGATACAGGAACTGGGTGAGGCGGCCCTTGCATTGCACCTGTTTCAAACCGAACTGGGACACGGAGAACGGTGGAAGACCAATGCTTTGATGCACAACAACCAGGAGGTGACCGACCATGTGCTCAACTGGTTGGCGCTCACCGATGGAGAACTGGCGATGCCCAACGGCAACGACTGGAGCATGTTCCTATACGACCAAATCACGGCTTACACCATCATGGCGACACAGATGGGAGATGCCAATGCGCTGATGCTGGAGAACCTCGCCTATAAATA
Organism: uncultured Prevotellaceae bacterium; assembly: GCA_902767775.1. Classification (GTDB taxonomy): domain Bacteria; phylum Bacteroidota; class Bacteroidia; order Bacteroidales; family Bacteroidaceae; genus Prevotella. Next base: position 241,970 of record CACXIP010000004.1, on the reverse strand, counting down.
CATCAAGGCACGGCAAAGCACGACACAGGACGGCAGTTGGCTGCTGCGCCCCGACGTGCAGGCACGCCGCATGGGTGTGCAGGGCCATCGCGTGATGATGACCTACCTGATGCATCACATCTGGAGTACGGAAAAGCTCACCCCTACCCCATGGGAAGAATTCCGCCAGGCACATAGCGAGGCACGGTTGCTGCCCTGCCAAAACATAGTGCGGGCATTCACACCCCAACGATTCACCTCCTTCTCCTGGAGTGAGGGACTGAAGAGCTACACAGGTTATTTCGCAGCCAACAGCGTGGACAAGAACAAGATTATCGTACCCTACCGCGCCTACAACACGGGCAACTTCCTCGGATGGTATGACGTCAAGGAACACCGCAAGAACGCAGCACCCGTGGCCAACTGCCGCTACCAACTGAAAGGCGATGCCTATACGGTATATGGAGAATTGCTGACCAACGACAGCACACTCAACCAACGCTTCGCCCTCTTTTCGACAGAGGGGAACGCCGTAGGCTACCTCGACCATGTAACTGCAGTCGCAGACGTGACCCTCAACCAAGAACTCGGCTGCCTGATGGCGGTATCCGTCGATGAACTGACCCGCACCAAGCGCACACTGCATCATGAGAAGGGAACAAAGGTCACCAACGGCGCCAGAGTCTCCACCTTCAACACGGAGTGGATGAACATAGACGACGAGGTGGGAATGGTGAGCCTCGGCACAAAGGGAATGGCTTTTGGCCACCGTGCCAACAACAACAGCATCATGACCGCCAAGGCATACCTGTCGTACAACGCAACCCCTCGGACCTTCAGCAAAGGTGCCGTGGCTGACAGCCGCAACGCCATCTACTACAGCAGCGTCGATGCGACAACGACTCGGATGCTCGCACAACAGGCAGAACGACTCACCACCCAACTCCCCATGGGATGGAATGGCATCATTGCCGCAGACCCCGACCAAACAAGATACCTGATGCTTGCCCATTTCGATGGCGACACCACAGAGGCGACCGTCACTGTCAACAGCACTCCCCTCGGAGCACCAGTATTCGAAAGTACGACAACCATCAACGAAGGGAAAGCCACCGCCATCCTACATTTAGCGAAGGAGGAAGTGCTGATGCAGACCGTCAGGTGCTTCGTCAAAGGGGATGGGGTATCCGCTCTGCAAGAGCCTGATGACAACCAAGCCATGTGGCTGCAAACTGACCGAAAAAATGCTGTCACTGCCAACATCATCGCCGACGGCAAGACCTACACAAAGACCATCAAACTCTCCCCTACCCGTCGTACCAAGGTATATTTGGAGAAAGGACGGTTGAAAACCACCACAGAGAAAATAAAAAAACAACAATGAGAATAGACATCATCACCGTTTTGCCTGAAATGCTCGAGGGCTTCGTCCACGAATCCATTCTGGCACGTGCGCAGAAAAAGGGACTGGCAGAAATCCACCTTCACAACCTGCGCGACTATACCACCGACAAGTGGCGCCGTGTCGACGACTACCCATATGGAGGATTCGCTGGCATGGTGATGCAGTGCGAGCCCATCGACAGAGCGATTTCCGCACTCAAGGCAGAACGCGAATACGACGAGGTCATCTTCACCTCACCCGACGGCGAGCAGTTCACCCAACAGGTGGCCAACGACCTGTCGATGCTCGGCAATATCATCATCCTCTGCGGACACTACAAAGGCATCGACCAACGCATCCGCGACCACCTCATCACCCGTGAGATATCCATCGGTGACTATGTGCTCACCGGTGGCGAACTGGCAGCAGCCGTCATGGCGGACGCCATCATACGGCTCGTGCCGGGAGTCATCAGTGATGACCAAAGCGCCCTCTCCGACTGTTTCCAGGACGGGTTGCTCTCCGCCCCTATCTACACCCGACCGGCAGAATACAAGGGATGGCGTGTGCCCGACATCCTACTCAGTGGCAACGAGGGGAAAATCAAGGACTGGGAGATAGAACAAAGTCTGGAACGCACCCGCAGGCTGCGCCCCGACCTCTTGGAAGAGAAATAATTTTTCTCGGATTAAAAATCCTGATATTCAAGGGCGGTCGGATTGCAAATCCGACCGAACGACTCCTAAACTCCCAAAATGGATGAAAGATGAAAGATGAAGGATTGATACCACGATAGTAATCATATGTCTAAGCTCCTAGACTCCTAAACTCCTAAACTCCTCAAAAAGATTCATATGTCTAAACTCCTAAACTCCTAGACTCCTAAACTCCTAAAAAAGAAGTCATATGTCTAAACTCTTAGACTCCTAAACTCCTAGACTCCCCAAAAGAAAACATTTGTCTAAACTCCAAAACTCCTAAACTCCAAAAATCAACTATTACAATAATGAAACACCTGTTTTTATTAGTTTTTTCTCTGACTACGCTGTACGTCTCTGCCCAGCAAGTGGAATACAAGACGTTTGTCTACACCAATGACGAACTGGCCAATGCCATCAGCAAACTCAATGACGAGCGCGACACCTCACGCGGCTATCTGGGTGACATCTTCTCTGCAACCGCCGGTTCGATGAAAGGATTGGCATCGGGGTATATCACATCATTCTTCGACCTTGGTGTGAATGCCATCGGCTCATTGATTACCAAGCGGTCAAGAATGAAGAAAGAATGGGAAGAGGCCATCAAAAAAGAAAATGTCTACCAGACTGTCATCAATTCCGTCTCAGAACTGAGCGACTTCTACGACGACACGTCCTTTGACGGCGCCATGGATCCGAAAGGAATGCGGTTCGACGGCATAGGGTGCCTCAGGATGGAGGGTCCCGACACCATGTTTTATATCTCCTGTCACATCAACCGCGACAAACTCTACCGCATCATCAACCACTCAAAATATGAACTGGTGCTCGACACGCTCATTCTAAGTCCCAAGCACTCCAACCTGCCCAACAACACCGAACTCAACATCCCCTATTCATTTGAGGAGCGCAAGAACTTCAACCTGAGAATGGACATCACCATCACCTCGTCGTGGATGAACGAAATCGTGCAGCTGCAGAAAAACCAGGAACTGGGCTCATTCACCATCAACATCCCCGTAGATGAGCAACTGCTCGACAGCAACGGATTCCTACGCTATGTGCGCCATGAGGGAGAGACACCCAAATACCATGTGATGGGTGAATGCTTCATCGTGCCCCGCTCCTACATGGGTTACCGCGACGAGAAAGACAATTTCAAGGACTGTTGGGGAACGGGTGAGTACAAACTGACCGTGAGCATCAAAGAGAGCTGCGATGTGACCGACCAATACCGAGCCAACTGGAGAGCCGACTACAAGCGCCGCAAGGAGATGGCGAAGAAAAACCGCGAGATGGGCATCGTGGAACAAAGTTGGCAAGTGGTCTCCAACCAGAAATGGGATGAAATCACCAAGTCATGGGTCATCACCACCCTCAAAGCCCCAGCCACCTACATGTCGAAAGACCTGATTAACAAATTGGGGTTGGAGTAAAACCATGCTGCTGAACCGATGAGACTCTTCACGCTTCTGACCATTTTCCTGCTGTCCACATGCCATCTTGATGCGCAAGACAAAACATTGCTGGCACGAGCTGACAGTTTGGACGCACAGGCAAAAACCCTGTCACACACAGGAAAGGCTGCCGACGCCATCCTGTTAGGACAGCAGGCCATCGACATTGTCGCAGCCCAACTGGGCCGTGACAATGCCACCTATGCCCGCCTGCTCTCCAACCAGGCTGGCTATTGCTCAAGGGCGGGCAATTATGACACCGCACTGAGCTTGGGCACTGAGGCGATGAACATCCGCAGGGAAATTCTCGGTGAGAACCATATCGACTATGCCCACTCACTCAACAACGTAGCCAAATACCAATCCTATTTAGGCAACTATATTGATGCCGTAAGATTGGGAAGGAAGGCATTGGAGACGATAGAGGCCATCAGTGGCAAGGAAAATGCAGACTACGCCCAGGCTCTGAGCAACCTGGCAGGTTATTTCTCACGTACAGGCAACTATGCTGAGGCATTGAGCACTGGCGAAGAGGCACGCGCCATCCGTGAGCGCGTCCTCGGCCGGCAACATCCCGACTACGCAGAGTCGCTCAACAACTTGGCAAAATATCATTATTTTCTTAAAGAATACGACAAAGCCATCGAAATAGAAAGTGAGGCTCTTGCACTGCGTGAGCAAATCTACGGCAAGCAGCATCCCGACTATGCCACCGCCCTGAGCAATCTGGCTGACTTCTATGAGCAGCAGGGCAACATCGCCGAAGCGATGCGCCGTGGCAGCGAGGCACTGAAGATACGCCGCACGACACTGGGAGAAAAACATCCCGAATACGCCGAGTCTATGGCCAATTTGGCCGCCTATCACCACCGCCTCGGCAACCATGCCGAAGCCGTGAGATATGGAGCAGAGGTTCTTGCGCTGCGACGCGAAGTCTTAGGCGAAGAACATCCATCATATGCCTGGTCGCTTTGTAAGATGGCATCATATTTCTCCGCCAACGGACAAGCCGACTCAGCCAACGTCTATGCCTGGCGCGCCACGGAGAAATACACCAACTTCATCCTCAGTTCCTTTGCCGACATGACAGCCAACGAACGAAACATGTTCTGGATGCGCATGAAGTCATGGTTCACCAACATGGTCCTCCAACTGGCAGCCAAGCACCCCACGGAAAAAATGGTGACCTGCGCTTACAACAGCACGCTGCTTGCCAAGGGACTGCTGCTGAACAGCGAGATAGAGATGGCCAACCTACTCATGGAAAGCGGCGACTCCACCCTCGTCACTGCCTACCAACAACTGCAAACCAACCGAGCCTTGCTGATTAAGGCATATGAGACACCCAAGGCACAGCGCACCATCAACACCGACTCCCTGCAACGTATCATCACCCGACAGGAACGAAGGTTGGTGAAGCGCTCGAAAACTTACGGCAACTACACCAAGTCACTGCGCATCGACTGGCAGCAAGTTGCCCGCCATCTCTCCCCCAACGACATCGCCATCGAGTTTGTGACCTACAAAAACGAAGCCAATGAGGTGGCATACGCTGCCCTCGTCGTATCTCCCGGACAGAACCATCCCACTTTGGTTCCACTAATGACACAAGCCCAACTCAGCAGTATCCCTGCCAAAGACCTCTATACCACCCGCCGACTCTCCCAACAGGTATGGGCACCCCTCAGCGGATATCTGGAACGGACAAAGAGGGTGTTTTTCGCCCCTGCAGGTGAACTATACAACATAGGCATCGAATCGCTTCCCAATTGGGAGGAAGAAGGATTTGTAGCCGACCGCTGGAACCTCTACCGGCTATCCTCCACACGCGAACTGGCCTTGGAGAAAGGAAACAACAGACGGAAACCCGACAGAGCAGAGATTTTCGGAGGTGTCACCTACGACACCTCAGCGGCACAGGGCGACGGAAAATCCTCTGCAAAAAAGACGAAGGAAAAAGCCGCCAAATATCTTCCCGGCACAAGGAAAGAAGCAGAGGAAATCGACCAATGCCTTATGGAAGACAATATCCACGTCAACCTCCATCTCGGCAGCCATGCTTCAGAGGAAGCCATGAAAAGCCTCTCAGGCCATGCTCCCGACATCCTGCACATTGCCACACATGGTTTCTATTGGACGGACCAAGAGATACGTGAGGGCAATATGGACGAGAAACTGCAGTTCCTGTCGATGTATGGCAATCTCGACGATGCCGACCAAGCCCTCACCCGTTCGGGTCTGCTCTTCGCCGGTGCCAACCACGCGCTGACGGGCAAACAGGTAGATGACCAGCACGACGACGGCATCCTCACGGCAAAGGAAATCTCTGTGCTCGACCTCCGCGGCCTTGACATGCTCGTATTGTCGGCATGTCAGACAGGACTGGGCAAGGTGACCGGCGACGGAGTCTTCGGACTGCAGCGTGGCTTCAAGAAAGCGGGTGCCGGTTGTCTGCTCATGAGCCTTTGGAAAGTAGACGACAAAGCCACCCGTCAGCTCATGACCTTCTTCTATCACAACCTGACACAAGGCATGAGCAAGCACGATGCCTTCAGCAAGGCGCAGCATGACTTGCGCAACATGGACGTAGAAGACAACAACCGCCGCAAAAACCGCCGTGCCATCTCGTCAAGAGCGAAGAGAGCCAAAAAGGCAGCCCCACGGAAGGTCTATGCCGACTCCCACTATTGGGCTGCCTTTATTCTACTTGATGCGATGGAATGAAAAATCCCTAATCTTTCATCTTAATTTTTCATCTTTCATCCTTCATCTTTAATCTTTAATACCCTTCGTTCTGATACTCATCGGCATTGTCGACGAGGTTGAGCTCAGTCTGCATGACCGGACGGAAGTAGAACTCCTTCTTCTTGTTCTTAATCTGCGGGTTGAGCGCCAGACGCTCGAGGAGGAGGCGGAAACGCTTCAATGTCTGCCAGCGGTTCCATTCGCCAATCATCTCACGGGCATATTCATCAAGGAGGAAGTCGGCATTAATCTGTGATGAAGCCACATCCATGCTGTGGTCGTGACCGATGCAGGCACGGTTGCGGATGGTGTTCACACGGTTGGCAGCAGAATTGGTGTCACCCAGGCGCCAGTAAATCTCAGCCGAGAGAAGGTAGGTCTCACCCAGACGGTAGACGATGCAGTCGGCAGAAGAGTAGGGCTTCGATGCGTTGGTGCCGCAGAACAAGTTGGTGCAGAGATTCTTCTTCAACGAGGGGAAGAACTTCTTCGGGTTGGCAGGGTCGGCGAAATTGTCCTCCAGGTTGTAGACACCGTAGCGGATAGCATCACGCTGTGCCTGTGTGTAGTGCTTTCCACGTGCGATATACACGGCGGTGTCGCCTTTATCGATGTTGAAAGCGGCATTGCCCACACGCGCGTCACTCAGTCCGAAGCGGGTGGCATCGGCTGCCGTCCACTTATACTGGTTGCCATCGTTAGCCTTGTTGACATACCAAGTGTCGATGAAGAAAGCCTTATAGCGGCCATCCTTCTCACCATAGAGGTCAAACATATACTTCGACGGAGTCATATAGCAGTTGCCCTTGGCGAGTCTGTACTCATCACCATTGACTGTCTTCACGGGATTGTAGGTCGGCTCCATGCCAGCCAGTCCCACACCATCACTTGCATTGTTGTAGGAATCCCAGTGCTTCCATGCGCGGTTGTAGTAGTTGCCACGCGGGTTGAGCGACTGTATGGAACTGTGTGTGACGATGAAGAGCGCCTCCTCGTTGGTCTTGTTGTTTTTCTCATCAAACACCTCGTCGATGTCGCTGTAGAGTTTCACACCGAGTGAGGCGGCATTGTTGATCAGGTAGTCAGCCGACTCTTTGGCGGCGTTGAGCAGTTCGTTCTTCCTGCCGTCGCTGATGGCATCACAGTAACCCAGTCCGTCGGTGTAGGAGGCATAGGTCAGTGCTGCCTTGGCATAGAGGTGGTAGGCAGCAGCACGGGTGACATGGCCCCTTACGGCCTGACTGACGGGTAGGTATTTCTTCGCAAACTCGAGGTCGGCAAGAATGACGTCATAGAAGTCGTTGACCTTGCTCATCGGCAGACTTGTGATAGGACTCGTCACGGGTTCGGTGGGCAGGAACTTACCACCCCAGAACTCCACGATATTGAAGAGCACATGGGCACGAATGAAGTGTGCCTCAGCCACGAGGGCGTTCTTGGCATCATCACTCAGTCCCTTCACCTTATCGGCATAGGCGATAGCGGCATTGCACTGGCTCAGACAGCCGTAGAATCCGCTGTAAGCCTCCTGGAACATGGAGGTATTTGCGCCGAAGTCGTTGGAGTAGATGAGCGCACGGCTCCAATTGCCGTTGGACCCGCCCCTGACATCCTGCCAGATGTCGGTGCCCGCCTCAGAAGAGATAATATAGGTATCCTCAGCCTGTCCGTAGACGATGCGCACGAGGTCGAAATAGCAGCCGTTGACCAGCTTCTCATATCCGCTGGCAGTAGACCACTCCTGGTCGGTGGAAATGGCAGAGGGGTTTTCCTCGTCCAGACTGCAGCTGCTGATGGTCGCAAGCACTGCGCATGCTGCGACAGCCATATATATAAATGTACGTTTCATAATGATAGTCTGGTTTTAGGTTAGAAAGTAAGATTGACACCAAATACGAACTGCTTGGTCAGCGGTGCGTCATCGTCATCACCGCCCTTCTCCAAGTCATAGTGCCTTGCATACTTGTCCTTGGCGAAGATGAAGGGGTTGTTGGCGGTAGCATAGATACGCAACTTACTGATGAACAGTGATTTGAGCAGCGACTTAGGCAGCGTGTAGCCCAAGGTGATGTTCTTTACCTTGATGTATGAGCCGTCGAAGTAGTTGAGCGACGAGGTGCCGTTGTCCTGATAGGGGTCGAGGTTGCCGTTCATATCAGGTCTCGGATAACGTGCGTTTTGGTTCTCTGGTGTCCAATAGTCGCAGATGGTGGGTGATGGTGAGAGACCATTCATGCGGTACCATCCGGTGAGGCCGCTGCGGAACTTCCATCCCCAGCGTGCGATGAGCTGTACGCTCAAGTCGAAGCCCTTGAAGGTGAATGTGTTGAGCATGCCAGCCGACCAGGTGGGGTCGAGGTGTCCGATGACATAGTAGTCATCAGCATTGATCTTACCGTCGACGGTTCCGTCCTCACCAGGCTTGTCTGCCACATGAATCTGTCCGGGTTTGGCACCATACTTGGCTGCCTCAGCCTCCTCGGCAGTGCCCCAGATGCCCAAGTACTTGTAGAGGTAATAGGTGTGAACCGGTTCACCCTCGATGAGGTAGAAGTCACCGAACTGCAGCGGTTTGTCGCTAGTGGTCTTTACCACCTCTTCCTTGTTGGTGGCAAATGTCAGTGCGGTGGTCCAGGTGAAGTCCTTGGTGATGATATTGCGGCTGTTGATGGCAAGTTCGAAACCAGTGTTCTTGGTTTTGCCCACATTAGACCAGATTTTGAACGAGCTGCTGCCATATCCACCATCGGCATAGGGCAGGCTCTTCTGGAAGAGCAGGTCCTTGGTTGTGGTCTTGTAGTAATCTGCCACAATCTCCAAACGGCCGTTGAAGAGACCGACGTCGAGACCCACATCAATCATCGTCGACTTCTCCCATCCGAGGTCGAGGTTGGCGATGTTCTGCGAATAGCCGCTGTAGGGCTGGCTGACATCCTGGAATCCGATGTTGCCTGTGCGTGAGAAGTCGAGGGTGGCATACTCAGCGGCGCCGGCGTTACCTGTCACACCATAGCTGAGACGCAGCTTGAGGTTGGATAGCCAGTCGCGTGTCGACTCCATGAAAGCCTCGTCGCTGATGCGCCATGCGAAGGCTGCAGCAGGGAAGAAGTCCCATTTCTTGCCATCGGCGAGCATTGACGAGCCATCCCATCTGCCGCTGAGGGTGAAGAGGTAGCGGTTGAGCAGGCTGTAGTTGAGACGGAGCGCATAACTCATCGTCTGGCTCTGCACATAACTGGAAGCCACCTGCGGAGTACCTGTTCCTGCACCGAGGTTGAGGTAGGAATAACTGTTCTCATCGAAGTTGAAACCCTTTGCCATGCTGTACTGACGGCGGTTCTTCTGCCAGTCGGTGATGCCTGTGAAGACGAAGTTATGGATATCGTTGAGATTGAGGTTGTAGGTCAGGATATTCTGCCACTGGTAGTTGTAGGTGAACGTGTTGGGAGTGGAAGCCTCCGACCCTGTGGCGAGGCCGTTGAACGACTTATTGCCGATGAAGATACCCTGAGCGACGTTGCGCAGCGTACCGCCGAGGATGGTCTTGAAGGACAGTCCGTCGATGGGTCTGATTTCTGCGTATGCCTGCGGCATGACGGTGAGGTTCTTGCTGTTGTTCACATACTCACCCGAATTGAGGTCAGCCAACGGGTTGATATCTGCGGTGTTGCCACCCACGGGATAGAGCACCATGTTGCCGTCCTCATCATAGGGGGTGCCGAGTGGCGGGGTGCAGATGATGCGGTTCCAGATACGTCCGTTCATGTGGTCGTAGTTCTGGTAGAGTGCATAGAGGTTGAGTCCGTAGGTGAGGTAGCGGTTGGGTGTGAAGTCCACCTTGGCACGTGCCGAGTAGCGTTTCATCTGCTCATCGCGGATGATGCCCTTGGTATTGTTGTAGCCGAGTGAGAAATAGCTGCTCACCTTGTCGTTGGAATAACTGGTCGACAGGTTGTAGTTCTGTGTGCTTCCCGTCTGTGTGGCGAGGTCGAACCAGTCTACCCATTGGTTGTTCTGGATAAGTCCCCACAGGTATGCGGGGAAGACATTCTGGTCGTCGGAGGGTGAGTTCCACTGTCCTGCTGTCCTGGCAGCCTCACGACGGAAGTTGATGTAGTCGTCGCCAGTGTTGATTTCCGGGAAGGAAGTGGCCTTGTTGATGCCATAGTAGGCATCGAGGTTGACCTGGAACTTGCCTTTCTGTGCGTTCTTGGTGGTGATGAGGATGACACCGTTGGCACCAGCCGAACCGTAGATAGCGGTAGATGAAGCGTCCTTAAGCACCTCCACCGACTCGATGTCGTTGGGGTTGATGGCATCGAACGAACCTTCCATGCCGTCGATGATGAAGAGCGGTTCATTGTTGCCATAGATGGAGCGGTTGCCGCGGAGTGTCATGCTCAGGTGATTGCCGAGTTCACCGGTGGTGCGGGTGATGTCGAAGCCTGCGACTTGGCCCTGGATGGCCTCCATCACGTTGACCGTAGGCACCTTGGTAATCTCTTCGCTTTTCACGGAAGCCACACTTCCTGTGAGGTCACGTTTCTTCATCGTACCATAGCCGATGACCACCACATCGTCGAGACCCATCACATCGGGTTCCATGACGATTCTCATGCCTTGGCTGGCACTGACGGTCTGTGTCTTGTAGCCTGTGTAAGAGAGTTGGAGCTGCCTGCCCTCAGCGCCCGTGACGGTGAAATTGCCGTCGAGGTCGGTGACGGCACCTCCGTTCACGCCGACGATTTTCACGGTGACGCCCACCATGGGTTCACCGTTCTCGTCCACTACATTTCCTTTAATTGCTTTCGCCTGCTGCACTGCGGCAGGTTCACTGGTCAGTGCCACATTGTCGGCCCACACCGTGGTGGGAACAGACATCAATGCCACTAGGCCAAAAGCCCAGAAGGTTTTCATAGTTTTCTTCATGTTTGATTTGTTTAGTTAAGAATCTATTTTAGGTAAGATTAGATAAAAGACGTATAAAAATAGAGAATGTACTCTATTTTTTAGGAGTTTAGGAGTTTAGACATATGATTTTTTTAAGGAGTTTAGGAGTCTAGGAGTTTAGGAGTTTAGACATATGACTTCTTTTTTTAGGAGTTTAGGAGTCTAGAAGTTTAGGAGTTTAGACATATGATTACTAACGTGGTATCAATCCTTCATCCTTCATCTTTCATCCTTCATCCGTTTTAGGAGTTTAGACATATGATTACTAACGTGGTATCAATCCTTCATCTTTCATCCATTTTAGGAGTTTAGACAAATGATTACCAACGTGGTATCAATCTTTCATCCTTCATCCTTCATCTTTCATCCGTTTTAGGAGTTTAGACATATGATTACTAACGTGGTATCAATCCTTCATCCTTCATCTTTCATCCTTCATCCATTTTAGGAGTTTAGGAGTTTTTATTTCCGTGCTGCCTCGATGATGGTGTCGAGACCACGGGCGAAGTCGGCGTCTGTGAGGGAGACGAACTGGTCGGGGTCGATACCGGACTCCGTGCTCCGCTTGTCGCGGTCGTACATAGGACAGGCAGAGAAGCGGACACTCCATCCGCAGGGCAACTGACTGGAGAAGGGCATCCCTGCCCCACCGCCAGTGCGGTCGCCGATAATGGTAGCCTGCGGGCAGCATTTCATGTATTTCACAAACTCATTGGCAGCGCTGAACACCCCACGGTTGGTAAGCACCACCACGGGTTTCTGCCATCTCACTCCCTTTGATGGCTTCAGCCGCTGCTCCTCCATCTTTGAGAATTCGTTATGTCCAGGTCCCGTCTTGTGTTGTATGTATCCCACCAACAGTTCCTCGTTGGTGAACCGTGCTGCCAGTTGTTCCGCCGACGTGATGAGTCCGCCTCCGTTGCTGCGGATGTCGAGGATAAGTTTGCGGCATGGTGCGAGTAAGGTGAACATATCATCAAGATTGCCCTCTCCTATTTCGTTGCCGAAACTTTCATAGCGCACATAGCCGATATTGTCGTCGAGCACACGGTATTGGAAGCCATTGCTCATCTTGTAGTTGGTGCCAAGGTAGCGCCGCAGCAGGGTGTCGCTCACGTTGCTCGGGTAGTCCTCCTGCCAACTCCACTCGCGCGCGATATCAAAAGAGGTGTAGATATTGACGTGCCCGTCGCGCAGTTCGGCAAGCATATTGCGCAGCACCTCGAAAAGTTGCGGGTCGGTCATGTCATCGTCCACCTGTGGCGCATATCGTGCATGCACCTCGTTCCAGTCGAGTCCGTAGGCTGCCTTCTTCTCCTCGAGGAAGCAATAGTGCTCGTCGATGATGCGCCAAAGTGCCTCGAAGTTGCCTTTTGGCGTATCTGCCACCTCCTCCTCGTCGATGCAACCGCTGAAGGTGGCAAGCATACAAATGATTGCCCCTATGGACCAAATTCTTTTAAGCATTGATATTTTGTTCATCATTTGGGAGTTGGGATTTTCAATCTTCAACAATCATTTATACGTTATTTTCAGATTCCTCACAAAGCCGATGACCAGGGCGTGGGTATAGGCATGCTGTTTGAGGTTGTTGGCCTTCGCCTGCTGGATGTCGCCCAGATAGCCTATGCGCATATGTGCGTGCCATAGCGGGAAATCGAGTGTGAGCATATGGCGCAGCGACGGAGAATTGAAAGGTGTGGTCACCACAGCGTTGTGTTCGTAGTTGCCACGTGAGAAAATCTCATAGTACGACTGTCCGTAGTTGGGACTTAACATCAGTCCGATGAGAGGTGCCGCCAACTCATAACTGAGTGTAAACGGTTTGCGAAAGAGACTGAAGTCGTAGCGTGCGGTGGCCGTCGGCCCCACCTGCATAGACAGCCTCAGCTGTGCCGGGTTGTTCTGGTTTCGTGAGTTGTACACCCCTCCGATATTGAAGTCGGTCATACCGCCAGCCTGCAGATGCAGCCGTCCACCCATGAGGTCGTATTGCCTGACGAAAGCAATGTCAAGGGTATAGAGTCCCTGCATGAGACTACCCTTCTCGTTGCGGTCATTGCCTGTTGCAATATCGCCATAATGGACGATGCGCCGCGCCCAATGCTTACCGGGAGTGTAGCGTGTGGTATGTGAGATGTAGCGGAAGTCGAAACCCGTGTATTTCTCTGGTGAGAGGTAGGTATCGAGAAGGTTGACATAGCCCAAACTGACCATCTGCACATTGACGACCTCCTTGCTGTTGTCTGTCAGTTCTTGGGCTGACATCGGTGTCGGAGTCAGCCATGCCGCCATCAACAGGAGGGCAGACAAGATGGACAGGTGTCTCTTTCGTGCGTTATTCGTCATCGTCTTTGAATTGTAGGAATTGCTGTCCGGTGAGTTCGGTGATGATCTGCTGCTCGGTTTTGTCCTTGTCGGGGTCGAGGTTCTCTGGCTCTTCCTCTGTCTCGGGTGCCTCCTCATTCTCCTCTGGTTCCGGCACCTTGGTGGGTTCGAGCATCTCCACCGAGTCCACCGCCAAGGTGGTGATGCGCTTGCCGCGTGCCTTGAAGCCCTTTACGGCGATGAACTCATCCGCCTCGATGACGAGGGGCTCGCGCCCGGCATCGCTGCCGCCATAGTTCACCTGCAGGCGTGGGAAAGGTTGGTCGGTGAGTAGCACCTCGCGGTTTTCGGGATTTTCGCCCAGGTAGTTCTGCCTGCGCTTGGTCGCCTCCATCTTAAAGCGTTTGAGATAGAGGAATCCCTGTTGGTCGGCATCGAAGAGCAGGGCGGTCCACACCTTCTCCGGTTTCCATTTCTCCACCATGCGCACATTGTCCTCATAGTGGTTGTTGCTGTCGAAGGTGCTGATGTAGAAATCGCCGCCCTCGAGGATGACGAGAACGGAGTCCTCCTCGTTGAACTCCCCGAGGTAAGTGCCGTGCTCGTCGTAATTGAGGCGTTTCACATCGGGGTCCCACCACACCTTGCGGCCTCCTAAGGTACTGTGTCCGTGGCTCTTGAGCGCGATGCGGTGGATGGGGTATTTGGTGAGAAGGTTGCCCTTGCTGCCACGCCCCTTGATGAGTATCTCGGAGAAGTCGCGCTCGAGGAACAATTTCTTGATTTTGGGATTGGGCTCAAGCGTCACCTTGATAACCTCCGCCTCACCGTTGGGGTTGCAAGTGAAATAGACGACACGCGAACCCAGCGTTCCTTGTGTGAGGTCGTACTCCTTGTCGCGGGCGAGGCTGGTGACATTGAAACGCTTCATGTAGTAACTGCCACGCTTACCGTCGCGGTAGACCACGTTGTAGATGGTGCGGCTGTCGTTTTTCTTGAACACCTGCACGTGCAGGATGTTCTTTCCCACAAAGATTTTCTCCGCCACCTTCACCACCTTGTACTTACCGTCACGGTAGAAGACGATGATGTCGTCGATGTCGGAGCAGTTGCACACGAACTCGTCTTTCTTGAGTCCCGTGCCGATGAACCCGTCGGTACGATTGATATACAACTTCTGGTTGGCTTCCACCACTTTCGATGCCACGATGGTGTCGAAATTGCGAATCTCAGTGAGGCGTGGATGGTTGGCGCCATATTTCTCAAGGATATGCTCAAACCACTTCACGGTGTAGTCGACAAGGTGGTTGAGGTCGTAGTCTATCTGTTCGATTTCCTCCTTGATGCGCAAGATGAGGTCATCTGCCTTGTCCTTGTTGAACTTGAGGATGCGCTGCATCTTGATTTCCATGAGGCGGAGGATGTCATCCTTGGTCACCTCGCGGATAAGTTGGGGATAATAGGGGGTGAGACGCTCATCGACATACTCGCAGGCGGCATCCATGTCGGGTGCGTTCTCGAAGGGCTTTCCCTTGTAGATGCGCTCCTCGATGAAGATTTTCTCCAGCGAGGCGAAGTGGAGTTGCTCAAGCAGTTCGCCCTTGCGTATCTCCAGTTCCTGCCTCAGCAGGTCCTTGGTATGGTCGGCGGAGTGACGCAGCAGGTCACTGACGGTGAGGAATTCCGGCCGTTTGTTTACGATGACGCAGCAGTTGGGTGAGATGTTGATTTCGCAGTCGGTAAAAGCGTAGAGGGCATCGATGGTCTTGTCCGACGACACGCCAGGAGCGAGGTGTACGAGAATCTCCACCTCGGCGGCGGTGTTGTCATCCACCTTCTTCACCTTGATTTTGTTTTTCTCGATGGCTTTGAGGATGGACTCGATGAGTGTCGTGGTGGTCTTGCTGTAGGGTATCTCGCGGATGGCGAGTGTCTTGGTGTCGAGTTTCTCGATTTTTGCCCTCACTCGGAGTCCTCCTCCGCGCTGTCCGTCGTTGTAGCGACTCACGTCGATGGAACCGCCCGTGGGGAAGTCGGGGAAGAGTTGGAACTCCTCACCGCGCAGGTAACTGATGGCTGCCTGGCAGAGTTCGCAGAAGTTGTGGGGCAGAATTTTAGAGGTAAGTCCCACGGCGATGCCCTCGGTGCCCTGCGCCAGAAGGAGCGGGAACTTCACGGGCAGTGCGATGGGCTCTTTGTTGCGCCCGTCGTAACTCATCTGCCATTCGGTGGTCTTGGGGTTGAAGACGGTCTCGAGGGCAAACTTCGACAGTTTTGCCTCGATATATCGAGGTGCTGCAGCGCGGTCACCAGTGAGGATGTTGCCCCAGTTGCCCTGAGTGTCGACCAACAAGTCTTTCTGTCCTATCTGCACCAAGGCGTCGCCGATGGAGGCATCGCCGTGGGGATGGAACTGCATGGTGTGCCCGACGATGTTGGCCACCTTGTTGAACCTGCCGTCGTCCATGCGCTTCATCGAATGGAGGATGCGGCGCTGCACAGGTTTCAGTCCGTCGTCAATCTGAGGCACGGCTCGCTCCAGGATGACATAGGAGGCATAGTCGAGGAACCAATTCTGATACATGCCACTGAGGTGGTGCACCACAGAGGCATCGAAGCGGTTGACGGGCTTGTAGTCACTGTGCTCGTCTTCCGTCAGCTCATCATCCTCGTCAGACAAGTCGGACCCATCGGACATGTCAGACTGGTCGGACTCACCAGATTCATCAGACTGAGGTTCTGAACTGTCGTTTTTTGTCTCGTCGTTTTCCGGTAGCTCGTTTTCCAGTATCTCGTCGTCTTTCTTGTTGTCGTCGTTCATAATTTCCAATCAGTTTGCTCGTGTTGTCAGGCAAGTAGCCATTTCGGTGCAAAGATACATTAAAAAATCGGACTTGCCAAAAATACGAAGTTTTTGTTTTCCTCCAAAAGAATACTTCATTCAACTTGGTCGAAAGTGGAGTAAAAAATCATATGGCTTAACTACTCTCAACCTGAGACCGCTTGCTGATGGGCATAGCGAATAAAGTTGAATTGTATTATTGTCTGTTCTACAAAAAATGATTATTTTTGCACCGACAGACATCACAGATGTTTTTCACCCCAAAAACAATCATATGTCTAAACTCCTAAAACGGATGAAAGATGAAGGATGAAGGATGAAGGATTGATACCACGTTGGTAATCATATGTCTAAACTCCCAAAATGGATGAAAGATGAAACTAAAACGGATGAAAGATGAAGGATGAAGGATGAAGGATTGATACCACGTTAGTAATCATATGTCTAAACTCCCAAAATGGATGAAGGATGAAGGATTGATACCACGTTAGTAATCATATGTCTAAACTCCCAAAATGGATGAAAGATGAAAGATGAAGGATGAAGGATTGATACCACGTTAGTAATCATTTGTCTAAACTCCCAAACTCCTACCCCAAAATGCATATGTCTAAACTCCTAAACTCCTAGACTCCTAAACTCCTTAAAAAATTCATATGTCTAAACTCCTAAACTCCTTAAAAATATGAATTCCATCAAATTGGTCCTCGCGGCCACACTAATCGCAACCACAATGAATGCACAGAACGCTCCGCAGCTGAGACCCGACAATATCGACGAGGTGCTTGCTGCCATGACACTTGAGGAAAAAGCCAAACTGCTTGTGGGCGGCGCCAACAACTTCTTCAGCAGCACTGCCGTCGTAGGCGGTGAGGCGCGGTTGGTAGCGGGCGCTGCAGGCACGACTGCAGAAATACCACGGCTCGGCATCCCCGCCACCGTTCTCACCGATGGCCCTGCCGGTGTGCGCATCGACCCCATCCGAGAGGGCGACAGCCACACCTATTACGCCACGGGATTTCCCATCGGCTCCTGTCTGGCTGCCACATGGAACACCAGCCTCGTGGGTGAGGTGGGAGCCGCCATCGGAAACGAGACGAAGGAATACCGCTGCGATGTGCTCCTCGGTCCTGGCATGAACCTGCACCGCAACCCGCTGTGCGGGCGCAATTTTGAGTACTACAGCGAGGACCCGTTGGTCACAGGCAAGATAGCAGCCGCCTATATCAAGGGCGTGCAGAGTCAGGGCGTAGGCGTGAGCGCCAAGCACTACGCCATCAACTCGCAGGAGACCGAGCGCACCAGTGTCGACGAACAGGTGTCGGCACGCGCCGCACGCGAACTCTACCTGAAGGGTTTTGAGATTGCCGTGCGCGAGAGCGACCCTTGGACCGTCATGGCATCATACAACAAGGTGAACGGCATCTTCGCCCAGGGCAGCCACGACCTGCTCACCAAGGTGCTGCGCGACGACTGGGGATTCAAGGGCATCGTGATGACCGACTGGATAGGCATCCGCAAGGGACTGCGCACCATCGATGAGGTGAAAGCTGGCGACGACCTGATGGAACCCGGTCAGCCTGAGCAAATCAAGGAGATTGTCGAGGGCGTGAGGAGCGGACAGCTCAACATCGCCGATGTGGACCGCAACGTGCGCCGCTTGTTGGAGTATATCGTCAAGACCCCGAGTTTCCACAAATATCCGGCATCCAACAGCCCTGACTTCAAAGCGCATGCTGCCATCACCCGCCAGAGTGCCAACGAGGGTATCGTACTGCTGAAGAACAACGGTACGCTGCCATGGAACAGGGATGGGCAGAAGGTGAAGACCGTGGCGCTCTTCGGCGAGAACTCCTATGAGTTCCTCTCCGGCGGTACAGGTTCGGGATGTGTACACACCCCCTATGTGGTGGACATGGTGGAAGGTCTCAAGAATGCCGGCATCGAATCCTCCGCCACCCTTACCGACCTCTACCGCAAATACATCGAGTTTGCCAAAGCGAAGTTCCAGGCAGAGCGCCATCCCGCCAGATGGTATCAGATGGAGATGTTTGGCCAGCAGAAATATCCAGAGATTTCCATCAGTCCCATCTGCATCAACAATGAGGTGAAAGCGGCAGACGCTGCCATCGTCACCATCGGCCGTCAGGCTGGTGAGGGTGTCGACCGAGAGATAGAGGGCGAGTTCAACCTCACCGCCGACGAGCGTCAGATGATAGTCGATGTCTGCAACACCTTCCACGCCGAGGGCAAGCCTGTGGTGGTCGTCATCAACTCAGGGTCGGTCATCGAGACCTCCTCGTGGAGTGGTTACCCCGATGCCATCATCTGCGCCTGGCAACCGGGCGAGGAGGGTGGCAACTCCGTCGCCGATATCCTCACAGGCAAGGTATGTCCCTCGGGACGCCTCACCATGACATGGCCCATCGCCATCGCCGACCATCCCTCTACGAAGAACTTCCCCGGCACCATGGACTTCTACTCATTCCAGGTCAGCAGAGACAACGGACCGATACCCAACTATGACTTCACCAAGCATGAGGAGGGTATCTATGTGGGTTACCGTCATTTCGACACCCGCGGCTATGAGGTGGCCTATCCCTTCGGCTTCGGACTCAGCTACACCACCTTTGAGTTCAGCAAACCCACCGTCACCCAAAAGGGCGACCGTATTGAGGTGAGCGTCGTGGTGCGCAACACCGGCAAGGTGGCAGGAAAAGAGGTGGCTCAGGTGTATGTCGCTGCCCCCAAGGGCAAACTCGACAAGCCAGCCAAGGAGTTGAAGGCTTTTAGTAAAACCCGTGAACTGAAACCGGGAGAGAGCGAGACGCTGAAGATGACGCTCAGTCATCGCGACCTCGCCTCATATGACGAGGAGCAGAACGCATGGGTGGTGGATGCCGGCAGTTATGACTTCCAAATCGGTGCCAACGTGAGCGATATCCATGTGAGCACCCGCCTGCAGGTCAAGGCCCTCACCGAACCGACAAGCAAGATTTTTTGATTGATTCAACTTTCTCAACCCCTCTGACCTACATAATAAGATGATATTATTCAGCTGTCTGGCGCAGTCCGTCCCCAATTGTGCGCTCCAGGGAATGGCGTAAAATTTTCAATTCCATTACCACTCTTTGGACTGGGCCGCCGTAGTGGTTGGTCAGCGGCTTGCGGATGAGTAAGTCGGTGCGCTTGCGCCCCAATCCATATTCGCGGTCGATGTATCCGCCTCCGTTGACCAACCTTTGAAGGAAAGCCTGCAACAACAGCTGTGTGAATCAGGGGGACGGAGATTTTGATTCCTTTTCCTCAACACAGAGGTACAGAGATGATTCACATTCCGATGAGATATATGTCTACGTAATCTGGAAATAAAGAACCTCACTGCTCCTCCCCTATCAAATGGGAGGTGGCCCTCCCCTTTGGGGAAGGTTGGGGAAAGGTGGAAGGCTATTTAATCCATAGGTATGTAGTCTTCATCGGTATTGGCGATGAAATTGGAGTTGATGATGGCCTGCAGCAACTGGGGCTTCTCGCCATGGTCGTTGTAGAAATCGAGGAACACCATACCGAAGTTGGTGTACTCCTTGTCCTCGATAATTTCACGCAGCGACGGGTTCATGGGCTTGCGCACATTCCTCGCTCCCCAAGCAGAATAGTAGGGCTTGTGGTGACGCGGATCCCATGCGATGCTGTTGAACGTGATGTACCACTTGTTGGGGTCCTCATTCTCGTAGGCATTGCGCAGGTGCTGCTCCACCAGTTTGATTTTCCGATAGGTTTTGTGCTCCTTATAGACATCCTCCACCTGGAAGCAGTCGTAACTGAATATCGCATTGTCCTCAAACTTCAGCAGTTTGCCCAGCGGGCACGCCTCCTGGCGCTTGATGACGAGCACCTTGCCACGCACATCCTTGATGGGAGTTGTGGGGCCAAAGTCCTCGACAAACAGGTCGGCATATTGCGAGGAGAGTTGATTGAAGTTGGCGAGCATCTGAGCATCCCATTTGCCACCCTCGTCACTGCCTATCAAGGCGACGATGAACTCTGATGGGTGTTCTTTGAGGAAAGTCCTGATGTCGGCCATGGACTCGTCAAAACCATCGCGACAAGTCAGTGTATGACCATATTTCATGCTCTTCTTCAGACGGATGTCGAAAGCGCGTACACCGTCGTGGAGTTGTTCGGTCACTGTGAAGTTCTGCGTATGCCCCATGCTGGTGACCTGGTTCTCTGGCAATGATGCCGTGCCGGCATCATGGGTACCGGGAAGTGATATCTTACCAATGGGACGGCTGTCGGAGATGTATTGCATCCAGTTGCGCGATGAGGCTTTCAGCCGGTTGACATAGACATTCAACTTCTTGCCCATCTTCTTTGACTCAATATAGACGCGGCAGCGACGGCCATTGACAGCCGTATGGCCCGTGATGCTGTAGGCAGAACGCGAGTAGAAATCCTTGGCGCCGACCAGATAAAAAAACTTAGTCTCCTTGCCGTGGCAGATACAGAAGTCATCAATCACCAGCTTCTGCGGTTGCATCGTCCCGAAAGTATGGTCACGCACATAGAGTGTGAGCCGTCCCTTCAGTGCATAATGCATCATCTCCGGATACCAGTTGAGGGGATTCTGCCGCACATCGAGCTGCGACTTCCACCAGTTGGCAGCACGGATGCTGTTTTTGTGTCCTGCCTCAATCTTCAAGTTGCCATCCCTATCGATGTCAAGCACTGTGCCTGCCCGCAGACGACCGTCTGCGTCCTGCCCCACCGTGACATAGCCATCGGCAAGCTCATACGTGCCATATTTGCCATCGGGTCCCATCACCAAATCGCAGCCATAGATGTCGAAGTCATAAACATCTTGCTTGTATTTGGTATGTTCGCCTTGAAGGAGCGAGGGCTTCTTGATATTGCCCTCAGGCAGCGTGTCCTTCATCTCCGCTATCTGGTGTTTGGTGAGCGCGGCAGTGATATAGGCCTCGCGGTGTTCACCATTGTAGCGGTATTCCTTCTTGCGCCCGAAACAATAGCCAGCATAAACGACAGCATTGCCATAGTTGTTGTTGAACTTCATGTAATTGTGCTTGTAGAGCAGATTGCTCATACTGGCATTGATGCCGAAACGCCATCGGTTGTAATTATAGGTAAGGCTGGCACGTCCGAAAATATTGAAACCCAAGTTTCTTGACGTCTCCTCGTATTGCACATCACTCAGAGCAAGCTTATTAGAGGGATCTTCTCCAAGGTCATCCAGCATGGTGTTATAAAGGTTAACAAAATCAGGACCAAAAATCCATAGGTAACTGTCCTTGTTGTCAAATTTTGCCCATTTCACAGAAGGAGAGGCAATCAGCGACAGTCCAAGGAGAAGGCGTCGGGAAAATACCAAATTGTAGGCATAACCCAGTTGCAGGTGCAAGTCATCGATGACGGCATGAGTAGGGATACCATTGACATACATGCCTGCATTTTCAATGTCAAAGAACGTTAGCGAAAGATAGTCTTCTGCAGAGTTGATGCTCGTACCCATTTTTTCTGCGGCATAGTCAGCGAAAGAGTCCCCAATGGTGGTGGTCAATTTTTGGTGAGTATAGCCAAGGCCGATGATGGGTGAGCCAACCGACCTGAGCTGTATGGCACCATTGGAGAATGCGGCGGGGTTGGAGTACTTTCGGTGGTTGGTGAAGTAGTTGATGTTGATGCCGTCGATGCCGTATGAGATATGTTCACCAATTCCGTGGTTGTTGGCCATATCCACATCATATGTGGATGTGCCGCGTGTGTCCATCTTCCGCAACATGAAGTCGCCACCTGTACGGCGCCGTATGAGGTCGATGTTGAACAAATTGGAGTTGATGGAGAGGGTGAACTCATTCTTTTTCTTGTTGCCCTTGAAGATATTGTCGGCATTGAGGTCAATGGTGAAGCCATAGAACAACCAATTCCATCCTAAATACGGTCCCACACGATGGGAAAGCTTTGAGCGCATGTCAATCTTTATCAGGTCGTTGTCCATCGACATGAACTCTGCCGAGGTGTTGTTTTGCAACTGGAAAGCCCAGTTGTAGAATGAGGGTGTGGAGTAGCGAGGGTCGTAGGCCGACCAGTTGTGGCCAATCCATTTAAATGGCTTCAGGAGTGCCTTTCCAAAACTCTTCTTCTTTTTGTGGCTCTCCGTTTTGACAGTAACCGTGTCGGATGGGAGTGATATGGCTTCTCCTGCCTGACAAACTACAGATGCAAGGAGAAATATGGTGAGGCATGCTATCTTTTTGGTACTTTTCATGTTCTATGTTGGCTGAAATTCATGTTCAAAGGTACGAATAATAGAGTGGACTGCAAAAAAAAAGGCGATTTATTTTGCTTTTCAACCGTTTAATCGTACCTTTGATTCTCAATCAACAACTATGAACTATGAATTACGAACTATGAACTTCGAACCGTCAAAAGTATACTATATACAAATAGATACCCCCAACAAAGCCAAATGCGACATTGACGAAATCTGTCGCGAAGAAGGATACAACAACCTCACGGTGCATAACTTCGGCAGCGGCGGAGTGGGACATTTCATGACCAAACTCACCAGCGTCACCAGCATTCTCTGGAAACTCCACCAAGGCGACATCCTCTTCCTGCAATATCCGATGAAGAAATTCTATAAGTTGGCTTGCTCACTGGCCAAGATGCGGGGAGCGCATGTCGTTACCGTCATCCACGACTTGGGGGCATTCAGAAGGCATAAACTGACGGTGGAACAGGAGAACCGCAGATTGTCGAAGACTGATTTCCTCATCGTACACAACCCTACAATGCGGCAGTATCTCGTTGACCACGGTTTCAAGGGTGGGATACACTGCCTCCAGATTTTCGACTTCCTGTCCGACAGCACACCGGCTGTATATGAGACGCCCCATCATCCGTGGCACGTGGTCTACGCCGGCGGACTGGGAAAGCGCAACGCTTTCCTCTATCAGATGCCAGCCATGGACAATTGGGTGATGGACCTTTATGGAAAAGGGTTCGAGTCTGAGCGCAACACACGCGACAGCGTGAGGTATCATGGCTTCATCCAGGCAGATGACTTCATCTCAAAAGCAGAGGCAGACTTCGGACTGGTGTGGGATGGCGACAGTCCCGACACCTGCGTGGGCGCATGGGGGGAGTACCTGCGCATCAACGACCCACATAAGACATCCTTCTACCTGAAGGCGGGCATCCCGGTCATCGTGTGGAGCCAAGCGGCGATGGCACCCTTTATCCAAGAGGAAGGTGTGGGAATTGCCGTCAACAGCATCGGCGACATCAGCGAAGCACTCGCGCGCCTGACTGCCAAGGACTACAGCCATATGAAGGAACGTGCCCTGCTCATGGGACAGCGCCTTGCAGAGGGCCATTACATCAAAAGCGGACTGAAGGCGGCATTTGACTATCTGTCGGGAGGGCAATAGGCCCTTTTGCTGTGTTTCAGCAACTCTCTGTTTTTTATGTAAATTTTTGTTTCAGATTATGAATAATTTCAAACCAAGGCGGCTATTTTTGTTTTTCAGAGACCTATATGCTTGGTCGGTTCGCAATAATTTAATAAATTTGCGCGCGAAAGTGAACAAAAAGTAGTCGTAGAAGGTAAGAGAAGATGAAGGTCTCCCGAAAAAATCAACTGCGCAGCGTCATGGTGCTCGTCATTGCCGCGCTGCTGCTGGAACTGACCACCGCGGTGCAGTTTTTCTCCATGCGGCGCAATGTCTCAAAGCAGTTGATGGAAATGGCACAGCGCGACCTCAGCGCGACCAACCAAACCGCACAGCTGAAGCAGGAGGTGGAGGGGATGATGGCACAGATACTGCCCGACATCGAGCGGTTCACCGCACACCAAGACAACGACTCACTGCGGCTGCTCATCCGTGAGACACTCAGCAAGGAGCAGCAAATGGTAGGGGTGGATTTCTGCCATATCGTAGGTGCTGACGGTCGCCACGACGGAATTTATATCTATAAGGACGAGAAACACGGCGGACTCACCGAACAGGTCATCGACTTTGACTACACCCAGCGCTCATGGTATTCAAAGGCCATCGACAGCGACGGTTTCTGGAGCGAGCCCTACAAGAGCAATTACAAAGTCATGCTCATGTGCACCTTCTCACGGGCAGTGCGCAATGCCAAAGGGGAGACGGTTGCCATACTGGGAGCTGATGTGCCAATGAGCGAACTGTCGGCTCTGGTCTCACAACTTCACGAAAGCCAGCACCGCTCGCTGCTGCCTATTATCCTTCTCCATATCTTAGGACTGAGCATCTTAGCGTTTATCGTCCACCGCTATGTGCGTGGCATACGACGCCTGCACAATGTGAATACCGAGAAAGAACGTCTCATCGGTGAGCTGAACATCGCACAGCGCATACAAGAGGCAATGAAGCCCAAACCTTTCTCACCCTACCATGAACGAGACACCGTAGACATCTGTGCCCTGCTGACCCCGGCACGTGAGGTGGGAGGTGATTTCTGCGACTATACCATCCGCGACGAAAAACTGTTTTTCTGCATCGGCGACGTATCGGGAAAGGGAGTTGCAGCAGCACTTGTCATGGCTATGGCCCGCTCGTCGTTCAGAATCTTAATTGCGAGGGAATCGTTGCCAGAACGCATCATCACGTCGATGAACGACACGATGGCGCAAGACAACGACTACAACATGTTCATCACCATGTTCGTCGGCGTACTCGACCTACCCACAGGACGACTGCACTACTCCAACGCAGGGCACAAGGCACCTTATGTGGACAATCAGCCACTGCCCGTCATCCCCAATCTCCCTGTCGGCGCATTCAACAACTACAGATACTCAGCACAGGAGGCACAGATACCATCAGGCGCCACCATTTTCCTATATACCGACGGACTGACAGAGGCGGAGGATGCCATGCACAATCAGTTTGGCACAGAAAGGATGGAAGAGCGCCTGAAAGCTGACACCCCACAGCAGCTCATTGAGCAGATGACGGCAGGT
The DNA here is from genome assembly GCA_902767775.1 of uncultured Prevotellaceae bacterium. Classification (GTDB taxonomy): domain Bacteria; phylum Bacteroidota; class Bacteroidia; order Bacteroidales; family Bacteroidaceae; genus Prevotella. The sequence continues at coordinate 216,577 of CACXIP010000004.1, read as the reverse complement.
GTCAATGAATTCGTGGGAAAAACCGAACAAAGTGACGACCTGACCATGCTCGCCATACACTACATCCAAAAATCATCCGAAGAACGACTATACCGCTCACTCACCCTACCTTGTGACATCTCCAAGATTGACCAACTCGCAGAATTGATAGAGGAGGTGTGCGAGGAATTGAAAATTCCGTCCACCACTACTATGCAAATCAACCTCGCATTGGAAGAGGCTGTGGTCAACGTCATGAACTATGCCTATCCTACCGGACTTGAGGGTGATGTCACCATCGAGGCAAAGGCAAACGCTGAGCAGCTGACCTTCACCATCACCGACTGCGGACAGCCATTCGACCCAACTGTTCGGGGTGAGGTGGACATTACGCTGCCCGCAGAGGAGCGCGCCATCGGCGGATTGGGAATCCATCTCATACGCCGGTATATGGACAGCATCAACTATGAGCGCCATGAAGGCCACAACATACTCACACTTAGAAAGAAATTGATAAACAACTATTAATAAATTGAAGATTGAAGATTAACGACTGAGAAAATCTCAAATCTCAAAACTCAAAACTCAAAACTCAAATCCCAAAAATATGACCACAACATTTATTGAAGAAAACAACAACTATGTGATGCGCCTGGAGGGACGTCTTGACACAAGTGCCTCCTCACAGGCCGAACGCGAGATGCAGGTGCTCTACAACTGCGCCGGACATGACATTATCTTAGACTGCTCAGGACTGGAGTATATCTCCTCCAGCGGTCTGCGTATCTTCTTGGCTGTGCTCAAGAATGCCAACAAAAATAAGAGCAAAGTCACCATCACTGGTATGAATGATGACCTCAGGCAAGTGTTTGATGAAATCGGATTCACCAATTTATTTCATTTCGAATGACCAAAGAAGAAATACAGCGGCTGCAAGAGGAAAATGCCGCACTGCGTAAAGAGATTGACCAACTGAAGGATGAGCTCATCCGCCTCGTCAGCCGCAACCTCGACCTCTCTGAGCGGTTGGAAGAGGACCTGGAGATGAGACGCAGAACAGAAGTAGCACTCGAATTGCTCAACGGCAACATCGAGCGTCAGCGAAATGCCGACCTGAAGGATGACGCCCAACTCATGGCGCTCATTGAGCTTCATGTGGAGCAGGACAGGCCTCACCTGAAACCAGACTTCGACTCAGCGGCGTTGGCCCAACTGCTTGGCGTGAGTCAGGAACGACTGGCACGTCTTTTCCGCCACCAGACCATTCACCGCACCCCAGATGCGTATATCGACAACCTGCGCGTATTGGCCGCCCTTCGCATGTTGCGTGAGAAGCCGCAGTGGAGCATCGCCGCCGTGGCAGAGGAGTCGGGCATCGGCAACGTACGTACCCTCCAGCGGCGCGTGCAGGAAGTGGTGGGCATGACACCGGTCGACTACCGCAGAATGCTCACCCGCGACCAGTAAAGCGACAGTTTTGGCGGGTGTGGCACCTATTTGTCGCAATAATCCCACCTTGTCGCTATGACTGGAGACGAAAACCAGGAGAAACATTGCCGTGGGAGAATCTTCACCCTACCTTTGCATTGTCATCAGAAATAAACATCTAAAACATACGACAATGAAGAAGACAATGAGCAAAATGAAGGTGGTGAGACTCTTCCGCAAGGCGGGAAGATGTTTCTTGAGAAGTTTCGTAGAAATCAGCAAGCACACCAACCATTCCATCTATTGTTCAAGATTCTACAATCCGTATGTGATGTAGGCAAAGCAAAAAAGAAGTAATAGTTTTGGTTAGGTTAGGTAAAATTTCAAAGCCGGGAGACAGTGGTCTCCCGGTCTTTTTTTGTTCAAACCAATCTCCTAAACGCCCAAACACCTAAACCACCAAACGACTAAACAACCAAACGACTAAACAACCAAACGACCAAACCACCAAACGACCAAACGACAATTTACATAGGCACCAGACCTATTTGTCGCAATATCGGTAATGTGTCGCATCAAGTGAGAGAGAAAAACACAAAAAAATAATCAGGCAGGTGAAAAACCGACTTATCTTTGCATCAGAAAAAACAAACAACAATAAAAAAGATAAGAAAATGAAAAAAACTATTTCAATGGTGTCCGCCTTCATCCACAGGATGACCCGACCCGCAGTAGAAAAAAAGAGTGATAAGATGATCTTCGCAGACTGTCTTCCAACAACAATAAGGTTCTTCGTGCAGCGCAACTTCCCCGGAAGGAGCATCTCATTAGCAGAGATAAAAACCACTGAAAAGGGCACAATGTATGTTGCCACCCTCAATGACGGCATACAGGTCAGCTTCAAGGAGAACGGCATTTGGGAGAAGATAGACTGCAAGATGGGAGCTGTGCCATCAGCATTAATTCCAAGTTCTGTCGCCGCATTTATGAACGCCTTCTATCCCGGTGTGCCCCTCGTCAAACTTGAGAAGACAGACGTCGGCTACGAGGCCACCCTCTCCAACTTCGCCTCGCTGAAGTTCAACCAGACCGAGAATGTAGCATAATTTTGGTTGGTCGTTTAGTGGTTTGGGCGTTTGGGCGTTTGGGCGTTTGGGCGTTTGGGAGATTGGTCGTTTAGTCGTTTGGGAGATTAGGAGATTAGGAGATCAGGATTAGACTTTACCACTGAATGCGGTGCAACACAAATTCGGGCGGATTTGCAAAAGACAAATCCGCCCGAACTATTTTAACTCTTGACCTTTTTTAATTCTCGAACTTCAATTCATATCATCTCACCACTTCCGTGAACTCAGGTTTTGCACCTGGCTCCTTACCCACAGTGACATAGATGGTGGAAGTTGACTCCCCACCATTCATTCCGCGGCTCTTGACCGTGAACTTATAGTCAGTGCTGTCGGAGGTGGTGCGTTTGCCTACCGTAGAGGGAGTGCCAAGGGGGAACTGGTAACTGGAACAAGCCGCATCAAAGATGGCCTTCTCCTCATCCGTCACAGGCTGTTGGGCAGAGTAGTCTGGCAACTTCTTCACAGTGCCTTTCTTGTAACCGTTCTCTTTCAGAAAACGGTCGAGTTCCTTGGCAGCCGCCGCCACCCTTGCCGTACGGACACCATAACCCGACTGTATCTTGGCTTTGGGCAAAGCTTTCTTGAGAGCATCGGATGAGGTGTTGAGACCGCCGCTGCCGAAGGTGCAAAATGGGACGATGGTCTTGCCAGCAAAATCATTCTCCTTGACGAGGGTGGCAATAGGCATGGCGTAGGTGCCAAACCAAATGGGATAGCCGATGAAAATCACATCGTAGTTGGAAATCTTTGACTTGAGGGGCTGGAGGGCAGGCGTCTCACCGCTCTGCATCTCGCGCTGTCCGCGCTGCATGGTTTCCTGGAAATTTCCTGTGTAGGGGGTGACAGCCTCTATGCTCTCAATATCGGCATTGAGCTGTTTCTGGAGTTCCATTGCTACTGTTTTTGTCGAGCCGGTTTCGGAATAATAGAGTACCAAACTCTTCTTCTGTGCAAAACCTGATGAAAACGACATCATGAATGCTAATGATAATAAAAAGGATTTCATAAGTAAGTGTTGTTGATAATAATAGTTACTTTATTAAAAATATCTTGCTGATTATCAACAAGATATGTAATTTGTAAGTGCGCCTGAAAGGACTCGAACCTTCACGTCGTAAGACACCAGATCCTAAGTCTGGCGCGTCTGCCAATTCCGCCACAAGCGCATTTTTCATTAAGGCGGTGCAAATTTACAAAAAACTTTTATTCCCCAAGCATTTTTGAGGATTTTTTGTCATTCCAACCCCCTTTTGAAAATATGGGAAGAAATCAATAATACTTGATTTCCCTCACCTCGATGGTGTAGATATCCTCGGTGGTGGGCTCGGGAGCAGCCACATCGTCTCCCACTTCCTCTGTGGTGACGGTAGTGACATGCACCTCACGCTTGAGCCAATTGCCCTGGTCGTCAAACTCCAGATAACGGTATTGTGTCGTCATCGTAATGCTCTCGCCCTGCTCAGAACCGTTGTTGACGATTTTCTCTGGATAAACATTATTGCCCTGATAAAAGAGTTCATCAGTATAAGACCCCTCCCACAGGCCAAGGTTCATCTTGCTCACCCTGCCCAAATCATCGTAAGTGAACTCCATATGGAAACAAGTATCATCCTCATCGTCGCGCTGGCTGTCGTACAAGATGATACGTCCTTGCTCGTCGCGCGTCATCTTCTGATAATCCTCCGCACCCTTGACGAAGTTGCCCGCGTCGTCGTAGACATACACATTGCCGTACAAGTCTAACAACACTCGGCCCTGTCTGTCGAAAGACATCTCCGACTCACTGCCGTCCATCCTCTCGCCCTGGACGAGACCATTGTCACCCGGTGTGGCGAAATATGGTGTGGTCATGACCTTCTCCACGTTGCCATAAAGTCCGAAGGTGCGAATGTCAACGCTGCCCTCATTCTTTTTCTGGCATGAAGCCAAAGCCATCAATCCCACCGTCAGCAACATGCTTGTAACGAAAAAAATACGTTTCATCTTACCATTTTTTTGTGTTTATCAGTGCGAAGATACAAATAATTTCCTTTTTTTCAAAACATTATTCAAAAAAACATTATTTTTGCATTTGAAATGTATATTATAAATATGTAATATTGATAATTCCTTTGGCAATATGAAAAAAGCATTTTTCCTGTTCGCCAGCATGCTGTGCTGCATGATGGTGAGCGCACAAAGTATGAAAATGGTAGTTGACAGCAAAGGAGAGGTGGTGGGCAGGCACGTGCGCACCAATGCCACGACCTACACTGTCAGTGTACAGGATGATTATGACGTGCCAAAGACAGGCAATCGCGTGGTCACCTTCAGTGCAGAAAAAGGCCAGGGCATCGTCTACCGTCATCGCGACCGCAAGGGCAACATCAATGTGCGCAAGGGTCCTTCCACCAAAACCGCTGTAATAGCGAAAATCCCCGATGACGAAGGCATGCTGCCCGATCCTTTCGACTGTCTAGGCAAGGTGAAAGGCTGGTACAAAATCGAAATCGATGGCAAAATAGGTTATGTGCGCGGTGACCTCATGACATGGGACGGCATGTGCACTTTTTAAGATTAAAAATTTAAAATTAAAGATTAAAAATTAAAATTTTAATATTAAAAATTATACTTGTTGAAAGGAGTTAAATTCCTTAAGACAATATGCGACTAAAGACAATACCTTTATTATTCCTGATGATGGCAGCCACGGCAGTATATGCCGCACCTGTCACCCAAGCCACGGCAGCCAGCAGGGCGAAGGCCTTCTTCGCCAAGCGCAAGGCACAGACCGTCGCAGAACCACGTATGGCCTTGCAAGGACGCCAAAAGATTCACGGTAAGAGCGCCAAGGCATCCAACGCCTATTATTATGTGTTCAACAACGGCGACAACGATGGATATGTCATCGTCAGCGGTGAAGATGATACCGTTCCCATCCTTGGCTATGCCGACAGCGGCAGTTTCGATGCTTCCAACGTGCCCGACAACATGAGGGCATGGCTCAACGGATATGCAGAACAGATAGAATGGGCACGCACTCAACAGGTAAAAGCAGCCAACGACGCCCCAACCACTGCACGCCGGGTGGTCGAACCACTCATCGCCACCAAATGGGCACAACGGAAGCCCTTCAACCAAAAGTGCTTCACCGCCAGTGGAAACCAAGCTGTGTCGGGCTGTGTCGCCACCGCCTTAGCACAAATCATGTACTACCACAAATGGCCGAGAAGCAGCACTACCTCTATCCCCGCCTATTCAATCCAAGATGGTGACTCTTACGACGGACTCCCCGCCATCACCTTCGACTGGGACAATATGCTGTTGTCTTATCAAGGCGAAGAGGCCTCCGACGACCCTCACGCCATCGCTGTCGCCGACCTGCTTGTTTATTGCGGACATGCCGTGAAGATGAGTTATGGCAGCAGTGCTTCAGGAGCCAACGATGAGTTATGCTGCAGTGCCCTCGTCAACTATTTTGGCTACGGCAACACACCGACACGCCTCAGCAGAGGGTCATACAACAGCAAGGAATGGGAGGAGATACTTTACAACGAACTCCAACACGGACGGCCCGTCATCTATTCTGGAGACTCCAGCGGTGGTGGCCACGCCTTCATCTGCGACGGTTACGACGGAGAAGGATTCTACCATATCAACTGGGGATGGAGAGGACAATCCGACGGTTATTTTCTGCTACAGGTACTCAATCCCGCAGAGCAGGGCACCGGAGGCAGCAGCTCCGACGATGGATACACTTCCATGCAGGCGATGACCGTGGGTATCAGTCCTACCCCGCTGAATGAAGAGCTGCCTGGCGGCACAACAAGCAATGCACAGGTGGTAGTGAAAGAGTTCGGCCTTGCAGATGGCACGGACATCACCTTCGACTACTCTGGCGATGCCTTCAGTTCTGTCCTCGTCAACTACTCTTTTGCAGTTACCATCCCAAGCACATACGCCCTTGGTTTTGGTCTCTACCAAGACGACCAACTGCTTCAAAAGTGCAATTTTTCCACATCAAAAGTTGCCACAAGCTATCCCATGACATTCCAACCTTTCGCCTTTTGGGGCATCGGCAACGGATTAAGTGACGGCAACTACACCATCAAATGCATCAACAAACCAAATGGAGCCAAAGTGTGGCAGAAAAATATTGATGCCGACAAAAAATACATCAATGTGACCATTGCCGATGGCAAGGTTACCCTCACCAATGTGGTGGAACCACCACAAATTGAGGTAACCTCCATTGAACAGCGTTTCGATGCGGGCGGCAGAAAACAGATAAGGGTGTATCTGCGCAACAATGATGCATTCAACTTCGAAGGTTACCTCGACCTACAGCTCAACGATGTCATCAAAAGTTCAGAGTATGTCTATATCGACGGTTATGCAGAGAGTTTCGTTGACTTCATCTTCACGTATTCTGACTCGGAGCCTGTGAACTTGAAAGTGAAAATAGCCAATCCGTCGGAAATCCTTTACGAGGAAGATTCATTCACATTCACCACAGAGCCTATCTCTGACATTCAACCAGAAGTGCTCGCCTACGAAGTGAGAAACCTCGACAGCACCAACAAGAAGATGTACGGACATGTTGCTACTGCCACCTTCAAGCTGAAAAACACCTCGGAATCCAACTGCACCGGAAATGTAAAACTGACAGTTTATTACGATGTAGAGTTTTCTGATGACGGAAGGATAAGTTATCATCCGATTAGCAACAGCACCAAGGTCAAACTGCTACCTGGTGAGACAAAGGAGGTGACCGTGCAGATTCCAGGTTTCACGGAAGGACAAGAAATTTGGTTCAACGTATCCTGCGCCGGCGAATCATACACCATAGGCAATTGGGATGACCTCTACACCGTAACCGAAGGATATACGGAATGGGATAATAATGGCTTTGCTACGGAAAAAGGGATAGACAGCAACATCACTATCTCGGAAAATGCCACCGCTGTGAACCTCCAGGGCATTAACCTTTCGGAGGTCACCATCACCCCCAGCAACAACCCCAACACCATCTATTACCTTGACGGCAATGCCAGCACACCCGACATACTGAGCGACAAGATTGTTGTCAAGGGCAGCATGGTGGAAGGTGATGTCACACTGAAAGAGGGATATCCCTACTTTGTGCCTGCCGACTTCGACGTGACAGGGACCATCACATTCGTACACACACCATCAGTGGCCCTCAACAGCAAAAAAGGATGGCAGACCACCACCCTACCCTTCGCTGTGCAGCAAGCAACTGCCGAAGGCACTGATATCGACTGGAACCGTTCCGAGGCCGAATATGAAAAGGGTTTCTGGGTAAAGAAATTCGTTGACGTGGAAGGCGACGAAGCCCATTTCACCAACACGGCAGAATGGACGCCCAACGAACCCTACATCATCGGCTTCCCTGCCTCGCTAAAGGGCAAGGAAGTCAGACTGACTGCCAAGGCAACGAAGATGTACAAATCGGGCACATCAGTCATGCTGGGCAGCGGCTATCAATTGGTGGGAACAGGCTGCGACCGTGAGGTGGAGAACGCCTACGTGCTCAATGAAGATGGCGACGCCTTCGTGCGTTCCGCCAATGCCTCTGTGAAGGCAGGAACGGCCTATTTCATCGCTGTCGCCACAACCGACACCGACATTCTGCGATTAGGCCCGAATGGATTGCCCGGCGATGTCAATAATGACGGACAGGTAACGGTGGCAGACGTGATGCTGCTTCTCAATTATGCCTTAGGCCACAATCCTACCATGTTCAACGAGGCCAATGCTGACGTGAACGACGACGACAACATCTCCATCTCCGACGTAATGGTTTTGCTAAAAATGGTTATCTCCGAATCAGAGTCGAACCCGTCGTAGCACTGTCGGGACCATTGACCTGAACGGCATAGACCCCATGGGACCAGGCACCAGCAGGCAGGTGAAGAACCTTGCCTGCTGGTGTTGCCTTATAGGAGCTGACCAAAGCGCCTGAAGTGGAGTAGACACGTACCGTCACGGGCCGGACCACTTCCTTGTCAAATGTCAGCTGCAGACGGTCGCCATTCATCGCAAAACGCACACCCGACGGCTGATGGGAAGTGATTCCTTCAACATGTGAAAGATTGAGGATATGGAGCAGTCCGGCATAGGCATCCACCTCGCCGTGGCCATACAGGTTGTTGGGATAGGTGAGCGACGGGTCATTATGGCGTGACGTGGCACGTATAACCTCGAGTACGTCCTCGGGCGTGAGGTCGGGTTTTGCCTGCAGCCACAGTGCGATAGCACCAGCCACGACAGGGGTAGACATCGATGTGCCGCTGTTGGCATTCCATGCGTAAGTGCGCCCATTGAACTCAAAATGCTGCACGTCGGAAGCAATGTCGGCAGCGTCGGGCTTCGCTTCCAAATAATAGCTGCTGTATGAGGAGATGATATTGGTGCCCGGTGCCATCACATCGGGTTTGATACGTCCATCATAAGTGGGTCCTACAGAAGAGTAGGCACCCCTTTCTCCATTCTTTCCCATGTCGTATACTCGCTGATTGCCGAGATAGTTGACATACTCCGACCTATAGCTCGTCGCACCTACGCAGATGACGGAAGGGGCGCTTGCAGGAGAATGGATGGAATAGGTATTGTCGCCCAAGGAACGGTCGGAGGGCAACAGATAACCCACACCGCGGAAGAGTTCCACCTCGCAACCTTCACCAATGAGGTCCACCGCAGTATAGTAGTCGAGTCCGAGCCGTTTGTCGGTCTCCAAGATGACTTCAATCACATTCTGGCTCTTGTCGAAACAAGAGGGATAGCTATTGGCGGTAATGTAATAGGGCTTGCCGTCCACCTCGAGGGTGTCGGTATAGAGCGAGTCAGCCATTGCGTAGATACCCGCCACAGTGAGGTCGCGCACCGCTGTGCCACCATCAGGTCCCGGCAAGCGCAACCGCAGTGTGTAGCGGTCGGCCTTGCCCTTCACGGAGAAATAAGCAGCTGCCCCATTGGATCGGATGGCGACCGTGGCACGCTCCTTGTCCCACGGCTTCCTCACATGGTTGACCTGCTGTCCCTCATTGCCTGCCGACGCCACCATGATGTGGCCAGGACCGGTGATACGGTCGAGCACCTCATAATAGAGTTGGTCGTCACCCCTGAAATCCATTGCCGACCCCTCGCTGAAAGAGACGACACAGGGTTTTCCCACCGCATCGGCATAGTCAAAGATATATTTGAACCCAAGAGCGTCGGTGGCATAGGTGAACTTATAGACATCTGCCGAGTCGATGAGTGAGGCATTCTCACCCACCGCATTGGCGACAAGACAGATATCGCTGCCAGGTGCCATTCCTCTGTAAGCCGTGTCGTAACCGCTTCCTGCGGCAGAGCCAAGCGTATGGGTGCCGTGTGAGAGAAGCATGGCATCACGTGAATGGGCATACGCTTTCAGTGCCTCCTCTGTGGTGTAGTCGGCTCCTACAAACAGCGGCGACCCCACGGTGTCGGTGGAGAGGAAGTCCCACAGCCGACGGATGCGGTAGCGTGTAAGCGACGAGTCGTAGAAATTGGGATGGGTGAGGTCGAAACCGATATCCTCTACGCCCACGATGACGCCCTCACCGGTGAAGGCCTGAGGCAACTGGTCGCCCAGATGGGCACGGGCTCCACCCATCAACACCGTGGTGGTGTCCATGCTGATGGTATTGCCCTGCCTCGCCTCAATGCGGGTGATGGCGGGATGAAGTGAGAGGGCACCCAACCGCCGCAGCGGGATATTGGCGATAAAGATGTCGCCAAACTGCGCGAGGGGCTCGCATCCCAGACGGATGAGCATCTCCTCACCGTCGGAGTTTCCGTCCATATTTTGATTTTGCTGGTCAACCCGCACAAAAGCACACACGCTGCGGTCGGCCACGGCAGGTTTACGCCTCATCTCGCTGCGCTGCGTGAGAGTGAGTTGTCTCACCATCGACGACATCTTGCTGTAGTCTGCACGCTGTGCCTTGGCAACACACACACAAGTTAGAAGGATGATTATAGTCAGGTACTTTCTCATTTTTGAGGTTTAAGATTTCAGATTTGTGATTTCAGATTTGGCAAAGTTATTAAAAATTCATAAAATAACAAACACTATGGCGTGGATTCAAAAAATTTCATTTATTTTTGGAGTTGATTTGAATTTTAAAGTATCAATTAATTAACTTATCTAACTAAAACGTCTATGAAGAAAATCTACACATTGATTGCAATGGCACTATGTACCATGACTGCAAGCGCCCAAGATGTCTACAATGCCATCGTCGATGGCAAACTGGCACCGGAATTCGCCGCTGTAGCCAGTGAGAGCGGTGGCGTTGCCAACAACACCGCTGACGGAAAGTCGATCGTTACCATCAAAGTGGGAAAAGCCACTGTCACCGGCGTGGGAGGCACTACACCTGCCAACGACACTGAGATAGGCGGCGCAGCCCAGCAAATCACCATCGGCGCTCCCGTCGAGGGTAAGGAAAACACTTACTACATCGAGTCAGTGGGTGCATGGAACGATGTCAGCTGGGGCATGAAAAACCAAGGAGATATCGATTTCTGGTATATAACCGGCACAGGCAACCCATACGTGGGTATGTATGCTGTCCAGAACAGCAAGGACGGCGTGCTCGTCGACAACAGCTATAAGGCTGACTATGTGTACTATGAGCCAGACGGTTCGAAAGGCTTGCCTCTCACCGGACTTTACTACAAATTCACTGCTACCGCCAGGGGAGCATTCAAAGTAAAAGTATGGGCTAACAAGGGCAACCGCAAGACCTTCGTGGTCAACGCCAAGGATATGAAAGCCCAGAAACTCTATGCCTCAGGCTATATCAATGGTGTCAACGATGAGAACGGAAAGAAGAAGATGCTCTCCGTGGAGCAAGTTGACTCCGTGCACCATGTCTATATCTATGGAAGCTATGATAACGCTGTGGCAGCCGGTGAGAAGACCGCTGAGGAACTGGCTCAAATGAAAGCCGACGCTGATGCCATGGCAGTGGAGCGCCAATATGTCATTGGAAACGGCAACCAAAATTTCTGGGGATGGCTGACCTTTGACATTGAGGCAGGTGAGGAATACTGGGTATTCCAGCACAGTTCACAAATCGGATTCGGCGGATTTGAGTTCCATGAAGGCATGACAGCAGAAGAACTCATCAACGGCATCGAACCGCCATTCATCTACACCACCAACTTCTCCACCTACGAGGATTCCGAGACAGGTGAGCGCAAGACATGGAAGGGCGAGTCTATCGTCGGCAACGGACAGTTTGCCTCTACTGAGGAAGAGGGTGCTATTTTCGGCGACTACTTCCAGAATGATGGCAGTGCCGTACGCACCAGTTACTGCCTGCTGCCCGAGGATGTACTGGCTCACTCCGCCAAGACCCATGAGCTAACCATCGCTTTCTGGGTAAGCGCAGAGGGATTCACACCCAACCAGTATACCTATGCTCCCTTCTTGACTGCCTACGCCCAGAAGAACAGCCCCAACTCCTCGCCGATGTTCGCTCTCCAAAGCCGTGGCTTTGCTCAAGTGAACTGCAGCGGATGGTGTGACTTCACCGCAGCCTATAACGCATCTGGCAAGAACAATGTCTACAACCAGAACGCATGGGAGGCAAATGACGCTGCCCACAACTTTGCCGGCAACTGGCTGGAGGACCAAAAATGGCACTACTACACCGCTGTCTTCACCGACACCAACGCCAAGATTTTCCTTGACGGCGAAGTGAAGAATGAGTGGAACGTCGACGGCGTGAGCGAAGGACAGATCATCAGCGGCCTCTTCACCAACGGTGCTGACCTGAAGTATGTGTGCCTCGGCGGCAACCAGGCATGGGACTGGAACGACAATGACGCTCCCTTCCGCTTTGCACGTCTGCTCATTAAGAACAACAAGATGACTCAAGGCGAAATCAAGGCTCAGATGCTCGCCGACTTCCCAGGTTACGAGGAATACCTCGCCTCAAACATCGAAACCGTGAGGACTGGCATTACCATGAATGGTGCCACCTACAACCTCGCCGGACAGCGTGTGGGCGAATCCTACAAGGGTATCGTCATCACCAATGGCAAGAAGATGATAAGGAAGTAAGACTCTCCCCTACACTTCTCTGGAAATGGAATAATTCAGGCGGATTTGCAGTCCGCCTGTTTTTTATCTGCGTTTACCATACGAAATACTCACCTCATCGTTAATTCATACTAAAAGAAAAGGTTGTTTTTGGTCGGGCAGTATATTTTAAGTATCTTTGTCCAATTTTAGATAACATCATATAATGAATACAAGACAATACATCACAAAGGCCAACCGGCTCATACTGCTCCTCGCAGCCACCCTATTTACCCTCACCATCGCCGCCGTACCTGCCAAACCCAGAGTGACACGGACAATCACCCTGACGGACGGCAGCACCATCACCGCACGGCTGGTGGGTGATGAATTCGGACACTATTGGTTGGGGTCCGACGGCCAGGCCTACCGCGCTGACGAACAGGAAATCTTCCATCGCATCAACCGTCTGGAAGCCGATGAGGTGAGCAAGGAGCGCCGCAGAAGCAACAACGAACGCCGCAACAAACGACTCGCTCCCGGAAAGGTCACCAAGGCCAGCAACTTCATCGGAAAGAAGAAAGGCATCATCATCCTCGTCAACTTCAATGACCTGGCTTTCAAGGATGAGCACAACAATGAGCTATATACCCGCATCGCCAATGAGAAGAACTTTAAGGAAGGCAGTTGCAGGGGGTCGGTCTATGATTATTTCTATGCACAGAGCGAAGGGGTTTTCGACCTCGAGTTTGATATCGTGGGTCCCGTGACCGTGAAGGAGAAACGCAATTACTATGGAGCCAACAACGCCCAAGGAGATGACAAACATCCTGCATCCATGATTATCGAGGCATGCCATCTGGCCGATTCGCTGGTCAACTTCGCCGACTATGACTGGGACGGCGACGGTGAGGTGGACCAGGTATTTGTGGTATTTGCCGGTAAGGGAGAGGCCGACGGAGGTCCCGCCTACTCCATCTGGCCTCATGAGTGGCTGCTCTCTGGTGCCCAGTACTATGGCGACGGCAGTGGTCCTCAGACACTCGACGGAGTAACTATCGACACCTACGCCTGCGGACCCGAGCTCAACGGCAGCAGCGACCTGGACGGTATAGGCACCATCTGCCATGAATTCAGTCACTGCCTCGGCTATCCAGATTTCTACGACACCGACTACAGTGGCGGACAGGGAATGGGCAATTGGGACCTGATGGACGGCGGATGCTACAACGGAAACGGTCATCTGCCTGCAGGATATACCAGCTATGAGCGATGGGTAGCCGGATGGATAGAGCCTACCGAACTCACTGGGAAAATGTCGGTGAAAGACATGAAGGCCTTGCAGGAAAAGGCAGAGGCATATATTATCTACAACGACGCCAACAAGAATGAGTATTTCTTGTTGGAAAACCGTGAGAAAGTGGGATGGGATGCCGAACTGCCCGGCGAGGGACTGCTCATCATCCATGTGGACTACAACAGGAGAGTTTGGGCAGACAACACACCCAATGATGACCCCAACCATCAGCGCATGACATGGATTCCCGCCGACAACGTATATCAATACACTACCTATCAGGGCACCAAATACTATACTGAAAGTGGCATGAGAAATGACCCGTTCCCCTACGGCAACATCAATGCCTTCGGAAGCGAGACGACACCGGAAGCCAAATTTTACAACAAGACATCCAACGGCTCATACTTCATGGACTTCCTGCTCAGCGATATCGAGCGAAGCTCCAAAGGACTTATCTCCTTCAACTTTAAAGAGGTAACAGTGGCCACTCCCACCTTCTCACCTGAGAAGGGAAGTTACAAAGGAGCACAAACCATCACCATCAACTGCAGAACCAAGGACGCCGCCATCTACTACACTACCGATGAAAGCACGCCCACGGCAGAAAGCACGCTCTACACAGAGCCCATCACCATCGACACCACCACCGTCATCAAAGCCATCGCCATCTTCGACAACGAGGTCAGCAAAGTGGCGACAGCCAACTTCATCATCCATCCGGGTTCTCCGATAACAACAAAAGAATTCCAAAAGGTGAAGTCTCTTAAGGAGATGGAGTCGGGCAAGTACTACATCATCGGCAGCATGAAGAACACTGCAGCCAGTTCGATGACCAACGACTACCTTACCCATGTGAAAATCGATTTGGACAACGACCTGATCACTATCAATGACGATGTGGAGATTTTCTTCCTCGAGGGTGAGGGCAACAAATACAGTCTGCGCAACTCTGACAATCAATACCTCTATGCCACCGCAACAAAGAAACTGGCTTTCGGCCCCGAACCCAAGGAGTGGGATCTTTCAGAGGTGGAGGATGGAGTGACACTGAACTATGGAGAATTGGGCACCTTGCTGTACAATTACCTTAGTCCACGCTTCAATATCTATACGAGCAAGCCCAGCAGCACCATGCTGCATGCCCTGCTGTTCAAGGAGTGCGACATGACTGCCATCGACAACATTTCCACCGCTCCCAAAACTGCCCCACAAGGCATCTTCACCCTCTCTGGCATACGTATGACAGGCGACAACCTGCCCAAAGGCATCTATATCCAAAACGGAAAGAAATTTGTGGTGAAATAAAACCCGCAACACACATCTTCCACCTTTGGGGATAGAGAGAGTTGTCAAAACTCCACGTATGGCGAGAGACGGTCGATGACATCCTGAGGGAAGTCGGGTAGCAGACGGAGTTCGTCGAGGGAATGGAGCGGACCCTTGAGGCGGCGGTAGTCGGTAATTGCCTTCGCTTGATAAAAACCAATGTATGGATGCTTGCGAAGCTGAGACAGCGAAAGTTGGTTGACTTTTAGCTTCTTTACAACAGCCCCATTGCAAGTGAAGAAATCGACAGCCTCCTCTGGGAACCCCTCTATCTCAAACAACTGGTCGGCGGAGAAGAACCCACCGAGCCGCTCACGGTAGGCCACCACCTTGCGGGCATAATAACTGCCGATGCCCGGCACTTTCTTCAGCATAGTAGTGTCCGATGTATTGAGGTCGATTACCTCTCCCACTCTTAGTTTTACAGGATACCGCACCGTGTCGCGCACAAATCCCGCGACATCCTGTTTGTATCCGCCCTCAACAGCATTTCCTTGAGCTGTGCCCCCGTCACGGACGCCCCTACGTCCGCTGCCATACGAGTGATTTCTGCCATACACTTCCGATGCAGGTCGGTAGTCGGGTGAGATGCGGATATATGGCTGCAGTTCACGATATTGTCCTGCAGTAAGTCCATAGACGCGCGCGAAATCTTCCGGTTGGCGAAAGACGCCCCCCTTGGCACGATAGCGATAGATGTTGCGCACCTGCCACGGTTGCAGACCGAGGGATAGCAATTGTGTGCTGTCGGCTGTGTTGGGATCGAAAGGCGACAAAGTGACGGCACGTCCTTCTGTGGCATAATAAGCCCCATCTGCCGGAGGATTCTCCATCCCCTTGTTCATGGCGAGGCTGTCGTTATCTTCTCCTGGTGTGGTGTCATGGCGACCGCCCAGCAAGAAAATGACACCCAAAGCAACGACAGCCACACACATCGCCACAACAAGAACCTTGCGGTCAGACTTCTGAAAATAGAAAAACTCCCTCCAAGACATAAGGCATCGACATTAAATGACCTTGAGTTGATGAAGGAAGATGACTGCGATGCACAGCGGGCATACGAAGCGTACAAAGAAGAGGAATACGCGGTAACTCCATTGGGCGGTCTCGCCCCAATTGGTGATTTGGTCGCTGACCACTTTCTTCGGGACATACCAACCCACGAAAAGACTGGTGAGGAAAGCGCCCAAAGGCAAAAGGATGTTGGCAGTGAGCGAGTCGCAGAAGTCCAGCAATCCCTGCCCCATGATGGTGAGTTGGGCGAGCACGCCATTCGACAATGAGCAGAATACTGCGATGATGCCACAGAGCACAGTGACAATCCATGCCCCTTGGTTGCGCGTAATATGCAATTCCTCATGGAAAAAAGCGGTTCCTATCTCATGCATAGAAATGGTGGAGGTAAGCGCAGCCAGGGAAAGCAGAGCATAGAAAAGCACCGAGATGACATAACCCACAACAGGGACGCTGCCAAACGCCTCGTGAAACACATTGGGCAGCGTGATGAAGATGAGCGACGGACCAGAGTTGGGACTCACCCCCACGGAGAACGCCGCAGGGAATATCATCAGTCCGGCGAGGATGGCGACAAAGGTGTCGAGCAGCGCTATCTGCACGGCAGCATTCACCAAATGGGTCTTGCGCGAGAAATAGGAGGCGTAGGTGCACAGGCATGCCGTTCCGAGGGAAAGCGAGAAGAAAGCCTGCCCCAAAGCCTCGAGCACCACTGTGCCTGTCACTTTCGAGAAGTCGGGTTTGAACAAGAACTCGATGCCGCGTGACGCTCCAGGCAACATGCATGAAGCCACTATCAATACCAACAAGAGCACCAACAGCGTGGGCATGAGCAGTTTCGATGCCCGCTCAATGCCGTCGCGCACACCACGTGCCACCACGAAATGGGTCAGACAGATAAAACACAACGCCCACAGCGTGGGTTTCCACGGATTGGAAGAAAAGGCTGCGAAATAGGCCTCCACCTCACCCACATTGCCTTTGAGCTGGGCAGAAAGCGACACCCACAGATACTGGAGGCACCAACCGGCCACCACGGCGTAGAACCCCAAGATAATCATCGACGTGAGCACGCCCAAATAGCCTATGACACGCCATGGGGTGCTGCCAGCCAATTTGTTGTATGCCCTTGCCGCATTCGACTGCGACGAGCGTCCCACGACAAACTCAGCCACCATGCCTGGGATGCCGAGCAAAAGCACGCACACACAATAAATCAGGATGAATGCCGCTCCGCCGTTCACACCTGTCATGTAGGGAAAGCGCCAGATATTGCCCAGTCCGACAGCTGAACCCGCCGTGGCCAGGACAATGCCTATCCTTGAGGTAAAACCGCCTCGCATGCCGTCGCTCATACTATTGGAGGTTTAGAATACACCTAACTGATGAAGGAAGATGGCGACGATACTCACCGGACAGATGAAGCGAACCAAGAAGAGATAGACTCCGAAGAAAGTGGTGCGCAGCGTACCCCAGTTGGTGAACTCATCATGCACCACTTTACGCGGCACCACCCATCCTATGAAGATGCAGGTGAGCAGTCCGCCGATGGGCAGGAAAATCTGTCCTGTGACGAAATCGAAAACATCGAAAAGAGACATTCCCCAAAGGCTCAGTCCGTCGACTGCTCCAAGGGAAAAGGAGCAGAACATACCGATGACCGATAGGGAAACGGTGACTATGGTGGCAGCCCGTCCCCTGGAGATACGCAACTCCTCCTGCAGGAATGCAGTGCTCACCTCATGGAGGGAGATGAGCGAGGTAAGGGCGGCCACAGAGAGGAGCAGGTAGAACATAACACCTACGACATATCCCACCACGGGCATCGAAGCGAATGCCTGCTGGAACACGTTGGGAAGTGTGATGAAGACAAGTGATGCCCCAGAGTCAGGACTGATGCCTACAGAGAATGCTGCAGGGAATATCATCAGTCCGGCAAGGATGGCAACGAGACAATCTACAATGCTGATCTCAAGTGCGGAATTAAGCAGGTTGGTATGCCGAGAGAAATATGATGCATATGTGCAGATGCATCCCATGGCTATACTGAGCGAGTAGAACGACTGTCCGAGCGCACCGAGAAACACATCACCATCCAACTTGGAGAAATCGGGCTTGAAGAGGAAGGCGATGCCTTTCTCCGCTCCCGGAAGCATACACGATGCCACCACGATGACAAGCAGAAGGATGAAAAGTGTAGGCATCATCATTTTCGACACCCGCTCGATGCCGTTGCGCACCCCCCTGACAATGACGAAATGGGTAATGACCAAAAACAGCACAGCCCAGAACACAGGCTTGACGGGATGGGAGGAAAACTCGATGAAATAACGGGTGACATAGTCGGAATCGCCATTGATGCCGCCCACAAGGGCTCCATAGACATATTGCAGGCACCATCCCGACACCACGGCATAATAGCCAGCGATAAGGAATCCGGTGATTACACCGAGAAATCCCACGTATTTCCATGCGCTGCCACCAGCAATTCGACTGTATGCCCTCGCCGTGTTAGCGGCTCCGTGGCGGCCGATGACAAACTCGCTCACCATGCAGGGGATGCCAAGGATAAGCACACACAGCACATAGATAACGATGAACGCTGCACCGCCATTCTCTCCCGCCATATAAGGGAAACGCCACACGTTGCCCAGTCCCACAGCCGAACCAGCCGTGGCAAGCACCACGCCCAACTTGCTGCCGAAATGCGCTCTCTCCGTTGTCTTAGCCATTAGCCTTATACCTTTATATGTATGACAATTATTTGCAAATATAAGGAAAAACCTCTAATTTTGCACCCGAAAATTCCAAAGCATGAAATATCTCCGTCATCTCATCACCCACTACCCTCTCTCCTGTCTGGCAATTGCCGCCATATGGTATCTGTGCCTTTTCCTTGATGTCCATGTGCATGTAGGGCATGTGAGGGCGGTGGACAAATGGACGCACACCACCATGTATTTGGGTACAGGACTTGTGATGTGGTGGGAGTATTTACGTCAGCACAAGAAGGTGAACCGGCGGCGTGTCACCTTGCTCATCTGGCTGGCACCTATCGCCATGGGCGGCCTCCTTGAAATCCTTCAAGCCTACTGCACCGGCGGGCGCCGAAGTGGCGAATGGCTTGACTTCGCAGCCAACAGTGTAGGCTCCACCCTCGCATTCATCATTGGAATTCTGGTGGCAAATTATTGCGCCACAAACAAAAAGGATGCCTCCTGAGCTGCTTGTTGTAAAACCTCACATCACCCGTGACCTCTGGGCCGATGAAGTCGGGCAACTCATAAGCTTCATTCTCCTCACCCAATTCTATCTCAGCGATGACAAGTCCCTCGTTGTCGCCGATAAACTCATCTACCTCGATGATGTGGTTGCCGCTGCGCACGAGGTAGCGTGTCTTCTCCACCACACCAGGTTCGCATAACTCAAACAAATGCTGTGCCTCATCAAGCGTGATTTCCTTCTCAAACTCATAGCGTTTGAGACCACCATCGACTGACGGTCCCTTGATGGTGAGATATGCCCTGTCGTCGCGCACCCTCACCCTGATGGTCGCACTCCTCGCAGCAATATAGCCCTGCTTGATATAGCTGTAGGCATAGGCACGGCTCTTATAGTCCTTATCCTTATGGACGAGGAATTTCCTTTCAATCTCAAAACCGCTCATGGTTCAATCAGTTCATGGTGGTCATGGTGAATGCCACGTAGACAATGGCGAGGAGCAACAGTCCGATGAAAATCCATTTCACCACATTCTGTCCTTGTTTCTGCTGTTTCTCCTGATAAGCCTGACGCTTTTTGTTCACTTTCTTGCTCATAGTCGTATGATTTGGTTATCGTTGTCTTTTCCTATTGTTCGTCGACGACGGGGAATTCCATGAGATAAGCCTTGATGAACCCATCTATCTTCCCGTCCATCACACCGTCGACATCGGTGGTCTGGTAGTTGGTGCGGTGGTCTTTGACGCGTCTGTCGTCGAAGACATAACTGCGTATCTGACTGCCCCACTCTATCTTTTTCTTTCCCGCCTCGATTTTTGCCTTTGCCTCGAGTCGTTTTTTCATTGCCCGGTCATAGAGCTG
Source organism: uncultured Prevotellaceae bacterium (assembly GCA_902767775.1). Classification (GTDB taxonomy): domain Bacteria; phylum Bacteroidota; class Bacteroidia; order Bacteroidales; family Bacteroidaceae; genus Prevotella. The sequence goes on along the minus strand of CACXIP010000004.1, from coordinate 196,260 downwards.
CGACTTGAGCAGTCGCATGGCGTTGTTGCGGTTCTCAAGCTGCTTGCGGCTCTCCGTATTCTCAATGAGGATTTCCTCCTCCTCGCCAGTGTCGGGGTCGACATATTGGTAGCGGAGCCTTACGCCCGTTTCCACTTTATTGACATTCTGGCCACCGGCGCCACCCGACCTGAAGAGGTCCCATGACACTTTCGAAGGATCGACATACACCTCTATGGTGTCGTCGACAAGGGGGGATACGAAAACGCTGGCAAAACTGGTCATGCGCTTACCCTGGGCGTTGAAGGGCGACACGCGTACGAGGCGGTGCACTCCGCTTTCGCTCTTCAGATAACCATAGGCACTGTCGCCGCCCTCGATTTCCATGGTGACGCTCTTGATACCAGCCTCATCACCATCCTGTATGTTGCTCACAGTCACCCTGTGGCCATGTGCCTCAGCCCAACGCATATACATACGCATAAGCATCTGTGCCCAATCCTGACTCTCGGTGCCACCAGCACCGCTGTTGATTTTGAGCACACAGTCCATGGGATCTTCCTTCTGACGAAGCATATTCTTTAGTTCGAGTGCCTCGATGGCCTTGATGGCCTTGTCGTAGTCTTCATCGACTTCTTCCTCAGTCACCATATCATCGTGGAAGAAGTCGAAGGCGAGTTGCAGCTCATCAGCCTTATCACGCACATCCTTGTAGCCGTCAAGCCACTTCTGAATGCCCTTCACCTTAATCATCTGCTCCTGCGCCCTTTTGGGGTCGTCCCAGAAATCAGGTGCCTGAGTGCGCAACTCCTCCTCCTCAAACTCAATCTTCTTCTTATCTATATCAAGATATCTGTGCAAGGCTTCCACCCTCTCCAGCACATCTTTAAGTTGGTCGCTTGTAATCATTGTTTCCGGATTCGGTGTTTGCCTTATTCCTTGTACATTTCCTCAATTTCTGCCGCATAATTGCGCAAGAGCACGTTGCGCCTGATTTTCAGTGTGTTGGTTAGTTCACCCTTCTCCATGCTGAACGGCTTGGGCAGCAATGTGAAACGCTTGATGCGCTCGTAACTGGCGAGTCCTTGCTGGAGAGTATCCACACGCTCCTGCATCATCTCCATCACCTTGGGATGCTGGCACAGTTCCTCGTATGAGGCTACCTTGATGCCTTGTGAGGCAGCATACTCCTCCAACATAGTGAAATCGGGCACGATGAGGGCGGAAACAAACTTACGCTGGTCGGCGATGACAGCAATCTGGTCGACGAACTTGTCGACGAGCAGTTTTGACTCAATAAGTTGTGGTGCGATATACTTGCCGTTGGAGGTCTTGAAAAGGTCCTTGATTCTTTCCTTGAGGAACAATTCTCCGTCACGCATATACCCAGCGTCACCGGTATGGAAGAAGCCCTCCTCATCGAAGGAGGCGGCGGTGAGTTGCTCACGCTTGTAGTATCCCCGTGTGATGGTCGGCCCCTTGAGCAGAATCTCGTCGTTCTCACCGATTTTCACCTGTATGCTCGAGATAGGCCTTCCCACCGACCCTACGGTGTAGGGCTTGTTGAGATGGTCGTTTGATACGGTGGCGAGACTCTCGGTCAGTCCGTATCCCACCATCATATTGATGCCGATTGAGTGGACGAATTCCTCCACCTCGGGCGACACGGTGGCTCCTGCTGTGGGGAAGAAATGTGCCCGCTCCAGTCCGAGTTGTTTCCGTATCAGACTGAAGACCAACTTATTGAAGAAAGCATATTCCATCTTGAGATGGGGAGGTGGCGTCCGTCCGTTGCTGAGGTATTCAATATTATGTCGGCGGCCTACACTGAGCGCTTTCTTGAAAAGTGCTTTTTTGGCTCTGCCTGCGGTATCGATTTTTGCCCTCACGCCCACGAGCACCTTTTCCCAGAAACGGGGTACGGAGCACATACAAGTAGGATGAATCTCACGCATGGTCTGCTGAATCTCCTTGGGATAGGTATTGATGACGAGCCGTGCACCCACGGTGAGGCAGAGGATGGCCCATCCGCGCTCGAAGACATGGGTATAGGGCAGGAAATTCATCACCACATCGTTCTCATCCACGGGCACATTCTCATGGTTGCCCTCCATGGCGGCATGATACTGCCCGTGGGATAGGATGACACCCTTGCTATCGCCTGTCGTACCACTTGTATAGAGGATGTTGGCGATATCGTCGTAGGTAGCCTCTGCACAACGCTTATCTACCTCCGTCTGTCTCGGGAAATTCTCCCCGAGTTTGAGGAAGTCGTCGAAATAGATGGCATTGGCATCATTGGGATGGATGGTGACGTTTTTGTCATATATGATGATGCGCTCAAGCGATGAGCACTGGGGAAACACACGGTGAGCCTTGTCATACTGCTCCTGCTCTCCCACGAAGAGTATGCGCACCTCAGCATCGGAAATCATGAAGCGAATCTGCTCCTCACTGCAGGTGGCATAGAAGGGAACGGTGACCGCCCTGATGCCGAAAGCGCCGAAGTCGGTGTAGAGGTATTGCACGGCATTCTGCGAGAACACGCCTATGTTCTCCTGCACCTGCACACCAAGATTGAGCATGGCATTCGACACCTGTCGTACGATGTGTGAGAAATGATTCCACGACACCGATTTCCATTCCTTGCTTCCAAAATCGCGGTAGGTCAGTGCCGCTTTCTCGCCGAAAATCTTCGCCTGCTCATGGATAAGCACCGAAAAATGACAATTGGTCTGCATAATCCTTTCTTCTTTAGTTGATGCAAAGATACGAATAAGCGAGCGGAAAGCAAAATAAAAAGGAAAGTTTTTATTTTCTTTCCCGAGCTACAGTATCTTCAATGCAATTAAAGATACGAATAAGCGAGCGGAAAGCAAAATAAAAAGGAAAGTTTTTATTTTCTTTCCCGAGCGAGAGTATCTTCAATGCAATTAAAGATACGAAAAAAAACAAGCTACTTATCCCATGAAGTCAGCGGGACAGGTAAAAGTCATGCGCTTACCTGTGATGGGATGGGTGAAGCACAGCCTTCCGGCATGAAGACAAAGACGTTGCGCGGCCTGTCCGTAGAGCGTGTCACCTTTGATGGGAACAGCCAATCCGTCATGATGGGCGCAGTGCACGCGCAACTGGTGGGTGCGGCCTGTAAGCGGAGTGAGGGCGACCAAGACATCGGTCAGCATCTCATAGCGCGTGATGGCTGTCTTCCCGTGAACCATGTCCACCACCTGCCGCGGACGGTCGAGCAGCGATGGACGTAGGGGCAGTCGGATGACACCGTTCCGAGATGTCGTTGGTGGCAGCGGACGCTCCAGTTGGGCGGTGTAGGTCTTCTCCACGGTATGGTGCAGAAACTGCTCCTGCAGGTTTTGGTGTGCAGTCTTGGTCTTGGCGACAACCATCAGACCAGAGGTTGCCATATCGAGGCGGTGGACAATCATCGGACCGTCGGCATCAAGGCAGTGCCCCTTGCAGAAGTCCCATACCGAATTGGCATAGGTTTTGCCTGGAACGGCCAGCATCCCTGCTGGTTTGTTCACCACCATCAAAGCATCATCCTCATAGAGGATGTCGGGAATAGCGTCGAGGGCTTGCTCGAATGGGTTAGGTTCCACATCAAGACCTTGCAGCATATGTCTGAGGATGGGGTGACATTTACCCCGACAGGCAGGATAGTACTGCAGATGCTGTCGGATTTCTCCTGTCGGCGACTGCCCCCACCAAAACTCAGCGATACAAACGGGACGCAGGTGGTTGGAAAAGGCATATTGCAGCAGTTTGGGTGCGCAGCACTCACCCGCCCCCGATGGGGGAACGTGCAGTGACGTGTCGGCGAAAATGGAGAGCAGGTTGCGTGTCTCTCCTTTGTTATTCAGCATCTTAAAATGCTCAAACAACCATTGTTGCAGTGCTTCTGACTTCCTCCGCCGCAGGATGCGCAGTTCCTTGATTTCCTTTTCCAAAGCATCAGTTTTTGCCCGGATGGCCGACAGGATGGCTTCATGGTGCTGACGTTTCCTCCTCAGTTCGGCTTTCATCCACTGACTCTCGCGTGTCATCTCCTCCTCTGTGGGCAGGGACTCTTCCGATTGTGGGTCTCTTCCACGCTGTTGGCGGAGGGCATCACGTCGCGCTTTGGCGGCATCCATAGCGGTCTTCCATGCCTTGATGTCTTTTTCCCTTTCTTCCTCACTACGGCGCAGTGCATCGCGGATATCCCTCAGTTGGGACGATTGTTCTAAAAGTATTATCCGTTGATTGATGGCACTGATGGCAGCCTCCTCTTGTTTGAAATACCCGTCAGGTTGTTGGAAATCGAAGACGGCTGGCACGAAATACGGCCAGTCGTTGCGGTCGGCAAGCAGACCGGAGTAGGCTGCGAGAAAGCCCAAATTACCATCCCCGTTCTCCACCACCAGCACGCCAAACATCTTGCCTTTTGCTATTTCCTCCTGCCACACATCGACAGAGGCGATATACCGCTGCACCTCTGCCGCCGCTTGCTGGCAGAGGGGATGCGCCACATACCCCATCGGGTTGTTGAACCTTAAGGGTGGTGCAATACGGGTGTCAAGGGGATGAAACCTCAATATTGGTTATTTCGTCAGTGTGACGGCCATCAGACCGATGACCACATCATTGGACAAGGTGCGCAGGATAAGTCGACGCAGACGTTTGTTGGGGTTGAGAGGCATCTTAAGCAACTGTGCCGCCCCGCAGTCAATCAAGCGTGGCTCCGCGCTGTCGGGATTGCCGGGCACTGAATTGGCAAAAGACCCTGTGCGCACATGAGCGGCAATGTCGCGTGACACCAGTCCGCTGCCCAGATGCACCCTATAGGGTCGCAGCGACGCTGCGCAGAATGCCAGTCCGTCGGTATAATAGTCCTGTTCGATGGGGCACCAGTTGATGGGGTTGACCAGGTGCAGCGTATCGGCAGTATTATCCTTGTACTCCACGATAATGACGCCATTGTCGATGCGGCTCTGCATGTTGTTGGTGCTGCCGGCAAGCATCAGGCAGGCATATGAGGCTTTCCCTTTGAGGGGGATAGACACGCTTGCCGGATAGTTGTCCCACAGTGAGGTATATATGATGTTTTGTCCTTCAGAGGGGGTGAGGAAAGAGACACCCACGCCCGTGTCGAACACACCCTTTACGCTCTTAGCCCGCAGTCCGTCGTCCTCGATATGGGCGGTGCGGTCGGGTATACACCACTGTCCGATACCCTGCTTAGGCAGTGAGAGTGTGGTGTATGGTGGACGGGGAGAGAGGTACTCATTGCGGAAGATGTCGTCAACATTGGCGTTGAACAGTTTGCTCAGGTCAATGGGTGTCTGTTTGGTCCCTTCTATGAAGTCAGCAAGTCCTGCCATGTCGATATCGGTGTCATCAAGTATCTCACCGATGAATTCTTCTGCCGAAGGTTCCTCGTGGAGGGTGTATTTCGACAGGTCGACGGTGATGTGCTGCTGTTCCATGTCCGACCCCCTGAAGTCAACAAACGTGCCGTCGCCCAAGCCCACACGGATGACGATTTCCAATGGTTGGCTGAATTTTTGGGTCACATCATAGGTAAGGCGGTCACCCTCACGATGGAAGGTGTATGACAGGTAGGGAGTAGAGATGCTGGTGTCTTCCCAATCATCGGGGAGGGAGTACTGGATGACGCAGCGGCGGTTGAGTGCATCGGGTCGGATGCCAAAGAGTCCGTTGACAATGGCACGTGAGGAGATGCCGATGCAGTCGCCGAAGTCGCGGTATGCCTCACTGCGGGCCTTGTCGTAATAACTGATTTGTCCGAAGTTGCCCGGACAGGCACCGAGGAACATACCATCGAGCACATCGCTTTTCAGCAGTTGGAATCCCTCGTTGCGTCTTCCGGCGATGAAGTAGGCCAATGCCATGTTCATCACCTCCTCATGCGCCACGTTGTTGGTGCTCCAGTCGTAGGGCAACCAATCGGAGGTGCTCAGCGTGTAGTAGCGGTGTCCGTCGTCAGCAATGGGTTGGTCGCCACTCTGTATCTCCATGGGAATGTGCGGGAAGTGGCGGTCGGCATAGAGTGTGGCACGCCATGCCTGGTCAGGAGTGCATGCACCACAGTCGATGGGGGTGTAGATGGTCCACAGGGCCGCGCTCTCATGGAGTCGCCGCTCACCCATCAGGTCCTGGTACTCTGCCCAGTGCCCTTCTTTGTTCATCCACAGCCGCCTGTTCATCGCCTTGAGGATAGCCTCAGCCTCCGTGCTGTAGGGAGTGGGGTCCTCACCGATGAGTGTGGCGATGCGTGCGGCGAGCAGATTGCCCCGGTAGTTGTATGCTGATGAATGGGTAACGGCACCGCCGTTGTACCACAAGGCGTCGCTTGCCCATATACAGCAGTAGGCATCATAGAGATGGTCGCCGTCGGGGTCGAAGTTGCGCTTCTCCCATTCGAAGTGGAGTTTGATATAAGGCCACATCTTACGCATATAGTCGGTATCGGCATCATAGCAGAAATGCCACATCAACTCATCGATGTAGTTGAGATTCATGTCATAATGACTCATCTTCTCCGCATTGTCGGGTAGCCTGCAGATATAACCGTTGCTGTACATTTGCGTGCCCCATTTCTCTTCTGCCCGGGCGAGGTTGCGAAGAGAGTCCTGGGTGGGATGGGGATAGACAGGAGGTACTTTGGTCACCATGCTGCGGGCGTATGCATCGAAATGCGACTGGGCACGGTCGCCCCACCCCAACACATCGCCGACATATGCACCACGCCATCCGGCGAGGGGGGTGCGCCAGCCCACACAACCATGCAACCATGTCTTGCCGTCCCACAGACCGTCGGCTGCGGCAGCGAGATTGGCACCCAGCGTGTTGATATATGGATCTGGGGTTTGTATCCTCAACCGTGAGACGATGTTCTCGCGGATGGTCTGTTCCTGGGCAAAGCGCTCTTCGCCCAAAGTATCGACCACCAGTTGGCGGTCGGGAGTGAGGAGGATATAGATGTCGCTGTCGTTGGTCCAAGTGAGTGTCTGGAGCGGGATGCCAGCGGCCTCAAAACTGCTGCGTGGTTCCAGACCGTAGTCGCCGTCGCGGGTCATCTTCTTCTTGGCAACGGACCGCATCACGGCATGGAATACGGGACGGTTGCTGAATCCCTCGGTGTGGAAGCGCCAGATGGCCCCTTCCTCGGTGTAGGTGGCGATAGCCGTGATTTGGGCTGTTCCTCCGTTCCAAGAGTCGTCGCTCACCATGTAGGTGCGCTGTCCCCCTTGGTAGCGGGCCTCGCAAAAAGAGGTGGAGTCAAGGGGCAGCAGACGCTGTCCGTCGTCAAACAGGAAACTGATGTTGACGCTGTTGTCGCGGTCGTATGTGGCGAAGACCGGTCTGTCGCTGGTCTCCAGACGCATACGGTCGTGCGAACCATAGAGGGCGCGGGTATAGCGGTTGGTGCCGTTCACACATACGATATCTCCTCCATCGGGGAAGTAGTTCATTGCCCTTGCAGGCTTACCAGTATGGTCGGATGCCCACAGGGGTGCGGATGAGAGGAGAAATGCTGCCAGCGTGAGTAGAGTAATTCGCATGTTATTCTATTTTCCTATCGTTGAGTTCCCATCCCATGATGGCAGAAATCTGAGGAATAAGGCTCATGGCTATCTTCTTCTGACCTTGATAGTTGGGATGCCAGTCATTGCCCATGTCGCGAGCCTCTGTCACCATACCGTCGAGAGAATTGGCCATGTAGACATCCTCCATGCCAAGGGTGCGCTCCCTGAGCAGACCGAGAGCGGCTTTCAGGTAGCGGCTGGCGGAGTGTGGCGTGATGCAGAGTATCTTCACACCTTCGTATTTGCTGCGTATGGTGGCTATCATTTTCAGATAGGCATTCACATACTGCTCATCAGTAGGGATGGCTGTGGGCGAGAAATCGTTGGTGCCGAGATTGATCATCACGAGTTGAGGCCGATAGCGGTCAAAACCATAGTCGATATCACCATGGTCGTCAAAAACATGGGTGTAGCGAGTGGACATGTTTTTGTCTGAGATTTGCTTGGCATCACCCCAGTCGCGCACCATTCCCTGTCCGGAATGGGCTGTGAGGGCGTAGTCGGCATCGAAATAGCGTGCGATGATGCAGCCGTATGCCTGGTCGCAATTCTCGGTATCGAGACGGAAACGCTCATTGGCAACATGTCCTTCGGTACCATAGCCGCAGGTATACGAGTCGCCGTAAATCTCAATCATCCTCTCCTTACGGGCCACAGGACTCATCGAACCGTTCTTGGCGAGGATGAAGCGGTGGATGGTGGTACATCCATACTGTCCCTCCGTGCATTTCTGCAGGCGCAGTCGGTGGGTGCCTTTGCTCAACCGCTCTGCCAAAACGATGCGCTGTGGTGTGCTGCCTGTGATTTTCAGTTTGCGCACCCACTGTCCGTCAATAAACAGGTTGTGCCATGACTCGCCTGCCTCTGATGCTTCAATGGCAAGGTAACCTCCTGTGAAGTCGGTCTGCACATAGACACCGCTCCAGTCGTAGCTCACGGAGCCATCGGCTTTCACCTCCGTCCGTCCGATGTAGACAGCACCGGAGTCATTGCCGGACAAAGTCTTCTCGCTGGCTGCATAGGCAGTCAGTGAGATGACGGCCAGCAGACTGATGATGATAGTTTTTCTCATGATGGTTGATTTTTCATGCAAAAATAGCGATATTTATCAAGAATAAGGTAAGTTTTCATGGTTTTTTGCTTACTTTTGCAATATGATGAATATCGCAATCATTCTTGCGGGCGGCAGTGGCTCGCGACTGGGCGGAGGCAAGCCCAAGCAACTGATTGAGGTGGCGGGAGAGACCATCTTGGCCCATACCATCCGTGTGTTTGACAGTCACCCGCTTATTGATGAAGTGGCTGTGGTGAGCCGTGCCGACTGCATCCCGGAAGTGGAGCAGATAGTAAAAGCTGGCAACTTCCTCAAAGTAAGGAAGATATTGCCCGGCGGCAAGGAGCGTTATGACTCAAGTTTGGCAGCACTCAATGCATATTCATCCGATGATGACTGCCTGCTTTTCCACGATGCGGTGAGACCGATGGTCAGCCACCGTATCATCACCGACTGCATCCATGCGCTGGAGCACCATGATGCGGTGGGAGTGGCAACAAAAACCACGGACACCATCTGGCATATCAGCGACGACGGCTGCATCGCCGACATTCCACCCCGAGACCAATTGCGCAACGCACAGACGCCGCAGTGCTTCCGCCGCCATATCATCCGCAGGGCATACGACCTGGCACTTGCCGACCCTGCTTTTACGGTGACCGACGACTGTGGTGTGGTAAGGCGGTACTTACCCGAGGTTCCCATCTTTGTTGTGGAGGGAGAACCGACCAATATCAAGGTCACCTATCGGCACGACTTGCTGCTGTTGGAGTCAATGCTGAAATAACCTGGCATCTGTCATCAGCGTACTGCTATTCCTCTTTCTCATTCCATGACCTAACCAGACGTGCCAACAAGGCACCTGCTATGTTGTGCCATACACTGAAGATGGCACCGGGCACTGTCGCGAGTGCCATGGATTGAAAATGTTGCTGGGCAAGTGAACAGGCCAGTCCGGAGTTCTGCATGCCCACCTCAACACTGATGGCGGTGCTTTTCTTCCTTGACAGGTGGAGTATTTTGGAGAGAAGGAAGCCAAACAAAAATCCCAGCAGGTTGTGCAGGATGACGACGGCTATAATCAACAGGCCACAGGTGAGCAGCTTCTCTGCGTTGGCCGATACCACAGCACCGACAATCAAAGTAATGGCGATGGTGGAGAATGCGGGCAGCACTTTGTTCATCACATTGTCGGACAATTTGACAAACTTCTTGACCAACAGTCCTAAACCGATGGGAAGGATAATGACCTGCACGATGCTCATGAACATCTGCCAGACGTTGACATCGACGAGCGTACCAGCCAGCAGCCAAGTAAGCAACGGAGTAACCAAAGGAGCAAGGAGAGTGGATACGCTGGTAATGCCGACAGACAATGCCAGGTCGCCACCTGCCAGGTAGGTGATGACATTGGAGGCAGTGCCACCAGGACAACAGCCTACGAGGATGACACCCACAGCAAGTTCGGCGGGCAAAGAGAACACTTTCGTAAGCAGCCAAGCCAATATGGGCATGATGATGAACTGGGCAAGGAATCCCACAATGACATCCTTGGGACGGGAGAAGACGATGCGGAAGTCCTCCAATTTTAGTGTTAGGCCCATGCCGAACATTATCAGTCCCAACAACCAACTAATCCATGAGGTCTTGATGACTCCGATTACTTGAGGCCACAACAATGCTGCAGCTGCCATCAGCAATACAATGACAGCCATCCACCGGCTAATCCAAGTGCAAATCTTATACATAATCCTATTGGGTATTTCTTCCCATATTTTTATTGTTGCCATACGTTATTTGATGTCATCCCACTGCCAATTGTCACGCCAACGAACGACGGGCTTGCCTTGTTCGAAGTCGATGGGCAGCCAGATGTAGCGGGCGTCGCGGGGATGATTGGGGCGCCAGATGTCAGCCATGAAGACAAATCGGTCGCCATAGGGCAAGATATAGGTGCTTTGACCGCCAAAAGTCTTATCGGCACCTGGACCGACACATGGATTGGGGTGTTGAGTCCACGGTCCCCAAATGCTCTTGGCAGAGAACATCCGGGCTTCGTTGGGTGCCCATCCGGTGCATCCTGAGGTAATCATCCAATAGGTACCGTCTTTCTTGAAGATGGCTGGGGCCTCGTTCTGACCTCCGGGGGCAACACGGGTATAACGGCCGGTGTGATGCAGATAGTCGGCTGTCAGTTCGGCAATGTGAAGGGTCATGTTTTCCTCTGAGGAGAAGATGTGGTAGGCCTTTCCATCATCATCCACAAAGAGCGTCATGTCGCGGGCCATCTGCCCCTCCTTAAAGTCCCGTTTCAGGAAAAGCCCTTTTCTGACGGCCTCAAGCCAATCCGGCGTCCACGATTTTGGGAAATGCTCCACGTTAAGCGTGTCGGCAATGGCTGTCTCATTCGCAGTGAATTCCACCGGCCATGTACCGGCATTGGCACGCTGGGAGTAGAGATATTTGTAGGGACCTTCGGGTCTGTTGCTCACAGCCACGCCATAACGTGCGGCGGAATATCCCCTACCCTTCAGTTCCAAGTGGAACCACATGCAGAACTTCCCTGTCACCGGATTGTAAATCACCTTCGGACGTTCCAAAATGCAACCACGCTCGAGGTCATGACCTCGCTGGTCGACGACGGACAAAGCCACTCCGCAGTTCTTCCAATGCAGCAGGTCGCGGGAGGAGTAGCACATCACTCCAACCATGGCCGACGAAGTGGAGTCGCTCTTGTTCTCACCAAACCAGTAGTAGGTGTCACCATATTTCATGATGCCTCCTCCGTGGGCATTGATGTGGCGGCCACTCTCATCAGGCCATATCTCGCCGGAGCAAACCATGCGTGGCTGTTTCTGCCGCTCGTTCCAATAGTTCTCCAGACGGCGGGCCTCAGCCTTCGTAATCTGTATCACCGACCCATGTTTGGGTGAGGAGAAATTGGTTGCCTTCATCACACCTTCGTTGAAACGCCCTAAAGGTGTGAAGGTTTTGAAGTCGCTTGTCTCAACAAAACCGAAATTATGTGGTTGCACACTGTAGACATCGTACATCACCACCCACTTATTCTGTCCGATTCGTTTCCACACGTTGGGCGCCTCGCAACCACGCTGTTCGGTGTCAATCTGTTCGGCATGATAATCGTCGAAATGGTTGATTTTGTCGCTGACCATATACTTGATGCCTCCCGGATTCTCCTGAGCGACATAGGTCATGAAATAGCGCCCGTCGGGCATTGGGCAGATATCTGCGTCGAGCACTTGGATTTTCTCGTCGGGGTATTCGAAAAGCAGCTTGGGTTCTGTCTCGAGGGTGGTGAAAGCCTCGTCGGCATAACTGTAATAGAGTTTTGTACGGGCACCGGGTTGTTGTCGGATGGTGAAATAGACCATCGGCCGCTGTGCCTGTGGGTCCCATATGGTCTGGGGTGCCCAGGCGCATCCTATGTCAGCAAACAAACTGGGAAAGAGACGGTCGATGCGCACCTCGTGGTGGGTCCAGTGGATGAGGTCATCGCTTGCCATGAGCACCAAGCCCCGGTTGTTGCCCCAGTCATATTTCTGCGGGCGTTCCCACTGGGTTGTGCGAATGCCCATCTCCTTTCCAAACACATGGAGGTCGGTCATGGCGATGTAGAATTTGCCATTGGGCGCTCGGCAGATATGTGGGTCGCGGATGCCATGCTGATCGGCAATGGAGTCACCAGAAATGATGGGTTCGCCATTGTTGACGGCTGTAAAGGTGTATCCGTCATAGCTGATGGCCATGAACAACGAGTGGGTGGGGTCATTGAAATAGGTGAAAAGATAGGCGCCCATATCTTTCTCCTTGGGGGCCTTCTTGGGAGTCGCAGCCACTGTTGAAAGTGACAATATGGTGATGATGACCGAAACAAGCGTAATTCTTTTCATGTGCAAGTGGTGTAAAAATCCCCGCCTCACGAGACGGGGATTATATTATCTAATAAGGTAGGGACAATCAGTCGAAGTCCTGATGGTCGAGGCTGTCGTTGAAGTCGCGGGGCTCGCGCTCTGCCAACGGATCGCGGTAGTCGTTGCGGCGCTGCTGGCGGTTCTGGTTCTGATGACCACCATTGCCACCCTGACGGTTGTTACCGCCATTGTTGCCACCCTGGCGGTTGTTGCCACCTCCGTTACCGCCTTGGCGGTTCTCGCGGTTGCCACGCTCGGGACGCGGACGGCGCTCACGCTCTGCATAGCCCTCGGGTTTGGGCTCCAACACGCGGTGTGAAAGCTTGTACTTACCGGTCTTCGGGTCAATCTCCATCAGTTTAACCTTGATTTTGTCACCCTCCTTGATACCGGCGTCCTCAACTGTCTCAAGGCGCTTCCACTCAATCTCGGAGATGTGTAGCAGACCGTCCTTGCCAGGCATGATTTCCACGAAGCAGCCATAAGGCATGATGGAGCGTACAGTGCCCTCATAAATCTCACCCACCTCAGGAATGGCGACAATCGACTTGATTTTGGCAATGGCAGCGTCGATGCTCTCTTTGTCGGGAGCACTCACCTGCACCTTGCCCACGCCGTCTTCCTCGTCGATGGTGATGGTGGCACCAGTATCCTCCTGCATCTGCTGGATAATCTTTCCGCCCGGGCCGATGACGGCACCAATGAACTCCTTCGGAATCTCGAAAGCCACGATGCGAGGAACATGCGGTTTGAGTTCGGGACGCGGTTCTGCGATGGTCTCGGTAAGTTTGCCGAGGATATGCTCACGACCGGCCTTGGCCTGCATAAGGGCTTTCTCCAGGATGTCGAAGCTCAGTCCGTCGCACTTGATATCCATCTGAGTGGCGGTCAGACCGTCAACGGTACCAGTGGTCTTGAAGTCCATGTCGCCCAGATGGTCCTCGTCACCAAGGATGTCACTCAGTACGGCATACTTGTCCTCTCCTGGGTTCTTGATGAGGCCCATGGCGATACCGCTCACAGGTTTCTTCATCGGAACACCAGCATCCATCAATGCCAATGTGCCGGCACAGACGGTGGCCATCGATGATGAACCGTTGCTCTCAAGAATTTCGCTGACCAAACGCACGGTATAGGGGAAGTCGGCAGGAATCATCTCCTTCAGGGCACGCCATGCCAGATGGCCGTGACCAATCTCGCGGCGACCTACGGAACGCTGTGCCTTGGCTTCGCCAGTGCAGAATGGCGGGAAGTTGTAGTGGAGCAGGAAACGCATATAACTGCGGTCGAGCACGTCGTCAACCAACTTCTCATCAAGTTTGGTACCCAGTGTGCAGGTGGTCAATGACTGTGTCTCACCACGTGTGAAGATAGAACTTCCGTGAGGCATGGGCAGTGGTGACACCTCGCACCAGATGGGACGAATCTCATCGGTCTTGCGGCCGTCGAGACGGATGCCTTCGTCGAGGATGCAGCGGCGCATGGCATCGCGCATCACATCGTGGTAGTAGCGGTCCATCATATCGTTCTTCTCTGCCTGTTCGTCCTCGGTGAGGTCGCTGTGGGCAGCGGCATAAGCTTCCTTGAAGTCGGCGAGGATTTTGTCGAAGGCCTCGGCACGGGCATGTTTCTCCAGAGCCTGCTTTGTCACATCGTAGGCAGGCTGATACAATTCCTTGTTCATCTGCTCACGCAGTTCCTCATCGTTCACCTCGTGGTCGTACTCGCGCTTCACGTCCTTGCCCAATTCCTTGGACAGTTCGGTCTGCAACTCACACATCGGGCGGATGGCATCCATAGCCACCTTCAGGGCGGCAAGCAGGTCCTGCTCGCTCACTTCCTTCATCTCACCCTCCACCATCATAATGTTGTCGGCAGAGGCACCGACCATGATGTCCATGTCGGCCTCCTTCATCTGTGCGAAGGTGGGGTTCACCACATACTCGCCGTTGATGCGGGCTACGCGGACCTCGGAAATCGGGCACTCAAATGGGATATCTGAGCAGGCCAGAGCGGCAGATGCTGCAAAACCGGCCAATGCGTCAGGCTGGTCGACTCCGTCAGCGGAGAAAAGAAGCACATTAACATACACCTCTGCATGGTAGTTGGAGGGGAACAGCGGACGGAGCACACGGTCCACAAGGCGGGACGTGAGAATCTCGTTGTCGCCTGGCTTGCCCTCACGACGGGTAAAACCGCCGGGGAAACGTCCGGCTGAGGCATACAACTCTCGGTAGTCGACCTGTAAAGGCATGAAATCGGTTCCGGGAACTGCATCTTTTGCGGCACAAACAGTGGCGAGCAACACCGTATTGCCCATGCGGAGCATGACGCTGCCGTCTGCCTGCTTTGCCACTTTCCCGGTCTCAATGCTGATGATTCTTCCATCAGGCAATGATACTGTTTTCGTAATTACGTTCATCAAAAAATCTTGTGGTTTTTGTACATCAAAAAAATAAATCGGGCAAAGTTACTTATTATTATGCGAATAAACGAATATTTCCAGGATATTTTGCGTTTTTTAGGAATACTCTCGAAAAATATACTTTTTAACATTTTTATAACTATTATATTCGGATTTTTACCTAATTTTGCATCCATATTTGAGATCGGACATTGAAAATGTCTTGTTTTTTAATTAATTTTTACTTAACTATGCAGAAAAGATTCTTTTTGCTGATGTCCATCCTGCTGATGTCTGTCACCAGTATGATGGCTCAGGTCACGACTTCCTCCTTGAGCGGACGAGTGACAATGAAAGGTACTGACGAAACGGTGATTGGTGCCACTGTGCAAGCCGTGCATGAGCCTTCGGGCACACGCTATGCTGCTGTGACCAACATCGACGGACTCTACAACATCCAAGGTATGCGTACTGGTGGTCCGTACTCAGTGACTGTTTCCTACATCGGTTATCAGACCATGACCGTGAGGGGCGTCACCCTTCAGCTCGCAGAAACTTCCAAGGTTGACGTAGAACTCTCTGAGGATGCCAACGAACTCACAGAAGTGGTTGTCTCGGGTAGGGCTTCCAAATTCACCGTTGAGAAGACAGGTGCTGCTACCAACATCAACAATGCGCAGATTACCAACCTGCCTACTGTCAGCCGCAGCATCACTGATGTCACACGCCTCTCTCCCTATGGTGGCAATGGCATGAGTTTTGTCGGTGCTGATGGCCGTACAGCCAACTTCACCATCGACGGTGCCAACTTCAACAATAACTTCGGTCTTTCAGACAAACTGCCTGGTGGCGGCAACCCCGTCTCCCTCGATGCTATTGAGGAGTTGCAGGTGGTGATTTCTCCCTATGATGTCCGCCAGACCAACTTCATCGGCGGTGGTGTCAACGCCATCACGAAATCGGGTACCAACACCTTCAAGGGTTCTGCCTACATCTACCACCGCAACGAGAACCTCCGCGGTGACGTCGTTGACAAGGTGACACTGCCCACAGCCCGTGAAAAGGACCGCCAGACCACTTACGGTTTGTCGCTTGGCGGACCGATTATCAAGAACAAGCTCTTCTTCTTCGTGAACGGTGAGATGATCAAGACACCGACCATCTCCTCGCCCTGGCGTGGTTCCAAGAACGGTGTGGCAGATGTGGCTCAGAACATTTCACGCACGAAACTCTCTGACCTGGAGACCATCTCCAACTTCGTCCAGTCCAAGTATGGCTACAACACCGGCAGTTGGACCAGCTTCCCCGCTGATGAGAGCAACTACAAATTGCTGGCCCGTTTGGATTGGAACATCACCGACAAACATCATCTGGCTTTGCGCTACAACTACACCAAGAACACCATTTGGAATGCTCCCAATGCCACTTCTATGGACGGTGGCACACGTATGAGTGGTGCGCGTATGTCGCAATATTCCATGTCATTTGCCAACTCGATGTATTCGATGGACAACCTCGTCCACTCTTTCTCTGTCGACTTGAACAGCCGTCTGACAGACAAACTCTCCAACCAGTTCCTGGCAACCTACTCCAAGCTCGACGATATCCGCGGCACCAACTCTTCCGAGTTCCCGTTCATCGATATCCTCGACGGTGGCGACAACAACTACATGGCACTGGGCTATGAGTTGTTCACCTGGAACAACGCCGTTCACAACACCATCTGGAACATCAAGGACGACGTGACCTATTACATGGGCAAGCACAAAATTATGGCAGGTGTCACTTTCGAGCACCAAATGGCCGACAACCAGTATATGCGTAATGGTTCAGGTTATTACCGCTATAACAGCATGGACGACTTCATGTCGGGTGCCGCTCCTGAGGTGGTCTGTCTGACCTACGGCTACGACGGTGAGTCGAAACCCGCTGCCCGCGTGCAGTTCAACCGTGCCGGCATCTATGGCCAGGACGACTGGAACGTGACCGACAAGTTCAAGCTGACCTACGGTCTCCGTATTGACGGATTGTTCTTCAACAACAAAGACCTGATGACCAACAAGGCCATCTATGACCTTGACTACAGTGGCCGTCATATCGATACAGGCAAGTGGCCCGACACCAGCATCACCTTCTCACCGCGCGTAGGCTTCACCTACGACGTGTTCGGTGACAAGAGCCTCAAAATCCGTGGCGGTTCCGGCTTCTTCTCTGGCCGTCTGCCCCTCGTATTCTTCACCAACATGCCTACCAACGGCGGTCTGGTGCAGTATCAGGCACAGCTCAATGCCAAGACCAAGGTGTGGGATGCCAAGTCCAACGCTGCCACCAAGGGCTTCGAGAATTACTCCGGTGCCTATACAACAGATGCCAGCGGCAACCGCTATATCGACATGAGCCAGTTTGCCGGCGGTCTGGTGACCGAGAATGGACATGCCTCAATTGCTGCTTTGCAGAACAAGCTCTTCTCCATGGGTTATCCCTCACATGTGACTCCTGAGATGGGTACCGTACCTTCTTCCATCTCTGGTGTTGACCCCAACTTCAAGATGCCTCAGGTATGGAAGACCTCTCTGGCCATTGACTATCAACTTCCGGTCAACTTCCCCTTCACCGCAACGATTGAGGGTATCTTCAACAAGAAGATTCACGACAACTGCATCTCCGACTGGGCCATTCCTTCCGTCGGTGGTTTCGCACGCTTCAACGGTGTTGACAATCGTCCCATCTTCCCCGCCGGATTCCGCACGGGCACCAAAGCCTTCATGCTTGAGAACACCAGCAAGGGTTATGGATGGACAGCCAATGTCACTCTGACCGCACAACCATTTGAGTGGTTGAACCTTATGGCAGCCTATACCCACACTGTATCTAAGGAGGTAACCGGTATGCCAGGTTCTGCTGCTGAGTCGGCCTTCACCTATGTTCCCACAGTGGAGGGTCCCAACAGCATCAAACTGCACAACTCACAGTATGTGACACCCAACCGTTTCGTTGCCAATGCCACTATCCACGACAGGAGCGGCAACCACTACAGCTTCATCTATGAGACATGGCAGGGTGGTTACAACTACTCCTACATGATGGTGAACGACATGAACAGCGATGGCTACAACTACGACGCCATTTACATCCCGACCGACGGACAGGTGGCCAACAAGGAGTTCCGCTTCGTTTCCCAGGACGATGCCGACCGTTTCATGGCCTTTGTTCACAACGACAAATACCTGAAGAAGCATCAGGGTGAGTATGCCGAGCCTTACAGCGTCTATTCACCTTGGGTGCACCGCATCGACTTCGCCTACAAGCACGACTTCAAGGTAAATGCTGGCAAAACCACACATAAGCTGCAGCTCTCTTTGGATATCAAGAACGTGCTCAACCTCTTCAACTCCAGTTGGGGTGTCAGCAAGTTCCTCAACTCAGAGATTGGCACCGAGGCCCGTATCTTGAAATATGAAGGTGTGGATGCCGACGGCTATGCTACCTTCTCTACGCCTGCTGCCATCAGCGCCAACACCAAGACATGGGCTCCCAACCATGCTGTCGGCCAATGCTGGTATGCTTCTATCGGTATTAGATACATCTTCAATTAAGAGTAAAGAACAAAGAATCAAGCTATTATGAAACTCAAATATTTCTTTCCGTTCTTCGTAGCTGTCATCGCTGCTGTTTTTACCAGTTGCTCCGATGACAATGACCCAACGTATCTCGACGAGATTCGTGTATCCCAGTCGTATGTGAGCCTCAAGACCAGTGGTGGTTCGGCATCCATCGATGTCGTGGCCAATGGCAACTGGACTGTCTCTGATATTCCCAATTGGCTTACCGTATCGCCTACTTCTGGTTCTGGCAATGGGACCATCACCTTCTCTGCTGGTGAGGGCGAGGGCCGTACAGCCGAGGTGCTCATCACTTGTGAAGGCAAGGTGCAGCGCATCAATATCATCCAGGGCATTGCCACTGTTTCCAACGCTACTTGTGCAGAAGTGCTGGCCGGTCCTGACTCCAAGACCTACCGCGTGACCGGTACGGTGAAAAGTATCGCGAACACCACTTATGGCAACTGGTATCTGGACGATGGCACTGGTGAGGTGTATATTTATGGCACACTTGATGCCAAGGGTGCTGAAAAGAACTTCCTCAGCCTTGGAATCGAGGTAGGTGACCAGGTCACCGTTGAGGGTCCGAAGACTACCTATAATGGTACAGTGGAGCTGGTTAACGTGACGGTCATCAAGATTGAGAAGTCACTCATCAAGTGCGACTCACTCACTGTCGGTGGTGTCAAGTCTGACATATTGCCCATTGAAGGTGGTGATATTGTTGCCAACCTGACTTGCAAAGGTGTTGGCGTTGCCGTGGAGATTCCCGAAAATGCACAGAGCTGGCTCGGCGTCGTCTCCTCAACCGTGGGTGGAAATCCCACTGTCACCTTCCACGCTGCTCCCAATGCCGGCGGCGACCGCAATGCCACAGTGACTTTCAAGACCACTGATGGCAAGAAAGAATATACCTCACAGGCTACCATCAACCAGGTGGGTGCCATCCTTGAGGTGCCAGTGTCTGACTTCCTCGCTGCTGAGGTGGGTGATACTCAGTTCCGCATCACAGGTGTGATTACTGAACTCTATGCCAGCGACAAGCAGGGCAAGAGCTTCTATGTCCAGGATTACTCGGGCAAGATGCTCGTCTATCGTGCCGAGGGCTTCATCGAGGCTGGTGCCAAGGTGGGCGACATCGTCACCGTGGTGGGCAAGCGCGGTGCCTATAAGGACAGCCCGCAGATGGTGGAAGGCAAATTTGAGGCACTCAAGTATGCTGTCACTGAGGTCAGCATTGCCGACTTCCTCACCAAGGAAGACTCCAAGGAAGTATATTACATGGTAACAGGTACGGTGAAGGACCTTCTCAGCGACAAGGGTGAAGAGAACGACTATGGCAACCTCCATATCACCGACGGCACCAACGACCTCTATGTCTATGGCTGCTATTCTGGTTATGGCGCCCAAGGCGACGCACGCAAGGGATTTGTCAAGGCCGAGAACATTGAGGTGGGTGACAAACTGACCATTATTGGTTACAAGTCTACCTATAAAGGCCTCATCGAACTCTGCGGAGGTATCTTCTTCGCACATGAGAAAGCAGAATAATCTACTGCACTCCTAATAAAAGTCGGACATCCAAGTGGTGTCCGACTTTTTTGTGCCCAAAAATTTTTGATATTACTACTACTTTCGCTATTTTTGCACTGAAAAATCAAAATACGTAAATGAAAATGAAAATGAAAAGGGGCTTGATGCCCGCAGCCGCCATCGTGGCTGCACTTTGCCTTACTGCATGCAGCAATGGAAATTTCAAGATAGAAGGCACCATCACTGAGGCTGCCGACTCCATGCTCTATCTGGAGAACATGGCACTCGACGGACCTCAGAAGATTGACTCCGTCAAACTCACAGCCGACGGCACGTTCTCCTTCTCACGGGAAACACCCGCTGACGCACCCGACTTCTACCGCCTGCGCATCGCTCAGCAAATCATCAACTTCGCAGTCGACTCCACCGAGACCATCACAGTGAAGGCTGCATATCCCACCATGGCATCCAACTACACGATTGAGGGCGGTGAGAGCAATGCAACCATCCGCGAACTCGCCCTCAAGCAGATACAGTTGCAGGCACTTGCCAAGAAAATTGTTGAAGCACCCGACCTCAATGCCAATGCCGTGGGCGACAGCATCCTTGCCACCGTGGCTGCATATAAGAAAGATGTGATGAACAACTACATCTATAAGGAGCCAGGCAAGGCATCATCGTATTTTGCCCTCTTTCAGGGCATCATCGTAGGTGGTTCCTATATGATGGTGTTTGACCCACGGCGTGACATCGATGACGTGAAGCCATTCTCCGCAGTCGCCACCAGTTGGGACACCTTCCACCCCAAATCACTCAGAGGAGAGAACTTGCACAACATCACGCTTGAGGCGATGAAGACCAAGCGCATCATGCAGGCAGAGCAGGAAGGACTCACCATCGACGCCAACAAGGTGGTCGTCACCGACATCATCGACATCGTGCTGCCCGACAACAAGGGAGTGACACGCAGACTCACCGACCTGAAGGGAAAGGTAGTGTTGCTCGACTTCCATCTCTTCGGTGCAGAAGGGTCGATGCAGCGCATCATCGCCCTGCGCGAACTCTACACCAAATACCATGACCGAGGACTGGAAATCTACCAGGTATCGCTTGATGAAGACGAGCATTTCTGGAAGACCCAGACCGCTGCACTGCCATGGATTTCGGTTCGTGACGATGGGTCGAATACACAGTCATACCTCCATCAGGCACAAAGCCTGCCCATCGACTATATCATCAGCCGCGAGAACAAGGTAGAACTTGGACCGCAGCAAATCAAAAATATAGAGGCGGACATCGCCAAATTCCTATAGCACGACAGACAACTCATTGCCCGAAAAGGCCATGCGACACTTGATGATGCTCTCGATGATGTGTCTGTGGACCATCTTGACGATGGCCCAGCGGTTTACCTTGGAGAAGGTCAATGACACCCTCTCATACCTGGTGCTCACCACCGACTCCACCACCGACCGCCACAGGCTGCCATTTGAGGTCTATCAGTTCTGCACGGGCGATGTGGACGGCGACGGGTCGGAGGATGCCCTCGTCGGTGTGGTGAAGACCACACGCTTCGACCCCGTCATGGCACGGAGGCTCTTCATCTTCAAAAACCACCGCGGGCACATCCGCGCCCTGTGGATGGGTTCGCGCTTGGGAGGAATCCTGCGTGACTTCTGTTTCGTTGACGGACGTGTTCGTACGCTTCAGACAACCACCGACGGACACTATGTGGTCTTAGAACACGAATGGCGAAAATTCGGTCTCGGCGCACGACGCTTCCTCGCCGCCAATGTGTCACAAGAGGCGGCACTCTCAGTATTCAACTATTCTTCAGAATGACAACAACACCAAATCTTTTATGACTATGAGAAAAATGCTTGCTTTGCTCACTGCGCTTATGGCGACGCTCACCGTCGCCGCCCAGGAGACAAAACCCATCATCATCCCAGGAAAAGGGAAAATCAATGTGGAGAATCTCCGCAAAGTGGACCTGAACATGGATATCTCGCAACTCAACATCTGCGAGCTCCGTGCCCTGCGCAACTCTTTTGCCGCCAAACAGGGATACCTTTTCAACAGCAGCGAACTGAGACAACTCTTCAACACCACATCGTGGTATGACGAACTGGCATGGAAACGTGCCTTAGAAGAGGAGAAGATGGCTCCTGTCAAATACACCGCCAAAGAGACTGCTTTCATCAACAAACTCAAGGCGAGGGAAGACGAACTGCGCAAACGCAACTTCACCTCCTCAACAGGAATAGTCAACCTCGACAACCTTGTCAATCCGTTCCAACTGGAGGTGTTCCCCACAGAGATAAAGACACACCTCTCCAAATACGGATTTGGCATCGTAGAAGCCGACAATGAGCAGATTTTCCAGGTGTATGAGAAGAATGACTACTGCATGTTTCCCAATTTCGTCACCACCGACCTTTATCTGCAACTCTTCCATCTCTATTTCGACACGATGATGCGAAAGGTGGAGGAAGGCAAGTTGAGTGATATCATGCAGAACATGTGCCAAAAACTCCACAAACACATGAATACCTTGGCATCCAGTGCATCTAATGCCACGATGCGTGAGTGTGCCCAGTGGAACACTGCTTACTTCGCTGTTGCCCACCAACTCATCAGCGGAAAGGCTCTTTCGGTACCTGCCAACTATGCCGAAATGGCAAAAGATGAAGTGGAGAAAAGCATAAATGCCAAGGATGCCTACTCACAATTCCTCGGTTATCAGAATGTGAAGTTCGCCTACGGGCTGTTCAAGCCCCGCGGGCACTACACTCGCTCTGAACAGTGCAAGAAGTATTTCCGTGCGATGATGTGGCTGCAGACTGTTCCCTTCGGCACCGATGATCGTTTCAAGTTAAGATGTGCCGCCCTTATTGCCGATGCCTTGCGCTCCAATGCTGATTTGAAAAAGGCATACGACAGCGTTTTTGAGCCTATTACCTATCTCATGGGCGCTCCCGACAACATCACCATCATCCAAGTAGGCGATGTGCTGAAGGAGCAGGGTGTCACCGTGGCTCAGTTGATGAAGGATGGTAAGCTAATGGACAATTTCCGCAATCGTATTGATGTGATTGCGGAGAAACAGACCCGTATACGGCCCAAATTTGAGCGCACGTCCCACAACAAAATCAACTTTATGCCGCAGCGCTACCAGCCAGACGCCGAAGTGCTGTTGGAAATGGCCGACTATGACAACATGGAGACCAAGCGCGACGTGCCGATGGGTCTCGACGTGATGGCCGCCATGGGCAGTTATGCTGCTGAGCGCATCCTCATCAACGAACTCAAGCAGGACAAGCAATGGGAGGGCTTCATACCCAACCTCAACAAGGTGAAGGCGGTGATGAATGCTACCGACTGGAATGTGTGCATTGCCAACCAATGGCTGTCCACACTCAATACGCTCAACACCTTCGATGATGCCCGCCTGCCTTATTTCATGAAAGTCCCACAGTGGAACAAGAAGAACCTCAACGCTACACTCGCCTCATGGGCAGAACTCAAGCACGACGCCATCCTCTATGCCAAGCAACCCATGGCTGCAGAGTGTGGTGATGGCAGTCTGCCGGCACCGACGGTGACTGGGTTTGTGGAGCCCAACACAGGTTTCTGGAGAAAGGCCATCCAACTCATTGACAATACCCGTGGTGTGTTCTCCAAATACAAACTGCTCACCGATGACATCATCAGCATCACAGAGGACATCAAAGACGAGGCGGAATTCTTCCTCAACACCAGCCTCAAGGAATTGGATGGCAAGAGACTCACCAATGAGGAGTATGACCATATACGCTATATCGGTGCCACCTTTGAGAACCTGTCGCTCGAACTCATCAAGGAACCCAACCAAAGTCTGATGGGATGGTATGACGTGCAGGGTGCTGACAAGTCTATCGCCGTTGTGGCTGATGTCTATACAGCCAACGGCGACAACAATCCGGAACCTTCCATCCTTTTCGAGGCTGTAGGACCCGCTGATGAGATGTATGTCGTGGTGGAGGTGGATGGTTATCTCTACCTCATGCGCGGTGGCGTGTTCTCCTATCGTGAGTTCAAACAGCCCGTTGACCAACCACGTCTCACCGACGAAGAGTGGCAGGAGAAGCTGAAGACTTATCCGAATACGGGCAAGCCATCATGGATGAAGGAAATCATCATCCCAATCAATACCAAACCGGTTCCCAACGAGACCGTCTTCTACGGTACTGGGTGCTGACACCCCATCCCGATTATCCTAAACCCCTCCCTACCCACAAGGGGAGGGGTTTTCTCTCACTTTTTCATTAGTATTTCTCCTTTGCGCTCACTCACCCTATCCATACTCATATTCCTCTGCGGAATGCCTTTGCTCATGGCTTCCCCTCCTTTTTGTGGTGGGGGCAGAGGAGAAGTGTCTTCCCTTACTTTTAGTGAGGGCAGGAAAAGGGTTTTATCCCTCACTTTTGTCGGTGACCTTCTTCTTGACCGTGGTGTGCGTGAGCGAGTAGACACAGCAGGGGTGGAGGTGCTCTTCTCCCCTTCCGTAGACTCCCTCTTTGCTGCCTCCGACTTGGTCATCGCCAACCTGGAGTGCCCTGCCACACATATTGTTGCTCCAATGCAGAAGAAATATATTTTCCGTGCAGAC
This sequence comes from uncultured Prevotellaceae bacterium, assembly GCA_902767775.1. GTDB lineage: Bacteria > Bacteroidota > Bacteroidia > Bacteroidales > Bacteroidaceae > Prevotella. Next base: position 171,498 of record CACXIP010000004.1, on the reverse strand, counting down.
CCAGAACACCTGCAAACATTGCGGCAGCATGGCATCACCCATCTCAACCTGGCCAACAATCACAGTATCGACCAAGGACGGCGCGGACTGCTCTCCACCCGTGACAATATCCGTGAGGCGGGGATGGTGCCGGTGGGGGCTGGAGCCAATATGAGGGAGGCAGCACAGCCTGTGCTGCTCGCTGATTCACCACGCCGCGTATGGCTGTTGCCATCACTTCGCCTCGCCTTGGAAAACTATGCCTATTTGCCCGAAAAACCCTGTGTGAGCCAAGAACCCATGGACAGTTTGGTGGCACGCGTGGCTTCTCTGCGGCAATCATCACCCTCAGACTATATTATCGTCACACTTCATTGGGGTGGGGAAAACACGTTTCGTCCCGTTCTCCAGCAGGTGGTTGATGCTCACCGTCTTGTCGATGCCGGAGCCAACCTCATTATAGGTCACCACTCCCACACACTCCAACCCACGGAACAATACCATGGTGCTACCATTTTCTACAGCATCGGCAACTTCATCTTCGATGCTCTCCGTCCCATCCACAAAGGCGGTTGTGCTGTCACCGTGACCCTCACTGCTGACAGTGCAGAGGTATCTTCCCATCGGGTATCCATCACAAACTGCACTCCATTTCTGTCCAATGAGTAGTTTTCAAACTATTCGGTATGGGAAATCATCTTTCTTCTTATCATTAGGTATTCTGCAAGACAAAATGGGAAAATGAAACAAACTCTAAAATAATCTATACATATAGATAGGTTTTTGTTCAAAAAAAAGAGTACTTTTGCAAAGATAATTATCCATCAACTATGAAACTTAAATCTCTTGCTTTTATCGTAGCGCTCTTCTGCGCATCCACCAATTTCGCACAACAGACGGAATGGGTGGGGACATGGGCTGCCGCCCCGGAATTTACTGGACCAAGTGACAACCCACCAGAGCTGCTCAGCAATCATTCCCTGCGACAAATCGTACAAGTCTCCGTCGGAGGCGATTGTCTGAGGCTCAAATTGTCGAATGAGTTCAGCCATCAAGGTGCACTGGTAAACTCCATCTTCATTGCCGATGCCCTTGACTCCTGCAACATCGACGCCAAAACCGCCAAATACCTCACTTTTGACGGAGAACGCGAAGTGAGGCTCGTCCCCGGAGAATGTGTCATCAGCGATTTATGCAAATACAAACTGCGCCCCTTACAGCGACTGGCTATAACCATCAACTTTAACGAAACTGGTGGACAAGTCACCTCTCACAGAGGTTCAAGGACCACCTCATACCTCATCAACGGTGAGGCGAAGCCCAAAACATCCTTCGCTGGGTCGAAACATACCGACCACTGGTTTTATATCTCAGCCATAGACGTTCCGAAGAAGGACCAGGAGTGCATCGCCATCATTGGCAACTCCATCACCGATGGAAGAGGGTCGACGACCAACATGCAAAACCGCTGGCCCGACATCATGTCGCGGGTACTCAACACCCAAGGCAAGAAAGAGTATGGCGTGCTCAACCTCGGTATAGGTGGCAACTGTGTCCTGAATGGTGGTCTAAGCGAGCCAGCTGTTGACCGTTTCGAGCGCGACATCCTCGGTCAGTCGGGATGCACAAAAGTCATTGTCTTCGAGGGTATCAACGACATCGGCGGCAACAATGGTTCAAGCGAGAGAGTGGCAAGGGATATGATATGGGCATATCAGACATTTATCAAGAAAGCCCATAACGAAGGACTGAAAATCTATTTCGCCACCATCACTCCGTTTGGCAAGAGTTTTTATGACAAGGGCAACCTATTCAAGGAAGCCGCGAGACAAACCATCAACAACTGGATACGCACCAACAAGGAGGCCGACGGCTTCATTGACTTCGATGAGGCGATGCGCGACAAGAATCACCCCAGCCAACTGAGAGAGGAGTGGCAGGAAGACTGGCTCCACCCCAATGCCAAAGGCTATGAGGCAATGGGTGAGTATGCTGCGAAAGAAATACTGAAACTGAAATATTAAATACTTAAATATTATGGCAAATAACGTAGTGAATCAGGAATCCAAAGGATTCTACAAACTCAATTGGCTACAGCGCATCGGCTTCGGCTCGGGTGACCTGGCACAAAATCTTATCTTTCAGGTAATTTGTACTTATCTGCTGTTCTTCTACACTGACATCTACGGACTTACCCCCTCCGCAGTGGCCGTCATGTTCCTTGTAGGCAATGTGGCAAATGTCATCTGGGACCCCATTGTGGGTGCATTGATTGACAAGAGCAACCCACGTTACGGAAAATACCGCTCATATCTGCTTTATGTGGGCATTCCACTTTCTGGATTCGCCATCTTATGCTTCTACAATGGCTTTGCACCATCAATTATTTACGCATATGTTACCTATGTCTCCATGCAATTGCTCTACACATTTATCAATGTGCCGTATGGAGCGCTTAACTCATCGCTGACGCGCGACACCGACGAGATTACCATTCTTACTTCGGTACGTATGTTTATGGCCAACCTTGGCGGTCTTGCCGTCAACTCTGGTCTGCCACTGTTCATCGCCTTGATTGCAGGAGCACCTTCAGACAGCCTTCCTAAAAACCCATCGGCATGGTTCACTACAATGACCATCTATGCCATCGTGGGCTTCTGCCTGCTCATGTTCTGCTTCTCGCAGTGCAAAGAGCGCGTTGTGATGGATGAGAAGGCCACTGAAACCGTAAAGGTGAGCGACCTTTGGATGGAGTTCCTCCGCAACCGCCCATTGAGAGTCCTTGCATTCTTCTTCATCACTGCTTTCGCCATGATGTCGGTCGGCAATGCAGCCGGAGCCTATTTTATGAACAGCAATCTGCACGGCTCCGCTCAGGAATTGTCGATATTCATGGCTTTGGGTTCAATTCCTGCATTCATATTCATGCCGCTCGTCCCATGGTTCAAGCGCATGGTCGGCAAGAAAAACATGTTCTACATCTTCCTTGGGGCTGCTATCATCGGTATGGCTATGCTCTATGTCATTTCCAAGATGGAGCATCCTAACATGATGATGATTTATGTGGCACAGTTTATCAAGAGCACAGGCGTGATTGTGGCTACCGGCTATATGTGGGCATTGGTTCCTGAAGTGATTTCTTACGGTGAATACACCACCGGACGCCGTATCTCCGGTATTGTGAATGCTTTGACTGGATTGTTCTTCAAGGCTGGTATGACTTTCGGAAGCATTGTTGGTCCTGCAGTTTTGGCATATGTAGGTTATAACAGCAAGATTATCGACCAAACTCCTTTCGCAGAGGAGGGCATCCTTTGGTTGGTTTGCGTCATCCCCGCCATCCTGCTGATTCTTGCCATGTTTATCATTTCCAAGTATGAGTTGACCGACGAGGTGATTGATGACATCAACAAGAAGATTGAGGAGCGCGCAGCAGCAGAGGAATAATCAGAAGCAAAACTATGAATAGAAGGTTCATCATAGCAGCTTTGCTGTCGATATCGGTATTCTCCGCTCAGGCTCAGGGTCTGAAGGATGCCGTGGGCAAATACTGCCTCATCGGTGCTGCCATCAACCAATGGCAGAGCGACGGTCAAGTGCCTGAAGCGGATGCCGTTGTCGACCGACATTTCAACTGTGCCGTGGCAGAGAACTGCATGAAGAGCGAGGTGCTGGCACCCGCAGAGGGTATTTTTGACTTCAGGGTGGCCGACAAGTTTGTCAACTACTGTCGGCAGCATCACCTGAAAGTCATCGGCCATTGCCTGGTGTGGCACTCGCAAGCACCCGACTGGATGTTCACCAACGGCTATGCTGCCTCACCTGCCTCCAAGGAGGTGCTGCGTGAGCGCATGATCAAGCACATCAAGACCGTCGTGGGGCACTACAAGGGTCAGGTGCATGGTTGGGATGTCGTAAACGAGGCCATCGAGGATGACGGTTCCTTCCGCAAGTCGCCCTTTTTCAACCTCTTGGGTGAGGAATTCATTGAGATTGCTTTCCGTGCAGCTCATGAGGCAGACCCCGATGCTGAACTATACTACAACGACTACTCCATGGCCGGACAGGCGAAGCGTGAGGCAGTTTGTCGGTTGGTGAAGAAACTGAAGGAAAAGGGACTGCGCATCGATGGCGTCGGTATGCAGAGTCACAATGGCTTGGATTACCCCAATCTGGAGGAGTATGAGAAATCGATTGATGCCTTCTCTGCTTGCGGCGTAAAGGTGATGATTACCGAACTGGACATCAATGTACTGCCCAATCCGCAAGGATTCGGTGGTGCCGGCGTGGAGCAGAACTTCGAGTTCCAACAGAAATACAACCCATACGTGAACGGATTGCCTGCCGACAAGGCCAAGGAACTGGAGAAACGATGGATGGACCTGTTCAAAATCTACTACAAGCACCGCAACCAAATTAGCCGCATCAACCTGTGGGGCATCAGCGACGGAGGCTCATGGCTTAACGGATGGCCCATCAAGGGACGTACCAACTACCCCTTGCTCTTCGACCGTCAGTATCAGGCAAAACCAATAGTCAACGATATCATCAAACTCTTTAAATAATCAAATTATGGCAAAATCAAGGTATCTTTTCCCAAAAGACTATATGGCTGACCCCTCAGCCAATGTGTTCAACGGCAAGCTCTATGTCTATCCCTCACACGACTGGGACAGCGGCGAGTGTTTCGACGACGACGGCGGTCATTTCCAGATGCGCGACTATCACGTACTTTCCATGGAGGATATCATGGAAGGCGAGGTGACCGACCACGGTGTCATCCTCGATGTCGACCAGGTGCCCTGGGCAGAAAAGCAGATGTGGGACAACGACGTCGTGGAGAAAGACGGCAAATACTACCTCATCTTCTCCGCCAAGGACTACACCGGCGTATTTCACCTAGGAGTCGCCGTGGCAGACAAGCCCGAGGGACCGTTCATTCCGCAACCGGCACCGATTATCGGTTCCTACAGCATCGACCCCTGCGTCTTCAAGGATGACGACGGACAGATTTACTGTTATTTCGGTGGCATTTGGGGCGGACAGCTTCAGTGGTACCGTGACAACAAGTTGAAACCAGCCGCCTCGGTGGGTGAGGAGAATTTCCGCCCAACAATGCTGCCTGAGGGAGACGAGGACCCGCTTCCATCACGCGTGGCACGCATGAGTGATGACGTGCTGCAGTTCGCTGAGGCTCCACGCCCCGTCATCATCGTGGATGCAGAAGGCAAGCCCCTGCGCGCCGATGACCCACACCGTTTCTTTGAGGCCTCGTGGATGCACAAGATGAACGGCAAGTACTATTTCTCCTACAGCACGGGCGACAGCCACTATCTGTGCTATGCCGTGGGTGACAATCCCTACGGACCCTTCACTTACCAAGGCGTCATCCTTGAGCCTGTGGTAGGATGGACCACCCACCACAGCATTGTGCAATACAAGGGCAAGTGGTATCTCTTCCATCACGACTGCGTACCGTCGAACGACACTACATGGCTCCGCAGCCTCAAGGTCATCCCCCTCGATGTTGATGAGGACGGACGCATCCACACGATGAAGAGCGAATAAAGCGCCTTCCCTACCTCTCCCAAGAAAGGGTAGGCTGCTTGTATAGTTGATTAACTTAACACAATAGAGGGAAGCCGATTGGCTTCCCTCTATTCTTTTATAAAACTCCAGTATAAAATTACTCTGTAGCTGCCTCAGCCTCTGGCTGGTCGAGACCCAGAGCCTTGCGGGCTGTGGAGTCATCGGGCTTCAGCTCATAGAGTTTCTTGTAGTAAGGTGTAGCGCTCTCCAGGTCGTTCTTGTCACCCCAGTAGATGTAACCCACTTCGCTGAGTGCATTGATGAGATAGCTCTTCTCGTCATCGCTGATGTCAGACTTTGAGCCCAACTCATCGATGAGGGGGAGGAGATAGCTCAGAGCTTTGTCGTCATCCTCACAACGATAGGCCTGATGACCCTTCTGGAACTTGGCGTAGATAGCGGTGTGGGGATATTTCTTCACCAGGTTGTCATAGACATCCATGGCTTTCTGCCAGTTGGTCTCCTTATCCTCACCAGCCTTCACTTTCTCCACATAGATAAGAGCGAGCTTGCTGAACTCCGATGGTTTGGCATCAGGGTTCTTGTCCAGGTACTGAATACTGTATTCCAAAGCCTTGTCGGTGTCGCCAAGGGCACTGTATGCCTCAGAGATAGCCTGCAGGTTCTTGAATGCCTCGGAATCCATCGAGAAAGCCTTGGTGAACTGCTCGATAGCCTTCTGATGCTGCTCAGCACCAGCAAGAGCCTGTCCATAATAATTGTAGTCACCAGCATTCTTCTCAGCACTGCTGTTCATCAGCTTCTCAGCAAACTCAACGGCATCACCGAACTGCTTGCCAAACACACCGTTCATCATAGCAAGACGGAGGAAACCAGTGTTCTCGGGGAAGCGCTGCACGGCTGCCTTCGACACGTCCAGACCCTTGACGTAGTCACCGGCCTGAAGGGCTGCGAGGGCATACTCACCGATACGGCTCTCTGTCAGTTTGCTGATGTTTGACTTGTTGAAATACTCCAAAGCCTTGTCGTAGTTGCCGGAAGTGTAGAAGATATGTCCAGTCTCAGCCTCGATGGGGAAGTCAGGGACATTCTTACGAAGCTGGTTGAGGGCATTCTCAGCCTCCTGCGGACTGCGCTTGCGGTAGACATTGGCATAGCTCATATAGCCGTTGGGGTTCTTCGGGTCAAGGTTCATAGCCTGCTGATACCACATGGCAGCCTGACCGCCATCATCCTTCAGCGCCTCAACATCACCCTTAAGAATATAAGCGTCGCCAAAGTTCTTGTTCTTTTTCAGGGCAAGGTCAGCACACTCCACTGCTTTGGTGAAGTTTTTGCCGGTCAGATAGGCATTGCCCAATGCCACCATGGCCTCGGGGTCTTTCTTGAAGCTCTTCATGAAGTCCTTCACCAACTGCTTGGCGGCACCCACTGCCTGCGGGTCTTCCTTCAAGGCCTTCGACACTTCGCCGATGACTGACTGATAATCCTGAGCCATGGCAGGAGCAGAGAGTCCGAAGACAAATGCTCCCATGATAAGGAATTTCACTGCTTTTTTCATAATCGTAAACTTTTTATTTCCTTTTTGATGATTGATATAATCGCTTTTTTGACACCTTTTGGGGACAAAAGGTTTAAATATTTAGTTCTTTTTAATACTTACTTTCTTGATTGTGATGTCACCACGGTAGGGAAGCAAACCTGAGCGCTTCACGATTAACTGTCCTGTGGGACTGGTGGTGTAGTTGGCAAAACTCCACGGCAACTTGCGTTGCGGGTCGACGCAGATGGCATAGACGGTGCGGGCAAAAGGATAGCGGCCGTCGAGAAGATATACCTGATAAGGTTTCCAACTATTGGAGGCAGTAGCCTCGTCGAGAACCGACACCTTCATGACACGGATTTTGTTGATGAAGGTGAGGTTGGTGCTGTCACCCTTGTCATTGAGCCAGTTTGAACCGATGACGCCGATGGCGTTAGGAGTATTGTGCACATATTCTATCACCTCAGCACTGGTGTTTGCAGCGGTGATATTCGGGTTGTCGATGGGTTTGCCGTCGAGGATAGAGTCAACCACATAATGGAGAGTGGCAGACTCCTTGTTGTCGAAAACGACATCAAACTTACCCAATTTCGACCCCTTGTAAATCTCATTCCATTGTGTGACCTCGCCTTGAAGAATCTGCTTGATGTTCTTCACGGAAATGCAGGTGTCAGGGTTCTGAGGATGCACGATGAGTGCCAGACCGTCATAGCCAATGGGGAAGACAGAAGGAATTTGCTTCTTGGTCTTCAGGAAAGCCTCCTCACTCTCCTTCAGCGGACGGGTGGTGAAGAGAAGGCAGGTCTCCATATCGCGGATCATCTCAAAACCTCGGTTCTCCGTCGTATCCTTGAGATTGATTTTCGCCTTTGGCCATTTGAACTCAAACTGGTCAATCAACTCTTGGATGACGGGCTTGAGACTTTCATCCGCCACAATGGTTACCTCACCAGATGTCTCTGTGTCGGTGCGGCCGCCACGTTTGTCACTGTTGTCACAGGAGACGAGCATTCCGCCCGCCATCACAAGACCGAACAAGGTATAGATGAATGTCTTTCTCATGTTTGATGATTTTGGTAGTTGTTGATTCCTTGAAAAACTATCGTCAGGGGCAACCGAAATTGCCCCTGACGCAGTTGGTCGTTCTACAATATATGAAATACGTAGAAAGGTTGGTTCATTTTACTGAAGCTTAAAGGTCACAGGCAGATTGTACTTCACACGCACAGCCTGACCGTTCTGCTTACCTGGCTGCCATTTCGGCATGGCCTTGGTCACGCGGACAGCCTCTTTGTCGAGTGAGGGGTCAACGCCACGCACCACCTGTACGTTGGTGATGCTGCCGTCAGGCTCCACGACGAAGGACACGACCACACGGCCTTGGATACCGTTCTCCTCAGCCACAGGAGGATAGTGGATGTTCTGCTGAAGCCATGCAAGCAGGGCTCCCTGGCCGCCGGGGAATGAAGGTTGCTGCTCCACCACGTCGAAAATCTTCTGCGTGACTTCCTGCTTCACCTCTTGTTTGGGCTCCTCGACAACTTTTTCAACCACAGCCTCACGTGCAGCCTCAATGGTACGGTCCTTAGTACCTTCCTGGTCCTTGGTACCCACAGCGGTGTTGGCATCCAACTGGTCCATCTGCTTCATCTGGTTGTCCTCTTTCACGAGTTCATCCTTCTTGATGACAGGGGCGGTAAACTTCTGGGTCTCACGTACCTGAGGAAGCTCTTTCTTTGGCTCAATCTTTGGCTTCTCTACCTTCGGCTTCTCTTCTTTCTTCTCCTCCTTAGCTTTCTGCTGGAGTTTGGAAAGTTCGAGTTGCTCCATATATGCCAGACGCTCAGCCTCGCGCTTGTCAGCCTCAATCTTGTAAACAAGGTATCCACCGACAATCAGCGCTGCGGAAATCAGTATGGCAAGGGCGAGAAGGTTACGCTTTGAGGTCTCGCGGCGCAACTGATAAGCTCCATACTCTTTGTTCTTGTTTTGGAACACAAGGTCGATCCATTTGGGATCGAAAAGATCAATATTTGACATAATTCTTACTCGTTTTTAAGTTAACCAATTACATCTTCACACCCTTCTTCTCGAGAAGTTTCTCGTCGTCGGGAGAGATCTTATCGATGACGTATGTTCCAATACTCAGAATCTGCATCTCATCCAAAGCATCGACCATGTTCTTGTAGGAAGCATTGTCGGTGGGCTTGATGACAATCGTCAGGGTAGGAATCTTGCCGTCCTTCAACTCACCGCCCTTGATTTTACTCAATGCCTTGGCATAGGTACTGTCGGTGTAGTTCTTCGGATTGTTGGCACGATCGATGGCGAGGTTCTTCACCTCCAGCTCAATCAGCTTCACAGGCTTGGTACCGTCCTCAATGGCATGCTCACGGAGCACGTCACGGATGCCACCTTTCCCATTGCCCCAGCTGGTCTCTTTCACCCAGTCAGGGTTGTTGTACTCAGGCTCACCCTCTGCATAATACAGCTTGTTGTCGGCTGCCACGTAAAGCGTCACCGTCTGAGAGGCCTTTGACTCGTTCTTGTTTGTATCATCCTGATTCTCATCATTACTCGGCATTGTCAGCTCCATAGTCTGGGGCTTGCTCAGCGTCGTACAAAGCATGAAGAAGGTGATGAGAAGCATAAGCATATCCACCATAGGCGTAAAGTCTACGCGGACATTGATTTTTTTCTGCTTACTTTCTTTTTTCTTTCCCATTATTGATCCTCCGATGCTTTAAGGTTGGTGATCATGTAGTAGTGGCTCTCGTCCATGTCCTGAAGTTCACTCATGACTTTCTTGACGGTCTTGTAGGGGGTCGTTGCGTCGGCCTTCAAGGCAATCTTGATGTTCTCGTTGACGGTACGAGCAGCGTCTACCCATTGCTGGAACTCGCTCATGCCGCCGTCGATGCTGTCAAGAGGTATGCCCTTGGTGGGCAATATCTTATGGCGCTGGTCGGTCGACATCGACAAATAGGTCTTCATCTCTTCAAGGGGCACGCCGAAGGTACCCTCACGGGTGAACACGTCGAGGTCCAACGCGCTGGCGTCGGGCATCACCTCTGACAGTGTCTTACCCAATTGCTCAGTGTTGTCTATGCTCATGAACACCTGGCCCTCTCCTGTAGGCTCGCCTGTGACGGCGTCCTTCTCAGGATTGACGAGGATGGTGAGGACACCATTCTCTGGCACCTTGATCTCGGAGACGGAACCCGGCACGTTAACCTTCACTGGCTCGTTCTTGACGAACGTAGAAGTCAGCATGAAGAAGGTCAGAAGCAGGGTCATCACGTCCGACATCGGCGTCATGTCGATCCAGACATCACTTTTCTTAACTTTTACTTTACCCATAGCGATAAATATTTATAAGGGTTAGCAAAAATTAAGCTTCTTCTGCGTGGGTTGCTTCGTAAGTCTGAGCAATTGAATAACCTACCTCGTCGAGTGCGAATGTCAGCTTGTCAACCTTGTTGGTGAAGTAGTTGTAGGACACAACAGCAAACCATGATGTAGCAATACCGAAGGCAGTATTGATAAGAGCCTCAGAAATACCTGCGGAAAGTTTTGCGGAGTCAGCACCACCACCTGCGGACAGAGCGGAGAATGACTTGATCATACCGACCACAGTACCGAGAAGTCCAGTAAGTGTACCGAGGGTAACCAGGGTAGCGACAATCGGAAGGTTCATTGTCAGAGTAGGCATCTCAAGCTGAGAAGCTTCCTCGTGAGCCTGCTGGATCTTAGCAACTTTCTGAGCCTTCTTGATGCCGGTTGTTCCTTCCATCTCCTTGTATGCACGCAGAGAAGCGGAAACGACGTTGGCTACAGAACCCTTCTGCTGGTCGCAGAGCTGCTGAGCCTTTGCGAAGTCATTGGCGTTGAGAGCAGCCTTGATGTTGGCAACGAATTTGGGAAGAGCACCCTTACCAAATGCGGTGCGGAGAGCCAGCCAGCGCTCGATAGACATGGCGAGCACGGTGAGCAACAGTGAGTGAATCACAGGCACGATGATACCGCCCTTGAAGATGGTTCCCCAAACGTCGATAGGTGTCTCCTTTGTCTCATCAGAGAAGTGAGACGGGCTGGCGAACCAGGTGAAGAACAGGGTGAAAGCGATGATGGCGCAAACTACGATAATCCAGAATGCACCTCTAACTCCGGTGAAGCCCGTCGATTTCTTCGGGGCTGCTGCTTTTGTTGAATTTGCCATAATTTTTTTAATTTGTTGATTTAAGTTATTGATAAGTTTAAGTTATACAATCCCTATTTGTAGTGATTATTTCTTTGTTTATAGACAACCATTTTCCAAGCATGGCAACAGCTTGGCGAATAACATCGCAAAGATAATAATTAACTCGAAGAAATGAGGAGTGATTAATGTTTTTTAACAAATATTTTTCTCTCTCGGTGCTTTATTACAATGTTATTGCAGCTGTTGGAGCGCCTTGCTGATTCTTCGGATGGCCTCTCGGATGTTGTCATCGCTCGTGGCGTAACTCATGCGGAAACACTCTGGATCGCCAAAGGCATCCCCCCCTACTGTGGCGACATGAGCCTCCTCAAGCAAGTAGAGTGCCAGGTCGGTGGATGAGTTGATTGTCCTTCCGTTATAGCTCTTACCATAGAAGTGACTGCATTTGGGGAAGAGGTAGAAGGCACCTTCAGGGCGGTTCACTTCCAAGCCGGGGATGGCACTGGTGAGTTCCACGATGAGGTCGCGCCTGCGCTCGAAAGCCTGACGCATCTCCTCAACACAAGCCTGCGACTGGGTGTATGCGGCTTCAGCTGCTTTCTGGCTGACAGAGCATGCACCGCTGGTGTATTGGCCCTGCAATTTGTTGCAACCTTTCACTATCCATTCGGGTCCTGCCATGTAACCGATGCGCCAACCTGTCATGGCGTATGCTTTCGACACACCGTTGATGATAATGGTGCGCTCCTTCATACCTTCAAACTGTGCGATGCTCTCATGGTGCCCGGTGTAGTTGATGTGCTCATAGATTTCATCGGCAATGACGAAGAGGTCGTCGTGCGAGAGCACCACATCGGCAAGGGCGCGCAACTCCTCCTTATTGTATACGCTGCCAGTGGGGTTGCTCGGCGAACATAGAATAAGCATCTTCGTCTTCGGTGTGATGGCGGCCTCCAACTGGCTTGCTGTCATCTTGAAGTTTTGTCCGAAACCTGTGGGAACGATGACGGGAATGCCGCCAGCCAATTTCACCATCTGGGGATAGCTCACCCAATATGGGGCTGGAATAATCACCTCGTCACCATCATCAACCAGCGCCAGGACGGTGTTGCACACCGACTGCTTGGCTCCGTTGGATACCAATATCTCGCTGATGCTGTAGCTGAGTCCGTTCTCCTTACTCAATTTATCGGCGATAGCGCGACGCAGTCCGGGATAGCCAGGTACGGGTGAATAACGGGAATAGTTTTCGTCGATGGCTTGCTTGGCACTCACCTTGATACCGTCAGGTGTGTTGAAGTCGGGTTCTCCAACGCTGAGGTTGATCACATCGATGCCCTGGGCTTTCATCTCACTGCTCTTCTGCGACATCACGAGAGTAGCAGAGGGAGCCAGTCGATTGAGACGTTCTGATAGTTTTGCCATAATTGATGCTTAGTTTTGCTATTGTATGCAAAGATAAATATTTTTGTGGTCTTAACGAGCAAAAAGGCGTTTTATTTTGTTTTCCACTTGCTTTTTTCTTCTTTTCCCGCTTTACCCTTTGAGGGAAAGTGAGGTCACAGATGCAGCGTGTGGCCCATGCGGTCCTGTTTTGTTTTCAGATAGCGCCAATTATACTCGTTGGGAGTTGTCTCTATCGGTACGTTCTCCACAATCTCAAGTCCGTATGCCTCCAGTCCGACTCGCTTGACAGGGTTGTTGGTCATCAGGCGCATCTTCTGCACACCGAGTTGGCGAAGTATCTGGGCACCGCAACCATAGTCACGCTCATCAGCCTTAAATCCCAGGTGGACGTTGGCATCGACGGTGTCATAGCCCTCTTCCTGCAACTTGTAGGCAGCAATCTTGTTCATCAAGCCGATGCCGCGCCCTTCCTGCATGATATAGACCACGACGCCCTTGCCTTCTTTCTCTATCATCTGCATCGCCTTATGAAGCTGCTCGCCGCAGTCGCAGCGCTTGGAACCAAGAATGTCTCCCGTGGCACAGGAGGAGTGGACGCGCACCAGCACAGGTTCACCTTCCTGCCACTCACCCTTGATGAGTGCCATGTGCTCAAGGCCATTGCTCTTCTGAAGGAAGGGAATCAGACGGAAATGCCCATAGTCGGTGGGCATGTCCACCTCCTCGCCTTTCTCCACCAAACTCTCTTTCTGAAGGCGGTAGGCTATCATATCCTTGATGGTGATGATTTTCATGTCCCATTGTCGTGCGAACTCCTGCAATTGAGGCATGCGCGCCATCGTGCCGTCATCATTCATAATCTCCATCAGCGCACCGGCGGGGTATAAACCAGCCATCAGACACAGGTCGATGGTGGCCTCGGTATGTCCGCTGCGACGCAACACACCATGGTCCTGGGCATAAAGAGGACTGACATGCCCTGGACGCCCGAAGGTGGTCGGGGTGGACGAGGGGTCCGCCAGCGCCTTGATGGTGGCAGCCCTATCGAAGGCACTCACGCCAGTGGCGCAACCATCGAGTTTGTCGACAGTCACAGTGAACGGGGTACCGAGCATCGATGTGTTCTCCGACACCTGACGGGGAAGGTCCAGTTCCTTGCACCGTGAGATGGTGATGGGTGCACAGAGCAAGCCACGGGCATGCTTGAGCATGAAATTCACCTTTTCGGGAGTAATCTTCTCTGCGGCGATGATGAGGTCGCCCTCGTTCTCACGGTCTTCATCATCGACAACGATGACGAACTTACCTTCACGGAAGTCTTTTACCGCACTTTCTATCTTCTCTGATAATTGTCTGTCCATATTATATTATAAGGTGTTGGTGTCCGATGCCGGACTGTCAAGTCCCGCTTCGGTGATACGGTTGACGATTTGGCTGTTGACTTTCTTGATGTTGCGCAGGTCGGTCAGCAAACGGAGACGGAAACGCCACATACGGAAATAAAGGAAGAGCCCCAAGGGGATGAGGATGGCTGATATGATGTTCAGCCATCTGCGCTCAAAGGGACGTGTGTGTGCCTTCTCTGACACGATAGGATAGCGGCCGAGCAACGTGATGATTATGCTGTCACGGGTGTTGGAGAGGTCGTCTATTACCGACTCCAGCTCCTCACTGATGCGCTCCACCTCATGGTCGGGCTGATATTTGAAGAAAACATTGATGAAATTGGGCGGTGACTTCAGCCTGTGCTCGTGAGAGTAGGCTGTCACCTCCTCACTCAGGCGGGTGAGTTCTTCTTTATCCTTGAGGTAGTCTGGGTCATGGATGATGACCTCCTTGCCCATCACGCTGCGCTTGCGGCGCATGCCCAGCAGGCGCATACCCAGGTTGACGTAGCTATCGAGATTGAACACCGCTGAGTCGTTGTTGGCCTTGTATGTGATGAAGGCGGCGGTAGGAGCAAGAACTGCGGTGGCAAGGCCTTTGCCAAACCAGATGGCCCATGTACCTTGGCGGGCCATGCGATATCCTGTGTTGTCGAAGATGTAGAAGATGATGTACACGATGACCGCCACGATAATGGGAACACCCAGACCTCCTTTTCGTATGATAGCTCCCAATGGGGCTCCGATAAAGAAGAAGATGATGCAAGAAAAAGCAAGAGTGAACTTGTTGATGGCCTCCATCTTGTGCTGGCGCAGGTAGTAGTCTCCGTCGCTGGTCATCATACTTTTGAAATCGAGGTCGCTCATCTGCTGATTTACCTTCGACAGAGCATTGTTCACAGCCGTCCTCTGCTTGTCGGGAGTCATGTGGGCATAAATGGTGTCGTATTTGAAGGTTCTCCTGCTCAAATCCTGAATGGTGCGCAATGAGTCAGCCTTACTCAGCCCCTGTATGGCATAACTGTACATCCTGGCGTCGTCGAAAAATCTACGCCCAATACTGTCGTAGTAGTGGTTGAGCGAGTCAATGTCGACAAATATCTGATTGAGGCTTTTCGACTGCGCATTCTGTCCGAACACATTGGCATCAGCGAGATTGAAGTCACCATCGAAATCAAGCACTATCGTCTTTTTCCAGAATGTCTCACGGCGATAGGGAACGTGGGCATTTCCACCCATGTCGGAGGAGCGCATGTTCTCAAACCACTCGCCACTGTAGAGGTTGAGCAGCAAGTGCTTCTTCTCAGCAGTCGACTGCAACATGCCGGAATCGGCGAGGATGATGGCGGCGTCCTCATAGCTGTCCGTCATCTTGTAAATCATAATGCCATAGAGCATGCCCGTTTCCATATCCTTGCGCTGCACATAGATATTGCACTGGGGAATACCATCGTAGAAAATACCCTCGGGTATCTCCAACTCCGGACTTTTCTGCTTCATCGAGATGAGCAACTGTCCGATTTTACTCTTGGAGTGAGGTCCAACGTTGTTTTGGAAATAGAATGAGGCAAAGGCAATCAGCACCGACACGATAATCAGCGGACGGAGGGTCTGCATCAGCGAGATGCCTGAAGCCTTGATAGCGGTGAGTTCTGAGTTCTCACCTAAATTTCCAAAGGCGATGAGCGAGGAAAGGAGAATGGCAAGCGGCAGGGCTTGGGGCACCATCATCAACGCCATGTACCAGAAAAACTGCCCCATGATGTCAAGCGTCAGGCCTTTTCCAATGAGGGTGTCCACATACTGCCATACAAACTGCATCATCAGCACAAACAGACTGATGAAGAAGGTGCCGACGAAAAGCAGCGCGAACTGCTTGACGATCATGATATGCAATTTCTTGATTCGAAGCATGGCGGTCAGTGACGGCTTTGCCGCTGTCATTCTGCAAAGGTAGTGCAAACCGAGAGAAAAGCAAAGTAAAAACGGAAGTTTTTGCTTTCTTTTCCGAGGTGCAGCCTACCTTCGGCCATAGGTCAATAGTAGTGCAAACCCACCTTCGACCATAGAAACAATGTACCTTCTACCACTATTTATATGATTGATAATATCCCTAAATTTTTCGTTTTTTCGGATAATATCACTATCTTTGCAAACAAAAACCGAAAAAATGAATAACAAAAGTTTCAATTTCGACATACCCCGCGCCAAGCAGGTGATTCCCAATGGCACTAACATCGGCGACGATTTGGTGCTCATCAATGCTTTTGAGGATGTTCCTTTGGTCACAGAACCTCGAAAGGTGCATTGCTTTTTCGTCGCCATCTGCTTGGAAGGAAGTGCTCAATATACCGTAGACACCAAGGAATTTAAGGTAGGAAAAAACGACGTGGTGGTTTTCAACGACGGACAAGTCATCGGCAACTATATGTTCAGCCGCGACTGCAAAGGGGTGGCGATAATGGTATCCAACGATTTCTTTGCTGAAATCGTCAAGGAAGTGCATGAGATGTCACAACTCTTTCTCATCGCCTACTCACACCCTGTTTTCTCGCTCAAACCAGAGAAGGTGCGCACTTTTATGGGATATTTCAACCTGATCAAGCAGCGGGTGGACGACCACGACCACCATTTCCGTCGCGAACTGGCGATGTCGCTTCTCAAAGCCATGATTTATGACATTGGCAATGAGATATGGCAGAGTCAGCGCACAGAACCCAAACGTACGCGCGCAGAAGCGATTTTCAACAAATTCATCATGCTGGTCAAGGACAACTACCGCAAAGAACGGAGGGTGAGCTGGTATGGCGAACAACTGTGCATCACGCCCAAATATCTTTCCGAAACTGTGAAACAGGTGAGCCACCGTACGCCAAACGAATGGATTGACCACTATGTCACCTTGGAAATCAGGGTGTTGCTCAAAAACACGACAATGAACATCAAGGAGATAGCCGAAGAGCTCAGCTTTCCCAACCAATCGTTCCTCGGTAAATATTTCAAGGAACACGTGGGCATGTCACCATCGAAATACCGCAGGTCGTGAGGTAGTTAAGACAGCCATCCTAAAAGTTGACAACGCAAGTTGCTCCTTTCTTCAACTTGAGTTTCTTCCGCTTCCCCTTGTAAGCAATATTGACTTTCCCTTTTTGAGAGGCTGTTATGGATGCGCTGACTAATTCACCCTTGTTCCAAATGATGTCCACGGTATATCCTCCTCGGGCACGCAAACCTTCAACCCTACCCTCTCCCCAAGCTGTCGGAAGGGCGGGCAATAGTTCTATTTCTTTTTCATCACCTTGTAGAAGCATCTCACAGACCCCTGCCGTTCCTCCGAAGTTGCCGTCAATCTGGAATGGAGGATGGGCGTCGAAGAGATTAGGATAGGTACCGCCTGAGCGACGGCGGTCAGGACCTTTGTAACCATCGGGAGAGACGTAGGTGAGCAGTTTGCGGTATATGCGATAGGCCTGCTCGCCGTCATGAAGCCGAGCCCAAAGGTTGATGCGCCATCCGGTGCTCCATCCCGTTGTCTTGTCGCCTTTGATTTCAAGTGTACGTCGTGCAGCCTGGGCGAGGTCGGGTGTTCCAGCTTTCGTGATATGGTGACCTGGGTATAGTCCGATGAGATGTGACTGATGCCGGTGTTGTGGGTCCCAGTCATCCCAGTCATAATACCATTCGTTGAGGTCACCATCATGCCCGATGGTATATGGATGGAGTCGGCTGAGGCTGTTCTCTACCCTCTTCATGAAGGCCTTGTCCTCTCCGACGATACGGCCGGCAGCAAGGGTATTGGCGAACAACTCGCGGATGATGGCGAGGTCGGCGGTTCCACCATAGCAGGTGGTGCCATGGTAACCCTCCGTGGTGCGGTACTCATTCTCAGGTGACGTGCTGGGAGCTGTTATCAGTTCGCCGGGCTGACGGGGATTGTCGATAAGCCAGTCAAGGCAGAACTCTGTGGCACCTCGCATCAGTGGATAGGCGGTGTCGGTCAGGAACTGCTTGTCAAGGGTGTAGCGGTAATGTTCCCACAGTGTCATGGTGAGCCATGCACCTCCAAGATTCCAATTGCTCCATTCAGGACTTTCCCGTTTCTCTCCCACCGGGTTGGCCATCGCCCAGATATCGCTGTTGTGGCTGGAGCACCAGCCGCGGCTGATGCCATAGTAGTTGCGTGCCACATGGCGCCCATTGTCGGCGAGCGACTTCATGAAATCCCATAGTGGGGTTGTCATTTCGCTGAGGTTGGTCACCTCAGCAGGCCAATAATTCTCCTCCAGATTGATGTTCACCGTGTAGTTGCCTCTCCAAGGTGAGTAAAGATGCTCGGTCCAAAGCCCCTGAAGATTGGCAGGTGCATGAGGGGTGCGGGAACAAGATATGAGCAGATATCGCCCAAACTGGAAATAGAGTGTTTCCAGGTATCGGTTGTTGCCGCCATGATCGGTATAGTCGAGCAACAGTTTGTCGGTGGTCTTCTCCATGTAATCCGTCAACTGCTGCTTGTCTCCGCCAAGATGGAGTTCCATTCGGGAGAAGAACTGCTGATAGTCCTTGATGTGATTTTGCCGCATCTGCTCATAGCTGAGGTTGGCAAGATGCCAGATTTGGTCGGTAGCGTCGCTCAAATAGGACGCCCCTTCCTTTACCGGATGGTGGGCGGCGTCACGGAAACTGGTGCTGTTGATGATGTAGAGGGTGAGTTGGGTGGCAGAGCGCACGGTCAGCACAGAGTCGCTGGCAGTTATCTCACCATCCTCCGCCTCCGCCTTCAGCATACAGCAATAGTGGGTGCTCTCCTGTTCATCACCCACGGCATGGCCGGTCATCGTCAACTGTCCTATGGATGATTTTCCACTTCCCTGCTGGGCGGCTGTCTTAGGGGATGCCTTCACCCCATGAGGCACCTGAGCGGTGAGCATCACACGGCAGTTGATGTTCGGACCATCGCTGCTGATGCGGATGGCTATCATCTTGTCGGGATGAGATGCGAAATATTCTCTGCTGTAATGGTGGCCGCCACGCTCGTAACTGTCGGTGCAGATTGCTTGCCTAAGGTCGAGTTCACGGCGGTAACTGCTTGTCACGCCACCATTATCGTCGAGGATATGGAGGGTGCCAAGAGGTTGGTAATATTGTGAATTGGGACCCTGAACCCGCAGTTGGAGGCTGTCGGCAAGGGCATAGTCTTCTGCAAACAGGGCCTCGCGGATACGGGGAATCCACCGACTTGCTCCTGCATCGAGGTTGGGGTCAGCGGGTTTGCCCGTCCACAGTGTGATGTCGTTGAGAAAGAGGATGTTGTCATCGGTGCCTCCATAGATGCTGGCGCCAATCTTTCCATTGCCGATGGGCAGTGACTCCTCGAAATAGGTGGCAGGCTTATCAAACCACAGACGCAGCGGTATATTCTCGTTGTCAGCACTGTTTTGTGCCATCACATTCGGCTGAAAGATGGCGAAGGACAGAATCGCTGTCAGCAAGAGAACGTGTTTTCTCATAGTTGTAGGGTTGGAGATGATTAATAAAAATGCCCTCTCACGACATGAGAGGGCATGAATTTATGCGTCAATATTGGCGTAGGTGGCATTGCGCTCTATAAACTCACGGCGCGGCTCCACATCGTCGCCCATGAGCATGGAGAAAATTTCATCGGCCTGGGCAGCGTTCTCGATGGTCACCTGCTTGAGCAAACGCGTCTTGGGGTCCATGGTGGTCTCCCACAGTTGGTCGGGGTTCATCTCGCCGAGACCTTTGTAGCGCTGTGTGTGGAGGGCGCTGCTGTTCTCGTCGCCGGCAACATACTTGTCGATGAAAGCCTGACGTTGCTGCTCGGTGTAGCAGTATTCGGAAATTTTCTTATAGGTACACTTGTAAAGCGGCGGTGTGGCGATATAGAGGTGTCCTTCCTCTATAATGCGCGGCATGAAGCGGTAGAAGAGGGTCATGATGAGCGTGTCGATGTGCGAACCATCGACATCGGCATCGGTCATGATGATAATCTTGTCGTAACGCAGTTTGTCGATGTTTGCCTCGCGGTCGGCTTCGCCGTCAACGCCAAACCTCACACCCACACTCTGTATGATGTTCATCACCGACTCTGCCTCAAACACACGGTGCCACTGCACCTTCTCCACGTTCAAAATCTTTCCGCGGAGAGGAAGGATGGCCTGGGTGTAGCGGTCACGGCCTTGCTTGGCAGAACCACCTGCGGAATCACCCTCCACAAGGAAAATCTCACATTCCTTAGGATCCTTGTTGGAGCAGTCGGCCAACTTACCTGGAAGTCCGCCACCCGACATCACGTTCTTGCGCTGGACACTCTCACGGGCCTTGCGGGCAGCAATACGTGCCGTGGCAGCAAGCACCACCTTCTCACAGATGAGCTTCGCTTCCTTGGGATGCTCCTCCAGATAGGCTGTAAGGGCTTCGCCGACAGCCTGCTGAACGGCGCCAGCCACCTCGCTGTTGCCCAACTTGGTCTTTGTCTGACCCTCAAACTGCGGCTCCGCCACCTTGATGGAAATAACTGCAGTGAGGCCCTCACGGAAGTCCTCTCCGGCTATCTCTATCTTATTCTTCTCTATCTGTTTGGAAATATTGGGGTCGCCGTCAGCATATCTCTTCAGCGTACGCGTCAGGGCCATGCGGAAACCTTGGAGATGGGTACCACCCTCTATCGTATTGATGTTGTTGACGTAGGAGTGGATGTTTTCCGTATAGTCGGTGTTGTACATCACGGCCACCTCGATGGGCACGCCCTGTTTCTCAGTCTTCAGATAGATGACATCGTCGAAGAGATGGGAGCGGTGACGGTCGATGAACCTCACGAACTCTTTGAGGCCTTCCTTTGCGTGGAAAACCTCCTGCCGTGTGTTGCCATTCTCATCGGGACGGAGGTCGGTCAGCGTGATGGTGATGCCCGCATTCAGATAAGCAAGTTCACGCATCCTGCGCTGAATGGTGTCGTATTGGTAGACCGTAGTGGTGAAAATGGTGGGATCGGGCCAGAACTGCTGGCGTGTACCCTGTTTGTCGGTCTCGCCAACGATTTTCACGGGATAGAGGGGCTTGCCTTTCTCGTATTCCTGCTGGTAGATTTTTCCGTCGCGGAACACCTGCGACATCATATGTGAGGAGAGGGCATTCACACAACTCACACCTACGCCATGCAAACCGCCGCTCACCTTGTAGGAGCCTTTGTCAAACTTGCCGCCGGCATGGAGGACAGTCATCACCACCTCAAGAGCAGACTTATGCAGTTTTGTATGCTCATCCACGGGGATACCGCGGCCGTTGTCTTGTACGGTAATGGAATTGTCGGGATTGATGGTCACCTCGATATGCGAGCAGAACCCAGCCATCGCCTCATCGATGGAGTTGTCCACCGTCTCGTTCACCAAATGGTGAAGACCTTTCTCACTGATGTCGCCAATGTACATGGCAGGGCGCTTTCTTACGGCCTCAAGACCTTCGAGCACCTGGATATTTTTCGCAGAATAATTGCTTTCCGAGTTTTGTATTTCTGGCATTTTTGTCGTACTTGTTTGTAGTGTGCAAAATTACAAAAAAACGTGTGAAAAACGAAATTTTTCTGTCTAAAAATAGCCTAAAAAAAGCCTAAAAAAGTGGGCTTTGAGAGAGTGCCCACTACAAACACAAAAAGGCTACAATCATTGATTGCAGCCTTTCGGATTATCTCTTTTACCAAGGACTTTTTTACATCTTGTTGATCTGGCGCGACAGGCTTGACTTCAGGTTGGCAGCCTTGTTGCGGTGGATGATGTTGGTTTTAGCCAACTTGTCGAGCATCTTCTGCACACTTGGATAAAGCTTCGCAGCCTCCTCCTTGTTTGTCATTGCACGAAGCTTGCGCACCGCATTGCGCATGGTCTTTGCGTAATACTTATTGTGAAGCTGGCGCTTCTTGTCCTGGCGGATTCTCTTGAGTGATGATTTGTGGTTTGCCATCTTTATATTTTACTTATATTTTACTGTTGTTGCAGTCCATAGCAGAGTCGAACTGCTCTTTAGAGAATGAAAATCTCTCGTCCTAACCGATAGACGAATGGACCGTTGACTTGAATTGCGGATGCAAAGGTATTGCTTTTCCTCGAACTGTGCAAATTTTCTTCAATATTTTTTCTTTTTGCGCCCGTTTTTATTATTTTCGCCTCCCTTTTTCTTGCTTTTCTAACCGATTTACACTAACTTTACCCCCATGATGACGACAAAGACAAGGGCTGTGGTGCTCCGTACAGTAAGGTATGGGGACAGTGGTTTGGTGGTCGATATGCTCACCGAACAGATGGGGAGGATATCGTTCATGGTCAAATTGCCTCGCTCATCGAAAAGCAAAATACACAAACAATTGTTCATGCCGCTCTCACTCGTGGAGGTAGATTTTGACTTCAGGCCGAAAGCATCCCTTCAGCGGCTGCGCGACATCCGCATGGACATTCCCTTGCCTGGACTCGCCATGCACCCTCACAAACTGGCACTGGGTATGTTCCTGGCAGAATTCTTATGTCATGCGACACGTGATGAGAACGACAACCAGCCTTTGTTCCAGTTCGTGGCATTCAGCCTTGAGTGGCTCGACGGAGTTGAGAAGGGGTTTGCCAACTTTCACCTTGTATTCATGATACGCCTGTCGCGCTTCATCGGTTTCTTTCCCAACACAGATGGTGCTGAGGAAGGAGGCTACTTCGACTTGCTGGGAGCCTGCTTCACACCCGCGCCCCCGCTTCATGGTCATTTCCTGACTCCCGATGAGGCATCGAAAATATCACTCCTCATGCGTCTGAACTATAAAACAATGCACCTCTGTGCCATGACGCGCGAGGAGCGCAACAGATGCACAGAGGTGATTGTGGAGTATTACAGGTTGCATGTGCCAGGATTTCCAGCACTGCGCTCCCTGGATGTACTCAGACAACTCTTCGTCTGAGTTACGAGAGTAGACGCTTGACGATGGTGGAGATGGCGCGACCGTCGGCCTTGCCCGCCAGTTGCTTGCTGGCCATACCCATCACCTTGCCCATGTCCTTCATACCGGAGGCACCGCTTTGGGCAATGATTTCCCTGACAGCAATCTCTATTTCAGCCTCGCTGAGCTGTGGAGGCAGGTAGCCTTCGATGACTGCCACCTGTGCCAACTCACCATCGGCGAGGTCCTGACGGCCCTTTTGGGTGAAAATGGCAGCAGCCTCTCGTCCTTGTTTTGCCAGTTTCTGGATAATCTTGATAGCATCGGCATCTGCGAGCGTGTCATTGGCTCCCGGAGCGGTCTTGGCTTCAATGAACACCTTCTTGATGTTGCGGAGAGTTTCCAAACGCACCTTGTCACGTGCCTTCATCGCCGCTTTGATGTCCTCGCTGATTTGATCGTAGAGTGTCATATACAAATAGTTTTAGAACACGATTTTGTTGCTGCCACTCTGCTGTTCAGTCTCGGTGTTGGCTGACGCCTCGCCCTCTTCACCAGTAGAGATGTGGCAGAGTTGTTCAAGATTCTTGCGCGAGCGTTTAGCGGTCGGTGTGCTCTCCACTTGCAGGATGATGTCCTCATTGTCGAGGTCTTCCTGTTTGAAGATGAAGATATTGGGACGACGCTTGTGCGGAGTAGAAGTAGACGTACCGTAGTATTGCTCACGGCGTGTCTCTTTCTCACGGCGTTTTTCCTCTTCGGCTGCCATACGGGCAGAGTCTGCCTGGGTGTGCTTGCTGAGGTGTCCGTTCATACCATCGACATGCTCGATACCAAAACCAGTAGCAAGTATGGTCACCTTCACCTTCTTACCCAGCTCAGGATCTACTGCAAGACCCCATTTGATTTCGAAATCACTGAATTTCGCCATGAAGTCATTGACATCGTTCATCTCTTCCATCATCAGACCGCCAATCTCCTTATCCTCAGCGAAGGAGATGCTCAGCAGGATTTTCTTGGAGTTGAACACGTCGTTGTCGTTGAGTAACGGAGAATTGAGCGCATCGTTGATGGCAGCCTTCACACGTCCCTCTCCCTCGCCGTAGCCTGTACTCATAATAGCGACACCACCATCTTTCAGCACAGTGCGCACATCGTTGAAGTCGAGATTGATGAGACCGCGAACGGTAATGATTTCGGCGATGCTCTTAGCTGCGACGCTAAGTGTGTCGTCGGCCTTTGCAAAGGCATTGAGAACAGAGTAGTCGGGATAGATAGCACGAAGGCGCTCGTTGTTGATAACGAGCAGTGCATCGACATGCTTGGCCATCTCCTCTACACCGTCAAGGGCTTGGTCAATTTTGTTGGGACCCTCAAACTGGAAGGGTATGGTCACGATGCCCACGGTGAGGATGCCGAGTTCTTTTGACACACGGGCAATAACGGGTGCAGCACCTGTTCCTGTGCCGCCGCCCATACCAGCTGTGATGAACGACATCTTCGTACCATCGTTGAGCATGCGACGGATGTCGTCCTCGCTCTCCTCAGCAGCCTTGCGGGCACGCTCCGGTTTGTTGCCAGCTCCAAGGCCCTCCTTACCCAACTGGATATGGACGGGGACGGGGGAGGCGTCGAGGGCTTGGCGGTCGGTATTACAAAGTACGAATGTCACATCGTGAATACCCTCACGGTACATGTGGTTGACAGCGTTGCCGCCACCGCCACCCACACCGATGACCTTGATGATGCAGTTCTCTTTTGGGAGGTCTTCGAAATCGAGACCTTCAGACTTGTTGGGATATCTGTTGCTTGGCATATCTGTTGTTTTTTGATGTTGAGTGTATGGGAAATGGGTTAGCGGTTGATATCTTCATCGCTCTCCTCGGAGATGAGTTTCCTGCCAAAATCCTGCAGTTTGCTGAATGCGCGGGAGAACAAGCCACCTTTGGCCGGTTCTTCTGGTTCTTCCTTATCGAGTTCTTTCTCACGACGGAGGCGTTCTGCCTCTTCCTCGCGGCGGAGACGCTCTTGCTCAAGGCGCTGTTTCTCTGCGGGCGTCATCACCACGCCGGTGTCACGCGGGTCGCGCTCCTTTCTTGGTGTGTCCACAGGAGGAGTACTGGTGCGCCCGTCGGTGTCGAAGAGGTCGGCATTAGGATTGATAGTTGAACCAGCACAGTTGATATCACCCTTGGCGAGCAAGCCCAGGGCAGTGTTCATTGTGCCGTCGTGTGCATTGATGTCCTTGTCGTTGGAAGTCACCTTCTGTGACACGGTGCCTGCTATACGGATTTTCTGCACGCCTGTGATGGCAGTGAAGGCTTTCTTGATGTCCCTCATCTTCGAACCGCCACCAGTGAGAATGATGCCGCCCAGCAGTTTGTCCTTGTACTCAGGAGGCACCTGACCGAACCAAACGTTCTCAATAATTTCATTAACACGTGCCTCCACCAATTCTATGAATGCCTGCATGGGCACCGTACGCTCAGCATCAATTGCCAACGTCTTGTTGGAGTCAATCTCCTCAATCTCCGTATAGGCGGAAGCATACTTGAGCTTCATTTCCTCAGCCTCATTCTCCTCCATCTGCAGCGAGGCAATATCCTTTGTGATGTTGTTGCCGCCAAGAGGAATCACTGCCAGATGACGGAGGATATTCTTGTAGTACACTGACACGGTGGTGGTATCGGCACCCAGGTCGACGAGCAGACATCCGCCGCGCTTCTCAGCATCGGAGAGCACACTGTGGGCAAGAGCGATGGGAGCAAGATACATCTCGGCAATGGAGATATTCGCCTTCTCGAAGCACTTGTTCAGGTTGCGGTAGAATGCCTTGCGGCAGACGATATTGAGGAAGTTGCCCTCAATCTTGTCTATCTGGACACCCACGGGGTCTATCTGATACTGTGTTCCCACCTTGAACTCCTGAGTGGCTGCATCCAGTATCTCAAGGTCGGGATATACGGTGCTGCGGTTGTTGTCCATCAACTCATTGATCATATCCTGGGAGATGATGGTGTCCTCGGGAAGGGTCTTCACGCTGCTGTTGCGGATGCTGCGGATGGACTGTCCACCTACGCCCACATACACCTGCGAGATTTCCGATTTCAGAATAGTCTTTAGTTTCTTAATAATGCTGGTCAGACAAGCGCTGGTCTTGTCGATATTGTACACCACGCCCTTGCGGATACAAGAGGTGGCGTCCTCCCTCACAACGGCGAGCACATTGATGCTGCCGTCCATGCTCTTCTTGCCGGCAATACCGGTGATTTTCGAAGAGCCCAGTTCAATTGCTACGATGAATTCCTTTGCTGCCATATTGATAGTGCGTTGTTTTTATATCTTTGTTCACGATGACTTATTGCTGTGGGGTGGTGGCTTTTGCCGTTACTCCCGCCGAGGAGGCTGGAGATGGATTGGCCACGGGATGGTTGGTATCTCCGCTGTGATGCTTGTTTTTGCGGCAGATGACCTGATTGTCGAACTCAAGGTCGATGTAACAGTATTTGTTCCAGCCCACCTCATTGAGTCCATATCGGTAGAATTTGTCGAGACGGCTGAACTTCATCTCCATGAATTTGTTGATGTTCTTCATACGTCGCTCTTTGTCTGCACTCTCAGGCAGGCGGCCCAGGCAGACAATGTGGTTGCCAATACGGGGCACCAGCTCCATATTCTTGTCGGGCAAGATGTTGATTTGCTCCACCTGGCTGTTCCACAACTCGTTTTCAGTGAGCCATCTCACGGCTGGCACCACATACTCCTGTGCATACCAATTGCTTATGTTGCCGGTGACAACGATGAGGTCAGAGGTATACCGGTTGTTCTTGATGATATTGCCGTCGGTGTCGAGGTAGTAATCATCGCCGTTCTCGCCTTTCACCCGGAGTAACGGGAGACGCTGCGTGACGATGATGCCGACATTGCCGTCCTCGGTCTTGTAGCATTCTGCCGTATTGATAAAGGGATTCTCCATCAAGGTCGACTCAATAGCACGAAGGTCGACAAAAGAGAGTTGCTTTCCCTTGGGATAGAGATGCCTGTCGGTGAGTTGCTTCTTGACATCGAGGGCACTGAGAAAACCGCTTGAGTCCTTATCGGCAATGGTGATTCTGACCTTCTCGCAGATGATATTGGAGCGGTCGGGACGATTAAAGGAGGTGACTGCCAATATGATATAGGCAGCCAACACGACGTCGAGTGTCACCATGAAGGTTTTCTTCCAGTTGATGTACATTTACTTGCTCTTGATGATTTCTGCGATGGTGTCGGTATAGTTGTCCAGGTCGCCGGCTCCGAGAATGATGAGCACATCGAAGTCACGGCTGCGCACAAAGTCGAGCACCTCATCCTTGTGGATGAGTTGGCGTGCCACGCCAGGAACGAGATGGTCGTAGATGAGTTTTGAAGTCACTCCTGGGATGGGTTCCTCACGTGCTGGATAGATGTCACAGAGCACCACCTCGTCGAGGATACTCAGGCTTTTGGCGAAGTCCTGGTAGAAATCGCGGGTACGTGTGTAGAGGTGCGGTTGAAAAAGAGCAGTGATGTGACGGTCTGGGTAGAGTTCACGGATGCTCTTGGCACTCTCCTTAATCTCCATCGGGTGATGGGCATAGTCGCTGATCACCACATGGCGTGAGTCCTTCACCTTGACGTCGAACCGGCGGTCCACACCTCCGAATGTACGGAGTCCCTCACGCAGTTCGTCGGCAGTACAGCCGCTGAGCTGCGCCATCGCCATAGCAGCCACGGCATTTTCAATGTTGATGGGAATGGGCTGCCCAAGCGAGATGCCAGTCACGTTCTCCACCGGTGAGATGAGGTCGAAGATGATTTCGCCATTGATGATAACGATATTCGAGGCATGGAAGTCGCCCTCGTCGCGACTGTAGGTATAGATGGTCACGCCCTCCTTGACCTCAGGCTTCATCTCAAGTCCTGTATGGAGGATGAGTGCCCCGCCTGGCTGGATAAGCGTGGTGTAATGGCGGAAGCTGTCAAGATAGGCTTCTTTCGTACCGTAAATATCAAGATGGTCGGGGTCGGTGGCGGTAATGACGCTGATCCACGGCCTAAGCCAGTGAAAGGAGCGGTCGTACTCATCGGCCTCGATAACCACATAGTCGCTGTCGGAGAAGATGTAGTTGGTGCCGTAGTTCTTGGTAATGCCGCCCAGGAAAGCGTTGCAGTCGGCATGGCTCTGGTGCATGATGTGGGCGCACATCGACGACGTCGTGGTCTTGCCATGGGTGCCGGCGACACAAAGACCTTTGTACTCCTTGGTCAGGGTGCCAAGCACCTGGGCACGCTTCTGAACTTCAAATCCGTTTTTGCGGAAGTAAGTCAGTTCGCTGTGACTCTCAGGGATAGCAGGGGTATAGACCACGAAGGTGGATTCCGGGTGGCGGAATGCCGCGGGAATCTCTTTCACGTTGTCGTCATAGTGAATCTGTACACCTTCTTGCTCCAAACGGTTAGTGAGCGACGAAGGTGTCTTGTCATAGCCAGCCACAGGGAGTCCCTTGTGGAGGAAATAGCGGGCAATGGCACTCATTCCAATGCCGCCTATGCCTATGAAGTAAACAGATTGTATGTCTTTTAATATTGTCATTTGCTATGATTGAATGTACTTTTTAGCCATTTCTATCACACGTTCAGCTATTTCTTCCGCTGAATTGTACTTTGCGAGTTGCTTCACGTTGGAAGCCAGTTTCTCAAGCATGGCCTGGTCGTTGACCGTAGCAATGGCCGTGCTGATCAGCGTCTTAGGGGCATCGGCGTCAGAGACATGGATGGCAGCGTCGCGTTTTACGAGCGCCATGGCATTGTGATACTGATGATTCTCTGCCACATTGGGCGAGGGAACGAGGATGACCGGCATGCCCAGCAGACAGAACTCGGAGATGCTGCTCGCACCGGCACGGCTCACGACAAGGTCGGCAGCACGATAGGCAGCCCCCATGTCACTGATGAAGTCGGTCACCTTCAAGTTGGCGGGCTGACGGCCCTCCAACTGCTGCAGGATGTCGTTGTGGTAGTATTTTCCTGTCTGCCAAAGAATCTGAATGCCCGACTGCTTGATTTCCTCCAGGTGCTGAAGCACGCTCTCATTGAGTGTGCGTGCACCAAGACTGCCACCGACGATGAGCAGGATACGACTTGAGGGGTCGAGGCCCAACTGGCGGGCTGCTTCCTCGCGGCTCAGGGTACACTCCATCAGCGACTGGCGCACCGGGTTGCCCAGATTCTCTATCTTCTCAGCAGGAAAGAACCGCTCCATGCCGTCGTAAGCCACACAGATTTTCATCGCTTTCTTGGCGAGCAACTTATTGGTTACCCCTGCGTAGGAGTTCTGCTCCTGGATGAGGCAGGGGATGCCCATATCCGCACACATGTTGATGGTGGGACCACTGGCATAGCCACCCACGCCCACTGCGGCTGAAGGTCCGAATTCACGGATGATGCGTTTCGCCATCCGCTGACTTTTCCACAACTTCCATAATACGGCAAAATTACGCCAGAGCCGCTTGCGGTCGAAACCACACACAGGCAATCCCTTGATGGGATAGCCTGCTGCAGGGACACGCTGCATCTCCATCCGGCCCTCGGCTCCCACAAACAGGATATCACTGTCGGGCACCTTTGCCTTGATAGCATTAGCAATGGAGATGGCAGGGAAAATATGGCCTCCCGTGCCACCGCCACTGATGATGAATTTCAGTTGTTTGCTCATATGTCTGTTCTAAACTGCAAAAGTAACTCTTTTTTTTCTCTTAATGCAATTTTTTGCATTTTTTTTGGTTGGGATGATACCACTTCTGCTACGCTTCAACCGGAGCGTGACTTTTCTTTTTCGCAGAAATGCTCACACTGAGGATGGCTCCGATATATACACAGTTGATGATACTCGACGTTCCACCTTTGCTGATGAGGGGCAGTGGCTGACCTGTGACAGGCGCCAGTCCTACGGCAACCATCATGTTGAACATTGCCTGCACGACAAGCAGCAGAGCCAGCCCCATCACCAGGAATGAGGGGAAGTAGTTTTCGCAGCGGTCGGCGATACGGCCGGCGCGCCAAAGAAGGAAGATGTAGAGGAACATCACAAAGACGCCGCCTGCCAGTCCCAACTCTTCGATGATGATGGCATAGATAAAATCGGAGAATGCCTGCGGCAGCATATCACGAGTCTCCGAATTGCCAGGCCCCTTTCCCACAATCTCCGACGATGCGATGGCGATGTTGGAATAACCCACCTGCGAATCCTTGTCGAGGTCGAAGTTCTCAGGTGCCACATCATCGTTCCTTACAAATTTCAGAATGCGCCCCTTCCACGTTCCTGCACGGTGGAAAATATTGTCGAGAGCACCTGCTTTTTTTTCCGTTTGCTCGGTCAGACTGACTCGGCTGTCGGCAGCCTCGTTATCCGTCTTGCCCACCACCATAATAAAGATGAGGCCGGCGAGTCCAAGGATTGCCACACAACCAACGAGCTTGCCTATCTTGCGTAATGACACACGGCCATAGAACATCATGCCGACCACAACGACACCGATAAGCAAGGCTGTCGAGAGGTTCTCAAACACGATGAGGAGCATAAGAGGAAAGGCGATGGTGAGCACATAGCCAAAGGTTTTTTCCTCTGTCCCCTCCTCTGTCTGCATGGCACTCATGATTTGTGCCACGGCAAGCACAATGGCTCCCTTGGCTATCTCAGATGGCTGAAACTGGATGCCGAGGAACGACACCCACCGCTGTGCGCCATTGGTGGTCTGCCCCGCTATCAGCACCCAGAACAAAGTCACGACGGAGAAGATGAGCAGGAAGATGGTGGCAATCTTAAAGTATTTGCAGTCAATGTTCTGCACAATCACCATGAGTACCAGACCGACAGCGAGGATGAGGCTGTGTTTGACAATGGGTCCCCAGTAGCTCGCCTTATTGTAGGTCAGCGAACTACTGGAACTGAACACTTCGATAAGGCTGATGACACACAGGAAGAGGAAAATCATCCATATCACCTTGTCGCCCTTGAATATGTTGCCAATGGATATTTTCATATCGTTCAGAGGTTTCTAACGAGTGTCTTGAATTGTTCGCCACGGTCCTCCATGTTCTTGAACAAGTCGAAGCTAGCGCAACAGGGACTGAGCAGCACGGTGTCGCCAGGTTGGGCGAGTTCATAGCATGCTGCCACACAGTCGGCCATGCTGTGGGTGTCGCGTACAGGAATACCGAGACCGTCGAAGAAGTTGTGCAATTTGGTGTTGTCGGCTCCCAAATACACCAAGGCACGGCATTTCTGCATCACCAATTCCTTAATGGCATTGTAGTCGTTGCCCTTGTCCTTGCCACCGATGATGAGCACCGTGGGGGTGGTCATACTCTCAAGGGCATACCAGCAGGCATCAACGTTGGTGGCCTTGGAATCGTTGACATAGCGCACACCGCCTACGGTGGTCACACGCTCCAGGCGATGCTCCACTCCGGGGAAGTCGCTCAGACTCTTGCGGATATTCTCCTTGCTTACACCAGCGATGTTGGAGGCAAGACCTGCCGCAAGCGAGTTGTAGATATTGTGCCGCCCAGTAAGGCTCAACTCCTCCTGCTCCATATTGAAGGGAGTGGGTTTCTCAAGGTGATACATCCCCTCTTCGATATAACCTATCGACCCTTTCTCCTTGAGTTCTGAGAAGGGATATTGGATGGCCTTGATGTCGTATTTCTGCAACTCGCGTTTAATGATGGGGTCATCGTTCCAATAGATGAAACTATCCTCTTCCGTTTGGTTGCGGATGATGCGCATCTTCGAGTCCACATAGTTCTGCATGCAGTTGTCGTAGCGGTCGAGGTGGTCGGGGGTGATGTTGAGCAATATGGCAATGTTGGCACGGAAGTCATACATGTTGTCCAGCTGGAACGAACTCAGTTCGATGATGTAATAGGCATGTGGGTCCTCAGCCACCTGCAGGGCAAGACTGCGGCCGATATTGCCTGCAAGACCTGCGTCATAACCTGCGTTTTTGAAGATATGATAAATGAGCGAGGTAGTGGTGGTCTTGCCGTTGCTTCCAGTGATGCATATCATTTTTGAGGTGGTGTAGCGTCCGGCAAACTCTATCTCACTGATGATGTGGATGCCACGGGCAATGGCCTTGCTTACAATGGGGGCTGTATCGGGTATGCCGGGACTCTTGATGATTTCGTCGGCCGAGAGAATGAGTTCTTCGGTGTGCTGCAATTCTTCCCATGCGATGCCGTGGCTGTCGAGCATCGTCTTGTATTTGTCCTTGATGGCCGACATGTCGGAGACAAACACGTCAAACCCTTCCTTCTTTGCCAATACGGCGGCGCCTGCTCCACTCTCTCCGGCACCTAAAATCACAATTCTTTTCATTTCCTTTTCAATCAAATATTCTCTTCCAATCAATTATGTGTTTTTTCATGGCCATATTCTGCAGGAGCAATGTCAAAACTCCTATACTTCTTACATTTACAAGTTCCCAAGCCCTCCTGCCAAGGAGGGTTGGGAAGATTTTCACCTGATCTTCAACGTGATGATGGTCATGGCCGCCAGGATGATTGACACAATCCAGAAACGGATGGTGATTTTCGACTCATGGAACTGACGTTTGGGCCATCCTTTCAAGATGTATCGGCTGGTCTCATCGAGGTCCTTGTCCAATTTGCGGAAATTGTCGTGGATAGGGGCCGACCTGAAAACCCTCACACGTTCTCCCTTGCGTTTCCTGTATTTGAAATAACCTGTCTGGATAATCACGCTCAAACTCTCCACAAAGAAGATGCCACAGAGGATAGGCAGCAGCAGTTCTTTATGTACAATGATAGCGCCCACGCCAATAATACCACCAATCATGAGCGACCCTGTATCGCCCATGAAAATCTGGGCAGGATAGGCGTTATACCATAGGAAGCCAATCATTGCGCCAATGAAGGCAAAGAAGAATACCACCATCTCCTGCGACCCTGGAATATACATGATGTTGAGGTATGAGGCAAATTCGATGTGACTACTCAGATAGGCCAGGATGCCAAGCGCCACACCGATGATGGCAGAGTTGCCCGCAAGCATACCGTCCATACCGTCGTTGAGGTTGGCGCCGTTGCTCACCGCAGTCACCACAAGGATGGTAATGATAACGAAGAGCACCCAACCTGCGGCGTGCTTGTACTTGCCCATAAAACCACATACCCTGGAATAGTCGAGGTTGTGATTCTTCACAAACGGGATGGTTGTGATGGTCGACTTCTCTGGGGCAGACTTGTGAGTGACGATGTTCTTGCCGTCGTTTTGCTCGATGACAACACTCTCATTGATGGTAGCATCGGGACTTGCCCACAGGGTTAGGCCCACAATCAGTCCGAGGGCAATCTGTCCTGCCAGTTTTAAGCGAGGCGAGAGACCGTCTTTCTTTTTCTTGAACAACTTGATGTAATCGTCGGCAAAGCCGAGCAATCCCAACCATACGGTAGTGATAATCATCAGGATGAGGTAGATGTTGCGCATGCGCCCAAACAACAAGATGGGCACCATAATTGATACGAAGATGATGATGCCCCCCAATGAGGGAACACCGATTTTTTGGACACCGAATGGGTCGATTTTGGCATCGCGCTGTGTCTCGGTGTAGTTCTTCTTCTTCATCCAGACAATAAATTTCTCGCCAAACCATGCCGAGATGATGAGCGAGAGAATCAGCGCGGCGAGTGAGCGAAACGAGATATAATGCCACATATGGGCACCAGGGATGTCAAATTGTTCTAAGAACCTGAAAATGTAGTATAGCATATGTGTTTGGTTTTGGTTACTGATGAGTAATCGGTGACCTTTTTAATACAGTGAGATTATTGCGCCGAAAAGATATTCTCCAGTTCCTCACGGTCATCGAAATGATGTTTCACACCACAGATTTCCTGATAGTTCTCATGACCCTTGCCAGCCACGAGAATGACGTCGCCGCGCTGTGCCATCAGGCAGGCTGTGCGGATGGCTTCACGGCGGTCAGTGATAGCGACCACTTTGCGCATCTGCTGAGGTGTGAGACCTGCCAACATATCGTCGATGATGGCCTGTGGTTCCTCAAAACGAGGATTGTCACTCGTAATGATGACACGGTCGCTTTGCCTCACCGCCTCTCTTGCCATCAACGGGCGCTTTCCCTTGTCGCGGTTGCCTCCGGCTCCGCAGACAGTGATGACCTTGCCTTTTCCGGCAAGCACCTCATGGATAGCACGCAGCACGTTGTCGAGGGCGTCGGGAGTGTGGGCATAATCAACGATGGCGGTGTAGCCTTCCGGCGACCTGACGGGTTGCAGACGGCCGCTCACACTTTGCAATGTGCTCATCACCACCAAGATGTCGTCGGCACTCTTGCCCAGCATTCGGGCAGCACCATAGACAGCAAGGAGGTTGCTGACGTTGAACTTGCCGATGAACTGCACACCCACTTCCTTACCGTCGATTTCCAGATACATGCCTTCAAAGTGGCATTCCAGCAGCCGGGCACGGTAATCGGCCATTCCTTGTGTAGAATAGGTCTTTACCTGCGCCTTTGTATTCTGCACCATGAACATACCGTTCTTGTCGTCCGCATTGATGATGGCAAAGGACCCCTTCGGCAGATTGTCGAAGAACATTTTCTTCGCATCGCGGTAATTCTCAAATGTGCCATGATAATCGAGGTGGTCACGGGTGAGGTTGGTAAAGATGCCGCCAGTGAAATGCAGGCCACCTATGCGGTGCTGGTGTATGGCGTGGCTGCTGCACTCCATGAACACATACTCACATCCTGCATCCGCCATGCGGGCGAGCAGGCGGTTGAGCTGGATGGCATCGGGGGTGGTATGGGTGGCGGGCACAGCCTCTCCGTCGATGTAGTTGCACACTGTGGAGAGCAGACCGCACCGGTGTCCCATCTTGCGCATCATATTATATAATAAGGTGGCGATGGTGGTTTTTCCATTGGTTCCGGTCACTCCCACAAGACGCATTTGATGGGAGGGGTCACCATAGAAGGTGGTAGCGACAGGTCCCACACATTGTTCGGTCGACTCCACGGTGACATAGGTCACACCCTCAACGAGTGAGTCGGGAAGGGTCTCGCAAAGGATGGCTGTGGCTCCTTGCGCGATGGCCTTCGGGATGAATTGGTGTCCGTCTACCTGCGTGCCACGCATGGCGACGAACAAGAATCCCTTGCCCACCTGCCGTGAGTCAATGTCAATGCCGGTGATGTCGATGCCAGCATCACCTTTGATGCTGGTCGGCTGGATATTCCTCAGTAGTTCACTCAGTATCATATCTGTATGTATTTTGATTTTTCGTCATAGATATTGCAATGTGAGCACACAGGTAGTGCCATGATTGGCTTTCACCCCTGGGTGAATGCTTTGCTGCACCACTTTTCCCCGACCTCTGAGGATGGTGTTGACTCCACGTTTCTCCATCAGATAGACAGCGTCGCGGGCACCCATGCCCACCACATTGGGCACCGTCCCTTCCTCACCTTGCTCAGTTTGGTTGAGCAGGAACTTGTTGCTGTTCATGCTGATGTCGCCCCAGAAGGGGAAACTGCCTTTCGCAGTTGCCCAATTGTGGTGCGTGGGATATCCAAGATGGTCGAGCACGATACTTGCCGACTCAAGGTTACCGTTGAGCACCAGTGGAAGAGGGTTGGAAGCAGTGTCGCGTGCGTGGGTGATGTCCATGTTCAGGCTATGTGCCATAATTCCCTCGGAGATGTTATGGAAGACCCATCCGCTCATTGTTCCACCAGAGGCGGGCAGACCTGCCTTCTGGAGGCATACAATGCAACTGTAGCGTGGCTCATCGGCGGGGAAATACCCTACGAAACTCACCAAATAGTGCATGGTACCTACCTTATAGCCACCGTGACCCTTGGAAATCTGCGCCGTTCCTGTTTTTCCAGCAACGGCAAACGACTCTGAGCGGGCTTTCTTGCCCGTGCCTTGCGTCACCACCTTTTTAAGCAGGTCTTGTATCTTCGACAGGGTTGAGGGCTTGCAAATCTGTTGCCTGAGCACCACAGGGGCATATTCTTTCACGGTCTCACCCTCGCACAGCACACGGGTGACAAAGCGGGGCTTCATCATCTTGCCATTGTTGGCTATGGCATTATAGAAGGCAAGCGTGGAGATAGGGGGCACCTGTGTCTCATAGCCAATGCTCATCCATGGCAGCGTCGTGCTCGACCAATAGATACCCTTTTCCTTAGGATGGCGTATGCGTGGCGGTGCAGCACCGGTGATGGGCACCTGCAGGTCTTCAGCGATACCGATGCGGCGGAGGCCGTCGACAAATGCTCCAGGATTGCTTCCATACACTTCATCTATCACTTTGCTGATGCCAATGTTGGAACTTACCTGCAGAGCTCGTCCGAAGGAGATGCTTCCATAACCGCCAGATGCGCGGTTGTGGTCGTTCATCTGCGCATTGTGCATCTTAATCTGTCCGTTGCCAGTATGCACGATTTTGTTGGTGTCTACCTTGCCGTCGTCAAGAGCGACCATCATTGAGGCGGTCTTAAACACTGAACCAGGCTCGAGAAGGTCTGCTATGGCATGGTTGCGACGCTCGCGGTATTGACCATCACCGCATTTCTCCAGATTGACGATAGCTTTCACGTCGCCTGTCTTCACCTCCATCACAATAGCCACTCCCACATCACCGTTGATGAGTTTCAGTTCCTCCTCTACGGCTTTCTCTGCGATGTCCTGCATCTGCACATTGATAGTGGTTTGGATATCGAAGCCATCGGTGGGAGCCACATCGATGATACTCAGGTATTTGTCCATCACCTTACGCTTGTGTGTTACTCCCTTCTTGCCGCGCAGGAGGCTGTCGAATGATAGTTCAAGTCCAAAACGCGCACTGTCTTTCGCACCATACATATCACCTACCGTGCGGTAAGCCAGTGTGCCGAACGGACGGCGGCGGGCATTGTTCTCCTCATAGTGGAAACCACCGCGGAGTTTGGGCATATTGAAGATAGGTAGTTTCATGACCCGCTGGAAGGTATTGTAGTCCACGCGCTTGGGCCATATCGCCCAGTTCTGACTCATCTTCTGATGACCTTCCTCCAGGTGTTGCTTGAATTCCTCTGCTGACTTCTCTGGGAAAATCTCATGAAGTCCCATGCAGATGCTGTCAACTTTCTCGCGCCACAGCGAATCTTTTGTTTCCCCTCCGACCTTGAAGTCCATGAACATTTTGTATTCAGGAAGCGAACTCGCCATGAGTTCGCCATCATCGCTGAGGATGTTGCCGCGGTTGGGTGCCACTTCAAGGGAGTCAAACCGACGTTGATTGGCGACTTGCATCCAATAGTCGTGCTTCACCGTCATGATGTAGAAGGCTTTTCCCAACACGGCGATGCCCATCAAGGTCATGATGCCTGCTATGAAACTATAGCGGCTGATGGATTGTCCGTTATCTTTCTTGCTCATAGTATGGATCAGTTGGGAATCATGATGATGTATGGAGGTTGGTCGGCAGTGCGTATCACACTGTCGTTGTTGGCGCGCAGCATTTCCACCACATGACTCTCTCGGCAACGCTCTGTGAGCACGCTCGAAAGAGACAGGGTCTTGTATTTCGACCTCTTCAGTTCGGTGTTGAGGTTGTCAATCTTGATTTGCTGCTTCTGGCAACTATATCGGTTCGACACATAGAGAATGGCGAAGATGGTGATGAGCAATATCAGCCACACCTGTCGGCGTATGGCCTGCGTGTTGAGTATGTCGCCGCCGAGAATGGTCTTCAGGGCAAGCGTAGATGAGAAAGGCTTCTCATCCTCACGTGCGTTTTCCTTGATGACTTCCTTTAATGAAGGGTGTGCGGACGAGCGTCCGCTCACCTCCTCTTCTCCTTCTTCTTCTCCTTCCTCACCGACAATGATGTCATCCTCGGTGAGGTCTGCTGCGTCTTCCCCGCTGGGAATGGCATCGGCCGCATGACTGATGGCGACCTCTTCCTCTTGTCTGATGTCTTCTTCGTTGTTCATTTCCTAATCGACTGCAAGTTTACATTTCTTCGGTTACGGTCTTCTCTCATTTCTAACAGGCACATCTGCCTGTACATATTATTTTATATCCAATCTATCTTAGTTCTTCACCGCCACACGCAACTTGGCGCTACGGCTGCGGGGGTTGGCATTCAGTTCCTCCTCACCTGGTGTGATGACTTTATTGCTCAGAGGGCGCAGGGGCGCTTGTGTCCGGCCAAAAAAGTCCTGCTCTATAGTGCCCGTCACATTGCCTGCCTTCATCATGTTCTTCACAATGCGGTCTTCCAGACTGTGGTAGGTGATGACCGACAAGCGACCGCCTGATGCCAGCAGGTCGGTAGCAGCGGCAAGCATCTCACTTAAGGCTTCCATCTCATGGTTTACCTCGATGCGGAGAGCCTGAAACACCTTGGTCACCTCTTTTTTCTCGCGCTCCCGAGGGAGCAGTGGTGTGACGGTGTTCACCAACTGCGTGGTGGTGAGTAACGGGCGTACGGCACGCGCTTTCACAATAGCGGCGGCCAGACGGCGCGACTGCCTCAGTTCACCGTAGAGGTAGAATATGTCGGCAAGCTGCTGCTCACTGTAACTGTTGACGACATCTGCGGCAGTGATGCTCGCCTGTTTGTTCATTCGCATGTCGAGCGGTGAGTCAAACCTGAAAGAGAAACCACGGCTCTCATCGTCGAAGTGGTGGCTCGAAACCCCTAAGTCGGCAAGCACTCCGTCAACCGACTCTACGCCGTGATAACGCATCCAGTTGCGCAAGTAGCGGAAATTGCTCCGCACAAAGGTAAAACGGCCATCGCCCTCAGGTATGTTGCGTTCGCTGTCACCATCTTGGTCGAAACCAAAGAGGTGTCCATCTTTGCCGAGGCGGCGAAGTATCTCGCGGCTGTGACCGCCTCCTCCGAAGGTGACATCAACATACGTGCCCGAAGGACGGATGTCGAGGCCGTCGATGCTCTCATGCAGGAGAACGGGAACATGGTAGGCATTGATGCTGTCACTCATTCCCTGCCTCCTTGCCGGTAGCCGACTGTTGTGGAAGGCCACACATGAGCGCTTCCAATTCGCGCTTGAAGTCATCAGCATTGACGAATGGCTCTTCTGTCTTCTCACCGCTCCACATCTCAATATAGTCGCCCATACCAATGAAGCGCAGTGTCTGACTAATGCCAGCTGCCTCCATCAAACGACGGGGAATGAGGATGCGGCCGCTACTGTCCACGCTCACCATCTCCACATCGGAGAGAAACTGACGATATATCTGTTGGTGGAGGGGATTCCACCGATTAATACGTGAGCGAAGAGTGCCCATCAGGTCATTCCACGATGACTCGGGGTAAAGGGTCAGACAAGGCTGCCACACGTCCTTGCGCAACACAAGGAAGCCGCTTCCGCTGCCCTGCAGTTCCTTACGGAACGCGGCTGGCAGAAACACCCTACCCTTTGAGTCGGTCTTGGCTTCTATGTTGCCCAATAACTGCATGCTTTCCCGTTTTTTCAAATTCGGCTTCAAAATTACACATTTTCCCCCACTTTCCACCATTTTCCCCCACTTTTTTTGCAAAAAAAAATAAGGCCCCTCAAAGTGTTGTCAAATGCACTTTTTTCCTTGATAATTAGGAGTATTATTTTTGCAAAAATCTATCTGATGAAACGGATTTTTTTTAAAATGTTCTTTACAGGACACTTTTTTTGGTAAAAATGCTACTTATTTCAAAAAGTTGCGTTATTTTTGCAATTTGTAAGGAGATTGCACATTATGACCGAGATAACAGAGAAAACCATAGACATCGACCGCATTCTCGCCGATAAGATGGGAGCCAAGGCGAAATATGTTCCGGGCTTCGTCCGCAGCTGGCTTCGCCGTATCCTCCATCAAGATGAGGTCAACGCATTCCTTTGGAAGTCGCGCGACAAAAAAGGTGTGGAATGGTTGGAGGAATGTGTCCGATATCTTGACATGACCCTCTTGGTAGAAGGCAAGGAGAACCTTCCCTCACCTGATGACGGACGTTGTTACACCTTTGTGAGCAACCATCCTCTTGGAGGGGAAGACGGAGTGGCCCTCGGTGCCGTCATCGGCAGGTTCTATGATGGAAAATTCAAATATTTGGTCAACGACTTGCTCATGAATCTCCCCGGACTTGCTCCGTTGTGCATACCCATTAACAAGACGGGCAGTCAAAGCCGCAATTTCCCTGCCATGGTCAAGGCGGGATTTGAAAGCGACAGCCACATGCTCATGTTCCCTGCAGGCCTATGCTCTCGCAAGAACAATGGTGTCATCAGGGACGTGCCGTGGAGCAAGACATTTATCTCCAAGAGTGTAGAAACACACCGGGATGTGGTGCCTATCCATTTCAGCGGGCGCAACTCCGACCGATTTTATCGAATCGCCAATATATGCAAAGCCCTCAACCTCAAGGTGAACATCGCAATGCTCTACTTGGTAGATGAGATGTACCGCAATGCCCACCAGACTTTCCGAGTGACCATCGGCAAGCCCATCCCCTGGCAGACTTTCGACAAGTCGAGAAAACCCATCGAGTGGGCACAATATGTGCAGGACAAGGTATACGAACTTCAAGCACCCTCAACTTAATTCCATGGAACAAATTATCCCCCCTGTTGACAAAGAGCTTCTCAAGGCCGAATTGACTCCCGACAAGCGTCTGCGCATGACCAACAAGAGCCACAACCAGATTTTTGTGGTAGACATCCACGATTCCCCCAATGTAGTCAGGGAAATCGGACGACAGCGCGAGGAGGTATTCCGCGAGGCAGGAGGCGGCACAGGAAAGGCCCTCGACCTCGACGAGTTCGACTTGATGGACAATTGCTACAAGCAGTTGCTCGTATGGAACCCCGACGAGGAGGAAATCATCGGCGGCTACCGCTACAAACTGGGCAATGAGGTTGACTTCGACAGCAATGGTCAGCCGATACTCGCCACCAGCCATATGTTCCATTTCTCAGAGAAATTCATCAAAGATTATCTCCCGCAAACCGTTGAACTGGCACGTTCTTATGTGACCATTCCCTATCAAAGCAGTAGGAAAGGGTCAAAAAGCCTCTTCGCACTCGACAACCTTTGGGACGGACTTGGAGCACTCACCGTCATCATGCCCAACGTCAAGTATTTCTTTGGCAAGATGACCATGTATCCCTCGTATGTCAGAAAGGGACGTGATATGATACTTTATTTCCTCAACAAGCATTTTGGCGACAAGGATGGGCTCATCATTCCCATGAAACCCCTGAAGATGGATACCGACCCCGAACTGCTTGCCTCTATCCTCTGCAAGGATGACCTGCGTGAGGACTACCGCATCCTCAACCTTGAAATACGCAAGCTCGGCATCAACATCCCACCACTTGTCAATGCATACATGGGACTGAGTCCCACTATGCGCATGTTTGGCACAGCCATCAACGATGGATTCGGTGATGTTGAGGAAACGGGCATCCTCATCGCAGTGGATGAGATTCTCGAGGAAAAGCGCATCCGCCACATCGACTCCTATATCCGAGAGCATCCTGTCCACTTATCAATAGGTGATGTAGGCAAGCTCCTCTCAAAGGAACTCGACAAGGGCTCCAACCGATAGGAGATGCGTTTAGGACTCAGAATATGGTGCATTCTGAACCTCTTGTGGCTGACAGCCTCAGCCATGGGAGAAGACCATTTTACCTACAAACAACAATCTTTTCCTCTCGACAGCCATCATTTTCTTGTGGATGCGACAGCCGATGACGAGGCTGTCGCCAAAAGTCCATTCCTCTTCCGCGACTTCCGTGAGGCGATGAGCCAGCTCACCGATGGCACACCCGATGACCCTATGGTGGTGTATATCGCTCCATACGTCTATTGGATAGACGACCCCGATGACCCCACAATAAGAGTGGGAGAGAACGGCCA
Organism: uncultured Prevotellaceae bacterium; assembly: GCA_902767775.1. Taxonomy (GTDB): domain Bacteria; phylum Bacteroidota; class Bacteroidia; order Bacteroidales; family Bacteroidaceae; genus Prevotella. Next base: position 129,520 of record CACXIP010000004.1, on the reverse strand, counting down.
TGAACCTATAGGCCTCACCGTCAGATGCCAAAACCTGCACCTCATCGGACTTGCTGACAATCCGCGCGACGTGGTGCTCGCCGCACAGCGCGGACAGACGCAGGGAGCCATAGGCAATTTCACCATGCTCGATTTCTACGGTGACGGTTTGGAAGTAAGCAACCTCACCATGGGCAATTTCTGCAACGTTGACCTCGAATATCCGCTGAATCCTAAACTGGGGCGCAACAAACGCAGTTCTGCCATTACCCAAGCACATGTGGCATATTGCCATGGCGACCGTGTCATCGCGCGGAACGTCAGGTTCATTAGCCGACTCAACATGAATCCACTCAATGGTGCCAGACGCATTCTTTTCGACCGCTGCCACATGGAGTGTACCGATGATGCCCTCACAGGCAATGGGGTATATCTCCATTGCGACTTTGATTTTTTCGGACAAAAGCCATTCTATACTACGAGGCAGACAGGGGCGGTGATGCTCGACTGCGACTTCTATCTTCGCAGCGAGAACGACAGGTCGTATTTTTGCAAGGCCTCTGGTCCGCTCACCCTCGTTGACTGCCGTTTCCATGCAGAGAAACCTGTATATATCGGGTGGACTGCTTATCCTGCACCATGGCTCAGATGCTACTACAGCAATGTTACGCTCAACGGTGAACCTTACCTGATAGAATCAGAACACCCCGAGACATCTGTCTGCATAGACGGCTTGCCACTCATGGGAGCCTACAAAACAGTCAAAGGCTACAATATCGCAGGACTGCTCGCCGGAGAAGACGGATGGAATCCGCTCCTACAACCCATATCTATCGAAGGGATGGCAAAACCCACCTCGCTGACAGTGATGCCACATGAGGTGAATGCTCATGGAGGAGAAGGAGGATGGACCTTGACGGCAACGGTCAGGCATCATAGTGGAAACCAAGCCACCCAGCAACGCCTCAACTGGACAGTGAGAAAGTGTGATGAAAAATATGTACAAATAAAAGAAAATCCAAATGGTGAGTTGCTCATCACCTCTGATTATGATGATGACGAGATACTGCATATCCCTGTGACAGCCACCTCACAAGACGGTCTGCAGGGAGTTGCCATCATCCATCTGGAGGGGAAGCAGTTGCCTACTCCTTCGCTTGCGGGAAAACCAAGAATCCAAATTGAGGGCAAAACAGCACACCTCGACTACCGCTTGTCGCCAGACAACCACGGAGACCTCTCCGACATCACATGGTATGTGGCAGAAACACCGGATTTCTCAAAGGCAGTACCTGTGGCGGCAAGCCATGACAGTCCGGAGCGTGATTACCTCATCCAAGAGGGTGACGTGGGGAAATACCTTATGGCTATCATCCGGCCACGCCATGCCCGCAGCCCCATGAGTGAACCCGTCAGAGTGGTGGGCAAGCAACGTATCAAAAAGCGCCATGTGGCTTCCCAAGAAGAGTATAAGACAGACTTTCACAATTTCTACTGCGGGTGGCAACCTTTGGTGCTCGAGGGATGTTGGACAGTGGATGGATTCAAGCCATCCGACACGGCTGAATATCCATGGTCATTCGACCCCTCCAAACCCATGTGGGAGTATGGCGAAGGATTCAATGGCGCTGTAGGACATGGTCTACTTCAAGCCCAGCGAGGCGCACGGATGATGTACACACCTATTGCCGGGAAATATGGCAATATGGAAGTGGCACTCGATGTCGACCCCACCAAGACCGCAGGACAGGGTTTCGGCAGCGCAACAGGACAGTACATGGATGTGTGCCTCAAGTTCGACACACGCACACTCACAGGATATGCCCTACGCATCATCCGCACCACGAAGTATGCCAAAGCTGTTGATTTCCTTTTGGTGCGCTATGACCACGGCGCCATCACGCCGCTGACTGCCCCAGTAAGTGCCATCTGCTATCGAACAGGTTGTCATATCCGCCTGAACTATGCTGACGGACAACTGACGGCACGCGTCACCACTGACACGCCACTGCCTAAGCCCGATGACCCCGTTTTGATGAAAGAGGTTAGCCTAAGTGCCTCTGTCACCCCATCGGCAGATGGTGGTTTCGCCATCCAGCATACAGGTTCGTGCGGCGAGAGCACCACGATGCTGCATCAGCTTCACATCAAATGGCAGAAATAGCAAAAAACATATGTAATCCTTGAAAAACCGCTGTTGCTCCTACTGGCGCTGTTGAAACAAGCCTATGGCCAAAGCCCCCGCTATTCATAATCATCGATAACGGCATTGACGAAGTCCATCATAGGCTTGGCGGCTTTGAAGACCTCTGCCATTTTCTCCAGGCTGTCCTCACTGTCAAAGAAGTGCTCATCCACATTGTGCCAGCAACAGTAGTCTTTCATGCGAAGGTATTTGATGTGTTCGAAGTCACGCGGGAACCCAGCAGGACATGTCTTCAGATGCTCCAAACCGAAACCTCCGCCATTTGCGGGACTGAAGAACTGGGTGAAACGTGGATTCTCTACCCTTCCCAACCATTCCTCCACATTAGCCATGATTTCGTTACGACAGGCAGTCAGAATATTTGTGGGCAGGTAGTAGCAACCACAGGCGAGCATGCAGTTGTCCGGTTCGAGATGGATGTAATAACCACCGTGGAAAGCTTTCTTGCCATGAGCAGCTATATATGCACCCAAATGCCTTTTGTAGGGTGACTTGTCTGGTGAGAAACGGGTGTCACGATAAAACCGGTAGGTGGCATCCTTGACAGTGATATGTGCAATAGACGGGTCAAACTCAGCTATTCGCACGATGGCATTGGCAACATATGCCTCAAATTCCTCCTTTGCGGCAAGATATTCGTCATGGTGTTCCTGAAACCATGTGCGATTGTTGTTGACGGTGATGTTGCGGAGGAAAGATAGGATAAGTTGGGTATTCATGCTATTGGACTCTCATTGTTTTAGAAACGTCTGCAAAGGTACGATTAAATGAGAGAAAAGCCAAATATTATTTTTAGTTTTCCGAGATGAACATCTTCGACGCGAAACTTCAAAAGAACGACCACTTCCAAATGGAAGAGTGGAAAGAGATGCTCACGTATCGAAGGGAAGCTAGTAAGCATCCCGACAAGGTGCAGCCTTCGCTTGAAGCATTCGGTTTCGACATGGTAAAGACCGCCAAAAATGTGCTTGTACTTGAAATCAAATGGAGCAAGGGACTCTTGATTCCTGAATATCTGACCTTGGTATGTGGGATTTTTTCCATACATAAAGCTCGGTGGAAAAATATGCCAATTCAACCTATCTCATTCAGGACTTGGCACTGAGTGTCAGGGATGTCTCACGCCAATCGATTTTTCATCAAGTCGTTAATCCACATCGGGTAGTAGCTTTTATTATATCTGTGTCCTCAAGGTTTTGATTTTTATACCGAATCATCAAAAAAACTCAATCAAATTGAGTATTTTTGCACCATCATTGCGATTTCAAAACAGAAGAGATTGCAATTATGAATGATGACCTTCTTCAAATCGCCTTGGCACCATAAGGCCATCTATCGAAAGGTCTTAAATAATTGTTAGTTAAATGTCTCGGAAACTGTTCGTCATCCATCACTCGCTGCGCAACTTTATCGTTTCGTCGGTGTTGTCAGCGATAGTCATCATCATCAATACTACGACAGACGGCATCGTTGTCAGCCAGGCTGTAAGCACCGATGCCATATCGGTGGTGAACCTTGTCACTCCCGTTCTGACCATTGTACAGTTGTTCGGATCAATGCTCTTCTCTGGCGCCGCACTGATAGTGGCATCGGCATACGGTGACCAACAATACAGAAAAGTGAACCAACTGGTGACAATGAGCCTGATGGCTGTCCTGATTTTCAACGGACTTCTGGCACTGGTACTGAGCATGTTCAGCGGACAGATAGCCCACCTGCTGACCAATGAGGAACGACTGCTTCCCTTGGTGGAAGATTATCTGCCATACTCGCTGGCTGCATGCGTTTGCTGGCTCTTGTGCGATGCCGTGGGAAGATATGTGAAAATAAGCGGCCGTCCCCGCCTGGTGACGAACTATGTCATTCTTAATGCGGCGCTCAATCTATTGCTCGACTTGTTGCTGGTGATTTGGATGGGCATGGACATGAAGGGCGCAGCATTGGCGAGCCTGATTGCTCCTGTGGTAGCGATGGTGGTCTACGTGCCCTATTTGAGCACACCACCAAAGCCCTTTACCTTCGACATCTTTGACCATCGGGGGTATGTCAGCTTGCTGGGCAAGAGCCTTGTGCGCGGCATGCCATCTGCTGTAGGCTCACTCATTATGGCATTCCTGTACATGGCACTGAACTACATCGTGCTGCACACCGAGGGGGCCGACGGTATGTACATCCTCAGCGTCTGTATCCAGACGGTGAACTTCGGACTGATACTGACCTTTGCCGCCAACAGTGCCGTGAGGTGTATCGGAGGCATGATGTATGGAGAGAGAGACTGGGACGGTCTTAACCATCTGCTCATGAGCATACTGAAAATCGTTTTGGCAGCCTGCATAGTGGTGACGATATTAGTGTATATCTACCCTACGGTGGTGGCCGATATCTATGGCGCTGATGACCGCCTGCGGCAACTGTCGGAAAAACCGATAAGGCTGTTCGTACAAAGCCTGGTGCCGCTATCCATCCTCATGCTGGTTTCAAATATCTACATGATGTCCGGTCGCGGCAAGTTGTCCTCCGTCATCCAGTTTGGCCCTCTCGTCATCATGCTTCCCGTGGTTTGGCTCATCTCGACTGTCATGCCCGACTATTTCTGGTATTCCATACCTCTGGGACTCTGGATTCTGCTGTTGATAACCGATGGCTGCATTTACGTGTTGTTGCGCAGGGGTGAAAAGTTGCATTGGCTGTTTCTCACCCCTACCAAAACCCTTTATGAGGCATACACCGTTTCCATCTGCTTTGACGAGGACGATGCAAAGGGCAAATTGCAACTGCTGCAAGACCACATCGCCAGTCTCGACCTAAACAATGACACGGCGATGAACGTGTGGCACTGTCTGAAGGAACTGACCCGCCACGAACTGGACATGGGAAAGGAGACAGGACAATCAGGTGCATTCGACGTGAGTTTGCAAAATCTTCAAGAACGCCTCACAGTCATCATCAAGGACGTTGGTAAGGCCTATAACCTTCCTGTAAGTCACCAGTACTGCAATGATGTCAACTACCAGTATCTGAACGGACTGAACTGTCTGTACCTAAATTTCCCAAAAGAACGATAGGCGTCTTGGTTGCCAGTGATGTAGATGTCACCAGGTAAAATCACTTCCGACAGCATGACCAAAATGAGCAAGAATCGTCTGTTATTTCACCATAGATACATTGGTGTCTGCCAATCTATTGATTTGTTACTTAGAACAAGGAAAGATAAGGATTGAATCATAGGTTGTGGCATTATACTCCAAGAACTGAAGAAGTAATCTGCCTCACTCTTCATGCGTTTGTTGTATTTTTCATCTTATCATGATGCAAGATTTCCTTTTCTCTTGCGTTATGATAACAGAATCGTTTCAAAAAAAATAACATGAAGAATCTATTATTATTTGCTGCTGCGGCTGCCTGCTGCATGATGATGGCGTGTTCTTCTGATGATTCAGACGACAACTCCAATACCATCAAACTTAGAAACCACACGGAGAGTGGATGCAAAAACATTGCTTCTTATTCATCACAGTTAGGCAAACAGCAGTCAAAAATGCAATTTGACAACCTCGTTGAGCGTGTATCCCTAAAGGGAAACAATAGGGGATTGCTGACTGTCTTTCATGAGAACGCCATTTTCACCTGCGAGGCAGATTTCTCACTTTCTGCCGACATATCAGGGAATACCATCATTGTCAATGAGGACGCACCACCATCTACAAACTGTATATGCTGCTATGACCTCAATTCTGAAATAGGTCCCCTTGACAACAAGACATACACACTTATCATTAAGAACAATAATGCCATTGTCTGGACGCATCAATTCGATTATTCGAACACCCTTGATGAGTCTTTCGATATCTCAAAGGAAGAATAAAGTCTCTTCTTGCTGTTCACCGGACAAACGCTTTCGAACGTTGAGATTGCTAAAACCATTTAAAAACATCAATCTTTTTGTCTGAAAACACGCTATTTCTTGGCTTGCTCAAATTTTCTTGCTAAATTTGCACCCAATTATCAGTTTGCCAACTGATTCACACAACAATATGAACATTTACCAATAAAAACAATATGGCACAAGAAGATGTATTCAAGAAGATTGTGAGCCATTGCAAGGAATATGGCTTTGTGTTCCCCAGCAGTGATATCTATGACGGCCTCGCCGCTGTATATGACTATGGACAGAACGGTGTGGAACTGAAAAACAACATCAAGGAATATTGGTGGAAGAGCATGGTGCTTCTGCATGAGAATATCGTGGGCATCGACTCCGCCATCTTCATGCACCCAACCATCTGGAAGGCCTCCGGACACGTGGATGCCTTCAACGACCCCCTCATCGACAACCGCGACTCAAAAAAGCGCTACCGTGCCGATGTGCTCATCGAGGACCAGATGGCAAAGTATGACGAGAAGATACAAAAGGAAGTAGACAAGGCACGCAAGCGCTTCGGTGATGCCTTCGACGAGGAGAAGTTCCGTGAGACGAACCCTCGCGTACTGGAGAATATCCGCAAGCGTGACGAACTACATGCCCGCTACGCTGCCGCCATGCAGGGACCCGACCTCGCCGAACTGAAGCAAATCATCCTCGATGAGGGAATCACCGACCCCATCAGCGGAACGAAAAACTGGACTGACGTGCGCCAGTTCAACCTCATGTTCTCCACTGAGATGGGTTCCGTGTCGGATGCCGCCAACAAGATTTATCTGCGCCCAGAGACTGCACAAGGTATATTTGTCAACTACCTCAACGTGCAGAAGACAGGGCGTATGAAAATCCCCTTCGGCATCGCACAAATCGGAAAAGCTTTCCGCAACGAGATTGTAGCACGTCAGTTCATCTTCCGCATGAGGGAGTTTGAGCAGATGGAGATGCAGTTCTTCGTCAAACCCGGCACCGAACTTGAGTGGTTTGAGAAATGGAAACAAACCCGTATGGCATGGCACCAGGCACTGGGCTTTGGCGCTGAGAACTACCGTTTCCATGACCACGACAAGTTGGCTCACTATGCCAACGCCGCCACTGACGTGGAGTTCCACATGCCTTTCGGATTCAAGGAAGTGGAGGGCATCCACAGCCGTACCAACTTCGACCTCTCACAGCATGAGAAATACAGCGGACGCTCCATCAAATATTTCGACCCGCAGAGCAATGAGAGCTACACTCCGTTTGTTATCGAGACATCCATTGGTGTCGACCGCATGTTCCTCTCCGTCATGTGCCACTCCTATCAGGAGGAGCAACTGGAGAATGGCGAGACACGCGTCGTATTGCGTCTGCCCGCCGCACTGGCTCCGGTGAAACTCGCCGTGCTGCCGCTTGTGCGCAAGGACGGACTGCCCGAGAAGGCTCGTGAGATTATCAATGCACTGCGCTTCCACTTCAATTGCCAGTATGATGAAAAGGACACCATCGGCAAGCGCTACCGCCGACAGGATGCCATCGGCACACCCTACTGCGTTACAGTGGACTACGACACACTCAACGACAATACCGTCACTCTGCGCTTCCGCGACACCATGGAGCAAGAGCGCGTAAGTATCGACCAGCTCAACAGCATCATCGAGGATAAGGTGAGCATTGCCAGCCTGCTCAAGAAACTACAATAGGAATGAGAAATCTTTTCAACATATTGGCAATTGCCTTCGTGGCTGTTCTCTGCCTTTCATCGTGTTCTGAGACCAATGATGAGGTGGAGGAGTTCCCCGATTGGAAAAACAGGAACGAGGCATTCTTCGCGTCAAAGTACAACACCGCCAGGCAAGCTGTAGCTTATGGCAGCGACGTGTGGAAAGTCATCAAGTGCTATGCCCGCGACCCCGAGAAGGAAGGGACCTCCACCGATTATATAGTGGTGAAAGTGCTGAGGGAAGGGACAGGAAGCGGATACCCGCTATTCACCGATTCAGTGAGAGTACACTACCGCGGACAGTTGCTCTCCTCTGCTACCCACATGGACAGCAAGGATAGCGAACTGGGAATGGTGTTCGACAAGTCATGGAGTACCGATGAGTACAATGAGCAAATATCCATCCCTTCGAAGTTTGCAGTCAGTGGTGTAGTGGACGGTTTCTCCACAGCCTTGCAGCATATGCACATAGGAGACAGATGGCTTGTCTATGTCCCGTACCAGTTAGGATATGGAACATCAGTCAACGGTTCCATCCCCGCCTATAGCACTTTGGTCTTCGACATCGCGCTCGTAGCTTATTACCGGGCTGGCACCTTGGTGCCTAACTGGCAAGGCAACGTCAACTTGCTTTGGGAAGAATAATTAATAAAAACCTCTCAATCGAGAGGTTTTTATTCTTTTTTGTTCTTTTCCTGTAGTTTTCCAAGCCTCCCCTGCGACCTATATTCAGAAACTATTCAATTGAAAGTGATGAATCTGACAGAAAAGGAGTTCTCCAACATCGTGAAGGAGCATCGCAGCACCATCTACACGGTGTGCTATATGTTCTCCAATAACCAGGACGAGGTGGCAGACCTCTTTCAAGAGGTGCTGATCAACCTATGGAAGAGCCTACCCTCGTTTGAGGGGAGGAGCCAGATGCGCTCCTGGATCTATCGCGTGGCACTCAATGTGTGTGTATCGCTCGACCGCAAGCGAAAGAAATTACGTACTGTGCCGCTCACGATGGACATCAACCCTTATGAAGAGACTGAGACCAACCACAACTCCAAACAAATGGACATCCTCCGCCGCCGCATCTCACGGCTGCCGCAATTCGACCGCGCCATCGTCCTCCTTTGGCTGGAGAACATGAGCTATGAGGAAATCGGAGCCATCGTGGGAATCACACCCAAGAACGTGTCGGTAAAACTCGTCCGCATCAAGGAACAACTTAAGAACATGCCTGCAGAACAGTAGTCAGATTGTGAATGCTTTCAAAGTCAAATCAAAAAACAAAAAAATTAGGATATGGAAAACAATGCAATGGAAATGGAACAACTGCGCGCGGAACTGTCAGTTTTTAAAGAACGACTCAACAAGCAGCAGATTGTCAACGACCAACTGATGCGGCAGTCGATGAAATCGAAGATGTCATGGATCAGGAAGATGCTGTGGATAGAATTAGCTGCCATCCCATTCTGCGCCATCACGCTGGGAGGGATGGTGCATCAAATTGGTATCAGCTGGTGGTGGCTCCTCTATACCATTGTCATGCTGGTAGTTGATGTGGCATTAGACTTCCGTATCAACCATATGCGCGAAGATGAGTTTGCCAGCGGCAACCTTGTAGAGACGGCGCGCCACCTTGTGAGAATGAAAAAGTCGCGCATCAAAAGTCTTGCTCTGGGGCTGACAATGTTGGTGGTGTGGATGGTGTGGCTGGCAGTCATGGTTTATCAGATTGCGTCTGATCCTGCAGGAACCGCCTTGGAACACAGTCGCGCCTGGGGCGTACTGAACGGCTTGATGGTGGGTGTACTCATCGGACTTCCCATCAGTCTCTACATCTTCTCCAGAATGCAGCGCACCAATACCGAAATCATCCGTCAAATCAATGAACTTATAATAGATTGAAAATTGATAATTGAAGATTGAAGATTATTCAATGCATTATAAATTATCAATTTTCAATCTTCATTTTCAATCTCAGAAAGCCGCCTTCAACACTAATCATCTCCTCGCCAACAAGATAAGCGAGGGCATTGTCAACACGCTCTTTGGGTAGTTGAAGACGAAGTACCTCTGACAAGTGATGTCGCTCTCCACCGGCAAGAAGGCCAAGTATGCGCTCCCGCGTGGCGGTGTCTGCCTCCTTGTCGGACTCATCCTCTGCACGATGCTCCTGACATACGTCACACTTGCCGCAATCGGATGAGGTATGCTCTCCGAAATAGCGCAACAGTTGGCGACTCCTGCACACCTCGTTGTTGGTGGCATAGTCTATCATACTCCCAATACGGTCCTCATAACTCTTTTTGCGGTCCTCATACACCTCTTCAGAGATGATGAGCCGGCATCCGTCATCGCGTCGCTGTGAGTAACAGATGGCGGGAAGTTTGCGCCGAGGGATGAAATGAACAATATTCCGACGGCTCAGTGCCTTCAACACCTCATAGACGGTATTGTTGTCAAGCCCCGCCTTCAAGGCAATGGCGCTCTCGTCGATGAAGCCGTAGTCGGAGAACAGGCCCCCATAAAGCCTCAGCATGGCTGAAATGACTGTCTCTTGGTCTTGGGTAAGGTGCTCCAACAGATAGAGTTGGTCTCGTTCCAGCAGGAAGCGCAGCCGTGCGTTATTGTCGGGGTCAGTATCATACTCAAGATAACCCGCCCGTTGGAGAATTTTGAGGGCGGCATCCACTTGAACGGGAAAATGGAGAAAGGCATGGCAGAACCGCTCAATATCAAACTCATGCACGGTGCCCTCTCCACTACCGACGCCAATTTGGAAAAAGTCAGCCAAATGGTCGTACACCTTACAAATATAATCTTTCTCAGGGAATGTGTCGGCTATACGCTTGCGCAACTTGCGGCGGTCGGAGGAATTGTAGAGCAAAACAGCATAAGATTTCTTGCCGTCACGCCCAGCACGACCCGCTTCCTGAAAATATGCCTCTGGAGAATCGGGACAGTCGGTATGCACCACGATGCGCACATCAGGTTTGTCGATACCCATGCCAAAGGCGTTGGTTGCCACCATCACTCTCACCTCATCACGCTGCCACTGTGTCTGCCGCTGGTCCTTCACGGCAGGTTCGAGACCTGCATGATAGAATGTGGCGCTGATGCCATTGTCATTAAGCCATTTAGCCGTATCCTTGGCATTTTTCCTGCTGCGCACATAGACGATACCCGCTCCACCTACCGCAGTGAGGATATGAAGTAGTTCCTGCTGCTTGTCGGCGGCATTCCTCACTACATAGGCAAGGTTCTTGCGCTCAAAACTCATTCGGAAGACCCGTTTCTCGGCAAAGCCCAATCTCAACTGGATATCATCCACCACCTGCGGGGTGGCAGTGGCAGTTAGGGCAAGAATACGCACATCAGGCTTGATACGGCGCACTTCAGCAATGCGGAGATAGGATGGACGGAAATCATAACCCCACTGGCTGATGCAGTGGGCTTCATCAACAGTGACGAAACTCACCTGCATATGGCTGAGCTTGACAAGGAAAAGTGGCGATGAGAGGCGCTCAGGGGAAACATACAATATTTTGACACCGCCGAAGACGGCATTGTCGAGGGTGGTGACAATCTCATTGTGGGTCATGCCCGAATAGATGGCGGAAGCAAGGATGCCTTTCGAGCGAAGATGCACCACCTGGTCTTTCATCAGGGCAATCAGCGGTGTCACCACTACGCACACACCCTCCTGAAGCAGCGCAGGTACCTGAAAGGTAATACTCTTACCGCCGCCTGTAGGCATCAGTCCTAAGGTGTCGTGACCACTGTCGATGCTCTCGATAATTTCACGCTGAATGCCGCGGAAATCATCATACCCCCAATACTTCCGTAATATCTGCTGGTATTTGTCCCCCATCCTACTTTGTCTCCATCTCACCTTCGTTGGAGGGGTCGGGAGAGGCATCAAACTCCTCCGTCTGGCGGATGTCTTCTATTTGCAGTTGCACGGCACCATGCTTGTAGATGTTTTCCTCGATGGTGTAAACGATGTCGAAACTGCGTTTCGACTTGATGTAACGTGCAGCGGCGCTCTGTCCGAAGGCAATACCGTTCATCACATGACTTGACTTGGAGTCCACCAACTCAAGTTTAATGTGTTCCTGCTCACGCCCCACCACCTTGCTGGTGCCGAAGTCATAAACACCGACTGTGCAGAACAAAGGCTTCTCATTGCCCGGCCCGAAGGGGGCAAAGCGGCGCAGGTCGCTGTGCAAGCGCTTGGAAGTGATATCCCGAAAATCAATGACGGCATCAATGTTGAGGATAGCCTCAGTCTGCTTGGGTTCGATGTGCTCCTCGACATATTTTTGGAAACGCTCCCTAAACGCCTTGATATCATCCCATCTCAAGGTAAGACCGGCGGCATAGGTGTGCCCTCCGAAATTGAGCAGCAAATCACGGCAATGCTTGATGGCGGAATAGACGTCAAAACCCGCAACGCTGCGCGCCGAACCCGTAGCGAGATCCTCATCTCGGGTAAGTACCACAGTAGGGCGGAAATAGATTTCTGTTAGGCGGGAGGCAACGATACCGATGACACCCTTCTTCCAGTTCTCATCATAGAGAACAATGCTCGACTGGTGCTTCTGGCTCTCCAGTTTCGCCACAATCTGGTTGGCTTCCTCAGTCATCTGCTTGTCGATGTCCTTGCGCTGCTCGTTGTACTGGTTGATGTGACGTGCCTTGCGTAAAGCCACAGCGAAATCACGCTCGATGAGTAAGTCAACACTCTCCTTGCCGTTCTCCATGCGTCCGGAGGCGTTGATGCGCGGTCCGATTCTGAACACGATGTCGCTCATCGACAGGTCACGGCCATTGAGCCCACAGATGTCGATGATGGCTTTCAAACCGATGTTGGGATTTTGGTTGAGTTGCTTCAGACCATGGAAGGCGAGGATACGGTTCTCATCAGTCACAGGCACAATATCGGCAGCGATACTCACAGCACAAAAGTCGAGCAGGGGGATGAGGCGTGAGAAAGGGATGTCGTTGTTCTTGGCAAAGGCCTGCATGAACTTGAATCCCACGCCACAACCGCAGAGGTGCTTGAAGGGGTAGGTGTCGTCCTCCCGCTTCGGGTTGAGCACTGCCACGGCATCAGGCATCACGTCATCGGGAACATGATGGTCGCAAATAATAAAATCAATGCCTATGCTTTTTGCATAAGCGATTTCCTCGATGGCCTTGATGCCGCAGTCGAGGATAATCACCAATTTCACACCCGTTTTCTTAGCATATTCCAGTCCTTTCTTACTGATGCCATATCCCTCGTCATAACGGTCGGGGATATAGTAGTCGATGTTGGAATAGAATTGCTGGAGAAACTTGTACACCAGGGCAACAGCTGTGCATCCGTCAACGTCATAGTCGCCATATACCAATATCCTTTCCTTGCGGCCCATGGCGTCGTTGAGACGGTCAACGGCGACGTCCATGTCCTTCATGAGGAAGGGGTTGATCAGGTCAGCGAGCTGCGGCCGGAAAAAGCGCTTGGCCGCCGACTCTGTTGTGATGCCACGCCTGATGAGGAGCGATGCGAGGATAGGATTCATGTTAATCTTCCCCGCCAGCTCGTCAGCTGCTTTCTTCTCGTCTGGTGTAGGTGGTTCGTAATTCCATTTAAATTGCATTTATGTTGTTTTTATTTTATTGTCTGCTCGCAATTGCCCATTAACGGCAATTTGGGTGTAAAGATACAAATAAAAACTCACATCATGGAATTATACCGATTTTTTTTAGAATATTTATATTTTGGGAACTGTCCCAAAAACATGGATAAAGGATGAAAGTTTGCAGCTCTGCTAAAAAACATATTAGCAAGGGCAGCAAACCCTCATCCTTCATATAGTCTTAAATTCTCAATCTTTAGTCTCCCAGTGGCTGGTTCTTGCGTGCATCCTGCATCTTCTTGAGGATGTCCTTGGGAATAGCGTTGACATTCACCATATAGTCCATGGTGTTGGCGGCAATGAAGGCCTTGGTCATGTACCAGATGCCCTTGTAGTCACCAGCCTCGCCCCATGAGTTCTTCACCATGTAATATTCCTTGCCGTTTTGGTCCTTGGCAAGGCCGTAGATGAGCATGCCATGGTCGTCGGTGAGTTCCCAGTTGTCGTAACGCTCCTGGCGCATCTCCTGTGTCGGGGTAATCTCCGGCACCTTGCAACCTAAGGAGTCGAGCAGGTTGGTCTTCTCCACGCGTGAGAGTTTCAGCCAGCGTGCCATGTCGCTGCCGGCAAGGCTCTCTGCGCCCTTGGTGTCGATGGCATAAGCAAGACCCTTGCGGGTGAAGCCATCTTCCGACACGTCACCGCCCCATGCCACGGTGTAACCTTTCTCAATGGCATTGTCGATGATGCGCATCATATCGTCCATGGGGAGGTTCCATGAGAGCGGGTTGCGCCAGTTGTCCTGCACCTCAACTGCAAACTGGGTGTAGAATGGTTTGTGGGTGTAACTGGTAATAGATACGTAATCGTTGAGGTTGATGCCGAGGCTCTTCACGAACGATTCAGGAGAGTAGCTCTTGCCTTCGTACTTGAACTCCGACGGGCACTCACCCAAATAGGCGTCGAGGATACCCTGCAGACCTTTCTTCCATTGATTGGACATCTTGCTGGCCTTGTTCTTGGAAACAGCGGCCACGTATGGCTCCATCACACTGAAAAACTCATTGAAGTTGAAGAGTGAGTCACCATAGAGGCTGCCGGGGAACGGCATGGCGTCTTCGGGACAGATGCCGTAGTTCTTCAGGCAGTAGAGCACGTCGTAGGCACTGCCACCCTGTGCAAACTGGCAGTCACCATGCAGACGTGTCACCTGGATGGCGCGGTCCATATAGGTTTTGTTGGCGACAAAACTCTCGCAGAGGTCATAGGTCTTGCCAGTGGCCTTGAGTATCTCTGCCTCAAAATAGCTCAACGTGGAGTAATCCCAGCAAGTACCCGAACGGTTCTGGTCCTTGATGCTGGTGATGGGTATTTCCTTCACGGTGGTGAAGACGGGCTTGTTTTCCGCCTTCTTGTTTTGTGCGCTGGCGCTGATGCTCATAGCTGCCAACAGCATCATGAAAAACATTTTTCTCATTAGGCTTAATTTTTTATTGTTGTTGGATAATTTATTCGAAAACTTTCATGGCCTCCTCCACATCTTTTGGATGGTAAGGGATGCGCTCCTTGCCAATAAAACGGCAACCATCGGCTGTGATGAGCACGTCGTCCTCTATACGCACGCCACCGAAGTCCTTGTAGGTCTCGAGGAGGTCGAAGTTGAGGAACTCGGCGCAATGTCCTGAGGAACGCCAGTCGTCGATGAGGGCAGGGATGAAATAAATGCCAGGTTCGTCGGTCACGACGAAACCCTCTTCCAGCCGGCGCCCCATGCGCAGGCAGTTGGTGCCAAACTGTTCAAGGTTGGGCCGTGTCTCCTCGTCGAAACCCACATTGATTTGGTCGAGGTTCTCCATGTCGTGTACGTCCATGCCCATCATGTGTCCCAATCCATGGGGGAAGAACATGGCATGTGCTCCAGCCCTCACAGCCTCTTCTGTGTCGCCGCGCATCAGCCCCAGTTCTTTGAGGCGGTCGGTCATCAGGCGGCATACGGCGAAGTGCACGTCCATGTATTTCACACCAGGCTTGGCCACCTCCAGCACATAGTCGTGGCAGGCCTCTACAATAGAGTAAATCTCCAACTGGCGCTGGGTGAATTTTCCGCTGACAGGCATGGTGCGGGTGTTGTCGGAACAGTAGTGGTCGATGGTTTCGGCACCGCAGTCACATATGACAAGACGTCCTGGTTCCAAAATTGCCGTTGAAGGGTTGCCATGCATTATCTCCCCATGCTGTGAATAGATGGTAGCAAAACTCACCATGGCTCCATAAGAGTTGGCAATGCCGTCAACCTGACCTCCTACGAATTTCTCCGTCACCCCCGGTCGGGTAAGGCGCATGGCGGTAGTATGCATCTTGTATCCAATGGTGGCGGCACGTTCCATTTCCTCTATCTCCTGAGGCTCCTTGGTGGAACGCATCTTCACCACGGCGCGAATGAGCGGCATGGATGCCGCTGCCTTCTGCTGGCTGGGATGGATACCGAGCAGGTCCATAATTTGTATCTTGATATCATGACGGTAGGGCGGCAAAAAATGGATGGTGCGCCCAGCGGCCTCGTCACAAAGCACTTTGAGTTGGCTCATGGGTGCGGATTTTGCCACGCCCACTTGTGCGGCGAGGTCGGCGACGCTGTCCACGCTGCCATACCACACGATATCCTCGATATCAATATCGTCGCCGATGAGCACCTCATAGTCGTTGTCAACATCGATGACACCTACGAGTCCATCGCGCTTCTGTCCGAAATAATATAGGAAGGAAGAGTCTTGGCGCATGGGATAGTAACTGTTGGCGGGATAGTTGCAAGGCGACTCATTGTTGCCGAAAAGCACAATAAGTCCGTTGCCCACCAATTTCTTCAGTTGCTCACGCCGTCTGATATACGTCTCTTTGTCAAACATGTCTTATTCGTTGTTTAGGTTGATGTGGCAAAGATACGAATATTATGCGAACCCACCAAAAATGCAAACCTTTTTCTATAAAAGTGGAGAATTGTCCATCATATACATTTAAAACAAGGCACCCATTTAGATTTCCTCAAGGAAGTTCTCAAGTGGAATACCCCTGTTCTTATCTACATTGTCTTTGTTGAGTTCAATAAGCCTTGCCACGGCGTCCATTGCCTTCCTGGTGCTATCCACCAATAATTCATCCTTGAGGAGATGACCGATAAGCACAGCAGAGAAGATGTCGCCTGTACCAGGGAAATGCACGGGTATCTCATTGTATTCCAAACAAAAATAAGAATCCGTAAAATGGTTGTAGCCCATCACGCAATGCTGCCCATCCACCATCATGCTGGTGATAAGCACCGACCGTGGGCCGATTTGCCTGAGCGCATCAACCAACTGCCGCGCCTCATGGGCATCCACTCCCTCTGGGCGATAAGGAGTATCGGTAAGATAGCATGCCTCCGTGTAATTGGGATAGGTGAGATGGGCAACAGACAGCATTTCACGCATGCTCCGTATCGAATCAGGTGTCACTCCGTTGTAGAGTTTGCCCTCATCTCCCATAATGGGGTCAACAAAAATCACCGTTCCCGTCTTCGCCTGTTCGAGACAGTAGTCTGCCACAATACGGGCCTGCCTCTCAGAAACAATGAATCCCGTGGCAATGGCGTCAAAATTAAAGCCCAGTTCTTTCCACACCGGGAACACCCCTGTAATGTAGTCTGTCGTGTCGAGGATGTTGAACTTGCCGTAATCCAACGTATTGGAAACCAAAGCAGTAGGTAGGTTGTACACAGGCAAGCCCATATACGACAAGATGGGCAACATCGCTGCTGTCGCCACCTTGCCATAACCCGCCATGTCGTTGATAAGAAGAATCTGTTTGCTCGTCATCATTGGTTGTGTAATTTCTTGACCACTCTCTCCACAATTCCAGGGAAATATTTCATCTCCAGTTCATGCTCCTTTGCAGCAATCTCATCGACCGTATCATCGGGTGACAAGGCCACGGAATATTGCTCGATTATCTCCCCGCCGTCACATACCGGCGACACATAGTGGACGGTAATGCCCGTCTCCGTATCCCCAGCAGCCTTGACCGCCTCATGGACATGATGTCCCCACATCCCCTTGCCGCCATGCTTCGGCAACAAGGCGGGATGGATGTTGATGATGCGCTGTGGAAACAGCTCAATGAGATAGTCGGGCACCATGGGCAGGAAACCTGCGAGCACAATCATATCGATGGCATATTGCTCCAAGATAGGTCTCATTACCTCAGGATTGTTGAGACCAGCCTTATTGACCACAACGGAAGGAATGCCCAACCGCTCTGCCCTGACAAGCGCGTAAGCGTCAGCACGGTTGCTCACCACTAATGCGGTGCAAACTATGTCCGAATTATCAAAATAACGTATCAGGTTCTCACAATTGCTTCCGCTGCCCGACACAAAAATGGCGATGTTAGTCTTTTGCATAATCTATTGATAGTGAGCAATTCTTCTTTGTCTTCTTCATTTTCTTAACAAAAATGATAGAAATGTAAGCTTTTGCCAATATTATACATTAGGGAGAGCCTCAACCTATTCGTATGCGGCTTTCTCTTATGGGCTGCAAAATTAGTACAAAAATAACATAAATCAAATAATATTGCAAAAAAATAAAAAAGTAGGAGCAACATGACTTGCATCATATCTTTTTTTAGTATCTTTGCAAACTTAAAATCAAAACCACAACATGACAGCAACCAACAAGACAATAAAGACCGCCCTTATCTCCGTCTTCCATAAAGACGGTTTGGAGGAGCTGCTCGCTGAGCTTCATGCCGGCGGCGTGAAATTCCTTTCCACAGGCGGCACACAGAAGTTTATTGAGTCGCTCGGATACGAGTGCCAGACAGTAGAGAGTGTGACAACCTATCCCTCCATCCTCGGAGGTCGCGTAAAAACCCTCCACCCCAAAGTATTCGGCGGCATTCTTGGCCGTCGCGACAACGAGGGTGACCGTGAACAGATGAAACAGTATGACATCCCAGAGATTGACCTTGTAGTCGTCGACCTGTATCCCTTTGAGGATACCGTGGCAAGCGGAGCATCTGAGCAGGACATCATCGAGAAGATAGATATCGGTGGCATCTCACTCATCCGAGCCGCCGCAAAGAACTTCGCCGACGTGGTAATCGTGCCGAGCAAGGCAGAGTATGCTCTGCTCGTCGACATCCTCCGTGAGAAGGGTGCACAGACCAGCCTTGCCGACCGCCGTATGTTTGCCGAACGCGCCTTTGGCGTGAGCAGTCACTACGACACAGCCATCCATGCTTGGTTTGCTGGCAAGTAACACCCCACCGGCCATGACAATCGGCCGGCATTTCTGAGACAACATTCAAAACTAAAAAAAGAACATTTAGCGCTTAAGAAAGAAATGGGATTTTTTTCATTTATCCGTGAGATAGCAATGGACCTTGGCACCGCCAACACCATCATCATCAGTGATGACAAGATTGTGGTTGACGAGCCTTCGGTCGTGGCTCTCGACCGCCGCACCGACAAGATGCTGGCTGTGGGCGAGAAAGCCAAACTGATGTATGAGAAGACACATGACAACATCCGCACTGTTCGCCCGCTGCGCGACGGCGTAATCGCCGATTTCTCCGCTTGTGAGCAGATGATGCGCGGCCTGATCAAGATGGTGCATACTGGCAACCGATTCTTCTCACCATCACTGCGCATGGTCATCGGTGTTCCGTCAGGCTCCACTGAGGTGGAACTGCGTGCCGTACGCGACTCCGCTGAGCATGCCGACGGACGTGATGTATACCTGATTTTCGAGCCTATGGCTGCCGCCATCGGTATTGGCATCGACGTTGAGGCTCCCGAGGGCAACATGATTGTGGACATAGGCGGCGGCAGCACCGAGATTGCCGTCATCTCTCTTGGTGGTATCGTGTCGAACAACTCCATCCGAATCGCTGGCGATGACCTCACCGCCGACATTCAGGACTACATGAGCCGCCAGCACAACCTGAAAGTGGGAGAGCGCATGGCTGAGCGTATCAAGATACACGTAGGGTCTGCCCTGACCGACCTGGGCGACGAGGCTCCCGAGGACTATATTGTGCATGGCCCCAACCGCATCACCGCCCTCCCGATGGAAGTGCCGGTATGCTATCAGGAGATTGCCCACTGCCTTGACAAGACCGTAGCCAAGATAGAGAATGCCGTGCTCTCCGCATTGGAGAAGACACCGCCAGAGCTGTATGCCGACATCGTGCACAACGGCATCTACCTCACTGGAGGCGGAGCTTTACTCCGTGGCCTTGACAAACGTCTCCACGACAAAATCCAGATACCGTTCCACATCGCCGAAGACCCACTTCACAGCGTGGCAAAGGGTGCCGGTGTGGCCCTCAAGAACGTAGAGAGATATTCGTTCCTGATGAGATAAGGTGGGGATTACCCTACATTATTTAATATACCATGCGCGATCTCGTAGCATTTCTCAAGAAATACAACTACTGGTTTGTCTTCGTGATACTCGAGGTGGTGAGTATGCTGCTGATGTTTCAATACAACAGCTACCACGGCAGCGTATGGTTCTCCTCTGCCAACTATGTGACGGGACTGACGTATGAGGTCGACTCCAAGTTCAGTTCCTTTATGGGCCAGGGTACTGCCAACCAACAGCTTACCCAACGCAATCTGATGCTTGAGCGCGAGGTGGCAATCCTACGCGCCCAACTCATCGACGAGCGCATGCAGCGAGACTCCAGTTACGTCTATGACGGGCAGATGCCTCTGCTGAACCAATACAAACTGATTCCGGCGCGTGTCATCAGCAACTCCATCAACAAAGCGGACAACTTCATCACCATCGACAAGGGACGCTATGACGGTGTGCATGAGGACATGGGCGTGGCCTGCGGCAATGGTGTGGTTGGCGTGGTCTACATGGCATCCGGCCACTATGCTGTGGTCATCCCAGTGCTGAGCACACACTCCAACATCAGTTGTGCCATCAAGGGAAGAGGCTATTTCGGTTACCTACACTGGAACGGAGGTGCCTCAAATATCGCTTATGTCGACGACATCCCACGACATGCAGAGTTTGAAATTGGCGATACCATCGTGACAAGCGGTTACTCGTCGATGTTTCCTGCGGGAATCCTTGTGGGAAAGGTGCTGAAGAAGGGGGATTCCGATGACGGTCTCTCCTATAAGTTGCAAATCTCACTGTCGACAGACTTTGGCAACCTGCGCGACGTGTGTGTTATCGACGATGCCGCAGTGAGGGAGCGCCTTGAACTGCTCCGTGAAGCCACTGACTCGCTGAACCCTCAGAAAAAGTAGGCCTATGAACAACGATCTCATTAGGATTCCGCTGCTTTTCATTGCCATTTGCGCAATACAGGTGTTTGTGCTCAACCACTGCCAATTATTTGGCTGCGCACTTCCGATGCTCTACCTCTGGTTTGTGCTGACCATGCGCAAGGGAATGCCGCGATGGCTGTCGCTTATGTTGGCATTCGCCATGGGCCTTACCCTCGACATGTTCTCCAACACACCAGGAGTAACGGCAGCAGCGATGACGGCAGCAGCGATGGCACAACCCTATCTGCTCGAACTATTCATCTCCCGCGAGGGCGAGGAGTCGTTCATCCCGTCATCAGAAACACTGGGCACGAGGTCTTTTATCAACTATACCATTGTATTGGTCACTGCTTTTTGCGTCGTCTACTACACGCTCGAGATGCTTACCCTTGCCAATGGGTGGAAATGGCTCTCCTGCGTTTTGGGCAGTGCAACTGTCACCGTGGCGCTTCTCCTCGCCATCGACCGACTGACACACAGAAAATAAGGAGAAGATATTGATTGGAATTGCAACATGAAGGATTATGAACTTGACAGGCGGCAGTATGTCATTGCCGGGGTGGCCATTGCCATAGTGGCCATCTATATCATACGTCTGTTCACCCTTCAGATTATGAGCGATGACTACAAGAAGAATGCCGACAGCAATGCCTTCCTGAAAAAAGTGGAATTCCCCTCACGAGGCATTATCTACGACCGCTATGGTAAAACATTGGTATTTAACCAACCTTCGTATGACATCATGGTCATCGTCAATGAGCAACGTTCAAGCCTTGACACCCTTGAGTTATGCAAGGCATTGAACATCACCCGAGAGTATTTCGTCAAGCGCATGCACGACATACAAGACAGGAGTAAAAACCCTGGCTATTCAAGCTACACCCAACAACTGTTCATGTCACAACTCTCCGACCAAGAATTCAGTGTTTTCCAGGAAAAGGCATACAAGTTTCCAGGATTCTATATCCAACGGCGAAGCATCCGCCAATATGAGTATCCCAATGCCGCCCTGCTGCTTGGCGACGTAGCAGAGGTGTCGCCAGACGACATCAAGGAAGACGAATACTACCAACCAGGAGACTACATTGGAAAAGTCGGTGTAGAGCGCTCGTATGAGAAGGAACTGAGAGGCACCAAAGGTGTGAAGATTCTGCTCCGCGACAACTACGGGCGCATCCAAGGCAATTACCAGAATGGGAAATTCGACACCAAGCCCATACCTGGCAAGAAACTGACACTTGGCATCGACATCGAACTGCAACGTCTCGGCGAGCGTCTGCTGGAGGGTAAGTTGGGCAGTATCGTTGCAATTGAACCCTCCACCGGAGAGATTCTCTGTATGGTGTCGTCGCCCAGCTACGACCCCCGCATCATGGTGGGCCGACAGCGCGGAAAAAACCACATGGCGTTGCAGAAAGACCCGTCGAAGCCTTTGCTCAACCGTGCCATCATGGGACAGTACCCTCCTGGTTCCACATTCAAAACCAGCCAGGCACTAACCTTCCTAACAGAACACGTCATTGACTCCACAACGAAATACCCATGCTATCGCGGCTTTGTCACCCGAGGCATGAGGGTGGGATGTCACGGCCACCCATCACCGCTCAACCTGATTCCCGCCATCGGCACATCATGCAATGGTTTCTTCTGCTGGGGACTCTACTATATGCTCAACAATCGAGAGAAATACCCGACTCTGCAGGTAGCCATGGATACATGGCGCGACTACATGGTTAGCATGGGATTCGGATATAAGTTGGGTGTCGACCTTCCCAATGAGAAACGTGGCATGATACCCAATGCCACCTATTATGACAAAGCTTTCAAACGCAACTGGAATGCACTGGGAGTCATCAGTATCGCCATCGGCCAGGGAGAGGTGACACTCACCCCTCTTCAGATAGCCAACCTCGGTGCGACCATCGCCAACAGAGGATGGTATATCACCCCACATGTAGTGAAGGGTATAGAAGGTCAGGACATCGATACCCTTTATACCAAAAAGAAATACACCAAGGCCAGCCGTCAGGCCTACGACTTGGTTGCAAGGGGCATGCGCCGTGCCGTGACAGGAGGTACATGCCGCAGTGCCAACCGACGCGACTATGAGGTGTGCGGAAAAACAGGTACTGCACAAAACCGTGGCCGCGACCACTCAGTGTTCATGGGCTTTGCCCCTATGAACGAACCCAAAATAGCCATCAGCGTGTATGTGGAGAATGGTGGTTTCGGAGCCACCTTCGGAGTACCCATCGGTTCGCTGATGATGGAACAATATATCAAGGGTGAACTATCGGAGGGCTCTCAGCGCCAAGCCGCCAGAATACAAAGCCAACATCTGAAATATGGCACAAAAGACAGATAACCAACCAGGAATACTTCGTTCACTCGACTGGTGGACGATGGCCATCTATGTAGCATTGCTCATATTTGGCTGGATGAGCGTGTGCGGTGCCAGCTACTCTTTCAGCGAGCCTGATGTATTCAGCTTGTCCACCCGCTCCGGCATGCAGATAGTGTGGATAGGCACATCTATCTGTCTGGCATTTGTCGTGCTGATGCTCGACGACCGCTATTACGACACCTTTGCCTATGCCCTATATGGTCTGATGGTACTGCTGTTGTTTGCCACCATCTTCAATCCCGTGAGCATCAAGGGTTCACGCTCTTGGCTTGTATTGGGACCGCTGCGAGTACAACCAGCAGAGTTTGCCAAGTTCGCAACAGCCCTTGCCATCAGCAAATTCATGAGCACATACGGGTTCAACATCCACCGCCTGCGCGACTTTCTTCTCTCATGCGCCATCGTGATGCTACCGATGGGATGCATCGTCCTGCAGAACGAGACAGGTTCGGCACTCGTCTACCTCGCCTTCTTCCTCATGTTCTACCGGGAGGGCATGCCTGGCAGCATCCTCTTCACCGGTGTGGCGCTTGTGCTCTATTTCGTAGTGGGCATCAGGTATGAGCAGATACCGCTATGGGACACCCCGACCTCTATGGGAAAGTTCGTCGTGTTGCTGCTCATCCAATTGTTTTCCGCAGGAATGGTCTACCTCTACTGCAATGACAAGAGGAAGGCAATGCAGTTGGCTGGCTTCACCCTCTGTGTGACGCTCATCTTCCTATTATTCTCCGAGTATGTAATACCTTTCGACATCGTATGGGTGCAGTTGTTTGTATGTGCTCTGCTCATCGGTTACTTCATGTACCAGGGATTAAGCAGTAGGATAAGCAATTACCTATACATCGCTCTATTCTCCTTAGGGTCCATCATCTTTTTCTATTCGGCGAGTTTCATGCTCAATAATGTGGCCAAACCTTATCAGAGAGAGCGCATTAATGTGCTGCTCGGGCTGGAGGACGACAACTCGGGAGCTGGGTACAATGTCCATCAAAGCGAAATCGCCATAGGATCCGGCGGTCTGCGGGGAAAAGGGTTCCTCAACGGCACCCAAACCAAACTGAAATTTGTTCCAGAACAAGACACCGACTTCATCTTCTGTACCGTAGGCGAGGAAGAGGGATTCTTAGGGTCGGCAGGTGTGCTGCTCTTGTTCCTTGCTCTTATCCTAAGACTCATTTACCTATCGGAGCGACAACCTTTCAAGTTCGGAAGGGTCTATGGCTATTGCGTGCTGAGCATCTTCCTATTCCATGTGTTCATCAATGTAGGCATGGTGCTCGGTCTGACACCCGTCATCGGCATCCCCCTACCCTTCTTCAGTTATGGAGGCAGCTCACTGTGGGGATTCACTCTGCTGCTGTTCATCTTCCTGCGCATCGACGCAAGCCGTAACCTGATTAGAACATAAAAAAATCTAAGAAAACGCACTTAGACTGTACAAAGAATGTATTACTCTTTGTGCGACTTCATGCCCACCAAACGCAAAAGCAGGTCGCGGCGATGCTTCCAACTATCCCATCTATGCAGCTTCTTCAATAGAGGCAAAAAATCTTGATAAGGTCTTTCTGGGTCCAGTACTAAAAAATCACCATGAATGGAGGGTGCCTTCACCGGTGTCATGTAGTCTCCATATTGCACAGTAAGGATTTCATGGTAACCAGAAGGAACAGGCATCATGATGTCCTCAAAAGGCATCCACAATGTGCCATCATACCAATGTTTGTCTCTGGAATAATGCTCGATGTCATAATACCATGCATGTGGTGAAACATTGGTATTATCCTCTATTTTATATTTCCTGAACAAGTCTTCATATTGCTTATAAATGCCTTGCCTTCCATGCGTCTTCACGAGGAAAGCGCCTCTCAACGTGCGCATCAACACTTGAGGATGAAAAGGAGAGTAATCGCCACCATAATAATATTTCATAGGACGAATGATGCGTTTAGCTTCCTCCATCAACCGATTGAGGTCGGCAGGATTATCTGGCACAGCATCAAAAGGAAAAATGTCAATAAAGATGCCCTGGTGACGAATATAATTGATATGCTGATTGGAAAGAATAGCCGCTGTCCCATCAATCCTTACTTTGGTCATACCATTGGCATAATTGTCGGTATAGCCGTTTTGTATGAAATAAGGTTTTTTAAACTCCTTTGCAGCCACCTCTTGGAACTTGTCATAGTCGGGTCTCAGCATTGCCATGTCGATGTCATCATCCCATGGGATATACCCTTTTTCCCTTATGGTGCCAAGCAGCGTGCCCCCCTCTGCCCACACGCGGAGATTGTATTTCTCACATACCTCCAGCACTTTCTTGACCAACTGAAGTTGCAATGCCCATACCTTTTTCATCTTTTCTGAGACAATG
Source organism: uncultured Prevotellaceae bacterium (assembly GCA_902767775.1). Classification (GTDB taxonomy): domain Bacteria; phylum Bacteroidota; class Bacteroidia; order Bacteroidales; family Bacteroidaceae; genus Prevotella. Next base: position 103,994 of record CACXIP010000004.1, on the reverse strand, counting down.
TAGCCGTTGCGGCTTTCCTCTTGCATGTTCATCATCTTGTTCTATTTACTGTTTCAAACAAAGCTATAATGTTTCTACAACTCAAAAGAAGACTTATTAGGATATTTCTCCTCGAAAGCCTTTATCAGTTCTATTTTGACATCCTCAAACTCTTCTTCTGTACAACGCGGTGTGTCATTGATGCATAGAGATAAAATCTTTTTGTTTTTCAATGCCCGGCAAATGTGCTCAACATCCTTTCTAATGGTTCGATATTTTGCCACACGATCCAATTTAACCGGATAGAACCGATTGGTAGCGAACTGCCAGTATCGGAAAAAGTAAGGGTTGAGAGTTACTTCTCTCCTGAACCGAGTGCAACTTTCGTTGAGCATTTCTGGTTCCTTTTCCCAAGCCTCGTCCATCACCGACTTGAGGAAAGGTTGCTCAACATGTTTCCAATTGAACCCCACAAACAAATTCCACTTATTAAAGATGAGCAAAAGGCTTGCGAGCCGGCTCATATTGCTCAAATGTTTCCCCAACCATCTTCTCTTCGACTGTCGCCACACCTCATTTCGGTTAAAATGTCTGTTAAGCACACAAATATCTACAAACATGGAAATTCTTATGAAAAATCTGTCAAGCGGATTATATTTGGTGGTATTGAAAATTGTCTCTGCATTGTTGTCGCATGGCAGTCCATCTACAAAATAATACTCGGGTGTGACGGGATTGTTGATGTAGCAATCGTCATTGAAATAAACAAAATGTTCTGAAAGTTGCTTGATTTTATTGATATGCAATTCGATAGTGCAAGAGTTGAATGTCGGTAGGAATTGGGAGGGAATATAATCTTCATGATTGACGAGAACAAGTTTTGGATGGTCACGTCTTATCCATTTCGGAATGGTACCGTTGGTAATGAGAAACACACGATTGACCCATGGTGCATTAGTTTCCACAGCCCTGAACCAATACTTAAAAAGGTCCCAATCACGGAATCGTGCAACCGACGAATCTCCACGAGGTGACACTCCTTTATATTCATTGTACTGTCTTTGCCATTCAGGATCAGACGAATCAAGCCATGTGACTACAAAATCAATAGGGTGTTTCATCTCATGCTTTTTTATTTGACAGCTTTCATCTTATGATAGCCATCAATCTCTTAACGGCACCCTTGCAAGCCATTACAAAAGGTACGTACCTGAAAAGACTCCCAAAAGAAGAATAGGGCAGAAGTCCGAATTGAGCTTCATACTCACCCAGTGACGTATCCCTGTTATAACGTTCGTTATGAAGTGAATTCATCACTAAAGTCACCTTCATACGAGCATATTTAGCGATTTCAGGATGTCGTTCAGCCAACTGCAACCTTAACTGATTAAGCATACAGATGGTTCGGATGGCATTGTTGCCCATTCTTATCCTTGTCGACGATTGCATATTCTGCCGGTAATAGTATACTGGTTCATGCAGATGCAATACCTTTGAGACATGCTCCACCACCTGATAGAAAAGATAGCCATCCTCACCATTGGTAAAATGGTCGAATGTCTTGTATTCATGATTTTGCAAGATGCTTGTCTTGAAAATCTTGCCACAAAGATTATGATGGTATTCGGAAAAGAGCAAAGATTTGTAAACTGCAGTCATTCCACTACCATAGTTAAGCGAAGAAGTGCGAATCTCCTCATGTCCATCTTGTGGATAATAAAGTACAATGTCACCCGAGACCACATCAGCGGAAGTGCGAACAGCTTCCTGGTAAAGAATCTCCACAGCCTTGGGTGGCAAGTAGTCATCACTGTCACAAAACAACAAATACTCACCTTTGGCAATTGAATACCCCGATTTTCGAGCCTGCATCAATCCCAGGTTTCGCTCATGGCTGACAATGTGAAAACGATTGTCGCCCTCAGCATATTTCCTGACTACTTCCATAGAATCGTCTGGCGAGCAGTCATCCACAACCACAATTTCGAAATCCTGCATGGTTTGGGCCAAAATCGATTCTATGCACTGACCAATGTATTTCTCTACATTGTAAACAGGGATGATTACTGAAACTTTGGCTTGCATATCAGAAAATGAAAGGAAAAAAACAATTGATTAGATATGAGTGTCCTGCCGTTCGCCATGAGGATATTTAGCACTTTCCGTTACACCAATCTTCTCCCTCCATTCCACAATATGCTCACATTCCCCATCCCATTTCCAATCCGGGTTAGGAATCATATAGTCTGCACCATACCTATATTCACAAAACTCCTCAGCGTTGTCTGGCAAATACACTTCCATTCCCTCAAAAGACACTTTCCTACGTTCCCTTGAGAATGGGATTTCCAACCTTCTTGGTAATCGTTGATGCAATTCCATCCCCTGCTCCATAAGGAAATCACAACAATAGGGTAACTGATCAACAGCAGGATAGAAATAGAATATGTCAATCCTCACCCCGTTATACTCGAAAGTGTCCTCGCGTCCCAGTTTACCATCATCGACCTTATGGGAGAACAGCCAAGTGAAACCTGCACGCTCAAGGGCTTCCACCATCTCCGGTTTGAAATCATCAATCCACATTGCAGTGTCAATGTCCAAGTCATGCTTGATAAAGCCATGCTCGCGTATGGCACCAAGAATAGAACCAAAGGCAAGTGTGTATTTTATCTCTTGCTCTTCCATGCAAGTGACAAAAAGCCTCAACACTTCACGTGCATTTTCCTGGAAAACTTGTTGCTTGTGCTCTATTTCCTTCCGTTCTTGATACTGGCTTACTCGTCCGAAAACAGCTTTTGCCGCTCCATAAAGAATCGGATGGTCAGAGAGAGCCTCCTTGGCTTTTTTGATGATACTGTCCATGTAACAAGTTTTGCTAATTTCGTGCAAAAATACTAAATTCCTAATATACTACAAAATTTGAAGCGACAAATTGCAAACGGATAGATTACTCTATATTTCTTTTCCAGAATTTGAATCTTTCGGGTATGAGCGTGAGCGTGTAAGTGTAAGCTTCTGGCTTGAAAACCAAAGACCATCCCATATAGACAAGAAGGAAAACAACCAACTTGATGGCACCTTCTACAAACATATTGAGGTGGAATAACACACTTACATTACAAACAGCCAGGGCCACAAGTGAAACTAAAGCCACAGGCATCAAGTCTTTTAGTTGGTCGTTCCATTTATATCCGATATATTTCGACACCAAACCAATATTGACGAAATAGCAGAAATAGTTGTAGAAGACAACTCCCACAAGAAATCCCTTCATCCCATATAGGACAAGGCCTATAATCATAGCACAGACACCAAGTACTCTTTTTACCAAAATCCACGAGAACATCTGCTTGCTCTTGCCGATGGCTGCAATGCTCTGCGTATTGACTGCCTGCAAACAAGAGGAGATGCCTACAAGACAAAGCACCTGAAAATAAATGACGCTGGGCAACCACCGCTCTGAATATAACAGTACAAAAAGAGGTTTGCCCAAAGTCAAAAGGAGCAGCATAAAAGGAAAAGTGATGTAGGAAATGGTCATCGTCAGACGCCGTATGATGTTGCCCAACATTACTTTGTCATCCTGAGCCTCTGCATAAAGAGGAAATGACACACTCGTTATCACACCACTGATGGAATAGGATGCCATCTGCTCCGCTCCAGCTGCCTTGGAATAATAACCCAATGTGGAAGCATTGAACAATTTGCCAATCATCAATCCCTGTATCTCCGTTCCAAAAGTATTGACGATATTGCTCAACAGAATATATGCTCCAAAACTGAACAATTCGCGGAAACTTTTCCATGAGAAAATCAACAAAGGCCTCCAACCCACATAAAACCAGAACACCAAAGCGGGAATGGCTGCGGCAAGCAAATTCTGTGTCACCAAAGACCATACACCAAAGCCACGGTAGGCCATTATGATGGTTACCGCCAATGACAAAAATGAAGTGGCTATGCTGACCTTAGAGAGAACACTGAACTTGAGTTGCTTCCTCAGTTGGCTTCTTTGGACAAGATTGAAAGCATTGATAATCAGCACAAATGCCTGTACCCTAAGGACTGGGCACAACAATGGTATGCGATAGAATGCGGCAATTGCAGGAGCAGAGAAAAACAAAATGACATACATGACAACAGCCATGCCCATATTCCAAAAGAAGATGGTGGAATAGTCTGTCTGTGTAGGAGTTTTCTTCTGGATGAGGGCTGTGCCAAAACCCGCCCCTATAAAGGTGGATGCCAGCGACATGAAAATTCCAAGCAGTCCAATGCATCCATAATCGTGTGGAGTTAGCAGACGAGCCAAAATGATGCCCGACACAAAAGCGATGGCTGTCGTCGAGTATTTGCTCAACGCCGTCCACACCATGCCTGCAGTGGCCTTCTGTTTCAGACTCTTTCCCCCCATCCTCTCTTATAGCTACAATACCTAAACTTCAATTGGCTCAATACTGCAAAGTTATGAAATAACATCCACACCTACAAACATCTTCCGTCCTTTTTTGTCACCATACAGGGATTTCGGTTTTCATGATGGGCAGAGTTTTTCAAAAAAGGAAGCTTCCTATAAGATAGGGAAATCCCTCTATCTGGGTAGGGAAAAACCTTTGTCGGAGTAGTAGATTTCACCTATTTTTGCAAAGAACTCCTAAAAATCCCAAACAATTATGAAAAAACGATGTATTATGGCAGTGATTTCGCTATTCCTCATAGCAGCGACAGGAATGGCGCAGGATAACAACGATGCCACCCCACAACTTACTGCCCTGCAAACCAATTTTGAACGGTTTGCCAAGAAAAATCCACAGGAACGTGTATATCTCCACTTCGACAATACCTCTTATTATAAAGGTGAGCACATATGGTACAAGGCTTATGTTGTCGAAGGCTCCTCACTTCAGCCCACCAATCTCAGCCGCATCCTCTATGTGGAATTGGTCAACCCCATCGGCTTGCCCGTGGAAACCCAGAAACTGGTGGTCAACAACGGCCAAGCCAGCGGCTCATTTCTGTTGAAAGACACTCTCAACGCCGGTTTTTATGAGGTACGCGCCTACACCTCGTGGATGCTCAACTTCTGTCCTGGCAACGGACATGGCTGGAGCAGAATGAAAGACATTCTCAAAAAAGACTTCTATATGGAGCGTGTCCAACACTACCTCCGTGGCAACGCAGGAATTTTCAGCCGTGTGTTTCCCGTCTTTGATTCTGTTGAGAAGGGCCAATACGCACAAAAACGCATGCCGAGACTGCCTAAAGTCACCTCATCCATCGTGGATGACACCAAAGACAAACTGAAAATTGACTTCTATCCCGAGGGTGGCAACCTCGTCAGCGGAATACCCACCCGCGTGGCATTCCAAGCCCATTCAACAGAAGGACGCACCCTAAATATCGAAGGAAAGCTACTACACAAAGGCAAGGAAATCGGCACCTTCAAAACCGACTATGGCGGTAGGGGTGTCTTCTCCGTTACCTGTGATGAGGAAGACGAGGCGGATGACGAACTCATACGTAGCCTGCGTCTCTCCGTCAATTATGAGGGAAAAGACTATACCTTCCATCTGCCTAAATCACACCGCCGCGGCTATGTGCTCAACGTCTTCTCATCGGGAAACATACTGAGTGCCCACATCGCACGCAATGCCAAGACACCTGCAGAACAAATCGGACTGAGCATCACCTCAAGGGGCATCACACTACATAGTCAAGTTATCGACCTGCGCCATGAGGAGCAAACCAAGCTCAACTTCAGCAAGAGCGACCTGCTGACTGGCGTCAACATCTTTACATTATATAATAAAGAGGGGAAAGTCATCGCCCAACGTGAGGTGTTTGTCAACAACCACGATGTGGTAGGCAACCACCTCAAGGTGCTGATGCCCGAGAGCGGTATCGACATGCAGCCCTACAAACCGGTAACCATACAGTGCCAACTGGTGGACAAAGACGGCCAACCTGTCAGAGACCGCGGTAAGATGTCATTAGCCATCACCGACGGGGAATATCGCGACGGCACCTTCGCTGATGACAACATGCTGACTTACCTGTTGCTTTCAAGCGAGGTAAAAGGATTTATCCCTCATCCCGAATACTATTTTGAGAAGGATGATGCCGAGCACCGAGCCGCCCTTGACCAACTGCTCATGGTGCAGGGATGGACCCGCTATGACTTTGAGCGCATGATGAGCGCCGAACCTTGGGAACCGCTGATGGTCATCGAACGAGGCCTGAATTTCCGAGGCAGACTGGTTGACGACAAAGGACATTACAACGGTTATGACTTCTGGAAACAAATCAAAAAACCTCTGTGGGTGTACAACGAGACCCGTACGCCCTATGATGGCATCAAGCAAGCAGAAATCAAGACCGATTCCTTAGGGTTCTTCATGTTCAATATCAACCCCTTCTACGGCACAAGCTATATGACCTTGATGGTCAACGAGGAGAGTGCCGAGGAGAAAGGCCACTTCAAGGCAGGACTCGGCGGACACCTCTTCTCCAGGTGGAAAAAGCGTCGTCCCCGCTACCTGATTGACAAGCATATCATCCCGCTGAACCCCTATTCTCCCGTAGCCCGCAATTTCGACTATTATGAGACGAAAGGTTTAGACCAAGCCAATGTCCCCAACACCTTCAAGCAATACATGGCAAGAAGCACATCATCGGAAGATGTATTGTATTACGACCGCAAGGACAATGCGTGGAACATACAAGACATCAAAGTGAAGGGACATCGCAAATGGAGTGAGTCAAAAAATGCCCGTCCTGTAGCGGTCATCGATGTTCGTGAACTGATGACTTACCTATCTAACATTTTTGGGTCTATCAATGACTTCCATTACTTCAACGATTATGGGGACCATAGATGGGGAGATGCTTTCAGATTGGCTGGCAACGATATGTCAACAGGTGGGTGGTGGAATCCCGGAGCTGAGCGCGACAGCAGCTACCAAAGCAACTTCGGTGACAGCGTCTTCTTCGCCAACTCAAGTAATAATGGTGACCAAGCCGGACCAATGGTCACCCCCACACCGTCGTCAGCAGTCGGCAAAATCAACTCCAAGAGAATATACAACCGCTTCATGTCTCACAAGAGCCATCGCTTCGACATGGCCTATGGCTCGTTTTACAACTATATGAAACTGCTGCTGGTGCTTGGTCTTGACGGCATGAACTACACAGTAGTCGACGATTCAGACTTAGGCCCCTACACTGCATATAGGCTGGCTTACGGCCAAGAGGAGAACCTACCCGAAAATATGAGGTTCTTCCCATCAGACATCAATTTCAGCAAACTCTGCCTGTATGCTGACACCGACGACCGCTCGCTGATTCATCAGGAGAGCCGCTACCGAGGTCTTCTCATCCCATTTAATCCTGAAGGAATGAACAACAGCGCTCAACCGCTCACTTCCATTATCGAGTTCAAAACCGACCCTCTCTATCTATCTGGAATGCCTGAACCTGACCTATATGGATTCCGCATCAACTTCCAGGGACTGAGCGAGCCTGATGAGTTTTACCGCGTGGACTATAGCCGCGAGCCATTGCCCGTAGGCGGAGACTACCGCCGTACTTTATATTGGAACCCCTACCTGACAACCGACAGCGAGGGCCGCGCACGTGTGACATTCTACAACAATGGTTTCTCCAAGTCAATAACCGTCTCTGCCGAGGGTATGGGCAATGGCGGATTTATAGTCAACGAGTAATGAGCAACAAAAACTACGCCATCAGACAAACATGCATCCTAATGCTGATGCTGGTGCTGTGCTCTATCACGGTATCAGCACAGCATCATCTTGTGGCAAGGGTGTCTGACGCAAATACAGGTGAGGCACTCCCCTACGCCTCGGTGTTCGTCAACAGCCACAACAGCACCATCACCAACGCAGAGGGCGACTTCGTCATCGACACAGACTCCTCTTCCGTACTCCGCATTTCCTACGTGGGCTACAAGACTCTCCATGTCCCTGTCATGGAAGTGGGTAAGAAGATTCTCCTGCAGCCCGATGGGAAAATCCTTGAAGAGGTCGTTGTAATGGGCAGTGAGAATATTGTGAAGCAGGTAAGGAAAAAACTCAAAAAAGAACTGAAGAAAAAAAAGAGGGAGAGTTGCAACCTCTTCTACCGTGAGATGACCTATACAGGCAGTCAGTGCACCGATTTCATTGAGTGTTTCTTTCAAGGACGCACCGCTGTCCAACTGCGAGACCTATCACTAGTTACAGGACGCTATTTCGCTGTCGCCAGTTCACAGAATTCAATTCCAGTCAATTTTCACTCCCTTGCCCAAGTTCCAGTGCTTAACACCACCCTATACACCCGCGACCAGGTGGCGCCACTCCATGAGGAATTCAAGAAACTATACATGACAGACTGCCAGACCCTCATCAACGGTGATGAGAAGACCTATGTGCTGACCATGATGGCTCGCAATCCAAAACTATGGGGCGTGGAGGGCAAACTATATGTTGACGGCAACACCTACGAACTGCTTAAATTTGAGGGCATAGGACTGAATGAACGGGTAAAACGGGTTGTTCAGGGTTATGCATATATTCTGCCTGTTGATTACTCTTTTGTGGTCAACTATCAGCACGACAACGGCTTTACTGAGGTGCAGAGTGTACATTTCAACCTCCGCTATCGACAGGGAGGGAAGCAGTTTGAGACCAACGGCCTGATGTTCAATGCAGGTCTGAAAACCGTCAAAGGAACCTCTAAAGTGGAGTTTGAGGACAACCTCATCAAAAAAATCAAGGAACTGGGCTACAATAGGCAACTTTGGGATGATATTGAAATCGTGAAACGCACCCCAATGGAAGAAGAAGCCATAGAACTGATGGGCCGTGAGGACCTCTTTGGAGTCTATTGAGCCTCCCCATACTGGAAGTATACCTTCAAACCCACATTGGCAACTCCTTCTATGCTCTTGTTTTTCATGTGGTGACGAATACGCATGGCAATAGAGTCGCCCTGCTGAAGTCTGACACTTCTAAACGGATATGCATACTGTCTGAGGTTGACCCCACGCCCCACAGACTGCCCCTCCTGATCATAGATGTCAATACTGACTGTATCGCTTTTAAATGTCCCAGGTTCTTTCTTGACAGTATGGATAATCCATTGGTCCACCACCAAACAAAGTGAACGATAAGGGAAAGAGGCATCTGCCCTTATCCCTATTTCCTCGACATAATATCCATCTTCCGTTACCGGTGGCACATTGTATTCGAGCACCTCAGCCCTGTCCCACCCATGAAGGTCGATGGCATCATAATGATAATATGAAGTATTGGGATAACAAGCCACAAGCATGGCCGTCGCAAAGACAGCGACGGCCAAGTGTTTGATGTGGCAGAAAATGGACTTTCTCATCCTATTGTTTGTCTTGCCTTTTGGCACTTTGTTCACGAGCAGGCCGCGCATCAGTTACTTTGGGCGGACGTTGTTTTTTGGGGGTCTTCTTTTTCTTTTTCTTCTTGCTCTTGTCAAAGCGCGAAATGTCATCATCCAACAAGTCTTTGGGTTTGTCGGCATCCCGCTCATACCCCTCTTCCTGAAGTGAAACAGGTTTCTCCCCAGCCTTGTTGAGTTCGATTATCTCCTTTGCCCGTTTTGCAGTGATGGTCTCCACATTGGCAAGCATCTTCTTATCGGTGGAATAGGTTATAAGTCCTGCAAGAATATCCGCCTTAAAATAAAAATAGTCGGCATCCTGAGTCTGAAGGACAACATCCTTGGGCGGCAGGTTGCGCGAAGCCTCCATATAGTCATCCACCTCATAGTTGAGGCAACACTTGAGCTTGGCGCACATACCAGCCAGTTTCTGAGGATTGAGCGAGATATCCTGGAAACGGGCGGCATTGGTGCTTACACTAATGAAGTTCTTCATCCATGTGGCGCAGCAGAGTTCACGTCCGCATGGTCCTGTTCCACCGATTCGTCCTGCCTCCTGACGTGCGCCAATCTGCTTCATCTCAATTCGCACGTGAAAAGTCTCCGCCAGCACCTTGATGAGCTGCCGGAAATCAACCCTTTCGTCAGCAATATAATAAAAAATGGCCTTGTTGCCGTCGCCTTGATATTCCACATCACCGATTTTCATATCAAGACCTAAGTCCTTGGCTATCTGTCGGCTCTGGATCATGGTGCCGTGCTCCCTACTCTTGGCTTCCTCGTATTTGTCCAAATCCACGGGTTTGGCAAGCCTATAGATACGGCGGATGTCATCGGCAGACTTGAGGTTGGCCTTCTTGATTTGGAGCTTGACCAACTGTCCGGTGAGGGTGACCACCCCGATGTCATGTCCTGGGTTAGCTTCCACCGCCACGATGTCGCCTTTACGCAAATCGAGGTTGTTCACATTATGGTAATAGCCTTTTCTCGTGTTCTTAAACTGCACCTCTACGAGGTCTGTGCTCTCAGCATTTCCCGGCACGTCGGCAAGCCAGTCATAGGTATTGAGCTGCTTATCCTGCCTGCCCACTCCGCGTCTGCAAAGACCGCGGCCACAGCCTGTACTTATCTTATAGGATAGATTCTTATAGTCCATTGTATTATTATATATATTGATATATTTCCCCTTTATGATAAACGGGGATTATTGTGGTTGTTTTCTCAACAAGACAGTGGCTTGCAGTGCGACATCGAAGAACACCATCCTGGCGTTCGCGTTTCTCCCGATGTCGGTGATGGCCTTGGAGATAAGTTCCGACAGTTCGACAACATTTGCCTCATTCACGTATGGGGCGAAGCGACTGACAAAATTCTCCTCATCCGCTGTCATATAGGAGAGTTCGGGTATGTGGAAATTGTACATAAAACTCTCCCTGACCATTCTCAGGAAATAGGTCAGCATCCTGCGCTGCTTCTCACGTCCGTATTTCGTCACATTGGTAGTCCACTGCGCCATGCCATCGACTTTTCTGGTGAACGACATACGGGTCATCATCTTGAAGTCCTCCAGAAAATCCTTGTTCTCGCTGTCGGCATCGATAGCGTCGAGTGCTCTGAGCCAATTGCCTTCCGCTATTCTGGCGATGCGGCGTGCCGCTTCTGCGTCGACGCCTCTTTTCTGAATCAGAGCCTCCTCTATTTTTTCCGTCTCGATGCGCTGCATGACAAACAATTGGGTGCGGCTTCTGATTGTCTCAAGGAGGGCGGCGGGGTTCTCGCTCACCAGCAGGAACACTGTCTGCGAGGGAGGTTCCTCGATGAGTTTTAGCAGTTTATTGGCGGTAGCCTCATTCATTCGCTCTGCCAACCAGATGATAGCCACTTTATATCCTCCCTGGCTCGACCTGAGCGAGAGCTTATGGGTCAGCTCATCCGCCTCCCTGACCGTCATGATGGCTTGCTGTGACTCTGTACGCATCACGTCGAGCCATTGCTCAATGGTGAAATAGGGACCGTCGGCAAGCAGTTCACGCCACTCCTTAATATAGTCATCGCTGATGGGCTTGTAGTCGGCGGAGGAGTTTTTGGGCTTGATGACAGGGAAAGTGAAATGGAGGTCGGGATGCGCCCACTTGCGCAGCATGGCACACTGTGGACAAGCACCGCAACTATCACCATCGTGCTTATTGGCGCACAACAGATATGAGGCGAAAGCCATTGCCAACGCCATCTTCCCGCAACCCATAGGTCCGGTGAACAGCATGGCATGTGGCACACGCTCTTCCTCCACCAACGTGATAAGCCTCTGCTTGGCCTCTTCCTGTCCGATTACCTCCTCAAATTTCATCTTTGCGGATATTGTCCTGATTGAATCGCAAAAGTACTAAAAAAGTTTGAATTAGCAGATGGTCACGGATATTTTTTGTTGGACAGGATCAAAACTACATCAGTCTCGATGCCACCTCTCGCACGGAGTCTACAGCCGAGACGGTGTAGAAATGGATGGTCCTAACACCGTGGGCATAGAGGTCGCGACATTGTTGGGTTGTCCATTCGATGCCCAATTGGCGCACCTGATCATCATCCTTGCATTTGATCATCTCTGTGGCCAACGCGTCAGGCAAGTCGCAATGAAAAGTCTTGGGCACCATAGTAAGTTGCGTCTTCTTGGCGATGGGTTTGATGCCAGGAATGATGGGGATGGTAATACCCATCTGCCGCGCGCGCGCCACGAAGTCGTAATATTTCTGGTTGTCAAAGAACATCTGTGTGACCGCATACTGAGCTCCCATGTCCTGTTTGGTTTTCAGGTGCGCCATGTCCTGCTCCATGTTGGGCGCCTCCTCATGTTTCTCAGGATAGCATGCTACCCCAAAGAAGAAGGTACTACCCGGATTCTTGATGGGTGTCCCATCAGCAAAGAAGCCCTCGTTGAAACGATTGACTTGTGCGATGAGGTCTGTTGTATGCGCATGTCCACCCGGAGTGGGAGTGAAGATTTTGTCATCGGCAGCCTTGTCGCCACGCAGCAACAATAGGTTGGAGATACCCAGGAACTGCAGGTCGAGCAACTCATACTCGATATTCTCTATGGTGGTTCCGCTACAGATAACATGAGGGATAACGGGGATGCCAAAACGCTGTTTGATGGCAGCGGCAATGGCAATGGTGCCCGGACGACGGCGCACACGGTGGCGCTCCAACAATCCGTTAGGCAGCTCCGTATACACATACTCACTGTGGTGGGTCGTGATGTTGATGTAGGATGGTCCAAACTCCTGCAATTTTTCAATGGTGCGGAAGAGGGCATCAGTGCCGTTTCCTTTCAGGGGAGGCAGCACCTCAAAAGAAAAATGCTTCTCCCCGTCAATCAATCTCAATATTCCACTGTCTGTCATATCACAATTTGACATTAGATTGCAAATTCACATAAAATTGAAAATCTGCCTCATCCAAAAGTGGCTTTGCAGCACTTGGATGAGGCAGGTGAATAATCTCTGGCGTATGTTGTTGCCTCGTGAATTAATTTTTCTTCCAAAGCCGGCTCATATCCTCAAGCGTCTTGCCTTTGGTCTCAGGCACAAGTCGCCATACGAAGATAGCAGCAATGACACAGATGATGCCATAGAGTCCGTAGGTGAACCAATGTCCGAAATCATCGCCCTCGGTGAGGTGCATGTTGAACATGGGTACGAACGTAGAACTGACGATGAAGTTGAAAATCCACTGGAATGCCACTGCGATAGCGACAGCAGCGCCACGGATGGTGTTGGGGAAAATCTCGGCGATGAGCACCCAGCAGATGGGGCCCCATGAGAACATGAACGAGGCAGAATAGACCATGATGGAAATGGCGGTGACCATCTCCAGACCTGCGTGGCCGAAAGTCAGGGCTACACCGAAGGCACCGATTGCCATGCCAAGTGAACCGTAAATAAGGAGTGGCTTGCGTCCCCACTTCTCCACAGTGAAGATGGCAACAAGTGTGAAGAGGATGTTGATGACACCCATAAACACGGTGACCACCATGGGATTCTCCATACCCATGTCACCGAAGATACGCGGAGCATAGTAGAGCACGGCATTGATGCCCACAGCCTGCTGGAACACACTGAGCATGATGCCCACGAAGATGCAGAGAGCACCATAGGTCATGAGTTTCTCTGTCTTCACTGTCAAGGTATCCTTAATGTCCTGAAGAATCTGAGCAGCCTTCGACGAACCGTTGATTTTCTCAAGGACATTGAGTGCTTTTTGGTCCTGACCTATCGACACCAGATAGCGCGGTGTTTCAGGAACGAAACAGATGAGCAGAGCGAAGAGTCCTGCCGGCACTGCCTCAGATCCGAACATATAACGCCATCCCGTTGTGACCGTCCATTGTGCGGCGGGATTGATTGCTGCCAGTCCCTTGCCCATCTCCTCTACGAGCGGCTGGATATGGTCGCCCAAGATGAAGAAGTTGACGAAATAGACCACCAGCTGACCGAAGATGATGGCAAACTGGTTCCAACTGACGAGCATTCCTCGGATGTTGGACGGTGCCACCTCGCCGATATACATCGGGCAGATGGCTGATGCCAATCCCACACCGATACCACCGATAACACGGTAGATATTGAACATGATGAGCAGAGAATAAGTAGCCTTGCCATGCTCAAAGAACATGAACTCTGGGTCCATGGATCCAAGGGCGGAGATGAAAAACAGCAAGCCGGCGATAATCAGAGACTTCTTACGTCCGAGATTGGTAGCCAGCAATCCTGAGAGGGCAGAGCCAATGATGCATCCGATGAGGGCAGAGGCTGATGTAAAGCCATGCCAACCATCAGTGTACTGAAAATCCTGCGCATCCTTGAAGAAAGCCTGAAGGCCTTTCTCCGCGCCCGAGATGACAGCTGTGTCGTAGCCGAAGAGCAGACCACCGAGCACTGCCACGAGCACGATGGAGAACAGATAGGTTTTGCTACCTTGATTTTGGGTATTCATAATGATTATTATTGAATGATTTGTGTCAGTTTTATTTTACCATGATAACAAGCACCTTGGAGGTATGCCAGAACTGGTCTTCATTGGTGATGTGCAGGGTATACTGCTTGGAGGCATCCATCTCCAACTTATATGATGAAGTAGGATGGTCGGTGAGCAGTTTGGCATATTTGGAGTAAAGTTTGATTACCTTCTGGTTGCGGGTATCTATCTTGGTCAAATAATTCTTGTTGTAGGCTCCGCGCATCACATTTCCATCCTTGTCGAGAATTTTCTGCTCCTTAAGCTCACTCTTCGTTCCAAACACATAGTATGCCACATGGAGTTGCTTGTCCTGTTCACTGATGGTCTGAGACTTCTGCGAACTCTCATTCTTCAGGTCTGCCACATCATTGTTGAGCACATTGATGGCCTCATCCATCTCGGTAATCCTTACATCCTTGGCATCAAGCATCAGACGAAGTTCTGCCAATTGCTGGTCCTTAGCCTCCAATTGGCTGACCATCATTTCGATGGTTTTCTTGAATTCATCACCTTTAATGCTGCTCTCGCTCAGTTGCTGGCGCAGTTGGTCAATGAGTTTTCTGTTGCTATCCATACGTTTCTGGATAAAAAGGATGTCTTCCTTGATTTTTGAAACCTTGTCAGAACCTTCGCCACTCTTGGCAAGGGTGACACGCTGCTCGGCCTCATTGATGGCCCGGAATCCCTCCTCGATTTGGTTGAATGTGGCCATCAACTCTGAAATCTCATTGTCGCGCTGATCGATGATTCTCTGCAGAGAGTCGGCAACAGAGGTGTCAACAATATCCACCACAGGAGCTTTTGGCTCCTCTTTGCAACTGGCAAGTGCCAGCAGACAAATAGCGAAAAATAAAACTTTTCTCATGCTATACTATTCTTTATTGGATTGATTTTCATTCTTTTCTCTCGTCTTCTCAACACATCCTGCCACGACAATAACTATCTCACCCCGTGGAGGCTGCTCTGTGAAATGCCCGACAAGTTCTTGCAATGTGCCACGGACGCTCTCCTCGTGCACTTTGGAAATTTCGCGCACCACACAAGCCCTACGCTCCATCCCCATTACCTCAGCCAACTGCTGCAAGGTTTTCACCAATCGGTAAGGAGACTCATAGAAGACCATGGTGCGCATTTCGTCTGCCAGTGCTGCCAGACGTGTCTGCCTTCCTTTTTTCTGGGGGAGGAAGCCCTCAAAGCAGAACCGGTCGTCGGGAAGTGCGGAATCAACGAGCGCAGGCACAAAGGCTGTCGCTCCCGGCAGACATTGCACCTCTACGCCTGCAGCTACGGCCTCTCGTACAAGGAAGAAGCCAGGGTCACTGATGCCTGGGGTGCCGGCATCACTCACAAGAGCCACCGTCTGTCCTGCCTTGAGCCTCTCAACCACCTGTGCTGAGGTGCCATGCTCATTGAATTTATGGTGAGACATCAAATGGTTGTGGATATCGTAATGCTTAAGCAACACCCCAGTGGTGCGGGTGTCCTCAGCCAGGATGAGGTCTGCCTCCTTAAGGATTCTGAGCGCCCTTAGCGTAATGTCCTCCAGGTTGCCCACAGGTGTCGGAACAATGTACAATATGCCCATAATCGGTACAAATTTACTGCAAATCAAAGAAACAGCAAAACAATTTACGTTTTTTTTGGTTTTTAACCTACTTAACAGGCACTCTGTGCTATTGTTTGTCGTGTGGTGCCGCTTGCCTACTATCCATGATTTTTCTTATTTCCCCAACTAAGTTACGGGTAAAAATTTCTGCACCAGTAGCATTTAGATGGTTAGAATCATAAAAATATTCCGTTTTCCTAAGATAGGTGGAATCATTGGAATAATCTAAAAATGGTACTCCATACTTCTGGCTCATTTCTCTAATTGGGTCAAAAGCAGTCCTATTGATTCCCGTCAAATAAGGAGATGCCACGAGAATCAATTGGGTCGGCCCCATCTCCTTGATCATTTTTTCAAAAAAGCCCATCTTCAATGTATCGGGAATAATCTTTTTCCCGTCGTATTTAGGATGCTTGATGGCATACTTAGGTTTTACTGTTCTGTTGACAGCCACAAACCCGTTTGAACCTTGCTCTTTCATAGGGTGAATGATGTCGGCGGCTATCTCTGTGAAAGTAGAATTGTAGCGATACATACGGCTTACCATCTTCCACTTCTCCTTGGGTTCGACTTTTTCAAAAACTGCACGAACATCCTCATTCTCATAGTGGTTCCTCAACCTCCAAAGGTATTCATAATTGTCTCCTTTGCGAATATCCATTTCCGGTGTCACTTCATAGATAAGCAATTGAGGATGGTAACGTTGGCTGATAAGTTTCCACCATGCATAAAAATGCACGATACCCATGGCATTCTCTCCACAGTTGAAACAAGTCATTCCAAGAGAATCCGTCACAATCCGAGGATTGTAATGATAATGTGCCCGCGAAGACCCAAAAATCAAAACATCCTCCTTGCAAATGTCAGTGATATAATTGCGACGTTGAGTCATCCCTCCCTTGGGATGAGAAGCGAGATAATTCATAGAGATGTCTACGAGTCTGTCAACAACAAACATTATTGCCAAAAAAAGCAGTACCCTGAAAATGAACTTCCGCATTTGTCTTAGAAATTTGAATAAATTGACTGGTCAGCACCAAAGACACCTGCAAGCAGGATACATGACAACACAAAGACATAGGAGGACCACCTGATGACAACATTTCGGTTGTAAAAGAATCTGACACAAGTGAATTCTTCTGTGAAATCCTTGACAAAAAGTACTGTGATTCCAAACACAGAAAAAGCCATATTTGTGATATTGTATTCTACTTTCATCGGCTGGCTGAAATCAAATATTTGGGATATAACTGCACAAGCATCACCAAGAGTGGCCATGCGGAAGAAAATCCATGCAAAATTGACAATCAGAAACGTGATGAGAATCTTGACAGTCTTTCCCAACCATCCGTAACTGCACTTCTGCTGATTGAGCATCTTCTCTATGATTTGGCAAACACCATGCATGCAACCCCATACAATGAAAGTCCAGTTGGCTCCATGCCAGATGCCGCTGACAAGGAAAGTGACAAAAATGTTCCAATAGTTGCGCACCTTACTGCATCGGCTTCCCCCAAGAGGAATATAGACATAGTCCTTGAGCCATGTGGAGAGCGAGATATGCCATCGATGCCAGAAATCCGTGACACTCACTGCAAAGTAAGGCCTGCGGAAGTTTTCCGTCAGATCAAAGCCCAAAGTCTTTCCCACTCCAAGAGCCATCAAAGAATAACCAGCAAAATCGGCATAAATCTGAATAGCGTAAAACAGGCTCGCAACAAAGCAGGTCATGCCGTTGTAGTCGGTATATGTATTATAAATGGAATCGACATACAGTCCCACCCTGTCGGCCACGACTACTTTCATAAACATACCCCACAACAGCATCCTCATTCCCTCAACGGCTTTGGGATAGTTGAAATAGGGCCTGGGGTTTTTCAATTGGGGAATGACCAGAGAGGCTTTGTTGATAGGTCCTGAGAGGATACTTGGAAAAAACGAGTAATAGACATCCCACAGATAGCCCAATGCCTGAAAGGTATAGAAGGAGATGCCGATGGGAATTGCCCAGTTGAGGCCAGGAAGATGGCCGCTCAGTCCAACTGCCGACAAGGCGTTGCTGACAGTTTCATTGATGAAATTGAAGTATTTGAAAAATGCAAGAGGAAACAGCGCCAACAACACTCCCATTGTCAGCACTTTTTTCGGATGTTTGGCTTTGTTTACAAGAAGAGCAAAATAGAAGGTGATAGCTGTCACAGCCAATAGAATCATGGCATAAACAGGCTTCCATTGCATGTAAAGCAAATAACTTAACAGGAGAAGATAAGTATTGCGCACTCTGATCCACTTTGCTGGAAAAGCATAGTAGAACAAAAAGAGCAACGGGTATAGTAGAATAAACTGAAATGAGTTGAATATCATATTACCAGGAAAAGATTAAAACCTGAGTAAAGTTCCTCCCCAACTCAGTCCCACACCAAAACCTGCAATCATCACTTTGTCGCCTTTCCTTATGACGCTATTGTCGATACAGTCCTTAAGGCCTATCAGCACTGTAGAGGATACAGTATTTCCCGTGTCCGAAAGGTTGACATAAAAATCTTCCTTAGGCAAGCAACAAACCATCCGAATAGTGTTGAGCATGTATTTGTTGGCTTGATGAAACACGTAATAGTTGATTTCATCTTTAGTCACCCCATTTTTTGCCAGAACCTGATCCATCATCTCAGGAACAGCATCTAAGGTGAAATTGAAAATCGCACCCCCATTCATATATAGATAGTCATCAAACCAAACATGGCCCTCATCATCTATCTGAGACGCTCCCGTCTTTTCTTTTTGGCGGGCTGCTCCAGTTTTGACTATTAGATGGTTGGCGCCACTTCCGTCAGTGCCCAGTGAAAACTCACCAATCTCAGCAAAGCCCTCAGATGATATGAGGCATGCAGCTGCCCCATCACCAAAAATCGAGCGGTTGCTCTTGTCAGAAGGATGCAGATATTTACAATAGGTTTCTGCTGTCAGAAGCAATACATTCTTGGCAATACCTGCCGTAACCAACCCCTTGGCGATGGCCATTCCATAGATACATCCAGAACAACCCAGATTGTAATCAAAAGCACCCGAGGAAGTGGGGATGCCAAGTCGGTCCTGCAAGAGGCATGCGGTAGAAGGAAGGAAATAGTCGGGGCTCTGCGTGCAAAACAGGATGAAATCTATTGATTTTGGATCAACGCCATACTCCTTGAACAATTGTCGAGCCGCTTTTTCGGCCATATCGCCAGCCGTTTCTCCTTCGGCGGCCACATGACGGGTGTTTACGCCCACTTTTTTTGCCACCTTGTCAACACTCCATTCTGGGAAATCCCTCACCAAATCCTCATTGGTTATGATGCACTCTGGTAGATAATATGAAATTGCCTTGATATATGCCATATCGATTTTGTTAAAACACGCCTCCAGTTATCCTGACATTACTGCCTGTCATCCATGTTGAGGCATCTGAAAGCATGTAGACGGTTAGATATGCGATGTCGTCTGGGGTGCCATAGCGCTTCAATGGGTATTTGCTCTCATCCGATTTCAGCTGCTCTTCATCAGCCCCTTCTTGAATAGCCAAATCTGTCCACACCATTGCCGGACTAATGCAGTTGACCCTTATCTGGCGTGGTGCCAATTCCAAACTCAGACAATTGGCGTAAGAGATGATGGCACCTTTGGAGGCGCTGTAAACAGCATTGCCAAAACTTGGTAAGGTGGAGGCAATGGAGGCTATAAAAACGACAGAGCCACCTTTATTAATTTTCTTTTGTGCCAGGAGTTCCTTTTGCAACAAAACAGGAGCCTTGAAATTGATGTTCATCACATCATCAACATCCTTTTCTTTCAGCAGCTTGCATGGAACCCTTTGTCCAACTCCGGCACAATGTACAACTCCGTCCAAATGTGGAAGAGAGGCCACCATGACATTAGTATCCTCAGGGGAGGTCAAGTCGCACGAGTAAACCTGCCCCTCATCTCCTGCCATCAATCGGAGGGTCTCCTCTAATTTGTCTTTTTTTCGTGCCACCGCAATGACCTTGGCACCCAATTTGGAGCATGCAACAGCTATGCCTCGCCCTATGCCAGACGAAGCCCCCGTAATCAGAATGGTCTTTCCCAAGAGTGAAAAGGGGTTGAACAAGTCCATAACTTATTTATTGGAAATAAGATTATATAGCTCTTCAACGGTTTTGCAACTACGGACTTCACGGCCCGTGATAGTTTTTCCAAATTGTGTTTTTGCCATTGCAATGAGGCTCATCGCCGTCAAAGAAGACCATTCTTCCAGTTCCTGGTACTCAGTGTCGGCTTTAATCTCAGAAACATCTGTATCATCCAGTTGTTCTGCAAAAATCTCTATAAAAGCATTAATGTCCATAATCAATTGTATAAAAAACGCTACAAAGGTATATAAAAAAAACCGGATGAGAAATCTTTCTGAGATATTTTGTAATCAGCAGATGATTGATAATAGTTTTTTTGTACCTTTGCATCCGCATATTCAATTTCTATAAAAGATGCTGTTCAATTCTATTGCATTCCTATTGTTTTTCCCAATAGTATGCTTGCTGTATTTTTGCATCCCCGCCTCAAGGCTCAGGATGAGGAATTTATTCTTGCTTGCAGCCAGCTACTATTTTTACATGAATTGGAAACCGGTTTACGCATTGTTGTTGCTGACCAGTACGGTCGTCACCTATCTGGCAGCGATTGGCATTGATCATTTTGAGGATAAATCGAAAAAGAAAGCATGTCTGATAGCTAGTCTTGTCTTGAATCTTGCCATTTTATTCCTGTTCAAATACTACAATTTCTTTGCAGAGAATATAGAGATGGTTTTGCAGTCAAGCGGATTAGGGATTCAGCTGCCAGAATTTAAGTTGCTGTTGCCAGTCGGAATTTCGTTCTATACCTTTCAAGCTTTAGGCTATTCCATCGACGTCTATTATGGAACCACCAAGGTTGAGCGTGACTTCCCCACCTATGCCCTTTTTGTTTCTTTCTTTCCACAGTTGGTTGCTGGTCCTATCGAGCGCTCCAACAATCTGTTGCCACAGTTCAAGAAAGAGCATCGGCTGGATTATGAATCGGTGATGGCGGGAGTTAGAATTATGGTTTGGGGCTACTTCATGAAACTGGTGTTGGCCGACCGTTGCAGCCTTTATGTTGATTCCATTTTCAATCATGTCAGCATGCACAACGGTGGCTCATACCTATTGGCCTCCCTTATGTTTCCCTTTCAGCTTTACGGCGACTTTGCTGGTTACAGTTTCATCGCTATCGGTGCTGCCCGTGTTCTCGGTTTCCAACTAATGGAGAACTTTCGCCGACCCTATTTCTTCTCGGTGTCAGTGCAGGATTATTGGAAACGCAACCACATATCCCTGACCTCTTGGTTCATGGATTATGTCTATTATCCAATGGTGGGAAGCAGCACCAAATTATGGTGGTGGTGCACGGCCATCTTCATCACCTTCTTCATTTCAGGTTTCTGGCACGGAGCAGCGTGGACTTTTGTGATGAGTTTCTCCATCTTTGGTTTCTACCTTGTCATTTGCACTTTAAAAGAAAGGCCTCAGCGCAAGTTTGAGAAGAAATATGGATTGAAGAAAAAGGAATGGTGGCTTTGGCTGAATCGCATCTTGACATTCCTCTTGGTGGTGGTTGCTTTGGTCTTTTTCCGAGCCAACAGTTTGCAAGATGCCGTGACTGTCATTTCAGGCATATTTACCCATCCTGGAGCGCCCATGCCCGAATACGCCAATTTCATTGCCATTGGAATGGCATTAGCTATATTGATGGTCAAGGAGTTTGCAGAAGAATATCAATGGAAGTTCAGTGTGGCGGAATCTCCTTCTTGGTTGGTGCGCCATGTTTATCTTATCTTGATGATTTGCTACATCATCTTGTTTGGCGTATTGGGTGGCGACCAATTCATCTATTTTCAGTTTTAGACAGTATAAGTTATGAAAAAGTTGGCTATCAGCATACTGTTTGTCCTTGTTGGAGTTTTTGTCGTCGACCGTATTGGTGGCATGGCAATGTGGTGGGTCAACCAGCATACACACGATGTTTCAGGCCCCAAAATCAAACACCTTGTCTTCGATGCTGACGAGGATGTCATAATGATGGGAACATCTCGCTGCAACTCACATTATGTGCCCTCCATCATCAGTGATTCAATCGGAATGAGCGTTTACAACGGCGGTGTCGATGCATCCAACAACATCTTTGCACATTACATCGTGCTCAACCATCTTTTGGACAGGCATAATCCAAAGGTAATCTGCTTGGAAGTGCAAGCAAATGACTTTGCCAGACAACATGGCACGTTCAACTCCATATCATTCTTTGCTCCTTATTTCGGATTGAACGAGCATGCCGACTCTGTGTTTCGCATGGCCGGCAATTATTGGAAATACAAAGCATCACATCTTTACCGTTATAATTCTAAGGCAGTATCAAACATAGCCGGTCTGGCCATCAACCGACATGCAGGAGGCGATAATGGCTATATCCCCAACCCCCAACCTGCCCATCATCCACAAGTATTGAGGCACTCCAAGACATATGTCAACATAGACACAACTAAAATATGCTATATAAAGCGGTTTGTAAACTTGTGCAGGCAACATCATGTCAAGTTGGTTTTCATGATATCTCCCTGGTTTGAAAAGGTGGACAATGATCACTACAATGTTTTGAAATTACTTGCCAAGCAGTATGACATACCCTTCTTGGACTACCATACTCAAGGTCTTTTTCTCGACCATCCTGATTATTTCAGGGATATCACACATCTATGGGACAAAGGAGCAAGAGCTTATTCTTCCATTTTCGCTTCCGACTTGAAGCATATCTTGGAGCAGTTACCCAAAGAGTAGCTTTATGAAAGAAAAGAGCTCGGAAAGTTGGGCAAGTCATATAATCTTTGTATTTTTGCACTCTTCATAACCGTCATTATATTTGGGGAACTTCACTATCTCAGGAGAACAGACGTGGTGTTTAGCTTGATGTCCTCAAGAAAACAAAGCATGTAAAACAAGTAATGATATGAAAATAACAGTTATAGGCAGTGGCAATTCAGGCCTGATACATGCAGCCAAGCTGTATGAGAAGGGACAACAAGTAGCCATTTTGAAAACCACCCAAAAAGGGAATGTAGACATTTTCAACAAAATCAAACAAGCAGGGGAATATGAGGTAGTTGACGAAACTGCTGGAGGCAAGCATTTTGTTGTTAGGCCCGAATTAATCACCACTGACGCCAAAGAGGCCATTGAGTTTGCTGACATCATATTTGTTACCACCATCACCAATCAGCACGAATCTGTCGCCCAAATGATAGCTCCATTTGTTCGCGACAAGCAGCTGATAGTCCTGATTCCTGGATACATGGGTAGTTTGATTTTCAAACGCTATATCAAAAAGCAGGTGGTCTATAGCGAATGGGAAACCACTGCCTACAACGGCCGAATCATGGACAATTCTTTCGTAAGAATCACCTTTTACAATCCGCGTAATGCTATATCCGTACTTCCTCTGACACAAAAAGAAGAGGTGTTGGGCATCCTGTCCCAATTATTTGACAATACCCGCTACTTCCGAAAAAACATATTGGAATCGGCTTTACACAACCCCAACATGATTGTGCACCCTATAGGCATACTCTTTTCTGTAGCAAGAATAGAATACAGCAAAGGAGAATATTGGATGTACAAAGAAGGATATTCGCCTTCCGTTCTAAATGTAATTCAAGCATTCGACGATTCTAAAAACGCCATTTTGAGTAAATTTGGTTGTGAACCCTTATATTATTTTGAGGCAGCCAAATGGCGTAACGAACTGGATTTGGAAATTGATGCCATGCAGTCGTTTTGGAATTTTGCAAAGTGCTCCAATAAAGGTCCCTCAAAGGTAGACTGCCGCTACATCAACGAAGATGTTCCGATGGGCCTTGGACTGATTATTTCATTAGGCAAAGTTCTCGGTGTTGACGTTTCCATCCAACAATCGATCTTTACTTTGGCGAGCGCGTTAACCCAAAAAGATTTCAGCAAGGGAGCTCGCACCATACAATATCTTTTAGGTAAAGAAGAAGTAACGTTTGAAGACATTTTGTCCGCCATTGAGCAATAGTCAACCATTCAGGAAACAGACATGCAAGAGAATGATTTTCTTTCACGGGTGGTGATGAAGATGAATTTTCTCTTCCCCGACCACATCTACCTTAAGTTGTTGTATTATCTTATAATGGGCAAGCGGCTTCACCTGTCCAACCCCAAAACCATGAATGAGAAACTTCAGTGGTTGAAAATAGCTCAACGCAATCCACTTCTAACCACTTTGGTAGACAAACTATCTGTAAAAGACTATGTCGCCAAAACAATTGGAAGTGAATATGTTTGTCCTTTACTAGGTTCTTGGGACAGTTTTGACGACATAGACTTCAGCTCTCTTCCCAACCAATTTGTATTGAAGACCAACCATAGCGGGGGCAACACTGGTGTTGTTATCTGCCAAGACAAATCTCTTTTTGACATCAAGGAAGCTCGAGAGAAACTGACATCCTCTATGGCATTTGACATTTTCCCTCGCTATCGTGAATGGCCTTATAAAAACATTCGTAAGAAGATTTTCGCAGAACAGTTTTTAGGAGAGGACATCGTCGATTACAAATTTTACTGTTTCAATGGCGATGCCGATTGTGTATTGCTCTGTATCGACCGCCAGAAAGGTGATCCCAAATTTTATTTCTTCAATAGGGAGTGGCAACTGCTTCGTTACAACAAACGTGGGAAGGAAGCACCAGAAGGGTTCACTCTGCCCAAGCCTTCCAACATGGATGAAATGTTTGATTTGGCTTCACGCATGTCAAAGGGGTTCCCTTTTGTCAGGATGGACTTCTATGACGTAGACGGCAAATGCTATTTTGGCGAATATACCTTTTACCCTGCAAGTGGATTTGATTATAATCGTTTGCCAGCGACAGACCTCTATTTTGGGGAGAAAATAGACCTGTCACTCATTTAGGACAAAAGGACTGAAACATATTTTTCCTTTTTGCCACCTATATGAAGTACCTATTGCAGAAGCGACAACATAAGAAGGACTTTTTACAAGAAAAAGACATGGAAAGTTGTGCAAATCATATAATCTTTGTATTTTTGCACTCATCATGACCGACATCATATCAGGGGAACTACACCGTCCCGGAAGAATTGAAGTGGTGTGCGGGTCGATGTTCTCCGGCAAAACCGAGGAACTCATCCGCAGAATCAAGCGAGCAGTCTTCGCACGCCAGCGTGTGGAGATTTTCAAACCGTCTATTGACACCCGATATTCTGAGGAAGAGGTGGTGAGCCATGATCGCAACGCTATCCGCAGCACAATTGTCGACACCTCTGCATCCATACTGCTCTTGGCCTCCGACGTAGATGTGGTAGGCATCGATGAGGCTCAGTTTCTCGACGATGACCTTCCAAGTGTGTGCAACGAACTCGCCAACCGGGGGGTGAGGGTAATCATCGCCGGCCTCGATATGGACTTTAAGGGTACACCATTCGGTCCGATGCCTGCCCTATGTGCAATTGCCGATGATGTAACGAAAGTGCATGCCATCTGCGTGCGCTGTGGCGCTTTGGCGTATGTCAGCCACCGCTTGGTAAACGACGACAAGCGAGTATTGTTAGGTGAGAAAGCCCAATATGAACCTTTATGCCGAGAGTGTTACATCAAGGCCACAGAAGAGGAGCGTAAAGCGGTCTCTGACGCATCCCAATAAAAATCCGCACCATGATTGAAGGAAAAATCACATTCGACCGTGCCGCCCGCTGGGCTCTGATGGCTTTGGCAGTGATAGCCCTCTATTTGCTCGTCAGCAAACTCAGCAGCGTGCTGCTTCCTTTCTTTATTGGATGGCTTATAGCCTATCTGCTTTACCCTGTGGTGAAATTCGTGCAGTTCCGGCTACATGTGGCCTCACGCGTCGCATCCATCCTTATCACCTTTATTTTTGTTGGATTTTTAGCGGCTGTCGTCCTCTACTTCATCATACCTCCGATGATAGGGCAGTTTCAGCGCCTTGGACCCTTGGTGATGAAATATCTCAACCAACAGTCGGCATCAGGTGATTTCTCAGCCATGGTGCGCGATTGGCTCAACGAGCACCGTGATCGGGTGACGGAATTCCTAAGCAGCAGCGACTTTATCGATGCAGTGAAGAGCGCCTTGCCCAAGGTGTTCACCTTTGTGGGCCAAACCGCCACAGTAGCCATCAGTATCTTTGCCTCTTTCATTACCTTATTATATACTTTTTTCATCCTGCTCGACTACGAATACCTGACCAACAACTGGATTAGGATTTTTCCAAAGTCAAGCCGCCAATTCTGGAAAGAGTTGATGCTGGACGTGGAACGTGCATTGAACAACTACATACGCGGTCAGGGACAGGTGGCTTTCTGGATGGGCGTGATGTTCAGCATATGGTTCTGGATTATCGGTCTTCCTATGCCCATCGGCATGGGCATCCTGATAGGCATCATGGACATGGTGCCTTATCTCCACACATTCGCCATCATACCCACAGCCTTCTTGGCCATGCTCAAGGCAGCCGACACCGGACAGAATTTCTGGGTGATTTTTGGTTTGGCATTACTGGGATTCATCATCGTGCAAGTGATTACCGACATGTTTACCACTCCGAGGATTATGGGCACTGCTATGGGACTCAACCCTGCCGTATTGTTGCTGTCACTCTCCATCTGGGGTGCTCTTCTCGGCTTTATCGGTTTAATAATCGCACTGCCACTCACCACTATCATCATTGCCTACTACCAACGATATGTCACAAAAGATGACGAACCGCCCGACATCCCAAAAGATTCAAAGGCGGAAAGTGACGGAAAATGAAAAAAAACCGCAAATTATTTGGCAGATTATACAAAAAGCCTTACCTTTGCACTCGCTTTTGAAAAAGCAATATCGGAGATCCGTTAGCTCAGTTGGTAGAGCACAACACTTTTAATGTTGGGGTCTTGGGTTCGAGCCCCAAACGGATCACAAAAAGAGGACTTCGTGCAAGTCCTTTTTTTATTACTTTCAACGACACCAAAGACCACGGAGAATGATATTCAATTCGTTCAGCTTTATTGTGCTGTTCCCGCTCATCTTCCTGCTCTACTATGCCATCCCAGCAAAGTATGGCAAGTTACGGAATATATATCTTCTCTTTGTGAGTTATCTGCTTTATCTGCAATGGAAGCCCGTCTACGCGATTGTTTTGCTTGCCGTAACAGCCGTGACCTACTTTGCTGCTCTTCTCGTAGTCAAAGCCAAACATCCGAAAAGGACACTGACAGTAGGCGTACTGCTTGCTTTGCTTCCCTTGGCGTTTTTCAAATACTTCAATTTCATCAATGAAACTGTCAGCGGTGCCTTGTCGGCAGTCGGACTGAGCGGCCATCTTCCTGGCCTCTGGCCTCAACTGGGCAATTCCCATCGGCATCTCCTTCTATACCTTTCAGGCATTGGGCTATCTGTGGGATGTCTATTACAAGCGACAGGAAGCAGAGCACGACTTCCTCACCTATGCACTGTTTGTGTCGTTTTTTCCAAGTATCCTCTCAGGACCTATCAACAAAGCCTCACTGGTCATTCCCCAATTGAAAAACCTCAGGCCCTATTTCGACTACGTAAAAGCTGTTGAGGGATTGAAGATGCTGCTCTGGGGCATGTTTATGAAAGTAGTGGTGGCCGACCGGTCTGCACTTTACGTAGATATGGTGCTGAATGGTTACACACATTACTCTGGCTTATCTTGTTTGATAGCAAGTTTTCTATTCACCATTCAGATATATGCAGATTTCGCAGGTTATTCCCTAATAGCTATTGGAGTGGGAAAGACTCTGGGCTTAGAACTGACGGAAAACTTCCGCAGGCCTTACTTTGCAGTGAGTGTCACGGATTTCTGGCATCGATGGCATATCTCGCTCTCCACATGGCTCAAGGACTATATCTATATTCCTCTTGGGGGAAGCCGATGCAGTAAGGTGCGCAACTATTGGAATATTTTTGTCACTTTCCTTGTCAGCGGCATCTGGCATGGAGCCAATTGGACTTTCATAGTGTGGGGTTGTATGCATGGTGTTTGCCAAATCATAGAGAAGATGCTCGGCCAACAAAAGTGCAGATACGGATGGTTGGGAAAGACTGTCAAGATTCTCATCACGTTTCTGATTGTCAACTTTGCCTGGATTTTCTTCCGCATGCCGACGTTAACCCATGCATGCAGAGTGATAGGCAGGATTTTTGACCCTTCGCAGCCTATGACTGTCTTCATTGCCCCTTTGCCCACACCGCCTCTAATCATCTTTGGTGTTATCATACTGTTTGCCAAAGACCTGCGCGATGAGTTCTTTCCCAATCGCTTGTTGTTGATGAACAGTTCATCTGTATACGTGAGATGGGGTACCTATATTTTCCTGTTACTCACCATTCTCGGTATTGGCGTGCTTGGTTCAGATCAGTTTATCTATGCAAACTTCTAATCCACATGAAAAAGTTCATAGCAAAAATCATTCTGTTTTTCACCATTATTGGAATATGTGATTTTGTGTTTGGAAAATGCATGGATTATGTTGTCAACCATATTGAGACAGGAGGGCAAGGACGTGATAACCACATATGCAATTCTGCAGATGAAGACATTCTCATCTTTGGCTCCTCACGTGCTATCCAGCATTATAACGCACAAATGATGGAGGACTCCCTCGGCATGACATGCTACAACTGTGGTGATGAGGGCAATGGCATCATATTAAGTTATGGTCGCCTGTCTATGGTAGAGGAAAAGCACCAGCCCAAGATTATCATCCAGGATATTGAGCCCAGATATGATTTGTTCAAAAACGACAACAGCACTTTTATTGGATGGTTGAAAGCCAGGTATGACAGGGAAGGAATACCTGAAATTTTCGAGGCGGTTGACAAGAGCGAAGGCTACAAGATGAAAAGCCAACTTTACAGGTATAATACGAAATGCATACAGAATATCTTCGTTTACCTTACTGGCATTTCAACAGATACAGGTGTAAAAGGTTTCAGGCCCATGGATGTGGAAATGGACACAACGAGAGTCGCCCCCCTCTCAGAAGACTATGAATTTGACTCTCTCAAATTGGAGTTTGTTCAAAAGTTCATCAACAAAGCAAAGGGTTCAAAGTTGATTTTTGTCGTTTCGCCAATATGGAATGGAATGAATACAGATATGACAGCACCCATCCGCAAGATGTGTGAGGAACAACATATATTGTTTTTTGATTTCTCCAATGACCCCAAATATGTCCGCCATAACGAATATTATAGGGATGGCAGGCACCTGAATGCCCGTGGTGCTGATGTGTTTACCCGTGACCTGATTATAAAACTTAGGGAGATTGAACTATAGTTGTTGAGTTGTTATGAGGAAAATTATAGCATTTTTTGCCGCATTTTTTAAGTTAATATCCATTCCCGTTTGCCGTCATTTTCCGGTAATCATCGTGGTGATGCTGTTGCTGGGGATGATAGATGCATGTCGGAATATAGCGGCCACACTAATCAACAACGGCAATCCTGTTTACATGCGGGGACAGGTCATGTCATTAGCCATCTGGTTCCTAATAGGATACATTATGGCGGCCATCATCAGCAAATGGAATCACTGGTATGTCAAGGCACCCCTCTATTTCATCGTCTTCTTCTTTGCCGCCGTACAGTTCTTCCTTATTGACAACTTCCTTTTTCCCATCTCTCCGACCTATCTGATGCTGATAGCGGAAACCAATGGGGGAGAGTCCAAAGAGTTCCTCAATCAATATGTATTCTCTGCTCCCATATTGAAAACTTTGCTTTATGTGGGAGGTTATGCAGCAGTGGCATTCCTATTATGCTATTTAGGAAAGAGGTTCAGAAACCTTTTCGTCAAAAGACATGGCAAGCTGAAACCTTATGTCCAAACCTTTGCTGGAATTATTGTGTTGCCCATCCTCTATTATGCCATCAATGCTTGTGAGATTTACGTCTATATGGCCACTTGCCAATCGGGCGACAGGATACGCTCCATGTTTAAGCCACAAGACCCATTCTCATGCCTCTACTCATCGGCAATGATGATGAAATCTGTAGAACGGGAGATGGACCATGCCAAGAAAGTGACTAAAGAGCAGGCCACTGCTACAATCGACAGCGAGGCAGATGATTCGCTCAACATCGTGTTGGTCATTGGGGAATCGTATATCAAGCAGCATTCCCAACTCTATGGCTATCCTCTCCAGACTACTCCTAACATGATGGCGGAAAAACAAAAGGGAAGGCTGTTCACTCTTGATGATGTGGTATCACCCTCAAACACCACAAGCACCGTTATGAAAAACTTGCTATGCTGCAACAGCATTGGAGAAGGAGAAGAGTGGTTTGATGCCCCATTTTTCCCTGCAGTATTCAAAAGTGCTGGCTATGGGGTCTATTTATGGGATAATCAAAAGACATTTAATGCCAATGCAGATTATTCTTTTACACTCAACAGTTTCCTATATAATCCCGAGTTTGACAAGATTGCCTATACTGCCACCAATGATACCTCTTATCAGTATGATGGACAAATTGTGGAGGATTTCACAAAGAAGGTGAAAATGAAAGCCGCTCACAATCTGGTAATCTTCCATCTCATGGGACAGCATAACATACAACACAAGCGCTATCCCCATATCCCATTGTTCGACCATTTCACTGCCGACAGCATACGCAAAAAAGCCAATTATCTCGACAAGGAAAAAAAGCAGATGATTGCCGAGTATGATAATTCCACTCTGTATAATGACTATGTGATTGATCAGATTATCCACTTATTTGAGAACAAGAATACCATCCTGTTCTATTTGTCAGACCATGGAGAAGAAGTTTTTGACTTCCGCAATAGAATAGGAAGGGAACATGGTCCTCTGTTTGACAAAAAATTATTTTTTGAATATCAAGTTCCTTTCATGGTTTGGTGCTCCGACACGTTTATACAAAATCATCCAGAAACTATTGACGCCATAAAAAAAGCAGAGGACAAGCCATTAATGAGCGATATCCTATTCAACACATTGTTTAATGTGGGAGGAATCCAAACAGACTTATACAGACCAGAGGATGACGTACTTCATCCCTCATATCAAACCAGGAAAAGGATAATAGAAGGGCAACTCGACTATGACAAAGAGATGCAGGGAAAACGATTCGACGACCTATACAAATGGCAATAATCTGTGACTTATTCACTAAATCCAGCGGCCACACTCCTCACCTGGAAAGCAACTTGTTCATCACCATCTTGTAGCATTTATTGTAAACAGCCGCAACAAGGACACAAATTATGAAATACGTCAAAGTCACTATAAAAAAGCTATCTCCCATATACTCCCTAATGGGCAACGTCCTAACCAAAGGATGGCAGACAAACAAAGCTGCGGAAATTTCTCCTAAATACGCGAAACAGCGTGAGAAGAAAGATGAGAGATACCTCCAAAAGCCAGAAAGCCCTATTCCTTCACAGAAATGAATACCAATAAGTCCAAAGATAGGCAGCACAAATAATGGGCTGAAGGTCCAAAGCCATGGACTGACCGTGCTCCAGACCCAAAGAATTGTAAATGCCATCAAAACCAGCCCCCAATGCTTCCTAAAAAAAGCCAATCCTGGCACCATTTTTTGTCTGGCATACCACACACCAACAAGAAAGACAGGCAGCCATAAGGGTGAATTATGGCGCAAAATCGCATTGGTATTGTCATCTGCGAGGAACTCAACAGCCATACCGGCCGCCATCATCAAAAATATCACTGTGATTAAAAACGCCTTACTTCGGAAACGATAAAAAAGCAAATAAAGGATATAAAACTGAAGCGTAAGCCCAAAATACCAATAAACCCCTGGAACAATCATTCTCGGACGATACAAATTGATTGTCATCGTAAACTGAGCTACTGACAAGTCACTAAAAACAGGCTGTCTTGAAATCAAAATGTAAATAAGAAAACATGGAGCTAAAAGCACAAACAATTTCAGGAAATTTTTCCACAAATAGGGAACGACCTGCAACCTGCTTCCCTGCTTACTTGAATTACCTCCTGAAGAATTACGCTCATGCTTCATTACCAGCCCATAGCCACTGAGGAACATAAAGACGGGCACTCCGTACCAACCAAAATAAGAAAAGAAAATCCGAATGAAGGGAGATGAAAAGGAGGAAAATGAATCCAGCAGCATATCTGTTTTGATGGACGAGAAGAAAAACTCATTCTCTTTCACATGAACAGTCATATGGAGAAAGTTGTGAAGAACAATCATTAAGATGGCTGCTCCACGCATGCGAAGAGACCTTTCACGTGTCAGATTATCCATTTTTTTGCAGAACTAAAACAATCAATACAGCACAACAATTAATCTCAATTTAGGTTATCTGATTTGAAATGCCACAGGGACAACAACCTCAGAAGGCAACCTCACCTCAACAATTCCGTCTCTGACAGTGTGGCGGAGTGTCTTCCCTGTGGCAAGCAAATGGATTTTCTGACCTTTTAAAGGAACATTACCTTTCCATGTGATGGTTGTGTTAGGTCGGGTATTATCTGTGGGAACATAAATGGCAAACAAGGAACGGCCGTCCTTTGATTTTGTGAACCATACATCTCCGTCATGATAATCAGGAGTGGTAACAGTCTCATAGATAGCTTTCCCATTGACCTTGAGCCATCGTCCAATCTCCTGTAATCGCTCCACGGCATCATGTGGAATAAGGCCTTCCGGAGTTGGTCCCACTCCCAACAACATGTTGCCACCTTTGGCCACTATTTCAACCAATTTGGCAATAATCTGCTGTGAAGACTTCCATTGCGGATGTGGCACATAACCCCAATCGTTACTCAGCGTGATGCAACTCTCCCATGGATGCAAAATCTGACGGTCGGGGATAGCCTGCTCGGGAGTCTGGTAATTTTCATAAGGTCCCTGTATGGTGCGGTCTACAACCAACAAACCCGGCTGACACCTACGCCCCATGGCAGCAATGGCAGGCATATCAATATCTTGTCCTTTGTTTTCTGGATACACCCAGCCCCCATCGAGCCAAAGAATGTCGACGGAGCCATATCCTGAAAGTATTTCATGCAACTGTCGGTGTGTAAACTGTTTGAACTGTTCCCACCGCCATGGATGTTTGTCAACTGGATAATTGACATTTCTCCCTTTTTTGGCATAGACATCCCACCAGTAGAACTGTGAATGCCAATCGGGTTTGGAAAAATAAGCCCCTATCATGAACTGCTCTTTGCGGAATGCATCAAATACATGCCTCAAAGCATCTCTCCTACTGTCATTGCGAAAAGCGTGTTTGGCGATGGAGAAATCTGTTTCTTTGCTGTCCCAAAGACAGAAACCATCATGATGCTTGGTGGTGAAGACCATGTAGCGCATACCAGCATCACGGCATACCCTTGCCCACTGCCCGGCATCAAATTCTTGTGGGCAGAACTTGTCGGCAAGGGATTCATACCAATCAATATATTCCTGATATGTCTTCGTAGTGTCACGTGTAATCCAATTCTCATCGCATATGCTCCACGACTCTACAATGCCTGGTACGGAATATATACCCCAATGGAGGATAACACCAAATTTGAGGTCCTGCCACTGAGCCAATTTCTCCCGCACATCTTTCTCCTTAGGCCACACATATCCGTCAGCCTGCTTCACTATATCATTCTGAGCCATTAAAGGAATGAAAAAGAAAGGTGCAGACATGATGAAAGATAGTAGAAATATTCGTTTTGTCAAAATCATCTGTTGATGCTGTTAATGATGCAAATATAAACAATTGTATGCAAACCACAAAAAACTACAGAAAAAAACTGCGGCAACCCTATTTTTGAACAATTCAACGTAAAGTATTCCCATTTTTTATTAATTTTGCAAATCATCTTGGAAGCTGGGAAAGAAAATTCATCTGCCCGCCAAACAGTAATTATTCAAATCAACAAATGACACATTATGATCAAGATAGCCATCGCCGGAGACTTTGTGGCAACCAGCAGAATTAAACTGTATGCAGATAATCAGCAATATGATGAGATATTGGGGGAGACAAAAGCCATGTTCCAAGATTATGATTACCGTATTGTCAACCTGGAAAGCCCCGTAGCTCCGGAAGAAGCCCAATCTATCATCAAATGCGGTCCTTCTTTAAGATGTAATGAGCACGCCATCAGCTTACTTGCATATGGAGGTTTTAACTGTGCCACACTTGCTAACAACCATTTTTATGATTACGGCGACATTGGGGTGGAAACTACCATCAGCACACTTGACCAGTATCATATTGTCCATGTTGGTGGTGGCCGCAATCTAAATGAAGCTGCAGCAACCCTGTTCAAGCAAATCAATGATGAAACAATTGCCATCATCAATTGCTGCGAACATGAATTTTCCATAGCCACACCATGCACAGGGGGAAGCAATCCCCTCAACCCCATCAAGCAATATCACGCCATCCAGGAAGCTCGCGCGAAAGCTGATTATGTGGTTGTTATCACACACGGAGGTATAGAAGACTATGAAATGCCAAGCCCTTGGATGCAAGAAACCTATCGATTCTTTATAGAAATCGGTGCAGATGCGGTAGTCAATCATCATCAACATTGTCCAAGCGGATATGAAATTTATCAAGGCAAGCCCATTTTCTATGGATTGGGCAATTTCTGCTTTGATTCCATCCGAATTAAGGATAGGCCCCGAAATAAAGGTTATGTAGCAGGAATCACATTTGATGGAGATAAAGTATACTACCAACTTTATCCATATTTACAATGCAATGGCGAGCCTGGCGTAAAATATCTTGACGAAGCCTCACGCAAGGTTTTTCTTAGCGAAATAGCACAGCTCAATGCAGTCATATCCAATCCTCAAAACCTTGCGAAGACTTACACGGCTTATCTGGAAGCCACCTCCGACTATTTACGCCCGATATTCACTCCCTATTCTAAAAAATGGTCTGATGCCTTGTTCAGCAAAGGTTTGCTTCCTTTCTACTATCCCAGAAACAAATGGCCTTTTGTCCTTAATAAGATAGAATGCGAGTCACACCGTGAAAGACTCATCAACTTCATCAAGAAGCAAATCCGTTAGAACACTACACTATAACATCATATCACAGCCCATGCTATACAACTCTCTCCGTTTTATTTTTCTGTATCCGTTGTTGTTTCTTTTCTATCATACTATCCCAGCAAGATACAACTCCATACGCAACCTCTACCTGCTCATTGTCAGCTATGCCTTGTATATTTGCTGGAAGCCAACCTATGCTCTGGTTCTCCTTTTTGTCACAGCGGTCACCTACTCCACAGCAAGAGCTTGCCATCATGTAAGACGCCCAAAGCTGCTGCTCTTTTCATCTGTGTTGCTTGCCATTCTGCCACTGCTCACTTTCAAATATCTTAACTTCATTAACGACACACTTGTTGATATATTTGCCTTCATTGGGTTTCAAGTGCATCTACCTGGCCTCAACTGGGCTATTCCTGTAGGTATTTCTTTTTTCACCTTTCAGGCTGTTGGCTATGTCTGTGATGTCTATAAGAAACGGATTGAACCAGAAAACAATTTTCTCACTTATGCCCTATTCGTATCTTTCTTTCCATCTATATTATCCGGCCCCATCAACAAGGCATCCCTGATGCTGCCTCAATTCAACCATCCACGTCCGGGCCTTGACTACAACAAATTCGTTGAAGGAATGAAAATGGTACTATGGGGTATGCTGATGAAAACAGTTGTGGCAGACCGTGTCGGAATCTATGTGGATACTATTATGCCAAACTATCTTTACTACAGTGGTTTGACATGTTTTGTGGCAAGTTTGCTTTATACCCTTCAGATTTACGCAGACTTCGCTGGTTACTCCCTAATGGCTATTGGTGTGGGCAAAACATTGGGCTTTGAATTGACGGAAAACTTCCGCAGGCCTTACTTTGCTGTGAGTGTCACGGATTTCTGGCATCGATGGCATATCTCGCTCTCTACATGGCTCAAGGACTATATCTATATTCCTCTTGGGGGAAGCCGATGCAGCAAGGTGCGCAATTACTGGAACATTTTTGTCACATTCCTTGTCAGCGGCATCTGGCATGGAGCCAACTGGACTTTCATTGTATGGGGTTGCATGCATGGTGTTTGCCAAATCATAGAGAAGATGCTCGGCCAACAGAAGTGCAGATACGGATGGTTGGGAAAGACTGTCAAGATTCTCATTACGTTTCTGATTGTCAACTTTGCCTGGATTTTCTTCCGCATGCCCACAATAGGCGAGGCCTGCGGTATCATAACTAGCATATTCGACTTCTCTCAGCCATTTACCCTTTTCTATGACGACTTGCAGACGCTCGCACTCACTTTCACCAGCGTGGCAATCCTCTTCGCCAAAGACATCCGCGATGAGTTCTTCCCGTCACGAATACCTTTAATGAACAGCAAACTGCTATTAGTCAGATGGACCACATATGTTGTCCTCACTCTTACCATCCTCCTCATGGGGGTGTTTGGCGCCGACCAGTTTATTTACGCAAATTTCTAAAACAATGAAAAGAATCATCATACGGTCTGTTTTGCTTCTTGGTCTCATCATTATAGGGGATTTCATTGTCGGACATGCATTAGGTTATATTACCGAGAGAATAAAAACAGGGGGGCAAGGACGAGACAACTATATCTGCAACGAATGTAAAGACGACATCCTTGTCTTCGGCTCATCAAGGGCCCTGCATCATTACGACATGCGTATCCTAACTGACTCTCTCGGCATGACTGGCTATAACTGTGGTGCTGATGGTTGTGGCATCCTAACGTCATACGCACGACTGAAAATGATAAGAGAGCGCCATCTGCCAAAAATCATCATCCTCGACTTGGTAACAGGCTATGATTTATTGAAAGGAGACAATGTTCAGCAACTTGCTTGGTTAAAAAACAGATATGACAGAGAGGGTATGGCGGAACTATTCTATGATGTTGACCCTATATCCAAGTATAAAATGTTGTCATCTTGCTATAGATATAACTCCTCATTCATCAAGAGTTTGTTTGTTTATCTTACTGGGTACACCGTTGAGGAAGACAATGTGATGGGCTACATACCAAGCCATGCCAAGATGCGCCCTCCACAAAAAAAGATAGAAAAGGGAGCAAAAGATATACAATATGATTCCATTAAGTTGAAATACATGGATAGATTTTTCCAACTTTCCGAAAAATCTCACCTATATATTGTTCAAAGTCCCATTTGGTATGAATGTGACTCTGCAAAGGCCAAAGAAGCACAAATCATCAAAGACCGCTGCAAGCGTGAAGGCATCCCTTTCATCAACTTCACCAATCATCCAAAATTCATGTTCACAGACAGTCTATTCGCTGACGGCAAGCACATGAACGCCAATGGGGCTGCTGAATTCACCAAAGAATTGGCCAAAATCATCAAAAAAAGAGAAAGAGAAATAGGGCACATTCAAGAAGAATGAAATATCATCTTTTAGGCAGCAAAAACCGCATTGCCTTTTTGTAGCAATAGTCGTAAATAGCCGCCACAGAGATGCACACAATGACATAGACCAAGATAACAATCATTTGGTTATATCCCAAATGATATACTTTTAAAGCCAATTCCCGGATGATTGGATGGCACACAAACAAACTAGCAGAGATGCTTCCCAAATAAGTGATGCAACGTGAGAAAAGACCGGAGATAGCATGAACCCAGCGTCCTGATGCAGCAGGTATTTCACAACAGCAGATACAAATGATGCCGAAAATGGGCAGCACCAGCAATGGACTTGCCGTCCACAGATAAGCATTGACAGAGCTCCATACCCATAAGACGATGAGCAACAACAAGGCTTTTCCCCAATGCTTCTTGACAAAGGCAAGTCCCGGTATTGATTTTTCCCGAGCATACCAAACCCCAGCAAGAAATACAGGAAGCCATACTGGAGAATTATGCCGCAAATCCACATTGGACGTTTTGTCAACAAAGAACTCAAAAACTACCCCAAGAACCAACATGAGCAGAGCAGCAATCATCAAGAATTTTTTACTCCGAAAGCGAAAAAACACCAAATACAGTACATAAAATTGAAGTGTCAACCCAAAATACCAATACACACCAGGGGCAATCATCCGAGGGCAAAAAAGATTGGCAGTCATCGTCAACTGACCTATAGCCAGCTTGCTGAAGATAGGCTGTCCTGTCCCCAAAACATATATGAGGTAACATGGAGCCATGAGCACAAACAACTTCAGAAAATTTCTCCACAAATAGGGAACAACCCGCAATGACTTATGCTGTTTCCCAAAACCTTTTTCACGGCTCGCCTGCTCATGTTTCATAACAAGTCCATATCCGCTGAAAAACATAAAGACAGGAACTCCATACCATCCGAAATATGAAAAAAAATCTCCCACGATAGATGATGACAAAGAGATGAAGGAGGACAACATATGCTCAGCTCTGATTGGTGTGAAAGCAAACTCATTCTCCTTCGCATAGTCAAGTAAATGAAGCAAATTATGCAGAAATATCATAAATATGGCTGCTCCGCGCATACGGAGAGACCGCTCACGAGTCAGATTGTCCATCGTTATTGTCCATGATAGTTTGAAATATTTCGGCAAAGATAGTGCAAAGCAAAGACAATACAAAAAAACACTTTATTTTTTTGTTGCTGAGCAACGACTTGAACTTCATAAAAAAATGAAACATCTTCACAAGGAATATATTAAAAAATTGCAAATAAAACAAGATTTTCATTTTATATTGCTACTTTTGCACCTCAGTTGTTATTTACCACAATTGATAAATGTCTGAGGATAATAGCTTAATTGAGTTGATTGACTTAGCCAAAGAGTCCAAGCATTGTCGATTTCTCTGTGCAAGTAGTACCTACCTTACGTTGCAGTCCAAAAAGTCCTTATCAATGTGGGCAACAAAAAATAAAGTGCACAAAAATGATATTTGGAAATTTTTTCACCCGTTTAGTTGAGTTCTTTAGTGAGAATTGGAGGCAATTACTTGCCATCACGATAGCCATTGTCCTCCCCGCCAGCCTCGTCAATTTCGGACGGACAACCTTTTGGACTCTTCTCTCTGACACATGCTTTGAGATGGGGGTGTTCTTTCTCATTGCAGCCATGTTGGGGAGACGCTGGGGTAAATGGCTTTGCCACTTTACTTTTATCATCGCCGTATTAGACTTTGGACTAAGTTTTGGCAATTACCTTGCCGTGGGGCAGGAAGTGAGCCTTCACACATTCTACCTGATTTTGGGCACAAATCCAGACGAGGCATCAGAATTTTTCAGTTTCTACTTTCCCATTTCAAAAGTGTTGCTATGGATAGCAGCTATTATCTTGCTTTGCCTGTTGTGCTTTGCTAAAAAACCTCGATTGACCTTAGGTCGCAAAGTCTCACAAATAGGAACTGCAGTTTTTTTAGTGACAGCCATATTGTGTTTTCCATCTTTGAAGCGCGATATGTACTATTGGTTCAACAAGACCTTGCCCATTAAATATTTGATTATCTTAAAAGATTATGAGCCACTAGACAAAGTGGCAGAAAACCGTCATGACATCCCTATAACAGAAGTGTCTGCCGAACACCCGCAAAACATTGTCATTATCATCGGTGAGTCTTTCTCCAAGTCACATTCCTCTATTTATGGGTATAAAAAAGATACCAATCCTGAATTGGCCAAACTTGCCGACCAAGGCAACTTATTAGCTTTTACCCAATGCATCGCCCCAGCCCCTTTCACCCATCTTGCGTTTAAGAACATTTTTTCCCTGTGGGATGGCAACGATAAAATGGTTAATAGTGCCAAAGAGGGTATGGTCAACGGACTGAAAAAGATTTTCATGCCATGGACTAATAAGGACAACTGGTATGACTATCCCACCTTTTTCGATGTTTTCAGTCAAAAATACACTATCAGATGGGTATCCAACCAAAATTCTTATGGTATGTTTGACAATGTACAGGCTACATTTGCCGATCTTTCCGACACCATCTGGTACGCAGAGCAACATCCTGAGGCAGCAAGCCGATACGATCAGGTGGTTGTGCCAGTTTTGGATTCTTTCCTCAAAAGTGACAGCCTTCCCACCATCACCATTGTCAACCTTATGGGACAGCATGAGGATTTCACGAATCGGTACCCATCATCATGGGAATATTTCAAATCAGAAGACTATAAAGAATGCCCTGCTCACCAACAAGAGCGCCTGGCTCAATATGATAACGCTACACGGTACAACGATCATGTGGTGTCCTCAATTATGAATCTATACAAAGATGAGTGTGCAATGGTTTTCTATTTTCCCGACCACGGATTGGATCTTTATGAGTCGGCTCCCAACTACATCGGACATGCTGCTGACAGAAGCCAAAAGTCTTGGGACATCTCCTGCCAAATTCCTTTTTTCATCTACGTTACAGACAGCTATCAGGAAACATTTCCTCAACAGGTGGAACAATTAAGGAAGTCGCTTAACAAACCCTACAACACCAAGAACTTCATCTACACCCTCATGAAGATTACTGGATGGAAACTATCCCATGACACCGACAAGGAAGACCAAGGTCTTCTATATGATTAACTTATTACTCCAAAAACAACCAAAAATTATATTCCTATCTGCAAAAAAAAAGCTTTTCCTCCCTTATTATAAAAAAAATGATTACCTTTGTGCTTTGAAAACAAGAAAGCGTTGATTGCAGATACTGCAAGATTGGGATGTATGATTTTTCTATCATTTTTGATGGTCTTGCGCAATTCTTGCAAAAGATGATTGCGTGATGTTCGTATGTCCTGGCCTTTAAGGTGGTGTAGCATTCTGGCTTTATATTCTTTGCCCATACGTCGCTTTTGTCAAAATCAGCGATGAGGGTAAGATATGCCCATGCATTTACATTCCTACCATCTGATTGTTTATACGCTTTTCTGTCAACATTCTTTCAAAACATCATGCGCTCAAATACATCTCAAAAATTCACGTCGACTGACAAATTCCTATGGATTGTCACGTTTGCGTTTCTTGTTTCCATCAACATCTTTGGAGAAAAACCCATTATTCTCGTGGGATTCTCTCTTTTGATGCTGTTGTTCTCTAACTTCAAATTAACAATCAACAAATACCACCTTTTTACCCTGCAGTTTTGCCTCTATTGTTATGCCACCCTTTTTTGGGCTATGAACGGCTACTACACCATTCGCATTTCCAAAACCATCTTTTTCTCACTGATTGCCTTGTATATTTATTATGAGTATTGGAAAAACATCAAAGATATCAATATCTTGCTCAAGATAATCATGTGGGCTGGCTTTGTGGTGGTCGTATATACTTATTTTTACTATGGTGTTGAGGATATTATTTCGTCAGAAGAAGATGGTGCACGCATGCAAAATGCTTTCAACAATGTCAATACGATAGCGATGCTGACCGCCATCGTCTTAATGCTCAACTATTATTTTTTCTTGTTTGTAAAGAAAGATTGGACAATCGTAATATGGCTGCCCTGCCTGTTCATCATTGGCGCCACACAATCTAGGAAAGCGTTTGTGATGTTGGTGCTTGGAATTTTTTTCCTCTACTACTTCAAACAGAGAAGAAACGCCAAAGGAGATTCCTTGCTGCCTTCCATGAAAATTGCAGCTTTTACCATAACAGGTATCTTCACTCTAATCATCTTGAGTCAGACCAGCATGTTTTCAGGTCTGGCAGACCGAATGAATGGTTTGATAGCTTCCATCACAGGCGAAGGAAAAGAAGACGCCTCTTCTTATCTGAGGCGTATTTACAGGGAAGCCGCTTGGAGGCAATTCCACAAAACACCCTTCTTTGGTTGTGGCATCAACAATTCTTTGCTTTTCCTTCATGAAGAATACGGCAAGAGTACCTATACCCATTGCAATTATGCCGAACTTGCCGCATGTGGAGGCATTGTGGGACTCATCTCCTATTACAGTATGTATCTGTATCTTTTGTTTAAAGAACTGAAATATATTAAATTAGACAGCAGCGCTGTGCTCATTGTCACATGGCTTCTCATTCGACTAATGACAGATTGGGGTGCTGTAACTTATTATACATTAACGAATTACTTCTACTTGATGTTGTTCTTTATCCATCTGGATAACATGAAACGAAAATATCCACAAGTCAGATGACCTATAGTTTTCTTCTCGCCGACCTTGGGACGGGAGGCTCTGAACGCGTGAGCATTCTCTTGGCCCGTGTACTGAAACGGCATGGCCATCAGGTCAGGTTTGTATGCTTGTGTGGTGGAGAAGACGAAATCAGCGAATGGATCAAGCCTGAGTTTGAACTCGACATCCTTGGGGCACGCCGTATCCTCACAGCCCTTCCCAAACTGACAAGATACTTGCGGAAACATCGCGACACCATCATGTTTTCCAGTTGCGAATATGTCTCTTTACTGGCTCTTATTGCTGGTCGCAGAATGGGCATTCCTGTTATCGTACGCCTGCCCAATATGCCCAGCAACCATTTGTACAGCGGTTATACCGAATTCAAATGGAATGTCATTCGCTGGCTCAACAAGCGTTTGCTCCCTTGGGCAAAGACCATTGTCGCACAGACCGATGCCATGCGAGATGAGGCCATGGCACGATATGGTTTGCCGGGCAACAAAGTGGTGACCATCAACAATCCCGTTGACAAAGATGCCATCATAGCAGCATCAGAGAATCACGCCAATCCTTTTACCGAGGAAGGCATCCAGTTCCTTACGGTAAGCAACATCACTTATTCCAAGGGAATCGACGTGTTGCTCAATGCTTTTTCCATGGTGAGGAAGCAGTTGCCAGAAGCACATCTCACCATTCTCGGACGTATCGGCTCCGACTATGCCAAGGAAATGGCAGACGGTGTATCTCCATCAGATGGTGTCAGTTTCATGGGGTTCACACCCAACCCCTATCCATATATGCGCTACTGTGATGTGTTTGTACTCCCATCCCGAATGGAGGGTTTTCCCAACGTGGTACTCGAAGCCATGTGCTTCGACAAACCCGTTGCTGCCACGAGGTGCGTTCCCATCATCAGCGAGATAGTGAAGGAGGGAGTCAACGGACACACCTGCCAGCCAGAAGATACTGCTGCTTTGTCCCAATGTATGGCAGAGGCAGCCCGACTGAACAATATCCACAACACCTACAGTCTTTTCGATGAGCAAAAGTTTTGTCAGGTGATGGAGTTGCCTGTAAAAAGCAAGCCCATACCTACGCATTCTGCAGCCATGGCTCAAGCATGATTGCAATAACATTAATTCCTCATATTGAAAGAATTCAACTCTACTGATAATCCAATATAAAAATAATTTCGACACATATATGAAGATACCCTTTTCTCCCCCTTACATTGACGAAAGTGTCATCAATGAAGTAGTGGACTCTCTTCGCTCCGGATGGATTACCACAGGACCTAAGGTCAAGGCTCTTGAGGCAGAAGTCATGAAACTTACAGATTGTCAGGCTGCACTGGCCGTGAACTCATGGACATCGGGAGCCATCATGATGCTTCGTTGGCTGGGACTCAACAGCGATGACGAAGTCATCATTCCTGCCTACACTTATTGCGCCACCGCCATGGCTGCAATGTGGGCAGGAGCCAAAGTGGTGATGGTCGACTCTGGACAAGATTTCAATATATCCGTGGATGAAATCAGAAAAGCCATCACCCCCCACACCAAAGCCATCATTCCCGTCGACATAGCAGGTTTCCCCTGTGACTATGAAGCCATCATGTCGCTTGTCAATGAACCAGAGATACAGGCTATGTTCCGTCCCTCATCTCCTGTGCAGGAACAACTGGGAAGAATCTTGGTCCTCAACGACTCAGCCCATTCACTGGGTGCCCGTTACCGCGGTCAAGCTGCAGGTCCTCAGACCGACATCACCATTTTCTCCCTTCATGCTGTGAAAAACATCACAACAGCAGAAGGCGGCATCATCTGCTTCAATCTTCCAGCTCCTTTTGACAATGCACAACTCTACAAGGACATGAGGCTGATGACACTCAACTGTCAAACAAAAGATGCTTATACCAAGAGCCAGGCTGGCGGATGGCGATATGATATCGTGGGCAGGGGCATGAAGGTGAACATGGCAGATGTCAATGCCGCCATCGGTTTTGCTCAAATTCGACAATACGATAAACTGCTGGCTGAGCGCAAACGCATTTACAATGCATACGACGAGGCCCTAAGCCAATACGACTGGGCCATCCTACCTCCATCCGTCAAAGACGACAGCATAACATCATATCATGTCTATACGCTGCGCATCAAAGGGTTCACAGAACAACAGAGGGATGAACTAATCAGTGAGATAGCACAGCACGAAGTGGCGGTAAATGTGCATTTTGTCCCACTACCTATGCTG
Organism: uncultured Prevotellaceae bacterium; assembly: GCA_902767775.1. Classification (GTDB taxonomy): domain Bacteria; phylum Bacteroidota; class Bacteroidia; order Bacteroidales; family Bacteroidaceae; genus Prevotella. The sequence goes on along the minus strand of CACXIP010000004.1, from coordinate 59,471 downwards.
AGCTATTATCGCTCACTCGGTTATGACATAGCCAACTATCCCAACGCACACAGACACTACGAACATGAGGTTTCTCTGCCCGTCTATCCTCAGCTCACCGATGAGCAAGTGCAAATAGTGATAGAAACGGTTGTCAATGCCCATGACACTATCGTGGCACGCCACCAAATATGATTAGGTTTTTCGACATTCTGCTTTCTGCCATCGGCCTCATATTGCTGTCGCCGGTGTTTCTGACCATCTACATCATCATCCGCACCAGCAGTTCCGGACCGGGTTTCTATTCACAGAAACGCATAGGTAAAAACGGCATTCCTTTCAGACTCTACAAATTCCGCACCATGCGGAGAGACTCCGACCGAGCACGGCTCATCACTGTAGGCGGAAAAGACACACGCATCACAAAAGCAGGATACTATATCCGCAAATACAAGCTCGACGAGTTGCCACAATTGTGGAACGTGTTCGTCGGCGAGATGAGTTTGGTGGGTCCCCGACCTGAAGTGGAAAAATATGTTAGGCTGTACACACCCTCACAGCGTGTAGTACTGAGTGTTCGTCCAGGCATTACCGACTATGCCTCCATTGAATTTTCCAATGAGAACGAACTACTTGGAAAAAGCGATAATCCAGAGCGCATGTATGTCGAAGAAATCATGCCCAAGAAAATAGAATACAATCTCCGATACATCAACAACCGTACACTGAAAGAGTATTTCAAAATCATATTCCTCACATTTGCGAAAATATCCAAACATTAGCCCTCATCAGACATGGAAAAAGATACTATATATTTGGAATTTCTGAAATTCTGCCTCAACGACCATCTTCCGGTTCCTCCCAGCATCAAGGACATCAATTGGCATGAATTGCTTGAGTTTAGCCAAAAGCACACCATTTCAGGATTGTATGCCCGAACGGTTCTGACGAAAGACGGGAAGATGAAGCCGGAGGACTTCATGGGCAACAAACCCACCGACGACGATGTCATGGAATGGGTACTTGAGGACTACAAACTCCGGAAAATAAACACTGGTCTTTTTGAGAAGACCCAAAAGGCATCCGAATGGTTCCGGGAACAGGGTTTCCGCAACTGCATTCTGAAGGGACAGGGCAACGCACTCATGTATCCCGACCCCATGCTGCGCACCTGTGGCGACATTGACATCTGGCTCGAGGGCACAAGAGACGAAATATTGGCTTTCACCTCAAAATATCACAACGGACACGCTGGTTCGATGCACGTCGATTTCCCCATGTTCAAAGACACTACAGTAGAGGTACACTTTAAACCCACCCGTATGTTCAACCCACGGATGAACAAGAAAATCTGGGCCTACTGTGAAAGTGTAGCCAGTGAGCAGTTTGAGCATATGACATCCTCAGCCGATGGCAAGTACAAATTCACAACACCCACCACAGAGTTCAACGCTTTCTTCCAGCTCGACCACATTTTCCGGCATTTTATCAACGAAGGTATCGGACTTCGACAGATTATCGACTATTTCTACCTATTGCGCAAGCGCTATGATGAGGGCATACCACCGGGAGCCAATGAAGCGCTCATTTCTGTCCTCAACCGATTCAACCTCAAGAGATTTTCAAGAGCGATGATGTATGTCTTACATGAGTTTCTCGGACTGGAGGAGAAATACCTCTATATCAAGCCCCACAAAGCTGAAGGAGAATTCCTGCTTAACGAGATTCTCCATGCAGGCAATTTCGGCAAATATGAGCAGCGGTTGGACAACTCGCTTGAAGGGGTGAAAGGGCATGTGAAACGCTTCCTTGTGTTGACCAAGTATAAATACAGATTGCTCCGACACTATCCCACAGAAGCTTTCTGGATGCCCATACGCGACCTCCGCTACCATTTCGACCATAGAGGCGAAGAGGACGAGTAGGAATTCCAAAACCATCAACTGAGCCACCTCAACAACAAAACAAAGATATGGCAAACAACAGAAATCATCTTGTCATCATGGCTGGCGGCATTGGCAGCCGCTTCTGGCCTATGAGTACAGCAGAGAAGCCCAAACAGTTTATTGACGTACTGGGAGTGGGCCGCACATTGCTGCAACTCACCATCGACCGTTTTGAAGGCATCTGTGACCCTGACCACATTTGGGTGGTGACCAATGCCAAGTATGCTGACATCGTACATGAGCAACTGCCTCAAATCCCATTGGAGCACATCCTTTGCGAACCCTGCCGACGCAATACCGCACCATGCATCGCATATGTAAGTTGGCGCATCAAGAAGGAAGACCCGAAAGCCAATGTGGTGGTGACACCCAGCGACCACATTGTGACCAACAGCAGCGAGTTCAGACGAGTGGTTTCCTCTTGCCTGCAGTTCACAGGTGAGACTGATGCCATCGTCACTCTCGGTATGAAACCTACCCGACCCGAGACTGGCTATGGCTACATACAGGCCGACCTGACTGCCAGTTCGCTACGCAACAAGGAGATTTTCCGTGTGGATTCTTTCCGTGAGAAGCCCGATGCTGCCACCGCTGAGAAATACATCAAGAACAAGAGCTATTTCTGGAATGCAGGCATCTTCATCTGGAGCGTGAGCACCATCGTCAATGCATTTAGGGTATATAAGCCGGCCATGTCAAAGGTGTTCGAAAACATGTTTCCCATTCTCGGCACTCCAGAAGAGCAGGCCGCCATCAACCTGCGCTATCCTGAGTGCGAGAGTATCTCTGTCGACTACGCCATCATGGAGAAGGCCTCTGAGATTTTCGTATGTCCTGCCGACTTTGGCTGGAGCGACCTCGGAACTTGGGGTTCACTGATGGTACAAACCCCCAAAGACCTCTACGGCAACAGCAAGATAGGCAACAACATTTCTGTTTTCGACACCCACAACTGCATCATTCACACCACAGAGGAGCGGAAAGTGGTAATCCAAGGACTTGATGGTTACATCATTGCAGAAAAAGACAACACGCTGCTTATCTGCCGCCTCAGCGAAGAGCAGAAAATCAAGCAATTCTCTGGAGAAGGCTGATGTGCCTCCTTTATATCTTCATCAATCAAACAATACTTTCAAATGAAAGACAAAATTGCACTCATAACAGGCATCACCGGCCAGGACGGCTCATATCTCGCCGAATTTCTTATTGACAAAGGATATGAAGTACATGGTCTGCTCCGTCGGTCTTCATCCTTCAACACAGGTCGTATTGAGCACCTTTACCTTGACGAGTGGGTGCGTGACATGAAAAAGAAGCGTCTTGTCAACCTGCATTGGGCAGACATGACCGACTCCTCCTCACTTATCAGGATTATCGGGGAGGTTAAGCCAACAGAAATCTACAATCTCGCTGCGCAAAGCCATGTCAAGGTATCTTTTGATGTACCTGAATATACAGCCGATACCGATGCTGTGGGCGTCCTCCGTTTGCTTGAGGCAGTGCGCATTTGCGGATTGGAAAAGCAATGCCGCATCTACCAAGCCTCAACCTCTGAACTATATGGAAAAGTTCAGGAAGTGCCACAGAAAGAGACGACACCGTTCTATCCCCGCTCCCCATACGCTGTAGCCAAACTCTACGGATTCTGGATTATGAAGAACTATCGTGAGAGCTATGGCATGTACTGCTGCAATGGCATTCTCTTCAACCATGAGAGTGAGCGACGCGGTGAGAACTTCGTCACCCGGAAAATCACATTGGCAGCCGCACGCATTGCCCAAGGTTTCCAAGACAAACTATACCTGGGCAACCTCAACTCTCTTCGTGACTGGGGGTATGCCAAAGATTACATAGAGTGTATGTGGCTGATACTCCAGCAACCCGAGCCCGATGACTTTGTCATCGCCACCGGCGAGTACCACACCGTGAGAGAGTTTGCCACTTTGGCTTTCGAGGCAGTAGGCATCCATCTTGATTGGCGGGGAGAAGGCGTGAACGAGCAAGGTATCGACCGTGCTACAGGCAGAATCATCGTTGAGGTCGACCCCAAATATTTCCGTCCTGCGGAAGTTGACCAACTTCTTGGAGACCCCACCAAAGCCCGTGAGCGATTGGGGTGGAATCCACGCAAGACCCCTTTCACCGATTTGATTCACATCATGATTGAGCATGACATGAAATTTGTCAGGAAACTATATATCAAGGCACAAATGTCAGAATAGCCCATGACACTCAGCAAACAATCAAAAATATATGTGGCAGGACACCGTGGTTTGGTGGGGTCTGCCATCTGGGCCAACCTCATACAGCGCGGTTATACCCATCTCATAGGCCGTACCCACAAAGAACTGGACCTGCTTGACCCTGTAGCCGTCCGCCAGTTTTTCGACGAGGAGCAGCCCGATGCCGTTGTTCTTGCCGCAGCACATGTGGGCGGCATCATGGCCAACTCTCTATACCGAGCCGACTTCATTTACCAGAATCTTCAGATCCAACAGAATGTTATCGGCGAGAGTTTCCGTCATCATGTGAAAAAACTCCTTTTCCTTGGCTCAACTTGCATCTATCCCAGAATGGCTGCCCAGCCCATGCATGAGGAAGCCTTGCTCACCTCGCCACTGGAATACACCAACGAGCCCTATGCAATAGCTAAGATAGCAGGACTGAAGATGTGTGAGAGTTTTGCCTTGCAATATGGTTGCGACTATGTGGCCGTCATGCCCACCAATCTTTACGGACCCAACGACAATTTTCATCTGGAGAGGAGCCATGTGCTCCCAGCTATGATCCGAAAGGTGCATCTGGCTAAATGTCTCAACGAAGGCGACTGGGATGCTGTACGCAGAGATTTGGATGCCCGACCCGTGGAGGGTGTCGACAGCAGCCATTCCAAAGAAGAGATACTTGCTGTGCTCAACAAGTATGGCATTACTCCAAAATCCGTCACCTTATGGGGAACAGGCTCTCCTCTGCGCGAGTTTCTTTGGAGCGAAGACATGGCTGACGCCAGTGTCCATGTGTTGCTGAATGTCAGTTTTTCCGACACCTATGCACCTGGCACCAAGGAAATCCGCAACTGCCACATCAATGTGGGTACAGGCAAAGAACTCAGCATCCGTGAACTGGCGGAGAAGGTTGTGGCAGAAATCGGTTTCAAGGGCGCATTGCTTTGGGATGCCACCAAACCCGACGGCACACCTCGCAAACTGACAGATGTCAGCAAACTCCATAGTTTAGGATGGCACCACAAAATCGACATCGACGAGGGTATTCACCGCCTATACGAATGGTATTGCCAACCAGCAGTGCCAAAAGACTAAACATATGTCTGTATACTTTGCCCTTCAAACATCCAAGACGACATCAACGCTGTCGTCCGACAAACGCTATGCTGTCGGACTGGCTTTGCTCTTCCTCTGGATGCTTTGGGGCATATTCCCTTTGTTCAACTCATACGAAGGAGACGCTCAGTTCATCATAGTAGGTGCCTCCGTCCTATGCAACGATGGTTTTCAACTGCCTCCCGTTATCTCTTATCAGTATGGTATGCAGCCAGCCATCATCTGGATTATTGCCGCCCTACACAAACTAATACCTTTTCTGACATGTTCTGAGATTTATTGTGGTCTGACTGCATTGGTTGCTTTGGCAGCCATCCCACTCAGAGTGGAGTTTGTTCACCGTCTTACCGGATTTGGCCGCGACATTGTTTTACTCGCTTTCTTTCTTCTCCCTGAGACATACGCCATATCCACATATCCCAACACCGCTATCTTTGCTGACTTTCTGGCATTAGTCGCATTTTTATTAATCATCAGGGGGGGGAGTCCATTCGCCTATTTGACATTGCTCTGCATCGCCCCATTGTTCCGCATCGATATTATCATTATCTACCCTGTGGTGTTTTTTCTGTGGATGCATGCTGGAGAAGGGCTGTGGAAGAGCATGAAACGCTCTATTTTTGCCGCCATAGTCGTGCTTGCTGTGATGTCTTTGTTATATTGGCTGCTGAAGGCTAATCCCTCAAGGGTTCTGGCAAACGCCGAAAGCAACAATCAGTCGCACCTTATCATGACCGTTGTTTGCATCTCTCTATTCACATTTTATAATATAGTCAACCTGATACTCATTCCTATCGGAATTTGGATTAAAGCCAAGCAGCGCGATTTCCTGCTTTTGCTGGTCGCCATCGTTCCCATGATTCTGCTCCACTACATCTACCGCAACAATGGTGGAGCAGCAAAACATTACCTCTATCTGCTCTCTTTCATTGCCATCCTCTCCAGTCAGGCACTCTGCTTTCTTGGAAAAATAGGACGTCGGCACCGATGGGCTGGTTGGACAATGCTTGCAATTCTATTGCTGTACTATACCCTTTCCATTCGCTTCCATGTGCCCGACCGTCCTTGGCGCAACTCTCCCACCTCTTTCTCACAAGCGGGATTTCATCTGCCATTATTTGAAGAGAATCGTACTCCTTACCACATGGAAATCGGCATCGGAGCAGGTCTGGGCGTAGCTACCTCTGACGAACTGATGCTTCTCTCTGGCGGTCTGTTTTATACAGACTATATCCACCGGATAAAAAACAGAGACCATCAATATCTTCACAAAGCAAAGGATTATCTCGGCCAGTCCGAAGACCAGAAATACGGTATGCTTTTTGTGGAATGGAGCGACATTCCTCTATACCCTTCCCTTCTTCTTGATGAAGGTTATCATTTCCGCTGGCTTGACAAGGAATCATTTGAATTGAGTGATGGTAACAGAAGAGTTACCGCTTATACTATGACAACGGAACATGAATGCGACCTGATAGTAAGCCAAATCAAAAAGGCTCTGTCGAAAAGGCGTCCCGATGATGGTCCCCTCTACATTCTAACCCAAGCAGATTCATACATATATACTTTGGAGAAGTTGTCTAAACAGGGACTGTGCCATCAAGTGGCGCATGGGCTGTATCTCATTCATTCAGACGAGGAAAACTACAAATCAGCAATATAAGCAATTCATGAAATCCGTAAAGGAGCTATACAACAAATTTCGGGAACTAATCCTATATGGCATCATAGGAGGCTTTTGTGCCGGTCTCGATTTTGTAGTATACAATCTGTTGGGAATGGTGATTCCATATTTATGGGCGAATGTCATCAGTGTCCACTGCGGTATATTTACAAGTTTTTTTCTCAACCGCCAATACAATTTCAAAGTCAAGGACAAAACCTCCAAACGGTTTAAACTATTTTACTTGATAGGACTGTCTGGATTGGCAGTAAGCGAACTTCTTATCTATATCCTCTCTGAACGGATGGGAATGGAATATAGGTTATCAAAAATCATTACTATCTTTGTGGCAGCTCTGCTGCAGTTTTTACTCAACAAGTTCATCACATTCAAAAAGACCAACAATGGATAAATTATACATTGTCATGCCGGCCTACAATGAATCTGCCAATATTGAGTCTGTGGTAGATCAATGGCATCCTGTTGCTGAACTCATCACCAGCAAAGGACATGAGTGCAAAGTCGTGATAGCCAACGACGGTAGCCGCGACGACACCTACGAAAAACTTCAACATCTTCAGTTGAGCCACCCTCATCTCATCGCACTCGACAAGCCTAATTCCGGACATGGAGCCACCGTTCTTTATCTCTACCGTTATGCCATCGATGCTGGAGCCAACTATGTGTTCCAAACCGACAGTGACGGGCAAACGCTTCCCGATGAGTTTTGGCAGATGTGGGACAACCGCGACAAACACGATTTTCATATTGGTACCCGAGGTGGCAGACAGGATGGCAGCAGCCGTGTTTTTGTCACCAAGACATTGCGCCTTGTCGTGTGGATGATGTTTGGTGTTTGGGTAAAGGATGCCAACACGCCTTTCCGCCTGATGCTTGCCGAACGGCTGAAACACATCATGGAAGCCATACCCAAAGATTATGGGCTTGCCAATGTAGCAGTATCGGCCATTGCCGTAAAATGGAAAGAGAATATCGCATGGTATCCCATCACCTTCCGTCCCCGCCAAGGAGGAGTCAACTCCATCAACATGCGCCGTATATTTAAAATAGGATGGAAAGCATTGGGTGATTTTTGGAGAATCAACCGAAATCTGAAATCAATGGGAAAACCACAAGTCCAATAAAGAATATCAGCCCAACCACATCATATGTCCGCACCCAATCAATTAGTTTCCATTATTATACCTATTCTCAATGAGGAAAAAATCATTGAGAGTTGCCTTGGCTCAGTTCTCAAACAAGATTATCCGAAAGAACTGATGGAAATATTGTTGGTCGATGGAATGAGTACAGACAAGACACGCGACATCATCAATCAAATGAAATCTCAAGATGAGCGAATCGTCCTGCTTGACAATCCCAAGAGAAACGTTCCCTGTGCACTCAACATTGGCATCAAAGCATCGAAAGGAGATATCATAGTGAGAATGGACTCACATTCCATATATACACCTCATTATATATCTACCTTGATAAAGAAGATGGTTGAACTGGATGCGTGGAATGTAGGGGGAGTCCTGACAACCACTCCAGCCAACGATACAGCGAAATGCACGGCTATCGCCATCTGTCTCAGCCATCCTTTTGGTGTCGGGTCATCTTTATTCAGAATAGGAAGCAGCAGTATTGTTGAAACTGACACGGTTCCCTTCGGATGTTTCAAAAAAAGCATTTTCGAGAAAATAGGCTATTTCGACGAGACCATGCTCAGAAATGAGGATGAGGAAATCAACGGCAGAATCAGGAGGGCAGGTGGAAAAATCTATCTCATTCCAGAAGTAACCATGAAATACATCCCAAGAGACAGCCTTGCCAAACTGTTCAGGATGTATTACCAATATGGACTTTGGAAACCACTTGTCAACAAGAAAGTGGGAAATGCCGTGTCTTGGAGACAGTTTGCTCCTCCGTTGTTTGTGTTCGGATTGATTTTTGGACTTATCCTGGGCCTGTTCATCCCATTCTTTCTCAAAATCTACATTTCCGTCCTGCTGATATACTTGTTCATCACTTTGTTTGTCGGCATCAGACAGGCCATAAAACATTCCAAACCTTCACTTTGCTTTTATATCCCCATCACCTTTTTCTATCTGCACGTATCTTATGGCATAGGATATCTTTGGGGATTGTGCAACTGGTTCAGAGGCGATAAAATGGGGTATACTCTCGACCGGTAGGCCACATCATTCAGTTAGTCAGCATCAGATGGCAAAAAAGATTTTCTTTATCGGACCTCTTGGAGCTGAGGCCAGCATGGTCAGCGGTGATTCCTTGAAAAACCTGCACCTCACCCGACAGTTGGAGAAACTGTCTGTTCATCTCGACATCATCGACACCAATGCCTGCCGCAAGTCTGTATGGAAAACCCTATCAGCCTTGTGTTCAGTCATCACCCATCGCAAGAGCAAATATATTGTCTCTGCCAGTACGAGAGGTGCCTACATTATCCTGCAACTGCTACGCTTTTTCAAGATTAAAGATATCATCTACTGGGTAATTGGAGGCGATGTCCCCCACATGATGGACTGTGGTTTTATCAACAAGCGGCCATACAAGAATGCCAAAACCATCATCGTTGAGGGAGAAAGGATGAAAGAATCTCTGAACATCAGCGGACTGGACAATGTGATGATGCTGCCCAATTTCAAGCATATCACATCCGTCCCCAAAAAGCAACAGCGTTCTGCCGAGGCTCCCGTCAAGTTCGTTTTTCTCTCCAGAATCACTGAGGATAAAGGATGCAGCCACATCAACAAGGCTACAGAGATACTCAACAGCAGAGGACTGGCTCATTTGTTCACCGTCGACTTCTATGGTTCCATCGCTGATGAATACAAAGAAAAGTTTCATCAGGAAATCTCACAGATTCCCAACATCTCCTACAAAGGTTTCCTCAACCTACTTCAAACAGAGAACTACGCCACTCTGTCTCAGTACGACGCCATGCTGTTCCCCACATTTTTTTATGGTGAGGGGTTTGCCGGTATTTTTATCGACGCTTTCATAGCCGGACTGCCCGTCATCGCTACAGACTGGAGCCTGAACGGAGAAATCATCCATCATGGCAAGACGGGGTGGATTGTCCCCAACAGAAATATCGAAGCATTGGCAGACGCCATGGAGCAAGTCATCCGAAATCCACAACAGGCATGGGAGATGGGACAGGCATGCCAGGCTCAGTGCATGAAATACGACACCGACCATGTCGTCACCCCATCGTTGCTGAAACAGCTGAATCTGCTAAACGAAGACAACAAATAAAAAAGAAACACCATGAATTACGACTATCTCATTATCGGCTCCGGACTCTATGGTGCCACTTTTGCCTATCTGGCACATCGACAAGGCAAACGCTGCCTTGTCATCGACAAGCGCCCTCATCTTGGCGGCAATGTGTATTGTGAGTACCAGGAAGGCATCAACGTACACAAATACGGTGCCCATATCTTCCACACAAGCAACCGTGAGGTATGGGATTTTGTCAACAACATTGTAGAGTTCAACCGCTACACCAATTCCCCCATAGCCAACTATAAAGGCCAACTCTACAACCTGCCCTTCAACATGAACACTTTCCATCAGATGTGGGGAGTGACCACACCTGAGGAAGCAAAAGCCATCATCGACAACCAGCGAAAGGAAGCCCTAATCTCCATGCAAACCGCAGGAGTGACCGAGCCACGCAACCTGGAAGAGCAAGCCCAACTGCTCATTGGGCACGACATCTATGAACGGCTCATCAAAGGCTACACCGAAAAACAATGGGGACGGAAATGCACGGATTTGCCCGCTTTCATCATCAGGCGGCTGCCTGTCAGGTTTGTCTTCGACAACAACTATTTCAATGACCGTTATCAAGGCATTCCCATCGGTGGTTACAACAAACTTATCAACGGACTGCTCGAAGGCATAGAGACTCGCACCAATACAGACTTCTTCGCCGACCGCCCACACTGGGAGGCAGTAGCTGAAAAGATAGTATTTACAGGTCAGCTCGATGAATTTTTCGACTACCGCTTTGGAAAACTCGACTTCCGTACCGTGAGTTTTGAGCAGCAGATTATCGACAAGCCCAATTACCAAGGCAATGCTGTCGTCAACTATACCGACGCATCTGTTCCCTACACCCGCATCATTGAGCATAAACACTTCGAGATGTTCGGGCAGGAAGTCTACAATCATCCGAAAACCATCATCTCGAAGGAATACTCCACAGAATGGCAGCCGGGAATGGAACCATACTATCCCATCAACGACGAGCGAAACAACAAATTGGCTGAACAATACCGTCAATTGGCTGCTTCCACACCCAATGTCATTTTCGGAGGAAGGTTGGCTGAGTACAAATACTATGATATGGCACCGATTATCGAGACAGTGCTAAGCCGTCATCAGATATTCTGACATTTCCGATTTACTTTGTAAGAATAATACTAATGCAGCCATTTTGGCTGCATTTTTTATTTTGCAGTCATGAGAACCGATTTAACACACATTAACGACAACACGAGCATGCTGCGCAGTTTTTTCGCTAAATTTGCATTCACAATCACAACTATCATGACAAGCAAACTACTCATCGCCTTGCTGTTGTGTGTCACCACACCAGCACTATCCCAACCCATCGACCGTGAGGCGGTGGTAAGGCGACACAACCCCCATGTAACAAACCTTGACACACTGGCCTCTCTTACCGTGGGAAATGGCGGTTTTGCCATGACGGTGGACGCCACTGGCCTGCAGTCATTCCCCGAGTTGTATTCAAAAGGTGTCCCGCTTGGTACGATGAGCGACTGGGGCTGGCACAGTTTCGACAACCCCAAGAACTACCGTCCTGAAGAGGCATTGAAGGCCTACGATTTCGGACATGGCCACACCGAGTTCTATTCTACCCAGTTCAATGAGGCTGGTCGACAGCGAGAAGCCTCGGAGTGGTATCGCCAGAATCCCCATCGGATGCATCTGGGTGCCGTGGGACTCCTTCTCGATGCCGCTGAAATCAATGACATCGACCAGACACTTGACCTTTGGACAGGTCTCATCGACAGCCGCTTCACTTACCGGGGGCACCGCTATCATGTACAGACTGTCTGCCACCCTACACGCGACCTCATCGCTACCCGCGTGGAGTCTGATGACCCCAGCAAACAACTCCTTTTCCGTTTCCCCTACCCCACCGGCAAACACACCGATGATGCCTGCGACTGGGAGGAGTGGGAGCGCAATATCACCAGTTTCGACGGACGCGGTGCTGCACGCACCGACACACTCAAACGCATCCTCGACGGACAATCTCGTTTCGACAATGCCGACTACTACGTCACCATCCACTGGGAGAAAGGGCGGCATCACTATGTCAACCGCCAAGGCGACCATCCCTTGTGGAACAGCCAGCATTTCAGCTGTCCCGACCAACTGACCACCCTCACCGTGGAGTTCTACAAGCAGAAAGACCCCAACAGACGCCTGCTGGGCTTTGACGAGGTAGCCGCCGCTTCTGCACAATACTGGCAGAACTATTGGCGCAAAGGGGGCATCATCGACTTCTCACAATGCACCGACCCACGTGCCAGCGAACTGGAGCGACGTGTGGTGCTCAGCCAATATTTGCTTGCCGTCAACGATGGCGGCGACCAACCGCCACAGGAAACGGGTCTCACCTACAACTCATGGTTCGGGAAGTTCCATCTGGAAATGATCTGGTGGCATCAGGCACAGTTTGCCCTCTGGGGACATCCTGAGATTCTCGAGCATTCTCTCGACTGGTATTTCAACGTGCGCCCCATCGCACGTGAGATAGCCCATCGGCAAGGATTCAAAGGTGTCAGGTGGATGAAAATGACCGACCCGTCGGGCACAGAGGCACCATCCAAGGTAGGCAGTTTCCTCATCTGGCAACAGCCGCATCCCATCTATCTTGCCGAACTGCTCTACCGTGCTGCCGACTCTCTCGGCCGGGCACGCATCCTCGACAAATACAGTGAAATAGTTTCCGAGACAGCAGAGTTCATGCAGTCGTTTGCCACATACGATTATCAAGGCGACCGCTACGTGCTCAAGGGATGCATTCCCGCACAGGAGACACTGCGTGCCGCTGAGACTGTGAACCCACCTTTTGAACTGTCGTATTGGCATTTTGCCATGCAACTTGCCCAACTGTGGCGGGAGCGGCAAGGCATTCCCCGAAGCAGCGAATACGATGAGCTCATCAACAGGCTCTCACCTCTTGCTGCCAAGGACAGTCTGTATTTGGCTGCCGAGACAGCACCCGAGACCTATGAGGACATTCGATTCACCAGCGACCATATGGCTGTCCTTGGGGCTGTAGGCATCCTGCCTGCCACACCACAGTGCGACAACGACATCATGCGCAACACCCTGCACTGGGTGCTGCACAACTGGAATTGGGACAAAACTTGGGGATGGGACTTCCCCATGACGGCCATGAATGCCGCCCGCATGGGTGAGCCACAGCATGCGGTCGATGCCTTGCTTACCCCTCAGCGCACCAACACCTATCTGCCCAACGGACACAACTACCAGGACGGTCGCCTGCGCATATACCTGCCTGGCAATGGTGGTCTGCTCACCGCCGTGGCTATGATGTGCGCCGGATGGGATGGTGAGGAACGCCACAATCCAGGCTTCCCCGACGACGGCTCATGGGATGTCCGCTGGGAAGGACTGCTCCCACTGCCATGAGACGATTGCTGCCATATCTGACACTGTTAGCTCTTGTCTTCCCGATGGCAACGTGCACCGACAAGACGGTCGAGGAAGAGCACACCCTGCTCCCCGACAGTTGCCATCTGCGCGCCGGAGACCTCGTATTCCGCAGGGGAACAGGATTGACCAGTCATGCCGTACTGGTAGCCGACCATGGAGGCCGTTTCTCACATATCGGAATAGTGACTGATTCTGCTGGATATATTATGGTGGTGCATGCTGTTCCTGGAGAGCCCGATTACGAGGGAGACCCAGACCGCGTAAAGATGGAGCCCGCAGCAAAATTTTTCTCCACAATCAATGCCTCATTAGGCGAGGTGTGCCGCCCCACCGACTCCGTTGCTGCTCGCACAGCGGCTGATGCAGCCATGGCCATCTACCACAGAAAGGTTCTCTTCGACCATCAATACGACGACAGCGACACCACCCGTATGTACTGCACCCAACTGGTGATGGAATGCTACCGTAAGGCTGGGATAGAACTCACCGGTCCCCCGGCACATACTTTCAACCTGCCTGGCATGGGCTGCACATGCTGGTTGCCTTCCGACATCTATCATTCACCATACGTCCAACCCATCTACGAATTCAAATAGTCCAACCCGTCCGACTTGTCCAACAAAAAACGCCACTAATGCCTGACAGCCAAGCCCTCCTTTCACTTCGCCAGCAACGGCTGTTGCTCGAGATAGAATACGCCACCGAGCGTGAAGCCTACCGCCGACAGACGGAAGCGATAGGCCTTCAGCGCAAAGTGAAGCGAGGCGACGCATGGTATCCCATCAGGGGTGGCGTGACCTACTACAACTCACTCAATCAGTTGGTGATGGAAATCTACCGCACCCAGGACACTGACATTGAGCACAATTTCGAATACGGAAGGCCTGTTTGCTTCTTCCGCATGACAGAGAACGGACAGGGAGAAACAAAAATCAACTATTTCAAGCAGACCTGCATGGTGAACTATGCCGACGGCAACCGCATGGTGGTGATTGTTGGCGACACGGCGACCGCTACTGAGGTACAGCATGGCGAACATATCGGTGTGCAACTGTTCTTCGACGAGACCACCTACCGTCTGATGTTCGAAGCACTTGACAGGGTGATGAACGCCCGAGACAACCGCCTCGCCTATCTGCGCAACCTTTTCTACTCACGCACACCAGCATCTGCATTCTCTTTTTCCACCGTTCGGCTCCCTTGGCTCAACCCCACACAGGAAAAGGCGGTCAACAATGTGCTGAGGGCAAAAGATGTCATGGTAGTTCATGGCCCTCCCGGCACAGGCAAGACCACCACACTCGTGGAGGCTATCAATGAAACACTGCGTCGTGAGAGCCAGGTTTTGGTATGCGCACAAAGCAACATGGCTGTTGACTGGATTTCCGAACAGCTGACCGACCGCGGCATTCATGTGCTTCGCATCGGCAACCCCACACGTGTCAACGACAAAATGCTGTCGTTCACCTATGAGCGACGCTTTGAGTCACACCCCGACTATCCAGACCTATGGGCAGTACGTTGTGCCATCCGGGAACTGCGAAAACAGCGTCCGAAAAAGCACAACTATCATCAAGCGATGGACCGTCTGCAGTCACGTGCCACAGAACTGGAACTCCGCATCCAGAGCCAGCTTTTCAACGAGGCACATGTCATCGCCTCCACACTTGCTGGGGCAGCCAACCGTTTGCTCGACGGACAGCACTACTCCACCCTGTTCATTGACGAGGCGGCTCAAGCACTTGAGGCAGCCTGTTGGATAGCCATACGCAAGGCCAACCGAGTGATTTTTGCCGGCGACCATTGTCAACTGCCACCCACTGTCAAAAGTCTGGCTGCCCTCAAGGGAGGGTTGGCCAAAACGCTCATGGAGCGCATTGTGGAGAACAAGCCTGAAGTAGTGGCTATGCTGCGGGTGCAATATCGCATGAACGAACAAATCATGCGTTTCTCATCCGACTATTTCTATGGCGGGAAAGTGGAGAGCGCACCGCAAATCAAATATCGAGGCATCCTTGACTATGACCACCCGATGACATGGATTGACACATCGGACATGGACAGCCAAGAGGAGTTTATCGGAGAGTCTTTTGGGCGCATCAACCGCGAAGAGGCGGCACTCACCGTCAGCACCCTTGAGAGTTACTTCAGCAAAATTGGGCGACAGCGCATCCTCGATGAACACATCGACGTGGGCATCATCTCACCTTATCGGGCACAAGTACAGTTGCTGCGCCGACTCGTCGGACAACATGCATTCTTCAAGCCCTACCGCCACCTCATCAGCATCAATACCGTTGATGGATTTCAGGGACAGGAGCGCGATATCATCATCATCTCGCTCGTCAGGTCCAACAAGGAGGGGCAGATAGGCTTTCTGCGAGACCTGCGTCGCATGAACGTGGCCATCACCCGTGCACGAATGAAACTCATCATCATCGGCGACTCGTCCACAATGGGGCACCATCCTTTCTATCGACAACTATACCAATACGTGGAGTCGGCATCATCCTCAGAATAAACCATCAGACATGATACAACAAGACTATTTCATCCGCGTCATCCGCGAATTCTTCGCTGCATTGGCAAGGGCACTTGAGAAAAAGGAAATCGAAGACCGAAGCAAGGCCATACACGAGATGTATGAACAATACCTCGGTTCGTATGAATTCTACCAGAATGCGACACCAGAAGATGCCATCGAGCATATCCTACAGCACTATCCTGAAGAGCAGCGCTACCAACGGCTGGAGATGCTTGCCGAACTGTATTATGCTGAGGCGGAATGGCGCACCTACCCCATCAATATGGGATTGCTGCAGCGCGCCCTGACACTTTTCGAAATCATCGACCACAACAGCGGCATCTTCTCACTGGCGCGTGCCGACAAAATCAGAAGTATCCAACGCCGCATCAATCCCTCTGATGAGTAAAATCACCAATTCCTAAAAATTCACTTCCACACCAACTCCCAACACGCGGTTGGTACGGGTGAATGTCTCTTTCTGCTCAGGCATGGTGAGTCCCAGGCCTGCCATGGTACGTTCGGGCGTGACCTTGTCGTAGTCGCTGTAGTTAGTCTGGAAATAAGCGGCATTGAGTTTCACCTTGTCGCTGACCTGATAACCCAAGCCTACGCCAAACGACCAGGAATTGACAACAAACGACATGTCGTTCATATAGTCATCCGTCAACTGATATCGGGTAATCTGCGCACCACCGCTAACCTGCAATTTCTTGGTGATGTCCCACTCAGCACCAGCCAAATATTCGTTGGTGCCTCCATCAAGCAGTTTCTCTGTATGCTCATACCAATGAGCATGAGTATCGTAGAAATGATGATAGCCAAGGTTGAGCCTCACATCGGGAGTGACCGACCATTGTGCTCCGACAGAAAGTTGGGCAGGCGCGTCCTCGGGCACCTCCGTTCCATCCACAAACTTGTTGGTGGCAGCAATGACCGTAGCTTCCTTCAGCGACGATTTGTTCTTCATGCGCATACGGGTTCTGAACTCATATTTGGCGGCAAGATTGAATTTTTCGGTCTTGTAGTCAATACCGATGATGGGAGCAATGCCCCAACCAGTCTGGTCAGACATCAAATTGACTCCATTTGAATAGGGAGCAAGGGTTTCCGCATTGGCAGTCACCTCATCGCTGACCCCCTGCAGTCGTTGTCCTGCAGCCTGCAGCTGTTGTCCTTTCTGAGTGAGTGCCTGCACTTCTGGGGTCTGCATGGCCTGCTCACGAGTCATTCCGGCAGCCATATAACCGTTTACATACTGCGTGATGCCATCCTGTACTTGTGTACTGAGACCTGCCAATGCCGACTTGGCAGCTGTCACGCCCTTAATCACTCCCTCAAAATACTCGGGCAGAGAAAGGCCTGTGTCGCCATTCATCACCCTTATATTGTTGAGACGTGCCTCATACGATGCGCTTCCGTAGAGCAGACGCAATCCGCCATATACCGAGAGATGCTCATTAAACTTATAGGCGGTACCCAACTGAACTCCAAAATAATATTGCTTTCCGCGCATATAGCCGTCGACATCATATCCCGTCACCGAAGGAACACTGACCCCCAACGATGAAATCTGCGAGTTAAGGGAGTTGGACACAAACATCAGACGGTTGGCTATGGCGCCGACAACAGTTTCAAACGAACCCAGTCCTTTGTCAAACTCACACTGGCCACCACCACCAGGCACCGAGAAATTGAATTGGAAACTCCAATTATTTTTGTTGTATGCTGCCTGCAGCGAAGGGATGAAAGGAGCATTTGCCACTCCTTCAAAGGTCTTGGTATCAAGTCCGTTGTTCTTATATCCGATAGTATACAATGGACTTACCGAACGGATGGTGCGGGTTTGATGGGCATACTGCCAGTTGAATCCCAGGTGAAAACCGTCATTGAGGAACGCCACACCTGCCGGATTGGAATAAACGCCGTCAAGTCCGATAGCCGCATCACGCGCCGGATTGCGAAGAAAATAAACACTTTGATTGGTGTTGGTGAGAATACCACCTGCGAATGATGTCCTGAAAACAAGAATGGCCAAAGCCATTCCAAACCATCTTTTTTTACACATTTTAATTATTGTTGGTTGAAAATTGTTTGCAAAGGTAAATAAATTGTTCAAATTTTCCCTATACTATCACCTATTATTTAGCATTAATTAACATCTATGGTATAGCATCAATTATCTTCACAACAGCATTTTCGGGAGAGAATTCCTTCTCTATATACGAGGAATAACTGCGGCATTTGCTGATATAAGCATCTTCAGAAAAAGCCAAAATCTGCCTTAGCTTTTCTTCCCATGAAGACGCATCGAAAGGCATGAGCAAATCCCTCACCTCCTCACCATAATACTGTTCCGTAGCAGGTATTGAGGTAGTCAGGCACAAAACGCCCTCCTGTGCTGCCCGGATGATGTTGATCAGTCCGCTTGCCCGTTTGCTCCGCAATGGCAGCAAAACAGCAAAAGCCTCCGACAGCAGACGATAATACTCCGTAGACGGTACGTCAAACATCACCTTCATATTGTCGGGAATATCACCCACACAGGAAAAGAAATCTTCCTTTAGGGCACAGCATACGAAAGACTGGTGTGGGAAGGCCTTTGCCAGACCGACGACCAACCCCCAGTCCCTGTTGTTCATCCCTCCGGTGAAGAAATGGCTGCCGAAATGCGGACTGACATTTTTATTAAAAGGTATCCTGGTGTCGTAGACATCAGGGATGCAACGGAAGGCATCAGGCCTGCTGACACCCAAAGCAGACACAAACAAATCGATGGTCGCAGGCGTGTTGACAACTGCCCGTACCCTGGGGTCGGATACGATTTTCCGCTCCACCCATTTTATCAGCCTGCCTGGTGACGGATGCAACCAATTCAGAGACACGATTTTCCTATTTGCCATGCTACAGCGCATCAGCAAATACAAGATGTATGTCATCAATGGTGTCCAGCATATCGCCACATCTCCCTTGCGTGACTGTCTGAGGAACCTCACACTCATACGCAAATACTCACATACTACCCTGAGTTTTCCCCACAATCCTCTCCTATAAGCAACAGAGGTGACAAACGAGGAATAGATGGGTATGGTTGGGGTATCCTCACGAATCATCGCCTTCTCCATGGCATCGACAAGCCATTTCTTGTCATTAGCATGTGAAGGTCTGTCCAAGATGATAAAAATGCTCATATGCTTACGCTACAAACTTATTGCGGTTTTTGCTCTTCAGGGTATTTGACACGGGTATGGTAGATGCTCTTGAGCCGTTCAATGAGCACCTGCTTCGCCACAGCAATATCATGGAAGGTAATGGGGCAGTCATGGTAGAACCCTTCATTCACCTGCCTATCTATCAGTTCATTGACCAACTTACTGATAGTTTCATCGGTATATTCATCAAGCGATTTTGAAGCAGCCTCAACAGTGTCTGCCATCATAAGGATAGCTTGCTCCTTGGTCTCTGGATTGGGACCCGGATAAGAGAATAAAGCTGGATCCACCTCCTCTTTCGGATGCGCATTCTTGTATTTCACATAGAAATAATTAGTCATACCTTTTCCGTGATGAGAGACGATGAATCCCTTGATGACATCGGGCAAACCACTTTTTTCTGCAAGCTTCAGACCTTTTTCCACATGTCCGATGATGACTTTCGCGCTTTCCTTTTCTGTGAGCCTGCTGTGCGGACTGAATCCAGCCTGATTCTCCACAAAGAATGCCGGATTCTCCATTTTACCGACATCATGGTAGAGTGCCCCCGTCCTGACAAGCAATGGGTCAGCTCCGATACGCTTTGCTATCTCAGCAGCAAGGTTTCCCACCGTGGTGGAATGGGCAAAGGTGCCGGGTGCCTTCTCGCTCAGCGCCCTCAGTAACGGCTGATTGGTGTCGGAAAGTTCGTAAAAAGTGATTTTCGACAAGAATCCGAAGGCATTCTCTATAACATACATCAGCGGATAAGCCAACAGCAGACAAATGCCGCTGACGGCGAGATGGAAGAACCTGCTGTCATCGGCTACACGAAGCTGCTTTGTCTGCATCACCTCCAATGCATAATAAACTACAAATGCACATACAGTGGCTGCCATGGCCGCATGGAACAGATTCGACCTTTTCGACATATCGCCAAGTTTATAGATGGCTGCTATTCCAGCCGCCATCTCAATAATGACAAAATCATATTGTCCGCTGACTGCCACCGAGGCTATAATGATTGTAGTGGCATGCGTCATAATCGCAGTCCTTGCGTCAAGGAAGACGCGAGTTATCATAGGCACAATGGCAAATGGGATGATATAGACACTTAGCAGAATCCTTCTCACCATGAAAGAGACAATCAGAGAGAAGACCACAATCATCAGGTAGAGCATGAGTAGTTTGCGTGGCTTCTGGAAGTAGTCATTGCGATAAATCTTCAAGTAGTAGGTATAAAGGAGTACGAAAAGTAAGACAAAAAGACTCTGTCCGATAAGCGTGTTTTGCATACTGGCATCATCATCTTTTTCTTTCTCACCTTTTTTCTTGTAATATGAGTCAATCTTCTGATAAATATCCTCGCTGACAATCTCTCCACGGTCAACGATTTTCTCATTCACACTTACGCTTCCCGTAGTCGGAGCAATACCGCTGTAGAGGTCGCGAAGGCGCGACTCATTGGTCGTTTCCTCATAAATGAGATTGGGCCTCACATAATTGTTCAGGTTGAATTTCTCCAATTCGTCCTTGTGCTGTGTCAGTTCATCATCAAGAAACAACCTGTCATACAATTCTGTCACCTTGGGCAGGTCATTGATATTCTCAGGGACACCATATTTGTCGGTATAGATAATGATGGAGTCGGAAAAATCGCGCAGCACCTTGTCGCGCTCCTCCATGCTCATAATACCCCTGTCGTAGATGGAATGAAGTATTCTGACTATCGAAGACTGATAGACCTTGAGCACACCCGTAGTGTCATTCTCCACAGCAGTATTGAAATCTTTTATCGCAGTTTCACCTATATTCATGTTCTTTTGGTAGGCGCATTTGTAGATCTTGCGAAGTTCTGCACTGTCCCTCCTCAACTTCTCGTCACTTTTGAACACCGGGAAATCCTCATCCGAAATAATTCTCTCGTTCGCCCATGGCTTGTTTATAATTTCCTCGCCAAAAGCATACTTCTCAGCAACCTTTCGTGGCAGCGCGTATACGATTAATAAAGTGGTTGCCACGACGAGGACGGCAATAGTAATCCGCGACAGGAGAGATGGCTTATCATCTATGCTTGATTGATTATCTATACTTAGAAACTTCATTTTGCTGTTCTTTGGCGTTTGATGTGGCGAAAATACGAAAAAAATCTGATATTTCTTCTTTTACGGAAAAAAAGCACTAATTTTGCACGAAAATAAGTTCAACAGTCATGAATGAGAGAAAAGTGAGGGTGCGTTTTGCACCCAGTCCTACAGGACCATTACATATCGGCGGTGTGCGCACAGCCTTGTACAATTATCTTTTTGCCAAGCAACACGGAGGCAGCCTGGTGCTCCGCATCGAGGACACCGACTCCACCCGTCTCGTTCCGGGAGCCGAGGAATATATCCTTGAGTCTTTCATGTGGCTCGGCATCAAGTTCGACGAGGGAGTGTCAATCGGTGGCAACTATGGCCCCTACCGCCAGAGCGAGCGCCGCAAAATCTACCGCCGCTACGTCGACCAACTGCTTGAGGACGGCAAGGCCTACATCGCATTCGACACCCCTGAGGAGTTGGAAGCAAAGCGCGCGGAGATACCCAATTTCCAATACGATGCCCGCACCCGAGGCATGATGCGCAATTCACTCACCATGTCCCGTGAGGAAGTCGATGCGCTCATCGACGACGGCACCCAGTATGTGGTGCGCTTCAAGGTCACCCCAGGCGAGGCTGTCCATATCGACGACATCATCCGAGGTGATGTACGCATCATGAGCGATGTGGTTGATGACAAGGTGATATACAAAAGCGCCGATGAACTGCCTACTTACCATCTCGCCAATATTGTCGACGACCATCTGATGGAAATCACCCATGTCATCCGAGGTGAGGAATGGCTTCCCAGTTCACCCCTTCATGTGTTGCTCTACCGCGCACTGGGATGGGAGAGCACAATGCCACGCTTTGCACACCTGCCCCTGCTGCTCAAACCCGAGGGCAAGGGAAAACTGTCGAAACGCGATGGCGACCGTCTCGGCTTCCCCGTGTTCCCATTGGAATGGCACGACCCGAAGACCGGCGACATATCAAGCGGATACCGAGAGGACGGATATTTCCCTGAGGCCATCATCAACTTCCTCGCGCTGCTTGGATGGAATCCCGGCACTGAGCAGGAAGTGTATTCTTTGGACAAACTGGTGGGACTGTTCGACCTGTCGAAATGCTCCAAGTCGGGCGCCCGCTTCGACTATCAGAAATGCATCTGGTTCAACCATGAGTACATGCTCAACAAGAGCGACGAGGAGGTGGCCAAACTGTTTGCACCCATAGTTGCTGGCAATGGCGTGGAGGAGCCCATGTCGCGCATCATCCAGGTGGTGGCGATGATGAAAGACCGCGTCAACTTCGTGAAGGAACTGTGGCCGCTGTGCTCGTTCTTCTTTGTCGCCCCCACCAGCTACGATGAGAAGACGGTGCGCAAGCGCTGGAAAGAGGACTCTGCCCAGGTGATGGAAGAGTTGGCTTCCTTGCTTGAGTCACTCGACGACTTCTCTCTGGAGAACCAGGAGCGTGTGGTTCGGGCGTGGATTGAAACCAAGGGTTACAAGTTGGGTGATGTGATGAATGCGTTCCGCTTGGCACTGGTAGGCATTGGCAAGGGACCTGGTATGTTCGACATCTCTGCATTCCTCGGCCGCGAGGAGACAGTCCGCCGCCTCCGCCGAGCTATTAAAGTGCTCGGTTAATCCGATAGGCTGCATCCCCCAACTCAGAAAACAGGGAAGGCATTGTACAACATCCTGATATATCTCTATCTGGCAGGCGTCGCCATCTACAGTCTTTTCGACGAGAAGGTGCGCAAGATGTGGCGTGGAGAGCGCGCCGCTTTCGATGTGTTGCGCAAATCGGTTATCCCTGGAGCAGAATACATCTGGTTTCATGCTGCCTCGTTGGGGGAGTTTGAACAGGGTCGTCCGCTGATAGAGGCTTTTCGCAAAACCAACCCGGAATACAAGATTCTGCTCACCTTTTTCTCCCCCTCAGGCTATGAGGTGCGCAAGAATTACGAAGGTGCCGACATCATCTGCTATCTTCCACTCGACACACCGGTCAATGCCATCCGTTTCCTCCGTCTGGTGCGTCCTGTGAAGGCTTTTTTCATCAAGTATGAGTTTTGGTACAACTACCTTCATATTCTCCGCCACCGTGGTGTGCCGGTCTATAGTGTGTCGAGCATTTTCAGACCCAGTCAGGTGTTTTTCCGTTGGTATGGCCATGAATACGCCCATGTGCTGCGCTGCATCACCCATTTCTTCGTGCAGAACGAGGAGAGCCGTCGTCTGCTTGAGGACTTAGGGCTGCACAATGCTACCGTGGTGGGCGACACCCGTTTCGACCGGGTGCTGCAAATCAAGGCAGCCGCTCGCCAATTGCCTATCGCAGAGGCATTCAGCAAAGGGCACAAGGTGTTTGTGGCTGGTTCGAGTTGGCCTCCCGACGAGGAAGTGTTTATCCGCTTCTTCAACAATCATCCCGACTGGCGTCTCATCATCGCTCCCCATGTGATTGGCAACGACCATCTCCGACAAATCCACGCATTGCTCAACATGCCCACAGTTCACTACACCGACACCACGCCCGAGGAAGCTTCCGAGGCACGGTGCCTGATTATCAACTGCTTTGGTTTGCTGTCAAGTATCTATCAATATGGACAGGTGGCATACGTAGGCGGTGGCTTCGGCGTGGGTATACATAATGTGCTGGAAGCCGCGGTATGGGACATGCCTGTCATCTTCGGTCCCAACAACAAGCGTTTCCAAGAAGCACAGGGTCTCCTTGAGTGCGGAGGCGGTTTTGAGATTGACGACTACGAGATGTTTGAGGAACTGATGTCGCGTTTCGACACAGATGCCGATTTCCTTCGTCAGTCAAGCCAGACTGCCGGCACTTTCGTCAAAGGACAGGCGGGTGCCACCGCCAAGGTACTAAGCGCTATTCGGTCATAGACCTTTTCCATCCTCCTCCAAATACCATTTGGAGTATCCCACATAGTGAGCCGCAAAACTCTCTGCCTGATCGGGTTTTGTCTTTTTGATAAATTTTGCCGGCACACCGCCCCATATCTCATGCTCACCAATCTTCGTGCCTTGCAACACCAAGGCACCGGCTGCCACAATGGCACCCTCGCCCACCTCAGCGTTGTCAAGCACGGTGGCGCCCATACCAATGAGTGCTCCCCTGCGGATGGTGCAGGCATGCACAGTGGCGTTGTGGCCTATGGAGACGTCGTCCTCAATGATGGTGGGCCCTACCTCATAGGTGACATGCACGCATGCCCCATCCTGCACGTTCACACGGTTTCCCATGCGGATGTAAGCCACGTCGCCACGTACGACGGCATTAAACCAGATGGAGCATTCGTCGCCCATCTCCACTTCGCCCACAATGGTGGCGTTCTCACTGAAATAGCAGTCTTTTCCCCATTTTGGTGTCAGACCTTTCACGGATTTGATAAGAGCCATGCCTGGAAGATAGAAAAAGATTAAAGATTAAAAATTAAAGATTAAAAATTATTGGCTGAGTACTTTGCACATGCTTTCAAGGGCAAGCATCAGCTGCTGGCGCGGACAAGCGATGTTGACGCGGATAAAGCCTTCACCTGCCCGCTCACCATACATGGTGCCGCTGTTGACCAGCACCTTCCCCTCCTTGAGCAACTGTTCGGTGGCCTCATCACTGGTGATGCCCAACGAACGTATATCCAACCATACGAGATAGGTGCCCTCAAGCGTGGTGACCCGCACCTCGGGCAAATGGTCGGCCATGTATGTCTTCAGTGCTTCGTAATTGTCCTTGAGATAGGCGCACAACTGGTCAATCCACCACCCGCTCTCATTGTATGCCGCCATCAGCGCCTCCACTCCAAACGGGTTGATGTCGCATATCTCATTGATGTTGATGGCGCGGTCGATGCGCTCACGCACCCTGCTGTCGTTGCAGATGATGTTGGCTGTCTGCAGGCCGGCAATATTGAACGACTTGGAGGGGGAGTTGAGTGTTATCGAGTTGTCGAGGCATTCCTGCGATACAGAGGCGAAAGGTGTGAATCTGTAGCCCGGCATGACCAGTTCACAGTGGATTTCATCTGACACAACCTTCACGCCGTTTCTCTGGCAGATGTCATTGACGCGCTGCAATTCCTCCGATGTCCACACCCTCCCGGCTGGGTTGTGTGGGTTGCAGAGCACAAGCAACCGTGTCTTTGAGTCGGCTGCCTTGCACTCCAGGTCATTGAAGTCGATGTGGTAGGTGCCGTCCTCATAGATGAGCGGATTCTCCTCCACCTGACATCCGTTGTTGCGCACTGAGGAGAAGAAACAGTTGTAGACAGGGGTCTGGATGAGCACCTTGTCTCCCGGCAGAGTAAGGGCTTTGATGACGGCAGAGAGTGCCGGCACCACGCCGGTGGTGTAAATCATCCACTCGCTGTCGATATGCCATCTGTGTCTGGTCTCAAACCACCTGACGACGGCGTCATAATAGGCTTGCGGCACCTGTGTGTATCCAAACACGCCATGCTCCACTCGTCTCATGAGGGCATCGATGATGGGCTGTGCAACGCGGAAGTCCATGTCTGCCACCCACATGGGAATGGCACCTTGCGCCTCCTCACAGTCCCATTTCACACAGTTGGTGTTGCGGCGCTCAACGGGTGTGTCAAAATCGTGTTGTCTCATCATCTGGTCAGTATTTGGCAGTTGGCGGGTTGTTTGATGTTCTCATCAAGGATGATTTCCCCATATCCGTCGGCAACGATAATGCCGCTGGCAGGATTCTTCACACTCTTGATGGTGCCTCGTATGTCGGCCTTCAGGGTAGAATACTCAAAGGCGCGGTCACATTCGGGGTCGAAGGTGCAGTTCTCAAGCACCAGGTCTTGGGCGTAGCACAGAGGCTGCTCACCCCCGATGTGGCAATTGACGAGCCTGAGGTTTTTTGAATGCCATCCCAGATATTCACCATCAAGATAGGAGTCGTATACGGTGACATTCTCCACCTCCCAGAATGAGTCCTTGGTGACGATGTGGGCATTGTGTATCACCACGTTGCGCACATATTGGAATACATATTTGCTGTCGCTCCTCAGGTTGTTGACCACGATGTTTCGGCTGCCCATAAACGGATAGGTGCCCTCATGCAGCACCACGTTGTCGATATCCAGTCCGTCGATGTTCCAAAACGTCTCATCAGCATCGTTGATGGTGACGTTACGCAACTTGAGGTTGCGCATCTCACGGAAAAATTTCGGTCCGTCAATCACGCAGTCGGCCATCTCCATGTCATTGGAATACCAGATGGCTGACCTTGAGCCTGGTGCGAAATAGCAATTGGTAATCCGACTCCTGTCCACATGCCAAAGTGGATATTTCCCCTCAAAATGACAGTGGTCACATTCGATGTCGCTGCATTCCTTGATGCCCGACTCTCCCTCGGTGATGGTGACATTTTCGAGGCGCAGCTCATGCGACTCAAAGAGAGGGCGCTCACCGCCAAAGGATTGGTTCTTGATTATTCTCATTGTTTTTTAGGTTGATGCTTTATTATAGTGTGTGATTACATTGCCGTCAGCCATCTCATGCTGTCGCAGAACGGCTGTCGCAGGAACAGATGGAGCCGGTGTGCCATCTCCCACGACGGCAGTACCTGTCTCCACCCTGATTTCATCCCACAGACCGGCACTGATGAATGACTGCAGGGTAGCACGACCTCCCTCCACAAGCAGCGACAGCAGTTGTTTGTCTTGACATTCCTCAAAGACCTTGTCTATGCCATGGTCGGAGGAGAGCACCATCTTCACGGGGTCGGGACCGCTCCAATGACGCACATTGAGCTGAGGATGCTCACGCTCTTCCGTGACCTTTCCCACGAGAATGGCGTCGTGCTCCGCCCTCAACTGATGTACCAACATTTTGGTATAGGGAGTCGAGATGGCTGTAGAATGGAAATGGTCATCCAGAAATCCGTCTGCTGTCTGTGCCCATTTCAGGGTGATATAGGGCCTGTGGTGCTGATGGAAGGTGAAGAAGCGTCGGTTGAGCCACCGGCACTCTTCCTCAAGCACCCCCACTTTCACCTCAATGCCTGCCTCACGGATACGTTGTATGCCCTTGCCCTGTACACGGGCAAAGGGGTCTACACATCCCACGACAACCCTTCTTACGCCCTTGCTGACAATCAGGTCGGCACAGGGTGGTGTCTTCCCATAATGGGCACATGGTTCCAAACTGACATATATGGTGGCTTCATGAAGCAGCGGTTCATCGGTCTCACTCACCGATGCGAAGGCATTCACTTCGGCATGTCCCTCACCGCAGCGCACATGAAATCCCTCGCCGATGATGCGGCCTTGCGCCACAATCACCGCCCCCACCATCGGGTTGGGACGTGTTGTGAGTAGTCCGCATTCAGCGAGTTGCAGGCAGCGCCGCATATATTGTTCATCGATGGCTGCTTGCTGCATCTCCGTCATCTCATACATGTCACTCATGATTTGCAAACGCAAAGATAGCATAAAAAATCCGAGTAAGCGAGCAAAAAGCAAAGATTTTGCTTTTGCTTTTCAATTGAATCGCACTGCTTTGACTAACGTCGAAGATAGGATGCTGCTCAGCAATGCAAAAACAAAAAAATGTCTTTTTTGTTTTGCATTGCATTCGGCTTTCACTATCTTTGCCAATACAATTGTCATCATCAGATGGAAGGATTCAGTTATCAGCAACTATGGCAGCAACTTGTTCCGCTCTATGAAGCGGGCGAGGCACGTGCACTGATACGTATGCTGATGGAAACACGGTTTGGCATCAGCATGTCCGATTTGCTATGCTACGGCACCAGCCAATTGGATGAAGAGCAACAGGAGCGGCTGGACAAGATGATATCCCGCCTCCAGGCATCCGAACCCATACAATATGTGTTGGGCGAGGCGCAGTTTTATGGAAGGACATTTCACGTCAGTCCGGGTGTGCTCATTCCACGTCCCGAGACTGAGGTGCTGTGCCGGTGGATAGTGGAAAGCACTGCCCCAGCATCTACCCCGCTGCCGCCAAAGGAGGAGAGTGGAAAAGCTCCCCGCATCCTCGACATCGGCTGTGGCAGCGGCTGTATCGCTGTCACCCTTGCTTTGGAGATAGAGGGTGCTCAGGTGACAGCATGGGACATCTCCCCCAAAGCCCTTGAGGTGACGCGGCGCAATGCCGACAGTCTCGGTGCCCACATCATCACCGAGCAATGTAATATTCTTTCCGCCTCAGGAAAGCTTGCCGCTCTCCCCGGAAACTCCGGATTATCCGGAAACTCCGGCACACCCCCATACGACATCATTGTCAGCAATCCTCCATATATCTGCCGCCACGAGGCGGTCGACATGCACCCCAATGTGCTGCGCCATGAGCCACACGAGGCTCTTTTTGTCCCTGATACCGACCCGCTATGCTTCTATGATGCCATCGCACACTATGCTGCCACCCATCTGAGTCCTGATGGCTTGCTTTTCTTCGAATGCAATGCCGCCTATACGGAGGATGTGGCACGTCTGCTCACCGAAGGGGGATACCGAGATGTCGCCACCCACGACGATGATTTTGGAAAGACAAGATTTGTCAGAGCCCATAATCCCCCCAAAATAAAAGGTCCGTCGGACCTGTCGGACCTGTCGGACTCGTCGGACTTGTCAGACTTGTCAGACTTGTCAGACTAAAATAAAAAGACACAATGAAAGAACTCACCGAACAAGAGGCGCTCTTTCGCCTCACCACACTATGTTCCCAGGCTGAGCATTGCTCATGGGAGATGACCGAGAAGATGCGGCGCTGGGAACTCAGCGCCGAGGCTCAGGCGCGTATCATGGCATATCTGGTAAGTGAGGGCTACATCGACGAGACACGCTACTGCCGAGCATTCATCCGCGATAAAATCAGACACAACAAATGGGGACGCCGAAAGGTGGAACAGGCACTGATGGCAAAGCGCATCAGCCGCGACATATATCTGCCCGTGCTCAACGAGACCGAGGATGCCGATTACCTCGAGGTGCTTCGTCCGCTGCTGAAGGCACGCCGCCGACAGTTGGGCAGCATGAGCGACTATGAACTGCGCGGCCGACTGATGCGTTTTGCCATGAGCCGCGGCTTCACCTTCGACATCATCCGCCAATGCCTGGATGTCGACGACCT
The DNA here is from genome assembly GCA_902767775.1 of uncultured Prevotellaceae bacterium. Taxonomy (GTDB): domain Bacteria; phylum Bacteroidota; class Bacteroidia; order Bacteroidales; family Bacteroidaceae; genus Prevotella. Next base: position 29,864 of record CACXIP010000004.1, on the reverse strand, counting down.
TGAGGTGGAGGAAGGAGACGACAACGATGATTAGTTTCTGGCATAGGCTGCTCAACCTCATCTCACCCGATGCCTGTGTGGTGTGCGGTGCCCGCCTGGGCATCGAGGAGGAGGTGCTCTGCACTTCATGCAACCTTCACCTGCCCCGCACTTTTTTTGCCGCTCAGGGCACAGACAATCCGATGGCGCGCCGTTTCTGGGGACGCATACCCATCGAGCGTGCCGCAGCACTGTTCTACTATGAGGCAGGGTCGGAGGTGAGCCGCATCATCCATCAGCTGAAATACAACGACCGTCCCGAGATTGGCGAGTTCATGGGGCACATGGCAGCGGAGGAATTTGCAGCTGACGGATTTTTTGAGGGCATCGACCTCATCATACCCGTTCCGCTGGCAAGGAAGCGACAACGACAACGTGGCTACAACCAAAGTGAGGCTGTTGCCCGCGGTGTGGCTGCGGTGACAGGACTGCCCATCGTCTGCAACGCAGTGGAGAGAATCAGTTTCAAGGAGAGCCAGACCCATAAAAGCCTGCGTGAGCGAATGGAGAATGTGGAGAATGCGTTTCGACTGACAGGAAAAACCAGTCTGCAGGACTGTCATGTGCTGATGGTTGACGACATCGTCACCTCTGGAGCCACCATCTGTTCTTGTGTGAAACCCATGCTGGCGGCAGGCGGTCTTCGCGTCAGCGTCATGTCATTGGGCGTGGTAAAATAATACAAGTTTAATCTTGGGAGTTTACACTTCTATACTCCTACACTCCTTTCAACTTTAATTCACCGACAGCACTCCAAAGGGTCCTGTGGTGGCGGCACGGTATCGGGTGAGGCGTTTCCCAGAATCACCCGAAGAGATAAACCCATCATTGTTGAGGTCATATTGCCTGTGACAGACGGCACAGGAGGCCAGACCATTGGTGCTCACCTTAAGAGGTTTGCTGCGAATGGGTATGTCGTTGGGGCTGAAACAGTTGGGACACTCACGATCGAAAGCGTAGAAGACGGCTGGGTTGTTAAGCGTACCAAACCCCACGATGATACCGTCGTTGTAGCCCAGGATAAGGGTGCGCTTGGTGTCAATAGCATTAAGATTCTTGCTGCTCGTCTGTCCCGCACTGTTGACGAAGTCGAAACATTGGGCACCGCCCCTCATCGTCTTGGTGATGGTGCAGAATGTGCCTGGTGCCATCACGTTCATCGCACTTGCCAACGTGGCATCCTGATGGACGCTGTTGTCGAAAATGAAATAGCAGGCACCAACAGTAAACTCATTCTCAGCATCGCCACAAGCTGTGGGCAACAGGGCGCAGAAGGCAAGCAACACAAGGAGTTTTCTCATGACAGCAATGCTTTTTCCGCCTCAGTCATCCGCTCGAAATGGAAGCCGTCGTATGTCTGCTGCATCAGATCGCTGATGCGGTCATTGCATAGGTTGCCGATACTTCCCTCATGGGTATGGTGAATTTGTTTGTCGGGCACAAAACGACCCGCCTCGATGTCCAGTCCCACCTTCTTGTAGGCATCGCGGAACGGCATACCGGCAGCAGCGAGACGGTTGACTTCCTCGACAGAGAAGATTGGGTCATAGAGCGGATTGTCGAGGATATGCTCATTGACCTCGATTTTGTTGATGATATAGGCGGCCATCTGCAGACAGTCCAACAGTTCGCCAAATGCCGGGAGGAATACCTCCTTGATAATCTGCAGATCGCGGAAATAACCGCTTGGCAGGTTGTTCATAATGAGTGTCACCTGCTGTGGCAGAGCCTGCAACTTGTTGCACTTGGCACGTATCAGTTCAAACACGTCGGGGTTTTTCTTATGCGGCATGATGCTGCTTCCCGTGGTACACTCCTTTGGCAGACGGACGAAGGAGAAGTTCTGGCTGTTGAAGAGGCAGGCATCAAAAGCAAGTTTTGCCACCGTTCCGGCGATAGTCGCCATGGCAAATGCCACATTGCGCTCCATCTTCCCTCTTCCCATCTGGGCATATACTACGTTGTAGTCCATCGAGTCAAAACCCAGCAAACGTGTGGTCATCGTGCGGTCGAGGGGGAACGAACTGCCATATCCGGCGGCACTGCCCAAGGGGTTGCGGTTGGTCATGCGGTAGGCGGCTTGCAGAAACAGCATATCGTCGGCAAGACTCTCGGCGTAGGCGCCAAACCACAGTCCGAACGAACTGGGCATCGCCACCTGGAGATGGGTATATCCCGGCATAAGCACATCCTTGTATTGCTCGCTCTTGGCAATAAGTTCATCGAAGAGCACCTTGACGGCCTCGGCAATGTCCTTCAGCTGTTGGCGGGTGAAGAGTTTCAGGTCGACGAGCACCTGGTCGTTGCGCGACCGTCCGCTGTGTATCTTCTTGCCCATGTCACCCAGTTTCCTGGTGAGCATCAGTTCCACCTGTGAATGCACGTCCTCCACACCTTCCTCGATGACAAACTCTCCCTTCATGCACAGGGCATGGATGTCGCGGAGGGCGGCGAGCAACTGCCGCAGCTCATCACTTTCCAGGAGTCCGATGGACTCCAGCATGGTGATGTGCGCCATCGACCCAAGCACATCATAAGGTGCCAGGTAAAGGTCCATCTCACGGTCGCGCCCCACGGTGAAGCGCTCTATCTCACTGTTGATGGAAAAGTCTTTCTCCCAAAGTTTCATTGACACAACAACTATGAACTACAATTATGAACTAATAACTATGAACTATGAACTAAAAACTACTCATACTGTCCGGCTGCGATGGCGTCTGCCAATTTTTCCAAACCAGCCTGCAGGGGTTTGGATATCATGCCCTTGACAAAGGGGTTGAGGTCGGACTTGATGGTGAGTTTCATCTTGCATGTCGTCTCGGTGAGGGGCAGCAACTGCACCCAAAGGTTGAAGGGCAGGGGTGAACTCACCGTCTCATATTTGATGGTCTTGGGCTCTTCCCTGTCGCAGATGCGGATGGAGATGCTGCCCACAGGCGGGACGCTCATGGTGATGGAGTCGCTGGAGAAAATAATCTCATCTCGCTGCTCCTCAGGCAGACGGTCGCGCACCTCCTCACTCAACTGCAAGTCGCTGAGTCGGTGGTAGACGGCTTCCTGTGAGTAGGGAATTTCTCTGATGCTGCTTTCAAATTTTGTTTCCATAATCTTCTCTTTATTTCCAACCTGCCGGGTCTTTGCGCCAATCGTTGAGCAATTGGATATCACTGTCGGCGATATAGCCTGTCTCAAGCGCTGTGGCGACGACATGGTCATAATCGGTGAGGGTTACCAACTTGACACCTGCATCGGCGAAGGCTTTCTCTGCCACGTCAAAACCATAGGTATAAGAGGCTACCATGCCCACCACCTCGCAACCATATTTGCGGATGGCCTCGACAGCCTTGAGACTGCTACCGCCAGTGGAGATGAGGTCCTCCACGACCACGACTTTCATCCCTTTTCTCAGCTCTCCCTCGATAAGGTTTTCCAGACCGTGGTCCTTGGGTTTGCTCCTGACGTAAGCAAACGGCAGGTTGAGGGCATCGGCGACGAAAGCGCCCTGGGCGATGGCGCCCGTGGCTACTCCAGTCACGGCCTCTGCCTCGGGAAAATGCTCGAGCACAGCATGGGTGAGTTCAAGTTTGACAAATGTCCTCAGTTCGGGGAAGGAGAGAGTCTTGCGGTTGTCGCAGTAGAAGGGTGACTTCCATCCCGATGCCCATGTGAAGGGGGCGTTGGGTTGCAATTTGATGGCTTTGATGGCCAGCAGTTTCTTGGCGAATTCGTTCTTGAGGTTGTTCATATTCTTTCTATGATAAAGGTATGTGATGCGGCTCATGTCCTTGTCCTCACTGACTTCTGCCGTATCTGTTGTGCAAAATTACACATTATTTCGCAAACTCCCAAAAAGAGGCATCAAATAGTATTTGCTATAGTCTAATCACTTGCCTAATCCGTCGGACTTGTCAGACCTGTCAGACTTGTCGGACCTGTCAGACCTGTCGGACTTGTCGGACTTGTCAGACCTGTCGGACTTGTCGGACTTGTCGGAAAAGATAATTATTTCTCAAAAACACTTGTCTATTTAAGAGAAAAGTGTATTTTTGCACTATCATTTTGTCGGACTCGTCAGACCCATCAGACCCGTCAGACTTGTCGGACTTGTCAGACACTAAAAACAATCAACTATGAGAAAGACCTTATTTTTCATGGCTGCAGCAGGCATGATGATTATCGCCTCATGTGGAGGCAGCAACAACAAGGAGGCAGCACAGCAAGCCGCTTCCGAAGAGAAAGACACCGCAGCCGCTGTCGCCGTGGTGCGCGACACCTTCCCCGCCGACCGCTGGATGGAGGAGAACAAGCAGAAAGATGGTGTGGTGGAGGAGAACGGCATCCAATACAAGGTGCTGCAGGAAGGCACCGGCAACAAGCCCAACAAGCGCAAGCGTGTGAAGATGAATTTCGAGGTGAGGCTGACCAACGGCAAGTTGGTGGAGTCACACTGGGGCAAGGATGTCATGGAACTCCCCGTGGCTAATGTCATTCCCGGCCTTCAGAACGCGCTCACACTCATGCCCGAAGGCTCAACCTGGGAGATTTATATCCCCTGGCAATTAGGATACGGAGCAGAAGGGTCAAAAAACATACCCCCCTACTCCGCACTGATTTTCAAGGTGAAACTCCTTGAAGTGGTGAAACTGAAGTAAAGTGTTTTCTCTACAACCTCAAGACCTTATTCCATCAAGGCATTTTTCTCCAACGTCCATCCCTCTCGTTTGGAGAGTTCGTTATCGGTGCCCTTGAACATCTTGGCAGCCTGGGAGTCACCCTTGAGTTGCCAGTTGAGCCATGCCAGAGCCACCACGGAGAACTCACCACCATGTGGCTGTGCGTAGGTTCCGCCATGTCCCACAGGTAAATTCGCGGCGCAGGCCGGCACATGGTCGATGCGGTGGAAGTCGTCCATACCATTGGCATAAGCGATGTCCTTCTCCCCACCAAGGATATAGATGATGGAGGAGTGGATTTCCTTCAGTTTTGACTTGGGAGGCATGGGCATGCCACCTACTGCGCTGCCGGCATTCTCTTGGTTGAACAGTCCGCTGTTGCAAATCATCAGCGTCTTGATGCGGCTGTCGGCGCAGTTGAATAAGGTCTGCAGTCCACCGCACGACATACCGGCTACGGCGATGTTCTTCACGTCAATCTTGTTGTAATAAGGCGAATTCTTGTCTGAATTCTGCGCAATAATCCAGTCCATCGACTCTATCTGCTGTTCTGTGGTCGACATCGGACCGCGATAGCGCTGTCCTTCCTCGGGGAAGAAACCTGTGGCAAGCACGACATAGCCGTATGAGGCAATCTCATTGAGAAACTTGTAGTGCTCAAAGGGAGAGTTGGCACATGCCCCATTGCCCCACACCAAAACGGGAAGGAGGTTCTTGGGACCGAATTTGGAGAGGTCCTGCGGAACAAACAATGTATGGGCCTTGAGGGTCGGGTCTTCCTTCATGATAGCCTTATAAGGACCTGTACCGCCCTCCTCCACCACCCTTGAGGCGGGTGTGTCGTCGGTGGTGATGCACATGCCTGTCAGGCAAAAGGCCACCATTGCAGCCGTGGCCATAGCTCTGCGTAACAATTGACTCGTTTTCATTGTTTTTAAATTATTGATTAGTTGATAATAAATTCTCCGACTTGTCAGAATCGTCAGAATCGTCAGAATCGTCCGGCTACATCCCACGCTCAGCCCAGTCACCGCGGTCAAGGTTGCGATAGCCGATGGCCTCGGCGATATGGTGGCTCTGCACGCGCTCCGAGTTGTCAAGGTCGGCGATGGTGCGTGCCACCTTGAGGATGCGGTTGTAGGCGCGTGCCGAGAGTTTGAGGCGCTCCATGCCGAGACGTAGGAGTTCGAGGCTCTTGGCATCAGGTTCGGCATATTGGTGTATCATCCGCTCCGTCATCTGCGCGTTGCAGTGGATGCGGGAACCTGGGGAGTTGGAAGATTGGTCGTTTTGTCGTTTGGGGAGGGAGCTGAAGCGCGCCTCCTGGATGGCACGAGCCTTGATGACCCGCTCACGGATAGCCGACGACGGTTCACCGGGTGCTGCTTTTGAGATGTCCTCAAAACTCAGGGCGGAGATTTCACATTGGATGTCGATGCGGTCAAGCAGCGGACCCGATATCTTGCTCATATACCGCTGTATCTGTCCCGGTGTACACACACAGGTATGGGTGGGGTCGCCATAGTAACCACACGGACAGGGGTTCATCGATGCCACAAACATAAACGAACAGGGGTACTCCACCGTGTATTTCGCCCGTGCGATGGTGATTTTGCGATCCTCCAAGGGTTGGCGTAAGACTTCAAGCGTCTGCTTTGAAAATTCAGTGAGTTCGTCAAGGAAGAGTACCCCATTGTGTGCTAAAGACACCTCACCGGGTTGTGCGCTGAGCGAACCGCCACACAGTCCAACCTGTGAGATGGTGTGATGGGGCGCACGAAAAGGCCGTTGTGAGATGAGCGACGTGTCGCGGCTCAGTTTGCCCGCCACGGAGTGTACCTGCGTGGTCTCCAGACTCTCGGCGAGCGACAGCGGCGGCAGGATACTGGGCAGGCGTTTCGCCATCATCGACTTCCCACTACCTGGGGGACCAATCATGATGATATTGTGTCCTCCCGCAGCAGCCACCTCTAAGGCGCGCTTCACATTCTCCTGTCCGCGCACATCGGCATAGTCGAGTTCAAAATTATATTGCTGCTCATAAAACTCCTTGCGGGTGTCCACCACGGTGGGTTCGGGGTGCTCAGCACCTGTGAGCAGCGCCACCACCTGCGTGATGTCGTCCATGCCATACACCTCCAGGTTGTTGACCACCGCAGCCTCCCTTACGTTGTCTCGCGGCACGATGAGACCTTTGAAATGCTCCTTCCTCGCCCTGATGGCGATGGGCAATGCGGCGCGTATGGGCTTGAGCTTACCGTCAAGCCCCAGTTCCCCCACCAGCATGTATTTGTCGAGGTTGGCAACAGGTATCTTGCCATGGGCGGCAAGGATGCCGATGGCGATGGAGAGGTCGTAACTGCTTCCCTCCTTCTTGATATCCGCCGGCGACAAGTTGATGGTGAGGCACGACAGCGGCAGTTTGTATCCCACATTGGGCAGCGCGGCGGTGATGCGCGAGTAACTTTCCCTCACGGCAGCATCAGCCAGACCAGAGAGATTGAACATCACGCCCCGCGTCATGTTCACCTCAATGGTAATGGTGGTTGCCTCAAGGCCCACCACTGCCGCACAATAGGTTTTCGCAAGCATCTTTTATTCTTTTATGTATTTTGTCCGACATGTCCGACTCGTCCGACACGTCCGCCCTCTCACCTCTTACCTCTCACTTCTCACCTCTCACCTCTCACAACTCATCCAGTTTCTGCTTGAGTTCATTGAGGTTCAGGCCCTTCGCCACTATTTTGCCATGGTGATACACCACATTGTCGGGTACGGTGGAAAGTCCCATCTGCTTCATGGCGGGACACTCGAAAAGTTGACCGTCGAAGATGATGGGATAGGTGTCGAGCGTGTCGCGCTCCACTACCCGCTCACATGCCTTCTTGTCGGCATCAAGACAGATGCCCACCAGTCGGATACGCCCTCCTGATGCCTTAGCCTTGCGGCGCAACTGCCGCTGCATCTCCATGCTCTCGTAGCTCCAACTGCTCCAGGTGCTGACCACGGCGATGTCGTCGCCCAGGTCGGCCTCCGTCACCGAACCGCCTCCTAAGCGTGAACCGCTGAAACGGGGCGCTTTCGTGCCCACCATGCCGTTTTTCAACTGCTCCAACTGTCTCGCAAGGATGATAAGCTCTCCGTTTTTGGGTTGCTTCTCCAGCATTTTCTCCGCCAGGATGGCGGCACGCTTGTAATCAGGCGTTATGCCCTGCACGAAATATTTTCTCAGGAGATACATACCCACAGGCGAATCTGGGTGCTCATTGATGAACTCCTCCGCCATCTTGATGATTTCCGGAGGCGATGCCGATGCAGCCTGTCGCCTGAATGCCGTCATCTGCTCGTTGGCTTTGGTGCCCTTCACCTCCATCTCCTTCATGTGCGATGCATCTGCCTTGATATCCACGCTCTTACCGGGTTCGGCAAAGATGGGCTGCTCAGAGAAATTGGGGAAGACGAGCATCATCAAGGCGGGACGCTCACAAGGCCTTTCAAAAGTGAAACGGCCGCCCACCACTTTGATGGTGTCGATGCCATCAATCTTTCCATCAGGACTATAGATGTAAAACTCGCCCTGATTCATGTTGAGAAACCGTCCGGAAAGTTTAAAATGACCGCTGTCCACGCCGCATGCCACACACAGCATCGCCATGAACAATATGTAGGGAAAGTGTCTCATAGGGGGAGGTAATAAAAAGTGCCGCGAGCGGGACTCGAACCCGCACGGCCATTCCTGGCCAAGGGATTTTAAGTCCCTCGTGTCTACCAATTCCACCATTGCGGCTGGTGTGGCGGACTGGCCAATCAATGGGAGGATGCCCATGACAGCCAGCGGTATCCGCATAGTTGTGCAAAGGTAATCCGTTTTGCACGAACAAGCAACATTTTCACCATTTTTAACATTGTCGGTTGCCCGACCCGTCCGACTTGTCCTACAAAATAATCGGGGCGAGTCACCGCTGTGGTGCTCGCCCCGTTATTGTCAGGCCCTCTTCACCAAGAGGGATGAAGGGATGTTAGTCCTCCCAAAGAGATTTTTTCTCAACTTGTTGGAGATCGCTCTCGAAATCGGTGGTGTTGGCGAACTCACCGGTACCCACCTCAGTGTTGAGTCCAGACATTCCGGCAGCCATAATAGGCATATCCGATGCTACGATCTCTGTCTGTGGTTTGATGTATTCTCTCATAATGTTCAATAGTTATGTGACCTTTTGTTTTGAATTTTCTTAACCCTACTTAATCACCTGCTTGCGTCCGTTGACGATGTAGATGCCCTTCTGCAGGTTGCCCTGTACACGCACGCCGGTGAGGGTGTAAACCTCAGCATTCTTCAGTTCAGAGGTGCTGATGCCCTGGATGCCGTCAACATCATCGTCTGGATTAATGAGGATAACTCCCGGATTAGCACTTGCGCTGGGGTCATAGGTGTCCTTTGGCACTGCGAGGAATGCACCGTTCTCTTTCGTCGACTCGAAGGGTTCGCCATATTCTTTTCCGTAATAGAAGCCTACGCTGTTGGCCTTCTTGCCATTGGCAAGTTTGTAGAAGGTGTAATCACTATCTTCACCAATGCCGTAAGGCACTATTGAGGTCTGAGCACCCTTCACTGAGGGATAGAGCATGTTATCTTCAAGAAGACCAAGTGTTACGTCAGAAGGCTCTTCGGTGGTAACGGCGAATGTATATTCTTTGGCTTCGGAAGCCTCCACAAGATATGCCTTGCTTCCTGGAATCACAGGACCTACTTCACTCATAATAATTTTACCCTTATCATTGACTTCCACGGTGGACACTTTCACACCATCAGGCACGATAAAGTTACCCTTACCGATATTCGCCATAGTGGCAAAGAAGGAAGTGCCGTCAGTAGCAGCAGAGGAGATGGGGAGAGTGTAGGGTTCATCTTTCACTTCCTTGTAAAGCTGGATGGCTTTCTGGCTGCCTGAGGCAAAATAACGGAAACGTTTCTGACCGTTATCATTATTGTATTGCAAATAGGCACTGGTAGATGATTGTATTACTGCTATCTTTTTGTCAGCATCATAGGATATGGTGTTTGTAAATGGTTCAGTAGCACTGGCAGACAAACCATTTTTCTCTTTATCCCATCCAATATAATAACCTGACGCACTCTTAATTGTTCCATTAGTTACATCTATTGTAAATGCGGCATTTTCAGGTGCTTCTGTCTTTCCATTATTTAAAATCACTTCAATTGTATTGCCAACAGCATCCAATGTTTCAAGACCGCCGTCGAATGCCACACTTCCTTCCTCATAAACTATGAGGTAGTTGCCATCAGTAATGTCAGCTGTACTGGTCACCTTTGCATAAGTCTTTGTTTCGACAGGTGCAACATAACGTTTTTGTGTAACAGTCACGGTCTTTGAGACAGCACCATCATAAGCCAAGGTGATGGTGGCTGTGCGGTCTGCATCGCTTTCATTAACTGTGGTCGTAAATGTCACCGATTCAGCACCCACAGTGATGTCAGAAATCCATTCGGCTGTTGTCTCAGCAGTCAGAGACTTGCCTTCCACAGGATTTTCGATGGTGTACTCTATCTCACCAGAGGTTGCGTCATAAGCCAACTCCAATTCTTCTTCAACTGAGATAGTTGGAACTACTGGACGCTCAAGCGAGACAAGTTGATTATTGGCATCAAACTCGTATGTTGTGTTATATTTTTTCAAATTACCATATATCACAACCACGTCACCCACCTTGATATCATCTTCAGAAGTGAAGTCTACTCCATTATAGCTCTTTCCACGGAAAGCTTGGAGCTGAACTGCAGTAGTGGTGCCGTCATCTGAAATATTATAGGATATATTTCCATATTCAGAGCTATAAGCAGTGACAATCTCAGATACGATACCAGTAGCATAAACACCTTCTACACCAGTACCTGCATCAATGGCGGCACGAGCTTCTGCCACGGTGTAGGGATTCTCTGCTGTGCCATGAGGAGTACCGATTTGAATTGTATAGGAAGCGCTGGCAGCATAATAAGTCTCATTACCTGCGAAGGAGGCGGTGATGGTCACAGAACCTTCATTACTACCAATAGTCACTTCACCTGTTGAAGCATTCACAGTAGCGAGGCTTTCGTCACTTGACGAATAAGTCACTGGGCTTACTTCATTTAAGTTAACCAATTGAGGAGCTTCAAAAGTAGCACCTGGTTCAGCATTGAATACTGTTTCATCGAAAGATAGTTTCGGGGTGATTTTTGCCTTTTCTAGCAAGAAATCATCTACACGGACATTACTTGACTGTGAATTGGAGAAGGTCAATGTCAGTTTTTGTGTTCCTTCTGTCACGGTGATGCGGGTGGAATACAACTTGGTTTCGGTATCATAATTAAGTGTGCCTCTTTCTCCACCTTCAACATCAACAGTGACTCTCTTGGCATTGGCTTTAAATGTCAACATCATATCTCCATGATTGCCATTCATGTTTATGATAACGGAGAATGAGCCACCGCTCTTACCAATCATCAATTCAGGAACTTCGCCATCTGCAAGTTTTTCATTTTGTATACTTGTATTACCATTAATATCATATCCCTCTAGGCTGTTGCTGCTGAAATCCTCTGACCAGGGGAATGATTTTGTAACAGGAGCAGCCTTCAGGGTAATTGTATAAGAGGCTCTTCCTGCATAAAAGTCATCTGTTTCTGCTGAAGAAGCTGTGATGGTTGCAGTTCCTAATTTTTCTCCAAGAACCACTTCACCTGTGGTCTCGTCAACGAGAGCGATATCTTCATCAGATGAGGAATAGGTTACCTCAAGGTTATTGGGGTTTGTTAATGTTGGTGCTGTAAAGTCTGCTCCAACTTCAACTGTAAATGAGGTATTTGAGCCGAAGGATAAACCAGCATCTTGCTTGACTGATCCTGTCGAAACTGTCACCTCAATTTTTTGTACTCTCCAATGGCCACTACCTGATGGACGAGTGAATACAACAGAACTTGCTCCCCCGGTCCACATACCTGTACTCGATGAGTATGTTCCAACATTTACCACATTGTCTGAACTGGGTTTATTATTTCCATCATAAGTAATTGTAATACTAGTAACGTTACCTTCCTTTGCTGCTATGGTCATTGTTCCATTACCATATACACGAATACCACTACCTGTATTGTAATACTTGCCATCATTTGCACCTCCTGCGAATGTCACAGTGAAGTCTCCACCATCAAATGGATCAGAGTATTGCACATCATTTTCCAAGCCTAATTCACCAAAGGTAATAGACCCAGCAAACCCCACGCTTACTACCGACAATAGTAGCATCGTGAAGAAAAAACGTAATTTTTGATTCATAATTCTCAGATATTTAGTTAATAATTTTTACTCAGGTAAAAACAGGGGGGACGCTTTCACAGCGTCGTTATGACCTTTTTTGGTGCCAAGACAGCGCATTACAAGAGGAAATGGAAGCAAAGCCATTTGCTTGCTTTCCTGAGGTGAAGCCTATCTTCGCGCAGCAAAAATAGTGCAAACCGAATGGAAATAGAAGCAAAGCCATTTGCTTACTTTCCTGAGGTGCAGCCTATCTTCGCCGAGGCAAAAATAGTGCAAACCGAACGGAAATGGAAGCAAAGCCATTTGCTTGCTTTCCTGAGGTGCAGCCTATCTTCGCGCAGCAAAGATAATATTTTTTTTCATACCGTGCATAAAATTTCACAAAAATATTCAAAAACGCTGAAAAAAAAGCAAATACGTAAACTTTTAGGGAACAGATTATGAATTTTATGTCAAAAAGTAGTCAGACTTGTCGAACAAAAACTACAGCGGGTCGACATCGAAATAAATCTGGAGGGAGGCATAGCGCTTATCGGCCATGACAAGCGATTGCGCATGGCGGAGAGCTGCCTTTGCCTGACGGAGGCTGACGCCCGTCTCCAACTTGACGACAAGTTTGCGGATGGAAAGGGTTTTCACACGTGCCACCGCAGGCCGGTCAGGTCCCAGCACACGGTGGGCGAACACCTGGCGCAGATAACTGCCAAGGAGGATGGCTGCCGAATCCGCCGTTGCCTCATTGCGGTGCTTCACATAGACATATACGACATGGCAGTAGGGCGGGTAGCAAAACGTCTCCCGCTCTTCCATCACATCATGATACATCCCCTCATAGTCGTTGTCCACCACCTGACGGATAATCGGGTGGTCGGGCGATTTCGTCTGCAGGATGACACGCCCTTGCTTGCCTTTGCGCCCTGCCCTGCCGCTCACCTGCGCCATCATCATGAAGGCATGCTCGGCAGCCCGGAAGTCGGGATAGTGGAGCATGCTGTCGGCATTGAGGATGCCCACCACACTGACATGGTCGAAGTCAAGCCCCTTGGTCACCATCTGCGTACCGATAAGCAGGTTGGTGCGCTGCTCCGAGAAGTCGTTGATGATACGCGAGTAGGCGGAACGGCTGTGGGTGGTGTCGAGGTCCATGCGGGCGATGCGTGCCTCAGGGAAGATGGCGCTGATGTCGTCCTCTACCCGTTCGGTGCCAAAGCCCCGTCCAATCACCTCCTTGCTCTCACAGCATGGGCACTGCGAGGGCACGGTGTAGGTATATCCGCAGTAGTGGCAGGTGAGCACGTTCATCGTCTTGTGGAGGGTGAGCGACACGTCGCAGTTCTGGCAACGGGGCACCCATCCGCATACCTTGCACTCCACCATCGGTGCAAAACCACGCCGGTTTTGGAAGAGGATGGCCTGTCCGCCTGCCTCCAACGCCTCGCGGACGGCGGCGAGCAATGGCGGTGAGAAGGGACCGCTCATCATCTTCCGCCGCTGCAGGTCGGCTATGTCCACCACTTCGATTTTCGGCAACTGTATCTCTGAAAAACGGGTGGTGAGGGTGACATGGCCGTATTTACCCGTCACGGCGTTGTGGTAACTCTCTATCGATGGGGTCGCCGTACCGAGCACGGTCTTGGCGCCTGCCTTCGCCGCCATCATTATCGCCACCGAGCGGGCATGATAGCGCGGTGCGGGGTCCTGCTGCTTGAAGGAGGTCTCATGCTCCTCGTCTACGATGACCAGTCCGAGGCGCTGAAACGGCAGAAAGACGGCGCTCCTCGCCCCCAGCACCACGTCGTAGGGGTTGTCCGACATCTGCTTGCGCCATATCTCCACCCGCTCATCATCGCTGTATTTCGAATGGTAGATGCCCAACCGCCGTCCGAAAACCCTGCGCAGGCGCTGCGTCATCTGCACGGTGAGGGCTATCTCGGGCAGGAGGTAGAGCACCTGTTTGTGCTCGTCGAGCATCTTTTGGATGAGGTGGATGTAGATTTCCGTTTTCCCGCTCGATGTGACACCGTGGAGAAGCACCACGTTCTTGCGGAGCATGGCGAAGAGGATGCCGTTGTATGCCTCTGTCTGCGGTACGTTGAGTTTCTTGATGTGTTCGGGATGCGGCTCTCCTCCCTGGTTGAGCCGTCCCACCTCACGCTGGTAGAGCATGAGCATGTTGCGGTCGACAAGTGCCCGCACATGCTGGGTCTTGCAGTGTGAGTAGTTGATGAGTTCGTCGCGCGACACCTCCACGATTTCCTCGCGGCATGTCTCCCCCTCCATCATATCATAGTGCGACAGGGTGAGGAAATCGATGAGCACCTTCTGCTGCATGGGAGAGCGCGCCAGGATGTTGAGCGCCACATGCATGGCCTGCTCATTGCGGTAGGTGGGGGTGAGCGTGACACATGTCTCGTAGCGCGGATGGTAGTCGTCGTCACGCAGTCCGGCGGGCAGGGCGGCATTCATCACCTCGCCAATGGGCGACATATAGTAATCGGCTATCCACCGCCACAGTTCCAGTTGGGTGGGCAGCAGCACGGGGTTGCTGTCAAGGGATATGATGCTGCGTGTGGTGAAGTCGGGCTTCCTGTCGTGCACCTCTGCCACGATGCCGATATAGGTCTTGCTCCTCCCCAGAGGCACGACAACGCGCATGCCTTCCCTCACGTCCTGCGCAAGGCTGTCGGGCACCTCGTAGGTGAAAAGGCCCTCCAAAGGAAGGGGAAGAATCACATCGGCAAACACGAAAGAAATGAAAGATTAAAGATGAAAGATAAAAAATTAATATTGAAAAATGGATAGATTTAAAGGATTGAATCGCAACGTTCTCTTTTCAATGAATTAAGTCGCCTATGGCGAGAAATTATAAGAAAATAATTAAAAAAAAAGGTAAGATAATATCATTTCCTTTTCCTGTTATTCTTTCTTTTATCATTTTCTTATTCATTTTTTTACCATTTCTGCCCATAGGGCACTCTTTTTAAATAAAGTCGCCTAGGCGAAAATCAATGATCGAAATGCAAAACAAAAGTCTAAAGAAGTCGTATCTGATCAATCATTCCTGTCTCTGAATTACGTTCATACCATTCACTATAGAGACGGTCGGCACCAAAGTTAATCAACATACCATACTGTTTATGTGTCAAATGCATGTAGTTCCATAACTGTTTGCGATGCGGTAAATCTATATGTGGCAATGCCTTCAACTCTAAAATGACATCATCATTTACTATAATATCAATACGATAGCATTGATCCAATTGCACATCATCCCAAAAAATAGGCAAATACACCTGTCGATCTACTTTATATCCTTTTTGTCCCAAAAGATATGCAAGTGCGGCTTCATAAGCAGACTCTAACAAACCAGACGAGTATTTGTTATGTACCCTCATGGCTTCACCCGTTATCTCTCGGAAGAAATTATACTTCCTATTATGCTCTTTGATCAAGTCCATAATCAAGAAATCATTAGTTCCAATTATAAATTATTGGCTTTCTGCATAGCTGTTTCTTCTGCCCAGTAAGGCACTCTTTTTCTATGAATAAAGTCGCCAAAGGCGAGAAATTATTACAAAATCACTAAGAAAATGGTAAGATAATAATATTCCCTTTGCTTATTCTTTCTTTTATCATTTTCTTATTCATTTTTTTACCATTTCTGCCCGCAGGGCACTCTATTACATTCATATTTCACGTCGGCCCACTACCGCAAATCCTTTATCCCTTTCGTATCAAAAATAGAGGGACAGCGCCAATTGCCAGGCGTGGGCCTTGGCCTTGTGTTCCTTCACTCCATCGACGACATCCTGCAAAGAGGTGATGGTGGCGGTCTCGCCGCACACGATGTTGTAGTTGAGCGACAGCTGCAGGTTTCTGACTATGGCAGCTCCCGCACCTACGTTCACACTCATCACCGACTTGTTGAAGCGCCACTCCCTCATCGTGTCTAGCATCTTCTTGTCTTCGTTGAGGTTGAAACTGAACTGCGGTCCGGCGAAGATGAAGAGCGACAGCGGGGCATCGGGAGCGAAATTATACCTCAGGTTGATTGGAATGTTCACGGTCTTCTGCTTAATGTCAGTCACAGGGTCATCGCCAATACGTGCCTCGCGCTGGTCGTAGAGCGCAGCGGCATCGAGCCCCAATCCCACTATGGGCAGGTTGATGCATAGCGCCGGTCCGACGAAAAACCCATAGCGGTTGGTCTTGATGTCATCGCTGGTAAGGGAGAGATGCGTAAGATTATATCCTCCCCTCACACCAAGACTGAGTTGAGCCTTTGCCGCCAAAGGCAATAAAAAGAGCAGAATCAAGAGAACAACAGACCCCTTCTTGCCTGTCGGACTTGTCGGACAATAAGTCATGTCATAGATTATCTCCGTGACCTTATAGACACGCAGTTTTTTATAGCCTCCATGATGTGGCAAAAAATCCTGTGACATAGTTTTTTCTCGTTTTAATTTTTGTCGGACCTGTCAGACTTGTCGGACCTGTCAGACCTGTCGGACTTGTCAGGCTTGTCAGACTTGTCGGACTTGTCAGACTTGTCGGACCTGTCGGACCTGTCGGACCTGCCAGACAGCCATCAGTGCCTCTCTCTCCTGACGGAGACGCGGGTGCCGGTGGTGGCAGCCGAAGATGGCGACGAGCGGCGTGTCTTCTTCACCTTCGTCGTTTTCTCCTCGCCAGCATCGGAACCAGAGCGGCGGTTGCGCTTCTTCACCTTGGTCTTGGTGTCGGCCTGCAACTTGGCGATGCTGTCGAGTGAGTCCTTCTTTGCCTGGTCGCCAAAGAGGTTTTTCTCAAAGTCAAGCAGTTCCTGCTCAATGCGCTTCTGCTCCAACGCCATGGTGGAGTCGTCAGGGCAATACTGTGCCAGGGTGCGCCCCAGCATATTGGTGGTCTTGTAGATTTTTCCCTTGTAGCGGTTGAGTGTGAAGAAGTCGTCGATGCTCATGGTGGCAGCATTGTTGATGTTGCTCGTCATGATGGTCTGCTTGCTCAGATAGGGAGCCACATCGTCGTATTTCACCCAGAAGAGCGGATATTTGGTTGCTCCGTCGCCGAAGTCGTCCTCACGCATCATGATGGGACAGAGGGCAAGCACCTTGCGGTGGAAGGTGGAAGTGCCCTGGTCGTAGTAGGCGCTCTCCTTGATGTAATAGCCCTTTACCTCACGCGAGGGGATGTCGCTGTTGTCGAGCCTCACCTTTCCGTCCTTGCGCTCATAGTAGATGTGGTAGTTGTCGAGGAAGT
Source organism: uncultured Prevotellaceae bacterium (assembly GCA_902767775.1). Classification (GTDB taxonomy): domain Bacteria; phylum Bacteroidota; class Bacteroidia; order Bacteroidales; family Bacteroidaceae; genus Prevotella. The sequence goes on along the minus strand of CACXIP010000004.1, from coordinate 12,577 downwards.
CGAGCAGTTTGACTTTCGCCGACTCATCAAACACCTCGTTGCCGTCGAGCCTATACTCGTATGCCTTGATATATCCCGACATCATGAGTTTGAAGAGGTAGGTGAAAAGGTTCATCTGCGTGCCCATCGGCTCCACGGGATAGTAGAGTCCGGCATTGGCGTCATCCTCGAGACTCATCTCGCGGTAGATATCTCGGCGCCACACCACGTCGTCGGACATGGTGGCGGTGGTGGGGAACCCGATGCGCGCGCGGGTGGTGATGGTGTTGCTGTTCGACTTGTTGGCCTGTTGCTGCTTGTTGCGACGGGCCTGCGGCTGCGCCATCACGCCGCCGGCGAGACAGGCAAAGAGCAGTATGGTTATGAAGCGTCTCATTGGCATAAATGGTTGTTAGTTCACGATGACCTCCATCGCCTGCGGCAGTTTGCGGGTGATGCCGTCGGGTCCGGTGGCCGTCACGTTGGTGATATAGAATCGCTTGTTGCGTGAGAGTTTTCTGAAAGCATCCTTCTGCCGCTCGGAGAAGGCGGCGCCGTTGGAAGCCATAGGCACTGCGTTGCCCATATTGTCGTAGAAGACAGTCTCGAAACTGCCCACCTTGAACTCGATGTCGAGGAGTCCGTCGTCGATGGCGGCTCTGAGGCTGTTGAGGTTCATGAGCGAGGCCTTGGCAAGGCGTCCGCCTTTGAAGCGGTCGGTGCCGAGGGCGATATAGGCCGTTGGGTCAGGCAGTTTGCGCACGTGGAAAGTGGCCTGCCCCATGGTGCGTGAGGTCCCCCGGTCGGTACCGGTGACGGTGAAGGTGACATCCTGTCCCACGGCTGCCGGCACGGCGATGTAGTGTCCGTTGCCCTGCGAGGTGAGCGTACCGCCTGTCATGGAGAGCGACACGGCGTTCTGCGGGATGCCCGAACTGCTCACGCTGATGGGGTTGTGGAATCCTGCGTAGAGCACGTTCATGAGGTCGGCAGCCACGGTGGCTCCCGATGGCGGTGAGATGACGTTGTACTTCTGCTTGAAGTCGCGCCTCACGATTTCGCCATCGGCATTCTTCATGAGGATATAGCCGCCAAAGGTGTGCTCTCCCACCCCTCCTGCGCTGAACGAATAGGTGCCGTTGGGCGAGTTGATGCGTGTGCCGTTGATGAATATCTCGGGCTGCTGCGTGGTGTCCACCGCCGCCATGATGATGTTGGCGGTGAGGCGCTCGCCCGGATAGAGCGTCGTCTTGTCGGGCACGACAAACGCCTCGAGTTTGTTGACCCTGATGTCCTTCAGTCCGATGTTGGCGACGAGGGAGTGGAGCACCTCTCCCTCCGCATAGCGGATGTCGCTCTGCAGTTTGGTAAGCAGGGTGACGGCAGCCGCCACGGGCATGTCCTCGAACATATATTCCTGCCAGTTCTTCCCCAGTGTGTTGGCTCCTTTGGGCACTTCGGTGGAGAGGTTGCTGGTGATGATTTCTTTCTGTCTGGGGTCATCCACCATCTTAAGGATGCGCTCGCGGTAGGAGTTGATGGCCTGGAAGAGTTTTTTTCCTTTGCCGGTGCCAGGGGCGAGCATCACCTGTGTGGCAGCCTCCAGATCTTCCTTGTTGCGGATATTGTTGAGGTCTCCGTCCTTGCCGTCAGCCTCTTTGACAATCGCCTCCTTGAGTTGCTGGGCGAAGTCATAGAGCGAGTCGGTCATGGACTTGACGCCTTGAGCTTTCTCAAACCACTCCTTCACCTTCACGGGGTTGGCCTTCATCTGCTCGTCGAGGTCAGCCATCATGGCGAGGTTCTCCTTCGACGAGTTGGCAGTGGTGCGCTTGAGGCTTTCCTCCACGATGGAGAAGCCATCGAGCACCTCTGTGGAGATGTTGAGGGCAAGCATGGCCATGAGGACGACATACATGAGGTTGATCATCTTCTGGCGCGGCGAGACCGGTCTTTTCTTGATAGCCATTGTCGTGGAGTTGTTGTACTATGGATTGAGGTTGATGGGTTGTGCACCGGGCTGCGAGGGAGCAGCGCCCCTCATATTGACCGTCATGGCCTCTATCATGCGTGCGTAGATTTGGTTGAGTTGCTCTATCTGCTGTGCCATGTGCTTCGTCTGGTCGTTGATTTGGTCGATGGTGCCAATCTGCTGACTGGCGCTCTTGAGCTGCATCTCATACACCTTGCAGATGCCGGTGAGCGTGCGGTTGAGATTCTCCATCTCCTCGGAGTCGCGGGTCAGGCGTATGCTCTGTTCGTTGACCTTTCCAAGCATCTCAGTGAGCTTCTTAAGTTCCTCTACATAGTTCTCAGTGGCCTCAGCCATCTCAGGCGACACTTGTTGCTGCTGTCCGAGCCATGTAGTGGAGACACCGCCAGGACCGCCAGCGCCGCCAGCGCCTGCCACAGCCACACCGGCAACACCAGCACCAGCAACACCAGCAACACCGTCGGACACGTCGGACATGTCGGACTGGTCGGACTGGTCGGACTGACCGGGGATGCCGCCGATAATGATAGTGCCGCCACTGCCACCGACAACGCCGCCACTGCCACCGACAACGCCGCCACTGCCGCCGACAACGCCGCCACTGCCACCGACAACACCACCGCTGCCGCCGACAACGCCGCCGCCACTGCCATATGCGGCAGCCACTCCAGCAACGTCGGACTTGTCAGACTCGTCAGACCCGTCAGACACTCCCTCTCCTTCGGAGATGGCTGGGGAGAGGTTTTCCCCATAATGTGTCTGGAGGTCCATACCGTCGGTCGTCTTGTCGAAAGGCCGATCGAAGGCAGAGATGAAGAACACGAACACCTCGGTGCCCATACCGATGAACAGCATGAGGTTGGCGCCCGGGATATGGGTCAGTTTGAAAAGGGTTCCCAGGATCACGATTGACGCACCCCAACTGTATGCGTAGTTGAGGAAGGTCTGTCCTGGCACGCTGTCCATCCATTTCTGGAGCAGGTAGATGACATTGAATTTACTATATCTGGTCATGGGGATGCTTGAGGTTTGAGGTTTGAGATTTGAGATTTGAGATTTTTCGTCGGACCTGTCGGACTTGTCGGACTTGTCGGACCTGTCTAACTATCTTTTCTTCTGTTTTACGCTTGATGATGAGGCGATGCTGCGTACGCAGCGGAAGCCGATGTAAGAGCGCGGCTGGTTTTGGTATTCCCATGAGCGCCATGCGGAGCGGATATACGACTCGGGGTCTTTCCACGAACCGCCGCGGACGCTCTTTTTCTTGAGCCTGTAGGGGTCTTCCTTGGCAGCCTTGTATTCCAACTGCGGGTTGAGGTCGTTCATGGCGTCGACACCCGCCTCGGTAAAGATGGTACTGGTCCATTCCGCCACGTTGCCCGCCATATCGAAGAGGCCGTTGGTGTTGGCGGAATAGATGCCCACCTTGCTGGTGATGAGGTTGCCGTCCTTGGTGTAGTTGCCCTTGTCGGGCTTGAAGTTGGCGTAGAAGCACCCGTCGCCATTCTTCACATCCTCATTCTCCCAAGGGAACTCCGCACCGTCCTTGCCACGGGCGGCATACTCCCACTCTGCCTCTGTGGGCAGACGGTAGCGCTGCACATAGCGAGCCTCTGGTCCGAGGCCCTTGAGCAGGTAGTCGGTGCGCCATGCGCAGAAGGCGTTGGCCTGTTCCCATGTCACGCCCACCACGGGATAGTCGTTGTAGGTGGGGTTGCTGAAATAGTTGCGCAGATACATCTCGTTGTCGGAGTTGCGGAAGTCGTTGACCCAACATGTGGTGTCGGGGTAGATGTTGACGATATAGGTGTTGAGGAAGTCCCACGGTCCGGAGAGCGGCCGGTTGATGGTCTCTCTGACGATGCGTCCCTCGTCGTCGATGTATGCGGTGTCCTTGGATATCATCACCTCCTCGTTGGGGTCGACGACGATATCGGTGTTGAGGTTGCGCTCCTCAGGGCGCAGCCTGTTGCGCCTCAGCGCCGCCGTGGTGTAGTCGTAGATTTCATAGCGGTAGTTGAGCTGACTGGCGTCGAGCGACTTCTCACCGGTGACGGGGTTGGTGATGTAGAGGCTCTCGATGGCACGCAACTCATCCTCGTTGGGCTTGCGCGGCAGCGACTTCTTCCAGTCGAGGTGGGGTGTCACGGGGTCGCCGTTCTTGTCCTCTGTGATTTTGTAGGTCTCGTCGCCACCATAGGCGGGGTCGGCGAGGCGCTCGCGGATGATGGAGTCGCGCACCCAGAAGACAAACTGCTTGTATTTGGAGTTGGTCACCTCGGTCTCGTCCATCCAGAACCCGTCGACGGAAATTTCCTTGACGGGGGTCTGCTTGCCCCACAGTGTGTCCTGCTGGTCGATGCCCATCTTGAGGAATCCTCTCTTGACCATGGTCATGCCATATGGCGCAGGCTCCTTGAAGGATCTTCCTCCGCCCACGCCGGTGACCTCGCCACCCCTTCCCGATGAGGTGGCCGACTTGCCGCCCATGCATCCTGTGAGCGCCACGAGGGTGACGACACAGAGGGCAGCAACGATGTTTCTCATTCTCATATTCACAGATTACCTATTTTTCAAGTTTTGTCTATGCTCGACATTATAATATACGCACGCTTTTGTGCTTGTTCTTTCCTTTCTTCTCCATGTTGAGGTCGGTCTGAAAGCCTACGAACAGCTCATGACTGCCATTTCCGATGCTGATGCCGGTGGTGTAAAACTCATAGCTGTATCCGATGTGGATGCCGTGTACGACACCTCCTATCATCGCAGTGACTGAGTTGGTGGGACTGTATCCCACGCCGGCATAGAAATGCTTCTCGTCGTGATGGTAGGCGAGCCGTGCGGTGATGTCGCCCCTATATCCTACGCCGTCGGTCCTCACGAGAAAGGTGGGATGTATAGTAAGAAACGGATTTCTCAGCCGAATATTGTATCCACCTGTCAAATAATAGGTTCGGTCGATTTGCAACTCGTTGGTCTCGCCGAGTTCGACTTTGGGTGCCGTGAGGTGCTGGGCGGAGACGCCCACATACCATGTCTTGTGTACATAGTAGAGTCCGGCGCCGAGGTCGAGGGCCTGTCCCTTGACTTCCGAGGTGGAGAATGCGGGGTCGTTGGTGACATCGAGATCGAGCTTGCTGCCGTCCATGTTCTCCATGAGCAGTCCGGCCTGGATACCCACGCTGAACATGCCTCCGAAGAGTTTGGCCTTGAAGGCGTACTGTCCCGACAGGCGCTGGTGGGTGAAGAGTCCGAGTTGGTCGTTGACGAGCTGGAGTCCCACGCCGTGGGTGGAGTTGCCGAGGAGGAAGGGCATGTCGCCGCTGATGTACATGGTTTTGGGACTGTGCTCGAAGCCGACGAAGTTCATGGCGTATGCGGCGCCGATGTTGAGTTTCGACTCCTTTCCCACCGACCCGGGGTTGAAATACGGCTCCATGACCCAGTAATGGCCAAAAGGCACATCATACTGGGCTTTGGCAACGAGCGGAGCGACTGCCAATACCACGAGAAACAGGATTTTTCGTATTAACACGTTTAAATAACGTGATAATAGCCAATTTATTATTTGAGCAAGTCAGTTTTTGAGACCAGCGGTGCCCAAACAGAAGGTCTGGCATCCGTGAAGTTTCGTGCCTTTCGTGGTTTAAATATTAAGGAGTTTAGGAGTCTAGAAGTGTAGGAGTTTAGACATATGCCCCAATTAATTCGGTGGTTCAGCGTAGGGACGCGATGTATCGCGTCCGAAAAAAATCATGGCCAACTCGTGGCAATTCATGTGAAAGAAAAACATATAATTCCCATATAATGAATCATGAATGCATTCGCGCTCCCCACTTTAAACACAGCGGCACCGATGGGGTTGAGCCCATCGGTGCCGTCAGTGTTATGTGCTACCTCAGGCAGGGACGCGACATGTCGCGTCCGCCACCATCGGTATGTTATCATTTACTCGTCGAAGAACGGATCGTACTCGTCGTCAACGCCCTCCTCTTCGAAGAATTCACCTTCGTTAGCACCATGGTCAGGCCATTGGCTGGTGGCATCATCACCCCAGTTGATGGCTTTCTTCAAATTGAGGTTCACTTTCTCCGTAATGGGCTTGATATATATTGCTTTCATATCCTTTACTGTTTAATGGTCTTATTTGACGTTTTATGGTCTTACTTGACGATAATCTTGACATTGTTCACAACATATACGCCAGCGGGGAGGTTGATGGTCTTGCTGTCGCCAGCATTCATCGTCACCTTGCTGTATGAAGTGCCGTTGAGAGAGAGGATGTTCACCGTCTGGTCCTTGTCAGAAGTGAACTGGATGTAGCCCTTGCCAGACTTCACTGCCAGGTCGGGAGCATAGACCTTTGCCATGTCACGGATGCCATCCAGGTCAAGCGGCTCGAAGGTGACATCAATGCCACCGAGCTTGTTCACGCTGCTGGCGTTGCCTGTGAAGGAGTAGACTGGGTGGAACGGGTAAATATAGAGATACCTCTTGGTCTTCATCAGCTTGTAGAGGTTGTAGAAGCTGTTGTTGGCGAAGTAGAAGATTTTCTCGCTGTCGGCACGGTCATACTTCTGGCCGGAGTAGCTGCCCTCGCTTGTAAGGGTCACGTTCATTCCCGGAGTATCCAATGAGCCAGACACTGTCTCGCCTGTGTAAAGGTAATCGTATTTGTAAGCACCATTCTCACCTGTGCCGTTTCTTGGCGACATGCCAGAGGTGGCCTGGATAAGGGCACCCTTCTCAATGGCGACGAATGAAACGTCTCCCTCAACGGAAGCCTCATCCACCAGCACCATGTAAGGCCTGTTGGCGGCAGTCTTTGCGCCATTGACGTTCTCGAAATAGGCGATGCCGTAGTCGTGGCTGCGTGTCTGCTCCACCAGGCTGGCTGCCTTCATCTCCTTCACCCAGAACGAGTTCTTGCCTTCTTGTTGCTCTGCAACTGCAGGGTTGGTGTGCTTGCCATTCGCAACGGTCAGGGCATAAGGCAGCATCACCATGGCCTTCACGTCCTTGCCGTAGTCGGCATAAGTGAGCACACGGGTATACTTAGCATATTTGGCCTGGTCTACCTGGATGTTATAAGGTGAGTAGAACGGCTGCTTGTCGGTCAGCACGATGTTGTTGGCTGCCTTGAATGATTTATCTGACAACTGGTAAACCACGTTGTCGCCAGAAGCAGAAACGCCCACAGGCAGGAACACAAGGCTGTTCTTTGCATGATTGCTCAAGAAATCACTAACAGACATTGCAGTGGGATAAGCCACAGTACTGCCCTCATAGATACCGGCCATTTCAGTCATGTCTATATAGAGGATTTGCTTGGTGGTCTCAGGAGCATTTGTCTTACCTACAGCATTTGTAATAACCTCGTAAATTTCGTTAATCGAAGAATACCCTGCTTTACCATTACCGTCTGAGGCAGTCACCTTTGCACCATAGAACGCCTTGTTCTCATCAGTGCTACCGCCACTTTCTGCACTGTTGTCGTAGTTGGTATAGGCATAAATCGGCTCGAAGGTCACCTTCGGCTCATAAGTACCTGTTTCCACGGTTACTTTCATCGTATAGAAAGCATATGCGCGGTGCTGTGTGGCAGTGGTCGGGGCAATGTTGTAGCGCGTCTCATCTGTGGTGAACACATAGCGTGTCTGAGTTGAAGGTGTGCTGGACACAGTGAACTTGAATTCACTGAAACTACCCGAGTTGGGTGAATCAGCATATTTCTCCAAGGAGAAGGGATACTCCCTATAAGTTCCGCCTTGAGTGCCAATGTCGGCAGCATTGTTGAACTTGAATGGGGTGGTTCCCACGACGCCAACCTTCAGTCTCTCCAATGTAGCATTCTTTGCCTCACCAACATTGGTATAGACATTATTGTTGGATGCTCCAAAGGCATCGTAGTGAAGAGATTTCACAAAGTTAAGGCGTGATTTATTGGCGGCATGTCCATCTGGATAGGTTTCATCGAAATATTTGCTATTCAAATCCTCGAAGGTGATGGCAACCTGATGCCCGTTACAGTCAGTAGGCAGGTAGAAGTGGAACTCACCGCCGCTCACGCTGAAGTCGGAAGCAGTGAAGCCCTCTTCCATACGGATGACAGTTTGCACCTCATCCTGGCACACCACCTGCATCTGGTCGAGATAGGGGTCAAGTGCCTGAAGGGTAAGGGTAGCACGGACAAGGCCTGTGCCAATAATGCCAAACTTCACAGCGTCGTTGTTCAGACCAGTAAGCTCATATGTTCCATTGCCTGTGACATTGATGGTTTCGGGATTGGCTCCCTCCTTGTCGTAAACCTTAAGGGTAAAGTTGCCAACGCTTGAAGAGGAAGTTTCGATTTGCTCATACATCGCCTTTGGATAATCATCAGGATTGATGAGGCCTTCTATATAGTCTACATAAGTTCTTCTGTTCCATATACTACCAGTTTGATAAGTCGTAATTTGACCAGTTCGAATAAAATAGGTGGGCCAACCTGTCTGATAGATATTGTTGTTCTCATCTATGGCAAATCTCTCACTGTTACTGGGTTTGGCTGTTTGTGTTGCAATTCGACCATTATTAAAATAAAGGTATCTTTTATTATTACCACTACCTGTAGAAATAAAGCCCTCACCATCCATTTCCCATATCACTGGGGTATCGTCAAATCGACCATTGGTACCCAGATAGAACTTAGTACCGTTACTTAAAGGGTACTCAGAACCTGTATACGTGTAAGTAATGTAGAATGTCCTTGATGCAGTAATACTTGTGGCATAATCAAACTCTGCACCAACAATACGATATCCCACAGGATTCTCGCTTCCATCAGAAACCTCTACATACGTCGGGGTCTCGATGAAATAAACCTGCTCCTGGTCGGGACTGTCAAACTTGAAATAGCCGCCAACAGAAGAGATGCTTCCTTCCTTGTAGTCAACCACTTGACCTGTAATGCCATCAACACCAGCACCATCCGTAATTGACTCAGCCTCGTACAAATCGAAATTGGCTTCCAAGTCCGTGACGTTGGCAGAACTATAACTGATACGTGTTGCATTTTGATAAGTATTGCTTTCCAACCTACCAAAATCCACCTTACTGGTGGAGAAAGGCACTTTCACAGCACTAACTGATGAAACTGGGCTGGCAGGAGTCAGAGGCGTGTAATTCTCTTCTGCTGTGAACCAAAATTCTGCATGCTCAATATTAATTAAAGCACGAGTGGAACTTGGATTTTGCAATTTGAAATACAGCACATTACTCATGTTTTCTTCAGTTCCTTCGCGTTTGATTGTCCTTGAAGCCCCACCCCGAGACACATCAGCACTTGAGACAATCGCTTTCTCTGGGTCTGAATCTTGGTGCGTATCTGGAATATAGGAAGCAAAGCTTCTGACAGTCTCTCCAAAAGTTGACGAGGCATCTGCATCATTGAATACAAGTCTACCCTTACTCAACTGTCTAGGCTTAGAGAAAGTTATACTATATCCCGTGAAACGATATCCACTTGGCAAACTGATTGACACATAGCAAACATTAGCATCACTTGCCAAACCATGGGCTATCTGGATGTTGTCTCCATCTTTGAAAATGTTGTTGGCTGGGTTGTCCAACTGGCCATTAGGTGTCAGGTTGGTGTTGTCGGATACTGTCATCACCATACACAGCTGCTCATGCTGCCATGTGGCATAACCTCCAGCGGCATAAAAAGAGTCGCCCGTGCCATAGTCCTTAACGGCAGGTATCAAATTGCCGTTGTTACCTCTGATGGTCACGTTCTGCGCATTGCCCTGCATGCCTACCAGGCAGAGAACAAATAACATTAATAATTTGGTATAATTTCTCATTCTCATATATGTATTGATTAATAATATCTTCATCAACTCGACATTTACTTGATACAGTCATCACACAAGGTGAATCACGAGAGAAGGTATTACAGTTACCAAGGTATTTTTTTGCTTGTGGTTATTCAATTATTTAAATCGCTCAATAAATGTTAATAGCTCAAAGTGGACATTGTCCACTAAATTTGGTACAAAGTTACATTTTTTTTTAATAAGTCGTATACTTTTTAATAAAAAAATGAGAAAACTCTCAAAAAAAAATCAATTTTTACCTAAATCGACAACAAAAAGTTTAATTTTATGTTTTTGACCCACAAAAAAATCACTTATTATAAATAAAAGTTACAGAAGTGAGCTTTTCCTTTCTCAAACCACGAAAAGCTCGAATCTTCACGAAATTACCCATCCTTCTAGGAGTATTGTCTAAACTCCTAGACTCCTAAACTCCTAAAAAAAGCAACACGGACACACATGACTTGAAATCATGCATGTCCGCGTATGGATGAGGAATTATCGCTTAATACTCCTCCTCGTCGAAGAGGAAATCCTCTTTTGTGGGATAGTCCGGCCAGATGTCCTCGATATTCTCATAGACATCTCCTTCGTCTTCAATTTCCTGAAGATTCTCCAGCACCTCAAGGGGTGCTCCCGACCGGATGGCGTAGTCAATCAATTCTTCTTTGGTTGCAGGCCAGGGTGCATCCTCCAGTTTGGAGGCCAGTTCGAGTGTCCAATACATAGTCTTAAAAATTTACACAATTAATGATAATAGGCGGTAAAAACCACCATTAGTTCAAATCGTGCGCAAAAGTAATATATTTTTTCTTATTTCAAAGGTTTCTTCCATATTTTTTCCCTCACACCGTCAATAAAATTTAATTTGCGGGCAAGAACGAAAAGATAGTCGGACAGACGGTTCATATATTGCAAGATTTCTGCATCGACAGGAGTCGACTCATTCATGAAGAAAATCCTGCGCTCAGCACGACGGCAGACCGTGCGGCAGACATGGGCGAGAGCTGCCTCATGGGAACCGCCAGGCAGGATGAATGCCACCTGCGGCGGGATATTGGAGAGGATGGCATCTATCTCTTCCTCAAGGAGTTGCACCTCCCCTGGGTCGAGGGTGTAGGATGTAGCCACCTCCATCTTCGACTTGTCGGTCGCCAGGTTGGAACCGATGGTGAAGAGGTTGCGCTGCGTGCGGATAATCAGGGTCTTGTCGTCACCATCCTTCATAAACGAGGCGAGGAGTCCCAGTTGGGCACTCAGCTCATCGACCGTTCCGTATGCCTCTATCCTGGCATTGGTCTTGCTCACACGGTAGCCACCTACCAAGGAGGTCTTACCCAAGTCACCCGTCTTTGTGTAAACTTTCGTAATTTTCATAGTTATGGGTTTCTAAAAGTTGATGATATAGTTTGTCTTATAACGTCGATTGTCTGCAATTATTATACCACAGTAATATAAATCGTAACTGGCGCCCACCTCAGGTAGTTGTTTCAGCGCCTTCCAAAGCCTTCGCTCTGCCCTGCCCTTCTTGATGCCCTCGACCACCACCACAGTTCCTGGGGCACAGCCATGTAGCAGACCACGGAGCATCGCCTCCACACCATCGTGATAACTCGCCCTCACCAGACACAGTTTCTTCGGGTCGGCGAGCTGAAGCGCCGCGCCCTCCTGACTGACACGGCACACCTCCGTTTTTTTGCATCCCGCCGTGACATAGGTGGCGTAAGCGTCCGTGGGTGGCCAAATATCAATGAACCAATCCGCCTGACAGTAGTTGGCAAGACGGAAATAGAGTTCGCAAAGCCTCCGCTGTGTGGTGCTGATGCCACCCACCTGCTGGGCGAGACTGGCATAGCGGTAATAAGGATAATGCTCATTGATGACATACCTGACAAAACGGTAGTCGGTGGGCGACTGTATCCCAAATCCCCGGCAATGGCGTATCCTGCTCAACCAGATGATGGCTCTCTTCAGACGTTGCATTGAAGCTTTTCTGCAAAAATACTATTTTTTTTGCAAAAACTGAAAATTGAGGATTAAAAATATAAAATATGGATAGACAGCCGGAAAGTCCGGAGAAACCGGAATAACCCGGAATATCCGGAAAAACCGGAATATCCGGATATTCCGGAAAAAGGAGGCGGCGACCTACTCTCCCGCATTGCATTGCAGTACCATCGGCGCTGGCGGGCTTAACTTCTCTGTTCGGGATGGGAAGAGGTGGGACCCCGCCGCAATAACCACCTGAATGTCTCCGCGGTAAGGATTGGATGCCAGTCCTCTCCCGGAACTCTCCGGGATGCCCGCGTATGGGGGACATGATGGGGCAAGAACCATAGACCGCAGCGCCCGAGGGCGCGCGCGAAAAGCTTTCCCTGCACACATGCAGCTGAAGGCACGGCCAAGCGGGAAGTGCTCGGGCAATTAGTAGCGCTCGGCTTTGACGTCGCCGTCTTTACACCTGCGCCCTATCAACGTCGTCGTCTCCGACGGCCCTCAGGGAGCTCTCATCTCGCGGAGGGCTTCGCGCTTAGATGCTTTCAGCGCTTATCCCTGCCAGACACGGATACCCGGCCGTGCGGCTGGCGCCACAACCGGCTCACCGGAGGTCTGTCCACCACGGTCCTCTCGTACTAGTGGCGGCTCCGCTCAAAACTCCTGCGCCCACGATAGATAGAGACCGAACTGTCTCACGACGTTCTGAACCCAGCTCGCGTGCCACTTTAATGGGCGAACAGCCCAACCCTTG
>CACXIP010000003.1 GCA_902767775.1 uncultured Prevotellaceae bacterium | reverse complement strand
AATCTTTACGACATGACAAAGGCCGAGCTTGGGAAAGTTCGGCCTTTGAGCATTTTTTAACAAATAAGAGGGTATGCCTATTTTGACACACCCTCTTTTAACAATCATTAAGAGGGAAAATTCTCTTTTCTCAATTTTTTTTCATACCTTCGCACTGCAAAATTCATGAGGGTGTGTCTGTAAGGATGAAAGCCTCTCAAACTGGAAGCGTTCTTTGAGATTTAATGTATCAAGAGACAGCCAAGAGCTGCTCCAACCGAGCACGTAATCGCCACGGTGGGAAAATGATACGAGTTAACAGTTTAATAAACCGATTAATTAAAAATGATTATGACAACATTCTATTTTTTGTATCAATGATTTTTGTGATGACCTTCGAGTCTTTCACACCAAACCTTCTTGCCCTTTGCCAACCTTCTCTCTCGCACTTCGTTTGGAAGTATTCCTTTAAAAACAACTTATTAAATAATAAAAACAATTACTCATGACAATTATTACCAACGGACAGAGCATCACCCTCAACATCGATCCCTTCGTTCTCTTTCTCTACCTCGGAGATAAAGTGGACAAGAATATCGTCAGCGACATCGCCAAACCGAATTTCTCCATTGTCGTAAGGCCCTCAGACAGTAAGAACTGCAAGAAGAAGGGTTTCTACAACATCATCATCCGCAAGGACAGTGGTGAGGAGGTGGCGCTCAACATGCCGCACCGTGGGGCGCAAATGTTTTTTGTCCTCACGCTGCTGTGCCAAAAGGTGGTAGGCGGACTGCCCAACAAATACTTCAAGAATGAGAGAGCTGCCGCTGCCATCGAGTCACTCTACGACATGCTCTATCGCGTGGGTGGAGAGCAATGGGTGGCCAATTGTGCGGCGCATACCCACAATCTCTCCATATTTCGCACACATGCGAAGAATGCCGTCAACAATAACGAGGCTTTGGACAATGAGATTCGCTATTGGTGCGGATTCGAGGACGAGAAACGCACTTTCGGTAGTAAGCAGCTGTCGCTGAGGAGGATTCGGATTCCAAACGACCGCATCATTTTCGAGGACGCTGACAACAGTCCTGTTACCTTTGAGCAAATCATGAAACAATTGCCACCATTGGAGGAATTGTTCGGATTTCGCAACTCGACCACGGAGCGCATCAAAGAACTACGCTTACAAAAGGCAACTGGTGTTTATCCTAACAGCTGACCCTGAATGGGGGGATAAAAATGATAAAACCCAGTATCATATGATACCGGGCTTCATCATCATCCTCTTAAAAGTTGTACGCCTGCAGGGGCTCGAACCCTGGACACCCTGATTAAGAGTCAGGTGCTCTACCAACTGAGCTACAAGCGCATCTTTTGGATTTGCGGTTGCAAAGGTAGCACTTTTTGAACTTTCCACCAAACATTTTCGGGAAATTTTTCAAAAAAGTGCTTTTTCTTTGCCGTTTCTTATTGTTTTCTATTGGTTTTCAAAGCCAACCGCCGTTCGCAGACTTTATTCCATCTTGTTATTGCATGATGAATGGCAAATGTCGCTTCTTCATCAATAATGGAAATCGGTCGCCGAACGGTGGTTGTTGATAGAAACGTGGTATTATTTGATCATCTCTACGGAACGGCGGAGGAAGGCAGACAGTGCAGCACCTTTCAGCATGCCGTTCTGCAGCAAGGCAAGGTCAATCAGCTGATGGATGATGTCGCTGCCCTTTGCATATTCGGCGATAATCTGGTCTTTTTTGTCCTTCTGCTCACTGATGGCGTCCTCAGTGGCCTTCACGTCGTCTTTCTCTTCCTGTGTGATCTCCTCAGGCTTTTTCTTGCCTTGTTCCTGACGGAGGACGGCAAGGCGGGCGTCCAGCCCCTTGATTTCTGCAAGGATGGGTTTCAGCGCTTCAGCGCAGTTGCCTGCTTCGTCCTCCACCACACGTTTGATGAGAGGATGGTCACTGTTGAGGACCAGGTTGTAGGAATCGGGCATCTGACCATAGAATGCCATGCCACTCTGGTAGCGGCTGATGTCCTTCATTCGCCGCATATATTCGCTTTGGGTGATGAGCACGGGCTGTGCTTCCTCGCCGAGCGACTGAACCTCAACATAGAAGTTGGCTTTCTCCATTGTGGGCACCTGTGAGCGGAATGCCTGAGACAGTTGGTCGGACTCCTCTTTTGAAAGCGTACTCTCTTTCTGGTCCTCTTTCACAATGAGGCGGTCAATGATGTCGGAGTCGACACGGGTGAAACGGCACTTCTCCAACTTCTGCTCCAGCATGGAGACCATCGGCACGTCAAGGTCGCCGTCAAGCAGCAGCACACTGTAACCCTTTTGCTTGGCAGCCTCGATATAGGCATACTCATCCTCTACGTTGTTGGCGTAGAGATACACCAGCGTGTCGTTCTTGTCGGTCTGGTTGTCCTTGATGAGTGTACGATACTCCTCGTAGGTGAAATACTTGCCCTCGGTGTCCTTGAGTAGGGCAAAGTCCTTGGCGCGGTCGTAGAAATCCTCCTGCGACAGCATGCCGTAGTTGATGAATATCTTCAGGTCATCCCATTTCTCCTCGAAGTCTTTGCGGTCGTCTTTGAAAATGCTGTTCAGACGGTCGGACACCTTCTTGGTGATATAGGTCGAAATCTTCTTCACGTTGGCATCGCTCTGCAGATAGGAACGGCTGACATTGAGCGGAATGTCTGGGGAGTCAATCACACCATGGAGCAGGGTGAGGAACTCTGGCACGATACCTTCCACCTGGTCGGTGACAAACACCTGGTTGCAGTAGAGCTGTATCTTGTTGCGCTGGAGGTCAATGTTCGACTTGATGCGGGGGAAATAAAGGATGCCGGTCAGGTTGAACGGGAAGTCGACGTTGAGATGAATCCAGAACAGTGGCTCGTCCTGCATCGGATAGAGCTTGCGGTAGAAGGCCTTATAGTCCTCGTCCTTGAGGGAGCTGGGTGCCTTTGTCCACATGGGCTCGGAGTCGTTCACCACATTGTCTTCGTCGGTTTCCTGCATCTTGCCGTCCTTCCATTCGCTCTTCTTGCCGAAGACGATGGGCACCGACATAAACTTGCAGTATTTGTTGAGCAGGTCCTGTATGCGCTGTTTCTCAAGGAATTCCTTGCAGTCTTCCGACAGGTGAAGGATGATGTCGCTGCCTCGGTCGGCTTTCTCTGTCTCTTCAATCTCGTAAGCGGGACTTCCGTCGCAACTCCATTTCACAGCCACGGCATCTTCACGATAACTGCGCGTTACTATCTCCACGCGGTCGCTCACCATGAACGCACTGTAGAAGCCCAAACCGAAATGACCGATGATGGCGTTGGCGTTGTCCTTGTACTTGTCCAAAAAGTCGGTCACACCCGAGAAGGCAATCTGGTTGATGTATTTGTCAATCTCCTCGGCGGTCATGCCGATACCGCGGTCGCTGATGGTCAGCGTTCCTTTCTCAGAGTCGATGGAGATACGGACCGACAGGTCGCCCAATTCTTCCTTGTAGTCGCCTCGCTCTGCCAAAGTCTTCAACTTTTGTGTGGCGTCAACAGCGTTGGACACCATCTCGCGGAGGAAAATCTCATGGTCGGAATACAAAAACTTCTTGATGACGGGGAAAATGTTCTCTGTGGTTACCCCAATGTTACCTTTTTGCATGATGTTTATATTTTAATGTTTATTTGATATCTCTTGATGAATTTTGAATCCACGAAATAGATTGCAAAAAGTGTGCCAAAAGCCATTGGCCAGGATTTAACTTCTATGAAATAACCCAAACACGGATAATGAATGTCATCTTCTGGTGATGTCTAACAAAAAAGGTACAAACAAAGAATGAAGGGAGAAAAGTAAAAATGTATAATTATATTCGTTAATAATGTTTAAAATTGATGCGAATATGCAAGAAATGAGGGTAGATTTACATTATATGGATGTAGGCGAGTTGGAAGTTCCGATATTTTTGACTATATTTGCAAAGTGAAAATATGCGGTTGTTCCATCGAGTTAACCATAGGAATGACCGTGGTGAGTTGACAAACACGTTTCCGAACATTAAAAATAGCAGATAAATATCAATCAGAATATACTTACATTAAGTATCATAGAATATAAAAGATTTCAATAGGTAGTTTTTTTAAAAGGTAAAGCCCCGGCAACAGTAGTGATACTATGTGCCGGGGCAATTTTGTTGGGTAACGGGTGACTTATTTCTCTGGAATATTCTTCAGGATTTCAATCAGATGATCCCAAACCATCTGTACGGTGGGTATCAGAAGACGCTCGTCGGGTGTATGTACTCCGCGAAGAGTGGGGCCAAAAGACACCATGTCCATGTTGGGATAGCGCTCTGAGAACAAACCGCACTCCAGGCCTGCGTGGATGCCGAGCACCTTGGGGTCTTTGCCGAATAGTTGCTTGTAGGTGTCCACCACAATCTTGGTCAGTTTGCTGTTGGGGTTCATCTTCCATGCGGGATATCCGTCGCTCTGCTCCACATCGGCACCTGCCAATTGGAACTGGGCCTTTACGGTGTTGGCCATGTTGCGCAGGTTGCTCATCACATTGGAGCGCTGGCTGGCTACCACTGCAACGTCATCGGCTGAGGACTGCACGCTGGCGATGTTGCTGCTTGTCTCCACAAGCCAGGCTATCTCCTCATCCTGGCACATTGACAGGATGCCGTTGTCCAATGCCTGAAGCGAGCGGATAAGGGAGGTTGATACCGACTGCGGCAGCACAGCCTCTGCTTCCGTGCTTTCCATGGCAAACTCCATCGAAGTGTCGGTGACGTGGAACTCTTCCTCCACCTCGCCAGTGAAGATGTTCCATGCTGCTTTCACCTCTTCCTTCTTGTCGGCCGGCACGCTGAATACGACAACACCATCTCTTGGAATGGCATTGTGCATCTTGCCGGAGTTCCACTGTGCCAGGCGCACACCATATTTCTCGTTGATCATGTAGAGGAAACGTGCCATTATCTTGATGGCATTGGCGCGCTTCTTGTTGATGTCGTCGCCAGAGTGGCCGCCACAAAGTCCCTTTAGGGATGCCTTCAGGAAGAATTGTCCGGTGGGAGCTGCCTCTCGTGTGAATCTGAAATGAGCATGGGTGGTGATGCCGCCTGCGCACGACACGAAAATCTGTCCCTCATCCTCGGAATCAAGGTTGATGAGCATATCGCCGCTCATGAAGCCTGCCTCCAGTCCGAAAGCGCCGGTGAGACCAGTCTCTTCATCAACGGTGAAGAGGCATTCGATGGGACCATGGCAGATGTCGTCGCTTGCAAGGATGGCCAGTTCGATGGCAACGCCGATGCCGTCGTCGGCACCAAGTGTAGTGCCTTTGGCTTTCAGCCATTCACCGTCGACGTAGCTCTCGATGGGGTCGTTCATGAAGTCAATCTCATGGTCGACCAACTTGTCGCACACCATGTCCATATGGCTCTGAAGCACCACCGTAGCACGGTTTTCATAACCAGGAGTGGCGGGCTTGCTGATAAGCACGTTGCCTGTTGCATCCACCTTGGTTGCAAGACCGTGTTCCTTCCCGAAGGAAGTCAGATAGGCAATCATCTTCTCCTCGTGCTTGGAGGGGCGGGGGATGGTGTTGATTGTCGCAAATTGGTCAAATACACGTTGAGGGGTCAGTTCCGTCTTTTCCATGTTGTTCATTTTTAGTTGATTATTCTTGTGTTTGATAAATTTCCGTGCTTTTTTTTGAAAATGTGCCCGAATTGTATTAACTTTGCCGCGTAAAGGCCGCATTTGTGTGAGGAAGGGCTCATTTGTGTCGGCAAAGATAGGAAAAATGATTGAAACTCTATTATTAAGCGTGTTAATAATTGCTATCGCTGCAATATTGCTTGGGGTGAAAGTGATTTTCCGAAAAAACGGAACCTTTTCTTCCATGCATATCCACGACAGTGAGGCTATGCGGGAAAGAGGCATTCATTGCGTCATCGACCAGGACAGAGAGCAAAGAGGCAAAAAACAAGCTGTAAGAGAGATGAGCAAATAATTACAATTGTCTCAATATGGATTGGAAAGAACTTCAACGATACATTGTGCCGGGACTCGTCTTCCTGTTCATCATCGTTTTGATATGGTGCTTCTTCTTCTGACCACAGGGAGGCTATAGCCAAAATGGCATACTGAGGCTGGAAAATCCAGTCTTAGGAAAATTTTATGGTATATTCAACAAACCAATTATATTCAATGAACAAGAAAAAACTTTTCCGCTCACTGACAGTCGTGGCAATAGCCGCCATGACACTGAGCGCATGCAACAACAACTCTGGCAAAATGGACGAGAAGCCCGCTGCCGCCCAAACAGCTGCTCCTGGCAGCCTGAAAATCGGTTTTATTGAGGTCGATACCATCATGACCCAGTATAATTTCTGCAAGGACTATTCCAAAATCCTTGAGAAGAGGGGCAACAATATCCAGAGTTCGCTTGCTTCGATGGAGCGCAATCTGGAAGCTGCCATCAAGAATTTCCAAAACAAGGCTCAAAACAACGGATTCAAAAGCCAGAGTGAGTATGAAAGCCAGCAGGCTGCCATCCAGCGCCAGCAGGAGCAGTATGTTGCCGCTCGCGACAGGCTCGCCGGTGAGCTTCAGAGCGAGACCGACAAATTCAATGCAGCACTGCACGACAGCATTGAGCATTTCATCGCCCAATACAACAAGGACAAGAAATTCTCTCTCATCCTCACCAAGCAGGGTGACAACATTCTTTATGGTGACAAGTCGCTCGACATCACCAACGAGGTGGTGGCTGGCCTGAACAAGGCATATAAGTCAAAACCGAAAGAGGCCGAAAAGAAATAATCGACTACTTTTGCAATACAAGACAAGAGAAGAGACGTCACATCGTGGCGTCTCTTCTCATAAAAGCATTATATACCATGACACGGAAACAACGTTACCAATACATCCTCGACTATTTTAGAAAGGAGAAGCCGGAAGTCACGTCAGAACTGCAATTCACCACGCCGTTCCAACTGTTGGTGGCAACCATACTCAGTGCGCAATGCACCGACAAACGCATCAATGAGGTGACTCCAGCGCTTTTCTCTCGCTTTCCCGACGCACAGACGATGGCGATTGCCGACGAGGGGGAAATCCTGCAACTCATCAGCAGTGTGTCATACCCCAATTCCAAAGCCCGTCATCTGCTGGCCATGGCGCAGATGCTTGTCAGTGAATTCAATGGGGTGGTGCCTTCCGACCCATCGATGCTCGTCAGACTTCCCGGTGTGGGAAGAAAGACGGCGAATGTTGTCCAGGCAGTGGCTTTCGGAAAAGCGACGATGGCTGTCGATACACACGTTTTCAGGGTTAGCCGTCGGTTGGGGTTGGTGAGGAAAACCGATGACACGCCACTCAAGGTGGAGAAAGAACTGATGCGGCACATCCCCGAGGAGGATGTGCCGCGTGCCCACCATTGGTTGTTGCTGCATGGCAGGTATGTGTGTACAAGCAGGGCGCCTCACTGCGACAAGTGCGAATTTCAAGACTTCTGTCCCAAGCTGATGGAGAATGACAAATTAGGCAGATGATGTCTTATTGCTGAAACGCAGCTTGTCTTTGAGGTTTTACCAAAAAACGATTTATCTGAAACTGCGCTTGATTTTGTCCACGTAAGCGTCGATGACTGCTACAGCGGTGATGCTCACCACATCGCGCACGCTGCTGCCGTAGTCAGCAAAGTGTATCGCTTTGTTCAAACCCATCTGGATGGGACCGATGATTTCAATGTCGGGTTCCAATGCCTGTATCATCTTATAAGAGGAACGAGCACTCGTCAGGTTGGGGAAGATGAGCGTGTTCACATCCATGCCTTTGAGCCGGTTGAATGGATAGAGGGTGTCGCGAAGCTCACGGTTGAGGGCAGTGCTGATCTGCATCTCACCGTCGATGGGCAGGTCGGGCATCTCAGCGTGAATCTTTGCCACCGCTTCACGCACCTTTTTGCTGCCTTCCGACTGGTCGCTGCCGAAATTAGAGTGACTGATAAGGGCGATACGGGGACGCTCGTTGAAGAATTTCACAGCTGTGGCGGCTAATTTGGCAATGTCGACCA
Source organism: uncultured Prevotellaceae bacterium (assembly GCA_902767775.1). Classification (GTDB taxonomy): domain Bacteria; phylum Bacteroidota; class Bacteroidia; order Bacteroidales; family Bacteroidaceae; genus Prevotella. Next base: position 204,176 of record CACXIP010000003.1, on the reverse strand, counting down.
ACTTGTCGGTGTCGGGGTTGTTGTTGATGAGCGTATCGGCGACAAAGAGAAGACCGCGCTGGGAGTTGATGATGTGCATTGTGCCGAAATTCTCATACTCGGGCCGCACGCCGATGATTTCCTTTACTACCTTCAGCGTGTTGGAATATTTGGTGTAGAGTCCGGTGATGAAAGCGTCGGCCTCTCCTGTCTCCACCATCATCATGCCGAAATAGTTGCGCTCAAACATCTTGTCGTTGGCTTCCTCAAAAGTGTAGCCATCGCGTTGCCGCTTCTCGGTGAGAATGCGGGCAAAACGCTCACGTCGCTCAGCCTCCCGGTCGTGCCTAAGGTTGACTATCTCTATGCCCTCAAGGCTGAGTTCGAGTTGGGCGGCAAGTTTCTCTATGCGCTCATCATTGCCTAAGAGGATGGGGTAGCATATGCCTTCTGCCTTGGCTTGTACGGCAGCTTTCAGCATTGTGGGATGGATGCCTTCTGCGAACACCACGCGCTGTGGATGTGCCCGTGCGGTGTCATACAGTTTGCGTGTTACCTTGGTTTGCAGTCCAAGCATCTGTCGAAGGCTGTTTTTGTATTCTTCCCAGTCGGTGATGGTGCGGCGTGCCACACCGCTGTCGATGGCTGCCTTGGCAACAGCTGCCGACACCTCGGTGATGAGTCGTGGGTCAACAGGTTTGGGAATGAAATAATCGGGGCCAAAGGTCAGATTGTTCACCTTGTATATGTCGTTCACCACGTCGGGAACGGGCTGCTTCGCAAGGTCGGCGATGGCGAGCACGGCGGCCATTTTCATCTCTTCGTTGATGGCACGTGCATGTACGTCGAGTGCTCCACGGAAAATATAGGGGAAACCTATAACGTTATTAATTTGGTTGGGATAGTCGGAGCGGCCGGTCGCCATCAGGACGTCGGGGCGTGAGTCCATAGCGTCCTCATAAGAAATTTCGGGGACAGGGTTGGCAAGTGCAAAGACAATGGGGTCTTTTGCCATGGAGCGCACCATGTCTTTCGTCAGCACATTGCCTTTCGACAGGCCAACAAAGACATCGGCACCGCAGACGGCTTCCTCAAGGGTGTGCACATCGGTGCGGTCGGTGGCGAAAAATCGTTTCTGCTCGTTCAGGTTGCCGCGGTCGCTGGTGATGACTCCCTTCGAGTCGAGCATCAGGATGTTCTCCTTTCTGGCACCAAGGGCCATATAGAGTTTGGTGCAAGAGATAGCGGCGGCACCGGCGCCGTTCACCACGATTTTCACATCGGCGATGTTCTTGCCGTTCACCTCAAGGGCATTCTTCAGACCGGCAGCAGAGATGATGGCGGTGCCGTGCTGGTCGTCGTGCATCACGGGGATGTCGAGGGTGCGCTTCAGCCGCTCCTCGATGTAAAAACATTCCGGGGCCTTGATGTCCTCAAGGTTGATGCCGCCGAAGGTAGGGGCTATTTTCTCCACGGCCTCGCAGAACTTCTCTGGGTCCTTCTCGGCTACCTCGATATCAAACACGTCGATGCCGCCGTAGATTTTGAAAAGCAGGCCCTTGCCTTCCATCACAGGCTTTCCGCTCAGCGCGCCGATGTCGCCCAGTCCGAGCACGGCGGTTCCGTTGCTGATGACAGCCACCAGATTGCCTTTGTCGGTGTAGCGATAGGCATCGTCGGGATTCTCCTGAATCTCAAGGCAGGGGAATGCCACGCCGGGAGAGTAGGCGAGACTCAGGTCGGTCTGTGTGCGGTAGGGCTTGGTGGGCTTAACTTCGATTTTTCCAGGACGGCCGCTGTGATGATATTCCAAGGCGGCTTCTTTCGTGATTTTGACCATAAAAACTGTTACTTTATTATGAAAACTTCAAAACAAGTTGCAAAAGTACACTTTTTTTTCTATTTGAAAGCACATTTTGCTGTTTTTTGGCCAATTATCCTTCAAACCTTAATACACCACCGTCTTCTTGCCGTCGATGATATATATGCCGTTTGATGTGGGAGTCTCAACCCGCTGTCCGCTCAAGGTGTAAATGCCTTTTTGGTTTTGGCGGGTGGGGAAGGTCACTTGTTGGATGCCTGTTGGGTCGTCGTATTCAATGCTGTTGAGTAGTGCTCCTGTTGAGCCTTCACCCACATGGATGGTGAACCAGAAACGGGCGGTGGCTTGCTTGCCGTTGGCATCTCGGTAGCTAAGTGCCTGTCCGATTTTGTATGTGTCGCCGTCTTTCAGGCGGTTGGGATATTGTCCAACGGTGAAAGACATCGAGGAGGGAGCAAACTCGCTGAATACATACCCAGAGCCGTAGGCACACACCACTCCGTTTTGGTTGAACCAATGGCCGTAGCCGTTGGCTGTGGAGGCACGGTTGACGGTGGCACCATTGGTGGGGTTGAGGGGGTAGAACATCATCTTGCCTTTCCCCGGACCGCCAGAGCCCCATGCTTGGATAATGTTGCCGAATGCTGAAGGAGAAACTTGGAAGGCAGTACCCAATTGAGCAAGGGCTTTTCCTGAGATATTGAAGGTGGCTCCGCTGTGGTTGACCGCATCTTTTGGGAAATAAACGTCATAGTTAAGGGTAATGTCTGCGATTTCCCGTCCGTCGAGAACAGAATTCACATACACGGTGGCACGGTTGCCGATGTCAGTTCCTTCAAGACGGAATCGGTAGGGCCAGTGCTCGTCATTGAGCATGTTCTCATCCCATTTGTGTTGCACATAACGTGTCGGGGCTGGAACCACGATGAGCCAGAGGCGGTCGACATTTTCCGGAACGGTCATGCTCACATCATTGGTCACTTCTTGTGAGGTAGTGCAGTAGAGCGAGTCTTGTTGTATGTACATTCGCGTGCCGTCTTTCAACAATGCGACATATCCCAGACGGAAGGCGCGTTGGCTGGGAATGGTGTTCTTGATATAGGTGGTGCGCTTGGTCTGAGTCCATTGTGTCTCTCCGTTCATCAATTCTGCTGGGTCACCATCTGCCAGGTTGGCACCAGTGGTCAGTGCGGTGAAGTGGGTCACAATCTCCGTACCGGCTTCAGGCACCTGCAAGGGAATGATGTTGAATCCGGTGCTTTGTGGAGTGCTGGAGAGTGCCACCTGATAGGTGCTGTCGGCTGTCTGCACACATTGGTAGTCGAAGTCGCCGATATAGTTGTTGCGGAAGGGGCTGCATGCCTTCATGTCCCATGTGGCACAGTGGGCAGCATAATCGTAATAAAGCTTGTATAGGCCTGTAGCGTCAAGTCCTTTGAGTTTCATCAGTGCGTTGTTGAAATCATTGGCTCCTATTGTCGGTTGGCGCCACACCTGTGCGACAGTGGTGATGTCGTCGTATTTGTCACAAAGGTAGTAGTGCAGCCAATAGCTTTGGTAGCGATGCCACTCATGCGAGAATGCCATGTTGTGCGACTTGCGGAAAACGTTGATGCTCTGCGGGTACATCTCGTTGGGATACGACTGGTTGGCTTGCCATTGGGCAGTCTGTTCCCAAATGGCCTGGCCATTGCCTACCGGCAGGTGAAAACCAGTGCCGATGCTTGTCGACGAGTTGTGGTTGTTGCCTGATGCGTCGGCATAGCACATGTAGTGGAACGAGTGTCCTACCTCATGGGCAACGGAATGGCCGACGGGTTTGCAGGCGGAGGGACCCAACCACAGCGCGCTTACCTCAAAGTCGTAGCCGCCGCCGTAGCATACCCAATCGCGGGTATGGTTGAGCAGCACCATCACCTTGTATTTGTTCAGGTTGGTCTTCTCCTTGTCAACAAATCCGAGCCGGTTGATTTCCAAATCATAAAACTGTTCGCACTTTTTCAGCAAGTCTTGCTCGTCAACCCGGAAAGCCTCTGGTGACTTGGAGGGTAGGGTAGAGCCATAGCCCTTGTCCCACAGCACAATGACGTTGTCTGATTCCACCGAACGTGACTTCGACCAAGTATAGCGGTTGTTGGGGTCGCTCTCACTCCAAAGCAGCGTGTCGGGATTCCATGGGTGTTTCCACTCATCGGGAACATACATTTTCTTTTGTGCCATGGCTCCCACAGCACTTAATAAGAACAGTAAGGTGAATGTTGCTTGCTTCATGATATGCTGTTGTTATGTTGGTTATTTCGGATGCAAAGTAAATACATTTTTCAACAATAATACTACAACTTTTGGTTTTTTCATTGTCTTTTTTGATGATTTCCGCAATTTGTTATACTCCAACACAAAGGTAAAGAGGCACATAGAAAGATTTGTGCTCGGAAAGAAAATAAAAATGCCTTTTATTTTGCTTTCCACTCGCTTATTCGTATATTTGCAGTGTTATTTCAATCGTCCCCTATGGCAAATCACAATATGGAATCAGGCAATTATCGACAGGAACTTCGGCAGCGCATTTTGGCTGCCGCCATGAAGGCGTTTCGTCAAAAAGGGGTAAGGGCCGTCAGGATGGATGACATCGCCAGCCAATTGTCTATCTCGAAACGGACGCTGTATGAGATTTACAGCAACAAGGAATTGCTGCTCTATGAGTGTGTCCGCGACCACGATGAGACAATGGAAAGAATATTGGCTGAGCAACTTGCACCCGACAGCAGTGTGATGGACATCCTCGTTTCCTTTATGAGGTTGCATATCGAGGACAGCAGCAAAACCAATCCGCAGTTCTATGTTGAACTGGTGAAATATCCCAGGGTGAAGAGGTATATCGAGGAGAGACGTGAAAAGCAGAGCAGTCGCACTACGGGCTTCATGCATCGTGGTGTGGAGGAGGGCTTTTTCAGAAGCGACATCAATTATGAGATTTTCAACATCATGATTGATGCCTTTATGAAGCAAGTCGTTGAAAGGGAGCTCTACAAGACCATCCCCCTTTCGGATATCATCCAAAATGTCATCATAGTCATCCTCCGTGGCTTCTGCACCGACAAGGGACTGAAATATATCAGCCGATTGGAGCTATAGTCTTTCAACCTGCTTCACCCCCTTCACGGTGCGCAGTTTCTTAATCAGCGCCTCCAAGCGTGAGGTGTCGTCTATCTGCACCACGAGTATACCGCCGAAAAGACCGTCATGGCTGTCGATATTGATCGACCGCATCACGATTTTCTCATCTTTGGATATAATGCTTGTGATGTTGTTCACAATCCCGATGTCGTCATTGCCAACCACGCGCAGGGTGATGGAATATTGTGAAGAACCTTTACCGCTCCACTTGGCACGCACCATCCTGTAACCGAAACGGCGTCGCAGTTCGGGAGCATTGGGGCAGTCGGTGCGGTGAATTTTGATGCCGCCATTGATGGTTACAAAACCGAATATTTTGTCGCCGTAGATAGGGTTGCAGCATTTGGCCAACTGAAAGTCGATGCCACGGAGGTTCTGGTCGATGACCAGCACATCGTCGTTGCGGCGGACTATCTCTTCATCGGGATTGGCGTAGGTGAACTCGCCAGCGCTCCTGACGGGAGCCTGTGGGGCGTTGCCTTGGTCGTGGTCGCGCACCTCGATGTATTTCTCAATCACCTCGTTGGGGTCGAGCTTCTCCTCTGCCAGTTGCTTGTAGAAATCGCGTGTCTCTTTGAACCCCAATTTGTGGATGAGATGTGACATCGTCGCCTCCTCCATCTCGATTTTCCTATTCTTGAAACGCCGCTCAAGCATCTCTTTGGCAAACAGGCCGTCTTTCACCTGTGTCTCCTTCAGCGCCAGGCGAATCTTTGACTTTGCGCGCGAAGTCTTCACAATGCCGAGCCAGTCTTGTTTGGGTTTCTGACTGTTGGAGGTGAGCACTTCCACGGTGTCGCCGCTTCGCAAAGGTTCCCTCACCGGCACCATCTTGTTGTTGATGCGCCCACCCACGCAGCGGTTGCCCACATTCGAGTGGATGTGGTAGGCGAAGTCGAGCACCGTGGCGCCCTTGGGGAATTTCAGCAAGTCGCCTTTTGGAGTAAAGACAAACACCTCGTCCTCATAGAGGTCCATCTTAAACTGGTCCATCATCTGAAGGTCGTCATTGCTCTCCAAAGCAGAGCGGATGTTGTTCAGCCAGTCGTCTATGCTGGTGTCGCCCTTCACGCCTTTGTAGCGCCAGTGGGCGGCAAGTCCTCGCTCAGCCACCTCGTCCATCCTCTCTGTGCGTATCTGCACCTCCACCCATTTGTTCTCGGGACCAAGCACGGTGATGTGAAGGCTCTCGTAACCATTGGACTTGGGCACAGAGAGCCAGTCGCGCATACGCTTGGGGTTGGGCTGGTACATGTCGGTGATGATGGAGAACGTCTGCCAGCATTGCATCTTTTCCTTCTCTATCGGTGCATCGATGATGATGCGGATGGCAAAGAGGTCATAGATGCCCTCAAAACCACATTTCTGCTTCTTCATCTTCTGCCAGATACTGTGGATGCTCTTCGTACGGCCTTTCATATGGAAGATGAGGCCGCTTTCACGCAATTTCTCGTCTATAGGACGGATGAAGCGCTCTATATAGGCATCACGCGAACGCTTGGTGGCATTGAGCTTGTCCTTAATCATGTAGTAGGCATCATGCTCAAGGTATTTCAGACTGAGGTCTTCCAACTCGCTCTTCAATTTGTAAAGACCTAGCTTGTGGGCAAGAGGGGCATAGAGATAGGAGGCCTCTTCCGACACACGTCGCTTCTCTTCCTCATGTTCGGTGTCGCGGATTTGGCGCATAAGGTTCACGCGGTCGGCTATCATGATGAGAATCACACGCATGTCCTCAGCAAAAGAGATGAGAAGATTGCGGAAATTCTCGCTCTCCACAGAGGGACTTTTCATATACAGTTGCTGTATACGCTGCAGGCCGTGGATGATGTGGGCAACACCCTCTCCAAACATTGAGGCAATCTCCTCTGTGGTGTGGTGGTCGCTCAGTTGGCAGGAATAGATGATGATGGCCAATATGCCCTCGCGCTTCAGACCTATCTCCTCTAATGCTATCTGGGCGGTCTGCAGTCCGAACAACATCGGATTGAGGCCAAAGACATTGCGCTGAATTTGCTCATTCTCAAGGGCTTCCTTTATCAAACTACGTATCTTTATCTCATCATCGGGCTGAAGCCAGTCGCCAAGAGATGATTTTAAAAGAGTCAACTGTTCGGCAACAGCAAGTTTCTCTGTATCTGTAAATTGCAATTTCTCCATTTCCAATCTTACTTGTTGAGATAGCAAAGTTACACATTAATTGCCAATATTCTCACTTTTTTAATGAAATAATAGTGTCCATATCTTAAAAAAACTTACCTTTTCATTTCGCTTTTCATCATCTTTACATTATCTTTGCCTTGTCAACCAACAAATACCGGAATATGCGAAAATTAATAATGATGACTATAATGATGCTCATCGGTATGGGGGCTTCAGCACAGGCAGAGTTTATTCAAAAAGAGATGAAAAAGGTCAAGTCTTTGCTGAAACTGGCGAAACTGAGTGCTCCACTGCCCAGACTGATGACCGATGACCGATCCTGTGTCGATGAACTGTATGATTTGGCCAAGTGGGATGAAGAAACTGCAAAACTCAAAGACGACAGCATTCAGAAGAGACATGAGCAAAACTGTTTTATAAAAGAGCGCTGCAATGCCTTGGATGAGAAAGGCAGGGCCAAGGCGAAAGTGGCGTTGGAACTGATTGACCGTGAGGAACTTCGTTATGACTTATATGCCCGTGAATGCGGCATTTTGGAAAGCAACAAAAAGGCAGACCAAAGACCTGAGCCTAAAGGAGAACTGCTATCCGTCAGTTATAGTTCGTCGGGCATGATGCACAATCCAGACCTGCCTTTCACTATTTCCAAATTGGATGAAGACTCGGCTCTCGTCAATTATTCGTATCGGGATTTTAAGTTCAAGGTAGACAAAAAATATCTTGACATGATGCGTGATGCCATTATCACCGAACATTTGTATCAGCTCCACAGTGGGTATCATTTCAGAAAGTATGACCTGCCTGACATTCCACAACACAGGATTCTCGATGGACAGGAATGGTCGTTTGAGGCGAAGTTCGGTGACGGTACCGTCATCTCTTCTTCTGGAATGATTACACCGCAACAGAATGTCGGTATTATCCCCAAAATCTATTTTGAATCTGTCTTTCCAAACAGTAAGGTATACAAGGCAAGAATAGAAAGACAAAAGGCTAAAGAAAAAGGACAGTGAAAAAATACCAGCAATTCGTGCGCATTTACAAAAAAAAGTAGTAAGTTTGCAACTCAAAAAGATATCTTTGAACACCAACATATCATGCATACAAGAGAAGAGAAATTGGAGGCCTTCGGACGACTGCTCGACGTGCTCGACAGACTAAGAGTGGAATGTCCCTGGGACAGGAAACAAACCAACGAGAGCCTCAGACCCAATACCATAGAGGAAGTCTTTGAACTGTGCGAAGCACTCATGAAGGACGACAGCAAGAACATTTGCAAGGAATTGGGAGATGTCATCATGCATGTATGCTTCTATGCACTTATCGGACAGGAAAAGGAGGACTTCGACATTGCCGATGTATGCAATAAACAAGCCGACAAGCTCATCTTCCGGCATCCACATGTATATGGCAAGGAGAAAGCAGAGTCTGCTGAGCAGGTGCTGCAAAACTGGGAGCAAATCAAACTGCGTGAGAAAGACGGCAACAAAACGGTGCTCTCAGGGGTGCCGGCAGCATTGCCAAGCATCATCAAGGCATACCGCATTCAGGACAAGGCGCGCAATGTCGGATTTGACTGGGAACAACCAGAGGATGTGTGGCAAAAGGTGAGAGAGGAATTGGGAGAGTTGGAGGCTGAACTTAAAAAAGGCGACAAGCAGAAATCTACTGAGGAACTCGGCGACTTCATCTTCAGTATCATCAATGCCGCAAGACTTTATCATCTCAATCCAGACAATGCATTGGAGCATACCAACCAAAAATTTATCAGACGTTTCAATTATGTGGAGCAACACTCCATCAGAGTGGGAAAAACACTTACACAGATGACTCTCGAGGAGATGGATGAACTGTGGAACGAAGCAAAGAAATTGGAAAACGAACAACAATCATGAATATTTATCGCATCATCACAACAAAGAGATACTTCAGTCTGCTGCTTTCCGCTGCATTAGTGCTTCTCATCATGATGGGTTGCAAGAAAAAGACAGAAGAGAACAACCTGCCGGTCGTCAAGATGGACGAGAATGTGGAAGCGGAAGTGGGCGACAGCACAGTCTATGGAGAATGTATCGATGCAGCCATGAACTCACTGACACTGCTCACCAACAGCGGTGACACTGTCGAGTATGTCTTCGTCGGCGAGGATGGGGATGCCGACGTACAGGGCGGACAGTTCCAAGGCGACAAGATGGCGGTCATCGGTGTGATAGGGAAGGACGAGAACACCGCCCAGAAGGTCATCAACATCACGTCGCTCATGGGGCGGTGGACCAGTCTGGACAAAAACTTTGAAATCAAGGATGGTGGTGTGGTGGAATCGAATGTCACAGCCGAGTCCAATCCCTACACCTCTTGGAAAATCTTCAACGGGCATCTCATTTTGTCAAAAGACACCTTTGATATTGTCAACCTCGACCAAGACTCGCTCTACCTCGAGAACGACAAAGGCATCTTCGCTTTCAAAAGGCAGTTGTGACCTGCAGCCATGGAACCATTTAAAGTTCATGTCCTGGGATGCGGCAGTGCCAAACCTACCACCCGCCACTATGCATCGTCGCAGGTGGTAGAGGTGAGGGGACGTGTCTTTATGGTCGATTGTGGCGAGGGGACACAGATACAGTTGCGGCGTACCAAAGTCAGGTTCACCCGTCTCAAGGCAGTCTTCATCTCTCATCTGCATGGCGACCACTGCTTTGGGCTTATCGGACTGATTTGTTCGTTTGCCCTTTCTGGCAGGAAAGTTCCACTGCACATATACGCTCCAGTTGCTCTCAAACGGCTGCTCGACGATATGCTTGCCATGTTTGCTGCCAATCTGGAGTTTGAGGTGGCGTTTCATCCTGTGGACACCACAGTGGCACAAGTCATCTATGAGGACAGTGCTGTGACAGTGAGCACACTGCCCCTTCAGCACCGCATACCATGTTGTGGCTATCTTTTCAGGGAAAAGCCCACACTGCCTCACATCCGGCGCGACATGATAGATTTCTATCATATCCCCATGACAAAAATCATGGATATCAAGATGGGGGCAGACTGGACGGATGAGGATGGGAATGTGGTGGACAACAGTAGGCTTGTCGTCGCTGCCGACCCGTCGAGGGCTTTTGCTTACTGCTCGGATACACGATACATTCTAGAGTTGCACCAACTCATAGAGGGGGTCAACTTGCTCTATCATGAGAGCACCTATGATGAGTGTCATAAAGACCTCGCAGAGGCATATTGCCACAGCACTGCGGCCGAGGCAGCAAAAGTGGCATTGCAGGCAAAGGCGCACCATCTACTGCTTGGACACTATAGTTCACGTTATAATGATGAGTCGCTGCTGCTTGAGGAGGCAAGGAGAATATTCCCAAACACCACGCTCGCACAAGAGGGTTTGGTGGTGGATGTAGTTTGAATTTCATTACTCTTAATTACTAAAAATATGAAAAAATCTTTGTTCACTCTTTTGTTGGCTGCAGCATCGTTTTCCCTCTCATGGGCAGGCGGACTGATGACCAACACCAATTACCACATCGCATTCGACAGAATGTTCGCACGTGGAGCAACCTATCAGATTGATGCTGCCTTCAGCAACCCTGCTGGTTTGGCATGGACTCATGAGGGGTGGCAACTGTCGTTCAACTGGCAGAGTCCCCATCAGAACCGTGATATCACCACTACGCATCCTTTGGTTCAGGCAATGTATGGTGAGCCGACGCACAAGTTCCATGGAAAGGCAACGGCTCCTTTTGTGCCGGCGCTGTTTGCTGTATATAAGCACGACAATTGGGCCGTCTCATCGATGATTGGAATCGTGGGAAGCGGAGGATTCGTTGAGTACAAGGAGGGAGTGCCGATGTTTAACGTGTTGCTGGGTTCTATGTTTGCAGCGAATGGCATCATTCCTGGCCAATACAAATTGGACTCACAGATGAAAGGCAAGCAATATATCTATGGGGGACAACTGAATTTCACCTACCGTTTCCATGACAACTTCTCGGCGGCTGTGGGTCTGAGGGCCAACTATTATGACGGATACTATCAGGGACATGTCATCGCCGACCAGCATCAACTTTTTGGCGAATTGGCAAAACTGCAGCTCGATGTTGAGCAGAAGGGATGGGGATTCACGCCTATCATCAGTGTGGACTATCACAATGGACCTCTTACCTTAGGTGCCAAGTATGAGTTCCGGACAAAACTTGACATACCCAACACCACCAATGAACTGACAGCGAGCATGGGAACGGGCCTTGTGACGTATCTTGGACAGACTGATGCTGGTAAGATGGTGCTGCAGAAGATAGACGCAGAACTTGGCAACAAAATGAAACCTTACATGGACTGCGAGAAGACACGATATGATATGCCGGCGCTGCTCGCTGTGGCTGCCCAATATGAGTTTACCCCAAAACTTAGGGCTGCCCTGGAATATCATTTCTTTGACGACAAACATGCAAAAATGTCCAACGACCGTCAGGAGAAACTGAAAGGCGGAACACATGAGGTGCTGGCAGGTGTGGAGTATGACATCAACGATATGTTTACTGTCAGCGCTGGTGGACAACGTACTGACTATGGCCTCTCTGATGAGTATCAGACCAACACATCCTTTGCCTGCGACAGTTATAGTGTAGGACTGGGAGGTGCAATCAATCTGAACAAGAACCTGAGACTCAATGTCAGCTATTTCTGTTCCATCTACAGCGATTACGACGTGAAAACGGATAATTATCTGGGTACGGGAACGCCAGGAACCGACACCTACTCCCGGACCAATAGCGTGTTCGGTGTGGGCATAGATTATAAGTTCTGATGCAGCAATTCGACATCACCAGTACACAAAACCCCAAAATCAAACGTCTCCTCTCCCTGCAGCAGAAAGCTGGGGAGAGGAGGAAAAATGGCTTGTTTGTAGCTGAAGGACTGAGGGAACTCTCTCATTGCAAGGAGGCGGGGTACATAGCGGAGGAAATATTCCTCTGTCCCTCATTGGCAACTGACGAAGCCAATGCCTTGTTGGAGAGATGGTCGCCTGATGCCATTGTTTATCAGGTGTCGCCCTCAGTATATGAGCGAATCGCATATCGTGGTTCGACGGAGGGAATTGTCGGGGTTGTCAAGGCGAGAAAACAGACATTGGATGACCTGAGACTCAGTGATAGTCCGCTCATCATCGTACTGGAGAGCGTAGAGAAGCCCGGCAATCTGGGGGCTGTGCTGCGCTCTGCGGATGCAGCAAGGGCAGATGCAGTCATCATATGTGACCCCCTTACCGACCTTTACAACCCTAATCTTATACGTAGTTCCATAGGTGCCATCTTCACTGTGCCTTGTGTCGCCTGCAGTTCAGAGGAGTGCATATCCTTCCTCAAACATAATGGTATATCCATCCTCACGGCACAGTTGCAGGACTCGCACTTATATTATAATGTGGACATGAGGCGACCAACTGCAATTGTAATGGGTACGGAGGCAACGGGACTAACCGATATATGGAGAGAGGCTGCCGATGCCCATATCCTTATCCCCATGCTCGGAAAACTTGACTCCCTCAATGTCTCAGTCAGTGCTGCCATCCTATTATTTGAGGCAGTCAGGCAACGACAGTAAGTAACGGGCTGAAAGGGCATTGTATGCCAGGCCTGGAATTGTAGCTGTGGTGGCATGCGCCAAGATAATTCTACAATTCGTGAATTATAATAATAAAAAAGAGAGGTGATTGCCATGGACAATCACCTCTTCTTAGTTGCGGAGGCAGGACTCGAACATGCGACCTCCAGGTTATGAGCCTGGCGAGCTACCAACTGCTCCACTCCGCGATTTTTCATTTGCGGATGCAAAGGTAGTACTTTTCCCGGAATCCACCAAATTTTAATCCTTGTTTTTTCACAAAAACTGTTTTTTTGACCATTTTACAATAAAAAAGCAATAAGAAAAGAGTAAGATTTTATAAAAAGTGGCCAAGCTTTATCATTTTTCAATGAGCATAGGTATTGCCTCCATAAGCACGTTTTTGGTCATCTTCATCGGCTGTGAAAGATAATTTTTCCAAAAATTAACAATCAAATGCCCCTGATACGACTATTTTGCATTATCTTTGCAAAATCAAACGATAAACAACTAATCACTTAAATATTTATGACTCCTATTCAAACATCTAAAATGACCAACTATCGTTGGATTATTTGTTCTATGTTGTTTTTCGCAACAACTGTCAACTACATGGACCGTCAGGTGCTCTCGCTGACCTGGAAGGACTTTATAGCTCCTGAGTTCCATTGGACAGATGCCGATTATGGTACTATTACATCAGCTTTCTCCATCCTCTATGCCGTGTTCTGCCTCTTTGCAGGAAAGTTCATCGACTGGATGGGCACAAAAAAAGGTTACTTGTGGGCTATCTTTGTATGGTCGTTAGGTGCATGCCTCCATGCTGTTTGCGGTTGGGTGACCATGAAATACGAGGGCATCGCAAGTCTTGAGGCTCTAAGAACTGTTGAGACTGGTTCTGCTTTAGCTTTAAGCATCGCCACAGTCAGTGTCTACCTGTTCCTCTTCTGCCGTGCCGTCCTGGCTTTGGGTGAGAGCGGAAACTTCCCGGCAGCCATCAAGGTGACTGCGGAATACTTCCCCAAAAAAGACCGTGCCTTCGCTACCTCCATCTTCAACGCTGGTGCTTCTGTTGGTGCACTTGCTGCTCCTATCAGCATCCCGCCTCTTGCTGAGGCCTTCGGATGGGAGATGGCTTTCATCATCATCGGTGGATTGGGCTTCATCTGGATGGGACTTTGGGCATTCATCTATGACAAGCCTAACAAGAGCAAGCATGTCAATGCAGCCGAACTTACCTACATCAACCAAGATGCAGAGGATACAGAGGACCCGAAAGATGCCAACGACGAGGGTCCAGCTATCAGTTTCGCCAAGTGCTTTACCTTCAAACAGACATGGTCGTTCATTGTTGGTAAGTTCATGACTGATGGTGTGTGGTGGTTCTACCTTTTCTGGGCTCCTGCTTATTTCTCCGACCAGTTTAACTACAAGTCAAGTTCCTCGATGGGACAGTTGCTGATTTTTGTCCTCTACCTTATTGTGACGGTTGTATCTATCTTTGGTGGATATCTGCCAAAGCTCTTTGTAGAGAAACGAGGAATGAACCCATACGCAGGCCGTATGCTCGCTATGTTGATTTTCGCATTCTTCCCGCTCTTCGCTCTCTTTGCACAGCCGTTGGCAATGTGGGAGAACAGCCCCATTGATCCCGCGTGGTGGCCTGCAATTATCATTGGTTTGGCTGGTGCTGGACACCAGGCATGGTCGGCCAATATCTTCTCTACCGTGGGTGATATGTTCCCGAAGTCAACCATTGCTACCATCACTGGTATCGGTGCCATGGCTGGTGGTTTGGGTTCCATGCTCATCAACAAGATTTCAGGAAACCTCTTTACCTATGCCGAGGGACAGGGCGCTGCTTTCACCTTCTTCGGTTATGAAGGCAAGCCTGCAGCCTATATGATGGTGTTCTGCTTCTGTGCAGTCGCCTATCTTATCGGTTGGGTCATCATGAAGACACTCGTTCCCAAGTACAAGCCCGTTGTGGTTGAGGACTAATTTCTTGACACAACGCATTCATATGCCAAATCCCCGCAGTTCTCATGCTGCGGGGATTTGTTTTATTCGTCCTGCCTGTCATTCTTGTTTCGCCTTTGCTTATCTTTCAACTTGAGAAAGTTGTATATATGAGATACAATGTGGGTCGTAAGACGCATAATAGCGCTTGTCCACACTCCCAGTCTCCTAAGCAGACATATGTCTACACTCCTATACTCCCAGTCCCCTAAACGGACATATGTCTAAACTCCCAAACTCCTACACTCCTAGTCTGTCATTTGTCTAAACTCCCAAACTCCTACACTCCTAGTCTGTCATTTGTCTAAACTCCCAAACTCCTACACTCCTAATAAAAAAAAGAGGCTCCCACACGTGGGTGCCTCCGTTCAGAGTATCAAAATATATACAGTATGAGTGTTAGTCAAACATAGTCAGAACTTGGCCATCTTGATGGCCACCACAGCACATTCATCACCTTTGTTTCCAAGATTGCCTCCTGCGCGCTCAAGAGCCTGCTCCAATGTGTCGGTGGTCAAAAGACCATAAATGACAGGTATCTCGCTCTTGGCATTGAGACGGGCAATACCATAGGTCACTCCTTGGCAGATATAGTCGAAATGAGGAGTTTCACCACGAATGACGCTGCCCAAGATGATGATGGCATCATATCCGCCGTTGAGGGTCATCTGATGTGCGCCATAGATGAGCTCAAAACTGCCGGGCACTGTCTTTACATGGATGTTCTCAGGGAGCGCTCCATGTTTCTCAAGTGTGCTTACGGCACCATGCAGAAGGGCATTGGTCACCTCATGATTCCACTCAGACACCACAATGCCAAAACACATATTGCTGGCATCGGGCACCTTCGACATATTTTCCTCAGAGAGATGGTGAAGTGTTGCCATCGTTTATTTCGTCAGATATTCAATATATTTGTCGATATCCTGTTGAGCGGCGGAGCCAAGGTATTTCTCCTTGATGGTCTGGAAATGCTTGAGGGCTTCGTCGTTCTTCTTCTGCTCCATGAGGATGAAAGCAGCTTTCTTCAAGGCAATGGGGGAAACGGAGTTGTTGGTGCCCGACTCAGCAGCCTTGTCAGCCATAGATGCGGCTTTCTCAAAAGCACTCAGGGCTTTGTCCATCTGTTTCACATTGGCGTAGGCATCGCCCATGGCCATCACGGCAAGAGGGCTCACCATCAAGTCGCCCTTGGGGCTGAAGGCATCAAGATATTTTACAGCCTCTTCCCATTTGTCTTGCTTGGCATAGCAAAGACCTGCATAGAGGTTGGCAAGGTTGCCTGCCTTGGTGTTGCCATACTCGCTGGCTATCTGAATGAATCCGGGAGCACCCAGACTGTCGCCCTTCAGTGCTTTGTCGAAGTCTTGCATCATATAGAGGTCCTGACAGCGTGCCAAAGCGGTGCTGGCTTTCTCATTGCGTGATGATGAGTAGTTTTTCCATGCGATGAATGCACCTATCAGAACGACCAGGGCGATAATACAGGAAATAATTGTTTTCTTGTTTTTAGTCAGAAATGCCTCCGACTTGTTGAGGGTCTCCATTAACTCGGAGTTGTTCTCTTGTTTTTTCTTTGCCATTATTGTTATTGTTTTAATTGTTGTTCTAGTGCAGAATCAGCCTCTGTTTCTGGTTGGACAAATCCCCAAATGCAGGCATAAATTTTTGCGTCGCAAAATTACTCATATTTTCCTAAATGCTGAAATTTATTGCTAACTTTTTTCGTTTTTCATCCTTAAATGGCGTAACTTTGCAGAAATTACAGCCTTACCAAGCGTAAAACTCATGATACTCAACAATATCTCAATAGTCAACTATAGGAATATTCTGGCAGCAAATGTCAGTCTGTCACCAAAGATGAATTGTCTGCTGGGTCAGAATGGCATGGGGAAAACCAATTTCCTGGATGCAGTCCATTTCTTGTCTTTCTGCAGGAGCGCCCAGTCGGCCATCGACTCGCAGATGATATGTCATGACCAGGACTTCTTCATGATTGAGGGACAATATGAAACGGAGAATGGGGATATAGAGCATATCTATTGTGGGATGAAACGAGGGCAGAAAAAGCATTTCAAACGCAATAAGAAAGAGTATAAACGTCTCTCTGAGCATATCGGACTGATACCGCTCATCATGGTCTCGCCTTCCGACTCCGTGATTATCGAGGGTGGGAGTGAGGAGCGGAGACGGTTGATGGATATGGTTATCTCACAGTTTGACAACTCTTATCTTCAGGCACTCAACAATTACAACAAGGCACTCCAACAGCGCAACGCCTTGCTCAAAACTGAAGAGGAACCCGATCCTGCCCTTATGGATGTATTGGAAATGCAGATGGCGGCAGAGGGCGAACAAGTATATGCCAAGAGAGCGCATTTTGTAAAGGAATTTGTACCGGTTTTCCAGAATATCTACCAACGTATCTGCGATAATCGTGAGAAGGTAGGCATTGAGTATGTATCGCATGGACAGAGGGGGCCGCTGCTGGAGGTCATCAGACGAGATAGGGCGAAGGACCGTATTGTGGGATACTCACTGCATGGCATTCATCGTGATGACCTTGACATGAGACTGGGAGGATATCCCATGAAAAGAGAGGGCAGTCAAGGGCAGAACAAGTCGTTTGCCATTGCCCTCAAACTCGCTCAGTTTGATTTTTTGAAGCGCACCAACAGCCGCACCACACCGCTCTTGTTGCTAGATGATATTTTCGACAAACTCGATGCCAACCGTGTTGAGCAGATTGTGCAACTGGTTTCGGGAAATGAGTTCGGACAAATATTCATTACCGATACCAATCGCGACCATCTTGACAGAATCCTTCAGCATTCATCCTCCGACTACAAGATTTTTGAGGTTGAGAATGGAGATATCCACATGAAACAATAGTAACAACCAATTGAAACAAAGAAAGATATGTTCCGCAGACAAGTGAAAAACCTTGACGATGTTTTGGTCAATTTCCTGAGAGCATCCGGACTTGAGACACCTTTGCTGCAGCGAAGGCTCATCAACTCATGGGGTGAGGTGATGGGTCCGAGCATCGCAAGATACACGGGACAGGTATATATCTCCAATCAAACCCTTATGGTGGAAATCAACAATTCGGCCTTGAGAGCCGAATTGTCGATGATGCGTGCACATATTGTCCAAAGGCTCAACAACCATATCGGAGTCATGGTCATCGCCGATATTAAGTTTTTCTGATATCCTGAGCCGAAAGTAGGGTGTGAAGCTTATTCTTTTTCTTCTTTTGGGAAGGCGGAATTGCTCCTGATGATTTTGAGTGCCTCGTTGATAGTGGGGTCATCAGAGTTGAGGTACTCGTTCCAGGCTTCCTCATCAAGCATGTTGTAGATGATGCGGCTGTAGATGTAGCGATCGAACAGTGACTGTGATTTCTGAAGCATCAAGTTGCGGCGCTGTAAGCCATTCTTGTCACCGTAGGCAGCGAATTTCTCCAACAGGTTTTGCTTCTTCAGATAGGAGAGCAAACTCTGCATCGTGTTGTACCCTTTCATCTTCTCCCTGTTCTCATCAGTGTAGTCAAAGGCAAACTGCAAAATCATGCCGCTCATAGCCGCCTCTTTATAATAAGAGGTGATGCCGAGCGTATCCTCTGGCACAAAGATATCGGGGGTGATGCCGCCACCGCCATAGACAGTCCGACCAAGACGGGTGTGGTAGGCAGGACCGGTGTGCTTGATGCTGTCCTGTGAGAAATACTCGCCACGGGAATAGCGTGTGAGCAAATCTTCCTCATAATCTTTGTCATTGCCTGTCGTATAGGGTTTTTGGATACAGCGGCCCGACGGGGTATAGTAACGGGAGATGGTCAGGCGAATCATGCTGCCATCGGAGAACTCAATGGGTTTCTGCACCAGTCCCTTGCCGAAAGATCGGCGTCCGATGACGGTGCCACGGTCATTGTCCTGGATGGCTCCTGCAAAAATCTCAGAGGCAGAGGCGGAGCCTTCGTTGATGAGTACCACAAGGGGTATCTTCTGATAGGCACCACGACCGTCACTGGGAAATATCTCACGGGGCTGCTTGCGACCTTCGGTATAGACGATGCGGCAGCCTTTGGGAAGAAACTCATTGACAATCTGAATGGCGGGAGCCATATAGCCGCCGGAGTTGTCGCGCAAGTCGATAATCAGACTCTCCATGCCTTCCTGAGAGAGTTGGGCAAGGGCACCGAGCATCTCACCATAGGTATTCTCACCGAAATTTTTGATACGGATATAGCCGATGTTGGCTTTTTCGTCTATCATGTAGACCGTGCTGATGCTGTGGGTGACAATATCGTCGCGGGTAACTGTGTAGTAGCGAGGTTTGTTTTGGTGGAACCGCTCAACACCAATCTTTACCTTTGTGCCACGGGGACCTTTCAGACGGCGCATGGCTTCCTCATTGGTCACCTCCTCGCCAACGAAAGGTTTGTCGTCAACACTCACAATTTTGTCGCCAGCCTGCAGACCCGCTTCCTCTGCTGGACCGCCCGCAATGACATTTTGGATATGGATGGTATCCTTGCGGATGACAAATTCTATGCCGACACCAGAGAAGGAACCATGAAGTTCATCGTTGGCCGACTGCACATCTTTGGCGCTGATATATGTGGAGTGAGGATCGAGCTCAGCCAGTATCTCAGGTATGGCTTTTTCCACCAAGTCGTTCATATTCACGCTGTCCACATACTGGTCGTCGATGATGTGGAGCAGGTTGTTGAGACGGTTACTGCCCGAGTTGATGATATTCAGGCGGTTGCCCGAGAAATGATTGGCATAAAACGACCCGATGATGATACCGAGCACCACGCAGGCGGCAAGCATCAACGGCATATAGCGGTTGGACTTATTCAGATTCATGTTCGTTGAGGTTGATGAATTTTACTTCTATGTTGGCGCGGCGAAGGAGTTCGATTCCGTCGGCAAGACGGTATTCTTCTCCATAGACCACACGGCGGATGCCAGACTGAATGATGAGTTTGGAGCACTCCAAGCAGGGAGAGGCGGTAACGTATAGGGTAGCTCCGCTGCTGTTGTTGTTGCTCCGGGCGAGTTTGGTGATGGCGTTGGCTTCTGCGTGAAGCACATAAGGTTTCGTCACGTTGTTCTCATCCTCGCATATATTCTCAAAACCACTCGGTGTGCCGTTGTAGCCGTCGCTGATAATCATCTTGTCTTTCACCACCAAAGCACCCACCTGGCGGCGCTGACAGTAGCTGTTTTCTGCCCAGATGCGGGCCATGCGCAGGTAGCGTTGGTCGAGCAGATGCTGTTTTTTTTCTGTGGTCATGGCGTTATTTCTTTTTTCGGGGGCGACGAATGCCGTTGCGGCGAAGAAGAGCATCAATGGTGGGCTCACCGCCACGGAAACGTTTGTAAAGTGTCATTGGGTGCTCGGTGCCGCCACGGGAGAGAATGCAATCCCGGAAACGCTGTGCTGTCTCGCGGTCGAAAATGCCGTGTTTCTTGAATACACTGAAAGCATCGGCTTCCAACACCTCTGCCCACTTATAACTGTAATAGCCTGATGCATAGCCGCCAGCCATAATGTGTGAGAACTGGGTGGTCATGCAGGTACCGGGTTGCTGGGGAAGGATGATGGCCTTGGACCATGCTTTTTGCTCAAACTCCAGCAAATCGCCAGTGAACTCTTCGCGGAGGGTGTAATAGGCCATATCGAGAAGGCCGAAACTCACTTGTCGCAGGCAGCCATAAGCCACTTGGAAATTGCGGCTCTTCATGATGCGCTCAATCAGTTCATCGGGTAATGGCTCACCTGTTTGATAATGGAATGCGAAAGTGCGTAGGAATTCTTTTTCCATCGCATAATTCTCCATGAACTGCGAAGGGAGTTCCACAAAGTCCCACCAAACGCTGGTGCCCGACATGCTCTCAAAGCGGGTGTTGGCAAACATGCCGTGGAGGGAGTGTCCAAATTCATGCAGGAATGTCTCCACCTCTCCCAGACTCAGCAGAGAGGGCTGACTCTCTGTGGGCTTGGTGAGGTTCATCACGACGCTTACATGCGGGCGGATGTTCTCACCCTTTGAGTTGATATATTGCCCTTGGTAATTCGTCATCCAGGCACCGCCCTGTTTGCCTTTGCGGGGATGGAAGTCTGCGTAGAACACGGCGAGGTAGCTTCCGTCTTGGTCGAATACCTCATAGGCTTTCACGTCGGGATGATAGACAGGGATGTCCTTATTCTCGCGGAAGGTGATGCCGTAAAGGCGGTTGGCAAGACCAAAAATGCCTTCGGTTACCTTGGAAAGTTCAAAATAGGGGCGCAACATCTCTGAGTCGATGTTGTATTTCTTCATCTGCAACTGATAGGAATAGTGGGCAAGGTCCCAGGGCTCAAAATGGTAATTCTTGCCTTCTTTCCTACGGGCAAGGCGCTCCACTTCAGCTATTTCTTTAATGGCTGTGGGCTTGTAGGCATCAATCAACTGGTCGAGCAGACGATAAACATTGCGTACATTGCTGGCCATACGGCGGCGAAGCACAAAGTCGGCAAGGTTTTTGAAACCGAGCAACTGGGCACGCTCACGTTGCACGTTGACGATGCGCTTGCAAATCTCTATGTTGTTTTCACTATTGTCATGGGTGCATACCGTGTTGCTGGCCATATAGAGTTGCTCACGGAGTTCACGGCGTGTGGAATATTTCATGAACGGACCGATGCTGGGGGCATCAAGGGTAAATACCCAACCGTCGAGACCGCGCTCCTTGGCTTCTTCGGCTGCGGCATCACGCACACGGTCGGGGAGTCCGGCGAGGTCGGCTTCGTCGGTTAAATGCAGCGTGTATGCTTTCCTCTCCTTACGAAGGTTCTGGGAGAACTGAAGAGAGAGCATGCTGCTCTCTTCGTTGAGTTGCCGC
Organism: uncultured Prevotellaceae bacterium; assembly: GCA_902767775.1. Lineage (GTDB taxonomy): Bacteria > Bacteroidota > Bacteroidia > Bacteroidales > Bacteroidaceae > Prevotella. The sequence goes on along the minus strand of CACXIP010000003.1, from coordinate 182,516 downwards.
AGACGGGCTTTGCCCTCTTCGTTGAGGAGAGCACCGCAGCGTGTGAAACCTTCGTAGGTGTTGTCAAGCAGGCGCTTCTCTTCTGGAGTGAGGCGGCGATGGTGGAGATGAACATATTTGATGCGCTCAAACAAACGCTCGTTGAGCATCACATCGTTGTGGTGCTGTGTGAGAAGCGGTTCTATCTTTTGTGCAAGGGCATCCAACTCATCTGAGGTTTCAGCACTCAGAAGATTGAAAAAAACGGTCGAAACACGGTCGAGCAGGCCATAATACACATGGTCATCATCCTTGCAGATGATGGTGTTGTCAAAAGTAGGCTTTTCGGGGTTGTTGATTGTTTTGTCGATTTGTTCCTTGTCTCGGCGGATACCTTCGATGAAGGCAGGCTCATAATCCTCAAGTTGTATTTTGTCAAATGGATAGGTGCCATGGGGTGTGTCGAATGGCTCAAAAAAAGGATTCTTGCGCGCTTCAGACTGTGGCTGGTTTTCCTGGACTGTAGTTTCCTGTTCTTTTTCTATATTTGAAGGTGTCATGATATGAAATTTCTTTAGAGCAAGCAAAGTTAATGAATAATTGAAAATAAATGCGGTATTCAATTGTTTTTTTAGGATAATTTACCTATTTTTGCATTGGAGATAACTTGCTTCTTTGTCTGATAATGGTTATGTAGAATGGATCAGATGATCAGACAGACGTATCATATAGTAAAAATTTCAATCAGAACACCAAAGGATATCTCACCATGAACATTAGAAAATCTATTTTGTTTTTCGCTGCATCAATGGCACTTGCAGCATCGGCGCAGACCATCACAGGCAAGTATGAAATACCAAAAGTTCCTGAATGGGCAAAGAATGCCGTTTTCTATCAAATCTATCCGCAGACATTCTGTGATTCCGATGGCGATGGTATCGGTGATTTGAAGGGTATCATCAGCAAACTCGACTATGTGAAGAGCCTTGGCGTAGATGCCATTTGGTTCAATCCGTTCTTCGACTCTCCGTTTAATGATGCTGGATATGATATCCGCGACTATTATAAGATTGCTCCCCGATATGGAACCAATGAGGATGCCCGCCAACTCTTTGAGGAGGCGCATAAACGAGGGATGCACGTTATCTTCGACTATGTCATCAGCTATACAGCCATCGACCATCCATGGTTTGTGGAGTCTCAAAAACAAGAGAAGAACAAATACTCCAACTACTATATCTGGACAGAAACCAACTGGGTGGACCCACCACGTGAGTTCGCGGGTTCTTTCATCAAAGGTTACGGGCGGCGCAACGGACAGTTTATGCGCAATTTCTATTGGTGCCAGCCGGCACTTAATTTCGGATTCTCCAATCCCGACCCTGAACAGCCTTGGCAGTTGCCAACCAACCATCCTGATGTGATGGCGATGCGCGAGGACCTGAAAAACGTGCTGCGTTTCTGGATGGACATGGGAGCGGATGGCTTCCGGGCTGATATGGCTGGTGCATTGGTAAAGACTCGAAGGGTGAGAGGCAATGAACAGTTTTTCAACACCAACGAGAATGAGACCAAACTCTTCTGGAGGGAGATTCGTCAACTGCTGGAGAAAGAATACCCAAGAGGATTTATGGTGGCAGAATGGTCGTACCCAGCCGATGCGCTCGACGACTGCTTCCATGTTGATTTCTTCCATTGGTTTAATGGTTACAACGACTTGTTCCAGAAGGAGAGTTGGCGAATTCTCAACGGCGTCAGTGAGGGACACAGTTATTTTGATGCAGAAGGAAAGGGTGATATCACCGCTTTTCTCAGAAGTTACATGGATCAATATGAAAAAACCGTGGGCAAGGGCTATATCAGTCTGCCACTGGGCAATCACGACAATGCCCGACTCGGAAACCGGCGTAGCGACAAGGAATTGGAGATGATTTATGCCTTTGGCTTTACCATGCCTGGAGTACCATTCATTTATTATGGCAATGAAATCGGAATGAAACAACTGCCCAACAACTGGCCACAAGTTGAGGGAGCATATCAACCGAGAAATGGCGCCCGAACTCCCATGCAGTGGAACAACGGCAAAAACCTTGGATTCTCTGATGGCGATGCTGCCAGTCTTTATCTCCCTGTTGATCCTTCCCCCAATGCGCCTAATGTGGCGGAGCAAGAGAAGGACCCCAATTCTTTGCTTAACAAGACACGACAACTCATCGCTTTAAGGCACAATGAGCCTGCTCTTGCCAATTACGCAGAGTTTGTGCCCATATACCCATCGGCGGATGCTCAAAAACCTTCGCCTTCTGTATACCCATTTGTATATGCAAGGGCGGCCGGAAAAGATGTGGTGTTGGTGATGCTTAATCCAAAGGCAGAGGCATCTGATGCAACATTCCATCTCAATGTGAAATACGGTAAGACAAAACTACTTGCTGGTGACCGCTTCGGTATTGAAAACAACAAGAAGACTGGTGACATGACTGTTCATATGCCTGCCACCTCGTATGCTATCGTGAAATTGCAGAACGTGAGATACTAAATCATCAAAGGACTGATACTATATTTTTGAAACATTAAAACTCCACATGGTATGCGATGTTGGGGAAGGTGAGCGACGTGAACAAATCGAAAGGTGCACCTTTCAGTGCGTCGGCAACATCAATTCAGGTTTTTTCCCATTTTCTCGTCGTTATACGTTTAACCCCAGCTTATATGCCTCTTTCAAAGCATCGGTAATCATAATATCACCTCTATCCTTGACACCTCGAACCAACACACGGCCGGCATCCTCTAACTTAAAGAAGTTCAGGCAGAGCTGGTATTGCGCGAGGATGCTGTCAAAAAGCTCGGGAAGTATGGCTGCACCAACGAGTAGGAGAGCCATCTTCTTGATGGGGAACGTATCTCTAATCGGATTGTGGAGACGGTCGATGACTGCCTTCAGCTGTGCACTCAGTCCGTAGAAATAGACGGGCGAGGCAATCACAAGCAGGTCGGCCCGGCTCATCTTTTCATAGATAAGCGACATATCGTCCTTCTGTACACAATCATTGGCCTCGTTCTTGAAACAAGCGTTACACCCCAAGCAGGGATTGACCTTATAGTCGTGAACAGAAACTACTTCGACATGGTGTTTCTGTGAGGCACCCTTGACGAACGCCTCTACAAGCAAGTCTGTATTGCCACCCTTTCGCGGGCTGCCTGAAAGAATCAGTATATTCATATTACGGTGATACCAATCATATTTCGTATACTTATTCGTTAAACGAACCAATCTCTATCAGATTTCCGTCTGGGTCGGCCACGTAGCAGGTGCGCTGGCCCCAAGGTTCTGTGGTGGGAGGAAGAACGGAGGCGGCACCATTCGTGAGCGCATGCTGGTATTCTTTATCAACATCAGCGAAGGTGGGCACGTCGAATGCCAATTCTACAGTACCATTGAACCCCTCGGGATATTGAAACTTTCGAGAGACCATCTGTTCGAAAGCGTCACGTGGGAAGAGGATGATACGCATGTCGCCCAGCATCATCTCTACATTGGGTTGAATGCCATCCCAATCGGTGGTAAAACCAAAAGTTTTTGTATAGAAATCAACAGTAGCCTTATTGTTGCTGGTAAAAAGGCCAATGGTGTTGAATTTGAATCTTTCTTTCATATCATTCATTGTTTAAGTTCAAAGAAATAGAAGTCTGTCCAGCCAGTGTTCTCGGCATAGAGGTGCTGCTTGCCGCGATATTCGAAGCCGAGACCTCATTTCCTTTTCATCGTCATCTGCTTATCTTTTGCCATCTTTTCCGCAAAGGCATCCTCTCCGTTTTCGCGGATATAACGGATGCAGGCGGCTCTGTCGCTATTAAACAGGAAAGCAAAGATCTTGCCGACAAAGTTGTTGTGAATTTTGCAGTTTTCTACTACCTTGTCGCAGTCGGCACAAGTGTGAAAGCCTTTCTCTTGACAACATTTGCGGATTTTACACCACGATGCTTTCTCGTTTTCCTTACATCCAGGGCATTTGCCATTGAGGAACTTTTTGCATGCTCCGCAATATAATCCACATGCGGCAATCTGCTGGGAAATATCCGTCATTTCTTTCATTGTATAACTCATTTTGTCCTGACCGCCCCAAACTATATGGGACGATCAGGACGGATTATTACTCTATTGGTATCTGAATCACCGAAAGCCATTTCTCAGGGTCTTCCTGATTCCAGATTCCATCGATGTAGCATGTGCGATGCTGGCCGACGGGCTTCAGGCCGTGCTCCTCAATATAACGGAAGGCCTCAGTGAATGATTCGTAAAAGCGATTGTATGGACCTACGTGCTTCATACAGAGCGCCTTTGGCACGGCGGGCAGGCGTTTGAACTGGATGATGGCGCTGTCCTCGCCCATTTCCTCTACCTGTTCGCAATACTCGATGTCGATGTCCGTCGGAGTGTACTCCTTGTTGTGCTCCATGGTGAAGCAGTAGCCCGGCGGCGGACACTTGCAGCCGAGGCGCTGCATCTCCGGACCAATCTTGTTGACACACATGGGTCCGATAGCGGCGTAGTCGGGGATGACTTCACGATGGCTTGCCACGATGATTTCGGGCAGCGATTGAATGCTGAATTTTTCCATAGTCTTCATTTCTTTGCGAGCGTTTCTCCAGTCGAGCAGTTGGTTGCGACGGGCTATCAGTTCCTTCAGCTGTGCCTCCGTTTCCTTGATTTTCTCGGTCATCTGTCGGATGGTCGGCGTATGCGAACCATCGTCGAACAGATCCTTAATTTCGTCCAGCGAGAAGCCGAGCCGTTGCAGGTCGCGGATGTCCTTCAATTGTTGCATCTGGTCGATGCTGTAATAGCGGTAGCCAGTCCACTCGTCTACCTCGTCAGGCGTGAGCAGCCCTTTCTGTTCGTAGTGACGCAGGGTCTTTACCGTCACCTGCATCAACTGTGAAAACTCTCCGATTTTTAACCTTGTTTTCTTACTCATATCGCGCGATGTTTTTTGCTAAGCGACTGCGAAGTTAAGGCATGACCTTAGGGACGAGTCAAAAGAAATGAATACTTTAACATGGATTTAACACATCGTTGTTCTTTCTTTTACTCCCAGCCAGTAGCACCATGCAATAATGGCGGGAACGAGGGATGTGCTAACAGTTGTCTGGCTATATTTTCTATTACTGCCTCAGATGATGAGTGCGTGGTGAAAACGGCGATAATGGCATGGCTTCCATCTGGCATGAGAATGATACCTGCATCGTTCATGTCTTGCAATCCTTCAGGAGATGGGAATCCTGTACCTGTCTTATGTACGATACGAGCATTTGCGGGTATCGCTGCAGGGATTCGTTTCTGTCCTGTTGAGCAATCAGCCATCGCCTTCCAGATGAACGTCAGATATTGGTTGTCATCTTTATGATGATAAAACCACTCGAACAAACGAACCATTTCGGCGGGGGTGGAACTGTTTTCAATGGCCTTTGCCGGATTCTTGTGCATCTGTTCCTCAGTCATGCGGACATGGATATCGTGGAGTCCAAGTTTTCTCATGTAGTTCTCCACAGCTTCGGGCTTGCCGCAAAACTTGAAAAGGAGTTCGCAGGCATTGTTGTCACTCTGTCCGAGAGACAATTCCAACAGTTCTGCACACGAAAAGGCCTTGACACCTTCAAACCGTTTTAACATTGGCGACCATGTGTCTTGCATCAGGTCTGCTTTATCGACAACAATCGTGTCATTAAGATCCAACCCTTCCCGACTCAAGTAATCAGCGACGTATAAAGCTTGCGGGAACTTCATCACACTATGCATGGCAAAACGCTCGTTTTCGTTAATGCCAACAATAGAGCCATTGCGCATGATGCATGCACCATAGCTGGTACTGTCGCTTATTGGCTTCGCCTTCGTCCGACACGACTCGGCCATCTCCGAGCGAGCTCGGATAGCTCTCGCTGCTCCGTCCGTTGGCTCTTGCGCCCAGCATGATACAACAACCAATGCATAAACTAGTGTTACTATCTTTCTCATATTTTATGACTTGATTCGGCTCTCGTTAAAACGAAGCATTCTTGTACAGCGGCAAACGTGGCGACGATTGCAGTGATTGAAATGGGGATGATAGACCAAAATGTCATGGGGATAGCAATGAATAGCAGGAATCCCGCCCACTTGTTCGCGAGGGTGTGAGGGAAGCAGCAGCGCCCGTACGTCGCGAGTGCCGAAAGCTGATTCACGACTTTAATCGCGACGATTACTCCAGCCCACAACCATAACCATTGTGGCAATCTGAGTATCGGTAGAATCTGCCAGGCACAACATGCTACGAAGCAGAAGTCTGCCACGCTATCCAGCAATGCTCCAGTCCTGGTAACGCTCTTCAGCTTCCGAGCCAGCCATCCATCGGCAATGTCACTGATGCCACAAATGGTGTAAAGCACCCAAAAAGTTGTTCCTTCAACATCACACAGCAGCAGAGCAACAGCCCCCACCATTCGGAGCGATGAGAGGATATTCGGCAGATGTTTCATGCTTCGCACCATCTTTTCCTTTTTCCCTCTATTCCAATGGCATCATCACGCCACACTGGTAGTCGGGTGACTGGATGTCTGCGCCCTGATACCACTCCATGCAACAGGAATTTGGTGCCCATTTATATTCTAGATGAGAAGGCAGCCACTCCTTATGGAATTTCTCGTACTGCTCTTGAAAGGCTTTCATACCTCCCTCGAAATGAACTTTCAGCCACTTGCCACTACGAATAGGGAAAAGCTGCATTCCTTCTGGCGCCTCGCCACCTTTATATATTCCGCCGATGACGTATGTAAAGGTGTTCTTGCTGCAAGCACCAAAGTTTGCCTCCCAACAGGTTGCACAATTGTGGTTGGGAATGTCGCAGGTGCAGAGCCCGAATTCGCCGACACCGTTGTCGATGGCTGCCTGCTGAAAGGCATCAGGAGCTTTGTGCTCCATAAAGACGGGCTTAATAATCCGTTCCACATACTCTCCCCAAAACTTTGGGCATTCTTCCTGTCCTTTGCAGAATGCGATTTCCTTGGCCATGCCAATAATCTGCACATTCTCTAACGTAATAATCTCGTGTTTCATCTTTGCTTTATTTTAGTTATAGTACCTTCTTTACACCAGGAATCATTCGCAGCAACCAAGTGAGTCCGAAGGATGCGATGGTGATGGCAATGCCGATGAACATGAACTTGCCGAATGCGCCCATCCAGATGCCGTCAACCGCATGCTGTAAAACGAGCATCAACAGCAGATGGACGATGTATGCTCCGTAAGCCTGAGCGGCACACCACTGCCAGAACTTGCTATGCCAATTCCCGTACTGACGGAAAAGCCCGAGCAGTCCGAAGCAAATGAACACGCAAAGTAACGACTCGTAGATACCGAACCACTGAGCAACAAAGGCGTTCCACTCACCGCCATCGCGCAGATAGATGCCTAATGCTAACAGGCATCCTATCACAAGCGATAGGGCTCCTGTGGTATTAGTCATCTTCTCAAGCCAATTAAAGCGACTGGCCAGAATGCCGACAACAAACATCATGACGTATTGCAGATAGTGGGCGGGTTCCATTGGCAAGGGTATGATGCCGAAAGGCCATATCCAATGATCCTGCGGACTGACCAAACGTGTCAGATAACTGCCAATGCCCATGATGCCACCAAATATCAGCAAGCCCATGATGGTAGGTCTGGACGAGCAGAGGTCAATAACAGGCTTGCAAAACTGTCGTATCAATGCATAGAGAAGACAGAATACAAGCAGACTTTCAATATACCACATGTGGCCAATCTCCAATTTTCCTGACAGCACGCTCAACAAACCGCCCATCACCAAAAGGGGTATGCCCAAACGTATCAGTTTCTTTTGGACAAATACAGAGGCTCCCTGTTTATCGTAACTCGAAGGAACAAAATAGCCTGAGATTAGAAAGAAAAGTCCCATAAAGAAGGCGGCATTTACTGAGAAGAAATGCCATATCCAAGGCATCACCTCGGCAGGATTACTGGGTGTATAGGCCCAGCCTCCACCATCACCGTATGCCTGACCGGCATGGTGGAATATCACTAGTACGGTCAAGCATACTTTCAGATTGTCCAGATATAAAAGCCGTTTCATTTTTTGTTTCTAATTTCCAGTCTCAACACCCTAATTGGCCTGTTTTCACCTTGATACTGCTTTTCATCGATGCAGGTTTCACCTGTTGGAACAAAACCACACTTCTCCATCACTCGGCCTGAGGCGGGGTTGTCAACGAAATGACCACTGATGAGCGATTGGATGTCCGTCGTTTGTCGGATATAGTCTAACATCAGGCGCAGAGCCTCGGTACAAAAGCCCTGATTCCAATAGGGTTTTGCTACCCAATAGCCGATGAGTGGTTCCCCCTCACGTGCCGGCAGGTCACACTCACACGAAGGGCCATACCCCATAGCACCAATGGCCTCGCCAGTTTCTTTGAGTTCGATAGCCCAAGTATTGGTGGCATCATGGAATACAGTACGGATAATCTCCAGACTTTCCTCCACACTCTTATGTGGCGGCCATCCAGCCCGTGGTCCAACATCCGGGTCAGAAGCCCACTTGAACAGTGTCTCCGCGTCCGATTCTTGCCAAGGGCGCAATAAGATTCTATTTGTTTCCATTACTTTCTCCACCTTTTCAGCATCGGGAAGAAGCCACGCATCATCTGCTTGTACTCTTCCTTGGTCATGGACTTAGGCATCTGTTTGTTAACCTCGTCAACAAACTGTGCGCAATGCTCTATCATTTCATCCATCGTACACTCCTGCAAGAACTTTCCATCCTTATAGCAATATTGGCAATAGTCGAAATTTGTGCTCCCATCGGCGTTTGTGCCACAGTCCTCGATACGAGTCAAAGGCATGCCGCAACTCTGGCAGAACTGAGGCAGTTGCCCTTCTTGAAAAGCCTTTACTTTCTTGGGGAACGTGGCTTCGTAGGCTTCGAACGCCTCGGGATGCTCGTCGGCAACGAAATAGCACTTGGGCGGACAATAAGTGGCCTCTGTGATGCCATTCTCTTTCAGCCAGCCAGGGATAAGTTCTTGCGCAAGGAAGTATGGCACTTCTGCATCCTTCGGTTCAGCGTGATAGTGGATGTTCCGTTTGCTGGCGAGGTCGAAACCTGCATGTTTATAGAACGCTATATTGCCCTCCATGCAGAGGAAACCGATACCCATCTTGCGAGCCTTCTCCAGTGCAAACTGCAGCAATTTCAGACCATATCCCTTGCGTTTGTAATTGGGATGGATGCAGATAGGACCAAAAGTCCATGAAGGAACCCGTCGCCCGTCGTCCAACATCAGTTCTGCTTTCGAGAACATCACATGGCCGATAATCTGATTGTCTTTCTCCATCACCAAATCAAGTTCTGGGATGAAGTCAGAATTGGTTCTATACTGATTGAGCACATAGTGTTCCGTGCATCCTGGGCGATATACGTTCCAGAACGCTTCGCGTGTGAGGTTCTCCACCTCACGATAATCTTTGGGTTGTTCTAATCTTATGTTCATTGCTATTTCTTCTTTCTATTTCGATGATGATGCAAAGATAAAAGATTTTACATAAACGACCAAGTTTCAAGGATAAACTGCACGGGTTGATGACCAACTTCGTTACATTCTTGCCTTTTGCTTGTCGCCAGCACCTGAGCCGCGGTACTTTGAGCGGGCCTCGTTGAACTTCCATGTGAGATTGAGCAAGAAGGTGCGGCGGGCTGGGTTGTGGACAGTCAGGTCGCGATAACCGAAGATGACGGCATCGGTCTTGTTGGTATTGAAAATGTCGATGCAGCGCAGGTCGGCAGTCAGTGAGCCGAGACGACGCAGATGGAAGTCCTTCTGAAGACCAAGGCTGCCAACGATGCGCGGCTTAGTGAGGCGGAAATTGTTGTAGTCGCCCTTCGTGGCCCCTTCCACATCGGCACTCAGGCGGAAAGCATGAGGCAGTTCGATGATGTTTCGCCAGGAACCGTTGAACCAAGGCCGAGAGAGCGTGATTGTCTCACCGGTGGCAGTAGGCGACATGTAGTTCTGGAACATGGCTACAACCGACCATGTGGGATGCCAGCAGCCTATGGTGGGACGTGCGGAGGCAATGACCGTCAGACGGTCGTAATCCTCCTGGCTGTTGATGTAGCGCACGAGGCTGATTAGCGGGTCGGTGGAACCGGGGTAAGGCTCTGTGGACATCGTGAGGGCATCCTTGATGCGCCCGTAGTTCAGCGTCAGGTTCATCCACTTGTAGGCAGTATTCAGCACTACGCTGTGGGTGTAGGTCGGTTTCAGATACGGGTTGCCGCTTTGGTAGGTGTAGCGATTGATATAGACCGTCGAACTGGTCAGGTTGGCATATGGCGGACGCTCAATATCGCGACGGTATGACAGCGAGAACTGCACCTTGCCGACAGGGGCGGAGATGACGACCGTGGGGAACCAGTCACCGTAATCTCGACAAACTTCATCCTGCTTCTTGCCGAAATTGAAATAGTCGTTCGTCAGATGCTCATAGCGCAGACCCACCTGGGTGAACACCTTGCCAAACTGACGGCCATACTCTGCAAAGACAGCGGCCGATTTCTCGTTGATCTCCGTGTCGGTAGTCTTCACAGGAACAGCATCGGTGGCCATAAAGTCGTAGGCATCCGTACGGTGGTTGTAACTGTACTCGCCACCGAGGGAGAGATTACCCTTCCAAACGGGATAGCCGAAGATAAGTTTCGAGGCCCAGAAGTTATTGCTGCTGATGGTGTTGCTTTCGATGCTTCGATTGATGGGACTGCCACCTGCTTCTGTCGTTACTTCATTGGTATTGCCAGGTGACTGGGTGTCGTCGAACAGACCGTCGATATTCAGGTCGATGCTCAGTTGTCCCACCTTGCCGTTGTAGTAGGCATTGAAGATATGCTTCACAAACTTGTCATCTTGGGTGATATGGCTCTCAGAGCGCTCTTTGAAAATGCTGTTCTCATAACTATCGGTATAGAACATGCTGTTGAAGTCGCTGCTGGGGTGACGGTCGTATTTGTAGAAGGCGCCGAAACTGTGGTTCTCGTCCACCATGTAGTTGACCTGCAACTGCGGTGACCAGCCTTTCCAAATGCTCTTCGACTCCTGCGAACTGACTCCCTCTATCTTATCAGGTCCTGCATAGTAGGTCAGGGTATTCTCCTGCAGCGACTTGGCGTGACCGTAGCGGCCGGCCCATAGTGAGGCGGTGATGTCGAGACCGCCAGTGCGGTAGTTCACATCAAGGTTATTGGTTAAAGTATGGCCATACTGATATACACCTTCGAGGTTATCCTGGAAACTAAAACCTTCACCTTGGGCCTTTTTCAGCGTGATACGCACAACGGCCTTTGTCGAAGCAGCATATCGGGCACCGGGGTTCTGCACCACATCCACATGCTGTATCTGATCGGAACGCAGACGGGAGAGTTCGCTGTTGTCCTGCACCCGTCGTCCGTTGATATACACCTCTGCATCGCCACGTCCAAGCACCTTCACGGCGCCGTCTCGCTCTGCTTCGAGCGACGGAATCTTCGAGAGCGCATCGCTCACCGTTCCGGCTTTTTCCAGAATCGTGCCCGCCACCGTCGTTCGCATAGCATCGCCCTTGGCATGTGTCTGCGGCAATTGACCCTTCACCACGACATCGCCAAGCAACTGCGTGTCCTCCTTCATCTGGATGGTCAGGTTCTGGCCTGCATTGACGTATAAGGTCTGATAACCCATGCAGGTCACCTTGAACAATCCTTGGTTGACGTCCGTCACAATCTTGAACACGCCCTGCTCATCAGTCGTCGCACCCTGTACGAAGGCAGAGTCGGGCAGCGAAAGCAGTACCACATTGACGAACTCCATTGGCTGGCCTTTCTCATTAATCACTTTTCCTCCAAAGTCATATGACTTGGCTTGCCCCATTATCGCCATGAGCAGCGATATCATGATGGTTATTAATCTTAATACTACATTCATCATCTTTTGTTTTTCTGTTGTTTATACTTTAGTCGCAAAAATCTTCCAATCACTACTTTTTTATTCCATTTTTTCAGTTCTTTGAGGAACTTAACTTGCTGGTGAATTTAATTTTTGATGTTGACACCACCGAAATAGTTGCTTGCAACAATATGTAGAGTAGGGGCATGAGGGATGATGTTGTTGGGGGTTTCGTTACCCACACCTCCGATAAAGCTGCGGCTTTTCACAACAACATTTATAGTGGTGGGCACAACAAGTACAATGCCTCCCATGAAGGTGTGGATGTCGATTTCCTCGTCCTCATTGAAAACAGCCTCATGCAAATCCAGACGGATGCCGCCACAAAAAGCGTCAAGACGCGCTCCTTTGAAGGTCTCTCCATGATAGATGTATTCATCGCCTCCAAAGCGGACGGAACAACAGATGCGCTTGCCATCTTCGTTGAGTGGAATGGGGCGCTGGAGCCATTGGCTGTTGTTATGGCTGAAACCATAAATAATGAGTTCTGTGCCAATGTACAGCAAAATGGCAACTCCAAAATACTCTTGCCAGGGATGTTGCCATAGCCAGTCAAAATGAATGATACCCCACATACTGGACAATTTCAGCAAGGCTGCCACTACAAATATGATTCCGATAATAGTCCTTCTTGTCATTTCATTTGCATTTTGGTAAATAATCAATAATTGTTGTCTCCCTTACAAAGGATGTGTTGATTTGAAAAGAGACCTACTCTTGTCGATTGCAAAATTATAGCGCGTATAAAAGAACTGCAAATTTCTGGGATATACTGCAGACATATATGATGAATGGCGATTTCATCACAAGTTTTCCAATCGATTCTGGGATAATTTGCAGTTTTGGGGGACGAATGGCAATTCTTTGTTTGATATGCACATTCATTCATAAAAAAGTGGTATCTTTGCCAGCGGTATGGAAAAGGGACAAAAGGAAACCTTAACTACACGTCTCATCAGCGTCTGTTTTACGGTGCTGGCATTGGCTGTATTCAAGCCTTTCGGACTTGATGCATGGCATTGGCAGGCATATGCTCATCTTGTGGCATTTGGAGTGATTGGATTCGGGGTATGTATGCTGACGGATTGTGTCTTGAAGTATTTGCTCAGAATGCCACGGTCTTTTACTAATGGAATCAGCTATATCATACGCCGTAATCTATGGTTTCAAATCATCAATACGCCACTCATAGCATTAACAATCTGTGTCTATCGTCACTTGGTGTTGAGCAATAGGGTGGAGGGCAATCGATTGTCATGGACAAATTATTTTGAAACATTGCTCATTTTTGCTTTCTGCTCTTTCGCCATTGGCCTTTATTGGCGGTTCAAATTTCGGAGCAGATATCTTGAAGCAGAACTTGAGGAAACCAAATTGTTGAATGAGCAACTCCGTGATTTGCAGAATGAGGTCAATCAAAGAGCAAATGCCGGAACATCTGACACTAAAGGGCATTCCGATAATGCTCAAATTGCTGAAAAATCCATTCTGCCATCAGTCCTTACGCTCACAGGTTCAACAAGCGAGACGGTTACTCTTCAAATACAACATCTATTATATATTGAGGCGGTAGGCAACTATGTGAAAATATATCAGTTGAACGAAGGTCAGGTGCGGTCAGACTTGCTACGCACTACCTCAAAGCAGATTGAGGCAGATTTAAGCGGATATCCCATGATTGTCCGTTGTCACCGAGCTTTTTTGGTTAATCTTCAACAAGTGGAGCAAATCATCTCCAAGTCGGGTTCCATGCAGCTTCTTATCAAGCACAGCCATGAGACCATCCCTGTCTCGCGCAGCAACGTGGCGCAGGTCAAGGATGCCATCAAGGGTGTCTGAGTGGTAAAGACACTGTCAGAGGCCAACATCTTTGGCTTAACTACTTTGCTTTCTAACTTCTTTCAACTTGTGACAGTCTTGTCATTTGATTTCATCCCACTTCGGTGGGTCGCGGTGCAATAAGTGACGTACGAAGAAATCAAACCGCTTGTGCTCACCGTAACGCTCACCCATGGTGTGGCTGGTTCCCGGCAGCACCACAAGTTCAAAGTCTTTTCCTGCCTTAACAAGCGCATTCACCAACTGGTAGGTGCTTGCTGGGTCAACATTGTCGTCTATTTCTCCAACCACAAGCATCAGCGGACGTTTTAGTTTGTCTGCATGATATACATTGCTGCTCTCCACATAAGAGGAATCCACAGGATAACCCATCCATTGCTCATTCCACCAAATCTTGTCCATACGGTTGTCGTGGCAGCCACAAGAACTGTAGGCAGCTTTGTAGAAGTCTCCGTGCAGGAGCACTGCAGTGGTGCTTTCCTGACCACCAGCGGAAGCACCGAAAATGCCTACATTATCGGCATCCATGTAGGGATAGCGCTTGGCGGCGGCCTGTATCCATAGTTTACGGTCAGGCAGTCCGGCATCTTTCAGGTTCTTGTAGCACACTTCTTCAAATTTCTTGCCTCTCCAACTGGTTCCCATGGCGTCGAGTTGGACAACAATGAAACCCAACTCTGCCAATGAGGTCATGTTCCAGTTGAATGATGTGAAACTCTTGGGAGTATATGCACTTCCTGGTCCCGAATAGATGTATTCAATCACGGGATAACGACGAGATGGGTCGAAGTTGGTGGGGCGTTGGATGATGCCCCACATGTCGGTCTTGCCATCACGGCCCTTGGCGACAAACACCTCCGGGGCTTTCCATCCATTGGATATCAGGCGGGAGATATCAGCCACCTCAATGGTGTCGAGCAATGTTCCGTCATGTGCATCACGCAGCACGGTGATAGGGGCTTGGTTCACCATCGACCAAGTGTCTGCCAAATAACGGTAATCTTTGGAGAACCTCACCTCGTGCTGTCCCTCAACGGGTGTGAGACAACGCAAGTCACGACCGTCGATACCGATACGGTAGTAGCGTACCAGATAGGGGTCCTCGCCTTTTACCATACCGCTGGCAGAGAAATAGATGAGGCTGTTTTGTTCATCCACGTGAAGCACCTGACGCACGCACCATTCGCCTTTTGTAATTTGACGAATGACGCTTCCCTTGTCCATGTCATACAGGTAGAGGTGATTCCAGTTGTCGCGCTCGCTCATCCAGATGATTTGTCGCTTCTCCGACAGGTCGTGACGGAAGTGGCGTGTATAGTTGACAAAAGTAGGGGCGGTCTCTTCGATGATGGTGCGCATATCGCCAGTCTGTGCGCCCATGGCGAGTACGCGGTAGGTTTGGTGACCGCGCTCGTTGTATTCCATCGTCACCTCACGACTGTCTTTGCTCCATGCAAAGGACCCCAATTCATATTGACGAGGACAAAGTGAGATGTTGGCTTCCATACGACGGCCGGTCTGCGTGTCGAAGATGACGGGAATCCGCTGTGGAAGAGCATCGCCGGGTTTGGCATATTCTTGCTGATGGAGGATGGGCTGTAACTGGTCGGATGGAGATGTCTCCACATAATAGACATACCGTTTCTCCACAGGTGTTCGCTTGCACACAAATATGTATCGGCTGTCGGGCGACCATAGCAATTGGTTGGAGTAATAGCAACCAATGGTGCCGTCCTGGCTCAGCACGCGTTTCACGCTGTAAGGGAGACCGACCGTGTGCATCACCACATTGTTCCCCTCTATCCACGCCTCGCTTTTGCCGTCAGGCGACAGCACAGGACGTGCTTCCTTCTCTTCGTCTACTTCCATCCAGTGACGTTCATGATGGCGACCAAAACGGGGACGATGGATAGGCCATTGTGGCGCTGCCACTTGGCGCCGGGTCTTCGTGTCGGCATCGTACTCATAGTGGACACGCCCGCTGTCGCTGTCAATATAATAGGTGAGGATATGGGTGGAGTCTTTCCATTCTGTGCGATGTGCCCAATGTCTCACATTTTGTTCGCCAAACTTGCTCTCGAGCGAATAGGCACGCTTATAGTCTTCTGCTGAGCCTTGGGCATAGGAAGACAATCCTGTGAAAAGGAAAAGAATCAGAATGAGGAGATGATGTTTCATAGGTATATGGGGATGTGCTTGTTTTTAATCGATGGTCATCTTGTTGGTGGAGTATATGCTCAGCATGCCGTCAATAAATGCCCTTTTTTCGTATTCGCAGAAAGGGCCAGAACGTGCTATGTCGCCGCATTCATGGTAGGCGCGGGCACGGCAGGCTCCACCACAGACATATTTCAGGAAGCATTGGGAGCACTCTTTGATGTTGTCAACTGTGAGTCGGCGGCATCGTTCCACCACAGGTGAGTGGTGATATAGGTCGCTGATGCTGCTTTCGTGGATGTTGCCAATAAGAAATTCGGGATAATGCAGCAATTGGCAGGGATAGACATCGCCCGTAGGCGAGAAACTCAGTTCGCTGTCGCCCATAGCACATTTGCAGTTGCGGCATTGCTGCGAACCATCAAGTGCCGACTCGCAGTAGGAGAGGGGATTGACTCCTTCAGCACTACGCAGTGCCTCGTAATACTCCGCTCCAGTGATGGAAAGGTCAGCATTTCCCTTCTTGGCGTTTCCTGCTGGGAAGAGAGGCGCGAAACTCAGCATCGCCCCGTATTTCCGAGCCATGGCAGCGACATCATGGATGTTGAGGCGGTTGACAGTCATCGACAGACGAGTGTCCATCCCATATTGGCTTAACAATTGGATGGCTTTTTCTGTTCGTTGGTATGTGTGGGGACCTCTAAAGGATTCATGCAGTTCTTGGGTGCTGCCGTCGATGCTGATGGTCACCATGTCGAATGTGTCGCAGAGTGCATCTACATTCTTCTCATTGATGAGCATGGCATTGGTCAGCAGGTCAACGTAATGCCCTTTTTCCTTGATATATTGGGCTATGCTGAGGCAGTCGGCATTGAGAAGGGGCTCGCCGCCTGTCAAAGTGAACTTCAACTGACTCGATAATTCACACAACTCGTCGATGACTCTTTGGTAATCATGTAGAGTCATTTGGGGAAATGTGTTTTCCACTCGGTCGGTGGCATAACAGTATCTGCAGTTGAGGTTGCATCGAGAAGATATGGAGAATTGGACAATGCTTAGGTTGCCTTCATTTCGCCTGATAGGCACCTCATCGGGGTGGGGAATGTCGAAGAGCCGGGATTCCAAAGCATATCGAAGGAAGCGGTTCACGGTCTCACCAGCCTCATTCCCGTATTCATCCTCAAATAAATGGGTGATTTCCTCCAGGGTCATTCTGCCGTCGCATAATTTGAGCAGGGCGCAACCGTTGTTGTCCGTGACCACCCATGAAGGCACATCTGGATTGAAGAAGATGGTTTTCTCTCCTTCCGTGATTATCTGGATATTCTGTGGAAGTCGCAATTTCATGATTGCTGGTCAATTGCCTGCACAATTGTATGAGGAACCGCATTTGCCACCGCCACCGGCACATTCATAAGAGGAACCGCACATACCCTTGCCATTGGCTCCCTGGCCACCGCAGTCGTAGGCCGAACCGCATTTTCCGCCTCCGCCGGCACATTCATATGAGGAACCGCATTTTCCCTTACCCTCGGAACCCTGACCAGCACAGTCGTAGGCTGAACCACATTTCCCGCCACCGCCGCTGCAACTGTATGAGGAACCACATTTGCCTTTTCCTTCCGAGCCCTGACCGGCGCAGTCGTAGGCCGAACCGCATTTGCCGCCTCCGCCTGTGCAACTATACGATGAACCACATTTGCCTTTTCCTTGCGAACCCTGTCCGGCACAATCGTAAGCCGAACCGCATTTGCCGCCTCCGCCTGTGCAACTGTAAGCCGAACCACATTTGCCTTGACCTTTGGCACCTTGTCCCGTACAATTATACGCCGAACCACAGTTGCCACTGCCGCCGGAACAGTTGTATGATGAACTGCATTTCTCACTGGCAGATGCGATTTGAGATGCCAAGGCGGTCTTGGAACCGAAAAATAAGCCTGCTGCCAATGAAAAACCTGAGGCGATGAGCTTCTTGAGGAAGTCTCTCCTGGATTCATCGTGTAATTCCTGTCTTTCCATACTCCGAAGATTAAAGATGGTAGCAAAGATAAACAATTATTTGGTATTATCGAAAATAAAGATACGTTTTTTAAGTATTATGAAACAAAAGAATAATGCAGTGTATCGCCTTTTTCGTAATTTTGCATCCGTAATCAAACGAACACTAAAACAATGACAACAAATCTTTTCAAAAACTGGTTGAGAACATTGTGCTCCATGATGCTATTCGTGTCTATGTCGATGAACGCGTTGGCTCAGGAGGCGGCTTCATTGAGAATCAATCCCCAGACGTTGTATCAACGCATCACCGGATTCGGTGGTTTTGTATGCAGCCCTCAGTTTGGATATGGACACATGAGTGATGCCGATATCAAAAAGGTATGGGGTGAACAAAGCACAGTGGGATGCAACATCATGAGACTATATATTCCCATCGGTCGCAATTCATGGTCACAGTCTCTCCATACTGCAAAACTTGCCAAGCAAATGGGACTTGTTGTCTTTGCCTCGCCATGGGGACAGCCGGCGGAGTGGAAAACCAATGGCACCAGCAATGCAAAAAACAGCGACGGTACCACAGGCAAACTGAAACGGGAGAACTGGGCCGACTATGCGAAATACCTGGATGACTATGTCACATACTTGAGACAGAATGGGGTGGAATTGGATGCCATCTCCATACAGAATGAACCGGATTGGCCCGCTACCTATGCAGGATGCTTATGGTCGGCATCAGAAATAGCAGAATTTGTTAAACTTTATGGCAGGCAGATTAATTGCAAGATTATGGCACCGGAAACGCTTGCCGTCAGCGACAGCTATGCCAATGAACTGGCCAAGAGTGCGGTCTTACCTTGTTTCGACATCTATGGCGGTCACCAATATGGTGGCATTCAGTCTGCCTATAAGAAACTGGGAAAGCAGGGCAAACAGATATGGATGACCGAATATCTTATCAACTGGAATGAAAATCAATCTTCCAACCGCAACTTCAGTTGGGATAAGGATGTCTTCGATTTCGCGCGCAGCATCAATACCTGTATGCTCAATGATTTCAATGCTTGGATACATTATGCCGCCAAACGCTATTATGGCATGCTCGGCGACGGAACCAATGGCACCCAGCAGAGTGTGGTTACCAAACGAGGATATGTGATGGCGCATTTTGCTAAATATGCCACAGGACTCTCAAGAGTCGATGCGCTGTGGAAGGATGATGCCGCACAACCCCTTGAGGGGTCTGCATATCTGTCTGACAGTGGAGACACCCTGGTGGCAGTGGTGTTCAACCCGTCCAACTCTGCACGTCAATTGGTCGTGGATTTGCCTTTTTATACGCTGAAGGGTGAACAGGTTTCCACCACCCGGACACGGAATATGGCAAAAACAGAACTGGCATACGACGAAGACATCTGCCGTCCGCAGGTGGAGATAGAGGCATCAAGTGTGACCACGCTACGTTTTGTGAAATCACGAGACCGCCAGATGTCACAGATGAAAGGTACAACAACAAGGTTTGACCGCATAGATGACATGGAGCGAACCAAAACGGCTTTTGGCACTTCTTATCGCATGTCGGGCAAGACCATCAAGTTTGACCATTCCAACTCGCTTATCAGCAGCAATACCAACATCAACAATGGATATGTGCAACTCGATGACCGTTACAACCAATTGGTGATGCAAGTTAAGAAAGTGACCTCAACCCTGAACTACAGTTCGGCCAAGACAACCATATATTATATTAATAATGCAGGGGCAGTGGTTTCACACGATTATGGAGACTTGGACTTGAGCAGTCAGCAGAATTTCAACATGGTGTTCGACTTGTCGCCAAAAACGCTGAAAGATGGATGCCGAGGATTGGTGAGCATGAGCAACAACAACTGGTCGTCGACCCTCACTATCACATTCGGGGATGTTTACCTGTCCAACGGACGGCAGTTTGCGGCATCTGTCAGCGGCGATTTCGTGGCAGATGACAGCAATATCCTCGATTATACCTCGGATGAGGCTTGCACGAGCCTTGATATGACGGCCGTGACCAACTTGACGGACACAGACATGCTACGGATGGCGAATGGTAATGCGGTCGTCTATTTGCCAGAAGGATATGACGGCAGTTTGCCTAATGCCATTGTCGGCGATATCTGTACTATACTCTCGCTGGATGAACAGGCAGGGACATTCCGCCCAATACGCCCGTTCACAGCTCAGCAGGCATCATGCTCTTGTCTGATAGAAGGAAAGCACATGTTGATACTTCCCTTCAAAGCGGCTGTTCCACAGGGTGTGAGGGCTTATAGCCTCACAGAAGACCTCAATGCTGCAGAACCTTGTTTCAGATTGTCTTTGCTGGAAGATGCTATTCCCGCTTGCACACCGGTGCTGGTGGAGGGGAATGGAGTTGTCACTTTCCAGGGCGATGGAGAGGTATCGGCATACAGCAGTCCCATCAATGATGTACTGAGAGGAACTTTCTCGTCAGTTCCACTCTATAAGGGCGACTTCGTGCTCACACAGGAGGATGGAAAATGGGGATTTGCACCCCTCAGCAGTGATGGTATCCTCAGTCCCTTCGGCGTATATGCCAATGTGACTTCAAAATTGTCATTTATTCCGCTGATAGATGATGCTTCAGGTATCAGGTCGAATTCTGCTGAATCAGTGCTTCATGAGGCATACTATGACCTGCAAGGACGTAAACTTCAGGCTAAACCTGCTCATCCGGGAGTGTACATTTACCGTAATGTACATGGAAAGACTCAAAAAATAAGAATCGAACGATAGATGACAACAAAATGTTTTCATTCCGCACAAATTTGTTGTTAAAACAAGAAAAAATAGGGAAAATATTTGCAGATTGAAAAAATAAGCTTACCTTTGCCGACAAATTAACAAACAAATATCAAAATGAGTTGCAATCTGTTTTTCGCATGGTGGTGGTACTACTCAAGACAATGACGTCGTGAGTCAGCATCGCCGTGTGGACAACATACACAATAAAAAGGCCTGCCGTTCTTACGACAGGCCTTTTTCCTTTTTTCGGATATTAACATTTTAAAAGTGCAATAATATGGAAATGAGAGAAATTCTTCATCGCATGCTCAATCATGAGTCGCTCACAAGAGAAGAGACACATGACATCCTCATCGGCATCACCAAATCGGAATTTCCCATGGAGCAAATCACAGCTTTGCTCACCGGACTTCAGATGAGAGGCGTCACCGTGGATGAGTTGCTGGGACTGCGCGACGGCATTCTGGAAACAGGAGTTCCTGTTAGTCTCAACTGCGACCGCTACATCGACATCGTGGGTACAGGTGGCGACCAAAAGAACACGTTCAACATCTCTACATGCTCTTGCTTCGTAGTGGCTGGAGCTGGCTATAAAGTAGCCAAACACGGCAATTACGCAGCCACATCGGTAAGCGGCGCCTCAAACATCATCGAGGCACATGGAGTGAGTTTCACCGACGACATCGACCGGCTCAACCGTTCCATCAATGAGTCGGGTGTGGTCTATCTCCATGCGCAACTTTTCGCCAAAGCCATGAAGTTTGTTGGTCCCATCCGCCGGGCACTGGCTTTCCCCACTTGCTTCAACCTGCTCGGACCAATTGTCAACCCCTCGCAACCGAAATGTCAGTTGCTTGGAGTGGCCAATCTCGACCAGATGAGGCTCTACAACCATGTCTATCAGAAAATCGGCATCGATTACGGCATTGTCAACAGCATCGATGGCTATGATGAAATCTCGCTGACGGGTGATTTCAAAGTCACCACCAACCGATATGAGCGCATTTTCAAACCCGCAGACCTTGGATTCCACCAAGCAGACCCAGCATTGCTCATGGGCGGTCGCTCGGCAGGGGATGCAATGAAGATTTTCGACAGCATACTCCGTGATGAGGCATTGCCTGCGCAAAAAGAAGTGGTGATTGCCAATGCCGCCTTTGCCATCCAGGTGCTCGAAGGGAATAAGGACATCGAGGAATGTGTGGCAATCGCACGCGAGTCGATAGAGAGCGGAAATGCACTGAAGACACTCAAAAAATTCATCGAGGTCAATGCCGCATAACGCTTAAAGTCAGACTAATTGCATGTTGATAGTTAAGCAAATGCGAATCTTGAGTGAATAAGTAAAACGAATAGACCATGGCAAAGGATATCTTACAGGAAATTGTTGCATACAAGCGAATAGAAGTGGCTGACATGAAAAAGACTCTTCCCATGCATGACCTGGAACGGCAAGTATCGCAGATTATCTCAGAGGAAAACGATGTACCCCCTTCAATGCGCCAAGCGCTGATGCAATCAGAATCAGGCATCATCGCGGAGTTCAAGAGACGCTCACCCTCTAAAGGATGGATCAACCAACCGGCACAGGCCACTGAGGTGCCGCTGAGTTATGAGAAAGCAGGTGCCGCCGCTGTGAGCATCCTCACCGACAAGCACTATTTCGGCGGAGAAGATGCCTTTGTGGCAGAAGCACGCAAATCAGGTCTGACTCTGCCCGTGCTCTACAAGAACTTTGTCATCGATGAGTACCAACTGCTGCTGGCAAGACGATGCGGTGCATCAGCCGTATTGCTCATAGCAGCCG
Source organism: uncultured Prevotellaceae bacterium (assembly GCA_902767775.1). GTDB lineage: Bacteria > Bacteroidota > Bacteroidia > Bacteroidales > Bacteroidaceae > Prevotella. The sequence goes on along the minus strand of CACXIP010000003.1, from coordinate 159,904 downwards.
AACTCACCATGTCGGAATGTGGGGATTTGCTGAGGAAAGCCCATGGCATGGGACTGGAGGTGCTGCTTGAGATGCACGATGAGCACGAAACGGAATATGCTACTCTCGAACCCGATATGTGCGGCATCAACAACCGCCATTTGGGAACATTCATCACCGATGTCACAACGTCGTTCCAACTCTGCCAGTGCCTTCCCGCCGATACATGTAAGGTGAGTGAGAGCGGCATCTCCAACCCTCAAACCGTCTGTCAGTTGCGGGAAATGGGGTTTCATGGCTTCCTCATCGGGGAGAATTTCATGAAAACCGCCAATCCTGGCAATGCATTGGCCGATTTCATCCGCAATATGCAGTTATACTAAGTTTCCCATACCCTTCGTTCATCCCCATTTTCTCTTCATTCATCCCATAATTCCCATTAATAAAAAGACTCCTATGAATAAGATCAACCAACTTTTTGCCAACAGCACCGACCGAAAACTGTTGTCTATCTATTTCTGTGCTGGTTGCCCCACATTGGAAGGTACAGCCGACGTTATCCTTACCCTCCAAAACCGTGGCATAGATATGATTGAGGTAGGTATTCCCTTCAGCGACCCATTGGCCGACGGACCCGTCATACAGAGCGCAGGCACCGTGGCTTTGCGTAATGGCATGACATTGAAACTGCTGTTCAATCAACTGGAGGCGATAAAAGACAAGGTGCGCATCCCACTCGTGATGATGGGCTACCTCAATGTGGTGATGCATTTCGGCATCGAGAACTTCTGCAAGAGATGCGTCGAGGCAGGAGTCTCAGGAACCATCATTCCCGACCTGCCTTTCAAGGACTATCTTGAGGTGGTGAAACCCATCGCCGACCGCTACGACCTCCGTGTCATCATGATGATTACCCCCGAGACCTCAGAGGAGCGCATACGGATGATTGACAACCATACGGATGGATTCATTTATATGGTCAGTTCGGCAAGTATCACAGGAGCGCAGAAGAGTTTTGATGAAGCCAAGCTGGATTATTTCAAGCGTATCGACGAGATGCATCTTCGCAATCCGCGCATGATAGGTTTCGGCATCTCCAACCAACAGACGCTTCGCAGTGCTCAAGACCATGCGGCAGGCGCCATCATCGGCAGCAAGTTCGTTACGCTCCTCAATGAGACGGGCAGTCCCGAATCTGCTATCGACCAACTTGAAGAGGCTCTCAGCAAATGATGCAACTCATATGGCCAAACTCCTTATCTCCTTTAACTATTTAACTTCTTGAAAATAATGAAATACAATGTAGACAACAATGGCTTTTATGGCCATTTCGGTGGTGCTTATGTGCCTGAAATACTCTATAAGTGTGTGCACGACCTGCAAAACAGTTATATCCCCATCATCGAGAGCGAGGAATTCAAACAAGAATACCATGCCCTGCTCCGCGACTATGTGGGACGTCCGTCGCCGCTCTATTACGCCTCACGGATGAGCAAGCGATATGGATGCCAACTCTACCTGAAGAGAGAAGACCTCAATCATACAGGGGCACACAAAATCAACAACACCATCGGACAGATATTGCTCGCCCGCAAGATGGGCAAACGGCGCATCATAGCCGAGACAGGCGCAGGTCAGCATGGTGTCGCTACCGCCACGGTGTGCGCCCTTATGGACATGCAGTGTGAGATATTCATGGGCAAAACCGATGTGGAGCGACAGCACACCAACGTGGAGCGGATGCGAATGCTCGGTGCTGTTGTCCATCCCGTCACAACAGGCAATATGACGCTTAGCGATGCCTGTTCTGAGGCCATCCGCGACTGGTGCTGCCATCCCCAGGACACGTTCTATATCGTTGGCTCCACCATGGGACCGCATCCTTATCCCGATATCGTGGCAAGGATGCAGAGCGTCATCTCCGAGGAAATCAAATGGCAGCTGAAGGAGAAGACCGGCAGAGATTATCCCGACTGCCTCGTTGCCTGTATCGGTGGTGGCAGCAATGCCGCAGGCACCATCTACCATTATGCCGACGACGACCGGGTGCGCATCATCCTGGCAGAGGCAGCAGGACACGGCATCGATACCGACTACACCGCCGCCACCATACATTGTGGCACAGAGGGCATCCTTCACGGAGCACGCACGCTGGTGATGCAGACCGATGACGGACAAATCAAGGAAGCCTTCACCATCTCGGCAGGACTCGACTACCCCGGCATCGGTCCTATGCACGCACACATGGCAGAGGCAGGTCGCACCAAGGTGCTCGCCATCACCGACGACGAAGCCATCTATGCCGGTTATGAACTCACCCGAATGGAAGGCATCATCCCGGCAATAGAGAGCGCGCACGCCATTGCCGCCTTGCAGCATATCACATTCCGTCCCGATGATATCGTGGTGCTCACCGTCAGCGGGCGCGGCGACAAGGATGTGGAAACCTATCTCAACAACAAACAAAAAGCACGTGAATATGGAAACTTCTGAAAAAACAAGTCAGTTCGTCTACCAGACAGTGTCGCACACCATCCTGGGCGATATGTATACACCTGTAGGAGTCTTTATGAGGCTTCGTGACCTCCATCCGCAAAGTGCGCTTATGGAATGCTCCGATTATCACGACAAAAACAACAGTCGTTCGTTTGTCTGCATCCATCCCATAGCCAGTGTGGCGATAGGCCACGGCGAGGCGGTCTGCACCTATCCCGACGGCACACGGTCAGTGACCGCCATCGACGACCAGAACTCCTGCGACCAGGTGATGCGCACGTTTATGTCACATTTTGAGGTAGGAGGGAAGCATAGTGAACTGATGGGGCTTTATGGCTATACATCATTCAACGCGGTGCGATATTTTGAGCACATCGCAGTCAAGGATGAGGTCAAGGACCGAAATGACGCCCCCGACATTTACTACATCCTCTTCCGCGACGTCCTCGTCTTCGACCATTTCAACAACCTCCTGACTTTCGTCACATTGTCACAGGATGACGAGAGCATGGCAGAAGAACGGCTGAAGGCACTTGAGCGACAGATTAATGTGAACAAGGTGCATCCTTATGATTTCCGTGCCGTGGGAGAGGTCAGCTCGCCCCTCACCGACGAGGAACATAAGGCGAATATCCGCAAGGGCATCGCCCACTGCAAGCGAGGCGACGTGTTTCAGATTGTGTTGTCACGGCGCTTCATCCAACAATATGAAGGCGATGACTTCAAACTCTACCGGGCGCTCCGAAGCATCAATCCGTCACCCTACCTGTTTTATTTCGACTTTGGCGGATTCCGAATTTTTGGTTCCAGTCCTGAGACGCATTGCCGCATCGAGGGCAGGAGGGCATACATCGACCCCATCGCAGGAACCACACGCCGCACCGGTGATGCCGAGGCCGACAGCAAGGCAGCCGAACTGCTGAGAAAAGACCCGAAGGAAAACGCCGAACACGTCATGCTGGTCGACCTCGCCCGCAATGACCTGAGCCGTAATTGTCATGGTGTGAAGGTAGATTTCTACAAGGACATGCAATACTACAGCCATGTCATCCACCTGGTGAGCCGTGTGTCGGGCGAGTTGGACGAGAAAGCCGACCCCATCTTGGCATTTTTCGACACCTTCCCCGCTGGTACGCTCAGCGGTGCGCCCAAAGTTCGTGCGATGCAACTCATCAGCGAGTATGAACCCCACAACCGAGGGGCATACGGCGGATGTATCGGCTTCATCGGCTTCAATGGCAATCTCAACCAAGCCATCACCATCCGCACTTTTGTCAGCCGCAACGGCGAACTGTGGTTCCAGGCAGGCGGAGGCATCGTTGCCAAGAGCAACGAGGAATATGAGCTTCAGGAAGTGAACAACAAACTTGGAGCCCTCCGCAAAGCCATCCTCATGGCAGCCAATTTGTAAACGCCCATCCATCCCAAATTCCTCATAACACCCATCCCTTTCACAACACCCAAATCCCTCATAGCTCCATTATGAAAATAGTAATCATCGACAACTACGACTCTTTCACCTATAACCTTGCCCATCTCGTCAGAGAGTTGGGCGCGGAAGTCACAGTATACCGCAATGACCAATTCGCTCTTGACCAACTTGGAGCGTTCGACAAAATCATTCTCAGTCCCGGTCCCGGCATCCCATTAGAGGCTGGTCTGCTGTTGGACGTCATCCGAACCTATGCCGGCAGGAAACCTATATTGGGCGTGTGCCTTGGCCATCAGGCGATAGGCGAGGTGTTCGGGGCACGCCTCATCAATCTCACCGACGTCTTCCACGGCGTGTCGACAGAAGGAACGCAAATGGGCAATGACTACATTTTCGCGTCATTGCCCAAACGTATCGTCATGGGACGTTACCACAGTTGGGTGGTGGATAGTAACGAACTACCTGATTGCTTGGAAGTTACAGCTGTAAGTGATGAAGGTCAGATTATGGCACTCCGCCACCGCCAGTATGATATTCACGGCATCCAGTTCCATCCCGAGAGTGTGCTCACCCCTGATGGAGCAGTCATCCTCAAAAACTGGCTCGCCAAGGGAATTTCTTAGGGGATATTTTTCCTTCCACCTTGGATATAGATACCTTTTTTCGGAGTATTGGGAAGTTGCCGTCCTTGAAGGTCATAGATGGCAGTCGACAGTTTGTCGCTCTGCCTGATGTCTTGAATGCCTGATGGAGTAGGGGAGACCTCGATATAATCGATATCGGGCATCCATGTGCTGGGGTTGGAAAGTCTGATGGTGTTGTTGCCCTTCTCCAGTTGGATGGTGAGACTCTTCTTTCCGACAGTCTGCCATCCCCCCGAGTTGGCACTGATGGTCTGCACGGTCTTTCCGTTGACGCTGACGGTGATGTTGCGGTTCTCGCCGGAGATGAAAGCGATGCTCAGCTTATAATCTCCGCCGTTCTCACTATACACATCCCGCCAGATGAGGTCGTTCTCCTCACTGTAGCCCAACCATCCAGCCTTGAAACCAGCCGAGCAGAAACTTGCCGCCTCGTAGATGCCAGTCTTCTCCGACTGATTGTTGAGCAACTCCTGGTAGTCGCTGATGTATGCCGTCTCCGCCTCATAACGTGTGCGCTCCAGTCGGGTCTCCGCCTCAGCCACATAGATGCGAGTACCGTGTGCAGGAACGTTTACCTCGAAAGTTCCCTCATATGCCCCGATGTCGTTTTTGTTGAAGACGTCACGCAGTTTCACACTGCCGCCCAGGTCAAGTTTCGAGAAGTTCACTACAGCTTTTTTCTGAGTATCGTTGGGGTTGTAGACCGCGAATGCACGGCGGTTGCCATGCAGTGTTTCGATGTCCTTCACCAGGATGTGGCATCCGTTGTTCAGGTCGGCCACATATGCCTGCAGACACAGCGGGTCTTGGTTGAGTGCAATCAGTTCGGTGTTCTTCAGCAGTGCCAACGTCAGCGGTTTGATGTTGCTGAGGTCGCAACCGATGAGCAATGGCGACGCCATGATGCACCACATACCGAAATGCGTCTTGTCCTCCTCCTGCGACATCGAGCGTCCCACCTCAAGCATGTCCATGTCGTTGTAGTGGCCGTCGTAGCAGTATGCCGAGAGATACAGGTTCTCCGCCAGGATGCCCTTCACCGAGTTCCAACTGTCGTTGATGTCATGCGTGGTGCGCCAAGAGAAAGCCACATCGTGAACCCATGTGCCGGGGTAGTTCCATCGGCACACGTTCATGCGCACATCCTCACGTCCGGTGTTCTTGATAGCCTCGCTGATGGCAGTGTAGCGCTCCTGAGGGTCCAGCGCCAGTCGCTGGGAGTTCTGCGGGGCATCCCCACCACAGAAATCTATCTTGATGAAGTCGAAACCGCACTCGTTGAAATAGAAGTCCGCATCATGTTGGTCGTAGTGGTAGAACCCCACGTTCACGCTCTGCGTGTCGCCGTTGTAGTAGTTGCCGCACGTGTTGCATCCCGCATCGCTGTAGATGCCCGCCTTCAGACCCTTACCATGGATGTACTCCACCAGCGGTTTCAGACCGTTTGGAAACCGTTTTTTGTGAATGAGCAACTCCCCTGTTGCCGCGTTACGCCCACCGAAAAAGCCATCATCGATGTTGATGTGGTCGAACCCCACGTCTTTCAGTCCTTTCGACACCATGGCATCAGCCTGGCGCTTGATAAGCGCCTCGTTGATGTTCACTCCGTAAGTGTTCCATGAACTCCATCCCATGGTGGGACCATTTTGTGCAAAAACGCTGCTGCCCGTCAGCAGGCAGAGCACGAAAAGAAGATTCCTCATAGTTTTTGGTTGATTTTTAGATATTGTTCAGTACCCTCACTTTTTTCAAATCCGACTTTTTGATTTTCCCATTGAGGAAGAAGTCCACAGCCCTCATGGAGTGGGTGTCGGTGCCAGCAAGGTCATAAAAGCCTTTTTCCAGCAACATCTCAGCCTTTTTCAGCGCGACAGGACCATACGCCCCCACCAGCGACGGGATGTTGAGTTGTAGCAGCAGCCCCTTGTCCTTCCATTTTTTGTAGTCGCCGATGTCCATATACTGGTAACGCTCGGGGTGCGCCAATACTGGGATATATCCTGCGCTTTTCACCTTATCCACCACTTTCCCCATGTCCATGGGAGGGTTGAAATACGACGTCTCCACCAACAGATGCATGTCCTTGGCACCCATCGGAATAACGTCGTTCGTCTCCAACCTTTTTTGGAGCAGGTTGTCCATCATATTTTCTGAAGCCAGGTGCAACAGGATGTTGCCTCTGTATCGCTCATGCAACTGGATGAAACCTCTGCGGAGAGCCTCCGTCTCATTGGGGATATCCTCCATGACATGCGGTGTGAGCCACACCTCCTTAACCCCCAGCGACTCCCAGCGCTCAAGGATGTCGAGCGACTCACGCATCTCAGCCACGCCATCGTCTACACCCGGCAGCAAGTGGCAGTGCCAGTCGCAGAAACCTTCCATCAGACCGCTGTCTGCTATCTTTGTCTTATTTGATAATAACCACATCAGTATAGTTTTTCGTAAGCCTTGGCTATAGTAGCCCAGTTATAGTTTAGTTTTGCTATCTCACGGAGTTCGCTATAGTCGCCCCAGTCTGTGTCGAGCAGTTGTATGAGGCTCTCCACATCATGGTAATACAGTGCCTTCCCATGTGTTGTCTCCCTGTTGTATATCACGTCGAAAGCCACAATTCTGCATCCTATCGCCATCGCCTCCACCAACGACGGATTGGTGCCACCCGCGCTGTGTCCATGCACATAGCAGTGGGCGTTTTTGCGCAGTGCATAAAGCACGTCGAGGTCATAGATTGAGTCCACCAGTTTGATGTTGTCCAACTGAGCATATGTCTTCTTCAAATCCCTTGCATACGCGCTGTGCTCCCAGTTGCCGATGAAGATGAGCGGTCTGCCTGTACGTTTGAAAGCCTCCAGAGTGATGTGTGGGTTGTTTTCCGGTTCTATACGGCACACGGTGACGGCAAAGTCATCAGCAGTCAATCCATACTGAGCAAGAATCTCCTGTTGGCGCAGCTCCGGCACATTTCTGATGGCATTATCCCCCCCGTATGCGATAGTGACAGCCTTTTTGTGATAGGTTGCCTCCACATAGTCGGCTATGCCTTTGTTGTCAGCGATGACCACATCCGCATTCCTGATGGCGGTGCGCTCCGACAGCCTGAGAGTTGTTCTCGCCACCATTCCCCATTTCTCCCGACGATGCTCCAGACCGTCTATGTTGACGATGATGCGCGAGCGGGATAAGGCGCGGAGAATGGGCAGGAACAGGCACCCCGACGTGCCCAATATAACGATAGTGTCGTAGCCACGTATCGCCTTCATCATCGAGATCATGTCGTAAGGCACGCTCTGTATGCCGTTTGCGTGCAGAGGCACATAGCGCAGATGGCATCCCTTGTATTCCTTCAGTCTGCTGTCTTTGTCCAGACTGCTGCAGAACACGGTATATTCGATGCCCTCGGAGCAGTTTTCGCCGATGATGTTCTCCACCAACGACTCAAACCCGCCATATTGGGCGGGCACTCCTTGTGTACCTATGATAGCGACCTTTTTCATCTTTTCAGTCGTTAATCAAAATATTTGCGACGGCTTCTGTCAGCCTGTCCTCACTGTAGTTCTTGGCGGTTTCCAACGCGCCTTTAGCCAAAAGTGAATAGAGATTCTTGTCGCTGAGCATCTCCCTGATGCGTTGTGCGATTTTATCTTTTTCGTGACAGTCTATCTGGTATCCGTTGACCCCATCCTTGACGATTTCGGCTATGCCCCCCTCTGTGGGACCTATCACAGGCAGTCCGGCAGTCATCGCCTCAAGGGCAGTCAGTCCGAAAGTCTCCACCGCCATGTTCTTGTTGGTGAGGTTGAGCACCAATGAAGCCTTCTCATAGAAAGCCACCACATCATCCTGCCTTGGATGGATGCACAGATTGTCGGAAATGCTTAATCCTTTCTGTTCTATATATTCCTTAATGTTTCTTTCCTCATCATTGATGACCAATGTGAAATGGAATTCAGGCAACTCAGCAGCCAATTGTATGAACTCATCAGTACCCTTGTAGCTCTTCAGCGACGAGAGCATGAGGATGTTCTGCAGCTTGAAAGCCCTTTCGCAGTCAGATGTAACCCTCTCGGCAAACTCCTGAGGGAGTGCGTTGGGGATGACGGTTATTTTTTTGCTCGGCTTCAGCTTCGATGCCTGGTACGCCGACACACAGATAATCTGGTGGGCGAGTCGCTGCATCAGCCATGCCAGTACCCTGTAGAACACCCCTTTAGCCTTCGCGTTCTCATGATAGTGATACACCACCCGCTTTCCCATCATCCGTCCCGCCAAAGCAGGCCCGGCCGGCAGCAATGTGTTGATGTAGAACACCGTATCTTTTGCCATCAGCCATTTGAAGGCAAGCACGAACGTATAGAGCTGCACCCACATATATCGCGCCATCGTCACAGCCGGATTGGTTGAGAAACGGTATCGGTAGGTGTGAGTGTTTAGATTCTCGTAAGTCTGCAAGTCATCCAGCACTCCTCCTTGTGTCGTCACCAGGTCCACACGATAATTCCTTTTCAGCAGTCCTCTCAGAGCCATCCTCAGCACGATGGGACTGCCGCTATAGTCATTCAGCAGGTGAAAGCAGACGACACGCTTCATCTTTCCATTACTCGTTTTATTAATCCCGTCCAAGTGTCCAGCAGCGTGATTTTCCTCACATCTTCCGGTTTCTCCTCGCGGCCTACATAAGTGGCGACAGTAAGTATGAGATAGCAAAGATAGAGAAAATTATTAGAAAAGCCATATTTTTTCTGATAATCTTCAAAAATTTGTTCAGCTTGATAATGCTTCTCAAAAATGCACGTTTGAGTGAACCAATGGAAAGTGTCTAACGATGGTGGACAGTGTCGTAGGGCATATTCCCAGTCAAAAACAAAAAACTGTCCGTTGCTGACAAATGAGTTCCAAGGTGTAAAATCCCCGTGATAGACACACCATGACTCCGTTTTACCACAAAAATGATTGTTGATTTCCTCAATGGCTTTTCCAATGATTTGTTGTTGCTCTTTGCTGAGCCATTCCATCCGACTCCGCAACTTTTGGATGGCGCGATAGAAATCTGTCTGCTCGTAAGGCATCAACAACCGTGTGTGCTCGTTCAGGTCACGCACAAACTCCTCCTGCAAGTTCCCCCACTCATGAGGATAGGTCGACAGCATGTTCTTGGTCGTGGACTGAGCGAAATAGTACTGTCCGTCGGCAGTCTTTCCACAAGCCAGTCCTTTGGGAATGTTGCGCACCCCCTTCTCGTCCAGTTCATGCAGCAGTTCCATCTCCTGTTGGAAGTTCCTCGCCACCCTCTCGCTGTCGCTCACCTTGCAGTAGCCCAGCACACGATTGCCTTGAAATACCTGTATGGTCACCTTTTGGTCAGCGCACGGGGTACCGAAGAAGATGGAATAGTTGAAGTCTTCAATGCCGAAAGCCTTGAGGATAGCCGCCTCTATCTCCTTATTGATATGATGGCATGTTTTTTCTGAGTGCAACAGTCTCCGTCCCCAAGCCCATCTCCCAACAAGTGGCAGCATTCTTTTTAGCAGAATACCCCTCCATCCACTGGGTTGGTAGAGCAGCAGTCCGGTCCTCGTTTCCATTAGCGGCACCATCCATTCCTTCCCCTCCGCATTCACGAAATGCAGCATCCTCTTCTCTCCATCCCTCAGCGTCCTCTCCATTATATTCATTCACATAAATACTCACTAATCTCTCATGAATTATAAAAAAATATTTTTTGAGTAATTCGTGGTCTATTTTTGCACATTCGTGTAAAATAAAAGATTTAGAATATTCCTGTTAGAACTTTTTCTATTTCCTCCCCCTTCTTCTCCCATGTGATTAGTTGTGCAGCCTCCTGCGCATTGCGACCCATTGTGGTTCTTACATCATGGTCTGTTAGCTTAATGATTGCCTCTGCCAAATCTTTGATAACCTGTTCACGGCTACCCCGTGGTATCAATACTGCATATTCATTGTTGAAATATCGTGTATATCCCCCCGTGTCGATGCACACCAGCGGTCGTCCGAATGCCATCGAGTCAAACGCCGTGGTCACAGCCCCCTCCTTCAGCGAAGGGTTCAGCACCACGTCGCAGTCCGCCATCATCTGGTAGTACACCTCCATAGGCACCTTCCCGTGAAGGGTGACATGCTTCTCCATACCCAGCCGCTTCACCCATTGGGAGATTCGCTCACGGTCAGAACCATTACCTAATATATCCAGGTGGATGTTGGGGTACACTTTCGTCACCATCGCCAAAGCCTCTACCGCCAGGTCAAAACCCCGCCACGCATCAAGACGTCCCACCATCAGACACCTCACGGTGTTGTCATCCTTTCGTTTTCTGGTGTATGCATCCGTCTTCGACGGTTCCGCCGCCACGTCAGTCATCAAGACCGCCTTTTCTCGGTATTTCGGAGCGATAGCCTCCATCATGGAATACGACTTGCACAAGATGACCTTGGCATCCCTGCATCGTCGCTGAAAACCCCTGTTGAGAGGGAGCGAGCGCACCATCAACCGCCTGACAGCCTCGATAAGCCTCCATTTCAGACCATAGTGCTGAGTGTAGTCCGCCGGTATGGTGTCCACACCCCCTGTCGGCCCCCAGATAAACATCTGTTGTTGTCCGTATCTGCTTGCAGGCCAGAGTGCATTGCCGTAAGTCAGCAGATGGTACACCTTGATGTCGTTCTCCTGCATCGTCTTTTTTACAATGCTGTTGGTCATCCTTTGCCACAGGTTGTAGTAGATACGCACTCCCCGCATTCCTTTTTTCCACCACCTTGCCCATTTTGGCAGGTCATAGTAGAGGAAGTGGATGCCATTGTATTCGCTGTGCTCCGCTATCCACGGTTCGATGCTATGCCTGTTGCTCTCTCTGGTGAGCACCCACAGCTCATGTCGCTTCGACATTTCCAGCACCCAGTGCCATCCCACGCCGATTTCGCTCCCCAGATCTGGTTCACAAGCGTATGCAGAAATGAAAATCTTCATAATACCACGAAAGAATTAAACCACGAAAGAATTCAAACCACGAAATTCACGAAAGAACACGAAAAGGTATTGACTACGAAACTCACGAAAGGATCTCAACCACGAAATGCTCGAAAGAATTCAACCACGAAATGCTCGAAAGGAATTCAACCACGAAATGCTCGAAAGAATTCAAACCACGAAATGCTCGAAAGGAATTCAACCACGAAATTCACGAAAGACCACGAAAAGGTGTTGACTACGAAACTCACGAAAGGATTTTAACCACGAAATTCACGAAAGAACACGAAAAAGTTTTTACAACGAAACTCACGAAAAATTTTAACCACGAAATGCTCGAAAGATTTTAACCACGAAATGTTTGAAAGATTTCAACCACGAAATTCACGAAAAAACACGAAAAGATATTAATGCGAAATTCACGAAAGTATTCGAAAAGCACGAATATAACACAGGATTTGTTTGTGGTTCTGTTATGGTTATGGCTTATAAGATTTTTCTTTCAGATTCCAATCCGTTTTGGTTGCCGAAGTTAATTAGTAACCCCAAACGATAATTTGTGGCTTTAAGATAATTGAGAATTTGCGCACGATGTATGTCTTCCAATTCAGTCACAGCCTTTAGTTCAATTATGATTTTGTCATAACAAATAAAGTCTGGTCTGAATTTTATGTCAAGGACTTCATTGTCATAGTAGATGTTGATTTCTTTTTCTCTATCATGAGGTATCTTTCTTTTACAGAATTCCTTTTGTAAAGCCTCTTGATAGACCGCTTCCACAAAACCCGGTCCCAACACTTTGTATACACGAAGAGCAGCACCAATGATATCGTAGCATTCTTTTTTATAAATCAAATCCATATCTTTCGTGTCTTTTGGGGGCTTTTATTTATCTTTCGTGCTATTTTGAACCTTTCGTGGTTCTTATTATTCATTGTTTGTGCCTTTTCGTGTCTTTCGCGGTTTTTATCTTCTTTTCGTGCTTTTTTGTGAATTTCGTGGTTCTTTTAAACCTCATTAGTGGTTGGCTCGTCTCCTGTTTTTCATATGTTGGTACTCAAACACATGTTTGAGGATTTCGTGGACCGCTTCTCGTGGTTTCCCTTCGTTCATCACTACCAAATATCTCCGTTTGTCCTTCAGGAAGTTGATGCGGTCATTGATGGCTTCCACACCTTCGCGGTCCAGTTCCCCTTTGCGAGAGAGAATCGTTTCTGTGGAAGCAGTGAGCAGGATATTGTAGTCTAAAGAAGGGATGAACAACCTCCCGAATCCGTATAGGAACTGCGGGCTTAGGTAGATGCGGCTCCTGCGGCTATCGCAGATGATGTCCGTGTAGTAGCGGTCGAACACCACCATCCTGGTGATGCGTGTCAATGTCTTTACCTTGAGGAAATATCCCACGATATAGTCGGTGGTGTAATAAGCGAGGCGCAGCAGCGAACTCATCATACTTGTCTTTCCACCCCGATGCGGTTGGTCGTAGTTTTTGTCCACCTCCTTCTTCAGACCCGCCTGATGCGCCACGTCGCTGATGTTCCCAAATAGGTTGGGCCGGAAGTGGTAATAGGCGTGTGCGCTGCCAAACACGTCACCCAACTCCTCAATCATCATGTCGATGACCGTCGTTTTGCCAGCCCCGTCAGGACCTGTGAACCCGATGCTGAACCCCGTCCGCGAGTGGATGTAGTTGCCTATGAAAGTCTGCAGAAATCTGCTGATGTCCCCTAACAGACTTAATGGCCTGCTGGCAATCTGCTTCTTCAGACAGCGCCAGAATAGGCTGCGCCCCTTTGCTGCATCGCCTTCCTCCACCGACTTGATACCGAAGGTACCCTCCAGTTGTTCTTTCACCTTTGGGAGGTCTTTAGCAAGTTCCTTGGTATTTGCATATTTCTCAGGGTATGCTGCCCCCACCGCCCTGTTGTAGAGGTATTTATCCAGGAACTGCTCTGCCATTCCGACGTGGTATAGGAACCCATTCCACTGTTTGTTTGTTAGGAATTCCGGTGCGTCCATCAGCAGCACCCCCCATACCGATGTGTTGATGAAGAAGTCCCACTGCACCAATTCCGTTTTCGTGTCATCGCCCACCGACAGCACGTAGGTATACAGGCGGTCACTGTTGAGGTAGGTCACGATTTTCCACCCGTTCTCTTCTATCATCTGGAGCAGCACCGGTCGTATTTTCCTCAGCGACTCCTTGGTGATGATGATGTCGATGTCACGGCTTTTGTTTTGGGGCAAGTCTTCAAAGTTCCTAAGCACAGCATAGTCTGCCTGTTCATTGAGCAACTCGATGACCTTCTTGATATGTTGTGAAGCAAATATGCTCATTTTATCTTTTATAGTATCTCTATTACTTTGCTAAAATAAGGTGAAATGCGATGAGAATATACTTAATATCCCTAGACTTTTCTTATTGTCTATATTCAACTTTCTTTTTCATAATGAAATATATATAACCATTGGCTTAATAAATCCCTTTCATTTTGTAGTCTTCTTTAATCAATCTGATTATTTCAAGGATTTGTTTTTTATACAGATATGGATTATAAAAATGTGTGCTGTCCATAAAACAACTATCATTTAGATAACTAATATTGTTCATGTAAATAGAAAATTTTTCAGCAAACTCTTCGTTTTTATATTCATTTTTGTTTTTATTCAGAACACTATCTTTTCTAATTTCATCTATGATTGATGGTATATAATACAATCGAAAATTGTATTGATTACTAAGAGAGTCCATTTTTGATAAATATTCACGAGAAATAGGAGATAGTAATGTATATTTTTTATTGTCTGATTTTGCTTTATACTTAGGAGCCCAATTAGATATTAGCACATTAGGTATTTGACTAATATAATAAAAAGGTTGTTTTTTTATTTGACAAATCACATTTGCTGTCATCAAATATTTGTATTCTGTTTTGTAAAATGGTTTGATAAAATAATGATATGTGTAAACCTGGTCTAAATTGTTTGTAAAGCTAAAAACATTATAAATTAAGTATACTTCCTCGGGTCTATTTCCTGCTTGTAAATAATTGTTGAGTAGAAAGAAGTGACCACATAATCCTATGGCTTGATTGCATGCCAAAGAATTGATGCTGTCATGATTCTCATTATTCATAAATAACTGATTAGCAGTGCTATCACCAATGACCAATTTTTTGTATTTAGTTTTCTCTTTACTTTTTTCTATTGAAATGTAAATTTCCCGACCAGCGATGTCTTCCAGAAAATTCCCTTTTTTAAGAATATAAATTGATTCTAATAAAAAATAAGCACATAAAGTAAAAGCAAATGACAAGCAATATAGTATAAACTTTTTCATGTGTTTTATTATGTAAATAAATTACAAAATGATAATAAAATGCTTTTTTTATTGTGCTATTTTCTTGATGTATATATGCTGTCCATAATTTCAGCTGCAACACGAGGAAGGTAATGTGAAGGTTCGTAATAGTTATGAAAATCTTTTGTCCAATGGTTGACTCCAGAAAAATCATATACATTTTCTTTTCCGAAAACAGTATTAAGTAGGGATAGATCTTTGGGGTTGATTTTGATTTGATTATAAAGAGGACTGATAACTATCTTGTATTTTGTTTTTTGTTTATCAAAGATTATTTTTGTCTTTCTGAGCATTTCTTCCCTTTCTTCATTGATGGCAACAGGTGAAATAGAGTCTGGATACTGTTCGTTTTTGAAACCGTTGATGATAGTTTCATTATAATAATTTCCTACAGCAATAAGACTATCTTGTATTGCTTGAGGTTCTTCATTTGTTTGTGGGTTGTAGAATGGATAATTAGTTCCTTTCATTATATATTGACTCATATAGGGAGTAATTTTTTTTGTTATATGGTATCTGAAATAAGAAATGAAAAAATCTAGATTGAACCATGCGATTAGATTGGTTTTGTGAAAAGAAAAAGCTGAATGATATCCTGTGAGAACTGGAGGTATGACTCCTTTGGGGTCTGTGTATTCTGTGGTGGATAATAGTTCAGAATCTAATACAAGTAGAGCATTTTTTATTATCTCACCATTTTCATGAACATATTTTGTTCTTAAGTACAATCCCGCTACTGAGCCTCCATGTTCTGAGAAATGGTAGCATCTGCTGTCGTTATCTAAGTGTTTTTTCCAATCATCAATAAAATAATAGGCGCTTCTTGAGTTGCCCATAATAAATGAATTGTAATGAATGCTATCTTTTTTGTTGATGTAATTCATTGTGGTAACCATACCTCTGTTCATTGGCACCACATTTCCAACCTCGTAGTAATTGTCATAATGTCTTATCACCTTGAAAGGATCTAACATGATGTATGCAGCAAGCATAATCAAAATAGGTAAAGAGAATAATATAATTGAAAAATAAAACTTTTTCATTTTGGCTTGAAAAAGACGGAGGACAATTAAAATTGAAAGTAAATGAATGTTTGGTTGACTCCTGTGTATGATTTGATAATTATTACAAGAATGTAGTAAGTTGCCCATCTTACCCATTTGTGTTTAAATAGGCTTATACCTGATATTTGAAGTGCATGTTGCTTGTCTCTTTGCAACCACTCAACTAAGATTAGAATAACACACATCCCAAGACATTTCATTCCAAATAGTTGATGGGGATTGAAAAAGTCATTGCTAACCATACATCTAAGGAAATCAATGCTTTGAGTAATGTTTTCTGAGCGGAACAGAATCCAGCCAATTACAGCAAGAAAGAATGTGAGAGAAATCTGCATGAATTCCTTTAATGAAGGAAGTATTTTGTTGTATCCTGCTACATGCTGATACTTAGTGTTGATACCAAAAATGTTGTAAATAGCTAACAATGTGGCGTGAAATAGTCCCCAACAGACAAAAGTCCAATTAGCGCCATGCCATAATCCACTGATGCCCCAAACTATATACACGTTTCTAATGATTTTCCATTTATCGCATCTGCTTCCACCCAATGGAAAATAAATGTAGTCTCTGAACCATGTAGTCAACGATATATGCCATCGGCGCCAGAATTCAGGAATACTTCTTGAAAAATATGGAAAATTGAAGTTGCGCATCAGGTCTATTCCGAATAAACGGGCACAGCCTATAGCAATATCAGAATAGCCAGAGAAGTCACAATAAATTTGAAAAGTAAACAGGACGCCCAAAATGAATAAGGAAAGACCGGACAAACTGTTGTATTGTTCCCAATAGTGATTCACAATCATCGCGCAATTGTCTGCTATGACCAGTTTCTTCAAAAAGCCCCACAGCATCTGACGCATTCCGTCAACCGCTTTGGGATAGCTGAATGACCTTTCTTTTTGAAATTGGGGAAGTAGTCTTGTTGCCCTTTCTATAGGACCGGCAACTAATTGTGGGAAGAAACTGATATAGGCAAAGAATTCTATGATGTCTTTTGTTGGTTTGATTTGGCCTCTGTAGACGTCAATGGTGTAGCTGAGGGCTTGGAATGTATAGAAACTGATACCAACTGGTAGGATAATATGCATCGTGCCCCAATCCAAATGGTATCCCAATTGTCCAAATAGTGCATCAAGGTTTTCAACGAAAAAATTGTAATATTTAAAAACACCCAATATTGACAGATTGACAATTATATTGAATGCACTTATTAGACGGCTGATGTGCTTATTTCTTTTATATTCTTCAATTAATAGTCCACTTCCAAAACTAAATAATGATGTGAGAGCTATCAAGAACAAAAATCTCCAATCCCACCAACCATAGAAAAAATAACTGGCAATGACAATTAACAGATTTTGCCATTTACGTTTTCTGAAAACATGCCAATATAAAATGAACACTATTGGCAGAAAAAGCAGAAATTCAAAAGAGTTGAAAAGCATAGTAAAACAATTTATTTGTTCTTGCCAAACATAACAAACCGCAATAATGCGGATTTATTGATTAATTTTGTAATAATATAACATGCATATAAGACAATAATTGAAATGAGTGGTGTAACGATGAAATTGAAGGAGAAAAAACTTAAAGAGTCTAATGATAAGAATTTTGCAATGATGGTTTCTAACAAAATAGCTTGTAGACAGTAAATTTCCAGAGTGTATTGTCCTACCTTAGAGGCATATTTAGAACATGTTGAGATGTGACCTCTGTCTTCAATGTAGTGATAGCATAAACCTATAATCGCGCAACTGCTGATTATGCCTATTAAAATCCTATATAATTCATGCAACCAGTTATAAAACTCAGAAAAAGAACCTTTATATAGACCTATTGATGCGTTTAATAATGTGCCACGATGTATCCAAAATGTTTTTCCCCAAAAGCAAAGCATTAAAAGAAATAGGATAGTGAGAGTAAATCGGTATTGTATCATTTTTTTTAGTAGATTATTGTTCCTTCTCAATTCAACACCAACGATGAAGCAGGGAAACATGATGTCGAGTTGAAATTCTGTTGTACATTGTGAAAGAAGCAAGCAAATGGTAATAAATACATATCGATGATTATGGCCTATGTGATATATAAACCATCCCAAAAGATAACACAAAAAACATGATTTTAAAAACCAATAACGAGAATAAAAAATGAACGCATAAAAATACAAACTTTTTCCTTCTTTTTTAAAAAAGAAAACATTAAGTGCTAAACCAATACAAATAATAAAGCTCCAAGATATACAAGGAATAATTAATTGACGGAATTTTTTCCCAATGAAAGGGATAATAGATTTTTGATATGATGATACTGAAAAGTAACCAGATATCATCATAAATAGTGGCATGTGAAAGGAATAGATGATACGATATACAGGTTCATCTTCATAATTCGATGATACCAAATGTTGTATACAATGTCCCCAAATGACAAAAAAAATAGCAATACATTTTAGAATGTCAAATGTTTTTATTCTACTACCTATATTATATGTATTCATGATGTTTATTACTATTTAAATCATCATAATGAATAATCAAATCCTATTGTATAAATATTAAAACCACTTCATGTGCTTGTTTCGAAAGTGTAAATCAAAATACTTTTGGGGAAAGAAAATAGTTAATCCTTTATATATTCGCCACGGAAGCAACCATTTGTAATTTGGCCTGAATTTATATTTACTCCACATATAGGCTGATTGTTTCAACCTTTTTTCAGATGGCTTATAAGAAAGGCCTTCACTGAAAGTCTTGGACTGTTCATTGGCTCTGATGGCATAAGCAAAAACGTGAATGGTCTTGTATGAATATCCCATTGTGAAAAACTGCAACCAAAGGTCTAAGTCCATTGACCAGTTAAGCCTCAAATCGAATTTCGCGCTTTTCGTATATAAGTTTTTATGGTAAATGGTTGTCGCAGAATGTACTACTGGTCCCAATTTTTTCAAGAAAAAGGAATTCCAGTCAGGACCAAATATTACTCTGGTGCAAACACCTTGTTCGTCAGTCATCATACTATCAAAACAAAACCATTGTTTAGAGTCATCTTTCTTTAACTCTTTTTTCATTGCTGAAGCAATGTTCTTGAGGGCATCTTTCAATAAAAAATCATCAGCGTTCAACCAAAACAGCCATTCATGGTTTGCTTGTTTGAAACCCTTGTTAAATGCATCACTTTGGCCTTTGTCCGGTTCAGAAACCCAATAATTGATATGTGAAGCATATTTTTTTATGATGTCAACAGAATTGTCTTTGGAACCGCCATCAATAACTATTAATTGGATGAGCTCTTTCGGATAATCTTGATGGATGACACTTAATAGTGCATCCTCTAAATATTTACCCATATTGTAGTTGACCACTACAATAGAAAAACGTATATTATCTGTCATTTCCATCTTTCACTTTTTCATTTCATTCTCAGCAGATTGTGCTTGACCTTTTCCCATAGATAGGACGGGTTATACCAGATGGAACGTGTCAAAAGGCCGATGCCGCTGAATACCCTCATCTTTTTGAAGGCATAATACGCCTTTTTAAGTGAGTTGGCAGATTGAGCTTCCCTGATGATTCTATTTCGTTCTTGGTCACTTAAACTGTCCATAAATACACAGAAGGTAATGTCTTTTTGTCCAGCCCTTCTCCTTTTTACATTTGTCTTGATGTGCCTCATTCGCAGAATCATCCCGGTGGAATCAGAAGACATGGCATTCTCGTGTTTGCGATAGCCTCCAAGTATCTCAGGGATGACAACGATGGCTTTCCCTTGGGTATAGAGGTCGCTCATCCGAGTCCATAAGTCCAGGTCTTCACACAAATCTCTATATCTGGGTTTACCTTCCGGGAAACCGTCAATGGCATGTCCTCCCACCGATAATGCCGCCTCTCTGTCATAGATGGCAGTAGGTTGCATGAAGATAAGTTTACCCTTGGCTGCCTTTTCATAAAAGCCCTCTTTGGTCGTTTCGCCTAGGAAAATGCCTCCCGACAGTTTCCTTCCTCGTTCGTCGATATAGCCAAGGTGGCATCCTACCGCAATTAAATCCTCATCAGATGAAATCTTGGTATATAACTTTTCTACCAATGTATGGTAGGGGCAGTCATCTGCATCCACGAAGAGGATGTATTTGGTTTTTGCATTTTCCTCCACATATCTTCTGCCTGCAGCCAATCCCTGGTTTTGCTCGAAATCCACCACTTCATACTGCCGTGGATGCTCTTTGAAGAATTCATGAACGAT
This sequence comes from uncultured Prevotellaceae bacterium, assembly GCA_902767775.1. Taxonomy (GTDB): domain Bacteria; phylum Bacteroidota; class Bacteroidia; order Bacteroidales; family Bacteroidaceae; genus Prevotella. Next base: position 139,698 of record CACXIP010000003.1, on the reverse strand, counting down.
GTCAATGGAATTGTCGGGTGTGCAGTCATTCACTATTAGAAGATGGAAATCCTGCATGGTCTGCTTGATGATACATTCAAGAGTCTCTTGGATGTATTTTGCTGCATTATAGACACAGATGGCAAGTGTAAGGTCTTCTTTCATGGTATGTTATTCACTTTCTTCGATTTCTTCCTCTTCCCCGTCTTCATTTCGTTTATTTAAGGAATGGAAATATTTTACGCAAGTAAGAATCATTAGAATGCCCCATAGATATGCAATATTATAAGTACCTCCACCTATACCAAGGAAATACATGATGGCCGCGATTGAGAAAAAGTTGATGGCACAAGAGAATACCAAAGTAAGTGATAAAATATAAGCAATTAGTCCATAATCATCAATTTCGCCTACTTTGTTGATTCCTTTTTTATATGCAACCCACCTATTGTAATCCACACCATGGCCAAACCAAGTACTTTCATCATTGAAATCCAATCCATGAATGGTATTTAAAACTGGAGTAATTCGGGTAGCTGCGCTTCCGTCTGCTTCTTTGACTTCATCAACATCTCCAGTCATTGTGGCTTCTGCTACTATGGTAGCTCTTTCAAATTGTTTTACTTCAAAATAGGATAGTGCGAAATATACTCCTATGAAAATAGGGATAGATAAAACAAAATACGCTCCTTTCATAAAATAGAGGGATAACACTCCAAGACAGATGAAAGCTGTTCCACTACCCATCGTTAACATCGACCATCCAAAAGCAATAGTTACCCACCTGTGTTCATTATTGAAGATTTGTTGAATATTGACAGGGCGTCCTTGTTTATACTCACAACATTTTAGATAAGCATAATAAAGCACACCCAAGGTGCGTGCCAAGGAGGATGGTTCATATGATAAGGAATTGCCTGCCATGACACTTCTTCTTAACACTTGTGTCATATTAAGCAGTGCAAATTGTCTGATTCCGATTAAATGAAAAGCTTGTTGTGCGACAAGTACACCTACCAGCACAAAGATGAATCGTCTAAGGAAAACTATAAATTCATCCATGTCAAAGACTTGCTCTACCCAAATTAAATTATAGAATGTGGCATAGGTAATGAAAAACATGAATGTATATATAACTGTGCTGGCACGGAAACTGTTTCCATGTAAGAAATATGCCGTATACATGATATATGTAATATACATGAATGCGATTCCTACTGCCCTTGAAGCCTTGAAATGTGTGATAAAAACCAAAGGCATGATAGCCATGGTTGCTACCTTAATAGGACTGACACCAGCTCGGCTCTCCAAAGGGATATATTGTATACACATAATGACCATTAAGAAGAATGCAAGATTCTTCAGTGTATAATTTTCAGAGTTAAATAGAGAACCGATAATTTGAAAAATCTTATTCATATCTGTAAACGAAGAACTATGAACTATAAACTATGAATTATGAACTATGAACTAACCTTTCCCCAGCATCCATTTGGCTTTGTTGTTGAAAAACCAGGCGATAGGATATGTTATAAATACAGAGATGGCGAACCATATCAGCGTCTTTACCCCTGTAAATGGCAGATGGAAAAGATGTTGGTCAATGATTTTGCATAAAACTAATGTAATGGAATAGTGTGTTACCATCATAACAAGAGAGTTAACTCCCCAAAATGATAAGAACCTTGCAGCTATATTATTTCCCTTAATTGGATATGCGAGCAGCAAAAGTCCGAATGGTCCAATGACAGGAACAATAAGTGGTGTGACGATGCCGAAAGAAAAGGGACAAAAACCGCCATTGTAATATATACTGATTCCTGTGATTATTATTCCTATTGTTAGAATTCCATATATGTTGCTGTTTGAAAGTTTGGCTCCAATATGCTTGCCTAAAGCATATCCAATATAGATAATAGGCCATGCGAGGATAATATTGCGGATAGTAAATAATGGTGCTTCTATCATCCTGTGGACATCGCTAACATTGCGATACTTGAAGTAGAAATAATAGTAATAATGAATAATAATGAGCGATAGTAATATAGTGACAATAAGTAAAATGCGGTTGTTCTTGTTAAGTATCCACCTGAAAATGATTTCACCACCAAACAAGGCCGGAAGAAACCATAGCGTTCCTATACCTCGAATGGTTATGGTTTTATATAATTCACGTGCAATGAACTTGAGATCATAGTAACCTACAGCAAATAGTATCAAATCGAATGCGAGTATCAGGATTGAAAAATAGAAATATGGCTTACCCAATGTCTGCCATCGCTTCTTTGCCAATTCCTTGACAGTGATATCGCGAGGCCGGATGCCAGCCAACCAACCAGAGGTGAAGTAGAAAGCTGATATCATAAAATTGCCAACCCAGGCATTCAACCACCCGGGAAAGATTCCTTCCTCATAGTGTAAAAGCATAATGCATAGAATAGACCATCCTTTGAGAATGTCTATATATTGTAGTCTACCCATGTTTAATGATTCTCTTGATTCTAAAAGCGCATATCATGGTGTTGATATATAACCGCAATGCGGTTTTGGCAATGCATTTTCCAACCCAATGGTCTCCTTCGTATCTGTCGATGAAATACATACGGCTTCTTTTCCATTGGCGGAAACGGGGAATTGGGTCACCTTTCTCATTTTTGACGTGTCGGTGGACAGCCTGGATGTCAGCAGAATAATACATTTTCCATTTTCCAGATAGCTCCACCTGTCTTGACAGAATAGCCTCCTCGCAATATAGAAATGGATATTCGTCAAAGTAATTGATTTCTTTAATGAAACTCATCCGCACTATCAAACAGCATCCACTCACCTTGTGGCAATAATGTGAACTTTCATAATGGTCGATAAAATCATAGGTGTCTTTTGGCTGTCTTTTGAAAAATCCAGTGAACCATCCATAACTATCTCGCCAGTCTCCATCACGTTTCATCGGACTTTGGTGGATGCCTTCTGGGGTGATGATGTCAGAGCCACAAATTGCGATTTTTTCATCTGATTCCATGATATCCACCATTCGCCTCAAATAGTCCGCCTGAGGAAACTCCATATCCGGGTTGGCAATCAATGCATACTCATATCCTTTTCCCGCAGCATAGCGTAGGCCTACATTATTGCCAGCATTATAGCCTTTATTCTCTTCGTTGGCGATAAAGGTACAACCTAATTCTTGGCATAGTTCTTTAGCCGCAAGACGGTCTTGGTCATGGGAACAGTTGTCGACCACTACAATTTCTGTATCCACCTTTTCCTGCTTATGCAGAAAGCTGATACATTTTTTGCAATCAGCAGCAGAGTTGTAATTGAGGAGTATGACTGCGATTCTCATTTGACCAAGTTCTTGATTGCTGTTCTTGTCAACTTGGCGACAGCCTTGTCGAGCCTTGTGTCTATGATGTAGCATGGAGCATAGATTGTGCTATGCTGTTTTCTATGTTTCCTGACCAGCTTCCACATGGTATGCAGGAAATGATTGTCGGTGATTAACCCTCCAGTATCATTATGCTTGTGATATAATGGCTCAGGTATCACATATGATGGGATACCATCATTTTTAGCAGAATAGCAAAAGTCCACACCATATAGATGCCAATGATTACAAGTTTTCTCATCAAATTTGATTCGCTCAAACAGTTCTTTGGGGATGGCAAAGCAACACTCGTCAATAGACTCTACCAATTGTTTGTCTTTGATTTGCTGCCTGACAATATACTCTTTTGTGTCTTTATATTTGAGATTTGAACATACCGAGCCATTCTTGTTCATTCCGGCTGCACCAATTATTTGTTGCTTGTCATTTGATAATTCCTGGGCAATCCTGTCAAAGAAAGAGGCGTTGTCAAAAGCAATGTCTTGATGCAGAAAAATCAGGATGTCATCCAATTCTTGTTTATGGGCCTCATATTCAGAGTTGAATGCCTCAGCCGCACTCTTGTATTTGTTTGCGCTGTTGTCAATTAATAAAAGTGTAGGCTTTTCTTCTTGGTCATATACATGAGTATATGAATCCAAAAGAAGTTCTTGCAACTGTTTGGGGTCATTCCAGCAGCAGATAAGACTGTATCTCATTGTCTTTTGTTCTTTTTTGATAATAGTTTCAAATAGACTTTTCGTCGGATTCTGCTTGTCAACGCATGCATTTTCCATAAGGGGTTCCAACAGCACCGTGGTGTTGAGGTTTTTAAACTGAGCCAGTCAAGAGCTGTCACATTTTTGCCAAGCAGAGTCATTTCCGCCAACTCCTTGATATTGATACGCCTTACAAAAGGATGCTTATCAAAATCTGATTGGTTGACCAATGGTGAAAGGTCCATTTTTATGTCAGATTTTGCTATGATATTCACAGACTGTTTTGCCCATGCATAAAGGAGCGGCATTTGTGTAAGCCCAGAATCTCTTACATATCCTGCAATTTCTTTTGATATCTCAGTGTTGATGGTGCTTAATGGGTCTTTTTCATATTGAAGACCTTCAGGGAACAGTGGTGCTATTTTCCCATTTTCATCCTTTGCATATCCAATTGTAGTGGGGTAGGGGGATGCCGAGTAATAGTGCTCGGCAAGAACTGTTAGTTCGTATGGTTGGTCACCATGTCCAAAATAAGTGATATAATTTCCAGCCGAAGGAGGAAATGTGTCAGCCCTGGAACCATAATAATAGAACTCCACATCTCTGTATCCCTTCTTTCGAAGGATGGAGTTGATCATCAATCTTGTTGTGCCCAGCCAACCAACATCCACCAACGCCGAAGGAGTGGAGTCAAACAACTTCTCCTGTTGGAAATAGTCAATCAGCAAATCCCTTGTTTCCTGTGCTCTTTTTTGGAGAATTGGTGTGTAATTGCTGTCGAATATCTTATTGAGGAAATCTGTTTCTTGTTTCTTGCTTCCTACTCTATAATAATCAAAATCAATCCCTAAAGAATGCATCTCCTCTCTGGAAGTCCCTAAATGAAGCAACAGTTTGTCAATGTTGTCTCGGTGAACAATGGTATGGTGGTCTGCCGCCTCTATGTATTCTTTTGCTCCTCCGTCGGCCACATATGGAACATAGAGTGCTCTTCGGGAGACAAATAAGTATCGAAGTTCGATTTCCGGAAAATCTTTGGCAAACACCTCAGCTATCCGCATGAGAATATAGCTGTCGCGTGACAGAAAATAAAGTCGGCGGATGCCGCGAGCCTGAGCATTCCTTAGCACAAACAGCACATAGGGTATGTATGCCGGTGCCACGAAATCTGCCGCCAACGCAGCATGGGGCGTGTTATTGGCTTTAATACGAGCCGCACGACTGAAAGAGATAAGCTGCTCCCATCCGCTGTCATTTCTGAACACATTTCCTGCATTTAATAAAGCTTTCTCCGTCTCATTGTATGAGGTGTTGATTAGAGTAGCTTTTATACCCTTGCGCCGTGACATCTTGACATCGCTGCGGAGGTTGTCGCCATAATGTTCCCATGAATTGGGCTTCAGTTCCTTACGGACGATATCATACAACAGTCCGGTATCTTTGCGCGCCGCATACTCACATGAGACGAACACAGGTTCTTCAAGCTTTGCACATCCTTCCCGGATGAGTATATCTTTGAGAAACGTATTGTCCAGATACATGTCACTAACAAAAGCTATCTGATAACCCTCGTCACGTTTTGATTGAATAAGAGTTCTGACATCGGGATTTGCCATGAGGTTCTCCGCCTCAACAGCTTTCTCCGTTTCCATCATCTCCTTGAGGGAATACTCTCCAAAACTTTCCGTGTCGAGAAATGAATACATTTCCTCAAGAGACACCTCTTTCCCGTTGTATGCCGCCGATGCTTGAGGACCGATATTCAACCTCCACAGCAGGAAAGCCTCTCTTTTCCCCATGTCATTGGGATACAGCCTTCTCGCCAACAATTGAAACAAGGATGCTTTTCCGCATCGCCTGATTAGTGTTGTATCAAATATGTCAAAAGAAGCGAGGCGCATAAGAGATTAAAAATGAAAGATTAAAGATGAAAGATTAGGATTCTTAAATGAGTAAATTCATGCATTCATAAGCCGTTCGTTCTTAGTGAATGTGAAACAACATAGTGTCGAGTTGTCGCTGAAAATTACAAATTTAGTGCCGATTTCATTCGCTTGTATGACTCTTCCCATGTGAATTGCTGGATGAATTCGTGGCCCGTCTTGGCAATACGTAGGCGCAGGTTGTCATCTTCGATGAGGCGGATGATGTTTGCCGCCAGGGCAGTGCTGTCATGGACAGGCGACACCAGTGCTGTCTCGCCGTCTTTTGCCATCTCTAAATAGCCGGGGTTGTTTGTGCATGTTACCGCAGCCCCGCAAATCATTGCCTCACCAATGGGAAGTCCCCAACCCTCCACCTTGCTTGTACCGATGAAGATGGCAGCCTCATTATAGATTCGGTTGTGTGTCTCACGGTCAGGTCGCTGAAAATAATCATACCATTCTGGAAGGTCTGCGGGCCGCTCTGGAGTTCCGAAGATGTTGACACGTAATTGGGGATACCTTTCTTTCACTATCTTTAGCGCATCGAATCCACAGGGGCAATCCTTTCTCTCCATCGTATGGTAAAGCATAGTCACCCTAAATTTGTCTTTCTTGTCAAGAGGAATGGTCTGCTGGAAATAAGTCATGTCAAAACCATTTGGCACCAGAGCGCATGGCTCGTGCTCTTCTTCCTTGATGATTCTCTGCAACCAGGTGGAGATGGTGATTTTTTTCAATGGAAAATGATAAGTGCTTCGTAATATCTCGTCCGTTACATTTCCCCAGTTCTCATAATCCTGTATGAAGTAATACTTGTTATTGGTGGGGTAGTCCTTCACATACATAGAGGTGTAGGGAGACGTGCATATATAGATGTCACTTTTGGGTACATGGCGATAGTTGAGCGACAAGGTGAGATGCTCTTTCACCCTTTTGTCAAGATTGAACCACCCCCGGCAACTATATCCTTTGATGAGCCGTTCGATATACCGGTAGCAATTGGTCAGTTTGAAATACAACGACTTCTTCGCCCAAAACAGAGAACCAGCATAGACGATGTGCACCTCATGCCCATCAGCAGCCAGTCGGTTGGCATGCTCGTTCACCACTTTATTGCCACCGCACGGATTCTTGGCGTGACCAGGGAAGATGAATGTGATGGATGGTTTATTTGACATAAAGTCTTTATTCATTGTCAATTATCTCAAGACATTTTTTCACAGCCTCTTCCAACATCTGACCTGATTTTACTTTCTTGGAATAATGATGGACACTGTTTTGAATTTCTTTAAGCTCTTCATCTTTCAGTGAAGTAATGGCAGCTTCGACATCTTTCAGCGACTTGACTGTTACGCCCAATTTAAGTTGTCTCACATATGGAGCCATAGCGCTTTCAGACCATACGATGACTGGTATACCCATCGCCAAATAGAGTGATAGCTTAAATGGCGCATTTATCCGAAGATAGTTTCCATATCTTCCTTCGCATGTGTAGACGGAATCTCCATCCCATACTAATCCCCAATTGCCTTCTACGTTTTCAATGTCTTCATTATGGAAACTACCCATATATGATATTTGAGAATTGATGGGCAGATTTTCTCTTTCCTTACCATATAGAAGAAAATGCAAATTACTGTTTTGAGTGATTTCCGGCAATTGGTTGATGAAAAGACTCTTTTCTAAGTTTCCTGCAAAAACGATATTAATGTTGGTTTTTGAAACCTCTTTCTTCGTATCATATTTGTTGAGATAGTCAAAGAATTTAAGTTTCACCATGTCTTTATTGAATCCTTCTATATTGAATTCTTTTTCCATGGCATCAGAATGAACGACGATAACGTTTGAGGAATTGATGATACTTTCTTCATAATTCCTCATCCCTTTGTCATTGTAGGTATAATAGTCATGAAAGATGAGAATGATTTTGTTCTTTTTTGACAAGGTTTGAAGGAGTTTTGCCATTTTCCCATTGAGGAAAGGATATTGGACGGTAATTATACTGTCACGGATGCTTTTGAATTTTAGTGAATGAAACCAGATGTTGAAAACGTTTAATAAACGGATGATCTTTAATCTGTAAAGAATTTTGATAAAAAGATTTGGATTGGTTAACCCAAAGAAATAATGGTTGATAATCAATGATTTAAACCTCATCCGGTTGAGAATGGATTCAACATCCAATCTTGGCTTTGAAGTAGCCGATGTGGTATGTCGTCTATATAGGCCTTTATCTTTTAAATCTAAGAAATATAGCTTTCTCATTTTTTTATCAATTTTTTAATCTTTGTTTTCAATCTGATGATTCTCAGCGTATAATGGTAGAGCATTATTGCAGTTTTTGGGCAGCCTTTGAGTGCTAATGTAAGGCAACTCGAATTAGGGGTAAAAAGGTGAAATTTAGGATGTTCTTTTATAAACCTCTCACGTGTTTGGGGATATAGAGATTTGAGCAGTTCATTTTTCTTTAATATAAAAGCAGCATATAATACGTCTTTTTCAAGATGATATAGTGTATCGAAATCTTTAGGTCTTAATATCAATTTCAACTCTTCAATCACTTTCATCCATGAACGAATCTTTTTCTCAGAGAAAGTATTGGTAAGACTCGTGGTGTTTGAAATGTTGTAATGATATAGAGCCTCTGGTAAATATGAAACCTTAATGTCATTTATCAAAAGCCTGGCGTGGAAAAGGATGTCTTCACAAAAATAAATGTCAGTAGGTGTGAACCGACAGCCGCATTTTGATATTATATCTTTTCTTATAAGTTTATTCCAACAGGCTCCATGTAGCTGATATGAAATAATTTGACACAAAATATCGCGTGAGTCAAGACTTTTTGGCTTTTGTCTTACTATTTCTGGATTGGCACTTTCCAGCCAGTAGTCACACAAAACCATATCTGCATTTTCCTTATTTGCTTTTTTGATTAACTTCTCACACATGGTCGCATCCACCCAATCATCAGGGTCGGCATGAATGATGAATGAACCCGTTGCGGCATTAAGGCCACTTTGTCGGGCACGGCTTACGCCACCATTTGCCTGATGAATGACTTTGACTCGTTGGTCTGCTTGTGCATACTGGTCACAAATTAATCCGCTGTTATCTGATGAACCATCATCTATCAGCAGTATTTCCAAATCTTTATAGGTTTGTGTCAATAAAGAGTCTACACATCTATGAATGTATTTCTCGATATTGTATACCGGTACAATAATACTGATTGTCATGGATGTTTTATCTGCCAACCTTGTTTCTGAGTTCTTTTAGTTTATTGTACGCTAAGAAGACCACCTCAGCTGTCTTGAAATGATGGGAACTGATGAGTTTGGCGATAGTGGAATATAGAGGATACGGATAGTTGATAGTCTTTATCCTGTCCCCATAAAGCTTATGGCAGCCTTTCATGATGGCCCTGGCTTGTTTCTTGTTGCCAATAGATAGGTAAGCCTTTATCGCCGTGATGGTTCTGATATAGGGGCTGCAGATACTGTCTTTATAAAATTGCTCTTTATCAGCTTGATAAAAGTATTTATAATACAGGTCGTAATAATCGTCATCCGACATATTGTCGTATATGTGTTGAACAGGAAAACATGCCACTCCAATTCTGAAGTTACTATGGTTGATTTCAGTTCTCCATTTATGTTCCAGTTGTTGATATGCGTCCAATAATTTCCCCAGGATGGAGTCAAGAATTTGTTTGTTGAAATTATATTTGAATTCTGCTGGTGTATTTGATTGAACATAATAATGATAGCCTGTATCAGAGATCGTTTTCAATGTGTCGATATAATACATATATTTGACACTGAATAAGGTATCCTCGGAGAACTTCATGCTCTCATCAAACCAAAGATTGTTGTTCTTGATGATGTTGGAACGAAAAAGTTTAGCCCAACATGAGCCATCCAGCCTAGCAACCATTGGAGACAATCTTGATGCATCCCCCTTGCTTATGCAATAAGAGTTGTCTTGAAAGGTCATTTGGTGATGTTGTGGAAATGTCTGATATCCTCCGGCAACAAGTTCGAAATCCTTATATTGCATATAGTTCTCCAAAAACGTTGGAGCAATATGGTCATCACTGTCAACAAAAGTTATGAATTCTCCTGATGATTCTGCGATACCTACATTCCTTGCATGACTAACTCCATGATTAGTTGTGTGTATTGCTCTTACGCGGTTGTCCTTTTTTTGATAATCATCACAAATCATTCCAGAACTATCTGTACTTCCATCATCAACAAGCACTATCTCAGTGTCATTGTATGATTGTTCAAGTATGCTGTCAATGCAACGCCTAATACTTTTTTCTGCATTATAAACAGGAACAATAATGCTGACTATGTTATTTCCCATTGTTTTTCTTGTATATAATGAAAACTCTTTGGATTTTTAACGGATACTGAAAATGTATCTAGTAGTCTTGAGGTTGAGACTTATTATGGTAGCCACAGTGCAGAATGCTATTTGGAAGGGCATGAGATAGTACCAATCTCTTGGAATATGGAAATATCGGCTGATACTGCAATTGAGGTCAATCAGATGGAAACATAAAAACACAAGGGAAAATTTTCCAATCCATTCCAAACAAATCCCGAGGAATTTTACCTTGTTGATAGCGATGGACAACAAATATACAAAATATGATGCCCCTGCTGCGCATATGATATCCAAAGGATAACATCCGTAATCGCAATTGGTAACGCTAATATGTGAGTATAGGACGCCCAAAATGAAACAAACAGCCAAAACTATCAGAACAGGTATGGATATTTTAAAATCTTTGCAGATGTCCCCTATTAGGTAATAAACCATACACGACAACCCAGGAAGGATGCAAAATGGAAGATTGATGACATAATAATCCAGGACTGTAGATAAGATGGAAATGAGCAAACATACTATTTTGGGATATTTTGCCTTTGTCATGATGATGTCGTAGACAATCCTGCACCAAAACAATGCCAATAAAAACCATATGGCACCAATAGGCTGAATATCTCCCCATAATAATGAATAGTGATGGTAACCAGACCCCCAAAAGGCAGCCAAAAAGGTGCTGTACAAGACATTGGGCATGTGAAAATGAATGCTGAACAATAGAGCATATACGATAATGACACTGGATGTAAACAAATAGGGAAATATCAGACGTTTGAAGTCTTTTCCCAGTTTTTCCCGATATTTTGTTGTTGAATGATGAAAATACCCACCTAAAAAAAAGAATATGGGGATGCAATAGGTGAGAATGATTCTCCGATAGGGGAAGTCGGGAATGGTCTCTGTATGTGCCATCATAACACCGAGCATTCCTATTCCCTTCATGATGTCGAAAATAGGATTCCTTTTAGAGGAAGAATTCGGTAATGAATCTATTCTTATTATCACCATTTTGTTTGTTTTTCAATAAGATATGTCTTAGGTCTTTTCTTGATTCCCAAAGCCCAGATGATTTCATTACGTATAGCCAATAGGCGTTGTCTTAACGATGGCTTTATGCTCACCAGTGGCATATCATGCCATAAGGATTTTTTCCAATAATATAGGAAATAGGAGGTAAAAGGATGGCGGCATCCTTTATGCCATGGCTTGCTGTATCCAGTAAAGTGAATGACAACTGGATTATATTTTACTGAATTGATTTCTTCTTGATATTTGCTGTCAAAATCATTGTAGAAAGCATAGTCGATAAATCCCCTTTGGAAATTATAGGTCAAAGGCAACAGTTTGATTTCTTTATTGAGTACTACGTTCAAAGTGTCTTGATCATGAAAGAGAAGTTTATCAGCCATTGTTTCAATACACTTCATACAACGATTGATAACATCATTGTCTCTCCAGTATTTGAGATTGATTAATAAAACACCTGCATTGAAATATGGTATTTGTTGCGGTATACCGAGCCTCTTATGTCGCTCATTACCATAATAATCCTCATCAATTATGGCTGCCAAAGCCTGATTCTCAATGTTTTTTTCCCACAAAGTTTTTAAGTTGCCATTGATAATAATGTCACCGTCTAAATAAATGATACGTTCTACATCAGGTAATAAAATAGGAGTAAGCAATCTATAATAGGTGGCAAGCGTAACATGGTCACCTTCTCTTATCGGACAACTTTTCAAACGGGATTCATCGACAATAATGACTGTCAGTTTTGAGTGATTTGCATCAACTAATGATTGAAAGCTTTGTATTGTCTTTTCCTTTAATCCCGCTGTCAAAACAAATATTTCAAAATTTTCCTCTTTGTTGTTGTCGAACAAAGATGCCAGCATAATGCCATAAAAAGGGGCGTATAGTTCATCTGTACAGCAAAGAATGTTGATTGTATTCATTTCTATTTTATTATGCAATGCCCTAATGATGTAGCAAATCTTCGGATTTTATAAAGATAATAGGCCATATAAGGATGTCCTTGAAAGGCCAAGCTTAAGAAGGTTATTAGATAATAGTCTGTTGATTGTTTTTCTTTTATGATTTGAGCCTGAATGTCATGATAATGATTTTTTATAACGTCAAATCGTTTTAGAAGGAAAGCCTCTTTTAATACGTCTTTTTTTTGGTTGAATAAGCATTCTCTTTCATCTTCATTTATTAGTTTTTCCAACTCTTGGTTGACGAAAATCCTAGAATCCAGTCTGTTGGTAGATAGAGAATTTGATAAATTTTGTTGATTGTATGTGCAGTAATGATAGATGGCCTTATTCAAGTGTGAAACCCTGATGTCGTGACTAAGCAATCTGCAGTTGAACAATAAGTCTTCACAGTATGTAATGTGGGGTGGATGAAATTTGATATGATATTTGTCTATGACATCTTTCTTGATTAGTTTGTTCCAACAACTGCCGAATAGTTCTTGATTTATCATGCGAAGCATAATTTGATGCGAAGTCTGTTTTTCAAAAGTTTGTTTTGACAGAACAGAATTTTGATGGCTGTTTTCTACCCAATAATCAGAAATAACCATATCTGCACGTTCTTTCTTGGCTTTTTCATATAAACATTCAATGGCGAAAGATTCTATCCAGTCATCTGCATCTACATAGATAACATATTCTCCTGTTGCGTTGTCAAGACCTGTTTGTCTGGCAATACTTACACCTTGGTTAGGTTGATGTATTACTTTAATTCTGCGATCTTCTGTGGCATATTCATCACATATTTTTCCACTATTGTCTGTGGAACCATCATCTACAAGGATAATTTCAATCTCCCTCATTGACTGTTCTGCCACACTGCTTAGGCAACGCTTTATATATTTCTCAGCTTGATAAACAGTTATAATTATACTTACAAGAGATGAATCCATTTAATTTAGACGTCTTGAATTGTAAAAATCATTGAGTTACTTTGTTTTTTAATAATAGCAGTTTATAGCCCAAACTAAATAATAGCTTTCTTAAATGAAAATTGTCGATTTTGCATAAAAATACTAGAAATCTCTCAAAGGTTTTTATAGGGAAATGAGAATATGTTTCTAACACCTTATCTTTAATTCTAGTCTTTTCAAAATGTGGCATTGCTATGAACCGCATAGTTTCGAACATCCTATTTCTAAATAATCCCTCTGAAAAGATGACAGAATTGTCTATCAACTTTTCTAATTCTATGTCAAAAGCATCAATATCTTGTAGCTGAATTTTGTGAGTGTGTGTTATACTTGAAGGTTGAAGTCTATAATAGTATACAACATTAGGAATACCAAAAGCTTTATTGATGTGCTTGCATATGCTGATAAAGAACAACATATCTTCCCCAATATAGATGTTACGAGGAATCGATATCATTGATTGCAATAAAACATTTGTTTTCACAATCAATCTTATAATATTGGGAGCATAATGATGATGAAGAATTTCTTTAATAATTTCCGTCCCAGAAAATAAGCCGGTTTCTTTGATAGAATAAGGATAATTTTGTATTTGGTCTTTCTCATCATTAATAAGTACCATTTTCCCACTAACCATATCAAATCCTTCAGATGTATTGATTAATAATTCAAATGCATCTGGAGGAAGGTAATCATCTGAATCAACAAATGTACTCCATTCTCCTTTGGCAGTTTTTAATCCATTCAATCGAGATTGATGAACTCCTGAGTTAGTTTGATGTATGACTTCAATACGAGAATCTTTCTGTGCATATTCATCACAGATTAAACCGCATTTGTCTGGCGAACCATCGTCTACAAGAATAATTTGCAAATCGTGGTATGTCTGGGCTAATATGCTGTCAACACAGTTGTGAATATATTTTTCTGTTTTGAAAACAGGGACAATTACACTGATCATTTTTTTTATTATGACTTTATCCAATCTTTTATGATAGCTTTGAGAAAAATGTATCCTCTATAAGAATATAAAATAGAAAGAATTAATTTCAATTTGGTTGTAGTATGTAAATCTTTGTCCTCTATGATCCATTTTGCCCATGTGGTTTTTATTTTATCCAAATAATAAATATTTTCGGGATGGTTAGAATAGATTTCATTGTCTTTTATCAGCCTATCCATTTCTTTTAGTATTTTTACATGGCTATAATGGCTTTTCAATTTTGAATTTGATGTTATTATAGATCCTTCTCGAACCCTATATTTATAGGTGACATGCTTTGTTGTTTTTAATGATTTTGAATGATTGGCAACCATGAAACTCCACAATTCATCTTCATGAAGAATACCTTCTTTAAAAAATAATTGATTATTAGTTACAAAGCTTCTTCTTATCAATTTGTTCACTGCCATTGGATATAAATGACCCTGAGTGTAAAACTTCAAAATATCATGGCTATCATAAGATGAAAAATCCACTAAGTAATATATATCACTCCAATAATTTAAATATCCTTCAAATGTTTGGAATGCACCACAAATCATGTCTTCTTTCCCAACAGCCAATTTTGCAAGAGTTGAGATACAGTCAGGAGTTATAACATCATCGCTATCTAAAAAATAAATATAATCTCCTTTTGCTGCATTTATTCCAGTATTTCTTGCTGCAGAAAGGCCGCTGTTTTTATTGTGATGAATTAGATGGAATGATATATCTCCTTGGTATTTATTGATAAAACTTTTAGTTATTTCAATGCTTTTGTCGGCACCGCAGTCATCCACCAAGATGCATTCAATTGGACCCTCGTAATTTTGGATGGCCACGCTTTGAAGGCATTCAGCAACAAATGATTCTACATTATATATTGGAATAATAATGGATATAGATATCATGTCTCATCTTGTTTTTAGTTTATTTTGAAATATCATTTTGGAATATTTCATCACAGCATTGATTTTAAAATACCACCAATATGATAGCATCCTATAACAGGCATAGGGGTAAATAAAGAGATATAGTGTTACTAGTTTGAAAAATGAAAAGGGGTAGTCTCTTAGAATACTGGTTTTTAATGACTTAAAAGTATTAATCTCTATTCCAATTCTTTTGGAATCAATAAAATTTTGATTTTTCATTGCAACAACTGTCCTAATTCTACATTCCTCCAAACTCATTTTCTTTCCAGTGAAATATGATGCAGCAAGAGAATCGTTTCGCTGTGTAATGATGAATAGTGGTTTGTTGATTATAGCTATATCTTTAGCAAAATAGCCAATTTTAATAGATAATCCAAAGTCATTTCCGTATTTAGTTTCATCACATCTAATATGATGATTTTGTAATAAATCATTTCGTATAATTTTGCACCATATTACTTCAAAATTATATCTGAATGGAGCCTCATCATGGTCTTGTTCATATTGGATAAAGAATTTTTGATAGTAATCTCTATTTGCAGGTTTGTTGATATTATCAGAAAACACACTATGGTAATTGTAGTATAAGATGTCTTCTGTATGGCTAAGTGCTTCATCAAGAATTTCCTCCATGTTATCAACAAAAAAATCATCAGCATCAATACATATAATCCATTTTCCTTTAGCTTTGTCTAAACCAATGTTTCTTGCCCTTCCAGCACTTCCACCCATAGGTGTACTATACCATTCAAGATAAGGTCTTTTGAATTCTGGATATTGCTTAAAATATGAATCAGCATCAGGGCTACAGTCATCTACCACTATTACTTGTATGTCCGGTCGTATGGGGATGCTATTTATACATCTAATTAACAATTGGGGAATGTTATAATGTGGGATGATAATGGTGAAGTTGATAAGATTCATATCAGATAGCAACTTTTCTCTATTTTTTTATTTATGTATTTTAACTTGATTTCCTAGTTCTATTAAATACTCTTTGGTATAATTCTTCATTCTTCCACCTGTGCAAGTAAGAGTTATTTCTCCAAAATACAATTTATTATCAACAATATAGAAATCAATCCTCGCTTGTGGTATTCCTTTGCTCAAAATGGATGACGCGTTTAACATTTCATCGAGTAATGCAGGTTTGGGTACTTTTCCCTCTCCATTTCGATAATAATCAGTAAAAATAGAATATTCAGGGTAAACTTGCCAATTAAGGTCATAAACATTCATATCTGTTCCATTGTGGTCTCTATTATAGTATGTCCATATATGATATGGTTTCCCGTCAAAACACCAAACTTTGTAATCTACAAGAGAGAACGAAAATGAATCTTGAGTTGATTCAAGAAATTCTTCTGCAATTATAAGTGGTTTGATTCTGTTGTAATGTGGTTCGCAGTATCTATATCCAAACTTTTGTTTCAAATGCTTGTTTAGTTCTTCGACAACTTTTATTTGGTCAAATCCTTTGTTTTTATTAATTATCTGATATGAGCCACAATCGTGATTGCATTTTAATATGAATCGCTTGGGTAGTTTTGAAAAATCGATTTTCTTTGCATCATCCCATACTCCATATAATTGAGGAAGCAAATGACCGAGTCCTTTTTGCTTAACATATTCTCTTACACGATATTTATCAGCTAAAAGGGGCCACTTTGATGTGTCGCCATAACAAATTAACCATTCAATTTTTTCGTTGAGGTCACGTGGATTATTCCAGTCAACGGTATAACCGAATTCTCTTTCCCAGATTTTGTCAAGAACCTTTCTTGGATTATGGTTTACCAAGAACTTATAACGTTCCCATTTTAATTTATCAATGGTTAGATGTCTTAAAATAAACATTAGTCTTTTCATTCAATTTTTCTTTATTGCTTTTCTTTTTCTTTTTTCTTTTTTCTTTTATGTTTACATTCTACATAATCTCAATATAATGGAAATAAAGATTTGTAATCTGTTTGTTAAAACGCCTTGTTAAAAGAACTTTGTCATTCTGGATGTCGTTTTGATACAAAACTTTATAAGCTTAACGAATCTTGGATGCCATCTTAGAAATCCTAAATCATTATTTGTTAATTGTATGCCATTCAAGTTTTTTATTACTTCACTCATTCTATAGTTGTCTTTCAAGACTTTAAGGAAGCAATGAGGGATTGTATTATCAAACATCTCATTTTTTTCTTTTATTAACTTGTCATCTTTTCTGCTACTAATACCATCATTACCATCAAAAATACAAATTATTTGTTGAACATAATGCATTGAACATCCATCTAAAAGCATTTTGACCCATATTTCCCAATCTGCCACAACTTTGTAATTTTCATTAAATTTATAGTTTTGTATGATATCAGACTTGATGAATGATGCTTGGTGGCAAATGTTGTCAGCATATAGAAAATCAAGAGTTATTGTTTCTGGTGCCTTGACAGAAGTGGATGAGTCTTTTTTCTGAATAACCCAATCTCCATAAATAAGGTCTGCAGTAATATCTTCATTAAAAACCTTTTCCAAAGTTGTACTTTCATAAAAGGCGTCTCCTGAATTCATAAAACAAACGTATTCGCCATGGACAAACGATAGCCCTTTGTTCATGGCATTATATACACCTTTGTCTGGTTCTGAAACCCAATAAGAGAAATGTTTTGCATTTTGTTTGATTAATTCCTCGCTGCCATCTATACTACCTCCATCAATCACAATCCATTCGTAGTCATTGAACGTCTGAATGACAATTGAATCTATGGTTTTTCTCAAACCATCTCTATTGTTATAATTGATAGTAATTATTGATAGTTTCATTTTTTAGGGGGGTTACATCAATGATTTATATACATCGCTTAGTTGTTTAGCACTTTTTTCCCAAGAGTATAATTTTAATCTTTTATTTTGTTTGTTTAGCAATTGCCTTCTCTCATCATTACTCATGCTGTTGATATATTCTAATTTTTCACATATATTAGAACTTTTATCATCCATCTTAAAGTAGACAGCAGCATCACCAGCAATTTCAGGAAAGCAGCTTGACCTGTTTAGCAAGACTGGGCATTCAGAAGTATATGCTTCCAAGATTGGGATACCGAATCCTTCGTATTCACTAGGATATGCAAAACAAATTGCATTGTGATAAAGTGAGAATAGCTCTTCGTCAGTTTGTGCCCAATAATGGATTACTCTATCTTCAATTTTATAATCTGACAAAATTTTACTTTCTTCTCCTGAAAATGATGGGCCTGTACAAACAATTAATATGTCAGGATGATTACGAAGAAATGGCAATGAATGTTTTATGAACAAATTGAAATTTTTATATAAATTTCTTGTGCCTACATGTAGAATGTAGGGCTTCTCAATCAGTTTTTTTGGATTGCTAAAAACGGGAAATGAACAGCCGTGATATACTACATGTATTTTTTCTTCTGTGATATTCAATATATCAATTATGTCTTTTTTAGTATTTTCGCTAACAGCTATTATCGCATTAGCCAATTTTGCAAGTTTTCGTTTTTTTATTATTTGAAAATCATCTCTGGGAAAATATTGAGGATATTTTTCAGGTATCATATCGTGGATGGTCAAAACGAATGGTTTGCCTTTAAGATGTTGTAGAAAATAGTCATTGAAGAATGTAGGGTGAAAAATATCATAATTACCTTTATCAAGTGCTTCAACAATCATGCTGTGATTATAATTGGGATAATAATGGCCACCAATTATTTTATCATATAATTTATGCAATTGCCATTTACCTTTAAAGTTATAGTTGCAAATGAAGTGCTGAAATTTGTATCCTAAAGGTTTGACTCCGGCAATATCTTGAATATAGGCATTATCACTCTCTCTAACCCCTAAATCAAAATCTACACCAAGAGGCAGATGCTTTACCAGTTCTGCAAAACATCGTGAAACGCCACCGAACTTTTGCATTACAAAGGCTTGGTAATCATATAATATTTTCATCGGGACTATAGAGAATCAATTAAAAATTTTAAGAATGGATTCGCATTGATTTTATTACTGTGTCTTGAATGTCCTACTGGCTTTCGTCATGGAAAGCAGACTCAGGAAAGACACCATACAGTGCCACATATTCACGGGTTATATGCAGGGAAGGTGAGGCTGACTCTACAACAAAAAGGTCAAAATTAAACCTTCATGCTGGTTAGAAATTCTGTGTGATATCATATATGATAATTTAACGAGATATTAAATAAATAATCTCTTGATTTATTCTTTGTATTAATTCTTTTTCTTTAAAACAAAATATTGCTACTTATTAAATTTCAAAAGATGACTTTTCTGGCAGAATTGATTCAAGAGCTTCGCTTATTTTATTTTGAAATAATTCAAAATTTTGCTTAGTTATGTCACAAGAATCATTAATACATACCATCATTTCATTTTGATTCTTGATGGATGCAATAATGGATGGTAAATGATATTCATCTATGTTTCTATAGATTCCAAAGTGGTCTGTTGAGCAAGGTGAGAAATCTCCATTTGCTATGGCGCAAATTTTGATTAACTGTTGAGATATGTTGTATGGTGAGCGGAATTTGCTCTGACTTGTTTGTTTAAATTCTTCAGGAAAGGTGTTTTCAGCTTTGATTAAAGATGTTTTTCTAAATGGAGAAGCAAAATGAACATAGAAAAAACCAAACATATATGAATCTTTGTACATACGCCAATTATACCTTAAATAATCTTTATATTTGTAGTAAAACCATTTGTAGGGGTTTTTATTAATAATAGAGGCCCAATTATATTTATTAGCTAATCCCATGATTGTAAATTGCATATGATCCCAAACATCATTATTGAAATTGTGAATAGGAAAACCTGCTGAACAAATCAGTGGCTCACCATCTTGGAAAAAATCCTCGGGTTTTACTGGGCGTGTTAGAAACATATCGTCATTGAAAAAGACAAAATATTCCCCCAAGTCTTTGATCTTATGGAGATTGATTTCAATAGCACTACTGTTAAAAGTTGGAAGATATCTATTATCTATAAAATCTTCATGGTTAACGAGCCGTAGTTTGGGATGATTTATATTAATCCATTGTGGGGTTTGACCACAGGTCACAAGGAAAACGTTTCTTACCCATGGGGCATATTTTTCCACTCCTCTAAACCAATAATGAAAAAGATTCCAATCTCGATAACGCTCTTCCCCATCTTCTTTACTTTTGTTTAAAATCTCTTTTTTATATTTATCTTTTTCTTTTCTCCACTTCAAATCATTTCCATCAACCCATAGCACAACAAAGTCAATTTCATGTGTCATAGGCCGATTTTTCATGAATAGACTTCCCCAAAAACCTTTGTTGAAAATCAATAATCGATAGAAAAATCTATATATTTTCCTAGAGAAAAAAATAATGCGGTTTAAATATGGGGTTATAAAGTCGTTTTTCATTTTGAAAAAGGTGAAGAGTTTTTATAATATATACTAATTAACTTAATATTTTGGCATTTTTTCAGGTTATTGTATCGTTATTATGGGACGATAAACAATTATTCCATTGTCAGCACCATTGTATTTAAGGAATTCAGTACCATTATCTTGAACGGTAAAAATGCATGCGTCTTGACGGTCATAAAATTGTATATTGGGAGCATGAATTACTACTCTCACAAGGTATTTGTTAGGTAATAAGGTCTCTGATTTATAACTTAATGATATGTTAGTTTCTTCTTCTACTGTATCACCTAGAAAAATCTCTTGATTACAAACTCTTGTTCTATTTATAGTCATGATAATGATGCTGATAACTGTTTTCTTGTCTATTTCTTGCTCAGCCTTCTTGTGGATTTTTATGTTTAAAGTAATATCGTCAGAAAATGAAAAAAGGCCGCATTTTTGAGCTTCAGTTCCAGTAAAACAGACAGAAGAAATGAAAATGGGGTGTTTTGAGTCATTTTGGACAAAAGAATAATTATTGTTGCCACTGCTGATGTATTCTTTTACTGTAGATTGAATATCTCCACTGTATTTTATCATGCCATTTTCCAACAATATACCTCTTCTACATAAATTTAACATAGAATCCATATTGTGACTTACAAAGAGAACGGTTCTTCCACCACCTTGTGAGATGTCTTGCATCTTGCCAATGGCTTTTTTTTGGAACTCTGCATCGCCAACAGCCAGCACTTCATCAACCACGAGGATTTCGGGTTCCAGGTGGGCCGCCACAGCAAAGCCAAGACGAACAGTCATACCGCTGGAGTAGCGTTTTACAGGGGTGTCGATATATCGCTCACAGCCAGAGAAGTCGACAATTTCATCTAGTTTTCTGCCGATTTCTTGTTTGGTCATGCCCATGATGGCACCATTCAGATAGATGTTCTCCCTGCCGGTCATCTCTGGGTGGAAGCCGGTGCCGACCTCCAACAAGGAGGCGATGCGACCACGGGCACGGATGCAACCGGTGGTGGGGGCGGTGACGCGGGAGAGGAGTTTTAGCAGTGTGCTCTTGCCGGCGCCGTTCTTGCCGATGATACCGACGACGTCGCCTTGCTCCACATTGAAGCTGATGTCCTTCAATGCCCAGACATATTGGCTGTGGCCTTTGGAAGCACGGTCGTTGGTCTCGCCAATCTTCAGGTAGGGGTCTTCCTTGCCGAGGATGTTCATCGTCCACCACCGATTGAGGTCATGGCTGATGGTGCCAGTGGAGACGAGCCCCAGGCGGTATTGCTTACCTACGTTTTCAAATTCTATTGCGTTCATTTAATACCACTAATATCTTATTTATATTTTAACCACGAAAAGCACGAAATATCACGAAATTTATTTAAACCACGGATTGTTACAGATGGACACGGATTTATTTTACTACGAAATACACGAAAAATTTTAAACCACGAAACTCACGAAATGGCACGAATGACAGACCTGTGGTCTGGAGAAGTTTAGGAGTCTAGGAGTTTAGGAGTTTAGACATTAGCCTGATAGATCGGCATACTATTCTCTCACCTCTTACATCTCACTTCTTACCACTAATATTTTTTTAACCACGAAATACACGAAAAACACGAAACAGTTTTAACGCGAATTATCACGAATGGGCATGAATTATTCATGAATGATTATATGGTAATTATATGTTTAACCACGAATCTCACGAATCTTCACGAAAAGCACGAAAGGTTTTAACGCGAATTACCACGAATGGGCACGAATTTTTCATGAATAATTATATGGCAATTGTATGTTATTTACCACGAATCTCTCGAATCTTCACGAAATGGCAATAATTTAAATCTTAAATCTCAAATCTCAAACCTCAAATCTATTAAACCGTGTCCATGAAGCTGCGCTGCACTTTGTTGAAGACGACGACACCGAAGAGGAGGAGGACACACATGAAGACAAAACTGTAGCCTAATGCCAACCAGGAGAAGAAGCCTTGGCCTAGGGAGGCGTACTTGAAGGCTTCGATGATGGAGGTCATGGGGTTGAGCAGGATGATGGTGCGAAGGGTTTCGTTGGTGACCATGCTGATGGGGTAGACGATGGGGGTGCCGTACATCCAGAGGGAGACGATGAAGCCGAAAAGGACGGTGAGGTCGCGGTATTTGGTGGTCATGGAGGAGACCAGGATGCCGAAGCCCAAGCCGAGGCCAGCTATCATGATGATGAAGACGGGGAGCAGGGCTAACTGCCAGTGGGGGGTGACATCGGCGCCTCTAATGGCGAAATAGAGATAAATTGCAGTGAACAGCAGCAACTGTATGCCGAAGCGTAGCAGATTGGAGAGCACTGTAGCGATGGGAACGACCATTCTGGGAAAATAGACCTTGCCAAACATGCCTTGGTTGGCAGTGAAGGTGGAGGAGGTCTGGTTGAGGCAGTCTGCGAAATAGAACCAACAGACGTTGCCTGCCATGTAGAACAGTGGCTGGGGTATGCCGTCGGTGCTCATCTTGGCGATGCCGCCGAAGACGACCATGTTCATGATGACAGTGAGCACAGGCTGAATGATGTACCACAGGGGGCCAAGGATGGTCTGTTTATATTGCACCACGATGTTGCGATGCACAAAGAGGGCGATCAGGTCGCGGTAGCGCCAGATTTCCTTGAAATCGACGCTCCACAACTTCTGATGGGGGGTAATGATGAGTATGTCTTCCTTTTTCACGAATTAAATCTTCCTTATTCAATATATTAACGATAAATTAATGGGTAATTAATGGGCATTCATGTTTTTTCAACATATAATTGCCATGTAATTGACCATTAATTTATCGTTAATTCTCATTTTATTTATCATCTTCCTTGGCGTAGCCACCGTAGCCGTAACCGTAGCCGTAGCCATAGTGGTAGCCGTAGCGGTGGTAGCTGTAACGGCTGCTGCCAGAGTCGGTGCCATTGAGGATGACGGACATATTGTTGAACTTCTTCTCGTTGTAATAGCCTTCGACAACGGGGAGCATGTCGCGGTCCATCAGACCGGCACGGATGACGAACACGGTCATGTCTGCCCACTTGGCGATGACACTGGTGTCGGCAACGATGTCGATAGGGGGACAGTCGAGGAAGATGGTGTCGTATTGCTCACGAAGTTCGCTGAGGAGTTGCTCAAGTCGGGGACTGAGCAGCAGCTCGGCGGGGTTGGGAGGAATGGTGCCCACGGGGATGACCTCGATGTTCTCGTAACCTTCAACGGGTACTGCGATGTCTCGCCAAGAGTCAACCCTACCACTGAGAAAATCTGCCATGCCAGCCTCGGGCTTGCCGATGTATTTGGACAGTGAACCACGGCGGAGGTCAAGGTCGATGGCGATGGTGCGGTTACCCTTGATGGCAAAACTGGTGGCGATATTGATGGTGAGGAAGGTCTTGCCACTGCCAGGGTTGATGGAGGTGAACATGATGACCTTGTTGGCATGGTCGGCACCGGCTATGAAGTCCATATTGGTGCGCACCACACGGAACGCCTCGTTGATGACGTTTCGACTCTTTGGCTTGACCAGGATGTCACGAGTCTCCTCTTCATCGTTTTTTTTCTTTTTCTTATTTATACCTTGAATCCAATTGAGCAGTTTGTTGTGGCGCTTGAGTTTGCCATATTGGGGGATTTCACCGATGAAGGGGATGGTGAGCTTGTCGATATCGGTGCGGCCGCGGACCTTGGTGTTCATGTTCTCACGAATGAGCAGGACGACAAGGGGAATGAGCAAGCCAAGGCCTATTGCCATCATGCGCATATTGCGCTTGAGTGGCGAGATGGGGACATTGGACCCTGAGGGAGAGGTGACAACTCGTGTGTTGTAGGCGGTGAATGCCTGAGACAACTCATTCTCCTCACGCTTCTGAAGCAGGAAAAGGTAAAGGGACTCCTTCACCTTCTGCTGGCGCTCCACGCTGAGCAGATATTTTGCCTGACCTGGGTTGGTAGCCATATGGGAGGTGCTGGTTGCCTGTAGGTTCTGTGCACTGGAGATCTTGGTGTTGAGCACATTGATTTGGTTGTCGATGGAGTTGATGATGGAGTTTCTAATAGAGGCCATCTTGCTATCTAGGTCGATGACTAAAGGGTTCTCCTCGCTACTGTTGGCAATCAGATTGTTACGCTGTAGCACCAAGGCATTGTATTCATTGATCTGCCCTTCGATATTGGCGTTATCAATGCCCACATTGACTGGCAGCAACTGGGTCTTGTTGGTTAATCCCGCTACATGATTGCGGATGAATCGAGCCAAAGCCATCTGGTTGTTGAGGCCATTGAGTTCCAAATTAGCACTGTTGGCATTTTGCATATGCATACGGGTGGTTGCATCCACATCGGGGATGAGATTGCGGCTCTTGAAGGAAGAGATGTCGCTGTCGACATGGCCCAACTCGTGCTCAATGACGTTGAGACGCTCGTTGATGAACTCAGAAGTGCTCACGGCAATTTGGTTTCTGTCGCGCACCCAATTCTCGTTGTAGACATTGATGACCGCATTGAGGATGTCCTCGGCACGTTCGGTGTTGACATCCTGATATCTAAGGTCGATAATGGAAGATCCATCATCATGCAAACCTGCGGAGAGACGGCCACGGCATGCGCTCATGGCGGACATGGGAGGAACACGCTTAACGTGGATGATGAGGTTGGGACGGGCACGGTCGTCGAAGAAGGGAGAGCCTTCGATGGTGAGGGTGCCGATGGGCGACTTGATGGTTTTGTCGCGGGTGGTGACCAACGATTGGCCATCGCCAGCAGGTTCGCCATACTGGATGAAGTTGCTGAGCACCATTGAACGGTCGTCCTTGAACTTGATGTCGAAACTGCAGTCGTTATATTCTGATTGGTTGACAAAAGTGACTTTGATGGGGAGTGTGCTGCCATAGAGTGTGTTTCTATGGAAAGCACCATCGGTTTGATAGTCCATATCGAGGTTGAGGCGTTTGACCACCTCGAGCATCACATCAGGTGACAACATCGAGGTAATCTCGTTGGAAAGGTTGGTGCTGAAACTGAAGATACCTGTGTCGATGGTGTTGCCGGCATCTACTGCCATAGAGCGGTTGGCCTTTCCCTTCTCCTTGATGAGCAGGGAGGCAGAACGCTGATAGACGGGCACCGTGCGGAGAATCTTCCACTCGGCGATGCTCAGGGTGATGAGCAGGGAAAGCACGAACCAGGGCCAGTTGCCCAAGCAGAGGTGCATTAGGTCCTGTAGGGTGAGGTACTCACTTTTTTGTCGGTTGCTGCTTTTGGTCTTTTTTGATTCCATATTGTTGTTTTAATGAGTTTTGTTTATAGTTAGGAGTTGAGAGTGTGGCTTGCGTGAATGACCACGGTTAACAGACCTGCGGTCTGGGGAGTTTAGGAGTTTTGGAGTTTAGACATTAGCTCGATTGATAGGCATACTATTCTCTCACCTCTTACCACTCACTTCTCACCACTAATTCTCTAACCACTAATCTCACGAATCTTCACGAAAAGCTTGAAATAGTTTTAACACGAATTACCACGAATGGGCACGAATTATTCATGAATGATTATATGGCAATTATATGTTTTTAACCACGAATCTCATGAATCTTCACGAAAAGCTCGAAAGGATTTAACGCGAATTATCACGAATGGGCATGAATTATTCATGAATATTATATGGCAATTATATGTTTTTTCAAACAACTCCTTATCCTTTTCGGCTTGCGAAGGGTGAATTATTTGAAAATAAAGACACTTAGTGACATCAGGAAAGTGGTGACGCTCATCCAGAATGTGGGGGATTCCAACAGGGTGTTGTTCAAGGTAGACTGGTTTGCACGCTTCTTGTTAGGCTCCACGTAGATGATGTCGTCCTGTTGCAGATAATAGACGGGTGATTTGTATAGTTCCTCGCCAGATTGCAGATTGACACGATAGGTGGTGCGCTGATTGCCCTCGGTGCGGATGACTGCGACATTCTCACGAAGGCCACTGATGGTGAGGTCGCCTGCCATGCTCAAGCCCTCGAGCAGAGTGAAACGGTCGCGGTCGAATTCGTAGCGACCAGGTCTTCCCACTTCACCCAAGACGTCGAAATAGAGACCGGAATAGTCGACGGTCACCACTGGTTCTTTAACCAGGTTGGAGGCAATCAGGTCGCCCTTGATTTTGGAGGCTACCTCTTCACGGCGAAGTCCGGCGACATGGAGCGTGCCCAGGATGGGGAAATCGATGTTGCCTTGGCTGTCGATGATGTAGCCCATCCTTCCAGATGAGTTGCCGCCTGCGTTGGCATTTGATGAGCCGAAGAGATTGAACAACTGGGTGAGTTGCTGGTCACGAGTGCTCACCAAAATGCGAATCTTGTCGCCCGGACGTAGGCTGATGTCTAATGGGTCGCGGGCCTGCACGGTCTTGCCGTGGTCAAGGTCCTCAAAATACACGACACGGGGAGTTTCACAACTGCAAATCAGCAGCGCTCCCATCAACAATGTCAATAAACTTTTCTTTTTCATTTTTCTTGAAGTATTTGTTTTTTGTTTGGAGATTATCTATTAGGAGTTTAGGAGTTTAGGAGTCTAGGAGTTTAGACAAAGCCCGATTGATTGGTAAACTATTCTCTCACCTCTTACCTCTGACTTCTAACCACTTATTCTTTAACCACGAAACTCACGAAAAGCACGAAACAGTTTTAACGCGAATTACCACGAATGGGCACGAATTATTCATGAATAATTATATGGCAATTATATGTTTTATCACGAAACTCACGAATGACAGGCCTGTGGTCTGGAGGAGTTTAGGAGTCTAGGAGATTAGGAGTTTAGACATTAGCTCGATTGATTGGAGTACTATTCTCTCACCTCTTACCTCTGACCACTCCCCACTAATTTTTTAGACTCTTTTGATTCGGATGAGTTTGACTAGGCTGCGGAGCGCCATGGATTTGGGGCTGTGGTCGCGGACGTAGTCTTTGGCTGCCTCGCGGTGAGTGATATCGCCTGTGGAAAGGTAGAGGGCACAATGGAGATAGGCGCGGACATCTGTGAAGGACTTGTCGATGCGGCCGCTGTTGATGGCTTCCAGCTCTGCCTGCGCAGCGGCGGTGAGTTCTGTCTCGCCTTGCTTGTCTTTGCGAAGATGGGCGCAGATGAGCATGAGGACGAGATGATGGCGGCGGGCGGAGGGGTGCTCAAAATGGTGGTAGCGGTAGTTGTAGATGATGTCGAGGGTGTCGCGGTCGTTGGCTCGAGTCTTCTCTGTCTGTTTGCCGGTGGTGCGACGGTAGAGGATGGTGAGCAGGCGGCGCTGTATGCCGTCAATCAAATGACCACTGTTGGCGTTGATTCCCTCGTCAGGGTGGCGGACAATGTCGTTCTCGCCGATGTTGTCCAAACGAAGCACCATGCTGCCGGTGAACAGCTGGAGTCCTAAAGTGAGGCGAGGACCCTGAGGGGTGTAGTCGACGGAGATGACGCGGGCGCGTTCTCCACGGAACGGGGTGGCGTTGAGGAGCACCTCCTCATTGGTAGTCAGGCCCTCCAGGGATGGTACCAGCTCGAAGTGGAGTTGCATGTCGCAGCAGGCATCGATGAATTTTTCCATCATTCGGTCGGGAACGGTCACCTTGTTGCGCTCGTGGTCGTAGAAGAATTGTACGCGATTGTCGCTCCAGCGGTTCCAGTCGCTGCCAAGAAGGTCATTTAAATCTTGTTCGTACGCGCGTAAAAAAATATAGCGCCGGAGGACGGCACGGGTCTGGTTGTTGGCTTTCACCTGTTCGGCACCACGGGGGATGGACGGCGTCTCATCGGCGTCGCTTACATGGGACGGCTGATGGCCTTTCTCATAGCGGCGCTTGAGAAACTGGTAGGGGATGAAATACTGGATGGTGCCTCGCGGGTCGCCATGGGCTATGCGGGCGGCATTCTCTTCTTGCAGGCGGATTTCTGTCTGCTGGGGTGAGAGTGTCGTCAGCACATACCAGTGAATGGGGGTGTTTGCTTGGGGATTTTCCATATTTTCCCTTGCCTCCAAACAGTGTGGTTTGGAGGAGTGCGGTGATAATCAATGGGTTATGAAGGTGGAGTGTCGTGAATGTCCTGTCCGAATTCCGAAATAGTCCTTTCAGACCTTTCTTCGGGCTTTTCAATCATGCCCTTTGATATCACTTTCTCTACAATGTGGCGAGAGCCTTTGGCTCTGGAGCAAAAATGCTTATTAAAATGCAAAATTAAACAATTTTTCGCACGTACAATATATAATGGGGCTTAAATTGTGCAAAATGTGTTTTTTTTGACATTCGTCAAGTGTTTTTTTTCACACCTCACCTACCTCTCCTGTCTTTTTTCACACCTCACCTACCTTTTTCACACCTCACCTACCTGTCCTGTCTTTTTTCACACCTCACCTACCTCTCCTGTCCTAGGAGAGGTCTCTACCCCCTTCCCAAGGCCCTTCCCCCTTTCCAGGGGGAGGGATGCAACCGCGCCTGCTCGGCGCTCTTCACTATGGTACTGCTCCCTTTGAGACGGTCGCAGGGAGATTGTTGACGCAACAGGGTTGCGATTGCTTGTGTTCGCTGCGCTCACAGAGGGTGGGGCACGAACTATGGTGCGGCAGTTTGTGGTGCTGCACTCACTGTTGGTGCGGCATTTTGTGGCACGACGGTTTGTGTTTACTACCATGCCATGTGTTCTTTGTGCTCACGGCGTTTTCTTTGGCTCACTGTCAGTTTTTCCAAGGCTTTGCCTTGGTTGGTCACACCTCACCTACCTCTCCTGTCCTAGGAGAGGTCTCTACCCCCTTCCCAAGGCCCTTCCCCCTTTCCAGGGGGAGGGATGCAACCGCGCCTTCTCGGCGCTCTTCATTATGGTACTGCTCCCTTTGAGATGGTCGCAGGGAGATTGTTGACGCAACAGAGTTGCGATTGCTTTATTTGTGATTTGAGATTTGAGGTTTGAGATTTGAGGTTTGAGGTTTGAGGTTTCAGAATTGAGATTTAAGCTGCGCTTGATTGTCGGCTGCATCTCGGCATACAGAAAGCAAGCTTTGACTTTGTCGAATTCTGTCACGACTCGGCTCTCGCTGTTCCATCATTTCGTCTGCATTTGGTTTGCACGACAATTGAGGTTTAAGCTTCGCTTGATTGTCGGCTGCACCTCGGCATACTGAAAGCAAGCTTTGACTTTGTCGAATTCTGTCACGACTCGGCCAAATTGATGCGAGCATCATTAGGCTCTCACTGTTCCATCATTTCGTCTGCACTCGGTTTGCACGACAATTGAGGTTTGAGGTGGGATGGGGTAGGGGCGAAAAAAAGGAGCAAGGTGGACTTGCTCCTTTTGAAAATGTTGAAATATTTCGGAGTGAAATGGTCTGGTTAGAATGCTGCGATGAGCTCCTCGTTGCTGTAGGCGTCGGCTCCGTAGCAGGTCTTCAGGTAGGCGATGCCGATGTTGTAGTCTTCCTCGGTGAAGGAGTCGGTGGCTTCCTTGGCAACTACGACATCATAGCCAAGACAGTAGGCATCGGCGGAGGTATGGCGGACACACATGTGTGCATGGAGGCCGGTCATGATGACAGTCTTCACACCCAGTTCCTTGAGAAGAATGTCGAGGTCGGTCTGGAAGAAGCCGCTGTAACGACGCTTGGGAACAACGTAGTCTTTGTCACATAATTTCAACTCAGGAATGACCTCTGCTCCCGGGGTGCCGGCAATGGCATGGTCGCCCCAAAGCTTCAACTCGCGGTCGATGCCTTTGATGTGGGCGTCGTTGCAGAAAATGACAGGCACACCAGCCTCGCGGGCGGCGTCGAGCAGTTGGGCTGTGGCGGGAACGATGGCGCGGCCACGGTCGCAGCCAAGGGCACCGGTCACGAAGTCGTTGAGCATGTCAACAACCAAAATTGCGGGGGAATCAAGTTTCTTCATCTTTCGCTTTTTGTTTAAATTGTTTTGTCGGACGAGTCAAACAAGTCAGACGAGTCAGACGAGTCAGACGAGTCAGACAACATCTGATATTATCGGTGTGCAAAGTTAATGCTATTTCAACGATAAAACAGATGCAATATTAAAATATTAACGTTAAAAATCATTAATTATCAACCGCGAGATTACATTAATCATAACAATCTTGGAAAAAATGACTATATTTGCATGTCGACAATAAAAATAAGCGCTTATGACCAATAAAATACTCGCATTTATCTTTGCTGTGGCGATGGGGGCAGCCGTTCCAGTCGTCGCAGTGGCTGATACTTCTATTGAAATCATTGACACTGATATTCAGACCATCAACGTAGCCGTCACCGAGTC
The DNA here is from genome assembly GCA_902767775.1 of uncultured Prevotellaceae bacterium. Lineage (GTDB taxonomy): Bacteria > Bacteroidota > Bacteroidia > Bacteroidales > Bacteroidaceae > Prevotella. Next base: position 108,681 of record CACXIP010000003.1, on the reverse strand, counting down.
GACCATCCATGTGACTGGTGCCAACGGGCAGGTGATGCACGTCTATAACGTGACTGGAATGAAGCTCATGAGCGTCAAGATAGAAGGTCAGGACAAGAAAGTGGAGATCAACTTGCCTAAGGGATGCTACATCGTGAAAGTGGGCAAGGTGGTCAGGAAAATCTACATCAAGTAGCCTACAAAGAAAGGCTGAATGGCCATCGATGAGAAAGACATCCTCAGGCAGCTCGCCGACCCCAGCACACAGAGGAAGGCGTTTGAGTTGATTGTCAGCAAATACAGTGAAACCTTATATTGGAAAATCAGGCACATCGTGCTCAACCACGATGATGCCGATGATGTGTTGCAGAATACTTTTATCAAGGCGTGGGTCAACCTCGCTGACTTCAGGCAACTTTCCAAAATATCGACTTGGCTGTACAGGATAGCCATCAACGAATCTCTCGACTTCATCAGGAAACGCAAGAACATGCAGGACCTCAGCGTGGATGAGGCAGCTGGGGTGGCGAATATGCTCATGGCCGACGAGTTTTTTGACGGCGACCGGGCACAGGCCATCCTCCAGGAGGCGATAGCCTTGCTGCCTGATGTGCAGCGAACTGTGTTCACGCTCAGGTATTTTGACAATATGAAGTATGGCGAGATGAGCAAGGTGCTCAACACCACAGAAGGAGCTCTGAAGGCCTCGTATCATATCGCCATGCAGAAAGTGACCGATTATGTGAAAAAACACCAATAACCTATGAAAGATTTCAACTTCTACGCGCCTACAGAGATTGTGTTCGGCAGACAGGCTGAGGAGCAAGTGGCGCAGCTCGTCAGAAAATACAACGGAAACAAGGTGCTCCTGCATTTCGGGGGGCAGAGTGCTAAAAAGTCGGGACTGCTCGACAAGATGATGGCTTTGCTCGACGCAGAGGGAATCGCATTCGTCTGCCTTGGTGGCGTGGTGCCCAATCCCAGGCTGTCGCTTGTGAAGGAAGGCATACGCCTATGCCGCGAGCAGGGTGTGGACTTCATCCTCGCAGTGGGCGGGGGAAGCGTCATCGACTCCGCCAAGGCCATAGGTTATGGCGTAGGCTATGAAGGGGAGCCGTGGGACTTCTGGGCAGGAAAGGCTGTGCCCAAGTCGTGCCTTCCCATCGGAGCCGTGCTCACCATCCCGGCAGCCGGTTCGGAGATGAGCAACAGCTGTGTTATCACCAACGATGCCAACAACGACAAGCGTGGATTCAACAACAACCTGTGCAGATGCAAGTTCTGCATCATGAACCCGGTGCGCACCTTCACCTTGCCGCCCTATCAGACAGCGGCCGGAGCCACGGATATCATGATGCACACCATGGAGCGCTATTTCACCATGTATGACGACATGACGCTCACCGACGCCATCGCCGAGGCTCTGCTGAGGACCGTGAAGGAAAGCGCCCTTGAGGTGATGAAGAATCCGGAGGATTACCGCAACCGCGCACAAATCATGTGGGCGGGAAGTCTCTCGCACAACGACCTGATGGAGTGTGGCACTGCCAAAGACTTCGCCACGCACAAGCTGGAGCATGAGCTGAGCGCGATGTTTGACGTCACCCATGGAGCCGGACTGGCCGCCCTCTGGGGAAGTTGGGCCAGGTTTGTGATGCCGGGCCATGAGTCGCGCTTCGCCCGCTTTGCCGTCAATGTGATGGGTGTGGAGAATGACTTCACCGACAGGAAAAGGACAGCCGAGAAGGGTATCGAGGCGGTGGAGCGGTTTTTCAGGCTGCTCGGCATGCCCACCAGTATCCATGAGCTCCTCGGGCGGGATATCACCGATGAGGAAATCGAGGAGATGGCGAGAAGGGCAAGCCACGACGGGCAAATGACGCTTGGCAACATCTGCGTTCTCCAAAGGGAGGATATGGTGAGCATCTACCGCATGGCAAGATAATCATTCAACCAACAGAACACATCTTAAAAATATGATGAACAATCGCGACCGACAGATTTTGCGTCTCGCGATTCCATCTATCGTATCCAACATCACCGTGCCGCTGCTCGGACTGGTGGATGTTGCCATCATGGGGCACATGGGAAGTGCGGCCTATATCGGTGCCATATCGGTGGGTGCGATGATATTCAACATCCTCTATTGGATTTTCGGATTTCTCAGGATGGGGACCAGCGGCATGACGTCGCAGGCATTGGGAAAGCGTGACCTGACCGAAGTGACGCTGTTGCTTGCACGCTCCATCGTCGTGGGGTGGATAGTGGCGCTCACCATCATCGTCATGCAGGTGCCCATCAGACAGCTTGCCTTTGCCGTCATTGCACCGGAGGAAAACATCAGGCAGTTGGTCACCACCTATTTCGGTATCTGTGTGTGGGGAGCGCCAGCCATGCTCACCCTTTATGCGCTGACGGGGTGGTTGATTGGCATGCAGAACACCAGGTTGCCCATGGTCATCTCCATCACCCAGAATGTGGTCAACATCGCGGCGAGTGTCTTTTTCGTCTATGGCCTTGGGATGCAGGTGAGAGGCGTGGCATGGGGCACTGTGGTGGCGCAGTATGCGGGTGTGGCCCTTGCTGTGGCGCTGCTCATCATTTATTATGCCAGACTGGGGAAATACACTCAGTGGAAACGTGTGATGGATTGGCAAAAAATGTTGAACTTTTTCAGAGTCAATTCCGACATCTTCCTACGCACCCTCTGCCTGGTTGCGGTCAATCTGTTTTTCCTGTCGGCAGGAGCCAGGCAGGGAACGCTGATTTTGGCGGTCAACACCCTGCTAACGCAACTGTACATCCTCTTCTCCTATTTTCTTGACGGCTTTGCTTTTGCCGGAGAGGCGTTGTGCGGCAAATACTATGGAGCCGACAATCAGGTGGCATTCCGACAGACAACAAGAAGAGTGTTTGTCTGGGGCATCGCTGTGGCGCTGTTGTTTACTACGTTGTATGCTGTTGGAGGTCAGTGGTTTCTTGGTTTGCTCACCGATGAGACCCCTGTGGTGGAAGCTGCGAAACCATACTTTCCATGGGCGATGGCCGTACCTTTGGCAGGTGTGGCAGCATTTATCTGGGATGGCATCTTCATCGGCATCACCGCCACTAAGGGAATGCTCTTGTCGTCGTTCATCGCCACATTGGTGTTTTTCGCCATTTTCCTATTCGGCGCTGGGGAATGGCAAAATCATGCGCTGTGGTTAGCCTTCGTCACCTATCTGGCAGTAAGGGGCATCGTGCAGACAGCCATTTTTGCAAAATGTTATAAAAAATCGTAGTTTTGCCATCCAGTGGCACAGCCATGACTGCAAGTTTCAATTTTTTAATAGAAACATTGTTTATTATAAATATTATTTAAAAAGCGGTTTTTTCCCTCGGGTTCATGCTCGTTTTCGTGCTTTTTTTAGTATTTTTGTACCGATTTTGGGTAATACCAAAAATACTACGCAAATAATGAGAAATTGGATTTGGATTATCATCTTCTTTTTTATGCCTATAGATATGATGTCTCAGAGTTTTGAAGCGCTATGGAAGCAGGTGGAGGAGGCCGAGGCCCTCGACCAGCCGAAGACCATGGCAGAAAATTTGGACAATATCATCAGCAAAGCCAAAAAGGAGAACAGCTTTGGCCATCTGCTGAAGGCACAGTTGAGGAAAATAGAAGCCGTCACGTCGGTGACCCCCGATTCGCTTCAGCCAGAAGTGGAAAGGCTTGTGGAGCAAGAGAAGTCCATCAGCAAGAAGAAACCTCTTCTTGCAGCGGTATATCAGTCGGTCCTGGGAACCGTTTACAAGGAAAACCCATCATTGGATGAGAACTACGAAGCCATAAGCAAGGAATATTTCAAACAGTCGCTCTCCAATCCCGACTTGTTGGCATCAGCCAAGACAAGCGGATGGACCCCGTTGCTCGTACTGAACAATGACAGCAAGTTGTTTGATGACGACCTGCTCAGCGTGCTCGCTTTCCAGGCTGGTGACCTCTCCATGCTCTATGATTACTACGACACCCACGGCAGACGTGAGGCAGCATGTGTTGCCGCTGCTTTCATGCTCAGGGAGAAGGCAGACGACTATGTGAAGAAAGCCGCCAACTCGGAATATCTCAGGCTGGTGGAGCAGATGATAGACAAATACAAAGACCTGAAGGTGGCAGGAGAGCTGGCGCTCGTGAAATACGAGTTTCTTGAGGAGGCGTCGGATGTGAATGACGAACTGCGAATCAAGTGGATAGACGAGGCCACCGGGAAATGGGGCGAATGGCCCCGTATCAACCGGCTTAAAAACTCAAGGCAGTCTATCATACAGCCCCAATTCTCGCTCGATTTCGGTTCCATCGTGGTGAGGCCCAATCAGGAAAGGTGCATCAAACTGAACCTGAGGCACCTGTCTTCGATGACCATGACGGTGTCGAAAGTTAACCTGGACCCAAGGAAAGACTATTCGCTTTATGACCAGAAGATCCTCGCTGCGGTACAGAAAGCCATCATCAGCGGGACGACATTCAAGGTGGGCAAGCAATTTGAACATCATCCAGACTATGAGTCGTTCAAAGACAGCATCATCCTGAAGCCCTTGGAGAGAGGCATGTATCTCGCTGAGTTTGACACCAACGAGAAAAACATCTCCACCGCAAGAACACTGTTCTATGTCTCTGACGTCTACCTGCTGGCACAGCCCATGCCGGGTAATCAGACGAGGTTTGTCGCTGTGAGCGCCACGACAGGACAGCCATTGAAGGACGCAAAGCTTAGGATTGAGTCCTACAAAAAAGACACACTCATCCATCTGGGACCGAAAGGTGACACCGTGGTCAAAAACCAGGATGGACGATATTCCAGCGGGACGTATTACCTGTATACAGACAACGACAAGTTTTGTCCTGACCAGTCGATGTGGATGTCGAACTACTCATTCAACAGTGTGAGGGACCTGACAGCGGTTCAGCTGTTCACCGACAGAAGCATCTACCGACCCGGACAAACCGTGCATGTAGGTGTCATCAAATTCTCCGTCAAGGGCGGTTTGGAGGCAAAGGCGTTGGAGGGACAGAAACTCACCGTCGTCCTGCGTGATGCCAACAACAAAGAGATAGACCAGCGCGAGGTGGTCACCGACAGTTTCGGAAAGGCTGCCGCCGACTTTGTCCTGCCCCAGTCGGGACTGACAGGTACATTCTCCGTCAATGCAGGAGGAAGCAGGGAGTCGTTCAGGGTGGAGGAATACAAACGTCCGACATTCGAGGTAGAGATGCCTGTGGTCAAGGAAGCTTACAAAGATGGAGACACGCTTACCCTCAAGGGATATGCCCGCACCTATTCCGGTGTGCCCGTGCAAGGAGCAAAGGTGGCCTATGAGGTGGAACGAAGAAGTGCCTCGTGGTGGTGGAGAAGCAGTTCCGGCGAAAACGAGATGTTGCTCCAGGACAGCGTCGTCACCGACAATGACGGAGCTTTTACCATGAGAGTGCCTATAGCGTTGCCCGCCAATGTGGATGCCGATGATGAGGATGACTGGAGAAACCGATTCTATGAAATCGTAGTCAACGCCTCGGTCACCGACCTGGGAGGTGAGACGCACGAGGGTGAGTTGTCGCTGCCCATTAGCAGAAAACTGACGGCATTCAATTTCAGTCTCCCATCCGTATCGGAACGTGAGAAATTGGGCACCGTTTCCTTCTCGTTGCTCAACAATGCAGGCGATGAGATAGATGGCGACGTGACCTACTTCATCGACGATGACCCAAAAGGATATGCCGCCAAGACCAATGTGAAGACAGAATTGCCGAAGGATGGCGCACTGGCCAAGTCGGGAAAGCATACCATCAAGGCGATATGCCAAGGCGACACCGTGAAGCGTGAAATCATACTGTTCTCCTATGAGGACAAGAAACCATGCATAGAGACGCACGACTGGTTTCAGACATCCGCCTACCAGTTTGCAGACAACGACTCGCAGGTAAAGGTACAGGTGGGAACCTCAGACCCCGACCAAGTGGTGTTCTACAATGTTTTTGCCGATGACAAGGTGCTGGAACAGGGTACATTCACATTGAGCAACTCCAATCAGACGAGAACATGGCAATACCGCAAGGAATATGGCAATGGCGTGCTGCTCACTTTCGCATGGGTGAGAAATGGAGAGGTGTACTCGCATACGCAGCGTATACAACGCCCCATGCCCGACAAGCGCATCATACTGAAATGGGAGACATTCCGCGACAGACTGACTCCCGGACAGCAGGAGGAATGGATACTGAAAGCCACCTATCCTGATGGTTCACCAGCCGATGCACATCTGCTGGCGACCATCTATGACAAGTCGCTCGACCAAATCGAAGACCATTACTGGTGGTTCGACGACCGTATCCGTGTATCATTGCCGAGCACCTCTTGGAATCATCTCTATTTCGGTTCGGCTGACCTCGGTGGAAGGAAACCGTTTGTCTCACTCAAGGTGCCTAATCTCTCTTTTACTGAATATGACGACATCTTCCGATTCTGGTCAGGTAGGGTATACCGATATGGTTCCAGGAAAATGATGAATGCCAACCTGATTGGAGGTGCTATGCCAATGGCATTGGAAGAAGCCTCGGCGGTACCGATGGGTGCCATGAATAGTGCGGCTGATACAGAAGAAGCTGCTCCATTGGATATGGCATCCCCCTTGCAAAAGGAGCAACCAGCTTCTGGCGAAGGAAAAGCGAAAGGAGACAAAGGAACTGCCGAACCTCAACTGAGAGAGAATCTTGATGAGACCGCTGCATTCATGCCGCAGGTCATAGCAGACGCCGATGGAAGAATCGCATTGAAATTCACCTTGCCTGAATCGGTGACCACATGGCGAATGATGGGTATCGCCACCGACCGCCAAATCAACCACGGCCGCATCAATGGAGAGGCAATCGCCAAGAAGGATATCATGGTGGTGCCCAACATGCCAAGATTCGTCAGGCTGGGTGACCAGACCAAGATAACGGCGCGCATATTCAACACATCCGACCACTCCATAGCAGGAAAAGCCACGGTGGAATTGGTGGACCCAGAGACGGAGAAAGTGGTTTTCTCAAAGACGACCGACTTCAATACGGAAGCCAACCAAACAGACGCAGTGACATTTGACTACCAACCCGATGGGCTGCCGGGACTCCTCGTCTGCAGAATCAAGGCGGTGGGAGACGGATTTTCTGATGGTGAGCAGCATTATCTGCCCGTGCTCTCCAATATGGAACTCGTCACACGCACGCTTCCATTCACACAGGTGGAGCCGCAGACGTCAGCCTTCGACCTTGCCAAACTGTTCCCCAAAGGTGTCAGCGACTCGAAACTGACCATCGAATACACCAACAATCCTGCTTGGCTCATGATACAAGCCTTGCCCACCATGGCGGCAGGAAGTGACAAGAATGCCATCACACAGGCAACATCATATTATGCAAACGCCATCGGACAGTATCTGATGAACATCACTCCCTCTATCAAGCAGACTGTGATGAAATGGAGGGAGGAGACCGACTCGCTGGGCAGCCTGGCCAGCAACTTGGAGAAGAATGAGGAACTCAAAGACCTGCTCCTCAACGAGACTCCTTGGGTGCCCAATGCAGACAAAGAGTCGAGCCAAAAGAGAAGTCTGGTGAAATACTTCGATGAGCAGACCATCAGCTACCGACTGTCGATGGCACTCGACAAGCTCAAAGAACTGCAGAACGGAGACGGTTCGTGGTCATGGTGGGAAGGCATGCCCGGTAGCATCTATATGACAACATCCGTGAGCGAGATGTTCATCAGGCTCAACAAGATGATAGGGCAGCAGAATGAAACCCGATACATGCTTGAGAAGGCATATGACTTCATGGGTGATTTCCTCATCAAGGAAGTGGAGTATATCAAGAAAGAGCAGAAGAGAGGCTACAAAAAACAAATGCCGAGTGAGATGGCACTGTGCGTGCTCTACAACATGGCACTTGATGGCAGAGAACTTGAAAGCGATGTGCAGAAGGCAGCCGATTTCCTCATCGGACTCTTCAGCGAGAAACCCCAGGACTTCACCATCTACGGAAAGTCAAGAAGTGCTGTCATCCTTGCCCATTTCAACAAAAAGGCAAAGGCGGATGAGTATCTCACCAGCATCGACCAATATTCGGTGGTCACTCCTGAGATGGGGCGCTATTTCGACACCCGGAAAGCATACTACTCATGGTGCAGCTACAACATACCTACAGAGATAGCAGCGATAGAGGCATACAAAATGCTCAGGCCCGAACGGACAGACTTCGTCAATGAAATGAGGTTGTGGCTGCTCCAGCAGAAACGCGCGCAGATGTGGGATACGCCAATCAACAGCGTTGATGCCGTATATGCCTTCCTGGAGGGCAACACCAAAGCGCTTGACAGCGGGGTTGCCTCAGTCATCTATGTTGACGGACAGAAGGTGGAGACCTCCAAGGAAACTGCCGGCATAGGATATGTCAAGACGTCCATGAAGGCTGACAACAAACAGAAGGTTGAGGTGGAGAAAACATCACAAGGCACATCATGGGGTGCTCTTTATGCACAGTTCCTGCAAAAGACCGACGAGGTGGAGAATTCATCCTCAGGCCTGTCGGTGCAAAGGGAAATCAGAACGCAGGGCCAAAGTCTGAAGGTGGGAGACAAGGTGACCGTAAGGCTGACCATCAAGGCAGAGCGCGACCTTGACTTCGTGGAGGTTATCGACAGAAGGGCAGCGTGCATGGAACCCGTCAGCCAACTGTCGGGCTACCACTTCGGGTATTACATCGCCCCCAAGGACTATACCACAGCATATTACTTCAACAAAATGCCAAAAGGAACCCATATCATCGAGACTGAATACTATATCGACAGAAATGGAACCTATGAGACCGGCACATGCAAGGCACAATGTGCATATGCCCCTGAATTCTCGGCAACGGGAAAGGCTCTCCAACTGATTGTGAACGAATAAAAGAAATGCAGAGAAAAATCCTACATATCATCCTTTGTGTTGCTGCCCTCGCATTGACGGGCGGCAGGGCAGAGGCGCAGCGCATCACGACGACGTCGCAGGTTATCGACTGTGGACAGGTGCTGTTCAGAAAACCGGTGACGGCCCATTTTGAGCTGACCAATGAGGGAGAAGGCACTTTCACCATCAAAAGTGTCGACACCAGTTGTGGTTGCACCGAGGTGGAATATCCCAAAGGCATCATCTCAGAAAACAAACCCTTTGTCATCTCGGCAACCTATGATGCCAAGCAAATGGGGCATTTTGAGAAATTTATCGACATCTACACCAGTGGGGCATCATTGCCATATACACTGACCATGAGGGGTATCGTCGTGGAGGAAATCAAGGATTTTGAAGGCAATTACCCTTTCTTGCTCGGGCGCATCAAGGCAGATGCCACAAGCATCATGTTTGATGATGTGGCAAAAGGAGAGAATCCAACTCAGGAAATACACATCATGAATGGCACGAGCGAGATGATAACTCCCGCCGTGCTCAGACTTCCTGAATATCTGAGGGCAGACATCTCGCCCTCATCCATTCCTCCCGGAAAACCGGGCGTGCTGTATCTCACGCTGCTCACAGAAAAACTGCAGCACCCAGGACTTGTCCAGGCTACCATATATCTCGGGCAGAGGAATACAGACAAACTGACGGAAGACAAGAAGATAGCAGTAGAAGCCATCATGTTGCCTTCGTTTGGTGCGGTAACCGACCAGCAATTGGTATATATGCCCAAAATGAAGATTTCCGACACTGAGATTGATATGGGTTCACTTGAGGGAAAGAAACGTAGAAAAGCCACGGTGACCATAGAGAATCTCGGAAGGACCGATTTGGAAATCATCAGGGTGCAGTCGTTCACTGAGGGACTGACACTGGAACTGCCCGACAACGTCCTCTCGCCAGGAGAGTCGGTCAAACTAAGGGTCACGGCTGATATGAAACTGATGAAGTCTGTGAAGGAAAAGCCGAGAATACTTCTGATATCAAACGACCCGAGGATGGCGAAAACCATCATAGAGGTCAACATCTATTAAAAGACAACGATCACAATATGGAACATCCAGAGAATAGTGAAGAATACAAGGGACTGACTGTGAATGCCGGCATCGTACAGCCGTCAAGCATCAATCCGTATCTCAAACGCAACAGGTTCAAGCGCAGAACATACTCCGTTGCCGAAATGGTGGAAGGCATCATCAAGGGTGATGTAACCATACTCAGCCAAGCCGTAACACTTGTGGAGAGTGTCAATCCCGACCACCAAAACATGGCGCAGGAGGTTATCGAGAAATGCCTGCCCTATAGTGGCAATTCGGTAAGGGTGGGCATCAGTGGTGTGCCCGGAGCAGGAAAAAGTACATCAATCGATGCTTTCGGTTGCCATGTGCTTGACACGCGAGGCGGAAAATTGGCAGTCCTCGCTATTGACCCCAGCAGCGAGAGGTCGAAAGGAAGTATCCTCGGTGACAAGACAAGAATGGAGAAATTGGCGCTCAGACCAGAGGCATTCATACGCCCCAGCCCGACAGCAGGTTCACTGGGAGGTGTCGCAAGGAAAACCCGAGAGACCATCATTTTGTGTGAAGCAGCCGGGTATGACAAAATTTTTGTCGAGACGGTTGGAGTTGGGCAGAGCGAGACGGCATGCCATTCCATGGTGGACTTTTTCCTGCTTATCCAACTCGCTGGCACAGGCGATGAGTTGCAGGGTATCAAAAGAGGTATCATGGAAATTGCCGATGGCATCATCATCAACAAATGCGACGGAAACAATGTAGACAAATGCCATATGGCGGCAACACATTTCAGAAACGCACTCCATTTCTTCCCAAAATCAGAAAGCGGATGGATGCCTAAAGTGATGTGTTACAGCGGATTCTATGCCCTCGGCATAAAAGAAGTGTGGGATATGGTGTATGAATACATCGATTTCGTCAAGGAAAATGGTTATTTTGCCTACAGACGCAACGAGCAAAGCAAATATTGGATGTATGAGACCATCAATGAGCATCTGCGCAACAGTTTCTACAACAGCCAACTCATCAACCAAAAACTGAAAGAGGCTGAGAGAAGCGTGCTCGCAGGAGAACAAACCTCCTTCGCAGCAGCAGGACAATTGCTTGACATGTATTACGACAACCTCAGAAGAGAGTCATGATTAGAATTGAGATAGACAGTGAAAGCGGATTCTGCTTCGGAGTGACCACGGCTATCAACAAAGCCGAGGAAAAACTTCGTGAGGAAAAGACGCTCTATTGCCTCGGAGATATCGTTCACAACGGCATGGAATGTGAACGGTTGCGGGCAATGGGGCTCGTCACCATCAATCATGACGAACTCTCCCAGCTGCACGATGTCAAGGTCATGCTGAGAGCCCATGGCGAACCCCCAGGAACCTATGAGGTTGCCAACCGGCAAAACATAGAGATTGTAGACACCACATGTCCTGTCGTGCTGCAACTTCAAAAGCGAATCAAGAAACAGTTTGACAACAATCCTGAAGCCCAAATCGTCATTTTCGGAAAAAACGGACATGCAGAAGTCTTGGGCTTGGTGGGCCAAACCAACAACAGGGCTATTGTTGTAGAAAACATCAATGATGTCCAGAAACTGGACTTCGACCACGATATCTACCTTTATTCACAGACCACCAAGTCTCTGGATGAGTTTCATCGTATCATCGACTACATTCAAAATCATATATCATCAAAAGCTACGTTCAAAAGTTTCGACACCATATGCCGACAGGTGGCCAACCGAATCTCACATATTGCAGCGTTCGCCCAGAAACATGACCTCATCCTCTTTGTCTCAGGGGGAAAAAGCAGCAACGGCAAAGTGCTGTTCAATGAATGCAAGAGGGTCAACAACAACTGCCACCAAATAGAGAAGGCTGAGGAAATCAACCTGAAATGGCTCAGCAATGTACAATCAGTGGGTATCTGTGGCGCCACGAGCACACCTAAATGGTTGATGGAAGATTGCAGAAATTACATACTAAACAATATTTAAGGGATTTCTAAAAGAATTAAAGCAACAAACAAATAAACAAATCATGAAAAAAATCAAATTACTGATGGCATGGCTCTTGGCCTTCTCTTTTGTAGGCTTTGCTGGAGCAGCACCAGTTTCAAGAACTGGCGCATTGGCTCAGGCGAAGGCTTTTATGAAAAAGAAAGGCATCCCGTTTGATGAGAGTGTCAAAGTGACAGAGGGGCCAAGGAAGGTGTCTGCCGGAAATGTACAGAATCCGTATTTCTATGTCTTCAACAATGACAACGACGAGGGATTTGTCATCGTTTCCGGAGATGACAGGACCATCCCTATCATCGGCTATTCCGACAAAGGACATTTTGACATGGACCTCATTGATGCATATCAAGGGTCGCTTTTCAATGTATACAAAGAAGAGATTGACAAGCTTGACGTAACAGCTAATGGTCCTTTGTACGCCAACTCATCCACAACGCCAACAACCCATCCTGTCAGACCGTTGTTGGAAACAGAATGGGGCCAGAATGTTCCTTTCAACCAAAATGCGCCCACCAAAGGCGGAACGCACTGTGTCCTTGGCTGTACCGCAGTTGCCATGGCACAATATATCTATTATTACAGGTCAAAAATGGAATCAAAATTGCCTTATGAAATTACTGGATATACAGCATACTCCGTCAAAGCTCCTACCATAAAGGCTGGAACCACTATATATTGGAACAATATGTGCCAAAAAGCAGATGGAACTCAGACTGCTACTCAACTGGCCAACACATCCAACTTTATCACTTATTGTGCTGTCGCGCTCAAAAGCAAATTTGACCTTGAAAACACTACGGCTTCTGACGGAAGTATTTTACCTATAGCTTCAAAGTATTTCAAATTCAAATCAAGTTACACTGGATTCACCAACAGAAGCGGTTATTCCTACGAGAGATGGAAACAGAAGATACTTGATGAGTTGTATCAGGCGAGGCCTGTTCTCTATGTGGCTTATCTGAAAGATGCATCGGGGCATTTGTTTATTGTTGACGGATACGATGGAAGTGACTACTTCCATATCAACTGGGGATGGGGTGGTAATGACAATGGCTTTTTCTCCTTGTCTATACTCAATAGTGATATTTCCGACGATGTTGATGCATACGTTGGAGAGAAAAGTTATATCTTCAATTCAAGGGCTTTGTTTGACTTTCAACCAGAAAAAGGATACAACAATGAAACAGACAATACATTCCTTAAAGCCACCATCAGTACCGCGTCTGGAACAAGCGCTACAGTGCAGTATTCAAATCTGAACACACAGTCTGGTTCATACTATCTCGGACTGGGTTATTATGATGCCGATGGCAATATTCAATTGCTCAAGCAAACAAGCACCACTCCAGTCTCCATAGAGAGCAACAAATATGTCGTGTCAAAATTCACCTTGTCTGTTTCTGACTTCACGGCTCTCAAATTGGCCAAGGGAACATACAAGTTATATCCGATTTGCAAGTTGAAAGGCTCCGACGAATGGGAACTTTGTGACCAGGTGGCAGACAGCAACCACATCAAAGCAGTTTATTCCACTTCTGTTGCCTTGTCTATCGAGTCTTCCAATGCAGTTCTTTCGCTCATACAGATGTCATTTATAGGTTCAAAACTTGCAGGGCAAAACCAGCCTGTTGTTGTCTCTATCAAAAATACAGGAGATGATTACTATGGATACGTTTCTCTGTATGCCAGTACAACATCAACCATGGGTAGTAAAAAATCAACAGCCTACGTCAATGTGCCAGCTGGGAAGACTGTGAATGTTCAACTCTCTTTCAAACCGGGAACAAAAGGCACATATAATGTTTGGGCCTCAACTTCATCAGTTTTGGGTTCTTCTAAAGTGACCATCACAGCTTCTTCCACAAGAAACTTACAGTTGTTGAAAGATGCTGATATCCAACTTGATTTCCTAAAATCTGGAAAAACTGTTTGGGGAACCACATTGAAAGGAAAAGCGAAACTATACAACAAGTCAGCTGCTCCATACTATGGTGACGCAATGGTAACTCTTTATTATTTGAGTTCAAATTGGGTAAGTACAATGAGAAGTTGTACAACTTATATGAGTATTCCTTCTAAGCAATATGGGGAAGTTTCTTTCCAATTTGATGACCTCAAGCCAGGGACGTGCTATGCATTGGTGTTCAGATACGGAGATGGCTCATTCATTTCATATGGTTATTTGAATACCAAATTCTATGTCACCAAGGCTGTGATGACATATAATGCAACTGGTGAGCCCCAACCTCTGGAGCCAACTGCTACCGTTACATTGGGGGCAGATGTCTGTGCGGCTGATTTCACTGGTCTTACCTCAACTGTCACAAAGGTTGTTCCAAGCAGCAATCCCAATGCCTTGTATTATATTGGAGCCAGCGACAAGGTGATTACAGGCATGTCGGGTAAAAATGTTGTTAAGGCAAACGTTGCAGACAAAATAACACTATCTGATGGTTATCCGTTCTATACTGCCAGGGACATTGTTGCCAAGACGATATCATATACTCGGACGTCGAAATTGGGAACGAACGGTAAGAATGGATGGCAGACGCTCATTCTGCCCTTTGCTCCAACTTCCATCACATGCAATGGAAAACAGCTGAATTGGTTTAAGGCTGGCGACGATACAGGCAAGCAATTCTGGTTGAAGGAGTTTAAGTCTCTTAAGGGGTATAATACGGTTTGTTTTGACTATGTACAGGAGTTTGAAGCCAACAGGCCATATCTTTATGCTGTTCCTGGCTCTGCTTGGGGTGAGGCAAACAATCTTGTTGGAAAACCAATTGTCTTCAGCGGCTCCAATGTCAATCTCTATCGCCAATCGTATGCAGTCATTGGCTCTAATGCGTTTAATTTCAGAGGTTCTTACGCTCAGAAGAAATTGGACAACACCTATTCTCTCAACAGTGATGGCTCGAAATTTGTTTCAGGCACCAATACGATATATCCTTTCAGGTGTTATTTCATCGCGACCGATATAGACAAGACGGAAGTTTACGAGGAATTGAACATCGGTGTGTTTGACGATGAAGCAGATGGTATCATGATGCCTTTTGCTACTGAGGGTGAAGTTGTTGCTGTCTACAACCTGAGTGGTATCAAAGTGGGTGAGGCTAAGGTCACCAACTCCAAAATTGACATAGAGCATTTGCCCAAAGGAGTATATGTTGTCAATGGCAGGAAACTCATCAAGTGATGTCATCCATTCCGTCCTAAAGCAATTGAAGGAGACCTTTACAGCCTCCTTCAATTGCTTTAGGGAATATGTCGTTTGTGATGTAACGAATCCTTATTCTTCTTGGTCCACTACTTTGTGGTATTCTGCCAGCAGCCATGCGTTTTGTTCGGGGATGGTCATGTTGCTGTTGTCAAGCAGTATCGCATCCTCCGCCTGACGAAGAGGTCCAACTTCGCGGTGGCTGTCGGCATAGTCGCGCTCCTTCACATTGCGGAGGATGTCTTCGTAGTCGGCTGGCGAGCCTTTGCTGAGCAGTTCGTCATAACGCCTTTGAGCACGCACTTCTGCTGTGGCGGTGACAAAAACTTTCAATTCGGCGTCAGGAAACACGACAGTACCGATATCGCGTCCATCCATCACTATGCCTTTCGACTCACCCATCCGCTGTTGTTGTGCAACAAGTGCCTCGCGCACAAAGGGCAGGGCAGCCACTTCACTCACCTTGCTTGATACTTCCATGCCGCGGATTTCACTTTCCACGCATATGCCGTTGAGGTAGGTGTCGGGCTTTCCGGTTTCTTCGTTGAGTTTGAAACTAATCTCAATTTCAGGGATTTTCGTTTCCAACTGAGCCGTGTCAAGCACGCCGTTTTCATCCCAAATGTTTTGTGTGAGGGCATAATAGGTAACGGCACGATACATCGCACCCGTGTCCACATAGATATAACCGATGGCTTTTGCCAGGTCTTTGGCCATGGTGCTTTTTCCGCACGAGGAATGGCCGTCTATTGCTATTGTTATTTTTCTCATGGTTTATATGTTGAATGAAAAATTGGCAATGATGGAAGAGGATGATACATGGTATTTACCATAACTCAGGTTGATTTTGAAACGGTCAAGGTTGACTCCTGCTCCCAATGACAGGCCTGCTCCATGGCTGCTGCTATGGTCACCTGAAGTTATTTTTAGGTCGTTTGCACGGCGGAAGTTCAAACCGCCACCCACCCAAATTTGGTCGGATAGGAACACCTCAGCTCCCACAGCAAGATGGTTGATGGGTTTGTAGTTCCAGTGAGTCAGGTCGAGAAAAGTAACCGACATTCTGATGGGAGCTCCGGCCAATTGCTTGCTGATGCCCGCCTGCAAATCAAAGGGCAGTTTCTCGTATTCTTCATCGTAGGCTTTCAGTTGGCCTCCCAGATTGCGGGCAACCAATGAGAGCGACAGTCCGTGGTCGTCGTCAAAATAATTGGCCCCCAAATCCACGCACATCGCTATCGAGTTGTATTGACCTATATATGAGGTAATCCATTTGGCTGCAATACCACCCACGAGGCGTGAACTAAGATTGTAGCTCAGATACACAGCCAGGGAGATGTCGTTGGCATTGAATTCGCCAGTTTGGACATTATTGGCATCCATCTCTTTCATTTTGCCGTAGCCCATATATTGTGCGCTTGCTCCTATTGAAAGACTGTCTTTTATTGATGTGCAGTAGCTGGCACTTGCCGTATTGACTCCCGACATGTAGTTCATGTAGTTTAAGCCGACTGTACGGTCGCTTACAGATGAGAGAAGGGCTGGATTGGAGAAAATAAAAGAGGCGTCGTCTTCAATGAGTGTGATGTTGTCACCGCCAAGAGCGGCTCCATGGGCACTCACGGGAAGACGAAGGAAGTTATATGCAGTTTGACTTTCTTGTGACATTGCTGTCATTGACAAGAAAGCGGCAAATAGCACTAAAAAACCTTTTTTCATCCTTTTTTATTCAAATTTTCTACAAAGATACACCTTTTTTAAAATATCTGAGTTATTTTTGTATCTTGAAATGCATTCTCCGAGCATTAACTCTATATTATAACGGAGTTTTAGGGTGATTATTGAATCGAACACCATTTTTTCGGAATGATTCTTGGAAGCCCTGGGGTGAGAGTATGCATCATCAGATATGGAAGAGAAAAAAACGACCAGCGCTGACCTTGAGCGCATAAGAGGATGGGCTTTCCTTATTGGAATCATAGTCGCTTCGGCATTGTTTGTCGTTGCGATGGAGTTTTCTTTCTCAGACAGGAGTAGTGACCTGGATTCAGATTTCCTCGACGAGATAGCAGAGGATATGCAGATGATGCCCCCCATGGAGGAAAACTTGCCTGAGCCAGAAAAGGAGGCACCCGTGCAGAGCGACCAAGTCGTGGTCGTGCCCGAAGTATCCAATGTGATGGATGAGAATGACAGTGAGGTTGAAAAGCCCGAGGTCATATTGGAAACTGAGGCTCCTGAAGTGCTGGACGAGAAGTTGGAAGAAGTTGTGCCGGAAGAGGAAGAAAAGAACAATGATGTCAGATTGATGTCAGAGGTTGACCAACTGCCTCAGTTTCCTGGTGGAATGTCGCAACTGCTGAAATGGCTCACACAAAATCTGAAATATCCAGAAAGGGCAAAAGTGGCCAAGGTGAGTGGCAAAGTGATTGTGGCGTTCATTGTCAATACCGATGGCAAGGTAGATGATGTTAGGCTCATACAAAGAGCCAACATCGACCTTGACAATGAGGCACTCAGAGTGGTGAAAATGATGCCTAAATGGGAATCTGGGAAAAGCCAGGGCAAGCCCTGCCGCACTCTTGTCCACCTACCTATCGTCTTCAAACTATAGCTTATCAAGGTTTTTTATCAATCAACTGAATATATAACAATATAACCGCCTAAATATATGATGAATTCCAATGAAATCCTTCAATTAATCAATCATTATCTTGACAGCATCCCCTATGACAGAAAGCCGGAGGGGCTTTATGAGCCTATCAAGTATGTGTTGTCGCTTGGAGGAAAAAGAATCAGGCCAACCTTGATGTTGTTGGCATACAACTTGTTCCGAGATGATCCACAGACCATTTTGCCGTCAGCGTGTGCCTTGGAGACATACCATAATTACACACTGCTGCATGACGACCTTATGGATAATGCGGATTTAAGAAGAGGGCATATGACCGTCCACAAGAGATGGGACGCCAACACAGCTATTTTGTCAGGCGACTCCATGTTGGTACTTGCATTCCAGCAGATGGCACAGTGCAGTCCCGACAAACTCAGTCAGATATTGAACTTGTTTACCTGCACGGCTCTTGAAATCGGAGAAGGGCAGCAGTATGACATGGAGTTTGAAAGCAGGAACGATGTTACGGAGGATGAGTATATCGAGATGATACGGCTTAAAACGAGCGTATTGTTGGCGTGCGCCACCAAAATGGGTGCTATCCTTGCTGATGCTCCAAAGGAAGATGCCGATAATCTGTACCGATTTGGGGAGAAGATAGGACTCGCTTTCCAACTGCAGGACGACTTTTTGGATGTGTATGGCGACTCAAAGGTTTTTGGAAAGGCTATAGGAGGCGATATCACATCGAATAAGAAAACTTATATGCTCATCAACGCTCTGGCGATGGCAGATGAGAGGCAGAAGCAGGTGCTTGTCAATTGGCTTGACATGCCTTCTCCGGACCCTCAGGAGAAAATTGCCGCAGTGACGGAAATATACAATGAGATAGGTATCAACAAATTGGCCGAGGAGAAAATCAATTATTATTTCAAGGAGGGTATTAAGTTCCTTGATGCGGTGAAGGTCGATTCTGAACGCAAGCAGGAATTGCTTGCTTATACCGCTGAGATGATGAAAAGGGAATACTAACGAGTAATCAGATATAGAGTGCCATATCGCAGGTTGCCAAAAACTGATGCAGCCAGGTTGAAAGCTCTTGAGGCACTGGCCGACAACAATGAGGTGTATGCAGTAAGCGGACATTTCATTGACCGGAAACTGATTTCTGAAGCCCAGCGTTTATATGCCAGTTTCAGTGATGCCTCCACACAATATCAACTCTCAATGCGTACTCAGGTGAGGTATTCCAAACGTATAGCCTCATTGCACCACAATGCGATGACCTACCTCAGTCATTTTCTCCAAGTGATGTTCTTCGCTGTGGAGAGAGGAGAGATCAAAGAAGGTGAACTTGGCGCATATGGCCTTGATTCCAAGCAGCGTGTGGTGCCTTATCTCAAGACGGCAGATGCCGTCATGGAGTGGGCGCCTAAGGTTATCAGAGGGGAAAAAGAGCGCGTCAGGAAGGGAGGAAAGCCTATCCTTTCTCCTTCCATTGGTGCTGTTGCCACCCATTTTGATGTGTTCAAGGGAATGTATGACGCACAGAAACAGTATCAGACCCGTACCCAAAAGGCACTGGAAGACATTTCAAAGATGAGGCCTGAAGTGGACAGCCTGATTCTCAGGATATGGGATGTGATAGAAGGCCATTACAGTGAAGAGCCACCGGAACGACGGTATGATTTGTGCCGCAAGTTCGGTGTAGTGTATTATTATAGAAGAAATGAAAAGAAGTAAACTATGGTTTTTATAGACACGCATATACACATCGACGGCAAGGAATTTGATGAGGACAGGGAAGATGTCATCATGAGAGCCAAGGAGGCTGGAGCGTCAGCAATTTTGGTGCCAGCTGTTGACGAGGAGTCTGTGCGGAAAATCATTGATGTGTGCCATGAGTTTCCAGGTTATGCCTTTCCAATGATAGGTCTCCATCCCGAGGAAGTAAGGGATGATTTCACCCAAGTGCTCGACAGGATGGAGTCCATGTTCAATGAAGAGTTTGTTGCCATCGGAGAAATTGGGTTGGATTTCTATTGGAGTCGGGAATTTGAGCAACAACAGCTTGAAGCGTTTGAGCGACAGGTGCAGTGGGCCTGTCGAACCCGCCTTCCATTGATGATTCACTGCAGGAAAGCACAAAATGAGTTGGTTGCTATTCTGCGAAGATACAAAGACAGACTTCCCGGAGGAGTGTTTCATTGTTTCACGGGCAATGCTCAGGAAGCCCGCCAACTTTTGGAATTCGACAATTTCTCACTTGGCATTGGTGGGGTGCTAACTTTCAAGAATAGCCATTTACCTGAAGTGGTGGCCGATATACCAATCAGCCGTATCGTTCTTGAGACGGATGCCCCTTATATGGCACCTGTTCCGATGAGGGGAAAACGTAACGAGAGTGCGTTTGTCAGGTATATTATTGACAGGTTGGCAATGTGTTATGGCATCTCATCTGAAGAGGTGGCAACTGAGACCACTCTTAATGCCAAGAGAATCTTTTCTTTGCCAGGATGAGACAGATGCTCGCTTTCCTTTTGGGCTTGTTCGGCTTTTGTGATTGCATTATTGCTCAGCAAGCCGACACGCTGACTCATTGGGGAGCGTCTGTGGGAATGCAGAAAGGCCAA
The DNA here is from genome assembly GCA_902767775.1 of uncultured Prevotellaceae bacterium. Taxonomy (GTDB): domain Bacteria; phylum Bacteroidota; class Bacteroidia; order Bacteroidales; family Bacteroidaceae; genus Prevotella. The sequence goes on along the minus strand of CACXIP010000003.1, from coordinate 88,190 downwards.
GTGCTCATTGTCGATGATTATCAGCGTAAATGGCAGAAAGGTCGTGACAACTTCTCTGTTGATGCTGTTCTTACCCATGTATCCCTTCCAGCAGATAGTGATGCCTTTGCCCGTGATTATGGTTATCCAACCATTGGCATGGGATTGAAGATGGCGTTTAATCATGGGGTGACGATGCACAAGTCTGCTTCACCCGAATGGGGTATGGCTGAGGAGGTCGATTATGACTCCCGCATGGGGAACAGCATTGTGGCATACGCCTCATTTTCCAGACCGCTTCTGCGTAAAAAGAAATGGGAAATAGATTACACATTCTCTACAGGTATCGGGTATAGCAAGTCGGTCTACGACCCACATCGTGCAGTCGACAATGAGTTGATTGGTTCACATGGGCTCATTTTTTTTGGTGCAGGTACCCACATCATGTATAGGTTTGCCCCTGAATGGGGGATAAGGGTTGGCGCAGACTTTTGGCATTTGAGCAATGGTGCGCTAAGTAGGCCCAATAAGGGAGCGAATATTCTCGGGCCATCGGCAGCATTGGTCTATTGCCCCTATTATGACGATTTGGTTGTTTCAAATCCAGTCAAGACAAAAGCACAGTTCTCACCCTTTCTTTTTCTCAATTTCTCATTGGGCATTGGGGCAAAATCATTGAATGAGGAATGGTTGGATACGCAGTTCAATACCCCTAAGGGACATCCTGACTATAGGAAAGCCGACTTCGATATATACATGGCGTATTCATTGCAGGCAGATGTGATGTATCGTTATGCGCGCAGATGGGCCTCAGGCATTGGAGCAGATGTCTTCTATGGTACTTATTCCAGCAAGGTAGAGCAGATAGATGCTAAATATCAATATCAAGTCAGGCATAGTCCGTGGTCAGTGGGGTTGGCCCTTAAACACCAGGTTTATTACCATCGTTTAGCCTTGGCTATGTCCTTGGGATACTACCTTTTCCGTAGGATGGGATACAATGCTAATTTGATAGAAAAGCCCTATTATGAGCGAATAGGTTTGCAATATACCCTGCCAGTTATGGGAGGAATCACTTTAGGTTTTGATGTGAAGGCCCATCTCACCAAGGCCGACCTTATGGAGATTGTCGTGGCCAAACCTATAGTTTTGAAGTGAACTGATTTATGTTTTTTGCTCAAATTTGTAACTATGCAAGAAATTCTTTATTTTTGCATTGACTGTTGATAATAATCATGGCATTGGTAAAATGTAAAAGTTGTGGTAGATTGGTGTCGGACAAGGCATCAGAATGTCCTGGTTGTGGCACTTCAATCAATAAAAAAGTGATATGTGAAGAATGTGGAGAGGAATATTCATATTATTTGTCTTCATGTCCTACTTGTGGCTGTCCTAATGAGGCTAAGGTCAGCAATACAGAAAGTAATATTAACTATCAGTCAACTCAGTCATCTACAGATAGTAAAGAAAACACATCGTCTTATAACTTGGAACAGAGAGTTCAGGATTTTTTGATTTTCAATCAAAAGTATCTGCCAGAGAAAGATTTGGAATATGTGGCTTCGAGATTGTTGAATCTTACCAAAAGTCAAATATTCGATGTGGAATGCTTACCATTTAGAAATGTGACGGCAATGTATCTCGTGTCTATTTTTTTAGGAGTATTGGGCGTGGACCGTTTTTTGCTGACTGATGCTAGAAATGGTGTTTTCAAATTGCTCCTTTTCATATTTAGTTTTTTGATTATCCCAGGAATAATACTGTTAGTATGGTGGCTGAAAGATATTATTAGAATGGATACAATGACACGTGAGTTCAATCTGCAATTATTGGAAACAGCATGTGATTATTATGCCATATCATAAAAAATAAATAAAACATAATAGCTATGAGAAAAATCATCATTACGGTGGCGCCAGTTTGCCATGTAGGGAAAGAAATACCCGAGGGAGTTCACAATCCACTGTCACCAGAGGAAATAGCTGAGGACACTATCCGGTGTTACGAGGCTGGGGCATGTGAGGTGCATCTGCATACACGCGACTTGAAAGGAGAGCAAACATTCGAACTTGATGTGTTCAGCGACACTATCAGGCGCATCCGTGAGAAGACCGACATGATTATCCAGGGTTCCACGGGAGGTTTATCTTCCCTTACCTTGGCAGAGAGATGTGTATGTCTGAATGTGCCAGAGGTGGAGGTTGCCTCACTCAACATGGGTTCGGTCAATTTTGGTGAGACGGTGTACATCAACACGTTGCCCGACATCCGTTATTGGGCAGCCAGGATGAAAGAGACAGGGGTCGTACCCGAGATGGAATTGTTTGACCTCAGCATGGTGGAAACGTGCAGTAAGTTGGCCGATGAGGGCGTGCTCAGCCGTCCGCTGCATTACAATTTTTGTGTGGGGCGTGGAACATCCAGCAACTTGTCGGCTACAGGTCGTAATCTGTGCTTACTCAATGCGTTGTGTGAGCAAGGCAGTTCATGGGGCATCACCCACGACCAGATGGACGACTTCTCCATCCTTGCATGCGCCATTGGCATGGGGGCATCAGCTGTCCGCATAGGATTTGAGGACAGCTTTTATTATGCTCCAGGTAAAAGAGCCGCCACCAATGCGGAACTGGTAGAACGACTTGTTGTGCTGATTCGGGCTATGGGGTGTGAGCCCGCCACACCGGAGGAAGCCAGGCAGATGCAAGGAATTCCCTCACTCAAACCCTAACATACATGATACGCGACGAAATGACCAGGATGGTTGTCCTTGACGATGACCCCACCGGCATCCAGACCGTTCATGGCTGCCGTCTGCTGACATCATGGGATGTGAATGCTGTCCGTGATGCTTTGCTTGACAAAGTTCCATTTTTCTATATGCTGACCAACACCCGTGCCATGACACGCCAGGAGGCATCCCAAGTCATTGAGGATGCGATGGAGACGGTGATTGATGCCAACAAGGAATATGGCTTCCGTATGATTTTTGTTAGTCGGAGTGACTCATGTCTGAGAGGTCATTTTCCTTTGGAAACGGATGTGATGCAGCATGTGCTTCGCAGGCATGGAATAGAAGTATGGCATCCCATTCCTTTCGTACCCGCTTTCATAGAGGCAGGTCGGGTGACTGTAGGCGGCGCACATTTCATGCAAGAGAATGGTCGTTTAGTGCCCCTTTCTCAAACGGAGTTTGCCAATGACAATGTTTTTGGATACACTACTTCCGTGCTGTGTGATTATATCAAGGAGAAAGGAGCCAATCCACAGGACTATGAGATAGTTGATGCAGAAAATTATGGACAGTTATACGCCTTTACAGACAAGTTGTTGGCGCAGACTGCTTTTTTTGAAGGCGCTGTTGTCATACGCAGTTCTTCATCCTTGCCCAAAGCCATAAGTGGCATATCGGAACAGCCGTTGTTGGGAAAAGAAATAACAAGAAACAGAAATGGGGTAGGGTGCTTTGTGGTTGGCTCGCATGTGCAGAAAACCACCCGTCAGTTGAACGCACTCTTGTCTGTGGATGGTATTAGAGGCATTAAGGTTGATGTCATGCGCATTCTGGATGAAGACAAGCAACTCTTGGAAGAAATCTTGGCACAGATAAGTGAGGCTGCGGCATGTGGCCATACACCAGTTGTCTACACCTCTCGTCAGGAGATTCGGCTGGAGGATGCACGGCAGCGCCAGAAATTAGGTCAGACCGTATCAGATTTCCTGGTGTCACTTGTTGCTGAGATGCCGTTCACTCCATCGTATCTGGTTGCCAAGGGAGGGATTACCTCGCACGATATCCTGACCAAAGGACTACATGTATGTTCTGCCACAGTCCTGGGACAGATTGTGCCCAATGTGCCTTGTGTGATGACAGACAGGTTTCCCTATATCATTTTCCCTGGTAATGTAGGTGATGACAACTCACTCAGAGAGGTTTATGAGCAACTGAAATAGTCATTTTTACTCCAATGCCCTCAAGCCGATATAGAAAAGGTTGCCCGTGTCGGCCTTTGTCAGTTCGTGGCTTCCTGCTTCAATAGGCAGGGTAAGTACGCCATTGGTGCCAGTCTTCTTTTCACCATCTACCTTGATGGTGTATTTGGTGTCTTGTGACCCAAACACCAAAGTCATCTCCATCTTTATCGTGGTGGTGAATTGGATTTTTGTTTCCGATTCCAATTTCAGACAGGTGGTGTAGGTGGTTCCATTGACGGTGGCATAGCCTTTGGAATTGGAACCATTTCCGTTGACGATAGTAAACATATTGTTGGAGGGAACACCCGATTGATTGAAGGTGCATTCCACATCCGATGAGATGGTGGTGCCTTCAGGGTCATCGCCTTCAGGGTCATCGCCATTTTCATCATCGTCACCATTATCACCACTGCTGTTGATGTCCTCTCCGCCAAAAATACCTATCAGAGAACTCTTGTAACCATCAATCAAAGCACCAAGCACGGGGTCATAAGCAGAGTCTTGGTCATCAGCTCCCACATTGTCGGCAAAAGTGTAGCTGATGTCTCCATGGTTGAGGCGGCCGGCACCATAATATCCCTTTACGATGCCTGGCACGTCTTCAGCGGCATCGACAGTGTAGGAATATATGATTGAGCCGTCAGTGTCAAAGTTGTTGTATGAAAAGCCACCCGCCTTGGTCTTCTCAGATGCAGGCACCGTTTCATCTCTGCTATCCACCTCGTAGGCATCATATCCTGTTGAAGTCGGATCCTTCTGGGTATAGTATTTGAAGTTATTGGCTTTGCGGTCAAAATAGTTGCCAAATGCCTTGATCATTCCTCCAGATTCCCCACTGAAAGTTCCGCTGCCCAAAGCATCGGTACCTTGTTCAGAAATAAGTATAGGTTTCTTGGTGTTGAGGAAGTAGTTGTTCTCCACAAACACACTTGCCCCAACGGTGGCTCCCACACCGTATTTGGCCACATTGTCGAAATAGTTGTTCCATACATGGACACTCATCGTGCGTACCCGCGGATGGCGTGAGTCGCTGTGGTCAAACCAGTTGTGGTCATACGAGATATAGTTGGGACCACTCTCATTTTTCATTCCAAACATATTGGTCTTGCCTGTATCCCAGTAATGGCAGTAGTTGACGGTTATGTATTTGGAGTCGCTTTTTACATCCACTGCGCCATCACCTTTTGCATGGTCGCCACTGCCGTTTGGACCATAGAACACGTCCAAATGGTGAATCCAAATATTTGAGTTGTCCGTGTCCAGGGACAGACCGTCATCCATACATCGTATGATGGCAAAGTTGCGGAACTCCACACTCTTGGAGTTGCGCACCAAGAATCCGAATCCTCTGACGCATGCATCATCACCGATACCCTCAATGGTGAAATTCAGTTCGCTGTCCTTACTATTTCCTTTTATTTGCAATCCCTCTTCCTTGCTTCCGATGCTGTCAAGGTCATTTTTCTCCAACATACCGATGATACGTATGGAGAGTGGAGTTGTGTCATAACCTTTTTGATATCCGTTGATGATGTGCTGCAGTCCAGTGAGTTCTGTTGTGCCCTTTGCTGAGGTTTTCACACTGCATTTGATGGTCTTTGCTGTGTTTTTGGTGACATACATCACCTTGGCATTGCTTTTCAGCGTTCCATCATTGTTGTATGCTCCCACACCCTTGGTCCAAGTCTTATGTGCAAACCCATCCCGGGGGTAGTTTTTCACATTTAGGTTCTCTGTAGTGCCAGCCTTTGTTTCGTCCTCTTTATCATTCAGCACAGGAACCACTTTGAAGGCATAGTCGGAAGATGCTTTCAATCCCACCATGTCGGCACGGCCATAGGCGCCATAGTTTCGCACAAGCATATTGTCCAACTTTGTCCATTCTTCATATTGTCCTCCTCTGATGTAAACGACATACGAGGAGGCGTCAGGGTAGGGTGCCCATTTCACGTAGGCGGATTCCAACCAACCTTTAGCCTCATTGATGACAACTCCGTTGCAGACATCTCCGTAGAGAATGATATTCACAATCAACATGACATCAGTCACATCGATTGTGTTGTCATTGTTAATGTCTGCGTTGGAAAAGAGTAATGATTCAGAAACATTACCGAGTATATAGTTGACAGTCAGCATGACATCTGCCACATTCACATCACTGTCACCATTGGCATCACCCATGAGGTGTCCAGTCTCTTTGGAGTCAGCAAAGGCAAAAGAAGTGCCTGCAATCAGCCAACAGCATAAAAAAATGAATCTTTTCATGTATGCAAAAATAACATTTTGTAGAATAATGAAAGAATATACAACCTTCTTTGTTTTATTGTTTTACGTAATCGTTTACATACATGATTATCTTATCATCTTGTTGAATAAGAGCATAAACAACAAAGCCCTTCTCCGAGATTGGAAGAAGGGCTTGTGTAGAGTTTGGACTGATGGCTATCCGAATTATGCTTTCAAGCAGATGTAGCCATGAAAGATGGTTAGCATCAGCTGTTGTATTCCTGCCAGCTCTTGATGGGGATGTCGTTTTCGCTCATGGTACAGAAGGCCATGATGAAGGCCTTTGCCAGACGAACGTTGGTCATCAGCGGAATGTTGTGGTCGATGGCGCCTCGGCGGATGCGGTAGCCGTTGGTCAGCTCACGTTTTGTGTGGTTCTTCGGCACATTGATGATGAGTGCGAACTGGTGAGCGGCAATCATGTCCATCACATTGTTGTCACCCTCCTCATCAGGCCAAGCCACAGTGGTCGCATTCACGCCATTGTCCTGTAAGAATTTGGCTGTTCCAGCAGTTGCATAGAGCTGATAACCATTTTGCTGCAACAGGCGTGCTGGTTCAAGCAGGTCCACCTTACCCTTGGCACCTCCACTGCTCATCAGGATGGCAGGATGCTGTGTGGCATCTGGCAAACGGTAGCCTGTGGCGATGAGTGCGTTGAGCAGAGCCTCCTCCATGGAGTCACCCAGGCAACCCACTTCGCCAGTTGACGACATGTCGACACCGAGCACGGGGTCGGCATTCTGCAAACGTGCAAAAGAGAATTGGCTCGCCTTGACACCGATGCGGTCGATGTCGAACTCAGAACGGTCTGGACGATTATAGGGAACGTCGAGCATAATCTTGGTGGCTGTCTCGATGAAGTTGCGTTTCAGAATCTTCGACACGAATGGGAAGGAGCGAGAAGCCCTGAGGTTGCACTCTATCACCTTCACCTCACGGTTTTTCGCCAGATATTGGATGTTGAACGGACCGCTGATATTGAGTTCTTTGGCAATCTTTCGTGAAATCTTCTTTATCTGGCGGATGGTGGAGAAGTAGATGTGCTGTGCAGGGAATACCATTGTGGCATCGCCAGAGTGGACGCCGGCATACTCGATATGCTCGCTGATGGCATATTCCACAATCTCACCTTTGTCAGCCACGGCATCAAATTCAATTTCCTTGGTGTCCTGCATGAACTGGCTCACCACAACGGGGTAGTCTTTTGACACCTCAGTAGCCATGTCAAGGAATCGATGCAGTTCCTCATCATCGTAACACACGTTCATTGCAGCACCGCTAAGCACATATGAGGGACGCACCAATACGGGATATCCCACCTCTGCAACAAACTGTTTGATGTCGTCGAACGATGTCAGGGCACGCCAAGCCGGTTGGTCAACGCCCAATTTATCGAGCATGGCAGAGAATTTGTCGCGGTTTTCCGCACGGTCGATGTTCACCGGACTTGTTCCCAGGATTGGCACGCCCTGTCGGTGGAGTTTCATCGCAAGGTTGTTGGGTATCTGGCCACCCATGCTCACGATAACACCACGCGGCTGCTCCAGTTCGATAACATCAAGCACTCTTTCCAGTGACAACTCATCGAAATAGAGTCGGTCGCACATGTCATAGTCGGTCGATACCGTCTCTGGGTTGTAGTTGATCATGATTGACTTGTAGCCCAGTTTTCTTGCCGTGTTGATGGCATTTACCGAGCACCAGTCGAACTCCACGCTGGAACCGATGCGGTAGGCACCGCTGCCCATCACCACCACCGACTTCTCATTCTTATAATAAGAGATGTCGTGCACAGGCGGTGTGTTGTAGGTGAAGTAAAGATAGTTGGTCAGTTCGGGATGCTCGCTGGCAACAGTATTGATGCGCTTCACTGCGGGCACGATATTGCGTGACTGGCGGTATCTTCTCACCTGGAGGTTCTCGCGCTCCATATTGCCCGCCTGGGGTTTGAGTACAAAGCGTGCTATCTGGAAGTCACTGAAGCCAGCGGCCTTCACTTCCTGCAGGAATTCGTCGCTCAGGTCCTCCAAGCGGTTGTACTCCATCAGTTTTTGTTTCAGGTCAACGATGCGCTTCAGTCGTGAGATAAACCATTTGTCGATTTTTGTCAGTTCCTCAATGCGCTCTACTGTATATCCCTCCTCCAGAGCCTGGGCGATGGCAAAGATACGCAGGTCGGTAGGGTTGGCCAGTGAGTCGTCGAGGTTCTCAAACCGTGTATGGTCGTTGCCTACAAAACCATGCATGCCCTGGCCTATCATACGGAGACCTTTTTGTATCATCTCCTCAAAAGTGCGGCCGATGCTCATGATTTCACCGACAGACTTCATCGACGAGCCAATGAGTCGGCTTACCCCAGCAAACTTGGTCAGGTCCCAACGCGGAATCTTGCAAATCATATAATCAAGGCTGGGTGCCACGTATGCGGAGTTGGGGGTTCCCATCTCTCCAATCTGGTCAAGGGTATAACCGAGAGCTATCTTGGCAGCCACGAAGGCGAGGGGATAACCCGTAGCCTTTGAAGCGAGAGCAGAGGAGCGTGACAGACGGGCGTTGATTTCTATGATGCGGTAGTCATTGGTCTGGGCGTTGAATGCAAATTGGATGTTGCACTCGCCAACGATGTTAAGATGCTTCACACACTTGATGGAAAGTTCCTGGAGCATCGCCACCTGCTCATCGGTCAGAGAACAAGTCGGGGCCACCACAATCGATTCTCCGGTATGTATGCCGAGCGGATCGAAGTTCTCCATGGATGCTACAGTGAAACAACGGTCGTTGGCATCTCGTATGACCTCAAACTCAATCTCCTTCCAACCTTTGAGGCTCTCCTCAACCAAAATTTGTGGGGCGAAAGTGAATGCACTCTCTGCAATCTCCTTGAATGCTGCCTCATCACTGCAAAGGCCGGACCCCAGTCCTCCGAGGGCATAAGCAGAGCGTATCATGATGGGGAACCCAATCTCGCGTGCAGCCTTTAGCGCGTCATCCATATTCTCCACGGCATGGCTCACAGGAGTCTTCAACCCCACCTCATCAAGTTTCCGCACAAAACGATCGCGGTCTTCTGTGTTCATGATGGCCTCCACGCTGGTGCCCAGCACCTGTACGCCATATTTCTCCAAAGTACCATTCAGGTATAGTTCGGTACCGCAGTTGAGTGCAGTCTGCCCACCGAAAGCCAGCAGGATGCCGTCTGGGCGCTCCTTCTTGATAATTTCCGTAACGAAGTGCGGGGTTACTGGTTGGAAATAGACTTTGTCGGCAATGCCCTCACTGGTTTGAATCGTCGCGATGTTGGGGTTCACGAGTACACTTGAGATGCCTTCTTGACGTAATGCCTTGAGTGCTTGTGAACCAGAATAATCAAACTCGCCGGCCTGACCGATTTTCAGCGCGCCGCTCCCGAGCACTAATACCTTTGATAGCTTGTTCATGACTAAATTGATGAGATATTTATACTAAAAAATGGTTGTCCTTTCCAAATCGGTGGCAAAATTACACATAATTATCAAAAGAAACGACATAATTTTAGTTTTTTGATGAAATAAATGATATTTTTCCATGAAACATAGAAATTTGCTTACAAGCACAATCTGAAAAGCGCAAGCAAAAGACCATGCTGTTGTCAACCATATTGGCTGAAAAAGTGGTATAATTGTAAGAAAATTCGGGAAAAATTAGAAAAAAGGAAAAGAAATATTGGCATTGTTGTTTTTTTTAGTAACTTTGCTCACAGATGTTTTAATGTTAACACAGTTTACTCACAAAAACACTAATGATTATGAAGAAGAAATTTATTTGTACCGTTTGCGGTTACATCCATGAGGGAACGGAACCGCCAGAGAGATGCCCAATCTGCAAAGCCCCAGCTTCAAAGTTCAATGAGGTGGTAGAGGGCGACGACCAACCATTTGCCACAGTCCATGAACTGGGTGCTGCCCGTAAGGAAGGAGCTGATGAGGAAATGATTAAGGATTTGCTCAACCATTTCAACGGAGAGTGCGGTGAAGTAGGCATGTATCTCGCCATGAGTCGTCAGGCCGATAGGGAAGGTTATCCTGAGGTGGCAGAGGCATTCAAGCGCTATGCCTTTGAGGAGGCAGAACACGCGGCCAAATTTGCTGAATTGCTCGGCGATGTTCTTGGTGATACAAAGAGCAACCTTGAAGCCCGCATTGCCGCAGAGCGCGGAGCCTGCGAGGATAAGTTCCGTATTGCACGCAACGCCAAGAAAGCCAACATGGATGCCACCCATGACACAGTTCACGAGATGGCGAAAGATGAGGCCCGCCACTGTGCAGGATTCGAAGGTCTTTACAAGAGGCTTTTCAAGAAATAGTATTATAAATAATAAAAAAGGTGCTCTTCAAGGAGCACCTTTTTTATTTTTGAGGTTTGAGCTTTGAATTTTGAGATTTGGCTGCACCTCAGCACTTTTTGCTTTGAGCTTTGAGGTTTGAAATTTGAGATTTAAGCCTCAATAGCAGCCACACCGGGAAGCACCTTGCCCTCGATAGCCTCGAGCAGAGCACCACCGCCAGTGGAGATGTAGCTCACCTGGTCGGCCATGCCGAATTTATTGATGCATGCAACGGAGTCGCCACCGCCAATCAGCGAGAAGGCACCATTTGCTGTAGCCTCAGCGATAGCATCGGCAATAGCCTTGGAGCCACCAATGAAGTTGTCGAACTCAAACACACCTGCGGGACCGTTCCAGAGGATGGTCTTGGCATCCTTGATAGCGTCGGCAAATGCCTTGCGTGTTTCAGGGCCTGCATCCAGACCTTCCCAACCCTCGGGGATATCGTTGGCAGGGCATACCTGTGTGTTGGCGTTGTTGTCGAAAGCGTCAGCAGCGATGCAGTCGGTACCCAGCACGAGGTTTACACCATTCTCCTTAGCCTTGCGGATTACCTCAAGAGCGACATCCAGTTTGTCAAGCTCACAGATGGAGTTGCCGATGTTGCCACCCAATGCCTTGGCGAAGGTATAGGTCATACCACCGCAGAGAATCAGGTTGTCGACCTTACCAAGAAGGTTCTCGATGATGCCAATCTTGGTGGAGACTTTCGAACCACCCATAATAGCGGTGAATGGGCGCTTGATATTGCCCAGCACGTTGTCGACAGCAGTCACCTCTTTCTCCATCAGATAGCCCAGCATCTTGTGGTCCTTGTCGAAGAACTCGTCGATGACAGCTGTGGAGGCATGTTTGCGGTGTGCGGTGCCAAAGGCATCCATCACATAGCAGTCAGCATAGCTTGCCAATGTCTTGGCAAATTCCTTCTGGCTTGCTTTCATTGCCTTCTTTGCCTCGTCGTATGCGGGATCATCCTTCTCAATGCCTACGGGTTTGCCTTCCTCCTCAGGATAGAAGCGGAGGTTTTCGAGCAGCAGCACCTCACCGGGTTTCAGTGCGTCGGCGGCCTCCTTTGCCTTGGCGCAGTCGGGAGCGAATTTCACCTCTGTGCCGAGAGCTGCAGAAACTGCGTCAACAATCTGGCTGAGGGAGAACTTTGCGTTCACCTTACCTTTGGGTTTGCCCATGTGTGACATGATGATGAGAGCGCCACCATCAGCGAGAATCTTCTTCAGAGTGGGAAGGGCACCGCGGATGCGGGTGTCGTCAGTGATTTTTCCGTTCTCATCCAGGGGAACATTGAAGTCCACACGTACAATTGCCTTCTTGCCGGCAAAGTTGAATTGGTCAATTTTCATAAGTTTAAAATATAGTTAGAATTAAAACGATGCTGATTTTTCTGCAAAAGTAATCATTTCCAATTAAAAATAGGTTTCATCAGACATTTTTTTATGTTTTTTCACTTTGCTGGGTAAAGAAAATAAAAACTTCGTTATTTATTTTGCTTTCCCCTCGCTAATTCGTACTTTTGCATCATAAACTAATCACTAATGAATATCATGACAAGAAAAACATTTCTCCTTTTGGGAATCATTTGTTTGGCTTATACAGCCAAGGCACAAATCCAGACCAATGCCGGCGTGCAATACCTACAGAACTTGGCAAAGGATATGTCGACAGACTTCAGTGACCTATCCAACACCTATTTCTTGGCAGACAGTCTGGCAGAATGGGACACTGCCAATGCGCAAGGAAAGGTGAATTGGAAGCGTTACAGGCTCACCCCGAGACAAGCATTCAACCTCAATGGTTACTGGCCTGTAAGGATGCAGATGCTTGACTTCCCCGACACTCAGTATGACAATGACCCCAACTTGGACATACGTCTCGATTTCATCAATGAACGCACCATCCGTGTCAGAATGCTCACCACCCCCATTATCCCATCAAATAGTGATGAGGCCGACCCCATGTTGTCGGACGAGTTCAAGACCAGTATTAGGGGAAAGAATCTATCCCCCGCCTCGCATGGTTGGAGCACCACTGACAGTAAAAACGCCGTAGTTTACAAAAGTGCAATGGGTGCCGTTGAAGTGCAGCGTTATCCGTGGCGTCTCATCATCCGCGACAAGTCAGGAAAAATACTTACCCAAACACGTTCTATCATCGACAACGACTCCACGCAGGTGAAACTTTTGCCTTTCTGCTTTATCAAACGAGGGTCGGACAACTCCCGGAGCATCAATCCAGTCTTTTTGCTGTCACCCGGCGAGCGCCTTTATGGCTGCGGTGAGTCATTCACCTCACTCAACAAGGTGGGTCAGAAGGTGCACCTTTATGTGACTGACCCGCAGGGTCCAGAGACTGACGGGATGTATAAACCCGTCCCGTTCTATTTCAGCAACCGTGGCTATGGCATCTTCATGCATACCGGTGCCCCTGTCACCTGTGACTTCGGAGCCAGTTACATCGGAGCGCAAAGACTGTTTATGGGAGATGAGGAAATGGACTTTTTCATCTTCTTCGGACAACCCAAGGAAATTCTCGACGCCTACACCAACGTGACCGGCAAAAGTCCAATGTTGCCCCTCTGGACCTTTGGCACATGGATGAGCCGCATCACCTATTTCTCCCAAAAAGAAGGTTTGGAGATTGCCCGCCAACTGCGAGCCAACCGCATCCCCTCTGATGTGATTCACTTCGACACGGGATGGTTTGGTGTTGACTGGCAGTGCGACTATGAGTTTGCCAAGGACCGTTTCCCTGATCCCGAAGGTATGCTGAAGACTATGCGTAACGACGGATTCCACACCTGCCTGTGGCAGTTGCCCTATTTCACACCAAAGAACCGCTATTTCAAGGAGATAGTTGAGAACAACATGCATGTGCGCAACGGTATGGGAAGCCTTCCCTACGAAGACGCCGTATTGGACCTGTCCAACCCTACGACCATCAAATGGTATCAAGACAAGATAGGACATCTTATCGACATGGGTGTGGGCGCCATCAAATGCGACTTTGGAGAGGCAGCCCCTTTCAATGGTCTGTATGCGAGTGGCAAGACCGGCTTCTATGAGCACAACCTCTATCCGCTGCGCTACAACATGGCATTGTGGAACGGTGTGAAGGCACATTCCGGCGAGGGTGTTATCTGGGCGCGCAGCGCATGGGCAGGTTCACAGCGATACCCTCTCCACTGGGGAGGTGATGCCGCCACCAACAACATCGGCATGCTTGGTGACCTTCGTGGTGGATTGAGTTTCGGACTCAGTGGCTTCTCTTTCTGGAGTCATGACATGGGTGGTTTCGTCACCGCCTCACCCGAAGACATCTACCGCAGATGGCTGCCCTTCGGCTTCCTATCATCACATACGAGGGCTCATGGAGCACCTCCTACTGAGCCATGGCTCATCAGCAAGTCGTTCACCGATGCCTTCCGCGACTGTGCCGAGATGAAGTACAAACTAATGCCGTATGTCTATGCACAAGCCAAAGATTGTTCCAACCGAGGACTTCCAATGGTAAGGGCACTGATGGTGGAATTTCCCGATGACCCCGGCGCATGGCTGGTGGAAGATGAGTATATGTTTGGCGAGCAGTTGTTGGTCGCCCCATTGCTTGAGAGCGGAAACAGCCGCACCTGTTACCTGCCTCGCGGCAAATGGATAGACTATCAGACAGGCAAGGTGTATGAAGGTGGATACCAAGAGATTGAGGCCGGCAAGATACCCTGCATCATTTTGGTCAGGGATGGCGCGCTTATCCCACACGCTCCATTGGCGCAATCCACCGACAAGATCAACTGGTCGAAGGTTGAACTCAAGGCATACAAGGCAGACGCCACCAAATGCCGAGGACTGATTTTCAAACCAGGTGATGCAGACGTAAAAGAAATCATCCAATAGAGTGTCATTCTTTTCATTCCATAAATACATAAATTTGTTTATAATTTCTCATAAGATTTAAAAAAAACACAATTTTTTTACCTCCCTACATATTTTTTTATTACTTTTGGGGTGCAAATCCGAAGAAGAAATGAAAATTGGGAATTATATATTGATATACTTATTGTCTCTGATAGCCATAAGTGTTGATGCTCAGAATGTTACCTTTGGCACACTCGATTTGAAAAAAGAAGGAGCCATCTATAAGGGAGACATTCAGAGTGGAAAACCACATGGCAAAGGTGAGATGACTTACCGCAATGGTGATCAATACAAAGGCGAGTTCGTGAAAGGGAAGAAACAGGGAAACGGAACCCTCACTTTCGCTGATGGAGAGAAATATGTAGGCCAGTATTATCAGAACCAGATGCATGGTAAGGGTACCTATTACTTCATGAACAAAAACAGGTATGAGGGCTATTGGTACCGCGACATGATGCAAGGTGATGGTGTCATGCATTATTACAACGGTGACAAGTATGAAGGTCACTGGTTGCAGGACAAACGCGATGGCAGGGGAAAGTACACCTTCTCAACAGGTCAGTATTATGACGGCATGTGGAAAGATGACATGAAAAACGGATATGGCGTCTTCAACTGGGGCAATGGTGTCTCCTACCGTGGCAACTGGGTCAACAATGAGCGCTCCGGGAAAGGAATCAACTATTATGACGGAGGCGACAAATATGAGGGGATGTGGCAAAATGACCTTCCCCATGGACGAGGCGTCTATACCTTCAATGATACTGGCGATGTGTATGACGGAGAATACGTCAGAGGCGAGCGCACAGGTATGGGAAGGGTGAAATACAAGAGTGGTGACACCTATGTGGGGCGTTTCCTTGACGGAGAACGCTCCGGAGCGGGAACCTATACATGGAAAAATGGCGATGTCTATACCGGCAACTGGTACAAGGACAAGCAAAGCGGCATGGGCAAACTTCAGAAAAGAAATGGCGACCGCTTTGAGGGAGAGTTCCGCGACGGCAAATTCGAGGGGCAGGTCACCATCCACTACCATGACGGTTCACGCTTCAAGGGCAATTTCCACCGAGGTGTTCGCCATGGTCAGGCTCTCGAAGAGACCGCTGATGGCAAACGCTTTGAGGGTTCATACAAAAATGGCTTACGGGATGGCAACTTTGTGGAGAGGAACATGAAGGCAGGTGGACAAATCACCGCTCGTGGGCATTACAGCAATGGACAGAGATACACAGACTGAGTTAAATACAAACATAAAAACCGAACAACATGATTATCGACACCCTACAAAATTTAGAAAAATATCTCGGGCTCAATCCTTTATTCGAAGTTGTGGCAGAGTATCTGAAAAATCATCAACTCGACAGCCTTGAAACAGGCAAGCATCCTATTGTCGGCGAAGATGTCTTTGTCAACATACAACAGGTCAAGGGCAAAACTGTTGAGGAGGCCGTACTGGAAACCCACAAGGTGATGGCAGACATTCAGATTCCCATCTCCGGTGATGAGACGTTTGGCTACACACCATTATCCGACCTGCCTGAAGTAGAATTCGATGAAAAAAAGGACATCGCCAAATATCCTGGTATTGCATCCCAAAGCTATGTGACATGCCGCCCAGGTATGTTTGTCATCTTCTTTCCCCAGGACGGACATGCCCCCTGCATTTCCGACCAGCCTGAGCTCAAGAAGGCAATCTTCAAAGTTAAGTGCTAATCGACATCATTTTTAAAGCATCAATCATATGGCAGAGAAAAAGACCACCAAGGCAACCAAAGAGACGGCCACCAAGAAAAAGGCATCCGGTAAGTCAAAGACCCCAAAGCATATCGGCCTTGTAGCCAACGACCCCTATCTGGAGCCCTACGAGGCTGCCATTGCAGGGCGTCATGACCATGCCGTCTGGAAGATTAACCAACTCACGAAGAACGGCAAGTCGACATTGCGTGACTTCGCCTCAGGCTATGATTACTATGGCCTTCATAAGACAGCGAGAGGCTGGGTGTTCCGTGAATGGGCTCCCACGGCCACAGACATCTATCTGGTAGGTGATTTCAACGACTGGACAGAAAGCGAGAAATACCGTATGAAAAGAGTTGCCGGCACTGACAACTGGGAACTCAAACTGCCATCCAAAGCCATGAAGCATGGTGACCTGTACAAGATGCATGTCCATTGGAATGGTGGGGAAGGGGAGCGTATCCCCGCATGGGCCCAGCGCGTGGTTCAGGATGATGTGACCAAAATCTTCTCCGCCCAGGTGTGGAACCCTGAGCACCCATATGTGTGGAAAAAGAAGACGTTCAAAGCCAACGTCAACCCATTGCTCATCTACGAATGTCATATTGGCATGTCGCAGGATGCCGAAAAGGTGGGTACCTATACCGAGTTCAAAGACAACGTGCTCCCGAGGGTCATTGCCGACGGATACAATTGCATTCAAATCATGGCCATTCAGGAGCATCCCTACTATGGTTCGTTTGGCTATCATGTCAGTTCATTCTTCGCAGCCTCCAGCCGATTCGGTACCCCAGAAGAACTCAAGGAGCTCATTGACACCGCCCACAAAAACGGCATTGCTGTCATCATGGACATTGTTCACTCCCACGCCGTGAAGAACGAGGTAGAAGGTTTGGGCAACCTTGCCGGCGACCCCAACCAATATTTCTATCCTGGCGACAAGCATGAGCATCCTGCATGGGACTCCCTGTGCTTTGATTATGGAAAAGACAATGTCATCCATTTCCTTCTCTCCAACTGCAAATATTGGCTTGAGGAGTATCACTTTGATGGATTCCGTTTCGATGGCGTCACCTCGATGCTATACTACAGCCATGGTTTGGGAGAGGCATTCTGCAACTATGGAGACTATTTCAACGGCCACGAAGATGACAATGCCATCTGCTATCTTACCCTTGCCAACAAACTCATCCATGAGGTGAATCCCCATGCCATCACTATCGCAGAGGAGGTGAGTGGTATGCCCGGTCTGGCCGCCAAATTTGAGGACGGTGGCTATGGCTTCGATTACCGAATGGCCATGAACATCCCCGACTACTGGATTAAGACTATCAAGGAACTGAGCGATGAGAACTGGAAACCCTCTTCCATCTTCTGGGAAGTGAAAAACCGCCGTCCCGACGAGAAGACCATCAGTTACTGCGAGAGCCATGACCAAGCTCTCGTCGGCGACAAGACCATTGTCTTCCGATTGATAGACGCTGATATGTATTGGCATTTCAAGAAAGGTGACGAGAATGAGATGGCCAATCGCGGCATTGCGCTTCACAAAATGATTCGTCTGGTGACAGCCGCTGCCATCAACGGTGGTTACCTCAACTTCATGGGCAATGAGTTCGGCCATCCCGAGTGGATTGACTTCCCACGAGAGGGAAATGGATGGAGCCATAAATATGCCCGCCGTCAGTGGAATCTTGTCGACAACCATGACCTTTGCTACCACTGGTTGGGCGATTTCGACAAGAAGATGCTCAGCGTCATCAAGAGCCAGCGCAACTTCCAGAAGACACCCGTTCAGGAAATCTGGCACAACGATGGCGACCAAATCCTTGCCTTCATGAGGGGCGACCTTGTGTTTGTATTCAACTTCAGCCCGACACGTTCGTTTACCGACTACGGTTTCCTCGTGCCCACCGGTTCCTATGATGTCGTGCTTAATACAGATGCCAAGGAGTTTGGCGGAAATGGCTTTGCCGATGACTCCATCACCCATTTCACCAATTTTGACCCCCTGTATGTGAATGACCATAAGGAGTGGTTAAAGCTTTATATTCCAGCACGTTCTGCTGTTGTGTTGAAGAAAAACTAAAATGCCCTATCTCAACGATATCAATGAGAGAATACCCGATAAGCGATACACGCAGGTGACATGCGCCATCGCTTTTTGGGTATTCTCTTTTGTTTATCTTTTTTTCTATCAGGCAGAAGTGTTGGCAGCAGGTCAGCACGTGCTTTCAGGTGGCAGGACATACTATCATCGTTTTATAGGTGCTTTTCTCATCACTCTTACCCTCTATCTGCTACAACTGGCAGTAGTCAGGTTGGTTCCTATCTACAAGCGAGGACACGCCTTGACCTACTTCCCGTCTTTGCTCATACTCACCATCATCACGGATTTCAGTCCATCATCCGACAAAGTTCACACTATAGGTGGATGGTGGATAGCCATACCCATACTTGCCATCATTTATGGAGCTGTGCTATGGGTACTCCGCCAAATAGAACCCTTTGAACCAGAGACAGCCAGTCGTGGACTAATGTCACGCACCACATGGGTCAACCTACTGACAATGTGTGTCATGTTTATGGCGGTGGGTATCTTCAGCAATGGCGACGAGGCGTTTCACTACCGTATGAAGATGGAGCAGCTCATCAACAAGGACAAATATGATGAGGCACTCAAAATAGGAAGGCGCTCGTCGGCCACCGATCCATCGCTGACCATGCTGAGAGCATATGCCTTGTCGGCAAGCGGCCTGTTAGGAGAGCGGTTCTTTCACTATCCTGTTGCGGAAGGGTTGGAAGAGTTGGTTGCCGACAGCATATCCATGCAATCCATCCTCATTCCCGACAGTGTCATCAAGGAAAAAGCCGGAGCGCCACGTGCCAAGGCAGACTACCGGTTGATGAACCTGCTGCTCCAAAAAGACCTAAATACATTCACCTCTTTAGTTACCCGAGTGTACCCCGATTCCCTCATGCCCAAGCATTATGCAGAGGCGTTGGTTTTCCACCACTATTATTCCGGCCAGCCCATGAAGGACTCTTTGGACATTATCACCGAAACCGATTTCCATGATTTTATGAAGAAGGAAAAGGAGCATCATGGCATTGTCACGCAAAACCAGCTTCGCAAGACATTTGGCAACACCTACTGGTATTATCACAAATATGTTGGAAACGAACGGAAGTGAGGCATTTCCAATCAAGAAACCACATGACATGCAGTGACAAATATGACATTTTCCTGTCAATTGAGGCAGGAAAAATCATTTTTGGCACGGTTTTTGCTATTAAGTGGTCAGAATTGATAAAATACTTTTAAAAATCAACAGTTATGAACATTCAACCATTAGCAGACAGGGTGTTGGTACTTCCCGCACCCGCAGAAGAGAAAGTCGGTGGCATCATCATCCCCGACACCGCAAAAGAGAAGCCTCTTCAGGGCAAAGTTATCGCAGCTGGAAAAGGAACAAAAGATGAGGAAATGATTCTCAAAGCCGGAGACCAGGTACTTTATGGCAAATATGCCGGTACTGAGGTGGAGTTTGAAGGAGAGAAATATCTGATTATGCGTCAGAGTGATGTTCTCGCCATTATCGGATAATTGAAAGAACTTACATTATTATAATTATGGCAAAAGATATCAAATTCAATATTGAGGCACGCGACCTCCTCAAGAGTGGTGTTGACAAATTGGCCGACGCCGTGAAGGTAACATTAGGACCTAAGGGCCGCAACGTAGTTATAGAAAAAAAGTTTGGTGCTCCCCAAATCACCAAGGACGGAGTCACTGTAGCCAAGGAAATTGACCTTGAGGACCCCTTTGAGAATGCAGGTGCACAGTTGCTGAAGAGCGTAGCCTCCAAAACTGGTGATGATGCTGGTGACGGCACGACTACAGCCACTTTGCTTGCACAGGCCATCATGACCGAAGGTCTGAAGAATGTCACCGCCGGAGCCAATCCTATGGATTTGAAGAACGGTATTGACAAGGCTGTGAAGGCAGTTGTCGATTTTATTGCCAGCAGTTCAGAGAAGGTAGATGACAACTATGACAAGATAGAGCAGGTAGCTACTGTATCAGCCAACAACAAACCAGAAATTGGCAAGCTCTTGGCAGACGCCATGCGCAAGGTTTCCAAAGACGGTGTCATCTCCATTGAGGAGAGCAAGAGCCGTGAGACCCACATCGAGGTAGTGGAAGGCATGCAGTTTGACCGTGGCTACTTGAGCGGCTATTTTGTCACCGACCCCGACAAATTGGAATGTGTCTTCGACAATCCTCTGATTCTTATTTACGACAAGAAGATCAGCAACATCAAGGAGTTCCTTCCTATCCTTCAGCCGGCAGCAGAGAGCGGACGTCCGTTGCTCGTTATCGCCGAGGATGTGGATTCGGAGGCCCTTACCACATTGGTGGTCAACCGTCTGCGCTCCGGTCTGAAGATTTGCGCTGTGAAAGCACCGGGCTTCGGCGACCGCCGCAAAGCCATGCTTGAGGACATCGCCGTTCTGACTGGCGGTGTGGTCATCAGCGAAGAGAAAGGTCTCAAACTTGAGCAAGCCACTCTCGATATGCTGGGCACCTGTGATAAGGTGACTATCACTAAGGACAACACCACCATTGTTGATGGTGCCGGAACCAAGGAAGCCATTGCCGACCGCGTGGCAGCCATTAAGAAGGAGATTGAGAACACCACCAGTTCATACGACAAGGAGAAGCTCCAGGAGCGTCTTGCCAAACTGTCTGGCGGTGTGGCAGTCCTCTATGTAGGCGCCAACAGCGAGGTAGAGATGAAAGAGAAGAAAGACCGTGTAGACGATGCACTTTGCGCCACCCGTGCAGCCATTGAGGAAGGTGTCGTTGCCGGAGGTGGTATCACCTATATCCGTGCACTTGATGTGCTTGCCGACGTGAAGGGAGCCAACCCAGATGAGCAGACCGGTATCAATATCGTTGCACGCGCCATCGAGGAACCGCTCCGTCAGATTGTTGCCAATGCCGGCGGTGAGGGTGCTGTAGTTGTTCAGAAAGTTCGTGAAGGCAAAGGTGACTTCGGTTACAATGCTTACACGGATGTTTACGAGGACCTTCGCCAGTGTGGTGTCATCGACCCCGCCAAGGTGACCCGTGTGGCTCTTGAGAATGCAGCCTCCATCGCAGGTATGTTCCTCACCACAGAGTGCATCATCGTAGACAAGCCCGAAGACAAACCCGCCATGCCAATGGGAGGTGCTCCGGGAATGGGCGGAATGATGTAAAAATGACACTTATAGTTGACAAATCGAGGGGGAAGCGTCTTGCTTCCCCTTCATTTTTGAAAAAATATACACTTTTTCTTTTTTTTTTCAAATTAATATTTGGAACTATGTGAATTATCATATAATTTTGCAAACCAAATAGGAATAATTTTATTAGAAGATATTTTTTTGATTTGTTTTAGTAGATTAGTTTTTAAGTAGTTTGTTTTTTGAAAATCGGTTGTCGTG
This sequence comes from uncultured Prevotellaceae bacterium, assembly GCA_902767775.1. Lineage (GTDB taxonomy): Bacteria > Bacteroidota > Bacteroidia > Bacteroidales > Bacteroidaceae > Prevotella. The sequence goes on along the minus strand of CACXIP010000003.1, from coordinate 66,428 downwards.
AGACATCCGATTTTTTTGTTGCTCAATTCAAGTTTTTTCAGTTTTTTCAACTTGAAGTTGAATTGATAGGCTTCCCACATTTTTGGCATACCCGTTGCAAATCTTTTAGAAGTAAAATCAAATAATTGGGTAGAGATACTGCTAAAAATGGCTATTTTTGCAAGCAAATGGAAAATACATTCAACCATGGACAATAAACAATACTTTTTTGCCGTCGATCTTGGTGCCACCAGTGGGCGCACAATTGTTGGTACACTTGAGAACGAAAAGCTCTCATTAGAGGAAATCACCCGATTTGACAACAACCTCATTCAGACAGGAGGACATTTTTATTGGGATGTTTTTGCCCTGTATCATGAAATCATCAAAGGTCTTCGAATCGTAGCCCAGCAGCAGATTCCCATCACCTCCATCGGAATAGACACATGGGGTGTTGATTTTGTATGTATTGGTGAAGACAATGCCATCCTGCGCAATCCGCTTTCCTACCGTGACCCCCATACTTTTGGGATGATGGAGGAGTATTTTGAAAAATGTGTGGACAAGAAAAAAGTTTATGACACCACCGGTATACAGTTCATGAACTTCAATTCGCTGTTCCAACTCTACGCCATGAGGAAGAACAATAACTCTGCACTGAAAAATGCCACCAAGATATTGTTTGTGCCCGACTGCCTGAGTTTCATGCTGACAGGCAAACAAGTATGTGAGTACACCATCGCATCCACATCACAAATATTGGACCCGAGGACCAAGGACCTCGACGACAATCTGTTGGCAAGCGTCGGTCTGACTCGAGACATTTTTGGCAAGATGGTCAGTCCCTCCACTGTCATTGGCACCCTTACCGATGAAGTGCAAGCGATGACCGGTTTGAAAGCCATTCCTGTCGTTGCTGTAGCTGGTCATGACACGGCCAGTGCTGTGGCAGCCGTACCAGCCCGTGATGAGCAATTTGCCTATCTGAGCAGTGGCACATGGAGTCTGATGGGAATAGAGACAAAAGAAGCCATCATCAATGAGCAAAGCTACGACCTCAATTTCACTAATGAAGGAGGAATCGAGGGCACTACCCGTTTCCTGAAAAACATTTGCGGTATGTGGCTATATGAGCGGTGCCGGAAAGAGTGGACCGATGCTCCAAAGTCACATGCCGTCTTGCAGGCAGAGGCAATGAAAGTTACTCCTTTCCAAAGCATCATCAATCCTGACGACCAATGTTTCGCCAACCCCACCTCAATGGTGGAAGCCATAAAAGGCTACTGCCGCGCCACTAACCAGCATGTTCCGGAAGGGTATGCGGAGATATGCCGTTGCATTTTCGACAGTTTGGCCTTGCGCTATAGGCAGGTGTTCAAGTGGCTGAAGGAGTTCGCTACCTTCCCCATCAATACTCTGCACATCATTGGCGGCGGTTCGCTTAATGAATACCTTGACCAATTCACTGCAAATGCCACAGGCGTGGAGGTGCTCGCTGGTCCTCAGGAAGGCACAGCCATCGGCAACATCATGCTTCAGTCGAAGGCCTGCGGCATAGTGAAAGATATATGGGAGATGCGCAAGATTATAGGCAACAGCATAGAGATGAAGCGTTTTGTCCCTCAGGACAAAGAACAATGGGAGGCAGCCTATAACCGCTATTTGGAAGTTACCAGACAATAATACTAACCATCAATAACTAAAACAAAAAGCAAATGAAATCAGAACTGATTGAGAAGGCTTATGAAGTAGCCAAAGAACGTTATGCCGCCATTGGCGTCGACACCGACAAAGCCATAGCAGAGTTGGAGAAGCAGCAGATATCCCTGCATTGCTGGCAGTCTGACGATGTAGTAGGATTTGAGCGCAATGATGCACTCTCCGGAGGCATTCAGACCACAGGCAACTATCCTGGTCGCGCACGCAATATCGACGAGGTGCGTCAGGACATTGAGTATGTGAAGACCTTGATAGCCGGCAATCATCGTCTTAATCTCCATGAGATTTATGGAGACTTCGGCGGACAGTTTGTTGACCGCGACCAGGTGGAAGTCAAGCATTTCCAAAGTTGGATTGACTGGGCCAAGGAGAACAAGATGATGTTGGATTTCAACTCCACATCCTTCTCTCATCCGAAGAGTGGTGACCTTACACTTTCCAATCCCGACAAGAGCATCCGTGATTTCTGGATTGAGCACACCAAACGTTGCCGCCGCATTGCCGATGCCATGGGCAAGGCTCAGGGCGACCCCTGCATCATGAACATTTGGGTGCATGACGGTTCAAAAGACATGCCTGTCCAGAGGAAGAAATACCGTGAGATTCTTGCCGCTTCCCTCGATGAGATTATGGAGGAGAAACTCGACGGAGTGAAAAACTGCTTTGAGGCAAAACTTTTCGGAATTGGTTTGGAGAGCTACACTGTCGGTTCACACGATTTCTATACCGCATATTGCTCCACCCGCAAGCAGATGTACACCATCGACACTGGTCATTATGAGCAGACAGAGAATGTGAGTGACTTTGTCTCCACCTTGCTCATGTATGTTCCTGAACTGATGCTGCATGTCAGCCGTCCTGTGCGCTGGGACTCCGACCATGTAACCATTATGAATGACCAGACCCTCGACCTGTTCAAAGAGTTGGTTCGTTCCAACGGTCTTCACCGTGCCCATGTCGGCCTCGACTACTTTGATGCCAGCATTAACCGTATCGGTGCATACATCATCGGCACCCGTGCTACACAGAAGTGCATCCTTCAAGCACTTCTCGAACCAGTAGCCAAGCTTCGTGAATATGAGGACAACGGTCAGTATTTCGAGCGTCTTGCCCTGATGGAGGAAGCCAAGTCAATGCCTTTCGGAGCCGTGTTCGACTATTTCAACCTCAAGAACAACGTACCTGTTGGCGACGAGTTCATCCCCGCCATCCAGCAGTACGAGAGAGATGTCACCTCAAAGCGTTAAAAGTAACACTTTTGCATTATGTCAACAAGTAAAGGAAGCCTGAGGAGCACGATTGCCGTCTCTCTTACCAATTATCTCGATGCCGGAGCCATCGTGGCAGGTGCCAGTGGTCTGACATTGTGGCAGAATTACCTTGGTTTGTCCGAGGTTCATCTGGGATGGCTCAACTTTATCAGTGCCAACTGTCTGGGTGCAGCCCTTGGAGCCATTATTGGTGGGTTCCTCGCCGATAAGTATGGCCGTAAGTTCATCTACACCTACAACCTTCTGGTCTATATGTTGGGTGTGACGCTCATCATCTGCAGTGTCAACTTCCCGATGTTGCTGCTTGGATTTCTCGTGACGGGAATCTCTGTTGGCATTGGCGTTCCTGCATCATGGACCTATATTTCAGAGAGTTCGGAAGTCAACAACAGAGGCCGCAACATCTGCATATCCCAGATGTCATGGGGTGTCGGTCCCATGATGATTCTGCTGTTGGGCATGTTGTTTGCCCCTGGCGGATATCTTTTTGGTTGGGTTGAAAGCGTCGCACAATTCTTCGGCGGCGATGGGCTCACTCAGGAAGCCGTCAATGTGTTCAGTTCACGCATCGTGTTCCTGTCGCTGTTCATTGTGGCGTTTATTGCATGGAATTTGCAGCGCAAGCTTGATGAGAGCAGTGAGTGGAAAGCAGCCAAGGCAGCCGCCAAGGCCAAGGGAGAAGACACTGGCCTGCTTCATGCTTTCGGAGTGCTGTTCTCCAACAGTGTTGCAGTCAAGACAGTATGTTTCTTGGCAACCATCTATCTGACCTGGAACCTGGTGGCTTCGGTGATGGGATTCTTCCAGCCTCATATTTATGAGACGGCAGGCGGAGTGACCAACGAGCAAGCCAACTGGATGAACTGCATCCAATGGGCCATTATCGTCGGTGTGACATTCATCGTGTCTAAGCTCATTGACAAGACCAGCCACAAAGCTATCTATACTTTTGGTTTGGTAGTCGCCATCTGTGCATGGCTTGTCATCGTTACCATTGGTGTCAATGGTCGTGCCGGACTGTGGCTGTTTGCTGTCCTTTGGGGCATCCAAGGCGGTTCGTCACCACAGATATTCTATGCTCTGTGGGGTTCTGAGCTGTTCCCCGCCAAATTCCGTGCCGGCGCCCAAGGTTTGATGTTCTTCATCGTCCGTGGTCTATCCGCTGTATGGGGTTTGATTTTCACCTATATCTATGGAGAGAACGGTGAGGGATTCACCATTGCCGCCTATTGTATGATAGCCTTGTTGCTCATTTCCCTCGTTGTGGGCTTCATTTGCTGTCCCAACACCCGTGGCCGCACCCTTGACAGTATCGCCAAGGAGCGATATGGAGAGAACTATTAATTAACCTACCTACCTACATAAGCAGAATAACTCTACAAGACAAGAAATCCGGCTTCCTGAGTGGAGCCGGATTTCTTGTTTTTGGGTGCTATTTGTTATTGTTATTTCGGGAGATTGAAAGCCACTGACATTTCCTTCATCTGTTCCTGAGTCATGCCATCCGGCTCAAATCCCATACAACGGGCATTGATGTATATTTTCGCACTCTTCGAGAGCACATCTATTTGGTCAAAGGCATCCATCACGTCAAGTCCCTGTGCGAAAACGCCATGTTTTTCCCACAAAACGACATCGTAGTCATCGAGTTCCCTCAAGGTGGCATCAGCCAGTTCCACACTGCCAGGCAATGTATAAGGAATGATGCCCAGTCCGAGCGGACAGAATGCTTTTGTCTCGGGAATCATGCTCCACAGGATATTGGTCAGCACATCCTTCTCGAGGAATTTCTTCGAGTGGCTCATTGCCACCAGCTCGATGGGATGGGTATGCACTGTTGCGGTGTATGGTGAGCCTTTTTCTATCAGATGATTATGTACCGTGAGATGTGAGGGCAGTTCACTGGTGGGCAATACTGGCTCATCAGCAATAATCACATAACTGGCACAGTCGTCGAGGATGCGAATCACGCTTCCGTTGCTCATTGGCCATCGTGCGAGGTCACGCATTCTTTTTCCTGTCCCCTTGCAATAGAAATAGCATCCCTTGAGGAAGGGGAGAGCGACACCGATAGGTTTCACCTCACTGATGGCAGGCATGGAACGAATCTCGTCGTCCACAAATTTTGTGATGTTGACGGTGATGTTGCCACCATTGCGCTCTGCCCATCCATTTTGCCACAAATAGCCGGCTACCTCTGCGATTTTCTCAATTTCTCCACGCAAGTCAGGACGGTTTTCCAAAATACTTTTCATAGTTTTCAAATAGTTTATTAATTATTCGATAATCATTACTTATTCATCTCTTTTTCCCGCCAACCCTTGTTTTCTGAATTCGCTGGGTTTCATTCCTGTCTTCATACGAAAACGGGATGAGAAATAATCTGGCGATTCGAAATTCAATCTATAGGCGATTTCCTTGATACTCATCTTTGTAGTCGAAAGCAGTTCCTTGGCACGCTGCAGACGTAAATCCTGCTGATATAGGGCAGGGGAGAGTCCTGTGTGCAACTTGAAGAGTTTTCGGAAGTTGGAATAGCTCACCCCCAATGAATCAGCCAATTGCTGGATGGTAAGATCGCTCTCCAGCGACTCACGTATTCGGATGCGAGCCTTGCCTACCATTTCCACCTGGCCGTGATTCTTGTTGAGTTCTATAATGCGCTCCAGGGAATACATTGCCCCCAGGAGGTGGTTGACTATCCCTGCCAGCATTTGTTGTGAATGTGCGGCCTCCTCGAATGCAGCCTTCATCGCTGCTTTATACAGTTCGATGATTTCAGAAGAATACCCCACATGGTAGATGGCTTTCGAGGGATGCAGGAAGTTGTTGTTCACCCTGTCGTCGATGTTGCGCCCTTTGAATCCAATCCAATAGCTTTTCCATTTCGATTTTGGCAATGGCCCGTAAGTGTGCCATTCTCCAGGGAACAGCAGGAAAATGTCGCCTGCTTTTATTGTCGTGCTTTCAATGTGAGCAGATTGGAATGTCCCTTCGCCCTCCATCAGATAAAGCATCTGATATTCATTCAATACCCTTCCTCTTTCCATGTCAAAGTAATATCCATCCGCATGGCCCTTGGTAGGGTAGTGCTCACCCGGCTCAACCGCATCATATCCGACGGTGCTGACCGTCAGTCCCCATAATGCGTCATGTTCGTTAGCAACCAAATATTTACTTTCCTGCATGGTCTGGAAGTCTTTGAATGATGGTTTAAGCAAATCTTGCTTTCTGCTATGCAAAAATAACAAAAGTATGGTGAAAACTCAAAAATCCATTCAATTTTTTTGTGGATAAACAAAAAACGAGGGATATGTTTGAAAAAACGGGTACTTTTTAGTACCTTTACACCCCCAAAAGAGATTCGTCATTATATCGTCATGGACAAGAAAACCATACTTCACTTGATTTTTCTTTTGTTGCTTTCAGCAGCATTGATATATCTCACACGTTCATTCCTCATGGCTTTGGGCATCATGATGCTGTTGCTGCTCATCGATTCTTTTTTGCTCAAATACGACAACAAACGCCGCCGTGAGTGGGAAGAGCAGCAACAAGCCATGGAAGAGAACGAGGAAAACGACAATGACAACGGCCAGTCTAGGTCTGAGCAAAGGGATTGAATATCAGCATGCAATTACTGCGTCAATTATACACATCACATTTTGGTAAGGCACCAGCCAGCATTGAAGCCTTGGCAGGTGCAGGAAGCAACCGTGCCTATTACCGTTTGGGCAATTCCGATGGAGAGACAGTCATCGGTGTGGTAGGCACCAGCCGAGACGAGAACGATGCTTTCATCTATCTTTCCGGTCATTTCAGGAAACGCAAGTTGCCTGTTCCTGATGTGATTGCCGTCAGTGAAGACCGGATGAGGTACCTCCAGAAAGACTTGGGCAAAGAGTCACTTTTTGACGCGCTCAAGGGCGGCAGGGAAGCCGGAGGGCGATATAATTTAAAGGAACAGAATCTTTTGGTGGAGACCATCAGGCAACTTCCCAATTTCCAAATCCGCGGTGCCCGTGGATTGGACTGGTCATATTGTTACCCTCAGCCCGAATTCAATGAGGAGAATGTGTTGTTCGACCTCAACTACTTCAAGTATTGTTTTCTCAAACCCACAGACCTTGACTTCCATGAACTGAAGTTGGAGGCCAATTTCAGGCTGATGGCAAAAGACTTGTTGGCAGAGCCCACAGACAGTTTCATGTACCGCGACTTCCAAGCCCGCAATGTGATGCTCGACAAGGAAGGGAAGCCCTCGTTTATTGATTTCCAGGGAGGCCGAAAAGGGCCGTATTACTATGACCTCGCCTCATTTCTCTGGCAGGCGTCCGCCCGTTATCCCGACAAACTTCGCCGCAAGCTGATTTACGAATACTATTATTCCCTCAAGCAATTCACCGAGGTACCCTCCAAGCGTCACTTTGTGGAACGTCTGTCACTCTTTGTGCTATTCCGAACCCTGCAGGTTTTGGGCGCATACGGTTACAGAGGCTATTTTGAGCGCAAACAACACTTCATCGACTCCATCCCGCCCGCCATTGACAACCTCAGACGTATGCTGGCAGCAGAGAATTTCCATTATCCCTATCTGATGGATGTGCTGAGCAGACTTACCCAATTGCCCCAGTTTGAGGTGAAAGACGAGCCCAAGCAACGTACGGACGGATATCGCACCACCGACTCCAATATTTATCAGGCCCACTCCAATGACGGTCCTGCCACTTTTTCGAAATACGACGGTAAGGGCCCGCTGGTGGTAAGGGTTTTCAGTTTCTCCTACCGTAAGGGGATTCCCGATGACGAATCCGGCAATGGAGGTGGTTATGTGTTTGACTGCCGCAGCACCCACAACCCCGGAAGGTATGAGCCATACAAGAAACTGACCGGTCTCGACGAGCCCGTCATCCGTTTTTTGGAGGACGACGGAGAGATTGTCACCTTTCTCGGACACGTTTACCAATTGGCAGATGCCCATGTGGCGCGTTATCTTCAGAGAGGTTTTACAGACCTTATGTTCTCTTTTGGATGCACCGGAGGTCAGCACCGCAGTGTATACTCCGCACAGCATCTTGCCGAACACCTCAACAAAAAGTTTGGCATCGAGGTAAGGATATGCCATCGTGAACAAGGAATCAACCAAATTTTGCCCGCAAGATGAGACAGGCCATGATTTTTGCAGCCGGCCTGGGTACCAGGCTCCGCCCCCTCACCGATACCATGCCGAAGGCCTTGGTCAGGGTAGGGGAGAAGCCATTGCTCGACCATGTGCTCGACCGATTGGAGTCAGCCGGTTTTGAGCGTGTTGTCATCAATGTGCACCATTTTGCCGACCAAATCGTGGACTACGTGAATGAGCATCCCCGTACATGTATGGACATTCTCTTCTCAGACGAAAGAGAAGCCCTACTGGAGACTGGCGGCGGGCTGCGTAAGGCCGCTTCCCTGTTCTCTTCCGACAGCCATGTGTTGATACATAATGTGGATATTCTCAGCAATGTCGACCTTGGCAAGTTGTACTCGCACGCAGCAGACGCTGACGCCACACTGTTGGTCAGCGAGCGTCAAACGAGCAGGTATCTGCTCTTTGATGAAGGCATGCTGATGAAGGGCTGGACGCACATTGGGACAGGAGAGGTACGCTCACCCTATACCTCACTCGACCCCTCTTTATATCGGAAGTTGGCATTTGCGGGTATCCACGTCATATCCCCCAGACTCCTACAGATGATGCAAGGTTGGCCCGAGCGTTTCGGCATCATTGACTTCTATCTCTCGCTATGCGACAAGGTTCGCATCAAGGGATATTTGAAGACCGACCTCCGACTCATGGATGTGGGAAAGTTGGATACATTGGAAAAAGCCGAGCAATTCATCCGGCAGTTGTCCACCCCATCTGAATCTATGCCATAATTACAGCAAAACCAAAAACCATTTCATATGCAAAAGATCATCATTCTCGACTTTGGGTCACAGACCACCCAACTGATAGGCAGACGCGTGCGTGAGCTCGATACGTTTTGTGAGATTCTGCCCTACAACAAATTTCCTGTCGGCGACCCCACAGTGATAGGTGTCATCCTCAGCGGTTCGCCCTTCTCCGTTCACGACCCGCAGGCATTTCGCGTTGACCTCAGTCAGTTTGTTGGGCGCATTCCTGTGCTTGGCATCTGCTATGGCGCACAATTCATCGCCCAATCCGGTGGTGGAAAAGTGGAGAAGACCAACACGAGAGAGTATGGGCGTGCCAATCTTCAGTCATTCGATGCATCCAACCCTCTTTTCCAGGGTTTTGAACCCAACTCACAGGTTTGGATGAGTCATGGCGACACCATCACCGCCATTCCCTCCGACTGTCACGCCATCGCTTCCACGGCAGATGTCAAATATGCGGCATATGCCAGTGAGCAGCTTCCTTTGTGGGCGGTTCAGTTCCATCCAGAGGTATTCCACACCACCCAGGGTAAAGATTTGCTTCGCAACTTCGTTGTCAACATCTGCGGAAGCCGTCAGGAATGGAGTCCGGCATCTTTTGTCGAGACCACAGTGGCAGAGTTGAAGCAACAGATAGGAAATGACCGTGTCATACTTGGACTCAGTGGCGGTGTAGACTCCTCCGTCTGTGCTGTATTGCTCAACCGCGCCATCGGCGACCGTCTCACCTGTATTTTTGTCGACCATGGTATGTTGCGCAAAAATGAATTCAATAAGGTGATGGATGCATACAAAGGCTTGGGCCTCAACGTGATAGGCGTAGATGCCAGCAGCAAGTTCTTCGCCGACCTTGAGGGTGTTTCCGACCCAGAGCAGAAGCGTAAAATCATCGGCCGCGACTTTGTTGAGGTGTTTAATGCAGAAGCCAAGAAAATCACCGATGCCAAATGGCTTGCCCAGGGCACCATTTATCCCGACCGCATCGAGAGTCTCAGCATCACAGGTATGGTCATCAAGAGTCATCACAATGTAGGCGGTCTGCCCAAAGAGATGCATCTGCAGCTCTGTGAGCCGTTGAAATGGCTGTTCAAGGATGAGGTGAGGCGTGTGGGCTACCAGTTGAACATGCCCGAACGGCTTATCAAGCGCCATCCATTCCCCGGTCCGGGACTTGCTGTCCGCATCCTCGGAGACATCACTCCCGAAAAGGTGCGTATTCTTCAGGAAGCAGATGACATTTATATTGAGTCGATGCTGCAGTACGTCTGTGAGGATGGAGAGGTCTTGTACGACAAGATTTGGCAGGCAGGAGCCATTTTGCTTTCCACCGTCCGCAGTGTGGGTGTGATGGGTGATGAAAGAACCTACGAGCATCCAGTTGCCCTGCGTGCCGTCACCAGCACTGATGCGATGACCGCAGACTGGGCACATCTGCCTTATGATTTTATGGCGCGAGTGTCGAATGAGATTATCAACAAGGTAAGGGGAGTGAACCGAGTATGCTATGACATCTCCTCAAAACCGCCATCAACCATAGAGTGGGAGTAGGAAAGAATCCTATAAACTGAGGGAAATATAATAATATCATATAGACCACTATTTTGCACAATCGTCAGATTCTCAAAATAGTGGTCTTTTTTGTCGAAGGACGGCACCATCATGGATTATTCTGCTTTTCTAAACAACAGGAAATTGTTGGAACCAGCCCTTACCGTGCCATTGGAATCCACATAGATGTTGTTCAGAACGAGCATCAGGGAGTCGTTGCGCCATAGGAACAGGCTGTCGGGGGTATCAAGCAACTGGGAGTTGTTTTGTGCTCTCTCATTGATGGGATAGACCAACACGACCTTATCGTCTCTCTTCACCCTTACTATGCCTTCTCCCCATTGGATGCTATAATTGTCAGAGGGCAGCATGATGTTGTATTCACCTAAATGGACGGGGGTGAGGCAATAGTAATAGTCGCCAATAGGCTCAGAATGGCGGTTCTTATCAAAATCGGAGTCATACCAGCTCCATTTGCCATATTTTTCAGTGAAGGTATCACGCCCCATGTTATTGCGCACATACTCGATGATGCTGCACACCTCTTGATATTGTTCGCTGACCAAGCTGTCGTTCCTGATTTTCTCCATGTCAAGCTTTTGGACAAATTTGCCCGTCTTCGAGTCCAGCAGTTTCAAGTTTGTGATGTACTGCTGCAGTCGCGTCTTCTGGCATCTGAAACCGATGCTTTTGGCAGAGATGCCGGGGATGTAGGTGAACACGATGATGGCTGCACCGAAAATGAGTGCCATCAGTTGGAATCTGCGGGTTCGGCGCCAGAGCAGCATGAGGATGAAGAGTGTCATCAGGGCACCTGCCACCATCAGGTAGAACCGGCTCTCAGTGAAACTGTACAAGCGTATGCGGTAGATGGAGCCCACCCAGTACATGATGAGTGGCGGTATGGCAATCCATGTGAAGTTGCGGTAGAACCAGTCGTAGAAGTGTTGGCTGAGCACATATTGCATGAGTCTTCCCACCAGAGCCACCGTGACAAAGCCCATGACCAACCATGCTACGCCACCTTTTGGCAGGTCCCACACAAGGACAATCTTGATGAAATAGACATAGAGGATGACCGTGTAGATGATGACGGCCGGTGATAGGATGAAGTTGAGAATGAGGCGCAACACCTTGGCAGGTTCGCGGACCTCATCTTCATCCTGTGATATGAGCGTGCAGCAGACCTGTGGCGCGATGAAGAACCCAATGAATTCAAGGATATACTCAAAAATATGTTGTGGTGTGTCAATACCGAAGATGTAGAGGAAAGAGGCGACTATGGCGATGACAGCACCAGTTAGCAGTCCAGAGATGACGAGGCCGAAGAACAATTGCGTCACCACATGCAGGGCATGAGCCGCAAAACTTCTGTTTTCCATGCGCCGTACTCCCACCAGCAGCAGGATGGCAGCCAGAACATAGGTGAAGGCAAAACCATAAGTCCACAGGAATGGCTTGAGATTAAGCGCCATCAAAGGCAGGAACAGCAATCCCGATGCGAAATAAGCCCATCGATTGACCTTGTGCAACCAGAATGTAAGCACCAGCAGAGGTACGAACAGCCAAAGGATGTCGGCATTGACACCGCTTGTCAGTTCGCCTGTGACATTATCCCATCCAGCACGACTTGTATGCCAGGCACTGATGCAGAAGAACATCAATCCCATTGCTGCCTCTACGGGAAATTCCCTTGGACTGCGCAGCAGTTGTCTCAATATGCTTTGTATTTTTTTCCTCATCATCAGTGGAATTGTGGATTAATTGCCGCTTAACAGTTTGGTTACCTCTGCGGGGTTGAGCGCCCATTCGTAGGTGTATGCCTCATCCGCCTCATCCGCAGACTCCACCATTGCCAGTTGCTGCGCCTTCGCCTTGATGTCAAGCAGTTCGCCAACGGAGAGTTTCGATTCCAATTTGTGGAGCAGCGCCTCAATTGCCTCACCGTTGGCCCCTCTCAGTGTCTGCGAGGTGAACGGCATCTCCAGCCAGATAATCTCACGCTTGGGCACATCGAGCACACCGAAGACCAATCCCTTGGAGAGGTTGCTCTCGCTGATGCGCACCATGTGCTGGACGCATGACGGATCGTATGCCACACCTTTTTTCTCTGAAAGTTTCATTGGGAAAGCCGAGTCCATCCATCCCACAACGAGATTGGGGGAGAGGGAACCGGCGGTGTAGGCGTTGCAGGTGAAGATTACATATTTTGCCTCAGCCTTCTCCAATTCCGGCAGCGACAGTTCGATATACTCAGCCGTCCCCACCATCTCAGGGATGGCGCGGATGTCGCCGGAGTGCTTTGCGCCCACGCATGTGAGATTGTAGTAGGCACATTCTTCAACCTTGTTGAACGGCAAAGTGATGCGCGCACTCAGGTCCATATCAAGTCTTTGTGCATGCATTCCCTTGCCCCACTGGAGGAACAACCGCACGGCATCTCCCTCCACTGGGAAGCGTGTACCCATCAGTGCGCATGATGTGTCCTGGATGGTGGTGGAGCGGTCGCCCACACTCACTGGGATGTGATATAGATTCGGGTCGATGAAGATGGTCTTTGCCTCTGTTTTCATGGCAGCGAAGCGATTTGCCATGGAAGCGGTATAGAGACTGTTCACCTTTTCCACCATTGCCTTGAGGTCAGCATCGCCATAAAGCGCCAGCATCTTGTTCGCCTGAATAGTGTGGCTTACTCCCGTTATGGGACGGGCGAGACGCATCATTTTCGGGTCGAAGTAGGACTCAGCCGCATTGCCGAGCGACAACAGCAGGCGTGCCGGAATCTTATCGGCAATTTCCTCAAATGCGGTAAGGGTCTTTTCGCTGCCGAAGCGGAGCATGGTGGCAAACAGGCAACGGGCGAACATTCCCGGACGCTCCTTGAGTAGGCCAAGCACCCTGTCCGTGTCGTTCTCCTTGCGTGCCATGTCCACTTGTCCTTGCCATGTGGAGTAGTCCTGCTTGTAGAACACATCCATGATTTCTGCCAGGTGACCGAAGTCCTTCTTGCGTGAATACTCACCCAGACGGAGGGCGCGTATCATACGCACCCACATGCCACGCTTGGGGTTCATGTTCTCGGCGGCTTGCTGTGCTGTCATCGGCATGGCATTCAGCCATTTAGCCACCCTGAGGCATGCTTTTCGGTCGTATTTCAGCATCAGTTTCTGTTTCATCTCCTTGGCTGCATCCATACTCTTGTCGAGCGGTCCCCACATATGATAATACAATCTGCTCGCATGGGTGACGAGCGTCTTTGGTTCGATAATCTTCACATGACCTGTCTTCTCATACCATAGATAGCGGAGCACATCGGTGGGAGTTTTCAACCATCTTGATGCTTCCTCTGCCTTGTTCTGTTCCGACAACTGTTTGATTACCAGCATGATGGTCTCCTTTATGGGGATTTCTATGTCTTCTGGTAATGGAAATTCTTGGAGCAGTTGTATCAATGATTCTTCCTGAGTGGCATCGAGCGGTGTGGCAGAAGACAGCAGCGTAGTAAAAACATGTTTGATGTCATTGACGGTAAACAAGCGCAATTCCTTCAATTTTGAGCCTTGTCCCTTGTATACGAAATCTGCCGTTATGAATGGTGTGCCGCAGAATGGACATCCGTTGTAGCGCTCGAGCGGGAAGGTGCCATCTGGGATGAGATGCTCGCAGGGTAGGGTAGTGCCCGTGAATCCCGCTTCCTCACCGAAGATGTTTGCCATGAGCGTGACAATATGGTCGGCAATTGTCTCGCCAGTCGGTACATTCCACCCCTTGACAAGTGAAGCCCAATTGAGGGAGACACCCATCACGTCATTGATGCACTCGGTGATTTCCGCCAGTCTGCTGACAGGAATCCCGTTTAGTGCATGGAGCAGTTCCTCACTGACACAGAAACCGTTCTCCTTCAGTCGGGCAATGAAAGCCATCACAGGAAGAGTCGGTTCAGAAGTCATGTTGATGTCCTCGCGGCTGATGTCAAGAAACACTGCGCGATAGCGTAAAGCCACTTTTGTCAGATTATTGTTGTTCATATAGATTTAATACATTAAAAGGTAATTGGTTGGCAAGATGGTGCTAAAGACTTATGCTGCAGTATGCCAGTCTTGACCTTGTTAAATATCGATAGGGTAGGGTTCAATTTTCTCCACGTACAGGTAAAGCAATATTTTAGAGGTTTTATAAGGCAAAAGTAATGAAATTCTATGAAATACGACTATTATTTGGAGAAAATTTGCTCAGCTTTCTCTGTGGTTGGGTTGTTAAAGGAGCTGTCGCCTTTTGGACTGTGTTGCGACAGATTTGTCACGTGTGGTGCCCTTTTGTCGCAAAAGAGGTATCATGCCGCTACGAGTGGAGGAGAAAGTAGTCAAAAAACATCCAAGCAGATGAAAGCAGCCTTAACTTTGCATTAGAAAACAAAAAGATAACAACAAAAAACTAAAAGGATATGAATAAGACTATCACAAAGGTGTCCGCTTTCATCAAAAAGATGACCCGACCCGCAACAGAAAAACAGAGTGAAAAAACAATCTTCGCAGAGAGCCTTCCCTTGGCGGCAAGATTTTTTGTACAGAACAATTTCCCCAATAGGAGCATCGCTTTCGCATCGGAGACAACCACCTCCGTCGGAACAAACTTTGCAGCCACACTCAACGATGGCATTCAGGTAGAATTCAACGAAAACGGCAGTTGGAAAACTGTGGACTGCAATACGGACGCCGTTCCTGCTACCTTGGTTCCTTCCATCATTTCCACATTCATGGACGCTTACTACCATAATGTCCCCCTCGTCAAAATCGAGAAGGTAGATGATGGGTATAAGGTGACTCTCTCCAATTACGCCACCTTGAAGTTCAAGGATGTAGTGAACGTCGCATAAGGATGGGTAGTGCCAAAACCAGGTCGACTAACAATGATATCTTCCATAAGAAAAACATCGTAGTTTGTTTTGGTTGCTGACAATTTAGTTGTAACTTTGTGCCATTATTAAAAAATAGCAAGTATGGGACTTATTGGATCGATTATTATTGGTATTTTGGCAGGTTTTATAGCCAACAAGATTATGGACAGGAGCAGCAGCGGTATTCTGTGGAATCTTGTTCTCGGTATTATCGGTGGTTTTGCTGGCGGTTTCCTGTTTGATTTGTTGAACATCAACTGGGGCGGTACCATAGGTCAGTTAGGTACAGCCATAGTAGGAGCAGTTGTTGTTTTGTGGGTTGCCGCCCAACTGAAGAAATAAGTCAGGTTGAGCGGCATTCATCGGAAATAGTCATAGTCCCATCGCCTCAATGGTGGCCTTCACTCGGGCGAGGCTTTCGCGCATCAGCATCTTTATCCGCCATTTTCGACTGGAGGTGTTGCTGGCATTGAATGCCACAGCCTCGATTCCTTTGTGTTTTGCCAAGAAAAGCGCGCGCTGGTTGTGAAACTCTTGTGAGATGATGAGGATGGAGTCCGCTCCGTACACATCCTTTGCCCGTACGATGGAGTTGATTGTGCGGAATCCTTCGCCATCCAGTTGCATAATGCTGCCCGGCACACCTTGTCTCACCAAAGCTGCCTTCATCTCTTCTGGTTCGTTGAACTCCTCGGGCCGATTGGCACCGCTGATAATCAGTTTGCTGAACTTTCCCGCTTTGTATAGTTTGGCGGTAGCATCTATACGGCGCAGAAAGAACTGGTTGGGCTTGCCGCTGCGACCGATAGGGGAGGTGCCGAGCAGTAGGGCAACGCGTCTTTCAGGTGTTTTGCTTACATCAGTAAACATACGTCCTTCTGCAGCCGACGTTACTGCCCAGTAGCAGCCTACGACGGCTACTATAGATGCAACGATGATAAAAAGAGCTATCCACAACATAGTTTTTGTTTTTGAGCGTTTCTTAGACATTGTTCTTTTAGTTAAAAGAAGTTAAATAGTGGCTGATTCTAGAAAAATTAGATATTTAGAAGTTTTTAAAGCTTCTAAGTGTTCTATGAGATTATGTGAGAAAGACAAGACTATTGTTTTGTGGTGAATCCAATGGCGATGGTGTCGTTGGCGAATTTCAGGCTTTTGATTACAATCTGCTTGAGGGAGTCCTTTACCCATTTTATTTCATTAAGGTGAACGATAAGACCACCTCCGTCTTGTCTTTGGAGTGCCGGAGTTTTGTTGAGTACTGGAATAGCTGTAAGTATCATGTCCAAAAGCGTGTCACCTCCGAAAACTCCGGTGGCATAGTGAAAGAAAACATCCTTGTCCTCAATCTTGTCGACAATGAGGTCGAGATTGACATTTTTAGAGACATGGCCCAAAATAGGCACGTTGACTTGTACAGGGTAGCTCACATTGATGGTTTTTTCATTTACCACATGTAGGCTGATGTTTTGTCCGCTGTTTTGTTTAATCAGCGACATGGCTTCGGAAACGGGGAGCTGCAGTGTCATCTTATTATTTTTATATGGTTGAAGTTTTTGCTTCGATAATTGTAAGGAGTGGCAATCTGTTTCAAATCTATCTATTCAAATTGGAAAAGTGAAACGATAGGGCAAAAATCAGCAAATACAAATATTCTATTTATCATAATACTGATTATGTTGAATTTGAATACAAAATTACCTTATTAATAAAATAACGCATAAAATGCCATATTTCGTATAAAAGAACTAACTTTGCAGCATTAATTTAGCACCAACATTTTTAAGGATAAGATTTAATTAAGAAAAAAATGGAAATTCAAGAAATTCCAGTTTTGCTTCTCACCGGTTATTTAGGAAGCGGAAAAACAACATTGTTGAACAGAATTCTCTCCAACAAGCGAGGAATCAAATTCGCGGTTATCGTGAATGACATTGGCGAAGTCAACATTGATGCCGACTTGATAGAAAAAGGCGGAATTGTGGGTAAAAAGGACGAAAGTCTTGTTGCTCTTCAAAACGGGTGCATCTGCTGCACCTTGAAGATGGATTTGGTGGAACAGTTGCGTGACATTACCCGTATGCATCAATTCGACTACATCGTCATTGAGGCCAGCGGCATCTGTGAGCCGGCACCTATCGCCCAGACTATCTGTTCGATCCCCTCTATGGGTTTGGAATATGTGAAAGACGGCATTTGCAGACTTGACTGCATCACCACCGTGGTTGATGCCCTGAGAATGAAAAGTGATTTCGGCGGCGGAATGGATTTGCTGAAACAAAATTTGGACGAAGAAGACATTGAAAATCTTGTCATCCAACAAATAGAATTCTGCAACATCGTATTGCTCAACAAGGCATCTGAGGTGGAACCTGAGGAATTGGAGCGTATCCGACAGATAGTCCATACCTTGCAGCCACAGGCAGAAATCATTGAATGTGACTACGGAGATGTGGAACTCACCAAGCTTCTCAATACACACCTCTTTGATTTCAATGAGGTAGCATCCTCCGCCACATGGGTTAAGGAACTTGAGAAACATCGTGAAGAAGGCGAAGATGATGATGATGACGACGATGATGACGAGCACGAGCATGACCATGACCATGACCACGAGCATGAGCATGAGCATGATCATGAGCATGAGCACGAGCATCATCACCATCACCACCATCATCATGACGAAGGAGAAGCTGAGGAATATGGAATTGGAACCTATGTTTATTATCGTCGTCGTCCTATGGACCTTGGTCTGTTTGATGAATTTGTAGCCCGTAAATGGCCTGAAGGCGTCATCAGAGCCAAAGGATTATGTTTCTTCCGTGATGAGCTTGATGTCTGTTACTTGTTTGAACAAGCAGGCAAGCAAGTGAGCATTAGAAACGCAGGCAGATGGTATGCCACGATGCCCAAAGATGAGCTTGCTGACCTCATGAGCCGCGAGCCAGGTCTGAGGCAAGACTGGGACGAGAAATATGGCGACCGAATGCAGAAAATTGTATTCATCGGTCAAAATCTTGATAAAAAATACATTGCGAAAGAGCTTGATAAGTGCTTGACTGACTGATATAACGCTTTGTTTATTAAAGTCTTTAATGAATTGTCGGACACTCCTACTCATCTTATTGCTGGCCACCGCCTCTCCCCTATCGACACGGGCTCAGTTGGTCATCAATGAAGTCATGCAGTCGAATATAGACTGCCTGATGGATGACGTCAACGAATTTCCTGACTCATGGGTAGAACTGTACAATAACAGCAATACGGCTGTCAGGCTGTCCGACTACAGGCTCGGTATCACAGACCAACCCAGTGAGGCGTGGAAGCTACCTTCCCAACAAGTAGCTCCACGCCAATTCGTTGTCATTTATTGTGACAAAGAGTCTACTGGTCGACATACCCCGTTTAGGCTCGAGTCTGGGAAGGGAGGTTCAGTGTTTCTATTCAAGCAGAGCACCATCGTGGACCAAGTGACGGGATTGGCGAAGCAACCTGCTCCCAACATCGCATACGGCAGGGAGACGGACGGCAGTCCCACTTGGGGTTACCAAGCTACCCCTACCCCATCCGCATCCAATTGCGGAAGTCTGTGTACTGAGGTTTTGGGAGAGCCTGTTTTCAGTGAGAAAGGAAGAGTTTTCACCGGCAACCATGCTATCCAGTTGCGGTTGTCCGTACCCAAAGGCAGTCCGGAAGGCACCATTATCCGCTATACCGTCACAGGAGAAGAGCCCTCATCTACCAGTCCCATCTACACCTATCCCCTCAACATCAGCAACACCCAATGTGTGAGGGCGAAACTGTTCTGTAACGGTTATCTCTCCCCCCGTTCAACCACTCATTCCTACATCATTTTCCCCAGAGAAGTCACATTGCCCGTCATCTCCATTGTCACTGCCAGCAAGTTTTTCTATGACAACAAGTTGGGTATCTATGTCGACGGCACTTACAACAGCGGGCAAAAGAACTACAAATACAATTGGCGTCGCCCAATCAATTTTGAGTACTTTGAGGGAGCAGGATGTGAAAGCGACATCAACCAATTGTGTGAGACGAGGGTACAGGGCGGAGCGTCAAGGGACAGCCAACTGAAGTCTCTCATTGTGTATGCCCACAAACGCTTTGGAAAGAAAAGGCTGCAATATGAGTTCTTCCCCGACCAACGCCCCGGTGTCGATGACTTCAAGTCCATCATTCTCAGGAATGCCGGCAATGATTTCGACTATCTCTACATGCGTGACGCCATCATCCAAAGGGTGATGGGACAAAACACCGACCTCGACTGGCAGGCATGGCGGCCCGCCGTCATCTATATCAACGGCACCTATAAGGGCATCCTCAATATACGGGAGCGCAGCAATGAGGACAATATCTACACCAACTATGACGGTTTGGAAGATATCGACATGATTGAGAATTGGTCGCAGCTGAAGGCAGGCGACAAGACCAATTGGAGGCAGTTCAGGGATTTCTACAATGAAGAGGGCCACACCCTTGAGGAATTCTCACAATGGATGGATTGGAAAGAATTCATCAACCTGATGGTGATGGACCTCTATTTCAACAATCAGGACTTTCCAGGCAACAATATTGTGATGTGGCGCCCACGCACAGATGACGGCAAATGGCGTTTTGTTGCCAAGGACACGGATTTTGGCATCGGACTATATGGCTCATCCGCCGACTATAAAACTATTGAGTGGCTCTATAACCCCAATTATGACCCCAGCCGCGACTGGGGCAACAAACCCGAATACACCCTGTTGTTCAGAAGGTTGATGGACGATGCCGACTTCAAACGAGAGTTCATCGACCATGCCACTGTGTATATGGGCGATTTCCTTCATGCGGCCGGAACACGGGAGATATGGGACCCCATGTATGAGATGATTAAGACAGAGTACCCCAACCACAGAAGACTCATCAACCAATGGTGGCCCAACTATACGACAGAACTGAACACAGCCCGCAACTGGATGGTTGCCCGCACCGACAATTTCTACAACCAACTTGCCCAATACTATGACCTTGGTCAAGCCATACCTGTAGCCATCAACCAGGATGCCGATGAGACCGACCTGCAGGCCATCAGTATCCACATCAACGGCATCCATCTGACGAAAGGAAAATTCAATGGCAGACTCTATGCCAACCGCTCATACACCATAGAGGGTGCGCCAGCCAATGGCAGAATCATCACAGGCTGGACAATCAATCAGTTTGGTTCCGATTCCCCAACTACAAAGACCATCACAGGTTCCTCGTTCACCATGACGGTACCCACATGCCAAAGGCTGACCATCACCGCCCAGTATGATGATGATGGTGGCATTGACAACAGTCTGTCAAGAAGATGGAAATGGGGATGGAATGAAGGAGTCCTGACGTTGAATGATGTCGAGAAAGGCACAAAAATCCATGTTTACGACCTAAGGGGTGTTATCGTAATGTCGACGGTAGCCCGTGAAACCAGTCTCCGGCTCACATTGCCGCCCCATCAGATGTATATCGTAAAAGTGGGAGAAGAAGTCATCAAGTTGGGCCGTTGACACATCCGTCGCATCATGCAGGCCTCCGCCACTGGAAATCTTTATTTCTTAACCTTGAAACGTGAATAATCCGTGTCCTTAAGCAGTTGGGCAACAGAGTATTCCGGATGTTCCGCCATATACCGGTCGATGGCATTGACATTTTCTGATTCAAAGAATCTAACCGCCATCACTTTGTTGGCCACCCACTGTATTTTGGCGAAATGCATATCGCGCTCCTGCTGTGACGCTTCCCTGAAATTGGGAAGGCTGTAGATGCTCACAAGATAAAAGCAGAGGAAGTCGGGAACCACATAGCTTCGCTTCATAGTTTTCCGTTGTTCAGCGCTGTAGAATCTCTTATAAAGGGGATAATCCTCCCCCAGATATTTGTCCAGACAAATGCCAACAGACTCGTTGCCAACCACAATGCTTTGGTCAAGTGCAGAAATCTGTGCATATATGAGGGGTACTTTCAAATCAGGAAGCCATGTTTTTAACTTATGGAACGCATCTGTCAGTTGCCTGTTGAGGTCGTCCATGTTGGCAAATTGCAGTTCTGCATCCGAGATGACTGTCTGCAAGATGGAATCTTGAAAGAAAGTGAGGAATTTGCTGTTGATGTTGGGGTCATCGATGTTGCCCAGATTGAGCACCCTTTCAATCAATGTCCTTGTTTCTATGGGATAGTCGGTGCTCATCTGCTGAAGAGCGGAGAAGTCGCCGGTTGTGAGATACAAGCTCTCTATTCTGTCATAACGCTGAATCCTGATCTCAAGTGTATCCACCTCTTCCTCCTCAAAAGGCTTCAACTTGAAATCGCAACTCGCCAGCAACAATGACATCAACATTGAGCCAGCGAAGATAAAATAATGACGGATTCTCACGATAAATTCATAATTTCTCGCAAAAGTACTAAAAAATATTTCAAAATCCAAATTTTTTGCTAAAAAAGTTAAAAATCGGCATATAAATCTCTATAAAATCAATATTAATGTTAATTGTTGCAGTTGGGAAGGAGAAATAACCTACCCCCCAACGATGTTTTTCCATTATTTTTGCATACCTTTGTAACATCATTAAATTGGAAATATTAATGGATAACTGACTCAAAGCAAAAAATCATGACAATATTCCCTTGCGCCAAAATCAATTTAGGACTTAATATTGTTTCGAAGCGGGCCGACGGCTATCACTCACTTGAAACGGTATTCTACCCTATCCCACTGTGTGATGCCCTTGAGGTTCACAAAATGGACCATGATTTCCCCAGTGACACACCCTGTGACCTGAAGACAACCGGAATCGTCATTGACGGCAATGAAGCCGACAACCTGATTGTCAGGGCCTACAACCTGTTGGCGCAAGATTTCAGGTTACCGCGTGTTCATGCCCATCTGTGCAAGCGCATACCCACACAGGCCGGACTGGGAGGCGGTTCGAGCGACGCCGCATTTATGATACGTCTTCTCGACGAGGAGTATCACCTCAACATGGGAATAGCAGAAATGGAGCGCTATGCCTCAAAGCTTGGTGCCGACTGCGCCTTCTTCATTACTGCGGAACCATCATTCGCAACGGGTATTGGAGATGAATTAGAACCTGCTGACGGAGAATACGGCAACCTGAGTGGATACTATTTGGCATTGGTCAAGCCCGACATCGCCGTTTCCACCAAAGAGGCTTATGCCGGAATTACCCCACGGCAACCAGAAAAATGCTGCAGAGACATTGTCAGACAACCCATTGAGACATGGCGCGAAGAGTTGAAAAACGACTTCGAGGAATCCATCTTCGCAAAGTATCCCCGGTTGGGAGAAATCAAGGACTCCCTTTATCAAAAAGGAGCTGTTTTTGCATTGATGAGTGGAAGCGGAAGTACCGTTTTCGGCATCTTTAGAGAAGAGCCATTTGGAATCAGTGAGCAATTTAGTGACTGTTTCACGGCTGTGATGGCTTTATAGTGTTACTTTAACAAATCATCGCAATGGACAATCCCAAAGAGCTTTTTCCTATCGTAGATGAAGAAGGACAGGTTGTCGGCAGTATCTGCAGGAGTCAAGCCCATGACGGCAGTAAGGTGCTGCATCCTGTGGTTCACCTGCATGTGTTCAACTCAAAAGGAGAGTTGTATTTGCAGCATCGTCCCGCATGGAAAGACATACAGCCAGACAAATGGGACACGGCGACAGGCGGTCATGTGGACTACCTTGAAGAAGTGGAGCATGCCCTTTTCCGTGAGGTGGGCGAAGAATTGGGCATTACTGACTTCGAGCCTGTCTTCCTTGGGAAGTATGTGTTCGAAGGCAAGCGCGAGCGTGAGTTGGTGTATGTGTACAAAACCATTTATGATGGTGACATCATCCCCAACACAAATGAGTTGGAAGGAGGCCGTTTCTTTACGCCAGAGGAGATTGGCAACAAGATGGGCCACAGTTTCTTCACTCCCAATTTTGAGGATGAATACCACAAATTCTTCGGCTAACATATACTTTGGCACAGCATTTGCAGTAAATTGGTTGAGAATTTGGACATGTATTATATATTAAGGTAAAAGAGATGGCAAACAGCCAGTTTTCACAAAAGGTATCAGAAATACTGTCATTCAGTCGGGAGGAAGCCACCCGGCTTGACAGCGCATCGGTTTGTCCTGAGCATTTGCTGATGGCACTTCTCAGGGATAAATCTGGTGTGATTACCCATCTTTTGGATAGTTTCACGGTTGACAGACATGCATTGAAGAAGGAACTTGAAAGCAGGGTAAGCAAAGACAAAGGCAATGCCCCCTTGAATCCGAGGGAATTGCTTCTCGACCCCCAAGCCAGCAACATACTCAAGTTGGCAGTACTTGAGGCTCGGCTTCAGCATTCGCCGATGGTGGACATCCACCATCTGCTATTGGCCATTCTCCACGACCGAGTGGACAATGGAGCAAAAACGGTATTAGAAAATTATTCCATGACTTACGAAGAAGTATCAAAGTATTTTCAGCAGACAGCAAGCAAACCGACAGACGGTATAGGAATGCCAGATGACCCAGAGGAAGAGGACGATGACCTCGGAATGGGTGCCATGGGCGGCAAATCATCCGGAACGGCACAGGCTCGCAAACAAAATGGCAGCAAGACGCCTGTGTTGGACAATTTTTCCACCGACCTCACCCAGGCAGCATCTGAGAACAAGCTCGACCCCGTGGTGGGCCGTGAGCATGAGATGCAGCGTGTGATGGAGATTCTCTGCCGCCGCAAGAAGAACAATCCCATCCTCATTGGAGAGCCCGGTGTGGGCAAGAGTGCCATTGTTGAAGGATTGGCCCAACTCATTGTCAAGCACCGTACCTCCCCCATCTTGTTCAACAAGCGTCTGGTGAGTCTTGACCTCACCTCCGTTGTAGCAGGAACCAAGTATCGCGGTCAGTTTGAGGAGCGCATCAAAGCCTTGATCAAGGAATTGGAGCAAAGTCCCGACATCATCGTCTTCATCGACGAGGTACACACCATCATCGGAGCCGGTTCGACACCTGGTTCGATGGATGCAGCCAACATTCTCAAGCCTGCACTGGCAAGAGGCACCATACAGTGCATTGGCGCCACCACCCTTGATGAGTACCGCAAGAGCATAGAGAAAGACGGAGCTTTGGAGCGTCGTTTCCAAAAGGTGATGGTGGAGCCCACCACAGCGGAAGAAACGCTTCAGATATTGCAGAATATCCGCGACCGCTATGAGCAGCACCATCATGTCAACTACACCGAAGAGGCCTTGGCCAGTTGTGTGAGTTTGACAGGGCGTTATGTCACCGACCGTTCCTTCCCCGACAAAGCCATAGATGCCATGGATGAAGTGGGAGCCCGCGTGCATCTTCAGCATGCCAACATCCCCCCAGAGATTATCGCCAAGGAGAAGGAGATAGAGGAGGTCAACCTCAAGAAGAAAGGTGCGGTTCAGAACCAGAACTTTGAGTTGGCAGCCAGTTTCCGTGACCGCCAGACCGTTTTGGAAGAGGAGCTGCGTCGTATGAATGAGGAGTGGAACAATGGCGACAATGGTCAGCGTGAGACCATCACAGAAAAAGAGGTGGCCGATGTCGTATCCATGATGACCGGCGTCCCCGTTCAGCGCATGGCAGAGGCCGAGGGCATCCGTCTCCGCAACATGGGAGAGGAACTGAAGAAAGCCGTCATCGCCCAGGATGCTGCCATCGAGAAAATGGTGAAAGCCATCCAGCGCAACCGTGTCGGACTTAAAGACCCCAACCACCCCATCGGAGCCTTCATGTTTCTCGGTCCTACCGGTGTTGGCAAGACCTATCTCGCCAAGAAACTCGCCGAACAGATGTTTGGCAGTGCTGAAGACCTGATTAGGATTGACATGAGCGAGTTTACGGAGAGTTTCAATGTCTCCCGTCTTGTAGGTGCCCCTCCGGGATATGTCGGATATGATGAGGGAGGTCAGTTGACGGAGAAAGTACGCCGTCACCCCTACTCCATCGTTCTTCTCGATGAGATAGAGAAGGCACACGGGAACGTGTTCAACCTGTTGCTCCAAGTTTTGGATGAAGGCAGGCTCACTGATGGCAACGGCCGTCTGATAGATTTCCGCAACACTGTCATCATCATGACCTCCAATGCCGGCACCCGCCAGCTGAAGGAGTTTGGCCGTGGAGTCGGATTCAATGCCGGCGGCACTTTGGGCCTCAGTCTCAACGAGAGCGACAAGGAGCATGCCCGCGCCATCATCCAGAAGAGCCTCAGCAAGCAGTTTGCCCCAGAGTTCCTCAATCGTTTGGACGAAATCATCACTTTTGACCAACTCGATTTGGATGCCATCAAGAAGATTATAGACATAGAACTCAAAGGTTTATACCAACGAGTGGAGAAATTGGGCTATAAGATGGAACTCAGCGACGAGGCCAAGGAATTCGTTGCCACCAAGGGTTATGACGTGCAGTTTGGTGCCCGTCCCCTGAAGCGCGCCATCCAAAACTACATTGAGGACGGTCTGTGTGAGCGTATTCTCAGTGGTGAGGTTGCCACAGGCAGTACGATTCGGATTGACAAGCATCCAGAGAAAGAAGAATTAGTGTTCAGTTAGCATGACGACAGAGTTCATACTTAGGCTATTTGTAGCCTCCATTTTAGGAGCCGCAATCGGATTGGAGCGCGGTTATCGTGCTAAAGAGGCAGGTTTCCGCACCCATTTCCTTGTGGCGTTGGGCAGTGCCCTGTTTATGATTGTCTCCCAGTTTGGCTTTGAGCAAATCCTGGTTCAGTCGCGCGATGCTGGTTTGAATGTCAGGCTCGACCCGTCACGTATTGCTGCCCAGGTAGTCAGCGGAATTGGTTTCATCGGAGCAGGTACCATCATTTTCCAGCGCCATGTGGTGAGAGGTCTCACCACCGCAGCCGGATTATGGGTGACCTCCGCCATCGGTATGACCTGCGGTGCCGGTTTGTACCTATTGGCCATCGCCACAACCGTGCTTGTTCTGATTTGCCTTGAGACACTCAACTATTTCTTCCAGAAGTTTGGCACCCGCAACATCAATATCACCTTCTCCTCACCGAGTATTGATGATGTGAGGCGTGTGCTTGACAGGATGCGCAAGGATGACATGACCATTGACTCCTACAATATGCGTGAGCAGGTGGAGGCGGATGGCAGCACCTATTTGGTCACTGTGGAAGTGAACGTGAAACGCAACCGTTATGAGTCGCGCGTATTAGGAATCATGGAAGAACTCGACGGTGTAAGGATAGAGAGCATCGAATAGTCAACCTCGAAGTAGATAAACAATAAAAAATATCAGGGCGGATAAGCATCAGCTTACCCGCCCTGATTGTAGTGAAGGCTTCCCGATTATTTGTCGAGGAGAATGTTCATCATTTCCACAGCAGCCTTGGCGACAGATGTGCCAGGACCGAAGATGGCAGCCACGCCAGCCTTGTAGAGGAAGTCGTAGTCCTGTGCGGGGATCACACCACCTGCAATGACCATGATATCCTCACGGCCCAGTTTCTTGAGCTCCTCAATCAGTTGTGGAATAAGCGTCTTGTGTCCGGCGGCAAGTGAGGAGGCGCCCACGATGTGCACGTCGTTCTCGACAGCCTCTCGTGCAGCCTCTGCCGGTGTCTGGAAGAGCGGTCCCATATCAACGTCGAAGCCACAGTCGGCATAGCCGGTGGCCACCACTTTGGCACCACGGTCGTGACCGTCCTGTCCCATTTTGGCAACGAAGATACGCGGTCTGCGGCCCTCTTTCTTGAAGAATTCCTCTGTCAACTCACAAGCTTTCTCAAAGTCGGAGTCATTTTTGCTTTCTGATGAATACACGCCTGAAATTGTTCTGATGATTGCTTTATATCTTCCTACGATAGCCTCGCAGGCATCGCTGATCTCACCGAGAGTGCAACGCAGTTGGGCTGCCTTCACAGCCAGGTCGAGCAAGTTATCCTTGCTCTTGCGTCCCTCGTTGAAATCACGCACACAGTCGGTGATAGCCTTAAGAGCAGCCTGGCAAGCCGTCTCGTCGCGCACTGACCTAACCTGAGCCAGAGACTCCTCCTGCTGTTTGCGCACAGCGGTGTTGTCCACCTCAAGGATATCGATGGGATCCTCATGGTCAAGGCGATACTTGTTGGTGCCGACAATGGTCTGGACGCCAGAGTCGATGCGTGCCTGAGTGCGTGCGGCAGCTTCCTCGATACGCATCTTGGGAAGTCCTGTCTCAATAGCCTTTGCCATACCACCAAGTTTCTCAATCTCCTGGATATGCTCCCAAGCTTTGTGTACCAGTTCGTTGGTCAGTGTCTCCACATAGTAGGAGCCTGCCCATGGGTCAATCTGCTTGCAAACCTTCGTCTCATTCTGGATGTAGATTTGGGTATTGCGTGCGATACGAGCAGAGAAATCAGTCGGGAGAGCGATAGCCTCATCAAGTGCATTGGTGTGGAGCGACTGGGTGTGGCCCAGCACGGCAGCCATAGCCTCGATACAAGTACGGCCCACATTGTTGAACGGGTCTTGCTCAGTGAGCGACCATCCTGATGTCTGTGAGTGGGTGCGCAGTGCCAGCGATTTCGGGTTCTTGGCCCCGAAACTCTTGACAATCTTAGCCCAGAGCAGACGTCCGGCGCGCATCTTGGCGATTTCCATGAAGTGGTTCATACCGATGGCCCAGAAGAAGGAGAGGCGCGGTGCGAAAGCATCCACGTCGATACCTGCGTTCACACCCGTGCGGATATAGTCCATACCGTCGGCCAGTGTATATGCCAACTCGATGTCGGCAGTGGCGCCAGCCTCCTGCATGTGGTATCCAGAGATGGAGATGGAGTTGAACTTAGGCATCTTCTGTGAGGTGAACTCAAAGATGTCGGCGATGATTTTCATCGAGAATGCCGGCGGGTAGATATAGGTGTTGCGCACCATGAACTCCTTCAGAATGTCATTCTGGATGGTACCAGCCA
Organism: uncultured Prevotellaceae bacterium; assembly: GCA_902767775.1. Taxonomy (GTDB): domain Bacteria; phylum Bacteroidota; class Bacteroidia; order Bacteroidales; family Bacteroidaceae; genus Prevotella. The sequence goes on along the minus strand of CACXIP010000003.1, from coordinate 38,086 downwards.
TTTCCTCCAACTGAGCTCCCTGCTCCAATCCTGCTACGATATAGAAAGCGAGGATAGGAAGAACGGCGCCATTCATTGTCATGGACACTGACATCTTGTTGAGGGGTATTCCAGAGAAGAGCACCTTCATGTTCTCCTCGTTGCAGATTGACACGCCAGCCTTGCCCACGTCGCCCACCACACGGGCGTTGTCAGGGTCATAGCCACGGTGAGTGGGAAGGTCGAAAGCCACGGACAGACCCTTCTGGCCTGAAGCCAGGTTGCGGCGATAGAACGCGTTGGACTCCTCAGCCGTGGAGAATCCGGCATACTGACGGATGGTCCAGGGGCGGAAAGGATACATCATGGAATAGGGACCACGCAGATAGGGAGGTATACCGGCAGTGAAGTCAAGGTGCTCCATCCCCTCAAGGTCCTCCTTGGTATAAACCGGTTTCACCTCGATGTGCTCCGGTGTTTTCCAGTTATATGCAATGCCGTTGGCAGTCTGCCACTCAGCACCATTCTGCGGCTGAATGCCAGCATAAATATCTATGTCTTTAAAACTTTTTCTCATGACTGTGATTTTTTACTAGATTCCCAACTTAGCATTGTATTCCTTGAGTGTCTCAAGCACATTGCAGCGCACATGGACGAAATTCTCGATACCGGCAGCTTTCAGGTCCTCCATGCAAGCAGGAGCGCCAGCCACGACAAACATGGCACGGCCGTCGAGGTACTTGAAAGCAGGAATGGCATACTCGGCATACTCATCATCACTTGAGCAAATCACGATGATGTCGGCACCAGCCTCCAAAGCGGCGTCAACGCCCTCTTCCACGGTCTTGAAACCGAGGTTGTCGATGACCTTGTAGCCAGCGCATGCCAGGAAGTTGCAAGAGAACTGTGCACGAGCCTGACGCATGGCCAGGTTACCAATGGTAAGCATGAATGCCACAGGTACGCGGGTGTTCTCAGTATGGATGCGAAGTTCCTCAAAATCAGCAGCCAAGCGGCTTGAGCGCACGGCTGGATATGGCTGGTCGTCATCGCCGCAGCAAGAGCAGCAACCGTCTCTTCCCACCTTACCATCAGATTTCTCTGTGAAGTTGGGGAACTGGTTGGTACCCAGTATGAACTCCTTGCGCTTAGCAGCATCATCATGACGCTTGATGTTGGTCTCATTGATGACAGCTTGTACTTTTCCGTCTTTGCAAGCCTGCAGGAAACCACCGTTTTCCTCTACGCCCAGGAAGATTTTCCAAGCTTCCACTGCCAGGCTGTCGGTGAGGTGCTCAATGTAATAAGAGCCTGCACCCGGGTCGACCACCTGTCCGAAATGGCACTCTTCCTTGAGGAGGAGTTGCTGGTTGCGTGCGATACGCTCAGAGAAGTCATTTGGTTGCTCATATGGAGTGTCGAACGGCACGACCACCATCGAATGGATGCCAGCCAGGGATGCACTCATCGCCTCGGTCTGGGAGCGCAGCAGGTTGACATAGCTGTCGAACACTGTCTGGTTGTATGTGGAAGTGGTAGCATTGACAATCATCTTGCAGGATTCATCGTCCTTTGGCTCATACTGCTTCACAATCTGTGCCCAAAGCATGCGTGCAGCGCGGAATTTAGCCAACTCCATGAAGTAGTTCTCGCTGACGCCCATGTTGAACTTGATTTTGCTGGCAGCAAGGTCGGCATCCACACCTGCATCGGTGAGCAACTGCATATATTCATTGCCCCAAGCCAGTGCATAGCCAAGTTCCTGAACGATGTATGCACCTGCATTGTTGAGTGCGTTGGAATTGACGGTAATGCAACGGAACTGAGGATAATCCTTGAGAATCTCCACCAGTTTTGCAGCCTCGCCGATGACAGCCGACACATCCCTGCCCTTCATGAGGAGTTTCTCAATGGGGTCGAAGTCGATGCTGCCCACCAACAGATTCTTGTCGTAGCCTTTTTCCTCAAAGTAAGCGATAAGGATTTCAGCCAGTTCCACTGTGTGGCTCTTGCAGGTGTTGAAATTGATTTCAATGCATTCGCACTCAATACCTTTCAGCAAAGTGGCGATGAACTCAGCGCTCACCTTGCTGCCAGGGATGCAGAATCCGAGAGAGTCAACCCCTTTGTTGAGGATGTCCAGCGCCTTTGCATTGGCAGCGGCAGCATCGTCGGCCACGATGTTTTGGCGGACATACCACTCATTGGTGTTCTTTTTGTTGCCGCGTACGAATGGGAATTCGCCGGGCAATGCTTCAGGTGTCTTCAGCTTCAGCACATCTTCTCTGCGATAGAAGGGCTGCACATTGAAACCTTCGTTTGTTCTCCAAACGAGTCTTTTGTTGAAATCAGCCCCCTTGAGGTCGACTTGGATTTTATCCAGCCATTCCTGTGTGGTAGGAGCCTGAAACTCGCTGAAGAGTTTTTCCTTGTTGTTTGACATAGTGAAATGTTTGTTATATAAGTTTTACAATCATTTAAGGGTGATTTAGACTTCCCTAAATAATGTGCAAAGATAGTTGATTTTTCCGAGACAGTGAAAAAAAAACGGATAAAATCTCAAGCAACATACAATTTTTCATAATCTTTGTGAAGTGCCTACAAATATTTGCACAAAAATTATTTTTTTGCGCATATTTTGAGTAATTTTGCAGTCGTTTTTCAAAACATTTATTTTAAAATGGATTGGCTCATCGCTCTTTTTACTTCCACAGATTCCGTAGCCCATGTCGTCCTGCTCTATGCGGTCGTCATCGCTGTGGGTGTCTATTTGGGAAAAATCAAGATATTTGGTATTTCGTTAGGTGTCACATTTGTCCTTTTTGCCGGTATTTTGGCAGGGCACATCCATTTCACTGCTCCGACCACCATCCTCAACTTCTGTCAGGATTTCGGACTGATATTGTTTGTCTTCATGATAGGTATGCAGGTCGGTCCCGGTTTCTTTGAGAGTTTCAAGAAAGACGGTCTCACCCTCAATGGTTTGTCGATAGCCATGATATTGCTCAACATCGGTATGATGTTTGCCTGTTACTATCTGTTCTTCGACACATCCGACAAGCACTCCTTGCCTATGATGATAGGTACGCTGTATGGTGCTGTGACCAACACGCCAGGTCTGGGTGCCGCCACAGAAGCCATAGGAACCGTCTTCAAGGACGCCGACATCCCCCAAATAGCCTCTGGATACGCTTGTGCCTATCCCCTTGGTGTGACGGGCATCATCCTCGCCACCATTGCCGTGCGTTATCTCACTAAGAGCCGTCTTGAGGATGAGGAAGCCAAATTGGCAGCCGAAGAGGCGGAGAATCCCCATGCTAAGCCCCATGTGGTGCATCTCCGAGTTGCCAACTCGTATCTTGCAGGCCGCACGCTCAAGCAAATCAGTGAGTTTCTCAACCGCGACTTCGTATGTTCACGCTATCTTCATGACGGTCAAGTCAGCATCCCCAACAGAGATACGATTTTTGAGCTCAACGATGAACTGCTCATCGTGTGTGCCGAGGCCGACACCGAACCTATTGTCGCATTTATCGGTCCTGAGATTGAGGCAGAGTGGAATGTGGAATTGGAGAAGCAGCCTATGGTTTCGCGGCGTATTGTCGTGACCAATCCCTCCATGAACGGCAAGACCTTGGGAAAGATGCATTTCTCCAGTGTCTATGGCGTCAATGTGACACGCATCACCCGCCACGGCATGGACCTCTTTGCCGGCCGCAACCACCATTTCCATATTGGTGACCGTGTGATGGTGGTAGGTCCAGAGGACAATGTCAACCGTGTGGCAGAAATGATGGGCAACTCTGTCAAGAGTCTCAATGCTCCCAACATAGCCACGATTTTCGTGGGCATCATGGTAGGCATCATCTTCGGTTGCCTTCCCATCGCCATCCCCGGGATGCCAGTACCCATGAAACTCGGTCTCGCCGGCGGTCCATTGATTATCGCCATCCTCATCGGCAGATTTGGCTACAGGGTGAAGTTGGTCACCTACACCACGACAAGTGCCAACATGATGCTGCGTGAAATAGGTCTGGTGCTGTTTCTTGCCAGTGTGGGCATTAAGGCAGGAGCAGGTTTCTGGGATACCGTTGTCGCTGGCGATGGTTTGAAATATGTCTACACCGGATTTCTCATCACCGTCATCCCTATCCTCATTATTGGAACAATAGCCAAATTGGTATACCGGTTCAACTACTTCATTGTCATGGGTATGATAGCCGGTACCTATACCGACCCCCCGGCACTTGCCTACGCAAATCAAATATGTACGCGTGAGGCACCCGGTGTAGGTTATTCCACTGTCTATCCCCTCACCATGTTCCTAAGAATTCTGACGGCCCAGATTCTCGTGCTGTTCTTCTGTGGATAGAAGGACGTGGAAAAGATGGATAAGAAAAGAGCAAAAAAGAAAGCTTATATATCAAACTTCATGAAAAGATTCAAATTACTAACGTATTTGCTTGTTTTGGGAAGCCTCAGTGTTTTTGGCCAAGGTGCCAAAAACATCAAAATTAATGAGGTGATGACCAAAAACACAGCCAGTATTGTGGACGAGTACGACATGCACCTCCCATGGATAGAGTTGGCCAACGTCTCGTTCACCACCTTCAATGTCCGCGGCATGTATGTCACGACCGACACCACGGTGCTCAACAAGAGCCTCAGTGTCCCCGACCGTGTGGCCAAGATGAGCATTATTCCCAACAATGAGGTTCGCACCAACATGGGCGGCAGGCAGCATCTGTTGCTGTTCCTGAACAGTTTGCCCACCAAAGGTTCAACCCACCTGACCGCATCCATTGACCCCGACCAGCCCGTATGGATTGGTCTTTTCGACGGCAACGGAGTTGATTTGATTGACTCTGTCACTGTTCCGCCGCTGAATGAGAACACCTCTTTTGCCCGTGAGAGCGACGGTGCGGAAGAGTGGAGTGTGAAGTCAACCGATGCCGTCACTCCTGGAATCGAGAACTTTATCCATGTCACGGAATCCAAGGTGGCGCAAATCAAACGAGATGACCCCCACGGATTCGGCATCACCATCCTATCCATGGGCATAGTCTTCTCCTGTCTTGCCCTTCTTTGTATATTCTTCACCATCTTTGGGCGTATCATGAGCCACAGGCAGCGCGAGAAGCATGCCTCAGCCAAGAAGGCACACAGGGAGAGGATGATAGCAGCCCAAGAGGAAGACGAGGACGAGCGTGCATTCCCCGCCGTCACCATCAAGAACCACTCAGTCGAAGAGACAGCTGATGATGTATATGTGGCCGTCATCTCGATGGCCATCAAGGAATATCTTGATGACATCCACGACACAGAGAGCGGCATCATCACCATCACTCCCAAACAAACCAAATGGACCAGAATTTAACAACAACCCAATATAAATCATGAGCAATTATCAATATAAGGTCAACGGTGTTGACTACCAAGTAGAGATAGAGGAAATCGAGGGCAACATTGCCAAAGTGACTGTCAACGGCAAACCATTCGAGGTGGAACTGGCCAAGCCAGTTAAGGCGAAGCCTCAGCCCAAGCGCGTGCAGGTGCAGGCTCCCGCAGCCGCTCCCGCAGCTGAACCAGAAAAGGGACCCGCCATCAAGCCCAAGGCCGCCGTTGGAGCAGGCAACAAGGTGCTTGCCCCGCTGCCAGGCACCATCACGGATGTGAAGGTGGCTGTCGGTGATACCGTGAAGACAGGCGACACCGTCATCGTTTTGGAAGCCATGAAGATGCAGAACAACATCGAGGCCGACTGCGATGGAAAGATAACTTCAGTATTAGTCACACGTGGCGACACCGTCATGGAAGGCGCCACACTTGTAACAATAGGATAAGCCATGGGATTTATTGAATTTATCACAACCAAATTCTTCGATTTCCTGTCGTACACAGGATTCGCCAACGCCACGATACCCAATCTCATCATGATTGTTGTCGGCGGCATCTTCATCTGGTTGGCCATCAAGAAAGACTTTGAGCCGTTGCTGCTTGTTCCCATAGGTCTTGGCATTATCCTTGGCAATATCCCCTTCAGGGCCGACGCTGGTTTGGAAATTGGACTTTATGAAGACAACTCCGTGCTCAACATTTTCTATCAGGGAGTGCGTCAGGGATGGTATCCCCCATTGGTCTTCCTCGGTATCGGAGCCATGACCGACTTCTCGTCGCTCATCAGCAATCCCAAATTGGTGCTCATCGGAGCCGCCGCTCAGTTTGGTATCTTTGGCGCCTACATGGTAGCCTTGGCATTAGGCTTTGAGCCCAACCAGGCAGCAGGTATCGCCATCATCGGTGGTGCAGATGGTCCTACCGCCATCTTCCTCTCTTCGAAGTTGTGTCCCAACCTCATGGGAGCCATCGCTGTCTGCGCCTATTCCTATATGGCCCTTGTGCCCGTCATCCAGCCGCCATTGATGCGTATGCTCACTACAAAGAAGGAGCGTGTGATTCATATGAAGCCTTCGCGCCATGTCAGTCAGACAGAGCGTATCCTCTTCCCCATTATCGGTCTGCTCCTCACTACTTTCCTCGTTCCGTCGGGTCTGCCCCTGCTCGGTATGCTGTTCTTTGGCAACCTCCTCAAAGAGAGCGGCAAGACAACCCGTCTGGCAAAGACCGCCGGCAGTGCGCTCAACGATATCGTGGTGATTCTTCTCGGTCTTACCGTAGGTTGCTCCACCCAAGCCAGTGAGTTCCTTACCCTCAACACCATCAAGATTTTCATTCTTGGTGCTATGGCATTCATCATCGCCAGTGCGAGTGGTGTGCTGTTTGTGAAATTGATGAATCTCTTCTTGCCAGAGGAAAAGAAAATCAACCCCCTCATTGGCAACGCCGGTGTGAGTGCCGTTCCGATGAGCGCTCGCATCTCCAACAATATCGGATTGGAGTACGACCGCCACAACTTCCTGCTCATGCACGCCATGGGACCGAATGTGGCCGGTGTGATTGGTTCTGCAGTCGCCGCCGGTACGTTGTTGGGATTCTTCTCGTAAGATTTTTCACCTAAACGATACCACAGATGCAAAAGGACAAGCCCCGACTGATAGGCAAGCGCTATGTGCTGCCCTTCGTGCTCATCACCACTTTGTTTTTCCTGTGGGGATTTGCGCGTGCCATCCTCGATGTGCTCAACAAGCATTTCCAAGACGAGCTACATATCTCCATCACCCAGTCGTCGTTGATTCAGGTAACCACCTATTTAGGTTATTTCATCATGGCGATACCCGCGGGTTTGTTCATCAACCGCTATGGTTACCGCCGTGGAGTGGTGTTTGGTCTGGTCGTGTTTGGCATTGGAGCGTTGTCCTTCATCCCCGGGATGCAGGTAGGCACGTTCTATGCATTCTTGGTGTCGCTGTTTGTCATTGGCTGCGGACTTGTCTTCTTGGAGACCGCAGCCAATCCCTATGCCACCGAATTGGGACCTGAGGAGACGGCATCGAGCCGCCTCAACCTCTCGCAGACTTTCAACGGCATGGGCTGTTTTATGGCCACCTTCATAGTGGGACAATACTTGTTCCGCACCGACGGCACCAGTGGTGATGTCAGTGTGCCCTATATGGTGATGGGCATCATCGTTCTGGCTGTTGCTGTTATCTTCTCCTTCGTCGACCTCCCAGAGATACATGAGGAGAAGGAAGATGAGGATGTCTCCGCCCTACCCTTCTCAGCAAGGCTGAAGGCCTTGTTCCGCCACCGCGGTTTCGTATTCGGACTGATAGCCCTGTTGGCCTACGAGGTGGCAGAGATTTCCATCAACAGTTATTTTGTCAACTTCGTCACTGGCGAGGGTTGGATGGACAAGAACCGCGCCTCCGTCATCATCAGCGCAGCTCTGGTCATCTTTATGGTGGGACGCTTTATCAGCAGTTGGATTATGCGGACGGTGCGAGCTGAGGTGCTTCTGTGCTTCTGTGCCCTCATGACGATGCTGTGCATGGTAGTTGTCATGCTCGACATGGGGCGTGTTTCCGTCTATGCCTTGGTGCTCAACTATCTCTTTGAGGCGATGATGTTCCCCACCATCTTCTCCCTTTCACTCCGTTCCCTCGGCAAGCTCACCAAGAGTGCCTCATCCCTGTTGATGATGACTCCCGTTGGTGGCTGCGGATTTATGCTCATGGGCATCTTGGCCGACCAGACGGGCAGCATGACATGGCCGTTCATCATCCCGCTGATTGGTTACGGCATAGTGCTTGCCTTTGCCTGGAGTCTGACCAAGAAATAATTTAATGATGATGGTCTGCTCGCCCAGCGTGAGCACACCGAAGGATGAGCGTTTGGGTTTGTCTCATTATTGTATTCTTTTCGAAGCCATGGCTTTTTGTATGATGGGTTTTATTTCCCTCTCAAAGATGCCTCGTTCTACGATACGATAGTGTGGATGGTACGCATCGCGGTATTCTTTGGAGTGGCTGATGGCATATTTCCCCTCGGCGAGGACACTGTCGATAAAGTGCTTGTCGTTTTCGTAGTTAGGTAGGTTAAGTCCCATCTCATCGATGGTAGCCACCATCTTGTGCCATCGGTCGCTCCACGAGTCGACAGACGGACGCTTCTCTGTATTTGCGCTCCTGACAAAGGCATCGAGGAGCAGGTCCTCTGTGAAGATACCCTCCTTAATGCCCTTGATACTGACCCTATAATAGCAACTGTCAGTTCCACAAGGTTCGTAGTACCACGCCTGCAGTTCATCAATGCTGGTGGTTGACAGTTCCTCATCCAGATAATCTTTCACCATCTGCCTGTCCCTCACCAGATGTTCGGCACCCATATAGTCCTGAAAGCAGGATTTGTAGACGTCGAGCAGCCGTAATTTCGGGTATTCCTGCATTTGCCTGCAAACAAAACCCTTGATATCTTGTGCCGCCATAGACATGGAAGTCAGCATGATTATTGACATCAATAATCCTATTTTCATCAATCTGAAATACTTCATTATCATGTGATTGTTCTTGGTTTGCTGATGGTTTGTTGTGTGTTGATTATGTACAACTTATCAAAACCAATGGCAAAAATACAAAAAAAGGAAGTTTTTCGCTATATTTGTACCCACATTTTAACTCCATACGGTTGTTCCACTCAAATAAAGGATAGATATATGGTTGCACACATGATAAAGATAGTCATACTTGATGGTTTTACAGCTGTTGGCAAGGCTCCCGCTGATGATTTGGCATGGAAAGGTCTGAATGACTTGGGTTTGGTGAAAGTATATGACCGAACCAAGCCCCAAGAGACGGTGAAAAGGGCAGCTGATGCAGATATTGTGTTGACCAACAAAGTCGTTCTCAACAGTGAAGTCATCGCCCAACTCCCCCATTTGAAATATATCGGAGTGCTCGCCACCGGTTACAACGTGGTGGATATTGACGCCGCCAATCAGCGAGGCATCATCGTCACCAATGTACCCGCCTACAGTACGGAGAGCGTGGCGCAGATGGTGTTTGCCCATCTGCTTACCGTGACCAACCGCACAGAGCATTATGCCGTCGCCAACCGCAGCGGTCGCTGGAGCACTAATCCCGACTTCTGCTATTGGGACACCGAGTTGACAGAGTTGGCAGGCAAGACCTTTGGCATAGTAGGTTTGGGAAACATAGGCAGTCGTGTGGCTCAAATAGCACTTGCTTTTGGCATGAAGGTGCAAGCTTTGACCAGTAAGACGGCAGATACCATGCCTGAAGGCATCAGTAAAGTTTCGTTGGAAGATTTGCTCTCCACATCGGATGTCATTTCGCTCCATTGTCCGTTGACCGACAGCACTCGCCACCTGATTGATTCCCAGACGCTGAAACAGATGAAAGCCACTGCCATTCTGATTAATACAGGCAGGGGACCATTGGTGGACGACCAGGCCGTAGCCGATGCTCTTGCCAAAGGACATCTTTCCGCCTTTTGTGCCGATGTGCTTACCGAGGAGCCGCCAAGCATAGCCAATCCGCTGTTGCAACAACCCAGAGCATACATCACCCCACACATCGCATGGGCAACAAAAGAATCCCGTAGCCGATTGATACAAGTAGCAACCGATAATGTACGCATGTTTCTGAAAGGAGAGCCTCAGAATATGGTATGATTGTTTAGCCCCCAGCCTTTGCTTAGCAGAGAATAGGCATGGCGACATCATAAGGAAATCTGAAACCGACTGACAATCAGCATGCTTGATTGTTGTAAGATAAATGTAAGATAAATGTAAGACAGATGTAAGGAAGTTTTTCACATCCCAAGCCGTTGGAATTGCTACTTTTGCAGCAAAACCCAAACGGCATGATACAACAAAAGACTTTTTCAAAAACCGACACTCTAATGGGGTGGCTGACCTTTATCATTGCAGCCACCACCTATTGTCTTACGGCCGAACCATCAGCCAGTCTGTGGGACTGTCCTGAGTTTGTAGCCAGTGGCTATAAACTTGAAATCGGTCATCCGCCAGGAGCCCCCTTTTTCATGCTTACCGCCAATCTATTCGCGCAGTTGGCCAGCGACCCTTCCGAAGTGGCATGGATGGTCAACATCATGTCGGCATTGCTCAGTGCAGGATGTATCCTCTTCTTGTTTTGGACCATCACTCACCTCACCCGCAGGCTCGTACAAAAAGACAACACCCTCACCCTATCACAGGTCATCCTTATTGAGGGGAGCGGTTTGACAGGTGCTCTTGCCTATACGTTCAGCGACACGTTCTGGTTCTCCGCTGTAGAGAGCGAGGTATATGCTTTTTCGAGTTTTCTCACAGCCTTGGTGTTCTGGCTCATCTTGAAATGGGAAGAGGAAGCCGACAGTCCACGAAGCGACCGTTGGCTTATCCTCATCGCCTATATCATCGGTCTGTCGATAGGAGTTCACTTGCTCAATTTATTGTGCATACCCGCTATGGCCTTGGTGTTTTATTTCAGGAAGACGAAGCATGCAACATGGTGGGGTGGAACAAAAGCCCTCACGGCAGGCATATTGGTGCTTCTCGGTATCCTCTATGTCATTGTTCCCGGAGTTATCATGATAGGCGGATGGGCAGAACTGCTGTTTGTCAATTATCTCAGCCTACCCTTCCACTCCGGCCTTGTATGCATTTTCCTCTTGTTGCTCATGGTGATTGTCCTCTTCATCAGCCGAACCCGCAAGAGAGTTTTCAGAAGCAGTCTGCTGAGCCTCTTGATGTTGCTGATAGGTTTCAGTTGCTATGCCGTCATCATCATTCGCTCGTCAGCCCATCCTCCTATGGATGAGAACTCTCCCGACAACGTGTTTGGCCTTGGCAGTTATCTGAGCCGTGAGCAATATGGTGACAATCCCTTGCTCTATGGTCCAGCCTATTGCAGCGAACTGGATTATGAGTCACATGGGGATTACCTTGTCGCCAAACAAGAAGAGGGACGCCCCATCTACCGCCTCATTAACGACAGCACGGGACACAAATACAACGCCATTGCCCATCGCACAAAATATGTCTACAAGGACAAGATGTGGTTTCCACGCATGGCATCGATGCAGCATGCCCAGGCCTATGAGCAATGGATGGGCGGTGTGGAGAAAAAAGGCAACCTGCCCACCACTCGTGAGAACCTCAGGTTTTTCTTAACCTATCAGGTGAATTTCATGTACTGGCGCTATTTCCTCTGGAACTTCGTGGGCCGTGAGAACAACATCAAAAGTCAGGGAGAAATGGAGCACGGACAGTGGATAACCGGAATCCAGTTCATCGACAACTTGCTGCTCGACAGCGACACGTCAAAACTTCCCTCCGACCTTCTCACCAACAAAGGCAGGAATGTATTCTATGGACTCCCGCTACTGCTCGGCATACTCGGACTATGGTGGCAATATAGGCAAGGCAGACATGGCAGACACCAGTTTATAGTGGTAGCAATGCTCTTCATCATGACCGGTCTTGCCATCGTGGTGTATCTCAACCAACCACCATCGCCACCACGGGAACGCGACTATGTGTATGCCGGTTCGTTCTATGCTTTCGCCATATGGATTGGCATGGGAGTATTTGCCTTGGAAAACATATTGCGAAGGTTATTCAACCAACCACTGCAGACAGCCATCTCAGCCGCTATAGTGAGTTTGCTTGTTCCCCTGCAAATGGTCAGTCAGACATGGGATGACCATGACCGCTCTGGCCGCTATGCCTGCAGGGATTTCGGGTTAAACTATCTTGAAAGCATGCCCCGCGAGGGACATCCCATCATTCTTACCAACGGCGACAACGACACCTTCCCGCTGTGGTATAATCATGAGGTGGAAGGAAAACGCACAGACACCCGCGACTGCAACCTGTCGTATGTGAACACCGATTGGTATATTGACCAGATGAGGCGGCCAGCTTATGACTCCCCTGCCCTACCCTTTGATTGGGACCGCGCGGACTATCAGGAAGGAAAAAATGATTTGGTGGAAATAAGGGCAGACCTCAAGGAAAACGTTCTCGAATTGTATAGAGAACATCCCGAAGAGGCACGCAAGACATTTGGTGATGCTCCTTTCGAATTGACCAACATCATCCGTCATTGGGTGCTGGGCGACAATCCCGAGAGACACTGCATCCCCACCGACAGTGTGACCGTCACAACCGGTGGAAAGCAGATGCACATCTCGCTGAAAGGCATCCGCTATCTGCAGAAAAACGACCTTTTTGTGCTTGAGATGCTTTCGCATGGTGATTGGAAACGACCTATCTACGCCTCCATCAGTATGGGTGAGAGTGAGATACCCTACCTGCGCAACCATTATGTGCTTGAGGGCTTGGCCTACCGCATCGCACCCGAATCGGATGGTCCACGGGCAGACGTGGAACGGATATATGAGAATGTGATGCACCGTTTCAAATATGGAGGGCTTCACCAAAAGGGATTGTATGTAGATGATGATGTCATGCACATGGCACGCACCCACCAATATGTGATGAGCATCCTCATAGACAGTCTGCTGTCAAAAGGCGACAAGCATAGGGCATTGGCTGTAGCGAAGAAATGGGAGAAGGAACTACCCTCTTACAATATCCCCTACACAGAGTCGGCCGTCTCCCTTGCGCAATGCTTTTATGAAAACGGCATGACCTCCCGGGGAGATGACATCCTTGCCGACCTCCTCAAAAGAAGCGACGAATGGTTGTCGTGGATTGAAACCATTGGCCCCAATCGACAGCAAGGCTCTCTGTATACCGCCCTTGTATGGTTGAAAACCATGCAGCAGTCATTAGGCGCCGCCTACCGTTATGACCGTAAGCAACTTGTAAGAAAATATCAACAAAATTTTGAAAGACATGCCAACCAATTCCCCAAACACTGAACCCCATACCCCATTCGGCCGCACCAACTATGTGATTATCCTCTCCTCCTGCCTGGCCATCGCCATTGGCTTTGTGCTCATGGCAGGAGACGGCAGTACGGAAACCGATTTTCGAGAAGACATCTTCTCCGTCCGCCGCATCGTCGTTGCTCCGATGGTATGCCTCGCCGGCTACCTCGCCATCATTGTCGGAATCTTGTGGAAATCTTCTTCACGTTAGGAATGTTTCAGACAATTATTTCTGGCTGACTTGGGCAGAATAATTATGGGCTACAGCGAAATAATTTGGCAAAATCATCGTTTTTATAATAAATCGATGACAAAACTTTCGCCATATGGTTCTTTTGCTTATCATTACCTTTCTGCTCGCCCTCCCATTGTCGGTATCGGCGCAAAACGAGAGTGTGAAGTCTGACTCGATTATCATTCTTGAATATGGCTATCAGGCTATCGACACCATCACCGCCAGACAATCGCCTTCCACTTTCCGACAAATACGAGAGGCAGAATCTATGCTACAAGGCATCACCGACCAAAGAACCAAGAATCGCGCTGTTGTGGACTATGTGTTGACACATCCCGACAGCGACGGTTCTGTTTATCTGTTGGGACATGTCGAGGGAGTCAGCAATGGAAGGAAATGCATTTCCGCCATATCAGAACGTGCCAGAAATGGTAATATGAAGAAACTCTATGATGCTTATAACGCAGGTATCAAGGAATTTGACGAGTTGACCACCAAGACACGTGAGGCCTGTCCCATCGGAAAAGAGGCCAAGGATTTCACGCTTGAGGATATCAACGGCAATCAACTGACACTGTCGTCTTTACGTGGGCGATACGTGTTGCTTGACTTCTGGGGCTCATGGTGTGGCAACTGCATCGCAGCTTTCCCCAAGCTGAAAACCTTCTATGAGCGACACCGTGACCAATTGGAGATTGTTGGCGTTGCCTTTCACGACACAAAAGACAAGTGGAAAGCTGCTGTCAGAGAGAACCAACTGCCATGGCAGCTCGTTTTTGATGCAGAAGACAAAGTGTCAGAGAGATATGGCATTGTTGCCGCTCCTACTTACGTGCTGATTAACCCGGAAGGGAAGCTTTTGGAGTGGACATTAGGAGGGCATGAAAGTTTGGAAGAATTCTTTTAGCCGAGGCTGAAGTTCGGCTTACCAAGAAGATGGAAGCATGACGACGGATATGACAAACAAGAGACAAGAGATGAAAGACATCTTGACAAGGACAGACTGGTGGCAGCCTCATAGGAAACGTGTGGCCGTCATACTTATCGTTATGATGAACTGTCTGGTTCTTCCTTTATCTGGGCAGAACATCTTCCAGCGTTTTGACAGTGTATTGTCCACGCACTACAACAAAGGCTACATCGACACTACGTATGTCACACGACCGAAGACGAAGTGGACCATTAAGGCTCGGCTTAATCTGTCAGGAGCGAAAATTGAATCTGAGGGAAGAGAGAATGGGCAACATTTCAAATCGGAAATGACCGCCGACTACAAGTCCACGATAAGCTTGGCCGTGAGTTATTTGGGCTTTTCTGTCAGTATGGCTCTCAATCCTGCCAAACTGATGGGAAAGTATAAAGATTATGAGTTGAATATCAACTCCTACGGCAAGCGTTTCGGTTGGGACTTCATCTATCAAGACGCACACAACTTCACGGGTTGGCATGACCATGAGGGTATGGATCGTATCGAACTGCCCGCCGACATGCTTTCCGTGAAGACACTTAACCTAAATGCCTACTACGCCTTCAACAGTCATCGTTTCTCCTACCCCGCCGCATTCTCACAGAGCTACATCCAGCGACGTTCCGCCGGCAGTTTTCTCTTGGCAGCATCAGGAATGGGTCAGCATGCTAAGCTGGACTGGGATAAGAAGATGGATTTGAAGATGACAAATATCGCTTTAGGTGCCGGATATGGTTATAACTATGTTCCCTTTCAGGGTTGGCTTATGCACATCTCTGGCCTGCCCACATTCATTGTATACAGCAATACATCGATAACCTTCGGCGACACCCGAGTACCTCTGAACTATCACTTTCCCGAGGTCATCATCACAGGCCGTGGGGCTGTGATTCGCCAGGCCGGCAACAAATTTTATGGTCTGTCGATGGTATACAACTTCACAAATATTGGCAAAATAGAGAGCCTTGCCTTGCATAACCAAAAATGGCGAATACGCGCCTTTTTTGGTTTACGTCTATAACACAGCATGGGCAACCATGATGCCATTTCATCATGGAAAACACAAAAAAGTTGGTCTTGCGATTATATATTTTCACAAAAGGTGGTAATATATAAGTGAAGGACATCAAGCGAATGGAAAGAATAACAGGCCATACATCCCCATCCATGCACGACGAGACACTGCTCATACGACGTATCCTTGACGGACAGACTGAACTTTTCCGTCAGCTTGCAGGACGATATGCCGGGCAGGTGCTGCGGATGGTGGCTCGTTTGATTCCTTCGCCAGAAGAAGCCGAGGAGGCAACACAGGACACACTGTTGGAAGCCTTCCAGAGCCTTGTCCGTTTCGATGCGCAAAAGGCGAGTTTTCAGACATGGCTTATGCGCATAGCCTATCACACGGCACTGAAGCATTACCGACAGCATCATAAACATGTCGCCGTTGTAGAAGTTGACCAGCATTGGCTTGAGACCATCCCGGACGATGAAACCGATGCCGTGTTGGACAACACCTCTGCCGACCGAGTGGCACTTATGGAAAGGGCCATCGACACACTGAAGCCCGACGACCAGATGCTGCTCAATCTCTACTATTTTGACAACCGTCCAATTCGTGAAATCGCCTGTATCATGGAGCATGAGGAGAGCTATCTCCGCTCTCGGCTGCAATGGATACGGAAAAGACTCGCCATCACCATCAAAACCCTTGAAAGCCATGAAGAAAAATGAACCATACAAAGACCGAGGTCTCCGCCTGGCCGTTCAGCATAAAAATGAGTCTTCCGAAAGGATGCCACTACCAGAGGACTTCACCGACCGCCTGATGCAGCGCATTGAGCAGAAGGAAGAGCAACCCAGGCGTCGTAGCGTGTGGCTTTACACCTCCATTGGTGCCGTTGCCGCCAGCATCCTGTTGTTGCTTACATTCCACTACTCACACAACAGTGTGGAAACAGATAAAGGGACTGTTATGGCACAACGCACGGAGCAACAAAAGCAACCAAGTAAACATGAATCGCCGAGTCGTGAGGAACAAAGGCCGAGCCAACAGACGGAGCAACAAGATGATATCCCTGTGAAAACAAAAAAGGATGTGCAAACACCCCTGATGGCACAGGAAAAGTCTGGTGTCGTGAAACCTACAGCGGTCGGTCAGCTACCCAATGCCACATCGGTTATTCAGAAGACTTCAACCAATATCTCAACGACAGATAGTTTGGACTACTATATCGACAAGATAGAACGCGAACTCGCCCAAGTGGATGAGAGCCTCTACATAGAGAAGATGAACAAGGTGATACGTGCTGACGAGCGACTGCAGCGCATGGTCAGCAGTTATATCCTGCACAACCTCGACAAGGAAGGCCGTCCCCAAACGGCAGACAACATCTATAACGAAAAAACAGAGCAAGATGAAGAATAGTTTTATTTTAACCATAGCAGCGGTGCTGACAGCCATTATTTGCAGCGCTCAGCCATCTCACCCCAACAACATACGGGAAAAGCTGAAAGCCTTTGTAGAATCGAAGGAGTATGGTGTGCATCAACTCAGTATCTCTCAAGAAGGGCTCAATATATATCAGTTTGCCCAGCAATTTGCCATGGAAGGAGAACATGACGGCCATTATTACGGACCGTTGTTCACGCCCAAGATGCTGGAACTGGAGAATGCTTACAGGACAGAGGCCGTGAATGCCAAGAGTATCTATATCCATGATGCCAGCGACGGCGACTCGCCCCTTCCAGGCATCAAGTTCCAATTCAAAACAGACGCCCTTCATCCGATGACTCATGCCGTGACATTCGACCTCAACAAGAATATTCGACTGATTTCTTTTGAAGAGCCTGACGGGAGAATCTATGCCCTGCTGCTGATGTGGGACCAGACCATTGACCAAGACAAGAAAATCGGCGACACCTTCCTGATGGACGGAATGATTTATGAGATCAGCGGATGGAAGTTGGACGACAGGCCTTTCATCGCCCACTACAAGCCCAAGGCATCGGAATCAGAAGGACTTACTTATGACGCTCAAGTTAAGTATGACACCACACCTGATGCGATGACCGTCGATGTGTTCATGGCCAAGGTGAAGCGCACCTGTGAGATATTTCAGCGCGAGACCCCGCAAGGACGGATGGCAGCAGGGGTGGTGCTCAACAAGACGTGCAATGCATTTGCTGGAAAACTGACAAAAGAACAATATTTCGACCTGTTGAGCAGCATCCAACCCTTGGTGGATAACGAAAAGAATGAAAACCTGAAGAGCATCCTCGCCTATTCGTGCTACTTGCTTTACAAGAAGAGCGAGATTTATGAAGGAGACAGGGATACGGATGTCACACATGCGTCGGCAGGAACCTCGGAAACCACCACTTCGCAGGTGTCAAAGACCATCGTTTACAACAGCATGCTGATGAATGAAATGGTGGAGAAGGAGATGGTGGAGTGCCAAATCTCCGGTACAGCCCCATTGAAAGGCAATAAGGTGGAAGTGATACGTAGCATTACTCCCGAACTATTAGGGGCGTGCCCTATCACCAACGGCAAATTCTCCTTTACCTGCAAACTGCCAAAGAACGAGGTGTGTCGGATGTATCTTGATAACAGAGAAGTCGTTTATTTCTATACCGATGGCAAGCCCATCAATGTGGATATGGAGAAACTGACGGTCAGGAGTGACAAGGCAAGTCAGAAAATCAACGATTTCCTTCAATTAGTAGAGCGCGAACGAATGGACGAACTCTTTGAGCGTGACAGTCTGAAAAAGGCAAAAATCAACCGTCAGCGTGGCGAGCGTCTTCTCAAGGCTGTCCGTGACAACCGTGACAACATCCTCTCCGCATTCGCACTCAGTCAGGTATATACAGAAATGAGTTACGAGGAACTGAAACCCTATCTGAGCGATGACTATGCCTTCTCGCATCACATCCTCCTATCACCGATGCGTGAATATATGGAAGGACTGGAGAAGCGCAAACCTGGCACCCACTATATCAATCTCAAACTGGTTGACACGAAGGGCCGGCCACATCAGCTGAGCGAATATATCGGCAAGGGGTATGTCGTCCTACATTTCTGGCATGGTCTTGGCGGTTATGGCTACCGAATCCATCCGTCAATGAAAACGGTGTATGACACTTACAACTCACGTGGCGTGGAGTTCGTCACCCTGGCATTCGGCTTCGGGGTGCAAGGATGGCGGGAGGAAGTGGAGCAGCGTCATCTGCCATGGCCACAATTGATGCCGGATCCCGACACCAGTCAGCGAGACGCAGCCGCTGCCTACGGCATCCGCTCTTATCCTGAGTTGATTGTCATTGATTCCAAAGGAACGATTGTTGCTTGTCCCAGGAATGTGGAAGAACTGAGTTCTGTACTCAACAAACTGAAATAAATGATATAAACCTGCCGATAGAGGAGATGGGTTATTTATCAGTGTTTCAACTTCAATATGTGGCGATTCGTCGTATGTCATCCTCGAAAGTGTCTTTGTTGCGAGCCCTTGACTTCAGTTTCGAGCGATAGGTGTATATGGTGGTGATAGATGAGCGAAGGATGTCGGCTATTTTCTGGTTGTCCTGTATTCCGAGGCGTATAAGTGCCAGCACACGTAGTTCGGTGGTGAGTTTGCTGGCATCCTCACCGACATCAAAGCCATTGCCCTCTGTCATCAGTTTGTTCACTTCACTGACGAAGTCTGGGTAAATGTTGAGAAATGCCGTGTCGAAGTTTTGGTGAAACATACGTATGCCTCCATTGATGGGTGCATTGCTTTTGAGTTCGGCATAAAGTTCTTCCAATTTCCGCTCCCGGGCAAGGCGGTTCATTATTTTGAGCCGTTCTTCGCCTCGATGAATCAGATTGCTGCACAGTTCCAGGAATCGTCCGATGTATTCATCCTTGATACGATTGACCTCCTTCATTTGTGCGTTCATCATTTTGATTTCGTCATTGTGCTGAGACAGTTCTGCGTTCATCCTGCTGATTTTCTCATTTGCCAGGCGCCGTTTCCTCATCAGGGAGAGCGTGTAGATGATAGAACCTACTAAAAGCAGAGCGATAAGAGAGATGATGATGAGCAAGATGTTGGTGCGATGCTGAGCCTGAGCGCGTTCCGCATCATATGCCTTGGTGATAAGTGGTGACAGTCGTGCTGCCTGCACACTTCTCAGCCTGCTTCCATAAAGTTGGGCATCGTCGCCAGCTTGTGAGAGATATGAGTAGGCTTTTGAGTAGTCGCCCCTCTCCATCAGGATGGCAGAAAGCTCACGAAAGGAGTTGTTTTCCAAGATTGTCCCCCGCAAATCACTGATGGCACTCAGGAGCAAGTACTTCTCTTGCATGTCTGACTGCTGTTTTCGGGAGAAGAAATAAGCCAGCGTGCTTGTGATGATGCTGTAGCGCCGGTCGCCTTGCCGAATGGATGGCAAATAGTCCTCAAAGATACGGATGGCCTGTTCTTCATTTCCTTTCTCAGATGTATAACTTGCCAAATTTGTAATGTATTCGAACGACTCTTTTGGGGCTATTTGAAGGATTAGTTGTCTATAGTATTGCGTGCTGTCGATGTACTCTTTGAAATAAGGAGAATATTGTGCCATTTCTGAGCGATAGAGGAACAGTTCAGCCTTTTGGTTATAGTATTCCACTTTCTTCTCCGTATTGAGTTGAGAAAGCCGTATCTCATCAAGCATTGCGTCTGCTTTTTCAAACAAACCTGATACTGCCAGAATATGTGCCATTCTGATGAGGCTGCTTGCTTTGAGGTTAGCATCATCGAGTGATTGCAGGATTTCTAAATTCTTTTTGATATAATGATGGGCTGAGTCGAAATTGAATGCCATATACTCGTCGTAAAGTCTGTTGTTCAAGGCCATTTCTTGTTCTGAGTTCAGATTCATGTCTCTCATCCCATCAAGGATAGATTTTATATGGGTCTTCTTTTCGGAAATGAGACTGTCTTGACATTCAATGAGACTGTCAAGGGTGTGATATAGAGCTTTGATTTCCTTCTCGTTTGTTCCAGCCACCATCTCTGTAGAAAAGAAGAAAAAGACGGCCGCAATAGAAATATTTGTCAAAATACGCATAGGAAGTACTTTTGTTGGACAATTCTCCACAAAGATAGATGATTTCATTTATACAACCAAATTCAAAGTGTCTACAAAGGGTGTAAAGAGATGTTTTTCTATTTGTAATTGTTTAGATTTTCTATCAATCAATTTTGTGTAATCTTCTGATAGATAATACATTGTATTTTTATCAATTTTGATTTTTGCTTGATGAGATTGTTAACCCATTCTTACTATCCTATCTTTGCAATCGAAATATGAATCCAGACTATTTCAGCACTGTCAACCGATGAAAATTCAATCATGCATAAGTTAGGTTTCGTTATTAGGTTATTTGTATTTAGTTTTATCATTAGTTCCTTTGTGCCTGTTTAGGCAAAGGACAACTTGGTTAGCTCACCCGACGGTGCCGTGATGGTCACTGTCGGGGAGAAAGCCAAGAAAGGAACTGCATCTCGACCTAAGTGAAACGGCAACATAGAAGGAGAACACAAACAAATTTTCAATGAACCATTATATAAACTCTATTCAATAATTAAAAACCAAGATCAATGAAAAAAGCAAAGAGTCAATTCTACCGCTTGCTGATGCTTATGGCGGTTGTGGTTTTTGCCCTGGATGTTTCTGCCCAGACTACGATCAGTGGACATGTGAAGGACGACACCGGAGAGGGTGTCATTGGAGCCACTATCATGGAAAAAGGCACATCCAACGGCACTGTAACCGACTTGGACGGAAATTTCAAGTTGGAATGTAAGGCAGGAGTCACTTTGGTTGTCACCTATATTGGTTTCAACCCACAGGAGGTGACAGCGAAGGACGGCCTTGACATCACCCTGAGTGAGGATGTGGCACAACTCAACGAAGTGGTTGTGGTGGGCTATGGCTCAATGGCCAAGAAAGAAATCTCAAGCTCAGTGGTTCAGATTTCCAAAGACCAGTTCAACCAAGGTGCCGCCAGCGACCCCATGGCACTCATCGCCGGTAAGGTAAGTGGCTTGAACGTCAGTGCCACTGCTGAAGCCAACCCCAATGCGATGACCGACTTCCAGGTGCGTGGTGCTGGTTCGCTTACTGCCTCCAATGGTCCGCTGATTGTCATTGACGGTATTGCCGGTGGCGACCTCCGCAATATCGCCACCCAGGATGTGGAGTCCATCACCGTGTTGAAAGATGCTGGTTCCGCAGCCATCTATGGTACTCGTGGTGCCAATGGCGTCATTCTCGTCACCACAAAAAAAGGTTCCGGTACCCAAGGCGTGACCAATGTGACCTATGACAGTTACATCGCCTTGAATTTCGCCAAGCCCAAACCTGATATCCTCACTACCGATGAGTTCCGTCGCTCACGTCGTGGTCAGGACTATGGTGGCGATACCGATTGGTGGGATGAGATAACACGCTCTACAAGTTACAACCTGAACCAATATGTGTCCATCGACTCTTCTACCAAGAACGGATTTTTCGGTTTGTCAGTGAACTACAAGAAGGGCAATGGACTCGACATCGTCTCCGGCCGTGAGGAATACGGAGGCCGTTTCGTGGGTGAGCAGAGAGTACTCAACAACCGTCTGCAGTTCAACTCTTCGCTCTCTGCCCGCAAGGTGCATGAGAAATGGGGCAACGACGGCTTGTTTGATACCGCCCTCACCATGAATCCCACCATCCCGGTCAAAAATCCCGACGGCACCTATTATCAGCCCAATTCCCCGACCGATATTCACAACCCTGTAAACGATCTGAAGGAGAATATCAGCAATGGCGACCGCATCTACCTGCTTGGCAATGCCGACGTGAAGCTCAATATCTTGCAGATGGAGCAGCATGTGCTCAACACCTCACTGAGCTACGCCTTGCAATACAACGACCTGAAATCCAACTTCTACACCCCCTCCACCTCCAGTGAGTCGTATTGGAATGGTTATGCAGGTCGCGCCAACATCAACTATCAGAAATGGTGGACCAATCGTTTAGAATGGCTTGTGAACTACACTTTGACCCTCAATGCGCACCAGTTGAAGGCAGTGCTCGGTTATTCCTGGGAGCGCAGTAAATGGGAGCAGAGCGGCAATGAGAACATGGGCTTCGTCTACGACTCGATGAATTATCATGGCATCGCCAATGGCACTTACCTTCGCGACGGCAAGGCCAATCTTTGGGCAGGATCCTCCGAGTCCACCCTAATTGGTTTCTTCGGTCGGTTGAACTACAATTTCAACGACATGATTTATGCCACCGCCTCCATGCGTCGTGAGGGCAGCACCAAGTTTGGCGCCAACACCAAATGGGGTAGCTTCCCATCTGCCTCACTGGCATGGGAAGTCATCAATACGCCATTTGCCGAAGGTCTCAAATCAACATTCCAGAGTCTGAAACCCCGTATCTCCTATGGTGTGACAGGCCGCTCCGACTTCAATGCCTACCAGTCGCTGGCCACTTACAGCGGTTATGGCGCCTACTTGATTGATGGTCAATGGATTAATGGTTATGCCCCATCGGTGAATGCCAACCCTGACCTGGCATGGGAGAAATCGACCGCTTTCAACGTCGGTGTCGACTTCGTGGCACTCAACAGCCGCCTCCGTGGTAGCGTGGAGTTTTTCGACCGCCGCTCACAAGACCTGCTCTACAACTATACAGCTCCCCAGCCACCATTCATCTACAAGAGCATCCTCGTCAATGTGGGAACAACCAAGAACACAGGTGTGGAAGTGACGCTCGACTATGACGTGCTGAGGAATAGTGCCGTGAAATGGACCACTGGCGTCAACTGGAGCATGGGCAGCACAAAACTGACCAAACTCTCGAGCGATGTTTACCAAATGGCCTACCTCGACCTCTATCAGAAACCAGGTGTGGGTACGAGCGAATACTTCTTCCGTGTGGAAGAGGGTGGCAAAATCGGTCAGTTCTATGGTTATGAGCATGCAGGCATCGACGAGAACGGCCTTTTGCTCATCTACGACAACAAAGGCAACAAGGTGCCCGCGGCTCAGGCTGACCCATCATACAAGCGCAACATTGGCAACGGCGCACCCAAGCATTTCCTCTCCTGGAGCAACTCGCTGAGTTACAAGAGGTGGGACCTGAGCCTTCTCTTCCGCAGTGCATTGGGTTACCAAATCTTCAATATGCGCAAGTATGGAATGGGACTTCAGGGAGCCGGCACCGACAATGTGCTCCGCACCGCTTATACCGATTACCGCGATGTACATTCGAGCGGTGGAATCATCAGCAGTTACTTCCTTGAGAACGGCGACTATTTCAAACTCGACAACGTGACATTAGGATACACCTATTCACCCAAGAAGCGCGACCTCATTGAAAGCCTCCGTGTATATCTCACTGCCAAGAACCTCTTTACGCTTACAAGTTATGAGGGCAACGACCCATCGATTGTCACCTCTACCGGCATCACACCGGGTATCGACTCCAACAGCGCCTATCCGCAAGCCACACAGGTAAGTCTGGGCGTCACACTCCGTTTCCACTAAATACAGCAACTCATCAACATATTATCTGAAGAAATATGAAAGCAATCAAATATAGCATCATAGCAGTGGCAGTAGGCCTGAGCATGTCGGCTTGTACAGACTTGGACGAGAAGGTGTACGACCGCATCGACGCAGGTGTCTACTACCAGAACGAGGCCAGTGTGAAGGGCGCTGTTGCCGCCATCTACAACCAGACATCGTCGACACTGGCAGGCGAGAATTTCTTCCATCTCTCCGAGTATCCCTCCGACCAACTCACCTGGCGTGTTTGGAACGGTGGACAGTGGGGATGGGACGAGGCCATGAAGACCGTGCTCTCCTGGCACAACTGGACATCTGAGTCGACCATCATCGAAAACGCGTGGTCTGGTGCATGGACTGCAGTTGGCTTGGCCAACCTGCTGTTGGGCGACCTCGAAGGTCTGAGTGCCTCCAATCTCGGCATGAGCGAAGAAAAACTCGCCCAATATGTGGCCGAAGTTCGCACCATTCGCGCTTGGAACTATTACTGTATTTTCGAACTCTGGGGTGGAGCTCTGCCACTGAACACCTCTGCCAGCAGCGAGGTTCCAGGCACTGCCGACGCCGACTGGAACACCTCATGCAAGAAAATCTACGACTTCATTGCAGCAGAACTCGATGAGACCGTTGGAGCACTTGCCAAGGACGACGCCAACCACTCGATGGTGAACCGTGCCAATCAGGGTATGAACCGTCTGCTGAAGGCCCGTCTTCTCCTCAATGCCGAAGTTTTTATCGGCGAGCAGCACTACGATGAGTGTGAGGCACTGTCCAAGGAAATCATCAATGGCACATACGGCAACTATGCTTTGGACAGCAACTACCGCAATCTCTACAGCATTGACAATGTGAAGAGCCCTGAGGTCATCTTCGCACTGGCAGCCGAAGACGGACAGGGAGCCGCCAACGCCATCTCCAACGTACGTACGATGGTGGGCATGTGGTATGGCTATGCTGACTATTTCGGACAGAGCTATGACGGCATCGGCGCATGGAACTGCGTCTGCCTTGTTCCCTCGTTCGACAACTCCGGAACGGTGCTTCCAACTGGTGGTTCTGAAGGAGCAAAGTGCTTCCTTGATGCCCCCTATGGGGACAAGCTCGGTGCGCCTTACGAGCGTTTTGACGACCGTGACTTCCGTAAGCAAAATTATACATATGATGAGGCCACCAAAACTCATGGGCCAGGTATGTTCCTCAAAGGTACGATACGTGCCAATTTCGGTACAGGTGATGTGCTTAAGGCAGATGCCGACCGCGACGGCCAGGATTTGGTATACGTCGACCAAGTGGGTACTTTCCTCAATCAAGGCCGCAATCTTGAGACCGTGATGAACCCCCGTTGGGGTGAGACCAATTCGGGTGTGCGTCTGGTGAAATACCCGCTCTATCCGAACGACGACAATGGTGGATTCAAATCGATAGATGATGTGCAGTTCCGTCTTGCAGAGGCCTACTACAACGTGGCAGAGTGCGAGATGCGCAAGGGCAACAGTGCTGAAGCCAAGAAATATGTTGACCAAGTGCGCCAGCGCTACTTCAAGACCGGTGACCGCACCAATGCGTTGAGCATACCCGGACCAGGTTTCGCTGATTTCGACATGGACTGGATGCTCTCTGAGTGGGGCAAGGAATATCTGGGAGAAGGCAATCGCCGCCGCACCGACCTTCGCCGTTTCGACAAGTTCACTCAAGGACAATGGTGGTTCTGGGGACGTGCCACAGAGGATGGTGTGAATCTGCCAGTCAAGCGCGACCGCAAGTATGAGTGGTATCCACTGCCTCAGAGTGCCCTTTCCGTCAATCCTGGGCTTATTCAGAATCCGAACTATTAATCCTTAAAAAACAGAGAATATGAACAAGAAATTATATAGTCTGATGCTGGCGCTGCTTGCCCTCACGGGAATTGTAAGCAGTTGCTCTGACACCGAGGATATCGTTTTCGACCATGAGCGACAGCAGTTTGAGACGCGTGCCGACCGCATCCTGTTGGAGTTCATCGCTCCCTTCGGAACCACAGCCGATGAGGAAATCTACATCATGGGTGCCTTCAATGGCGACAGTGCCGCTATCGGACAGGAGCAGTACTTGCTCACCAAGGCTCCAAAGAGTGACGTGAAATGGGGCATCTACCTCGACCCCAACACATTCGTGAATGGCAAGAGCCTCGCCGACGGCTACCGCTTCTACTCTGCCACGCAAGGTATGGAATTCACCATCAACGGTGTGGCAGCCAACCATACAGAGAATCCTGGTCTGGGCGCATTCTCCAATGTATGGGGACAGCGCTGGGAAGCCTACTACTGGGCAGGTGGTGAGGCTCCGGAACCCGAGCACAACGGATTCTGTGTCTATGTCGACGACCAGACGGGATGGGATGTCCTCACGCTCTATATGTGGGGCGATGTCAACAACCTGAATGGCGACTGGCCAGGCATGGCCGTGACAGGCACATGGAAACATGAGGGCGTGACATGGAAGTACTTCGACATGGGTGCCGAGAATTCGGGACTGGTGGAGCACCTCATCTTCAACAATGGTGGCAATGGTGTGCAACTGCCCGACTTCGATTTCACCATCGACCGTAACATCTTCTTGCGAATTACACCCGACGGCGTGGAGGAAGTTGGACTCGAGCCCTCGGTAAAACACGACGGATATGCACTGTTTGTGCTCAATGAGTCGAGCCAGACCGACCTTGCCCTCTATGCCTGGGGCGACGCCGAGGCTTTCGGTGGATGGCCCGGAATGGCTCCCACTGGTACTCAGACCATCAACGGCCTGGAATACATATACTTCGACATGGGCGAGGCCAATACTGGTCTGCAGCTCCATCTCATCCCCAACAACAATAATGGAGGCGTGCAGTGGGAAGGCGACGACCTGTTCTTCACCATCGACCATGACATCTATGTGCGCATCTTTGACGGTGGCTATGAGGTAATTGATGCCAACTACCAAGGCGGAGGTGACACCCCCGATCCCACAGGTGGAAAATACACCCTCTATGTGAACAACATGACAGGATGGGACGCTATTGCCATCTATGCCTGGGGTGAAGGACTGCCAGAACTCTTTGGGGAGTGGCCTGGAAACAATGCGCCCTCAACGGCAACCTTTGCCGGCACCGACTATCTGGCATTTGGCTATGAGTCAAAAGGAAAAGAGTATCATCTCATCTTCAACAACAATGGCGGAGGCGCACAGTTTGACGGACCTGTCATCACCACGGGCAACGACTTCTACTACAACGTGACCGCAACGGAATGCAAGGACATCACGCATAAGATCTACGTCGACGACCAGACGGGATGGGATGCGGCAGCCATCTATGCCTGGGGCGACGGTATAGCCGAACTCTATGGCGGTTGGCCTGGCAAGAGTGTCTATGGTACGGAAACCATTGGCGGAGTGACTTACAAGGTATTTACCTTCCCCGCAACGGGACAGGTCTATAATCCCATCTATAACAACAATGGTGGTGGTTCGCAATGCGACGGACCAGCCATTACGCTCGACAAGGACTACTTCTTCACCATAACTGCCTCAGGCTGGACTGCGAAATGAAAAAACGATTATCTATCACAATAACCCTCGCCATCGCGCTGCTTCTGGCAGCGTGTGGCGGGTGTGCCCCCGATGCTTTCAGTGTCGACAACACCAAGCCGGTGAGTCTTGAAAACCGCATCATCTATCAGATGAATATCGGTGCGTTTACACCAGAAGGCACATTCAAGGCAGCGCAGGGGCAGTTGGCCCGTCTCGACACCTTAGGTGTGGACATCCTTTGGCTGATGCCCATCTATCCCAGAGGAGCTACCATGCACAGTCCATATGCAGTGATGGACTACAAGGCTGTCAATCCTTCCTATGGTACGGTTGCCGACGTGAAGGAATTTGTCAAGGCTGCCCATGAATTAGGTATGAAAGTGTGGCTCGACTGGGTGCCCAATCACGCAGCGGTGGAGAACCCATGGGTAAAGGAACATCCCGAAAACTTCACTCGCGACGCGAAAGGACAGATGATCCATCCGCATGGATGGGGAGATGTGTTTGAGCTCAACTATCAGGAGAAAGGTCTTGTGGATGCCATGAACGATGCGCTCCACTTTTGGATTAGCGAGTGCGACGTCGATGGATTCAGGTGCGACTATGTGAGCAGTCCCACAATCCCAGTGGCATATTGGCAAAACATCATTGCAGACTTGAAAAGTCAGGGCAAGATTATCGAGATGCTGAGCGAAACCGACATCAGCAATTCCAATAACCAACGTATCGACTCCTGTGGCTTTGACTACGATTATGCCTGGGATTTCCAGAGCGACTTGGCTTATCATTTTGGCAGTGAGGGCACGCAGGCCGACTCGTTGAAAGCCATCTGCGAGAAATTTCTGAAAGCCTCGCAGGCCATCAAAAACCGACGCATGGTCTATCTCACCAACCATGACCAGAACTTCAACGATGGAGGCCACACCCTGAAGGACTTTTATGGCGACAACCGCTATCTGCTCACCGTGCTGGAGTTCACCTTCTATGGCATGCCCCTCATCTACAACGGGCAAGAAATCGGTGACCCAGATACGCTGAACTATTTCACCGACGCAAAAGTGAAATGGAACCAAGTGGATGTCAAGATGAAGAATCTGGTGCGTGTGCTGGCAGCTTTGCACCACACTCAGGCTTCATTGGCATCAGATGCTCCCGTTGAGTTCCTTACAACAGACAGCCCACAGGTGTTGGCCTACAAACGCGGGTCGGTGATGGTGTTGCTTAACCTGGGAACTGAAGAAGCACAAGTGAAGATTGCGGGCATGGAAGGAGGAAAGTATGCCAAGTGGCTCGACAGCAAAACCATCCTTGATGGACTATCGCCGGCGGCTGTACAATGCGACGAATCGTCGCCCATTGCTCTGGAAGCAAAAGGATATGAAGTTTACATCAAACAGTAAGAGCCTGCTTCATCAATAAAGGCTTACTGTATATTAGAGTTAAAATTTTAACCACGGGCAGGCTGCTCTGTGAAGAACGGCCTCCCTTTCTCTTTAAAACCGAATATGAAGAATCTTATTATTTGCTTATTGGCTTTGATGCCCATTTCCTTGTTGGCCGGAGACTATGTCGACGACATCAATTCTTCCATGTTGGTCCGACCTTCAGGTCAACAAGTAATTTATGAGATGAATGTTGGTTCTTTCACACAGGCAGGCACATTCGAGGCAGCCCAACAACAGCTTGATGAGTTGA
The DNA here is from genome assembly GCA_902767775.1 of uncultured Prevotellaceae bacterium. Classification (GTDB taxonomy): domain Bacteria; phylum Bacteroidota; class Bacteroidia; order Bacteroidales; family Bacteroidaceae; genus Prevotella. The sequence continues at coordinate 8,748 of CACXIP010000003.1, read as the reverse complement.
AGACGCTTGGTGTCGATATCGTCTGGCTGATGCCCATCTATCCCCGCGGAACATCTGGCAGTCCGTATGCAGCGACTAATTTCCAAAAGACCAATCCCAAATATGGTTCCATCGACGACTTGAAGGCATTCGTTTCACGCGCCCATGAACTTAGCATGGAGGTGTGGCTCGACTGGGTGCCCAACCATACGGCCACCAATGCCGACTGGGTGACTTCACATCCTGAGTATTATGCCAAAAACGGCGGTCAGATGATTCACCCCAACAATTATGGCGATGTGTGGCAGTTGGATTATAACAATGCGGGACTGGTGAATGCGATGAACGACTGCCTGAAATTTTGGATAGACCAATGCAACATCGACGGCTATCGGTGCGACTATGTGAGCAGTTCATGGATTCCTGTAAGTTATTGGCAAACGACCATCCCGCTCATCAAGCAATATAAGCCAGGCAAAAACATCACTTTTCTCGGTGAGGCAGACATCGCTCAAGATGTTGCCCGCCTGAAAACAGCAGGTTTCGATTATGACTATGCTTGGCAATTCCAAGGCAGTCTGGCCAATTATGGTACGGCTGGTAATGTCAGTGCCCGCCTCAAGGCTTTTGCCAACACTTTGCTCGATGCCTCAAAGAGCGTGGATTTCGGGCGTATGCTGTATGTCACCAACCACGACCAAAATTTCAACGACGGTGGTAGGACCTTGACCAAGATGTATGGTGACAACCGCTATCCACTCACGGTGTTTGCCTATACCCTCTATGGCATGCCGATGATTTACAATGGACAGGAAACAGGTGGAAACCAGATTCTGGATTACTTTGCCGACACAAAAATCGACTGGAACACAAAAGATGCCAAGATGCGAAACACCATCCGCACACTCACGGCTATCAAGCATGCCGTTCCAGCTCTCAGTGATGCCACACAGGTAGAATGGGTCACAGTGACCAATAACAGCAGTGTGTTGGCATACACCAAGAAATTGGGAGACAGCCAAGTGCTCGTCATTCTCAATATGGCTGCTGCAACCAGCAATGCCACACTTACCGGACTGGATGCCGGTGAATGGAGCCTTTGGTTGAACAGTGAGAATATTGCTCAAGGCACAAGTCGCAAACAACAGACGCTGGGTGCAACTCAGCCTTTCACAATAGAGGCAAAAGGCTACCGTGTGTATGTAAAAGGCAATTATTCTGAGGAAGAACCTCCTGCCCCCGAAGTTTATACTCCACTGCTCGATAGTGCAGATGAAATCAGCATTTTTTTCGAGACTCCAGCTTCCAGTTCATACTCTGCTTGGGTATGGGGAAACCTTGGTGGTGGCGATGCCTATTGCACGAACACATCATGGCCTGGTGATGCCATGACATTTATGGGACAGACTTCGACAGGAGCAAATATATATAAATATACCATTACGAAGGTGAGCGAAGCTCCACAGTATCTGATTATCTCAAAAGACAATGGCAACACCAAAATCTATGATGGAGTCGACTTCGTCAACCATGGTTACTATGTAGAAGGCAAAGGCATCCCCACGCAGGTCATTACAACCACAAATGGCATAGAGGATACGCTCCTTGCGCCTCGTCCTTCAGACGGCCGCATCTACACTATCAATGGCGAGTTGATGAATAGCGGGCAATCGCTTCGTCCAGGCATCTACATTAGTAATGGACAAAAGTTCATCATAAAATAAAAAACCAAGCTTGATTAATAATCCCCTCTCCCACTTCAAGAGTGAGAGAGGATTTTTTAGTCATGCTCTTGCAGCCATCGGGTGAGAACTTGGCAATACTCATCGTAGGCATCAATAAAGCAGGTGTGGCGGGAATGTCTGAACAGATGCCATTGGCTGTTGGGTATATTCTCGTAAAGCGAGGCTGCAACAACGGGTGTGCAGATGTCTCGTGTGCCGCTGCAGATAAGGACAGGCAGGGAGATTTGGCCAAGTTTGTCGGTATACTCGAAATCCTTCAGACTGCCAAGAGGCTGATACTCATTGGGCCCCCAGCCATAGAGATAGGCTTCTGTGCCTGAACGTTTCGGACGTCGGATGCATTCGGGAGAGTGTTCGTCGACACTGATGACAAATTGCTCAAAGTAATGGTCGTTGGCCTGCAGATAGGCGGGATTGTCCCACTTTCCGGTGTCTTCCGCACAACGTATCGCTTCCTGGTCTTCCTCCGACAAATATTTGATGAGCCGATGCTGTTCGCTTGCCCAAAGGCTGCTGGAAGCATGCCCCGATGAAAGAATAAGCGACTTGACGCCCGAAGGCTTGTTGTCTATGACATAAGCAATGGCCTGCATAGCTCCCCATGACTGACCGAGGATGTGCACGGTATCCAGATGAAGGTGTTCGCGGATGGCGATGAGTTCGTCTATCCATGTCTTTTGCGTCCACAGTTCGGGATGACCATCGAGATAGGAATTGCCACATCCTATCTGATCGTAGGAGATGACTTGTCGGCCTGTATCAGCGATACAATCAAGCACCTCGAAATAGTTGTGCGTGCTTCCTGGTCCACCATGGAGCAACAACAGTGGTGCGTTCTCGGATGCCTCGCCCACTATGCGGTAGTAGGTTTGGTGACCCATAAATGGCATATAGCCTTCAGTGATTTTGTTGTTCATAATAAAGATATGCTAATGTGAACATTTAAGTTATGGTGCAAATATACTCAAATTGATTGAGATTTCTGATGATTTGGTATCATTGCAGTTATAATTTATGATTGTTTATGAAGAAAGGAATGATTTCGCAGACTATTTATGCGATAAGCAAAACCATTGGTATTAATGTTTTGGTGTTTTTTTATATATTGCCTATATTTGCAGTGTATTTAGTCACATAGTTATCCACAACCATGTTCTTTGTCTCTTAGAAAGAAATGCGCGGCTACGTGGAAACCTGTAATGCTTTCAAGGAAGGAGATGAATTGATACTCTTTTTTTAGTTTATGGAACAGAAATTCGGTGTAAATAGCATAGACTTGCAAGAGTTGTATGACTTCTGCGAGCGGGAAGGTGAGACCGTCAGTTATCAGAAGGGCGAGTGGATGGAGTGCGAGGGCAAACCGTCACGGTGGTTTGGCTTTGTCACCAAAGGTTGTTTCAAGTATGTGGCACAAGGCATCAGTGACGGCAAGGAACACATCACATGGTTTTCTTTCGAGGGTGAGTATGTGGGCGACTATCCCTCCTGTCTCAATGGAAGTCCGTCGCAGACCACGATAGAGGCGATGATGCCCAGCAGCGTGTTGAGGGTGAGTGGCGAACAACTGATACAGCTGTTCAACCGAAATATGGAAACCATGGAACTACGAACTATCATCGGGGAACATCTGCTCAGTCAGGCACGTGCCCGTTATCTGGATTTCCACCGTGCCACGCCTCGCGAACGTTACGATTTGTTGCTCCATCGTTGTCCCGGCATAGTGGAACATTTGCCCCTACATGCTATTGCCTCATTCCTAAATTTGACTCCGCAACAATTGTCACGAATCCGAAGGTCCGTCACGTTCGAAGGCTGACAGTACAACGACATAAAAGAGGGCGTGAGCTCGCTCGTCTCTCGCGGATATGTTATGCTTTGAAAAACATTAATGTTTGTTAATAACCACAAGGTTGGCGTGACATTTTGCCGTCAACAGTCTATATAGAATAGAATGACAAACGACAAACAGATGTATAAAACCCAAAAACATAGCAGGAGGGTCGAGGACTTTGCACCGATGGTAAATCAGTATGGTCCTGCTCTCATGGCATTTGTTGGCCGTATTGTCACCATTCAGGAGGATGCAGAGGATGTGGTGCAGGAGGCTTTTGTGACAGCCTACGAACATCTGAATGACTATGCCCCGGAAAAGGCTTCACTGAAGACCTGGCTTTACCGCATAGCATATCACAAGGCTTTGCATCATTTGCGACTACGAAAACGGATGCTGGAGATGTCCATTGTGGTGGGCGAGGATGTTCCAGACGAGTTGCCGGATACGACGACAGCCGAACAGTTGGATGAAGCCATTCAGAAACTCCCCCCCGAAGACCAAATGCTCTTGCAACTTTACTACTTCGACCAGCGCCCCCTCAAAGAAATAGCCTACATAACGGGCACAGCAAGCGACTCTCTCAATCGTGAAGTATCGCGGCTCAGCAGCCAACTTCACCGAATACGTCAACGACTCAGGATTATCTTAACACGCTTGAACGATGAATAAAGACCAACTATTCCGCCAGGCTTTGCAGCGACAGAACGACCGGGCTTCAGAGATGAAGATGCCCGACGACATGGAGCAGCGTGTGATGATGCGCATCAAATCAAAATCAAAATCATCTCGTTGGCTGTACGCTGCATCCATCATTGCCATTGCTGCCGGCCTCCTGTTATTAATTGGCTTCTCTCTGTTCATGAAAGATGGTCAAACAGAAAGAAACGAGACGATTGTGGCGCAGCATAAGGAGCAAAGAGACAGCATGGTGAAAGTGGAAGAGAAAGAACCGATACCGATGATTGCACAAGAAGCACCTGTTTTGGCTCAGGACAATAATGTAAAGCAAATTATTAAAACCGCAAAGCAATCAGTAAAGGAGAATGAAACAATAACTGTTGTGGCAGCCGATGACAGGCTCAACTACTACATCTCTCAACTCGAAGCAGAGATGGAAGCTGTCGACGATAGCGTAAGGTCGGCTCATCTGGAAAAAATCATCGCTGCCGACAACCGCCTGCAACAGTTGGTTAACCGCATTGTGAAAGACGATACAAAGCGGGCTTTTAATGAACTACAGAAAGACAGTACTGCCAATTATATCAACTTCTAAATCAATGAAAGCAAAATGAAAAAACAAATATTGATAACAGCCCTTCTACTGATGTCTGCAGCCTGGCTTCATGCGCAGGAGAACAAGCATGCCCAGGCCATGCGCACGGCTTTCGTCGAAACGATATACGGCAAGTTTCCGAAAAGCATTGAAACCAAGTTACAGAGCATGAACGAAGACTCCGTCGCCGTGGCATGGGGCGAATGGGGCTGCCTGGATGGTGGCGGTCTGGTACCCAAGGAGAAAATCCACGTGGTGACACTCTCAAAGAGCAAGTCGAACGTCACGGCATCCATCGGACCTCTGTATATCGACGGTCATCGTTTCTCCTTCAATCAAGTGCCCGATGACCCCACACTGCCACTGCGCTCCATGCTCGATGCCTTCGACAAGCAGGCACCCTTTGCCAACAGTTATTACAGTTATATGGCGGGCGACGAGCAGGCCGTCTTCCCTGGTGTAAAGATAGCCTGGGGCGAGCAAGGAAAGACGTTCCCCCTACAACTTCACCCGTCGATGAACATCCGCATCATCAGTTTCAAGGATGATGACGGATTCCGCTCCACCTACCTTCTCACATGGACGGATACGGAACTAACAGATGGTGACACCAGGCACAAACGCTATATGGTAGAAGGCATTATCTACGAGTTTCATAGCCCGAAGATAGACAACACACCGCAAATGAAATCCTACGACCCCGATGAGTATCTGAACAGGACCAATATTGGATTGGGCGTGGCGCACAATCTGGTGCGCGGACTCCAGAAGAGTGACCCTGAACGAGCCAAAACCTTGGAAACCGACACCGTGATGGAGAAATACGGCTACAAATTCCAAGAAATGGTAGCGAAACTCAATGGTTCGTCAGAGATTCCCAATGTGTACACCAGTTATGATGCCCTGCAGGCAAAGGTGCACCGTATGTGGGAGTTGAGCCGCACTGCCAACATGACCGAACTGGAGGCTATCCTCCACACATTGAACAAGGAGATTGACAATTACCCATTCCTGCTTTCTCAAGGGCAAATTGAAAAACTATGTGGCCTGATAGATGCCTTGGAGGCTACTGTACCTCCTGGCCAGAGGCAACAAGTGGCATCAGCCCGCAAAAGCATCGATGCCAAAAGGAATCTGACGGCAGAGATTGACAATCTGAATGAGCAAGACCAGGACTACCTGAACCGCAACTTCTGGAAACTCAGTCATGACCACGCCGGAACCCAGTTCACAGCCTGTGGAGAGCATTATAGCGGCGATGAGCGGAAAGGCTATTTGGAAGTAAAAGGAGATGCAGGCAAAGGATTCGAGGCCGAGACTACACTGCACGGCCTGCGCCCCGGCCGCTATCGTGTCTCTGCTGTTGTGCGCGCCTCCGAGGCAGAGCATTCTAATGTTTTCATCTTTGCAAGAACGGGTGGTGATGATGTCAGCCGAAAGGAGATTCCTGCCATGGGTCATACTGGTGGAAATGTTTGGTTCTCAGCACTGTGCCGTTTCGAAAAACGTGCCAGCAATCATGACTTCGTTACCGCCCTCGACATCGACAAGACTTCGGCCAATGGCGGACAGGGTTTCGGCTGGAACCGCATCTGGCTCGATGAAGTCAGAGTCAATGACGATGGCTCCTTGACCTATGGTGTCACCACCCGCCAAAGCACAAAATATGACGGCAGTTGGTTCTCCGCCTGCGACTTCATCGTCGAGAGAATTGATGACTGAGACAGATTTTGGTTAATAAATACCCGAGGAAAGGGGGGGTGTCAAATATAATGAACGGCTTGAGAAAAGAACGCCGTGAGCCGAATAATCCGGCTTGATGATTAGATACATCTTTGAATGTGGATAGTCAATGACTGCATGGTGCCTCTCAAGGAAATCAGTGCCCAGGACACCATCAACCTGTCTGCCCTTGGTTTTTCTGAATTCGGTGTTGAGATAGGAGATATCCATCATGAAGAGGTCGTCAGACTTGAAAACCTTTTCTCCAATCTGCAGGGTAGCAGATGTCCTGACCAATGAACTGACGGAACCGATGCCAGCCGCATAGTCACGTTTCCCCGCTTCTTCAAGGCCATATTTGTCTTTCTTGGACATGTCTATCAATGTGCCACCACCGCCTGTGTCAACCAAGAACACGCATGGCTTCCCATTGACTTTGAACGTGGCCGTAATATGTCCCGTCTTCATCTTGTGTAGTTCAACGACATCATAGCCATTGGCCACCATGACGCTGTCATTCTCTTCAGCAACAGGTATGTTGGCTTCTTTGTCATTTTGACCAGTACAGCCAATCACTATGGTCAAAAGCAATATAAATGATAATTGTTTCATCGTCTATTCAATTGGGGTTGCACCATCAACCCTGTGACTATATCAGCTCTATTCACAGTTATATATCCAATAGCCTACTGCCAACAATTGGATAATGATAATCGTAGGAATTCCATATTTAAACTTCATATGCAGCGTCTTGTGATGCCAAACTTTCATTCCCAGCCAAGCTCCCAAACTCCCCCCAACTACCGCCAAGGCCAAAAGTGTTGCTTCTGAGATTCGCCATTTGGAACGTTTAGCCTTCAGTTTGTCAATACCATAGGTGATGAATGTGACCAGATTGATGACGGCGAGATAGGCTAAGGCGATTTGAAGAAGGGTATTGTTCATAATTGTGATTTCTTCTGTTTATTAATTGTTCAAGATGGTGCAAATATACTCAATTTGGATGAGTTTCTTGATGATTCGGTATAAAAATCCAAACCTCGAGGACACCGAGGGCTTGTCTATGCTATTTGTTTATTTTGTGAGTCAAAAAAACAAAGAATAAGCGAAAAGTAATTTATTCTTGTTACGTTTCGCATTTTCAATCGTATCAATAGTAGAATATGGAAATCGACGTGCTGACATCCTCGTTTCTTGGCTTGCGCGACAAGCTGCACCACATCGCCCTAAATTATCTGGAAAGCGATGAGGATGCCAAGGATGCGCTTCAAGACACTTGGCTGAAACTGAGGAATGGAGGCGAAGTTGAGACTACGTCTGAAGCGAGAAACAAACTCGTGACCGTGCTGCGACACGTCTGCATAGACCGTTTGAGAAAGGCCAAGCCCATACCATTGGATGCAGTCAGTTCCCGCGAGATGAAAGGCTACAATATAGTTGAAGAAGACTTGAAGCATCTTGAAGCACTTTTGCAAGAAGGACTGACTCCGCTACAACGGGAGATATTCCACCTCGTCACTCACGAAGGAATGGAATATGAGCAGGTTGCCGAAAAACTGTCGATGAGCGTGGAAGCGGTGAGGATGAACATGAGCCGAACCAGAAAGAAGATGCGTGAAACCTACAATCAATTGAACAGATGAAACAAAACGCCAAGCATATCACCATGGAAGATGCCGAACAACTCTGTCGGCTCTATATGGACTGCCAGTTGTCGGTGCTGGAAGAGACGGAGCTGGAGTATGTGCTGATGCAGTCCGAACTGGACTCGCCTCTGCTAAGTGAGACCCGAGCGCTGATGGGCATATCACGTTCTGTCAATCTCCAGGCGAAGAAAAAACGTTTGTTCGTAGCCTGGGGGTGGCGTGCAGCGGCATGTGTTGCCGTTCTCATAGGCTGTGCCGTCCTTCTGAGAAACCATATCACAACCGAGACAGATGCCATAGCAAACAAGGAGAGTACTGGACTCAGCGTTGCCAGGACAAAGGCCATAGCCAAAACGGAAGCTGTCAAGAAGGAACCACAGGAAAACAAGGTGAATACCGAAGAGAGGGCGAAAATCGAAGCGGCTCAAACAGCGTCATCGCCAAGGCCTGCCACATTATCCATGAAACATGGCAAGAGGAAGACGGGAACGATGCGCCAAAAAACATCCGACATGACAACAGCCCAGAAAGAGCTGCCCATCATTGCCG
>CACXIP010000002.1 GCA_902767775.1 uncultured Prevotellaceae bacterium | reverse complement strand
GCTACATCAGATCCTTTCTATTGACAGAAGTTGGCCGCTTAACCCAAATGTGCTATTGGAACCGCAAAAACGGCCATTCACTGGTGGGAGTCTTCATGGCGAATGGCTCTGAGAACAGTAAATCCGAGAATGTTTTCATGTTTTATGACTACGATCCGAAGACCAACATCATGACTCCCGACCTAAATGTATACAAGGTAGTAGAGAAGGTGGCCCTCGACAAGGCCTTCGAAGAATATCTCTTGGAACTCCCCCGGGAAGGAAAGGACATCGTGGTCGACCTCTATACACCTAATGGAGAAGATGGCTACGATGTAACAGAAAAGACACTGAAGTGGACTGGCGACACTTTCACCTTGGTTGCCGACTAAAGCACCGCCTTTTTCATCTGTGCCATCGGCACCCATGAGTACTTTGGCATCACGAATACCCCCAGCCCCTCCGAGGGACTGGGGCGTTTTTATTAAATATCACTCTCGTCGGTACCGCCATCCTCAGGTATTATTGGTCTTTACTGCAACCGAGAGCATGAAAAGCAGTATCAATCATTTTTTTCACATTGATCTAACAGAATCTAATCATTTCTAACGAGATCTAAAAACATCTTCCATTTCGCCCTTATCTTCTACCTTTGCGAAAACATTTTTGTATGAACAAGCAATTGATGAAAACTGTGCAAATAGCCGATGACCTTAAGAATGACCCTAACAATGAGCATGAGTATCGTCGATGGATGGGGGGAATCCTCTTCTCAACGTATTGGATCATATATGATTCAAATAAGCAAGAATTTGGGGTTTCACAGGATTGGAAGAAATATAGTTGGTATACAGAACCGGAATTCATGGAGGATTATTCCAATTACTGGTGGATAAGAGATGTATAGACATCTTAGATGCTGTGATTCCTCATTGTGTTGGTTCATTTGTTCGGCAAGGTGAAAATGACATACCTTCCCAATCTTTTGTTGTTACCTTTGCCACGAACAAAAAAATAAAATGATGATGAACACAACTCAGAAAACAGGAATCAATGTATTTCCCATCAGTGTCGATTTCTTCGACAAACCGGAAATATGCGCCGTCACCATCGAGCACGGCATCAAGGGACAGGCTGCAACGATGATGCTCCTCTGCGCCATCTATCGTAATGGATACTTCATCGAATGGAAACCGGAAAACTTCCTCCCCATCCTCAAGGAACTGCCTGGCATAAAAATCAAAAAAATAGAGAAAATCGTCAAGACACTCGTGGAATGGGGATTCTTCGACCGCACCCTCTTCGAACAACATCAAGTGCTCTCCAACCGCGAGATACAAAAACATTTCCTCGATGCTGCTAAGTTTGAGATTCAAAGAGCTGAGGACACTCTCCCCTATTGGCTGACAGATGAGAACGACGATGAGGACACCAACGAGTCAGAACCTGATGATAACATCGCCAACGAAGAAAACAGTGATGACATCGCTGATGAGGACACTTATGACAGACAGCCTCTCACCTACCCCGCTCAGGCAAGAGCAGTGGCTGCATCCATCATTGATGACCAGCATTGGGTACAATATGTATGTGAGGAAAATGAGATTGACAAGGCTGAACTGAAGAGATGGCTTGATCAGTATGTCGCCGACTGCGAAAAAGAGGGCAAGGATGTCTTCGAAATGAGCGATGACTTCGTATGCAACTTCTACGATTGGATTCCTTCAAGACGAATCACATAGGCAAACAAAAAACTCCCCCTGTTTGGAGGGGGAGCTATTTACTGGTGAAGGGATGGTGACATCAGTCGTCATAATAGTCGTCATCGTCGTCGTAGTCGACTCTCACACGGGCATGCTTTTTGGGATACGCGACCTGCGGACGGTAGTAATCGTCGTCGTAGTCGATTTTGTAACAGTTGCCACGGGCATCGAACTTGAGCTCTACTCCATTCGTGAGTTTCACCTCGTACTTTTTATGACCATAGTCGTAGTCAATCTCAGCATAGACGACACGCTGGCCCTTGAATTTCTTCTGGATGTAGATTTTAGCTGCCTTGGGGAGCTGATTGGGAGAGATGATACGGTCACCTGCGAAACAGACGGTGGACATCATCAAGCACATGAGTGCTGTCATGAATAATTGAATTGATCTCATAATCGTAATTTTTTAATTGTTATTATTATTGTTGCTTTGTTTTCTTGTTTCTGAAGCAAAGATAGGGACGATTTCGCTTACTAGAATCATTTTTCTCGATTTATTGCATAAGTTGATGTGACACACGCCCCAATATGCGACAAAACAGCCAAAGCAGTCAAAAAACTGTCGCAATTCTATATCGCATATGCTCATATAGGAGTGTAGGAGTGTAGGAGTATAGGAGTTTAGACGATACTCCTACAAGAATGGCGGTGCGACGTAGAAGAGACGTCCATATATGGCGTCTCTCAACTATGCCTGCCGAAATCCGAATGGTACTCCCCACTCCACGTTTCCCACTAAGAATGCAATGAAAAACTGTATATCACTGAGACGCAATATATTGCGTCTCTACAGACTGAGTACAAGATTTCTTGAATTACTGCGTTCCTCGTGGGTCTTCAACAACCAAAGGTCGACGTGCGAAGCGGAAGTCAAATCTCGCCAATTCGCAACAGTGATAAAACTCCCGAATTTTCGAATTGGAGAATTGTAGTGATGAAAGAAGAGAAAATAAAAAAACGCTTCGCTTCGTGTTTTCTTTCAACATATAATTGCCACAAATTATTCATTAATCATTCAAGTTCAGCTTTCAAATACCTTCAACTTGAGAAAGTCATATCATTAGAGTGTATTCGTGCCTTTTCGTGAATTTCGTGGTTGAAAAACTTTCGTGAATTTCGTGGTTGATGATAAAATTCATGAGCGATTCATGCATTCGTGTTTTCTTTCAACATATAATTGCCACAAATTATTCATAAACATTCAAGTTCAACTTTCAACTACCTTCAACTTGAGAAAGTCATATCATTAGAGTGTATTCGTGCCTTTTCGTGAATTTCGTGGTTGAAAAACTTTCGTGTATTTCGTGGTTGATGATATAATTCATGAGCGATTCATGGGAATTCATGTTTTCTTTCAACATATAATTGCCACAAATTATTCATTAATCATTCAAGTTCAACTTTCAAATAGCAACTTGAACTACTCAACTCCCAAACTCCTAAACAACCAAACAACTAAACAACCAAACAACTAAACAACTAAACATTATCGAATGAAATTCATGAACTCGGGGCGCTCATCACGGGGAGGAGCAGAATAGCCACCGGCATGAATTTTCTCAAGAAGCCACGCCATATTGGTGGCAAGGGTGCGCATGGTCTGCATTCCTTCCTTGTCGAGTTTCACCTCGCCCTTACCCGCACCATAGGCGATGTTCCAATACTGGGAGGTGACCACGGGCATGTTCATCATCTCAAACATCATGTTCATGGTCTGGAGCGTTGCAGTAGCTCCACCACGACGGCACACGGCGACAGCGGCCGCGGGCTTGTTCTGCACAAGTCGTCCTGATGAGAAAAACAGCCGTTGCATCAGCGATAGCACACCACCGTTGGGCTGACCGTAATAGACAGGAGTGCCTACAATCAGGGCATCAGACTCTGCCAACTTCTGCGCCACCTCGCTGTAGGCATCATCATCGAAGACACAGCCTTTTCCACCATTCTGACGACAGCCGCCGCAGTTGATGCACATACGGATGGGTTTTCTGCCAATCTGAACGATTTCGGAGTCAACGCCATGTTTCTGCAACTGCATCTCGATTTCCTTCAACATGCAGAAGGTGTTGCCGTCGGGACGCGGACTGCCATTGACCATCAGCACCTTTCTCTTTCCCTCTGCCGGGGTGATTGGTTGTGGCTCAAGACCGTTGTCTGTCGGTTCTGCGGATGGTGTGTTTGTCAACATGGCTGAAATGGGGGGAGCGATGGATGCTCCTGCGGCTGCCAGAGCGTCTTTTTTATAAAATCTCTACGGTTCATTGTTGGTCGTTTAGGGGGTTAGTCGTTTGGGGGGATGGGAGTTTGGGGGGTTGGTCGTTTGGGGGTCTAGGAGTTTAGGAGACTAGGAGTTTAGACATTACATCATTTATAATGAGTTTTTGGGGCATTTTATGGAGGTGTAGTCTTGCAAGAGTGCCGGTGCAGCATAGTAAGGATTTTCAATCCGAGAAAATCGCATTGCAAATGCTGATATTCTGGGCATCGGGATTGCAAATCCCGATGAACGGAGACACCCGCATAGGAGCCGACAATCGAGCGTAGCTCAAATCTCAATTGTCGTGCAAACCGAGTGCAGACAAAAGCTTGCTTTCAGTATGCCGAGGTGCAGCCGACAATCGAGCGTAGCTCAAATCTCAATTGTCGTGCAAACCGAGTGCAGACGAAAGCTTGCTTTCAGTATGCCGAGGTGCAGCCGACAATCGAGCGTAGCTCAAACCTTAAATCTCAAAACCTTAAATCTCAAATCTTCAATTATCTATCTGTCTCACTCCTTTGTGTGTCGGGGTGATGGGAAGGATGCGGCCATCGGCATCGAACTCCATGCGGTCGATGCACACCTGGCGATGTATGCCGGGTCCCTTTTCCCTGTCGATGAAGGTGGGGTTGATGCGGTGATAGACCACATACCACTCATCGCGGCCGGGGATTTGAAGGACGCTGTTATGCGCCGTACCAAAGATGTTCTCGTCGGGACGCTGCTGAAGGATAACGGGCTGTGCCGCCACCTCGATGGGGCCGAGAGGTGACTTGCTGGTGCCGTAAGCCACATGGTAGTTGGGCGACCCAGTGTCGTCGACACTCCAGAGGAAGTAGTAAATGCCGTTGCGCTTGATGACATACGCACCCTCACGGAAGGCGTAGTCGCGCAGCGTACCGCCACGGGGTGTCATCAGTGTGACCGTGGTGGTGTCGATGCTCGTCATGTCGTCGTTGAGTTTGGCTCCTGCCATATAACCGTTGCCCCAGTAGAGGTATGCCTGACCATCGTCGTCGAGGAACACGTCAACATCTATCTGCTGACCGCCGCGCTGTCCCTTAGGACGTTGATTGACGATGGGCTGTCCGAAGTCCTTGAAAGGACCGGTGGGACTGTCGGCAATGGCGACACCAATCGCTTTCTGCCGCCCTTCATCACCACTATAATAGAGATAGTATTTGCCGTTGCGCTCAATGGCGGCAGGAGCCCATGCATTGCCACGCGCCCATTTCGTCTGCTTGGGGAGGTCGAGCACCACGCCCTCATAGCGCCACTCCGTGAGGTCGGCAGAGGAGAAGCAAGTGAAGTACCACCCTCCCCAACCGGGTTGGCCGTCAGTGGTAGAGTAGATATAGTAGCGGTTGGTCTTGCGGTCGTAGAGAACCTCAGGGTCGGCATGGAACTCAGGCAGGATGGGGTTGCCGCTCCATTTCTGCTTGGTCTTGTTGCTGTTCAAAGACTCGTCAGTGAGGACATATCCCCAACGTTTTTGCAGGCGCTCCATCTCCTCCTCGGTAAGGGAGATGACGGTGCCGTGGCGTGGATGGAAGTCCTTGTCGAACAACAGAGGAGTCTTTGAGAAGGTGCGCAAATCAGAGGATGTCTGATATTCGTATCTTCCGCTGCCATAGAGGTCGTACATGAGGACGAATTGGGGTTGGAGATTTGATTTTGAAGATTTTGGATTTGAGGACTGAGGGGAATTGAGTTTGAAGACGCCACTGCCCTCCACACCAGTGTTGGAGTCGGCATAGGCATCGATGAACTTGAAGTCCTCTTTCCACGGACCGAGGAGTTTCTTGGCTGTTGCCTTCTGGATGCCGTTCTGGATTTCCTTTCCCTCTGCGTTTTTGATGTTGCCCTTATAGAACATATGGTAGGTGCCGTTGTGCTCGATGATGTCGTTATCGAGGCAACTGTATTTCGCGCGGAAGAGCACCTTGGGCTCACTCTCAAAACCGGTGAAATCGCTGTTGGCATAGGCATAGTAGGTGACCATGCTCTGGCGGTTGTCGTTGGTGCGCTGCAGAGTAAAGTATATCATATATTTCCCTGCCTTCCGGTCATAGATGGTCTGAGGCGCCCACACCCAATAGGCGTCGGAGAAATGTTCGGCGAAGTCCTTGGCGAGCACCACCTTGCTGTGGGTCCAGTCGATGAGGTCGCGTGACTTGAGCATCACAATGCCGGGGTTCTCACGCCATCCGTCGCGCATGGTGTTCATATCGGTTGCCACCATGTAGAAACAGCCGTCCTCTCCCCTGAGGATATGGGGGTCGCGGATGCCACCGCTGGTACTGATGGTGTCGCTGGCGATGATGGGCCAGTTGCGGTTGAGTGTCCTCCAACAAGTGCCGTCGCGGCTGATGGCGAAGCGCAACCGCTCTTGTTTGAAGCGGTCGCCCGTTCCCTCGAAATAAGCGAAGAGGTAACCAGTATAAGGTGTTTCGGGTGCTTTGGGCTTTTTTGCTGCCGAAGCGGCGAGGGAGAAAGCGGCAATGAGCAGCAGGCAGGTTAGTTTTCTCATATCGTTTTAGGCAAAAGGATTAAAATGATATGCAAAAATACTATTTTTTTGCCATATTCACTACTGGTTTTGTTTTTTTTTCTATATTTGCATCTTGAAAGTTGAGCAAACGCAAAACCTATTTAATATCAACAAAACCTTCCTATATGAAAAAAACACTACTTACACTTACATTGATGTGCATGGTATCCATATCGAACGCACAAACCTATCACTTAGATGTGAACGGAAATGGAACAATTGATGTCACTGATGCCATGCTTATCGTTGACTATATCTTAGGTAAGCCCCTTCCAAAAGAAGGTGGAGAGTCTCAATTCACCTGTCCCGATAGCAACCACCCACACCTTATCGACCTGGGCCTGCCATCAGGCACGAAATGGGCCTGCTGCAATGTGGCTGCATCCACCCCAATAGCATACGGCGGTTACTTTGCATGGGGTGAGACAGGGGAGAAGAGCACTTACACCAGTTCCAATTATACTTTCTCGGCAAGCGACACACATGACCTCACCGCTGCGGAAGACGTGGCAACTGTGAAATGGGGTGACAACTACAGGATGCCCGCAGATTTCCAACTGAAGGAATTATTGAATTATTGCACTTGGACTTGGGAGAAAGTGGAGAACACCATGGGGGTACGTGTGACTGGTCCCAACCAAAATTCCATATTCCTGCCAGCCGCTGGATACAAGGAAAATACAGACAATTACCTTGGCAGCTACGGAAGCTATTGGGGACGCACTCACCAAGGTGATCCAAGGTATGCATCAGAACTCGTTGTCAACAACACATCTGGCAACCTCATAACAGCTATGGGGTCATCAGCCAACCGGTATTCGGGCCGCTCGGTTCGCCCAGTCTACAAGGACATTCAACCAGCAAACAATGACTACACCATCTGCATTGCCAACCCATCGTTTGAGAACAATGACCTTGGTGGATGGGATGGGACACCATTTGGCAGCGCCAATCCTGACAACAATGCGGAGCACTTCAGCAAGAACTATGACACCTACAAAACGATTACTGGACTGACTCCCGGCGACTATGTCTTGGGGGTACAGGGATTTTATCGCAAAGGCAACTACCCTAATGATTATAGTCTTTGGGTGGCTGGGGACAAAGACAACAACAATGCCATCATTTATGCAGTGTCGTCAGTGGGCAGCTATTCCGTCCCGTTTGTGGCAATGAGTTCGGCGGCCCTGAAACAAAGTTTAGGAGGCAGAGCCGTCATCGTTGGCGACAATCTGTATGTGCCCGATGATATGCAGGCTGCCAGCGCATGGTTCAATGCCGGCTACTACAAGAACACCCTAAATGTCAAGGTGGGTGCTGACGGGGTACTGACCATCGGCATCAAGAAGGACAAACTCATCGACCGCGACTGGACCATGCTCGACAACTGGACGCTCATCAAAAAATAAAAACCCTTCTCCCAACCTATTTTATAATAACGTTGAAAAAATGAAATAATTCAACTAACACGTTCTCAGCTCCTTAGTCTATGGCTTCCCGAGCATTCATCTGATGATAACCTTACGTCCACCTACGATGTAGATGCCCTTCGGCAAATTACCATTTAGTGATTTGCTTGCCGAGCCATCCGTCTCATGAGACTCGTGTGCTATTCTGCGACCGCCAAGATCATAACTGTCTCCATTGGCAGATTTTCCACTTTGAACATTGTTGATGGCAGCATCGATTTGCTCATGGTTGAACACCGCCTTGATATTTTCTGCACTGAGTGCATAGTTATAAAGACGGACATCGCCGATGATGCCTTTGAACAGCGGGTCGGCATCGAACATCGAGCGACCAAGATAAGCCAGCACCGGGCGCACGTCTGATGGGAAGAAAGTGACTGCCGTACTCTCAGCATCGAGTTCACCGTCGAGATAAATCTTGGCACCGTCGGTACCGAGTGTAACTGCCACATGTGTCCATTTGTTTGCCTGCAGACGCTTGGTGGCATTGATACCCTGCTTAGTGCCTTCCTTACAGATTTCAAAGCGCAGACTGGAACCGTCTGAGGGCGTCAGCATGATATAGTTGTCGGTAGAACGGCCGAAATCGAAGATACGCTGCCAGGCAGTGCCCGATGTGGGTTTCACCCATGCACAGAACGTTATGGTCTGCATGTCGGCTACATGATAAGGAAGGGAGATGTAGCCTTTGACACCATCAAATATGGCTCCCGCGTGGGTATCTGTGGTCTCGAAGGTGACAGAGGTGGAAGCGCCATGAAGAGCATTCTCACTGCAGTCCTCCAAATTCTCCATCAAAGACCACCCACCAATGAGATGGTCTGCCGTTGCAGTAGCAGCAGAGACTTCTTCGGAAGGTTCGCTGAGGTTCCATGCACGGTCGATGGCACGAAGGCGGTAACGGTAAGTGCGGCCTTTGGCACAATAGTTGTCGATGAATTCGTTTGATGAGACACAGCGAGCCAGTGTTTCCCATTCGTCGGCCTCTTCGTTGAAGCGGTAGAGCATATAGCCCAACAAGTCGGCATCGCCATTGGCGGTCCACCTGAGATGGATGCTGCCCGAATGCTCCTCCGCCTGCAATCCGCTGGGTGTGGCAGGTGCCTCTTCCTCCAACGTTGCATCGGCGGGAATGAGTCGCCACAGCTGACGGTCAGTGCCCGTACGTGCCCATTGTACGATGCTTGTGGTGTTGGCGGGGTTGTTATTGGAACTGCCTTCAAGAGAAAGACCGCTATCATAATTGGTGATGGTGTAATAACCATTGCCCTTGTAATGCAGATGCCAACGTTCGCACTCATTGCCATTGCCTGCATAGAGCAACACACGTGCGCCATTGTTGGCTGCGTACTTCAAAGCATCGAGATAATAACTGGTATTCTTGGCAGCACGGATGGTGACATGTGCCATGTCGGGAGCTGCACGCGGAGCGATGGGTTCAATGACCCACGACTGGTTGGCTGTCGGACTCTCCTTGACTTGAGTGATGGCGGCATCATTGCGGAGGCCGGAAGCGGTCAGCAGTTTGCCTGTGGCTTTGTTGACAATTTTAAAAGTTCCTTTCAAGGGGGCGACAGGCACATCCTCGCCATGGGTTATCTCGATAACATCCTCGGCATTGGTCTGTCCGTCTGCATAGCCTGTTCCGCCCGGTGTGGCTTGGGTGTAGTCGTAGAAGGGGCCATTGCCATCGTAATAGGCAAGACGGTCTTGTGAGACAAACGTAAAGGCTGACTCCCCCGCCTGCCGTTCGGAGGTGCCAAGAAAGGCTTCCACCAGCGGTTCGGAGCGACGGCGGAAAACAGCCGCCGAAGTCCATGCTGAGCGGTTCTCGGCATAGCCTATGCGCTCGCCGTCGTTGGAGGCACGTCCCAACTCGGCTCGTGTGTAACTGCCATAATCAGACCACCAGATGCCGTCTGTCATACCGTAGTTCATGCCGATGAGGGCGTCGTTGATATTATGCATCTCGTCGCCCGCCGATTTCTTGCCTGCCAACTGCACAGCAGAATAGAAGTCTGCAAAGGAATCGAACGAACCTGCCAACTGATGCGTATTGCCAATCTGCACTGAACTCTTCATGGTGTTCCACCACGAACGACCATAGTCGCAATTGAGCGTGCTCGGACCCGCCACATCGATATTCTCCAGGATGCTGTTCTGCCGGATGATGCGTGCCACTATGGTCATCTCTGCAGCAGACGGTGCCTTGTTGGGAGCATAGTCGGGTTCGTTGAAGGGCGAGATGGCTGTGACCGTGTAGCCCTTGCCCTGCAGGTATTCAACGGCCATGGCAATATCCTGAACGAATGGGGTGCGGTAGGAGGTTTTCCAAGCCGTATCACTGGTGTTGCCTGCCAAAAGCCAAAGGGTCTTTACTCCCGATTTTTTGAGCCACGACAGTTGAAGGTCGAGACGCTCCGTCTGCTCTGCTGAGAGTTCAGTATATGTACCCGAGATACGTGGATCAAGTGTCACTCGTCCCAGTTCGGCACACTCCTGCATATGGTTAGTAGCGCGCAAGGGCCACCAATCCCACAGCCATGCCGTGTCGATGCCCCAACGCACGGGTTGGCTGACACCAGTCGAAGCCATGTCGAAAGCTACCTGATTACCCTTGGCGTGAGCCACCAATGCATCTGAGGCTGCGGGTTGGCCAAAAGCTGATGAAAAACAGCTAAGCCATATAAGAACCGAAAGTATTATAAATGTTGCCTTAATGTGTTTCATATCATTGGTTTGTCTTGATTTGTCTGCAAATATAAACAATTCATATGAAATATAATACAAAAATACAGCTTTTTGTTTCTCAGTATTGATATATCTCCCACCTCCCACCTCTCACCTCCCACCCCTCACCTCTTTTTTTTATTTTTTTAATTTTTTTATTAAACCTTTTTGGGGGATATGCGTCAAACAATAGAATCAATCGTTTCTCTCGTTCCCCAAAGGGGAAAAGAGGAGATGTTCAACTTAATTATTATCAACTAAACTAAATTTAAAAAGAAATGAAAAAAGCATTCTTGATGTTGGTACTTTTCATTGTACCATTCGCATTGCAAGCACAAACCAAGTTCCACGACGTTGAAGCCAACGACGCCAAAGGTGCAGTGAAGTCCATCACCTCCAACCGTATGGGCAACCCCGTATCCATCAAATTCACCCAGGATGGCAAAATGCAGCAAGAGGGCATGACAGATGCCGTATACGATGCTGACGGCTACCTCCAGTCGGCCAAGATGAAGGTCAACGGCCAGGGTATGGAGATGGAGCTTGCCTTCAAATATGCTTGGGAGAACGGCAAAGTAAAGAGCCAGACCATTGAAACCCAAATGGGTGCGTTCAAGAGCACAAACGTCTATGACGACAAGGGCGTTCTCGTAAAGACCGTGATGGACATGGGCGGCCAGCAGATGGAAACTCCATACACTGACTACAAGTTTGACGCAAAAGGCAACTGGATCAGCCGCAAGACTTCCATGATGGGTCAGGAGATGGAAGAGTCACGCACGATTGAGTATTACGAGTAGAATTGATGTTGAAGTAGAGGGATTCCGATACTTCAGTTAAAATAGGAAACAGGCTGAATGACTTCAGCCTGTTTCCCATTTTGGTAGTAGAAAAAATAGGAGAAAAGAAAATGTTACACCCCAATGAAGAGGCTGCAAGATGCCTATTGTGCGCTAATGCGCCATGTAGCCAAGTTTGCAAGAATGGTGACCCAGCCCGTGCCATCCGCTCCATCCGCTTCGGCAATGAGAAGACAGCAGGACGGTGGGTTGCCCAGTGCACAGACGATGAACTGGAGGCCGCCGAGAAAGCCTGCATCCACTACGACCGTCCTATCCGCATAAGGGAACTGGTCGGCTCTGTTTGTCGCGATGCCAATGCGACGAACGAGGAGCTTCCCCCACTCGACATCACTTTCTGCGGTATCCACTGCGAGAATCCCTTTTTCCTTGCCTCGTCGGCCGTCTGCACCAACTACGACATGGTGGCACGGGCATTCGACATGGGATGGGCTGGTGTGTTCTACAAGACCATCTGCATGCAGGAAATCAAGGAGGTGTCTCCTCGCTTTGATGCCATCCACGAATGCGGAAGGAGTGACTTCTCAGGATTCCGCAACATGGAGCAACTGAGTGAGAATCCCTATGAGGTGGACTTCGACATCCTGCGCCGACTGAAGCAGAACTATCCCACAAAAGTGGTTGTGGCCAGCATCATGGGACAGTTTGAGGAAGAGTGGATTGAGTTGGCTAAAATGGCGGAGGATGCAGGCTGCGATGCCGTGGAACTGAACTTCTCTTGTCCACAGATGCGACTGGCAGGCATGGGCAGCGACGTGGGGCAAAACTCCGAATTGGTGCTTTTCTACACTGCCTACGTGAAGCAAAATGTCAGCATCCCCGTTATCCCCAAGATGACCCCCAACATCACGCATATCAACCAACCGGCAATGGCCAGTTACTTCGCCAATGCCGATGCCATATCTGCCATCAACACCATCAAGAGCGTGACGATGAACAGCAGGGCAGAAGTGTCGGGACGTAAGACCATCTCGGGACTTTCAGGCCGTGCAGTCAAACCCATCGCACAACGCTATATCCTTGAGATGGCTCAGAATACCATCATGATGGGTTTACATACAAAGAAGATTGAATTGAGCGGAATCGGCGGCATCGAGACATGGAGCGACGCTCTGGAGTACATCCAACTGGGATGCCGCAATGTGCAGGTATGCACCGCCGTCATGCAGTATGGCTATCGCATCATCGATGACCTCATCCTCGGACTACAGAACTATATGGCGGAGCGTGGTCTGACCTCGCTCGAAATGCTCGTGGGTGAGGAACTGCCCAACTTCGTCTCTCCAACCGACCTCGACCGCGACACTATCGTCTATCCGAAGATTGACCGCGAGCGCTGCATGGGCTGCGGGCGCTGCCACACCTCATGCATGGACGGCGGACATCAGGCCATCGCATTCGATTTTGAGACTCGCCAACCTCGCATCGTTGGTTCAAAATGTGTGGGCTGCCATCTCTGCAGCCTCGTATGCCCCACCGGTGCCATCGGCTTGACAAAACGCATTCAGAAGAAAGCCTAAGCCACAACTGCTGTCGCCCCTCAAAAGAAAAAGAATGGTCATGTACTTTTTCGTCACAGTGATGCTGACAGTCATCACGATGCCTTTGCAGGCGATGTGCCCCATCGCCCCAGACGTCAATGCCCCCATCACCGACGGAGTGTCCAGGCAACTGGCTGTGGAGCGCAGGGCACAGGTAAAGGATGTGATATATACCCTTTCCTTCAACATCCCCGAGGAAAAGGCGAAGCCCGTCACTGGTGAGTCAACCATCTCTTTTGTGTGGCAGGGGAAGAAAAGTGACAACCTGCAGATTGACTTCCAAGGAGAGGTCAGCGGACCCATACAAGTCAACGGTAAGACTCGTGCTGCCGATTTCCATCACGAACATATCATCATCCCTGGCCGACTGCTCAGAAGCGGAAAGGTCAACCATGTCAAAGTGGCATTTGTCAGCGGCGACAAGGCACTCAACCGCAACGACGACTACCTATACACACTCTTCGTACCCGACCATGCCCGCAGCGTATTCCCCTGCTTCGACCAACCCGACATCAAGGCTCGGTTCCAACTGGCGCTTCAATTGCCGTCAGGGTGGACAGCGATAACCAATGCACCTCTTCAAAGCCCACCCCAAGAGGATAGGAGGACTTCCCTAAAGTTTGAGGAAACGGATTTATTGCCTACCTATCTTTTCTCGTTTACGGCGGGGAAGTTTCATACCGCCACGGCATGGCGCGACGGGAGGGAACTGACCATCCTGCACCGTGAGGATGACAGCAAAAAGACGGCACAGTTGGACACCATCTTCGACCAAGCCGCCCTCTCACTTCGGTGGTTGGAGGAATACACCCACATCAAACAGCCTTTCCAAAAATATGGCATTGTGGTCCTGCCGGGTTACCAGTTTGGTGGCATGGAGCATCCCGGATGCATCCAACTGCGCGACCAGACCGTGTTCCTCGATGACAACCCCACCACTGATGAGCGTCTCAACCGCCTGCAGCTCATCGCACACGAGACCTCACACTTGTGGTTTGGCGACCTGGTCACCATGCGGTGGTTTGATGATGTATGGACCAAAGAGGTGTTTGCCAACTTCATGGCGGATAAGATAGCACGGGAGCAATATCCCGATATCAACCACGACATCAACTTCCTCAAGACACACTATCTGCAGGCTCTCTCCACCGACCGCACCGAGGGCACCCACCCCATCCAGCAACCGCTCGACAACCTCAACAACGCAGGACTGCTCTACGGCAACATCATCTACCATAAGGCTCCCATCATGATGCGGCAGTTGGAGGAGAGGATGGGGGCTGAAGCATTCCAAAGGGGACTGCAAAAATACCTAAAGACATTCAGTTTTGCCAATGCCACTTGGGACGACCTCATCGACATCCTCGACCATGAGCGTCCCGATGCTGCCCTGAAAGACTTCGATGCCCAATGGGTGAAGAAAAAGGGATTGGCAGATGCCGTGGTACATGCAGAGGGCGGTGATTTCGACCCTATGGCATACGGACGTTATGTCATGGACAGCAACTCACGCCAATGGCTGCTCCGCCAATGGCATACACTGCCAGAGACACAGCGCTATGCTGCCATGATATACATCCACGACAGTTATCTGCGGCACCAAACCAGCAATGCGGAGGCTTTCACAGCGCTCATCAACGGAGTAAGGCAACAAGACAACCAACTGGTGACGACAACCTGTTTCTCACTATTGCATGACATCCTCACCGACACACCATCATCACTCAGGGCTGACTATGAAAAAGAGATGATGGCATTCGGTATGCAGTGTGAAGACAAGTCACTGCGCCGACGGCTGCTCCAAGGACTCACCACCAGAGCTGTCTCACCTGCCATCGTTGACACCATCTACAGGATTTGGGAGACTGCCGACCACAAGGTGTTCAACGACCGCGACTACATGGGCATGGCATACCACCTCGCCCTGATGATGCCCGACCAATGCAACAAAATTATCTCCACACAGCGGCAGCGGCTGAAGAATGCCGACCTCATCAAAGAGTTTGACTTCGTCAGCCGTGGATGCACACCCGACACCAACGAACAACAACGGCTCTTTGAGTCGCTCCTGCTGAAGGAGAACCGTGCCATCGAACCGTATGCCTCTGCCCTGCTCTCACTGCTCAACGACCCGCTGCGCGAGCCGTTCAGCAACCGCTACATCCTCCCAGCACTTGAGAAGCTGGAGGAAGTGCAGCAGACAGGCGACATCTTCTTCCCGCTCAACTGGTGCCAGGCTCTGCTCAGCGGCCACAGGAGCGAAGAGGCACGCCAACTGGTGAGGCAGTTTCTCCAGACACATCCTGCCTACCCCGAAAACCTGAAGGGGAAACTGCTTCAGGCGGCATACAGGATGATGAATAAAATTGATAATTGAAAATGATATAAACAACTTTCTCAAGTAAAAGGTAGTTATAGAAAGTTGAGCATATGCAAAACATGAAATAAATGAAAAGGGCATTCTTCATCATCCTCAAGGTTCTTGTAGGATTAGTGGCTTTTCTCATCATTGCCATAGGTTTACTGTTCATCTTGTCACGCTGCAATCCCGAACTAATACAGCGGTTATTTGAGGAGGAGCCTGAATATGTCAGCTTTTCCGCACTACCACATGACCGCGATTCCATGAAGGCAGATTTTGACGGCATTCACAAAATTGTGGTAGAAAACTACTCTCTCTACCGTCAAAAGGGCATTTCACTGGACTCGCTCTATGATGTCTATTCTGCCCGCCTGCGCGACTCCGTCAAGACCAACAATGACTATGGCATGATGCTCTTGGAGTATTTTGCCGACCTTCGTTGCGGACACGCTTGCGCATTTTTCATCGGAGAACATTTTGGTGGAGCGGAACCACTCTACATTGAAGACCGTCTCTTCCTGAACCAGCCAGGTGATTATATCCGCAAACATGGATTCCTCGACAAGGACGAAATCGTCGCCATCAACGGAAAGGCCATTCCCAACTGGATGGCAGAAAACATACGGTACCATGAAGGTTCGACCGCTGAACAGAGAGCATTGAGAACGGCATCGTCCGCGCTCACAAGCTATACCGACACTTTGCTGAACATCACCGTGGCACGTGGCAGCGACACCATCTCCATACCGCTGCCGCTCCATGCGAAGGGCTTTCCAAACCCCAACATCTGTGAGAGAAAGATTCTGCGGGACTCCATCGGCTATATCGCTATCCACACCATGAGGAACGGAATCGTAGAGGCATTCGACAGCCTTTATCCATCGGTCAAGAGTCTCCCTTATCTGATTGTAGATATACGCAGAAACGGAGGAGGAAACAGTCTGAATGGGGAGAAACTTTGCGAATATCTGTTGAAACAGGAGAAAAAGCATTGTTTGTATGACAAAACCATCATGCCCCGTGCTGATGCATACCGTGGAAAGGTGTTCCTGCTTATTGACACACGAACATTCTCCGCTGCAGAAAGTTTTGCCATCGACCTTTGGGAGAGTGGTGAGGCAACCTTGGTAGGATGTCCCACAGGTGGAGATACTGGAAGCCGTCCTGAAACGTTTCAATCTCCAGCAGGCATTTCTTTCCGTGTCGCCACGAGCTCCCCTCGCCTATCTCCAAGCGGTTTCCCTTTGGAAGGACGTGGTGTGCCGCCACATTACAAAGTGGCACAGACGGTGAAAGATTTCATGAACGGGATTGATACTCAGCTGGAATTTGCGCTCGGTTTGATTCAAAATGGCAAGGATTAACAAAACCCAGAATTGGTTCATCGCCAATTTTGGCAAACGCGCAGACATCGTTTGAAAGTTTGGACGAATCTTCAATTTTCAATCCACAATCTTCAATTTATCTTAGTTTTCTTTGTGTTCCGATAGTTTATTTGTAACTTTGACTGCGAATAAGCATATCTGACATGAAAAGAACCATAATCCTACTGACTTGCATGGCGATGGCGGTGATGAGCGCCAACGCACAGGAGACAAAGAAAGATGATGCCATTGTCTTCACCACCATCAAAGAGAATGCCATCACCCCCGTGAAAAACCAGAACCGCAGCGGCACTTGCTGGGCATATGCCTCCATGGGGTATTTTGAGAGCGAAATCCTGCGCAAGACCGGAAAGACCTACGACCTCAGCGAGATGTTTGTCGCCAACAAGGACTATATGGACTGCGCCATCTTTCATCTGCGGATGCACGGCGAGAGCCGGTTCTCCGAAGGCGGGTCGGTGACCGATGCCCTGGAGGTAGCCCGGAACTATGGACTTTGCCCGGAAAACGCGATGGCAGCGCCAGGTTCACTCACCGGCGACACCCTCGCCAACTTCACCGAGTTTTTCAGTTTGCTGGAACCTTATGTCGCCTCCGTGGTGAAAAGCGGTGAGAAGAAAATCTCACCTCAGTGGAAAGTCGGTATGCAGGGCATCCTCGACGCCTATCTTGGAGAGTGCCCGCAGTCGTTTGCTTATCAGGGGAAAAACTATACCCCACAGACTTTCGCCCAAAGCCTCGGACTCAATTTTAACGACTATATCAGTGTGACCAGTTTCACCCACCACCCCTTCTATACCCGCTTTGCCATAGAGGCACCCTACAAATGGCGCCACAGCCTGAGTTACAATGTGCCGATGGATGAGATGATGCGCATTATCGACGATGCCATCAATGCCGGATACACCGTGGCATGGGGAGGTGATGTGAGCGAGGATGGATTCACCCGCACCGGTCTTGCCCTTGCCTGCGACCTTGGACGCGTGCAGGACCTCACCGGCAGCGACGCCGCCCGTTGGCTGCGCCTGACCTCCACTGAGAAAAGCAGTCAACTGAAAAAACTGGGTGCAGGAGTGCCGGAAATCACCCCCACACAGGAGCGCCGCCAGGAGCGGTTTGACAGCCATGAGATGACCTACGACCATGTGATGCTCATCTATGGCATTGCCCGCGACCAAAACGGACGGGAATACTACAAGGTGAAGAACTCATGGGGCAAGACAGGCGACTATGACGGCATCTGGTATATGTCGAAGAACTACATCGCCGACAACACCATCTATGTCGTCATCAACAAAAGCGCACTGCGCCAACCTATTCAGGAACGTTGAGACACCTGTTATCCAAGAACACTCTATCAACCCAACCCATGACCACCAGATTTCTCATCACGCTGCTCTTTCTGCTGACAGGATACCCAGCCATTCATGCCCAACCTCGGTATGACTTCACCCAACTGAAGACCGAGCGCCTCGACAGGGGTGTTGTCGCTGTCCGACAGGACGACAGTCATGTCATTGTGAGTTGGCGAACCCTGAAGAGCGATAAAAAGGGTCAAGCCTTCGATGTATTCCGCAACGGAAAGAAACTCAACAAGAGTGCGCTCACCAAGGGAGGAACGTTTTTCGTGGACGAATTGCCGCAGGGAGAGCAAGCACTCTACGAGGTGAAGGGCGGCGGCATCAACGGTGCTTTCACCCTGAAGGCCGATGCCCCCCAAGGATACATTCCTTTGAGACTCAACAAGCCCGAAGGCGGTACTTTGGCTGAGGGAGGACGACCATACTTCTATATCGCCAGCGACGCCAGCGTGGCTGACGTAGACGGTGACGGACAGTATGAAATTATCCTGAAATGGGACCCCACCAACTCGCGTGACAACGCCCACGACGGGTTCACCGCCCCTACCCTATTCGACTGCTACCGTCTTGACGGGACGCAGCTCTGGCGCATCAACCTCGGAAGGAACATCAGGAGCGGTGCCCACTATGTGCCGTTCATCGTCTATGACCTCGATGGAGACGGCAAAGCCGAACTGGCCGTGAAGACCGCCGACGGCACAACCGACGGGAAAGGGAAAGTCATCGGAGACGCCAATGCAGACTATCGTTCACCACAGGGGCGCATCCTCAGCGGTCCCGAATACCTCACCATCTTCAACGGCCTCACCGGCGAGGCGATGGACACCCGTCCCTACCTCCCCGAACGAGGTGAACTGAGTACCTGGGGAGACAGCAAAGGCAACCGTTCAGAGCGCTATCTCGCCGCCGTCGGTTATCTTGACGGCAAGCACGCCTCCGTCATCTTCTGCCGTGGCTACTACACCCGCAGTGTCCTCGCCGCATGGGACTGGAACGGACATGAGTTGAAGAAACGGTGGGTATTCGATACCAACGACCCTGAATGGAAAGACTACGCCGGTCAGGGCAACCACAACCTTCGTGTGGCAGATGTCGACGGCGACGGCTGCGACGAAATCACCTATGGTTCGATGGCAGTGGACCATGACGGGCGCGGACTCTACAACACCGGCATGGGACATGGCGACGCCATCCACCTCACCGCCTTCGACCCCACGACAGATGCGTTGCAGGTGTGGGACTGCCATGAGAACAAACACGACGGCAGTGACTTCCGTGACGCACGGACAGGAAAAGTGATATTCCAAATACCCAGCAACGAAGACGTGGGGCGCGCCATGGCCGCCGACATCGACCCCACCCATCCCGGCGTGGAAATGTGGAGTACGGCAAGCCACGGCATCCGCAACATACGGGGTGAGGTCATCACCGAGGGGAGAAAGTCGGAAACAGAAAACACCCACATCATGTTCGGCGGCATGAGGGTTTCTGTGAACTTTGGTATCTGGTGGGACGGCGACCTGCTGCGCGAGTTGCTCGACCATGAGAGGGTAACCAAATACAACTGGGAAAACCACACCGCCGACCTCCTGCAGCAATTTGAAGGTTGCCAGTTCAACAACGGAACGAAGTCCAACCCCTGTCTCTCCGCCGACCTCCTCGGTGATTGGCGCGAGGAAGTCATCACACGCGACCGCATGTCGGAGGAACTGCGCATCTATGTCACCACCATCCCCACCGACTACCGCATTGACTGCCTGATGCAGGACATCCCCTACCGTCTCTCCGTCGCCACGGAGAATGTGGGCTACAACCAGCCACCCGAGACCGGTTTCTACCTGGGACCCGACAGGAAGGATTATCTCAAGTAGTTGTAAAAGAATAATTCAAGTAGTTGCAAAAGAAAATAGAGAAATATTATTTAAATACCTTATCACACATCCTTATCAGATGAAAAACTATTTGTTTGCCGCTGTCCTGCTACTGACAGGAGCCAGCATGTACGCACAGAAGCCCGCCATCCCGCGGGATGCCAAAATCGAGGCTAAAATCGAGAAAACCCTGTCGAAGATGACCCTTGACGACAAGGTAGGCCAGATGCTTGAGTTGAACCTCGACATCCTTGGCGGAATGGGACCCGACCGCCAGTGGATGCTCAACGAGGAAAAACTCGACACCCTTATCTCCAAGTACAAGATAGGGTCTGTCCTCAACGCACCAGGACGAGCCGCCACCATTGAGCAATGGCAGAAATGGATTGGCACCATCCAGGAGAAGTCGATGAAATATCTCGGCATCCCCGACATCTACGGACTCGACCACAACCACGGCGTGACCTACACCCAAAACGGCACCCTCTTCCCCCAGCCCATCAACATCGCCGCCTCGTTCAACACCGAACTGGCACGCATCGGTGCTGAGATTACCGCTTATGAGAGCCGCGCTGGCAACTGTCCGTGGGTATACAACCCCGTCCTCGACCTGGGCCGTGACCCCCGCTGGTCACGTATCTGGGAGAGTTTTGGCGAGGATGCCATCGTCAATGCCCGCATGGCAGAGGCAGAGGTGCTCGGCTATCAAGGCAGTGACCCCAACCATCTGGGACCGTATCATGTGGCTACCAGCGTGAAGCACTTCTTTGCTTACGGCGCACCCTTCAGCGGCAAGGACCGCACACCAGCGTACATCTCACCCGCGATGCTGCGTGAGAAATATTTCGAGCCTTTCAAAGCCGCCATCCAGGCAGGCGCCCTCACCATAATGGTCAACTCAGGCAGCATCAACGGCGTGCCCGTCCATGCCAGTTATGAGTACCTGACGAAATGGCTGAAGGAAGACCTGCAGTGGGACGGCATGATTATCACCGACTGGGCCGACATCAACAACCTGTTCACCCGTGAGCGTGTGGCGAAGGACAAGAAAGACGCCATCCGCATCGCCATCAATGCCGGTATCGACATGTCGATGGACCCCTACAGCGTGGACTTCTGCATCCTGCTCAAACAACTCGTCGAGGAGGGCAAGGTGAGCATGAGCCGCATCGACGATGCCGTGCGCCGCATCCTCCGTGTGAAATACCGTCTGGGACTGTTTGACAAGCCCAACACAGGCGGCAAGGGCTACGAGAAATTCGGCAGCGCTGAGTTTGCCGAGAAAGCCCTCCGCTCAGCAGAGGAAACCGAGGTGCTGCTGAAGAACGAAGACAATATCCTCCCCCTCGCCAAGGGCAAGAAAATCCTGCTCACCGGTCCCAACGCCAACCAGATGCGCTGTCTGAACGGCGGCTGGAGCTACACCTGGCAGGGTTCGGGTGCCGAAGACCTCGCTGAACGATACAACACCATCTACGAGGCACTCTGCAACAAGTATGGCAAAGACAACGTCATCCTGGAGCAAGGCGTGACCTACAAGGAGAGAGGCGCCTACTATGATGAGAACGAGCCTCAGATTGGGAAAGCCGTGGATGCCGCCGCACAGGCCGACGTCATCATTGCCTGCATCGGAGAGAACAGCTACTGTGAGACACCCGGCAACCTGAATGACCTCTGGCTGTCCGTCAACCAGCGCAACCTGGTGAAAGAACTCGCCAAAACCGGCAAACCCATCATCCTCATCCTGAACGAAGGCCGTCCGCGCCTCATCGCCGACATCGAGCCATTGGCAAAGGCTGTCGTCGACATCTTCCTGCCGAGCAACTACGGTGCCGATGCCCTTGCCAACCTCTTGGCAGGAGATGCCAATTTCTCTGCCAAGATGCCCTACACCTATCCAAGAGAAATCAACTCCCTCGCCAACTACGACTACAAGGTAAGCGAAGAGGTAGGAACAATGGCTGGAGCCTACAACTACGATGCCAAGGTGTCGCTGCAATGGCCCTTCGGCTACGGCATGAGCTACACCACCTTTGAATACGGCAACCTCAAGGTCGACAAGCAGAAGTTTGGCGCCAGCGACATGCTCACCGTGAGTGTCGATGTGAAGAACACTGGCAACCGTGTGGGCAAAGAAGCCGTGTTGCTCTACAGCAGCGACCTCGTTGCCTCAATAGTTCCCGACAACAAGCGCCTCCGCGACTTCACCAAGGTGGAGTTGCAGCCCGGCGAGACCAAGACCGTCAGCTTCAAGCTTCCCGCCAAGAGCCTCGCCTTCGTGGGTGCCGACGGGCGTTGGATACTTGAAGAAGGAGAATTTGACCTGAAGATTGGCCGTCTCTCCCAGCGTGTGGAATGCACCAAGACAAAAGTGTGGGAAGAGGCGAATATTTAATGAGATTTGAGGTTTGAGGTTTGAGATTTGAGATTTAAGCTACGCTTGATTGTCGGCTGCACCTCGGCATACTGAAAGCAAGCTTTCGTCTGCACTCGGTTGGCACGAAAATTGAGATTTAAGATTTGAGATTTGAGGTTTGAGATTATGATTAAAAATTTGTGGAAGGGATTGTTGGCTGGCGTTTTGCTGTTGATGCCGGCATCGGTCAGTGCAACGAAACTGATATCCCTAAACGTGATAGACAAAGAGTATCTGATGGTGCATTTCCGCGATGGCGAAGTGCATTACCGTGACGACGGGACTGGGCCAAGCGCCTATCTCGGTCATTCCTTCGCCGAGGGCGACGACACCCTGCTGGTGTTTGGAGAGCATCTGAACACCACCGCGGCACAGCAAGCTGAAAAATGGAAGGTCAGTTCGGCTGACGACCCATCGTTTGCTGCACAGGCACCCCTGGCGGTGTGGCGCAAGAGCAAGCCGATGAACACCGACAACAAGTTGGAGAGCGAGCTTGACCACTGGCTGTTTCTTAAACTTCCCCAGCCGATGAGGCAGGGACGCACCTACACCGTCACCATTCCCAATGGTATCGGCAGCGACAAGACGACCGCCAGTGTGAAGTTTGACATCTGGAACACGCAGTCGGAAGCCATCCATGTGAACATCATCGGCTATGCCCCCACTGAGAGCATCAAAGCCGCCGACCTCTACCAATGGTTGGGCGACGGCGGTCAGCGCGACTACAAGTCATGGGAAGGCCGAAAAGTATACCTCTACGACGTGAAGAGCGGCAAGAAGCAGCAAGCCGGTACAGTGAAGTTCTGGAAGCCCTCCACTGCCTCATCGAAGGAAGCCGGAGGCAAGAACCTCATCGGCAGTGACGTGTGGAACATCGACTTCAAATGCAACCGTCCCGGCCGTTACCGTCTGGTGGTGGAGGATGTGGGGTGCAGCATGGACTTCGACATCAGTCCCACTGTCTATCATCAACCCTACCACTACTCTGTCCGCGGCTACTATTATATGCGCTTGGGTGAGCCCATCGACCCCGAGCACGTCACCCCCATCCCCCGGCAGCCGCAGTTCATCCCTGAGACCGACCCCAAGGGATTCACCATCTACAAGACCGACTTCCAACCATGGGACCCAGAGTGGAGGGCATTGCGCACCGACGTATGGGATGAACCACATTTCAAACCTGCGCTGCAATCCATCTTCTGGCGCCACCGTCTGCCCGGCAATCCTGTCGCCATCTATGTGAAGGGCGGTCACTCCGACGCCTTCGACTGGGACCGTCACCTCGCCCATGTCAGCAACATCTATGACATGCTGCTGCCCTATCTGCTCACCAATGGTGCCCTGTCTGAGGATGACTTGGGTATCCGTGAAAGCGGCAACGGCATCCCCGACATCATCGATGAAGCCCGCAACGAGGCTGACTTCTTCCTCAGCATCCGCGACGGCGAGGGTTACTCACAGGGAGTGACCAATCCCAGTTCGGAATGGACCATCATGTTCCAAGCCGGCTGCACCACGATGGCGGCATGGGCCAATGCCGCCAACTGCGCCATCCTTGCCGATGCCTTCCGCATCCAGCACAACGACTCGCTGCGTGCCTATTACACCGAGGAAGCCATCAAGGCTTTCCGTTATGCCAGCAAGCAGGAGAACCAGCAACTCGACGACAGACAGGATGTGGGCAGCATCAGCATGCGAGGCCGTGACTTCCGCCAGATGGCAGCCGCCTTCCTGTATAACGTCACCGGCGACAAAGAATGGGAGGACATCATGGTCAGCGAGAGCATGATCAAGGATGGCAAGTCGCTGCTGTTCAACAAAGGCCGCCAAGGCTTCTTCCCCGCCAACGCCACCAACGAGTTCAAGGCTGGAGAGGTAGGCTTCAACCAGTTGTGGGCAGCTGCCGCCTACCTCATCTGTCCTCAGCCGCGCCACTATGCAGAATTCTACAAGAACCTTCTCGCCAGTGTCAACAGCCATGCCGAACAATACAACCTCAGTCATTTCGCAGAGCGCCCGTCGCGCCGCACCGCCAACGACAGCAGGTGGCAGACCTCACAAAACCTACAGTTGGTGATGCTTGCCCACTATATTGCCAAAGACAAGCAGCGCCTGCAACAGTTGGAGCACGCCATGTATACCGAAGCCGGTTGGGCCCTCGGCCGCAACCCCGGCAACATCGTTGAGATGACCGGGCTGGGTGAGCGCCACATCACCGATGTCTACACCACCGGCCGCAACGACGGTTCGCCAGGCACCCATCCCGGTCAGACACCATTCAACGGCACCGAGACCTGGTCGCCGGGCAACGGCGGCGATGCCCGTATCCTGCTCAACCGCTGCTATCCCTCGTGGAATGACGGTGGATGGCCACGTCAGGAGTCCTACTTCAACCAGCGCTACATGTGGGTGAACGGAGAGTTCACACCCCGTGAGACCATGCGTGGCAAGATGGCGCTGCTCGGCTATCTGTATGGAATAAGGAAATGAAGAACCACCCCAGCCCCTCCAAAGGAGGGGAGATGGGGTTTATAGCCAAAAATAACTAAAAAAAATTGTCAGTTTATACTTTAATCTGTAAATTTGCAGTCTAAATGAAGACATGGGGACCAATATCCCTGTGCAAAAAAGACTCGACATCAAAGCGATACGCCACATAATAAGTACGGTCGTATGGTTGCTTATCGGCATCCTCGCCCTCATTTTCATACTGTTGCACATCCCAACAGTACAGTCCTTCATTGGTGAGAAGACTGCCGATGCCCTGAGCGAGAAATTGGGCACGGTTGTCAGAGTGGGCAAGATAAACATCGGACTTCCCAACCGTGTGATTATCGATGATTTTGCGTTGTATGACCAACGAGGGCAGAAAGCCCTCAGTGCCTCCCGTCTCTCTGCCAAGGTAGACATCGGCCCACTGATGAACGGTCAGATCTCGGTGTCCTCCGCACAGTTGTTTGGCATGAAAGCCGACTTATACCAAAAAGATGCCGACAGTCCGCTCAACATCCAGTTTGTACTCGACTCCCTGGCATCGGAAGACACGGAAGAGAAGAAGCCACTCAACCTCAACATCAACTCCCTTGTCATCCGCAATGGTGCGGTCAGGTATGACTGTCTTGACAAAGAAGCCACCCCCGGACTCTTCTCACCCCATCACATCAGCGTCACCAACCTCAGCGGTCACCTGATGCTCAATCAGCTCACCGATGACATCATCAACCTCCGTGTGAAACGCCTTGCCCTCAAGGAACACTCAGGCTTTGACCTCAGGCATCTGTCATTCGACCTGAATGCCACGAAGGAGTCGGTGCGCCTCACCGACCTACAGGTGAAGTTGCCCAACAGTCTGCTGAGGACCGACAGCATCAAGGCAACCTATGCCTTTGATGACGAAGGACTGAAAAAAGAGACGCTTCAATACACTGGAGGCATCAACGAACTGACGCTGTCGCCCGCCGACCTCGCCTTTTTTATCCCCCAGGCCAAGGAATTTGACAAACCACTGCGACTCACCGCCAATGTTTCAGGCACCAGTGATTTTATCAACGTACACAACCTCAATGTGCACAGCGACGAGGGACTTCACCTCTCCACCAACGGAACGGTGAAGAACCTCAGCCATTCCCCCGAATGGTTTTTCCGCATCGGACAACTTGACGTGAAGAACACCGCCCTTGTGAAGACAGCCACGCAAGCCCATGTATCACCTCCGCCACAGGTGCTCAGCCTTGGCGACATCAAATACACGGGAGAGGTAGGCGGAGCGCCTCAGGCTTATGCCCTCAAAGGGCATCTGACGACCGATGCCGGCGAAGCCGACCTCGCAGGCAGTCTACGTGGCAATCATCTCAGCGGCCACTTAGAGACCGATGGTCTCAACCTGCGCAGCATTCTCGGAGAAGAACGCTTGGGCCTCATCGCCACCACCATCGATGTGGACGGCATGCTGCCCCTCAACAAGGACATGTCGCTCTACGCCAAGGGTGAGGTGCGCCACCTTGACCTCAATGGCTATACCTACAACAACATCACCGTCGACGGTTTCTACGACAAGGAAGCCTTTAGCGGTACATTGGGCATCGACGACCCCCACGGACAAATCGGCATTGAGGGACAGTTGAACCTCTCCGCTGCCAAGCCCTCCGCCACCATCTCCGCCAGCGCCCGCCATTTCAACCCCGAGGCCCTCGGTCTGACCAGTGGCATGAAAGGTCATGTCATGGACTTTGACATCAAGACCGACCTCCATGGTTTGAGTTTCAACGAGTTGCTGGGCATGGTGGATGTGACCGACCTCTCCATCCAGTCGCCCGACAAGAACTATCACCTTGACCATCTACACATTGAAGCAGACAATGAGGGCAGGGATAAGCACCTCAACCTCGACAGTGACTTCGGGCACATCAACATCGTAGGACAATACGATTTCACCACTATCATACATAGTGTGTCAAATGTGGTCAGGAGCAAGTTGCCCACATTCCCCTATCTTCCAGAGAGCACCCCTCACTATCAGAGCGACTTTGATTTCAACATTGACATCGACCGCAGCGACTGGATTAAGCAATTTGCAGACATCGACCTCAACATCAACTCACCGCTGCATATCAGCGGTCATCTTGATGAGGACGACGACTACATCGACCTCACCAGCATCATCCCCAGCATAGAGTACAATGGCGGCGACTACCGGGACATCGACCTCAGTGTCACCACCCAAGGAGACACCCTCCTCACTGATGTGAGCCTGAAGAAGATGCAGGACAATGACAGACCGCTTGACCTTGCCCTCCATGCCACCGCTGCCCACAACCTCCTCAACACCGACCTTGCTTTCAACAACCACGGCGGCAAGCAGCGCCTGCAAGGTTCGCTGACCACATCGACACAATTTCTTATCGACGAAAACCAGCACAAGGCCGCCCATGTGTCGATGCTCCCCTCCCAAATTTTTGTCAACGGCATGCCTTGGTCTGTGGAGCCATCAAAAATAGAACTTGCCAGCAACGACATCGACATCGACCATTTCACCATCCGCAACGGTCAGCAGCACATCATCATCTCCGGAGCCCTGACGAAGGCAGCTACCGACACCCTACATGTGGACCTCAACGAGTTGGACGCCGCCTTCCTCTCCAGCATCCTCCATGTGAAAGGAGTGGACTTTGGCGGGCACATCACGGGCAATGCCTTCCTCACCTCCGTCTATGACACCCCCAAGGCCGAGGCCGACCTACTCATCAACAACTTCCAATTTGTTGACGGCCGCATCGGTGACATGGACATCGATGTGGCATGGAATTCCAAAGACAACCGCATCGAGTTTGACGGCAAGGCCACCGACGGTGATGCGGGATACACTGATGTTGACGGCTTTGTGTCGCTCTCACCTGGCGAACTCAACCTTGAAATCGACACCCACGGCACCCCCCTTTATTTTCTCAAGCGTTTCTGCGGCAGCTTCATGCGTGACATTGATGTGCGTGCCGATGGTCACGTCCGTATTTTCGGTCCACTGAGCGACATCAACATGGAAGGCAAGGCTGTTGCCAACGGAACAATTGGCGTGTCGAGTCTGAACACCACATATACCCTCCGCGACGACACCATCACATTAGTGCCCAACCATATCCTTTTCGACCATGCCATCGTCTACGACAAAGACGGGCATAAGGGCACCATCACTGGCAGCGTCGACCATGATTATCTCAGCGATTTCACCTTCGACCTGGGCATCCATGCCGACAATTTGCTCGCATACGACTTCAAGGAGTTTGGCGACAACACATTCTGCGGCACGGTATATGCCACCGGCGACTGCCAAATCAAGGGTGTGAGCGGCGAGGTCACCATCGATGTGGTGGCTACTCCCGAGAAAGGCACTATATTCAACTACAACGCCGCCAGTCCGGATATGCTCAAAGACCAAGGCTTTATCCAGTGGAACGACATCACCCCCCAGGCACTCGACTACTCCAACCTGCCCTCCGCCAGTCACACTGCCCCCCTTATCTCCCAGGAAAAGGAAGATGAGGAGGATGAGCAATATGAGGAGAATGACCTCCCCTCCAATCTCCGCATGAACTTCCGCATCAATGCCACCCCCGATGCCGCCATCCGCTTGCTGATGGACAAACAAAGCGGCGACTATATTGCCCTCTATGGCAACGGGACACTGCGTGCCTCGTATTTCAACAAGGGGTCGTTCACTCTGTTCGGCAACTATATCGTCGACCACGGCATATACAAGTTGACCATCCAAAATGTCATCAAGAAAGACTTCCAGTTCCAGCAAGGTGGAACGATAGCCTTCGGCGGTGCCCCCTATGGTGCTGCCCTCGACCTCAAGGCAGTGTACACCGTGAACGGAGTCTCCCTTTCCGACCTCAACATTGGCAGGAGTTTCTCGTCGAACAATATCCGTGTGAACTGTCTGATGAACATCACCGGAACTCCTGAGAAGCCCGCCGTGGATTTCGACATGGAGTTGCCCACCATCAACAGCGATGCCCAACAGATGGTCAGGAGTCTGATAGACAGCGAGGAAGAACTCAACCAGCAAGTCATCTACCTGCTCACC
Organism: uncultured Prevotellaceae bacterium; assembly: GCA_902767775.1. GTDB lineage: Bacteria > Bacteroidota > Bacteroidia > Bacteroidales > Bacteroidaceae > Prevotella. Next base: position 294,953 of record CACXIP010000002.1, on the reverse strand, counting down.
ATCGGGCGTTTCTACAACCAGAACGCCACAGCACTGACACCCCAGGGACAGACCCAGACCAGTCTGGCGATGCAGAGCCTGCTCAGCGGCACCATCAGTCAGCAAATCAACAATCTGCTCGGGACAGTCATCAAGAGCAACAACTGGAATTTCGGCGCCAACATCTCCACCGGCGACGAAGGTTTCTATAATGCAGAATATGAGGGACTGCTCAGCGGCAATCTCCTCAACAACCGCCTCCTCATCAACGGACAGTTTGGCTACCGCGACAACCGCAATGCCACCACCAGTTTCATCGGCGACTTCGACATCCGCTACTTGCTCTATCCCAACGGCAACCTGGCGCTCAAGATGTACAACCAGACCAACGACCGCTATTTTGTGAAAAACAGCCTCAACACTCAGGGCATCGGTCTAATCATGAAGAAAGACTTCAATGGTTGGCGTGACCTGTTTGGTCTGAAGAGAAGGAAGAAGAGATGAGGAATAAGAGGTGAGAGGTGAGAGGTGAGAGGTGAGAAGTGAGAAGTGAGAGATGAGAGATGAGAAGTGAGAAACTCCTAAACTCCTAAAAAATAAAAACCCTAAAGATATGAGAAACTATTTATCAGCGGCCATCCTGGCCATTTTAATTATGATTCCCATGGTGGCAACAGCGAAGAAGAAGACAGTGACCATCAAGGTCATTGAGACCAGTGACGTACATGGATGTTTCTTCCCCTATGACTTTATCAACCGCCGTCCGCTCAAAGGCAGCATGGCGCGCGTGATGACCTATGTGAGGCAGCAACGCGAACAATATGGCAAGAACGTCATTCTCGTTGACAACGGTGACATCCTGCAGGGACAGCCCACCTGCTATTACTGCAATTATGTGAAGCCCGAAATCCCCAATGTAGCCGCCGAGGTTATCAACTACATGGGTTTTGATGCCGAGACCTTTGGCAATCATGACGTGGAGACGGGCCATGCCGTTTACGACAAATGGATTCGCGAAGTGAAATGCCCGATGCTCGGTGCCAACATCATCGACACGAAGACCGGCAAGCCCTACGTCCATCCCTACACCATGATTGAGCGCGAGGGCGTGAGGATAGCCATCATCGGTATGCTCACACCCGCCATTCCCAATTGGCTCAACGAGGAACTGTGGAGCGGTCTGCGCTTTGACGAGATGGTGAAGTGCGCCCGCTACTGGATTGACTATGTCAAAGCCAATGAGCGTCCCGATATCGTCATCGGTCTGTTCCACTCCGGAAAGGACGGTGGCATCGTCACCCCCGACTATGAGGAGGACGCATCGCTGCGCATCGCCAAGGAAGTGCCCGGTTTCGACGTCATCCTCTATGGTCACGACCACACACAATACAAGGATGTGGTGAAGAACACGGCAGGTCAGGATGTGGTGTTCCTCGACCCCTCATGCAACGCCCTGATGGTGGCAGAAGCCACGATAGAGGTAACCAAGGGTAAGCGTGGCAAAATTGTAGGCAAGCGCGTGACCGGCGACATCATCGATGTGTCGGAGCTCCCTGTCGACGAGGCTTTTGTGAAGTATTTCCAGCCCTCCATCGACAGTGTGAAAAACTTCGTTGACCGCCGTATCGGTGAGTTTGAGAACAGCATCTACACCCGCGACTGCTATTTCGGCAGTGCGGCATTCACCGATTTCATCCACGACCTGCAACTCAGTCTGACAGGAGCCGACATCTCGTTCAACGCCCCCCTGTCGTTCAACACCAGCATCAAGGCAGGTCCGGTATATGTGAGCGACATGTTCAACCTCTACCGCTATGAGAACAAGCTCTATGTCGTCCGCATGACCGGTGAGGAAGTGCGCAAGCACCTGGAGATGAGCTACGACCAATGGGTGAACACGATGAAGAGTCCCGACGACCACATCATGCTGCTCAACGATGGTTCAACCGACGACAAACAGCGCTTCATGTTCAAAAACCTCGCCTTCAACTTCGACAGCGCCGCCGGCATCGAATACGAAGTGGATGTCACCAAACCCGACGGACAGAAGGTGCATATTCTACGCATGAGCAACGGCGAGCCTTTTGACGAAGCAAAATGGTATAAAGTGGCCATGAACAGTTACCGTGGCAACGGCGGCGGTGAGTTGATTACCCGCGGAGCCGGTATCAGCCTCAAGGAACTACCCAACCGCATCATCTTCCAGAGCGACCGCGACCAGCGTTACTACCTGATGCAAGAGATAGAGAAAGCCGGACGTATGAACCCACAGGCACACAACAATTGGCGCTTCGTACCTGAAGAGTGGGCCAAGCCCGCCATTGAGCGTGACCGCATACTCCTCTTTGGACGATGAAAAACCATTGGTTTGTATTCTGCCAGGGCGACCTATTGCTGGAGCGTCATACCGACGGCACTTACGACGTGCCCTATCAGGAAGAGCCACCCACAGAGGTCAAGTCGTGGACGATGGTGCATGACCTCACGATGCCCGACGGAGAGGTGGTAAAGACCTACTCCATCGATTACCCCGTGACAGGCCATCCGCTGTATGAGATGGTTGGTCTTAGGCAGTCATTTCATCATCTATCCGTGGAGCAATACGTGCGTGCAGGAAAATGCTCCGAGATACTCTATTGGGACAGCACTACCAAATATTGCGGTGTCTGTGGCGGACCGATGAAGTTTCACACGGAGATATCCAAACGCTGTACATTTTGCGGCAAAGAGGTATGGCCTCAGTTGGCCACCGCGGTCATCTGCCTCGTGGAGAAAGGCGATGAGGTATTGCTGGTGCATGCCAAGAACTTCAGGCGCGACTACTATGGTCTTGTAGCAGGATTTGTGGAGACTGGCGAGACATTGGAGGAAGCCGTTGAGCGTGAGGTGCATGAGGAGACCGGCATCAACATCCGCAACATCCGTTATTTTGGCAGTCAGCCATGGCCCTATCCCTGCGGTCTGATGGTAGGCTTTACCGCTGAATACGAAAGCGGAGCGCTGCATCTGCAACGCTCCGAACTCTCCAAAGGCGGTTGGTATCGCTATGATGCCCTGCCCGATATTCCCGGCAAGATGTCGATTGCCAGACAACTAATTGACGCCTGGTTGGAAAAGAGGCAATAGTATTCATTCAACACAAAGATACCGAGGCACAGAAAAAGATTCTGTTTAGCATTGATTGATGCGAGGACTACTCCTTGCATCTGGCATACATCTCAGAAAGAGCAGGCCGAGGGACACCAGCCTGGACTGCTCGGTCGAGGTCCTCACGCGCCTCTTTTTTCTTACCCATTTTTAGGCGTATGTCCGCTCTGTTGAGGATATAGTCGGAGCATGAAGGATCGAGGCGCATTGCCTCAGAGAAGTCATACTCAGCCACCTCGTATAGCCCTCTCTCCACCTCAAGTCCAGCCCTTGCGGCATATGCCACCGCACTATCGGGATACTGCTCAATGAGGATATTGATTCTATCCATGGCCTCCGAGTATCTCATGTCCTTCTGACAGAGCAAGGCAAAGCCCAGTTGACCATTGAAATGGTCGGGCACGATGCTGAGCATGGTCTCATAGTCTTTTCGGGCAAACTTGTATTTGTGCTGCTTCTCGTAGATGTATGCCCGGTAGTAGAGTGCCGCCACATTTTTGGGGTCACGTTCCAGAATCCAGTCATACTCCTCCTTGGCATAGTCCCATTGCTCAAGGAGCATGTTCCACGAAGCCTTGTTGAGTCTCAAATTGATATTGTTTGGGAATTTTCTCAGTTGGCTTACAGCCACCTCAAGAGAGTCGCGCAAATCGTCATAGGACTGTGCCTCCGCTCCAAGGGCGAAGGCAAGTGCCATGACGAGAAGGTATGACCTCATGTATCTGTACAAGCAGTTTCTCATTGTTTTCTTATCCAATTGACAATCCACTCGCCCACTTCTTTCGTGCCGTAGTGGACACCACCCTCGACCTGTATCTCTGGTGTACGCACATTGGCATCGAGGCTGGCATCCACAGCCTGCCGCACCAGTTGTCCTTCCTCCTTGAGGCCGAAATGCTCCAGCATCATCGCCACGGAGAGAATCTGCGCGAGCGGATTGGCAATGTTCTGTCCGGCAGCCTGTGGCCATGAGCCATGGACGGGTTCGAATAGCGGTGTGCCCTCTCCTGTGGAAGCCGATGGAAGGAGACCCATCGAGCCAGAGATACAGCTGCCCTCATCGGTCAGGATGTCGCCAAATGTATTCTCGGTGACGATGACATCGAAGAAGGTCGGTTCGGCAATCATCCTCATCGAGGCATTGTCGACAAACATATAATCCACCTTCACATCAGGGAAAGACGGTTCCATCTCCTTGGCTATCTGTCTCCACAGTCGGCTGGAAGCCAAAATATTTGCTTTGTCGACCACGGTTAGGTGATGATGCCGGCGGCGGGCATAGTCAAATCCCACTTTCAGAATACGCTCTATCTCCGGTCGGGTGTAGTAGTTGGTGTCGTACGCCTTGTCGTTGTCCTGGTATTTCTCTCCGAAATACATGCCACCAGTCAATTCACGGATGCAGACGAAGTCGGCCCCTTCCACCAGTTCGGTTTTCAGCGGACTTTTGTGGAGCAGGCATTTGAACGTCTGCACTGGTCGGATATTGGCATACAAACCAAGTCCCTTACGCATGGCAAGCAGTCCCTGTTCCGGTCTCACTTTGGAGGTGGGGTCGTTGTCGTATTTCGGGTCACCCACGGCAGCGAACAGCACAGCATCTGCCTCTTTGCAAATGTTGAACGTCTCTTCTGGGAAGGGGTCACCCACCAAATCGATGGCATGAGCGCCACAGATGGCCTCTGTGTATTCCACCTCATGTCCGTATTTCTCGGCGATGGCATCCATGACCGCCACGCCCTGTTTCATAATCTCTGGTCCTATTCCGTCGCCAGAGAGAACGGCTATTTTTAGTTTCATTGTTATGGAGTTTAGAGGTTTCTTTTTTTAGGAGTTTAGGAGTCTAGGAGTTTAGGAGTTTAGACATATGATTTTCTAGGAGTTTAGACAAATGACTGACTTGTAACAGGATTGCAAATCCTTATACTTAGGGCATCGGGATTGCAAATCCCGATGAACGTGGTTCACTTGTTGTTGGTTGCAAATCCCTATGAACGTGGGTCGCTGTAATACAGCGACATACCGATCCACTAACGACGGGATGAACGTGCGAACGTACTGTGCTGCCAAATCTCAAACCTCAAATCTCAAATCTCCAACCTTTTATTGGCTTTCCTCATAGATGTTGAGCATGCGGAGGGTAGCTTTGATGGCCGCCTCGGTCTGGTCGGCATCAAGTCCTCTTGTCCTGATTACCTTGTCGCCGTTGCGCCAGGTGATGACCGTCTGGACGAGCGCATCAGTGCGGCCACCCGGCGGGATAGAGACAGCATAGTTGGCCAGGATGGGGAATGTGCGGTCAAGGTTGACCTTGTAGATTTTCCTCAGTGCCTTGACGAAGGCATCATACTGTCCGTCGCCTGTTGACTCCGCCGCATATTGGTTGCCGTTGATTTCCACCTTGATGCTCGCTATGGGCTTCAGTCCGTAGGTGGAAGTGACCATATAACTGATGAGTTTCACCTTCTCCTCGGGTGTGGTATGCTTGAGCACATCATTGACGATATAGGGCAGGTCGTCCTGAGTGACGATTTCCTTGCGGTCGCCCAGTTCGGTGATGCGCTTGGTCACCTTGTTCATCTGTTCCGGAGTCAGTTGTAGTCCCAGTTTCTGCAAGTTGAGTTCGATATTCGCCTTACCGCTCGTCTTGCCCAGTGCATATTCGCGACTTCTGCCGAAGCGCTCCGGCACCAAGGCGTTGCAGTAGAGATTGTCTTTGTTGTCACCATCAGCATGCACACCAGCCACTTGTGTGAACACATTATCGCCCACGATGGGTTGGTTGGGTGCCACGGCGATGCCGCTGTATTCCTCTACGAGTCGGCTGACATCATTGAGTTTGTCCTCCTTGATATTGGTGCGGGCACCAAACTGGTCGCGCAAAATGACCTGCACACTCGCCAGTGGTGCGTTGCCGCATCGCTCCCCCAGACCGTTGACCGTCACATGGAGGCCTTTTGCTCCACACAGCACTGCTGCGAGGGAGTTGGACACCGCCAGGTCGTAGTCGTTGTGTGCATGAAAGTCGAAATGCACCTCAGGGTATCTTCTTCTCATTTTTCTGAAGAAGTCAATAACCTGCAAGGGATTGGTGATGCCCAATGTGTCAGGCAGCATGAACCGCCGGATGGGCGTCCTCACCAAGCGGTCCATCATCGTGTAGATGTATTCCGGGGAGTCGGACATGCCACTACTCCAGTCCTCGAGATAGATGTTCACATCGAATCCCTTGGAGTCGGCATACTCTATCGACCTCATGATGTCGTCGAGATGTTCCTCAGGCGACTTTGCCAGTTGTGTGGTGCAGTGCTTGAGCGAACCCTTCGCCAGCAAGTTGATGACACGTGCCCCACAGTCAGCAATCCAGTCTACCGACTGATGGCCGTCGACAAACCCCAGCACCTCCACCTTTTGAAGTATCCCAGCATTCTCGGCATAGTTTACAATCATCTTGACCGCATCCTTCTCCCCCTCAGAGACCTTTGCCGACGCCACCTCCATACGGTCGACATTGAGGTCGTCGAGCAGCATTCTGGCTATCATGAGTTTCTCATGAGGAAGGAAAGACACACCACTGGTCTGTTCACCATCGCGTAGTGTGGTGTCCATGATTTCGATGAAGGGGTGCGTGAGCGGCCGTGTATTCAATTGTTCTGTTGTTCCCATTCCTCTATTTTATTGGTGCTTTGCAGCAAGAAGTCTATATCATCGAGTCCGTTGACCAGACAATGCTTCTTGTATCCGTTGATTTCAAAATGCTCGCTCTCACCCGTCTCGAGATTGGTCACTGTCTGCTTGGGCAGGTTGACCTCCACCTTTGTCTTCGGATTGTCGCTTATACATTGGAATAGACGTGCAAGGAACTGTTCCGTCACCACCACAGGCAGGACAAAATTGTTCAGTTCATTGTTTTTGTGGATATCCGCGAAGAAAGAACTGATAACCACCCTGAACCCATATCCTGCGATTGCCCATGCGGCATGCTCCCTTGACGAGCCTGAACCGAAGTTTTTCCCCACTACGAGGATGCAACCGCTGTAGTCAGGATTGTTGAGCACGAAATCCTTCTTGGGCGAGCCATCCTCATTGTATCTCCAGTCGCGGAACAGGTTGTCGCCAAATCCCTTCTTGTCAGTCGCCTTGAGGAAACGGGCAGGTATGATTTGGTCGGTATCGATATTTTCCAGCGGCAGCGGCACGCAGGTGCTTGTAATGACATCAAATTTCTGTTTCATAGCTATATGGATTTAAATGAGGTCTCTCGGATCGGTGATGACACCCGTGACTGCTGCTGCGGCAGCCACGAGCGGACTTGACAGGATGGTTCTTGCTCCCGGTCCCTGTCGCCCCTCAAAATTTCTGTTGCTTGTCGACACACTGTATTTCCCCGCCGGAATTTTGTCATCATTCATGGCGAGACATGCGGAGCAACCCGGTTGTCGGATTTCAAACCCCGCCTCACGAAGGACAACGTCGATGCCCTCCTCATGGATTTGCTTATGAACAGCCCAACTGCCTGGCACGAGCCATGCCGTGACCGAAGGTGCCTTCTTGCGTCCCTTCACTACAGATGCGAACGCACGGAAGTCCTCTATGCGCCCATTGGTGCAAGCCCCGAGGAAGACATAGTCAATCTTTTTGCCCAACATCCGCTCACCCGGCTGCAGTCCCATATAACGGAGTGCCTTAGAGAATGACATCTTTTCCCGCTCATCTATCTCGCTGAGGTTGGGAATATTTTGTGTGATGCCTATTCCCATTCCCGGATTGGTGCCATAGGTGATTCTGGGTTCGATATCATCCGCCTCAAAAGACATTTCACGGTCGAACACTGCATCCTCATCACTCTTGAGTGTTTTCCAATAAGCCAAAGTCTTTTCCCAAGCCTCACCTTTTGGCGCATATTCTGTACCTTTGACATATTCAAAGGTTTTCTCATCGGGTGCTACGAAACCACCTCTTGCCCCCATCTCTATGCTGAGGTTGCACAGGGTGAGCCTACCCTCCATCGACATGTCGCGAACCACCTCGCCAGCATATTCGATGAAGTATCCTGTAGCCCCCGAAGTGGAGAGGCGTGCCATGAGATAGAGCGCCACATCCTTCGGTGTCACTCCCTTTGCCAGTTTTCCATTGATGCTGATGCGCATGGTTTTCGGTTTCTGCTGCAGGATGCACTGTGAAGCCAACACCATCTCCACCTCTGATGTCCCGATGCCGAAAGCCACAGCCCCCATTGCACCGTGTGTGGATGTGTGGGAATCGCCGCAGACGATGGTTATCCCCGGCAACGACAGTCCCTTTTCCGGTCCAACGACATGGATGATGCCATTGTCCGGCGACATCATGCCAAAATAGTTGAGTCCGAACTCCCTACTGTTGCGCTCGAGAGCATCCACCTGAGCCTTCGACACCGGGTCCTGAATAGGCTTGTCCTGGTCGTGTGTGGGTGTGTTGTGGTCGGGCATGCAGAAAATCTGTTTGGGACGGAAGCACTTCAGTTTTCTCTCCCTCAGTCCGTCGAATGCCTGCGGCGTGGTCACCTCATGGCAGTAGAGTCTGTCGATATAGAGTTGTGTAGGACCATCCTCCACCACCTGCACCACATGTCTGTCCCATATTTTATCAAAGAGTGTATTCATCGTGTCAGTTTTTGAATTTGTTGATACAGTCGATATAAGCCTCCACCGATGCCGTGACGATATCGGTATTGGCGCCAAAGCCATAGTACACGCCGCCGTTGTATTCCACCTGCATGTGTACCTTTCCCACATCATTGGAGCCTTTTGAAATAGCCTGAATGGTGAATTCCTTGAGCGTCATTTTCTTCAGGATGATTTTCTTCAGCGCATTGATAGCAGCATCCACGGGACCGTTGCCTGTTGCAGCCGCCTCAAATTTCTGAGCGCTGATATCGAGTCCGATACTTGCCACGCTTCTCACCCCCATGCCTGTTGTCACCTGCAGGTAATCGAGTTTGACAGCATGTGCCTCAGCGGTATCCGCTCCTGCCAGCATGAGGATATCCGCATCCGTGACCTCCTTTTTCTGGTCAGCCAGTTTGAGGAATTTATTGTAGATTTTGTCGACACGGCTCTCGTCGTCGAAATTCACTCCGAGCACCCCAAGTCTGTATTTGAGCGCAGCCCTGCCCGACCTTGCCGTCAGCACAATGGAGTTGTCGTCGAGACCGATATCCTTCGGGTTGATGATTTCGTAGGTATCCGCATTTTTCAGCACCCCATCCTGATGTATTCCGCTCGAATGGGCGAAAGCATTTCTTCCGACGATGGCCTTGTTGGGTTGGACCGGCATATTCATGAGTCCCGACACCATGCGGCTTGCCGGATAGATTTTGGTGGTGTTGATATTGGTATCGATACCGAGGTGTTTGTGGCATTTCAAAATCATGGCAATCTCCTCCAGCGAGGTGTTGCCCGCCCTCTCTCCGATGCCGTTGATGGTCACCTCCACTTGTCTTGCCCCATTGATAATACCGCTGAAAGTGTTGGCGGTAGCCAGTCCGAGGTCGTTGTGACAATGAGTTGAGACAATGACCTTGTCGATATTGTCGACATGCTCCATGAGGTATTTGATTTTTGCCCCATACTCCTCGGGCAGGCAATATCCCGTCGTGTCGGGGATGTTGACAACTGTGGCTCCGGCCTTGATGACCGCTTCGATAACTCTTGCGAGGTATTCATTCTCGGTGCGTCCGGCATCCTCTGCGTAGAACTCCACGTCCTCCACATATTTTTTGGCATATTTCACTGCTGCCACGGCACGCTCGATAATTTCCTCCCTGGTGGAGTTGAACTTATACTTGATGTGTGTGTCGCTTGTGCCAATGCCTGTGTGGATTCTCTTGCGCTTGGCGTATTTGAGCGACTCAGCAGCCACATCGATGTCATGCTCAACAGCTCGTGTCAGCGCGCAGATGGTCGGCCATGTGACAGACTTTGAGATTTCGATGACGGAGTTGAAATCTCCCGGACTTGAGACAGGGAATCCCGCCTCGATGACATCCACGCCGAGCATTTCCAGTTGCCTTGCCACCTGTATCTTCTCAACGGTGTTGAGTTGGCAGCCAGGAACCTGTTCTCCGTCGCGCAACGTGGTGTCGAAAATAAATAACCTATCGTTCATATTATCCAATTATGTAACTCATCATTCATCAAACAAAAAAGCCTTTCACACTCCTGGAAGTGAGAAAGGCCTTATATTGTCGCAGCACCAATTACCTGCACACCTTATCACTTCCAGCCGCATGCTGCAGTCGGAGGCTAATAATAATGCCAAGAATAATGGTGTTTAGTTGGTTCATTGAAAGCTTTTTTATGACGAGGTTGACCACCTCTATTTTTAAAATCGGTGGCAAAGTTATATATTCTTATGCTATCTGACAAATAATTTGTCATAAATTTGACCATAATTGTATCAGATTATTATAATTTAACTGATTTGGTTGGTTTGGTGGTTTAGTCGTTTGGTGGTTTGGTTGTTTGGGCGTTTGGGCGTTTGGGCGTTTGGGCGTTTGGGGGGGTGGGAGTTTAGGAGTTTAGGAGACTAGGAGTTTAGACATTACATCATTTATAATGAGTTTGGGCGTTTGGGCGTTTGGTCGTTTAGTCGTTTGGGGGGTTGGGGGGTTGGGGAGTTGGACATTACATCATTTATTATATATAACGACAAACTGTATCAGAAGAGGGAGCGGATGAGGAACCAGATGACGGGGACGAGCAGAGCCGGCAACAGGTTGAGGGTGCGGCAGTCCTTGAGTTGAAGGAGGGAGAGTCCGCTGCCTGTGATGAGCAGTCCGCCGACAATCAGCAGTTCTGCCATCAGGGCATCACTGATAGCCGAAGCAGAGATGTGAGCCACCAGCCAGAACATGCCCTGCCAGCAGAAGAGGACGGGAGCTGCCAATATCATACCTATGCCATAGGTAGAGGCGAACACCATGGACGACACGAAGTCGAGCGTAGCATTGGTGAAGAGGAAGGTATGGTCGCCTTTCAGAGCGGAGATAACCGGACCGAGCATCGACAACGGACCGATGCAATAGAGCAGGATGGCTGTTGCCAAGCCATCGGCCAGACGGTTTTTCTTACCCTCACCCTGTTTGGAGAACTTGTCCACCAACCGTTTGAAATGCCCGTCGATATCGAGGGCTGTGCCCACCACGCCACCGATGGCGAGCGACACGATGAACAACACGGGATACTCTGACTGGCTGAAATGCGTAATGGTGGCATTGATACCAATAGCCAGTGACGCCAATCCCAGTCCGGTATAGAGCACCTCCTTGTATTTGTCCTTGATGCCCCGGTGAAGCAACGCTCCGACGATGCCCCCTACGATGATGGTGGCTGTGTTGACGATGGTTCCTATCATATATCTTTGGAGCCGTGTGAATTGTCGACTATCTTCCCATTGCCCCCAGCACCTGCTGGGCTATGGATTTCATGCCATTTACCGATGGATGCCCATTGATTTTATGGATATCCTTCAACGCTATACACGGAACGTTGTAGTGCCGACAGATGGTCTGGCATGACTCGGTGATATCGTCACGCAATTCAGAGTTGAGGATGAAGTATACATCCACGTTGGGATATCTGTTGGTGATATGCTGCAGCATATACGCCATTGCCGGTCGGAAGGTATAGAAATCCGCCTTTGTCCATCCGCTATACTTGTATTCGCCTACGGGTTCACCCGCCCAACTGTCGTTGGTAGCCCCGAAGATGAGAATGACATCCGGGTTGCCCAGGTTGTCCATCCTTGTTATAAAGGAACGGTCGGCATAATCATTGCCGTCATATCCACGATATCCAATGGTGCTCCCACTGTACGAGTTGTTGACACAAAGTTTGTAGCCCCCTTCCTTAGCCACCTGCCACCACCAAGTCTGGGTAACATCATTGACATCCGTTCGGTTGCCGCTTTCCTCATAATACCACATCTCATTGGTGGATGGTGTCACATATCCCTCAAAAGTGGAGTATGAGTCGCCCAAGACAGAGATGGAGAGTTTTTGCGCACTTGCGCTCACTGAGCACAGCAATAAAAGGGAAAGAATTTTAAGATGACGCATGATTTTGGGGATTGTTGTTGGTAGGGATTATTTAATTTCTGAGTGATTGGGATGATTAGAATGGAGAGTCGGGAGGTGGCGGCGGTCCGAGGGGGTCGTCGTTTCTTCCCATGTTCATTTTGGAGCCGATGATCTCGCCTCCACCTGTTGGCGGCACGTAGTTGTCCTCTGGGTTGGCGAAGCGCGTGTACTGTCCACGGAAATGCAGCAGCACATCGCCCACTGCACCTTTACGGTGCTTGGCGATGATGATTTGTGCCATTCCGTGCAGGTCGTTGCCCTGCTCATCGTGGTAGATGTGGTAGTATTCGGGACGGTGAACGAAGATGACCATATCGGCATCCTGCTCGATGGCACCCGACTCACGGAGGTCGCTCAGTTGCGGTCGTTTTCCGTCGTTGGAGTCGCGCTGCTCCACCGAGCGGTTGAGCTGTGAGAGAGCGATAACCGGGATATCAAGTTCCTTTGCCAATTGCTTGAGAGAGCGGCTGATGGTGGAAACCTCCTCCTGTCGGTTGCCGAAGCGAGCGCCATTGGCGTTCATCAGCTGGAGATAGTCAATCATGATGATCTGCACCCCCTTCTCCCTCACCAGTCGTCTTGCCTTGGTGCGCAGTTCAAAGATGGAGAGGCCTGGTGTATCGTCAAGATACAGCGGAGCACCATCAAGTTTTCGGATGTTCTTGTCCAGTCTCGCCCATTCCGCTTCATTGAGTTGTCCGTTCATCACCTTCTTACTGTCAATCTCGCAGGTGTTGGATATGAGTCGGTTGACGAGCTGCACATTGCTCATCTCGAGTGAGAAGAACGCGGTTGGCACGCGGTTGTCGACAGCGATGTTCTTGGCGATGGAGAGAGCGAAAGAAGTCTTTCCCATTGCAGGACGTCCAGCCAGGATGACGAGGTCACTCTTCTGCCATCCAGAAGTCATCTCATCGAGTTTGGTGAATCCACTTGCCACGCCCGTGAGTCCTCCCGTATTTGCAGCAGCCAACTGCATGATTTCGACCGCCCTTTTCACGATGGGGTCAATCTGCGTATAGTCCTGCCTCATATTTTTCTGCGAGAGTTCGAAGAGGCTGCCTTCCGCCTCCTGCATCACCACCTCGATGTCGTTGCTCTCGTCGAATGCCTTTGTCTCGATGACGCTGGCGAAGGATATAAGTTGTCGGGCGAGGAATTTCTGAGCCAGGATGCGCGCATGATACTCCACATGAGCTGATGAAGCCACGGGAGCCGTGAGTTCATAGATATACATCTCGCCGCCCACCTCCTCAAGCGTTCCGTCACGTTTGAGTTGTTCGGTGACCGTGAGCATATCGACGGGATGTTCGTTGAGGCTCAGTGTCTGAATGGCAGCGAACACCTTTTGGTTGCGCGGTTCATAGAACGTCTCGGGTCTTAGGATTTCGCTCACGACGGTGAACGCGTCCTTGTCAATCATCAGTGCACCGAGAACGAGGCGCTCCGTCTCGAGCGACTGAGGGGGAAGATGTCCGAGTCCGGTGTCAATGGGAGTAGCAGTCTGCTTTCTTCGCAGACCGTTTTTGGGTGTATTGTTATCAGGCATAAATACTTAGGATTAGGAATATGGATTTTCTGAATATTTGGGAATGCAAAGATAGTGCAAACCGAGAGCAATGCAAAATAAAAAGTCATTTTTATTTTCCTTGCCGAGGTGCCGCCTATCATCGGCCAAAGGTCAAAGATAGTGCAAAATTCCGATTAAGTGAGCAAAATGCAAATTTAAATTTTCATTTTCGAGTGTGAGGAATTTATCCAAACCGAGAGCAATGAAAAGAGAAAAGGTGAAGAAAGGATAAGAAGAAATGATGGAAAAAGAAATGAAATGATTATTTTTGCGGTGTGATTTGAATCAATTGGTTTGAGCTCAATGAACAGGAAAGCCGCATTGTCAGTATTGTTGATGGTGAGTCTGGGACATCTGTTGAATGACATGTTTCAGGCAGTCATCCCAGCGATATATCCTATGATTAAGGAGTCGCTGGGCCTGAGTTTCACGCAGATAGGCATCATCACGCTGACCAATCAAATCACGTCATCCCTACTTCAGCCGATGGTGGGCTATTTCTCCGACAAGCACCCCCGACCATACGGTCTCGCATTGGGCATGTGCTTCACATTGACCGGTCTGCTGCTGTTGTCTTTCGCCACCAGTTTTGTATTGATTTTGCTGTCGGTCGCCTTTGTTGGCGTTGGTTCCTCCGTGCTGCACCCCGAATCCTCGAAGGTAGCCCGTTTGGCTTCTGGAGGAGCAAAAGGCATGGCGCAGTCCATATTCCAGATTGGTGGCAACGTGGGCCGTGCCTTTGGTCCTGTAGCTGTGGCCTTGATTGTCGTGCCCCACGGTCAAGGCAGTATCCGCTGGTTTGCTCTTCTTGCCGTTGTCGCCGTATGGGTATTGGCCAGGATAGGTCGCTGGTATAAAAAGCAGATAGAGCGATACGGACAAAGCAAGTCGAAGTTTGACATCGAGAACGAGAGTCATCTCACACGGCGGCAGGTAGTAGTTGCCCTTTTGGTGTTGCTGGTATTGATGTTCTCCAAGGACTTTTATACTGCCAACATCCAGAACTACCTGACATTTTACATGATTGACAAGTTTGGTCTCTCTGTTACCGCCTCCCAATATGTGCTTTTTGCCTTCCTTGTCTCCACAGCCATCGGGTTGCTGATAGGTGGGGAGGTAGGCGACAGATACGGCCGCAAATACGTCATCTGGGTCAGTATATTAGGTTCATCCCCCTTTGCCCTTCTCCTACCCTATTGCAATCTAACCTGGACGATAGTGCTTGCCATTCTCGTTGGCATGGTGATGTCGTCGGCGATGTCCGCCATTCTTGTCTATGCCACCGAACTCCTTCCCGGCAATGTCGGTATGATATCAGGTGCATTCTTTGGTCTGTCGTTCGGTTTGGGCGGCATCGGTTCTGCCCTGTTCGGTTGGTTGGCCGATTTGTCGAGCATCCAGTATGTGTTTCAACTGACGGCCTTTCTGCCTCTGCTCGGCATTGTCACCTATTTCCTGCCCAACATCAAGGAATAAGATGATACAACAGCGTTAAATTGGATGTAGTTATAGATGTTAAAATATTTATAGAAGTTACAGAAATTAAGCCATGGACAATAAGGAAAAGGAATTTGAACGATATTGGTTGGAAAACAAAAAACGTTTGCTGAATGAAGACCAGGAATATCGTGATGCGATAGCCACCTACGGCATGACCTCAGGAGCCGACTGGTTGCTTTTCGGCATTCCTGTGGCAACCGGCATCGTTTGCGTGGAGACACTTCCATTTCAAAGTGAGATATTGAAATGGGTAGTCAGCGTAGTCATCACTGTGGTAGTTTTTGCGGTGTGTGTATGGGTGAAATCATTGTCCAATCCCCACAGAGCCATTGAGGATATAGAGAAAGACGTCAAGCAGCGCTGTTATGAAAACTACCTGAAGACAGGTAAGAAGGAATGAATGAAACTATTCCATATATTTGGAAATATGGTGTGCAAATATTATTTTTGCAATCAAAAATCATCAAATCATTAATTCAACCACAATGAACAACTACAAACAACTATTCATCATGCTGGTTATGTTGGTTGCGATAACCAATCATATTCAAGCACAAGACGATTATGAAGCGATGGTCAAGGCAGAAAAGTGGTATGCCGACCGTTGCGAGGAAGCAATTCTTGGTTTTGAGTCCAGCCGACAGAGTCCCAGCAAGCATCCACAGAAATACTGTGTCTTTCCCCATCAGCATGCAGGTTCACAGGGCCATGCGCTTGCCATCTCCACCACCGACGAGAGCGAGATGGTGATGTTCATCCCCAACGGCAGTCATATCCAAGGTCAGCGCATCTCCAAGAACATCCTGCCCCAGGAAATCTTTTGGAACGACATCAGCAAACTTGGCCTCCGCATCTCCAAGAGCAGCGATATCACGCTCAGGGAGCGCCCTATACCAGTACGCACTCCCAACAAAAAAGCCAATGAGTTTTTAGCAGTTGTGGAAGATGGAGAGAAGATACCAGACATCAAGGCATACAATCAAATGATGTTCAAGCCTCACAAGAACAGTGTGCGTCTTTTCAATCAACACCACACCAAGAAGGTAGATGAGCAGCAAGATGTTGTCCTCAAAGACCAAATGGAATATGTGTTCAAACTCACCAATCCCTCTGTGGTTGCCAAGATGTTTCGCGGCTATGAGGACGAGGAGATGTGTCCGTGGGTGGTGAAGAGCAGTTTTTTCGACCATCACCACATACTTCAGTACAACCGTTGGAAAGAAGGCGAACCAGTGCGGAAAGCCACCAAAGATGTCTGCCGCATCATCAGCAACTATTACGGCGGGCGCGCCATCAAGGACACCCGTTGGTTGGCCAGTCTGGAATCGGGTGAGCGCAACTTCTACGCCGTGCAGTTTGAGATTTCGGGGACTGAGGCATTGGCTGCCCTGGTGTGCATTGCTGAGGGAGAAGTAACCTCCACCTGGGAGTTCCAAGGCAAGATTGACCCCGCCACCTATCATGAGGGCGAATCGATATGGTTTGTCGACGATGAAGGAGATTTCATGAGTCATGCTCCCGAGATACACTGCATCGCCGCCACTGACAAAGGTTTGGAACTCTATGTGCGCCTGTTCGGTGGTGAGAGCGTGCAATACTTCATCCTGCGCGAGATGGGTTCAGTACTGATGGAGATACTGGCGGACTACTGGATTTACGTATGGGATTGAGGCGGTTATTGATTTTGAAATTTGAGATTTAAACATTATCATACAATGAAGAAGTTTTGCATTATATTGATGTTTGCGATGCCGATAATGTTGCATGCAGCAGACAATGACACACTTGTCATCAACAAACCCAAAAGTGTCACCATCATCAAAGGTGACTTGGTACAGGAGATAGTGGTGAAAGGGCGTGAGGGCGACGAGAACTATCTCTTCAGAGACAAAATCAAGCTAAATGACACCAATTACACAAGAGAGACGACAAGTTACCGCGACAAGCACAAAGTGAGTCTCGGCAACAAGAAGAACAGCAGAGCGGATGTCACGGGACATTTTGCCTTCGGAATGGTGTTTCCTACGAAAGTCTCATCAGGCATGGATTTCCCTGGAGGCAAATCGTGGGAGATTTATTTTTCTCCGCTTGACTTTGAGTTTTATCTTAACAAGAGCAAGCATGACTACATCTCTTTTGGCATTGGGTTCGACTGGCGCAACTACCGCATGACAGACAAGACGAGATTTGTGAAAACGGGTGAGAACCAGGTTGGTCTGGGCACCTATCCCGAAGGTGCAGACCCCAAGTTCTCGCGTGTCAAAGTATTCAGTCTGAGTTTTCCTTTGCTCTACCAACATGAATTTCACAAAGACTGGGGCATCGGGCTTGGTCCTGTCCTCAATTGGAACACCTATGGAAGCCTGAAGACCAAGTACAAGATGGATGGCGGTGAGCACAAGTTTGTGGAGAAGCACATCGGCCAGCGTAAGATTACCATCGATTTCATGGCACTCCTCAAGAATCCGATTTTTGACATCTATCTGAAGTATTGTCCTGCCGACGTGCTGAAAGACTCGGATTTGAAGTTCCGCTCACTCTCTTTCGGATTTTATCTGTAACACCAACATCACTTGATAACGCCTAATACAAAAAAGAATGAAAAAGTATCTATTATCTCTCATCTTCGCCGTGATAGCGGCCAACATGAATGCTCAGGAAGTGAAAAAACTTCCCCAGCCCGACATGCAAATCAATGTAAGTCTGACAGAGGCGCTCCAGAAGCGCAGGTCGGACCGTGATTTCAAAGCCGATGGTTCCATCAGCGACCAGCAACTCTCGCAACTGCTCTGGGCAGCCTGCGGTGTCAACCGTGCAGACAGGAAACTGCTCACCATCCCTACCGCCATCAATGCCCAGGACATTCAAGTCTATGTGTGCCGCCAAGATGGCGTCTCGCTTTATCAGCCTTACGACAACAGCTTGGTGAAAGTCACCAGCACCGATGTCCGTGAGATGCTCGCCGAAAGACAGGCCAACATGAAAGTCGCACCCCTGTTCCTCCTCATTGTGAGCAACCAGGAGAAGTTCCGCAATGGCAATGAGATTTACGGTGCCATGGATGCCGGCTACTCCTCACAGAACATCTACCTGATGTGTGCTGCCCTTGGCTTGAAGACCGTGGCAAGAGCAATGATGAACAAGGACGGTGTGGCAAAGGCCCTCGGTCTTAACGAGAAGCAAATTCTCGAGCTGAACCATCCTATTGGGTATTGATTAGAACTTTTATCCTTATAGAAAATCGGTCATTAGGGGATGCCTAATGACCGATTTTTTAAAGCACTGCTATGTTAGGTTGCCAAAGGATGATTTCTCCGGCATACAGCGTTTTTTGAACATCTATCAGCCGCTGGTTGGATGAACCACGAAACAACAAGTCGGGCTCCTGCAGTTTCTGTATGAAAGGACCGTCAACGAGCACATCAAGATTCTCCAGCAGTTCACGCTGCTCATCTTGTATGAGGCTTTCGTAGACAAAGCCCGTATAGCACCATATATCCTTGTTGGTGTAGGTGTGGATGGCCCTTGCCAATTCTGCAAATCCCTCTGCCTGATACATCGGGTCGCCACCCGAGAAAGTGACGTTGGCAAAGGGGTCTGCCAAGATGATTTTCATCAGTTCCTTGGTAGTCATATCCCTCCCTCCATCGAAGTCCCAGGAATGGGGATTATGGCAACCAGGGCATTGGTGGTTGCATCCCGCACAATAGATGGAGGTCCGGAATCCCGGACCATCCACCATTGTATCCTCTATGATATCGAGTACCCGAATCATTCAATCATTCATCACCAAACAAGTCCTTCGGACCATGGTCGATATGTGTCACGCGGTCGTTGAGTTCGGCAAGTTTACCGCTGTTCCATCGGTCGGTTGTGCCGACAAGATAACCTGTGATGCGCTGCAGTTTGTCGATGTTGGTTGACCCGCATTTCGGGCATTTCTCCAGATGGTCATCGGCATTCTCGTATCCGCAGTCCATGCAGCGGTTGCGGTTATGGTTGACGGAGCCATATCCCATGTCGTACTGGTCCATCATATCGACCACACTCATGATGACCTGTGGGTTGTGGGTAGCGTCGCCATCAATCTCCACATAGAAGATGTGACCACCGCGGGTGAGGTTGTGATACGGAGCCTCCACCTCAGCCTTGTGGCGGGCAGAGCACTTGTAATAGACCGGCACATGATTGGAATTGGTGTAGTAGTCGCGGTCGGTGACACCAGGAATCACGCCAAACTCCTTTCGGTCTTTCTTGGTAAATTTGCCAGCCAGGCCCTCTGCCGGAGTAGCGAGGACAGAGTAATTGTGGTGGTAACGCTCCGAGAACTCGTTTACCCTGTCGCGCATATAAGTGATGATTTTCAGTCCCAGTTCCTGTGACTCAGCACTCTCACCATGATGTTTGCCGGTGAGAGCCACGAGGCACTCAGCCAAGCCGATGAAGCCAATGCCAAGGGTACCTTGATTGATGACACTTTTGATGGTATCGGTCGGTCCCAGTTTTTCAGCCCCAATCCACAGACTCTTCATGAGCAGAGGGAACTGTTTGGTATAAGCCGTCTGTTGGAACTGGAAACGCTCATCGAGTTGTTTGGCAGTCAGTTCGAGCACATGGTCAAGTTTGGCAAAGAACATACCAATGCGCTTTTGCTGGTCTTTCTCCTCCATGCACTCGATAGCAAGTTTCACGATGTTGATGGTGGAGAAAGAAAGATTGCCACGTCCGATGGAGGTCTTCGGACCGAAACGGTTCTCAAAGACACGGGTGCGGCATCCCATGGTCGCCACCTCATGCAGGTAACGTTTCGGGTCATCCTCTTTCCACTCATCGGTCTGGTTGAAAGAAGCATCAAGATTGAGGAAGTTGGGGAAGAAACGACGTGCCGTCACCTTGCACGCCAACATATAGAGGTCGAAGTTGCGGTCTTCCGGCAGATAGTTGACCCCACGTTTTTTCTTCCAAATCTGAATGGGGAAAATAGCCGTCTCACCACCGCCCACACCCTCGTAGGTGGAAAGGAGTATCTCACGCATGACGCAGCGCCCCTCGGCAGAAGTATCCGTACCATAATTGATGGACGAGAACACCACCTGATTGCCACCACGTGAGTGGATGGTGTTCATGTTGTGGATAAAAGCCTCCATTGCCTGATGCACACGTCCCACGGTCTTGTTGACGGCATGCTGCTGGGCACGCTCTTTCCCTGTCAGTCCATCGAGCGGTTTTTTGATATAATCAATCAGCGGTTCGTCATAGAGGTCCTTGTAGTTCTCCCCATTGAGGTCCTCAAGGTTTTTCAGTTCCTCTATATACGTCATGCGCACGTAAGGAGCCAGATAGAAGTCGAAAGCAGGAATAGCCTGGCCGCCATGCATCTCATTCTGGGCGCACTCCATCGATATACAGGCAAGTACTGAAGCCGTCTCGATGCGCTTTGCCGGACGAGATGCACCATGTCCGGCGATGAAACCGCAGGTGAGGATGTGGTCAAGAGGATGCTGCACACAGGTGAGTGACTTAGTGGGGTAATAGTCCTTGTCGTGGATGTGGAGGTAGTTGTGCTCCACCGCCTCGCGGCTCTCCTCGGAGAGCAGGTAGTCGTCGACGAATGGCTTCGTAGTTTCCGAGGCAAACTTCATCATCATTCCCGCCGGTGTGTCGGCGTTCATATTGGCATTCTCACGTGTGACATCGTTGTTCTTGATGTTCACTATGTCGAGGAAGACGTCACGCGTCTTGGCCTTTCGTGCGATGGAGCGCTGATTGCGATAGGCGATGAATTTTTGCGCCACATCCTTACGACTCGACTTCATCAGTTCCATCTCGACGGCATCCTGAATTTGCTCCACCGTCATCTGGCTCTCGCCTTTTTGTGCGATATAATCTGTGATTTTGTATATCAGACGCTCATCCTCACCCTTGTCGGTGTGAAGCATTGCCTTTCGGATGGCAGCCATGATTTTCTGCTCATTGAAGCCCACAATGCGTCCGTCACGCTTTACTACAGTCAGAATCATTAATTATTAGGCATTTAGTTGTTCTTGATGGTAAAAAAAGTCAGCAAACTCGCTGAATCGTATGCAAAGTTAATGTTTTTTTCGGATATTCTCCAACATGTCGTCAGCATTTATTTTAGAAAAAAATATTACCTTTGCAAGAAATTAAACCACCCAGACCAACGAAATATAAGACTATCAAAAAGATAAGGTATGAGAAGGCTTGTCATCATTACTTTCGTGTTGTGTTTTTTTACTAGAGCATTCGCTCAGGTAACTCCTCCGTCTCCTCTTCAGCCTGTTCCGAGCCCCAATCAACTCAAGTGGCAGGATATGGAGATGTATGCATTCATCCACTATTCGATGAACACCTACACCGACCAGGAATGGGGCTTCGGCAATGAAGACCTCAGTCTGTTCAATCCACAGAACCTCGACTGCCGGCAATGGGCACGCGTCTGCAAGCAGGCAGGTATGCGGGGCATCATCTTCACCGCCAAGCACCACTGCGGTTTCTGTCTATGGCCCTCGGCCTACACCGACTATTCCGTCAAGAACACACCTTGGAAAAACGGCCAGGGCGACGTGGTGCGAGAGTTGGCTGACGCCTGCCGCGCAGAAGGGCTGAAATTTGCCGTCTACCTCTCCCCCTGGGACCGCAACCACCCCGAGTATGGCCGTCCGGCCTATGTTGAGTATTTCCGCAACCAATTGCGCGAGTTGCTCACCAACTACGGTGACATCTTCGAGGTGTGGTTTGACGGTGCCAATGGCGGTGACGGCTGGTATGGCGGAGCCAACGAGACGCGTAAGATAGACCGCACCACCTATTATCAATGGCCAGAGACCTACAAGATGATTCGCGAGCTGCAGCCCAACTGTCTTATCTGGAACGACGGCAGCGACCGAGGCGACCTGCGATGGGTAGGCACCGAAGCCGGCAATGTCGGTGAGACCAACTGGAGTCTGCTGAACAAAGACGGAGAAGTAGACTGGGGTATGCTCCACTACGGCTTGGAGACAGGCGACAGTTGGGTACCCGGCGAGACCAACACGAGCATACGTCCGGGATGGTTCTACCATGACACAGAGAACGAGCATGTGAAAAGCCTCTCCAAGTTGATGGACACCTATTATAAATCTGTGGGACGCAACTCAACGCTGCTGCTCAATTTCCCCGTTGCCCCCAACGGCCGCATCCATCCCAACGACAGTCTGCGCGGCATTGCCTTTGCCAAGATGATTAAAGAGGTGTTCAAAACCGACCTCGCCAAGAAAGCCAAGGTGACCGCCACCAATGTCAGAGGCAACGACAAGCGCTACTCAGCCACCAAGACTACTGATGGCAAGACCGACACCTACTGGGCCACCGACGACGGTGTGACCACCGCCTCGCTGACACTCGATTTCAAAAAGCCCACTACTTTCAACCGTTTCCTCGTCGAAGAGCACATCGCCCTCGGGCAGCGTGTACGCAAATTCTCCCTCGAAGCCCTCATCAACGGACAATGGCAGTCTATCAGCGATGAACTGGCAGAGCAAGGCGACGGACTGACCACCATTGGTCACCGCCGCATCATCTGCTTCCCCACCATCACCGCCACCCAACTGCGACTGACCATCAAAGACAGCAAAGCCTCGCCGCTCATCAAAAAGGTGGGAGTCTATCTGGCACCGCCGCTCACCAGCGACATTGCCGATTCAGGTGAGAAGAAGTCATCCAACCTCCACATCTTCTTCAGCAATCCCAAGCAGATGATGATTGACTTCGACAAAGAACAAACCTTTACTTCCTTCCGTTATCTGCCTCCCCAAGACACGAAGGACGGCATCGTCACCCATTACACTCTTTGGGCATCATCGGACTGGAACAACTGGAAAAAACTTGCCTCGGGAGAGTTCTCCAATATCGTGAACAACCCCATCTGGCAGACCATCAGTTTTTCTCCCGTCAAAGCGAAGATATTCCGTTTCGAAGCCGACCGCCTATATCAAGGCAACCGCATGGGATATGGCGATATTGAGATAGTAAGAGAAGAGAGAGAAGCGCATGACTGGGAGAATCCCGCCATCCTCAGCATCAACAAACTGCCCTACCATGCCACACTGCAACTGCCTTCGAAGGAAAAGGAATGCAAGGAAATCATCTCTCTCGACGGGCAATGGTTATTCCACTGGAGTCCTACCCCCGAGGAACGTCCTGCCACATTCTATGAGGAAGGCTACGACGTGAGCCAATGGGGCACCATCACTGTGCCCGGCAACTGGCAGACACAAGGCTACGGCACCCCTATCTACATCAACATCAACTACCCCTTCGTGAAAGACCGTCCGAGTGTGACCACTGAACCACCCAAGGATTGGACTGCCTATGCCAACCGCAACCCCGTGGGGTCGTATGTGACCTATGTGGATGTCACAGAGGAAATGCTGCGGCAAAACCTCATTCTGCATTTCGGCGGAGTCCATTCAGCTATGTATATTTGGATAAACGGACAAAAGGTGGGCTACAGTCAGAACTCCATGTCGCCCGCTGAGTTTGATGTGACAAAATACATGCGCAAGGGTCGCAACAAACTCGCCGTTGAGGTCTATCGTTGGAGTGACGGCAGTTACCTCGAAGACCAAGACATGTGGCGGCTCTCCGGCATTTTCCGTCCCGTGCAACTCTGGGTCAGGCCATTGACACACATCAGCGACTATCAGGTGACCGCCGAACCCAACGAAGATTACAGCAAGGCCACAGTCCGTGCACGCGTCAGCCTCTGCAATACGGGGAAGAAATCAGCCAAAGGCATGAAAGTGGTTCTGAAGATTGACGGTCATGAAATCAGCTCCGATGTTCCGCCCATTGGCAGCGACGGCGGAGAAGCCACACTCCACCACACCATTGACAATCCACTTCTCTGGTCGGCAGAGAAGCCCCATCTCTACCCATTCTCCTTGGAATTGCAAGACAAGAAAGGGAAAGTCATCGAACATTTCGACTATCACCTTGGTGTGAAAAAGGTGGAAGTTGTAGGTGAGGTGTTTAAAATCAATGGAAAGAATGTGAAGTTGCGCGGTGTGAACCGTCACGACCACCACCCACGCACAGGCCGCTATGTGGACGACGCCACCTATGAGCAGGACATCCGACTGATGAAGCAAGCCAACATCAACTTCCTTCGCACCTCACATTATCCCGACCGCGAGTATCTCTATGAACTTTGTGACAAATGGGGCATCTACGTGATGGACGAGGCCAACCACGAAACCCACGGATACGGCTATGCCAACGAGGTGATGGGAGAAGATTTGTCGTTCCAAAAAGCACATGTGGACAGAGCCGAATCTGTTGTGAAACGCGACTTCAACCACCCCAGCATCATCCTATGGAGCCTTGGCAATGAGGGAGGCGTGGGACCGAACATCGAGGCCATGTATAAGAAGGTAAAGGACCTCGACACCACTCGTCCACCCTTCTATGACAGCGACCGTCGCTACAGTTGCATCTGGGATGACAGTTATCTTTATCCCGAGCAACTACGTAAGAATGCACAGGAAGTCAGCGACAAGCCCTTTATGATGCGTGAATATGCTCACGCCATGGGTAACTCCGTGGGCAATCTCCAAGAATATTGGGATGTTATCTATGCCGATAGCAGTATTTGTGGTGCCGCCATCTGGGATTGGGTGGACCAAGGACTACTGAAGAAGGAGAACGGTGTGGAATATTTTGCTTATGGAGGCGACTTCGGCGACAAGCCCAACGATGGGCCTTTCTGCATCAACGGTCTTGTGGCACCCGACCGCACGCCACATCCTCATTACTATGAGGTGCAATATGTCTATCAGCCACTGTCGTTTGTCAGGGAGGGAGACTTCATCCGCGTTGTCAACCGCAACTGGTTCACCAACATTGATGAATATGACTACACATGCGAGGTGCTCCAAAACGGCAAACCCATCATCAAGGAACGACTAAGGCTCGAAAATGGGAAATTGCCCATCTTATATCCCAAATTCCCATACGAGGACGACGACCTGCTCATCAATGTCTATGCACGCCTGCGCAACGATGCCGCATGGGCAGAAACCGGTTTTGCAGTAGCGCGCGAACAGTTCGTCTTGAACACCGCCAAATCCTGGGCATCAAGAGACGGTCAACCCGCCTCTGCCAAGGAGACGGCAGAAGGCTTCATCATCAGCACAGACAACGGTTCTGTCACCATCGACCGCAGAGGAGCGCTCACCAGTTGGGTTGTCGACGGAGAAGAACTCATCCAAGCCCCATTGGAACCATATTTCTGGAAGCCAGAGAACGACAACCAGCATGCCGCCCACTTCGCCGACCGCCTTGCAGCATGGAAAGATGCCGCCTCCAACCGGACAGTCAAATCTGTCAAGTTGGAAAAAGACGAGCATATGACCAACGTGAAAGTAGACATGTCACTGCCTGTCGGCGCCGACCTGACCCTCACCTACTCCATCAACAACCATGGTTGGATATTTGTTGACGCTGACTACCGTCCAACTGCAAGCGACATCCCCCTGATGCCCAAGTTCGGCATGAGGATGCGTCTGCCCGCCAGCTATTCCCAAGTTCACTATTATGGACGTGGCCCATGGGAGAACTACCCCGACCGCAAGCGTTCCGCTTTCATCGGAGAATACAGCATGCCGCTTGCTGAGTACGAGACAGAATACATCCACCCCCAAGACAATGGAAACCGTTGCGACATACGATGGTTTGAGTTGTCCTCCGCATCCAAGCACATCCGAGTCGTAGGACTTCAACCGCTCTGCATACGCGCCTGGGACTACGGAGAAGAAGACCTCAACGTAGGGCATGCATACGAAATGACACGAGGACGCTTTGTCAACCTCAACATCGACCTCGACATCCATGGTGTAGGAGGAGCAGACACCTGGGGGCGCCGCACCCTGCCCCAATACACCATCGACGGCACGAAGCCCCACCATTATGGTTTTATGCTTCAGTTCCAACACTGAGGGACAGAGGATAAGTTTTGGGTGTAATACAACACAGAGATACAGAGACACAGAGAGATTTTTGGCAATAACATAGAAGTTGTCCTATGATATAATAGAATGAGCAGCCTATTTTAAGGTTGCTCATTTGTTTTTAACTGAAGTTTCCCGCCTTGTGAATCTTGTTTGAAATCGTAATCAACGAGCAACAAAAAAAACGTATATCACTAAGACGCAATATATTGCGTCTCTACAGACTGAGCACAGTCATTCTTGTATCATGGAGGGGAACTTCAGTTTTTAATACTATCTTGCCATTCTTTTTCTGAGATTTATCTGAAAGATTTGACCTATTTCACTGTCTATGTGTGTTTATTCCTCCCGTCTCAACGCTCGCCATCTCACAGCCACTGAGTCCTACATCGCCGACAGCACCACTGACCATGAGCCAAGTGGGAGCGGTTCATGGAGGACGGGGACAGGTACAACCTGCAGTACCGAACAGCGGGCGATGACCGTGTGAGGCCCGAGCATGCCGCGCTGAACGGTGTGACGCTTCCCCCCTCGGATGATTTCTGGGAGTCGTATTATCCCCCCAACGGCTGGCGCTGCAGATGCACCGTAGTGCAGGTGAGGAAGAAGAAGCACCCCGCGACGCCCCATGACGAGGCGATGGCTCTTGGCGAGGCTGCGCTTGAAAGAGACACCAAGGGGATGTTCCGGTTCAACCCCGGCAAGCAGGAGAGGGTTTTCCCGGCTTACAATGCATATACTCAGGAGAGATGCAGGAACTGCCAGCTGGGAGGAAAGGAAACGCTGGGGAAGGACTCATGTCAAATAGAATTAGCAAAACAGTATGATCCTGAAAAATGTAAAGCATGCCGATTGCTTAACAATTTTAATAAAAAAGAAAACAAGAAGAAAGAAATAATCAGATCTATTCTATTAGAAGGTGATACTGAACCACCACATATTGAGCAGTATGTGGCAGAACATAATGGAAATGTAATGGTTAGTTCTTATCATGGAGAAAATGAAAGAATAGAGAATGAAAGATTGGCAAAAATTATTAGTAATGAATTAGGTATAAAAGTCTATCTTTTGCCTTGTTTGGATCCTAAAAATCCCATACTATCACCACTTCGAAGCACTTTATTGCCTATGGGAGTACCTGAAGGAAAGAGCCCTGATTTCTTAATCGGAGGATTATTGTTTGACGGGAAATCGATGATGAATATAACCACAGATGATTACAAAAATGCTATTGAGAAGCGTATAAAAAAAGCAAAAGAACAAGCGGATAATATCATCCTCGAAATACCAGACCATATAACAAGAAGTCTTATCCACAACACCATCAACAACTACTTGGATCGTAGTCACAAAAATAGGATTATTCTTGTAAAATGGCGTGGCAAACTATTATGTTACAAAAAATAGCAGTATCTCTACTGCTATGTGGGGCAAAGACCGGGGACGAAACCTTCGACCTCCACCGCTGCAAAGATACAAAAAATACCATTACCTCCAAATAAAAACGCCGAAAAATGAGAGAAGAAATCATCAATTTGTCGAATGCAGGGTTTGCGGTGGAGGAAATCGCCGAGGAACTGGGTTGCAGTGAGGAATTTGTCATCTCTGTACTTGAGGATGCAGGACTGCTTTGATATACCATCAAACGAGACAATGCTGCGGCGGAACCGCAGCATACGGAGAAGAAGAATGATAAAAAGACATAGACTATGGCAAGCAATGAGGTGAGGTTTACAGTGAGGCTGAACGTTGACGGCCAGTCGAAGGTGGTGGACGCGACGGCGAGCGTGGATGACCTGAAGGAAGCCATCGGCGACGTGAGGAAAGCCGCCGACAACGTAGGCCTTTCGAAAGGCTGGGAGACGATGATGCTCGGCGTGAATGCCGCGATGGACATGCTGGGCAAGCTGAAGGGCACTGTGGATGACCTTGCGAACAGTTATGAGAGCTGGGAGACCTCGATGGCCGCCGTGAACACGATGGCCGGTAAGGATGCCGACCCGTGGTGAACGGTCTGATGTCAATGAAGGAAAACCAAAAAAAGCAATGGAATTAAGCGTTAACCCGGGTCCTAAGCCCATTGGGCACGTGGTTTAAGCTTCCATTGCATTGCAAAAATACGAAAAATATCATTACATCCAAATAAAAACGTGGAAAAATGAGAGAAGACATCATCAATTTATCGAATTCAAGGCTGCTGTGATACAGCAGCATACGGAACAGGATAATGCTCACTTCGGGAATACAGATAATATGGGGCAGAAATCAAAAACTTTGTTATTTGCTTTGCTTTCCACTCGGTTTGCACTACCTTTGGCAAAAGTCGAAGGTACTCACACTCGGAAAAGTCCAAATGAATTTGGCTTTTCGCTCGTTTAATCGTACCTTTGCAGAAAAATTGTAAGAAAGTGGACTGAATGACGCTCTATAATGCATCATGAATCAAACAGTCAACTAACAAAAACAGCATTTATGGACAGAGAACATAATAACGCATTCCAGATGATAGCCGACTACGAGGGAGACATCAAACACCTTTTTGAATTATGGGCAGACAACCCCATCCCTATCCTTGCCACACGCAACATGGTGATGTTCCCCGGCGTCATCGCCCCCGTGCTGGTAGGCAGAGCCAGCAGCATCAACCTGGTGAAAAAGATGAGCAACCAGCCCGACAGCATCCTTGCCATCTTCTGCCAAAAGGACCCCAATGTGGAGAACCCCACCGGCAGCGACCTTTTTGAGACAGGTGTCTACGCCAAAATTATCCGCGTGCTTGAGATGCCCGGTTCCAACAACATGACTGCCATCGTGCAGGGTCTTGGCAAATGCCAACTCACCGGCATTCTCAAATACCGTCCCTATATCGTAGGCAGTGTCAGTCAGTTGACCGAGGAACTGCCTGAGAGCGACGACACTGAGTTCAATGCCGCTGTCGACGACCTCCGTGCCAGGGCCGCTGAGTTTATCAAGAAAAACGACGACATCCCCGACGAAGCCCAGTTTGCGCTCACCAATATCACCAACAATATTGTGTCGGTGAATTTCGTGAGTTCGAACATGCCGTTCAGCATCACCGACAAGATGGACCTTCTTCGGTGTACCTCGACAAAAGAGCGTGTGTTCAAGCTTCTCAAGCTCATCCACAAGGAGATGCAATTGGTGGAACTGAAGCAGAACATCCGCATCCGCACCCGTGAGGACATCGACGAGCAGCAACGCGAATATTTCCTTCAGCAGCAGATAAAAAACATCAAGGAGGAACTGGGCAACGGCGAAGGCTCCCCCGAGCGGATGGAACTGCTTGAGCAAGCCAGTCGGAAGAAATGGAGCGAGGACGTAGAGAAAGTTTTCTACAAGGAACTTGACCGCCTCGACACCCTCAACCCACAGAGTCCTGACTACAGCATCCAAATCAACTACCTTCAGACGATGGTGGGACTGCCATGGGGTGAGTACACCCATGATGATATGAACCTGAAGCGTGCCGAGCGCATCCTCAACCACGACCACTATGGTATGGAGAAGGTGAAGGAGCGCATCCTGGAGCATATCGCCGTGCTCTCGCTGCGTGGCGACCTCAAGTCACCCATCCTCTGCCTCTATGGTCCTCCGGGAGTGGGCAAGACCAGTCTTGGCAAGAGCATTGCCTCCGCCATGAAGCGCAAGTATGTGCGCATCTCGCTTGGCGGTCTCCACGATGAGTCGGAGATACGCGGTCACCGCCGCACCTACGTTGGCGCAATGCCCGGACGTATCATCAAGAGCATACAAAAGGCAGGTTCGTCGAACCCCGTCTTCATCCTGGACGAGATTGACAAGGTGACTCAGCACACCATCAACGGCGACCCCGCCTCCGCACTCCTCGAGGTGCTCGACCCCGAGCAGAACATTGCTTTCCACGACAACTACCTTGACGTGGACTACGACCTGTCGAAGGTGCTGTTCATCGCCACCGCCAACGACCTGACCACCATTCCCCGTCCGCTTCTCGACCGCATGGAGGTCATCGAGGTGAGCGGCTACATCACCGAGGAGAAGATAGAGATAGCCAAGCGCCACCTCATCCCCCGTGAGCAAGAGAACACCGGCCTCTCCACCTTGGAGGAGTGTCCCACGTTCACCAAGCCCACCATCGAGCACATCATCGAGCAATACACACGTGAGAGCGGCGTGCGCCAGTTGGAGAAGCAAATCAACAAGGCACTGCGCAAACTCGCCTTCATCAAGGCCCGCGACGGTCAGTTGCCCTACGCCAAGATAACACCCGACAAACTCAACTACCTGTTGGGCAAGCCCCCTTACTACCGTGACATCTATCAAGGCAACGACTATGCAGGTGTTGTCACCGGACTGGCATGGACCAGTGTGGGCGGCGAAATCCTGTTCATCGAAACCTCGCTGAGCAAGGGAAAGGGTTCAAAACTCACCCTCACCGGCAACCTTGGCGACGTGATGAAAGAGTCCGCCATCATCGCCTTGGAGTATGTCAAAGCACACATCGACACCCTGGGCGTGGACTACCACATCTTCGACCAATGGAACATCCACATCCACGTGCCCGAGGGAGCCACACCAAAGGACGGTCCGTCGGCCGGCATCACCATCGCCACCTCGATAGCCTCCGCGCTCACCCAGCGCAAGGTGCGCCGCAACACCGCCATGACCGGTGAGATTACTCTCCGTGGCAAGGTGCTTCCTGTTGGCGGCATCAAGGAGAAGATTCTCGCTGCCAAGCGTGCCGGCATCACCGATATCGTGATGTGTCAAGACAACAAGAAGGACATCGATGAGATACCCGCCATCTATCTGAAAGGCGTTGAGTTCCACTATGTAGAGAACGTGCAAGACGTGTGGGCCTTCGCCCTTACCGACGAGACGGTAGCCCAGCCCATCAACCTTACCACAGAGCCACAAACAGAAGAGCAATGACCTTTGAACTCCAGCATACCGACCCATACAGTGATGCCCGCGCCGGTCTCATCCACACCGACCATGGAGACATCACCACCCCCATCTTCATGCCTGTCGGCACCTGCGGCAGTGTGAAGGGTGTGCATTTCAGTGAGTTACGCGAAGAGATAGGTGCCCAGATCATCCTCGGCAACACCTACCATCTCTACCTCCGTCCGGGGCTCGGCATCCTTCAAGCCGCCGGCGGTCTGCATCAGTTCAACACCTGGGACCGCCCCATTCTGACCGACTCAGGCGGTTTTCAGGTATTCTCTCTTACCGGTATCCGCAAGTTGCGTGAGGAAGGTTGCGAGTTTCGTTCCCATATCGACGGTTCAAAGCACATCTTCACCCCTGAGAACGTCATCGACACACAGCGCGTCATCGGTGCCGACATCATGATGGCATTCGACGAGTGCCCTCCCGGCGACAGCGACTATGCCTATGCCAAGCGCAGTCTTGGCCTAACCCAACGTTGGCTCGACCGCTGTGTGAAGCGGATGGCTGAGACTGCCCCGCTCTATGGCCACAAGCAGAGTCTCTTCCCCATCGTGCAAGGCTGCACCTACAAGGACCTGCGCACCGATGCCGCACTCCATGCCGCAGACAAAGGAGCCGACGGTTATGCCATCGGCGGCCTCGCTGTAGGCGAACCCACCGAGGTGATGTATGAGATGGTGGAGTTGGTGAACACCATCCTCCCCAAAGACCGTCCACGTTACCTGATGGGAGTCGGCACACCCCAGAACATTCTTGAAGCCATCGAGCGTGGTGTCGACATGTTCGACTGCGTGATGCCCACCCGCAACGGGCGCAACGCCAACCTCTTCACCTACGAGGGCACGATGAACATGCGCAACAAGAAGTGGGAAACCGACTTCTCCCCCATCGACCCCAACGGCTGCACTGTAGACCGTATCCACAGCAAGGCCTACCTGCATCACCTCTTCAAGGCCCAGGAACTGCTTGCCATGCAGATAGCCAGCATCCACAACCTCGCCTTCTACCTACGCCTTGTGGGCGATGCCCGGCGCCACATCATCGCCGGCGACTTCACCCAGTGGAAGAGCGGTATCATCCAGCAACTGGGACACCGCCTCTGATTCAGAAACACCAAAGCCAAACAGATGAGATTCTCCACCCGACGCCAATACCTCAGTCAACTGAAGTTCCTCCGCAGTCTTCTCCGCGGCGGCCGAAAGGTGTGGGCTCTCATCCGTAAGTTGCTTTACCTGCTCTCATGGCTGAGTCCAGGCCGTTGGATGAAACGGTTGGATTGGTATATCATCAAGAAATTCATCGGCACCTACATCTACGCCATCGCGCTGATTATCTCGATATCCATCGTCTTTGACATCAACGAGCACCTGGCGAAATTCACGCAATACAACGCTCCTCTCAAGGCTATCGTTTTTGACTACTACGCCAACTTCGTTCCCTATTTCGCCAACTTGTTCAGTCCGTTGTTTGTCTTCATCGCCGTGATTTTCTTCACATCGAAGATGGCAGGCAACTCTGAGATTATCGCCATATTGTCCTCTGGCATGTCTTTCCGCCGGCTGATGCGCCCCTATATGGTGTCGTGCATCATCATCTCGCTTGTCACCTACTATCTCGGAGCCTACGTGATACCCCACGGCACCATCATCATCCAAAATTTCGAGTCCATGTACAAGAACAAGCGCAAGAACACGTCGGCAGAGAACGTTCAGTTACAGGTGGACCAAGGCGTCATTGCCTACATCCAACACTACGACAACAACCGCAAGTGCGGCTACGGGTTCTGCCTCGACAAGTTCGAGAACAAGAAACTTGTCAGCCACCTCACCGCCACGGAAATCCGCTACGACACCATCAGTGACGCCAAGTACCATTGGAAAGTCATCAACTGGAAATGCCGTGAGCTGCGCGGTCTGAAAGAACACATCACACAAGGGGGCGAGAAGGACACTGTCATTGTCATGGAGCCCACCGACCTGGTCTACTCCAAGGGACAGCAGGAGACCTTCACCAGTCCGGAACTGCTGGCATATATCTCCAAACAACAGAGCCGCGGTTCTGGCAATGTGGTGCAGTATGAGGTGGAATACCACAAGCGCATCGCCAGTTCGTTAGCCTCCTTCATCCTCACCATCATCGGTGCGTCGCTGTCCTCCCGCAAACGCAAGGGCGGCATGGGCATGTACTTAGGCATCGGTCTGGTGCTCAGTTTCACCTACATCATGCTCCAGACCATCTCAGCCACCTTTGCCATCAACGCCGGTTTCCCACCCATCATCGCGGCGTGGATGCCCAATTTCATCTTTGCCGTAGTAGCCTATTTCTGCTACAGGCAGGCACCAAGTTAGAATTAAAATGAGATTTGACGAATTATATCTGAATGACAACATACTCGATGCGCTCGACGATATGCGCTTCGAGACCTGCACCCCCATCCAGGAGCGGTGCATCCCAGAGATACTTGACGGGCGCGACCTCATCGGTGTTGCGCAGACAGGCACCGGCAAGACAGCCGCCTACCTGCTCCCCATCCTGAGCCTCATTGACGACGGCTACTACCCCGATGACGCCATCAACTGCATCATCATGAGTCCGACCCGCGAACTTGCCCAGCAGATAGACCAAGCGATGGAAGGTTTTGGCTACTATCTTGAGGGCATCAGCAGTGTCGCCGTCTATGGTGGCAACGACGGTGGCCGCTACGACCAGGAGACCAAGGGACTGCAGTTGGGAGCCAACGTGGTCATCGCCACTCCCGGCAGACTTATCAGCCACATCAACATGGGCCATGCCGACCTTAGCCGCCTGTCCTTTTTTGTTCTCGACGAGGCCGACCGCATGCTCGACATGGGTTTCAGCGATGACATTCTCAAAATAGCCAGTTATATTCCCTCCACCTGCCAGACCATCATGTTCTCCGCCACCATGCCTCAGAAAATTGAGCAGCTTGCCAAGACGCTGCTGAAGAATCCTGCCGAGGTGAAATTGGCTGTGAGTCGACCTGCCGACAACATCCTTCAGCAGGCATACGTGTGTCATGAGAACCAGAAGGTAGGCATCATCCGCCACCTTTTTCGCAACAACGAGCTGAGCCGTGTCATCATCTTTGCCGGTTCGAAGCTTAAGGTGAAGGAAATCAACCGTTCGCTGCGCATGCTTCACATCAACTGCGGTGAGATGCACTCCGACCTTGACCAAAGTCAGCGCGATGAGATGATGTACCGTTTCAAGAGTGGTCAGGTGGACGTGCTTGTCGCCACCGACATCGTAGCCCGCGGCATCGACATCGACGACATCGCCACTGTCATCAACTACGACGTGCCCCACGACAGTGAGGACTATGTACACCGTATCGGACGCACAGCCCGCGCTCAACGCGACGGCAAAGCCATCACGCTCGTCAGAGGGCGTGAGATACGCGACTTCATGCAGATTGAGAAGTTCCTCGGCTATGAAGTGGAGAAGGTGGCATTGCCTGAGGGATTAGGTGAAGGTCCGGAATACAAACCTATGAAGGTGTCTGGAGGCCGCGGCAGACAAGGCCGTCACGGAAGCCATGGAGGTCGCGGAGGCAACGGAAGTCATGCAAGGCGTGGCGGTCAAGGCGGTCATAACAAGAGTGAAGACAAGGAGAAGCGCAAGTCACGTTCACGTCGGAAGAAGTCGCCGGGGACCCCTCCTCCAAGCCAATCCTGACCTTTGCCTTATTGCCGATATCCGCTTCTGTGTGTATTACAAAAGCAGTGATATGATAACGGGAGGAATAGGTCCGTCGGCAGTATATGTGATGTTGCCTACGTAAGTGGTGTTGCCATTGAACACATGCTTTCCATCCCACGTGCAGAGGATGTTTCCCACATAGGTGCTGTTGCCCCTAAACATGTTTTTTCCGTTCCATGTATAGAGGATATTGCCCACATAGGTGCTGTTGCCCTGATAAATACACTTACCATCCCAAGTATAGACAATATTACCCACATAGGTACTATTGCCATGATAGAGATGTTTGCCATCCCAGGTGTAGATGATATTGCCCACATAGGTGGTATTGCCGTGATATAGATGCTTGCCGTCCCATGTGTAGACCACATCACCTACGTATGTGCTATTGCCACGGAAAATCTTCGTAGCATTCATCGTTGCTACAATTGCAAGCATCGCAAGAATAACAGAAAGTCTTTTCATCGTAAGGGTTGAACTATCAGAACGCAAATATAAGAAAAAATCACCTATTTTTGGAAAAATAGATGAAAAAAATGTATCTTTGCATGGGTAGATACTCCCCTATCAATCCAAGAAGAAAAACCACATGATTAAATGACAGAAAAGATGAAAAAGATTATCACATGTTTATTGGCCATGCTGTGCCTGACCACCGCTTATGGCCAGACGAATTATGAGACCGATGTTTTCACCACCAAGAGTGGAAAGACCGTCAAGATGTATGCCTTGATGCATGCCAGCATCCGCATAACGTATGGCGACAAGGAGATTGAGATAGACCCCTGTCCGCAACTTCGTGACAGGACCGTGGACTACTCCGTGATGCCCAAGGCAGACTACATCTTTGTGACCCATGAGCACGGTGACCACTACAATGCCCCAACCATCAAACTCCTGTCTGCGGAGCACACCCAGCTGATTATGAACCAACGGTGTGCAGAAATGTACGGCGCGGGACAGGTGATGAAGAACAACGACAAGAAACAGTTGGCAGAAGACTTCACAGTAGAGGCCGTTCCCGCATACAACACGACGGAGGGGCATCAGCAATACCACCCCAAAGGGCGTGACAACGGCTATATCCTGACCATAGACGGATTGAGAATCTACATTGCCGGCGACACTGAGGACATTCCAGAGATGGCGTCCATCAAGGATATCGACATCGCCTTCCTGCCCTGCAACCAGCCTTTCACCATGACGCCAGAGCAGTTGGTAAAAGCAGCCAAGGTCATCAAGCCCAAAGTGCTGTTCCCCTACCACTATGGTCAGACAGACGTCAGTTCGTTGCCTTCACAACTTGAAAATGAGGGGATAGACGTAAGGATAAGGCATTACGAATAACCCCCCATTCTCTTATTCAAGTATCATCATCTTGCGTCTATCAGCGTCCTGAACTGCTGGATGCCCTGATGGTTGTTGTCGAGAGCCTCCACCTCGGCCAGATATTTCAGTGCCTTATCCGTATCCCCCATGCCATAATAGCCAAGGGCAAGCATATACTTGCAGTGGATGAGGTTCTTCATGTCGAGTGAGTCCTCCCAGATGAGCAGGTCGGGCAGCGATACTGCGAAATAGTCCATCACCTGTTTTTCAAAGATATGCTGCTTGCCGTAGTTGATCAGTTTGTAGAAACGACCGTGAGCCTCTCCGTCGCGGCCTAATTTATAGAGAGCCATTCCCTGATAGAAGATTTTGTCGGGCTTAGCATCATTGTAGTACATGGCAGCCGCCGGCTCCTGTGGACCTTTCGTGGCCTCCTCCCAACACTCACGAGCCTTGTCGTGCTGACCGAGCGCATCGTATGCCACACCAAGCAGATAATAGAAATCGTTCTCCTGGGCACCGTAGAGTTTGCCTTCGCCAAGATGATGTGGGTAGGTAAGACACTCGCTGAGCAGGCTGACGGCTTTGTTGTATTCCTCAGCTGCCGCCTGACCATTCGCCGCCTTCCCTGCAAGAATGGCCTGCTTTGCCAGTTCCACCCTACAGACCTGATACTGTGCAGGCACCTTACCTTCTCCACCCTCCCAGGGATGGAATATATGGGCATCGAGTTTCCGCATCGCCTCCTCGTAGTGTCCAGTCTGGTTGAGCAAGGTAATCTCCTCCAGCACGAGGTCATCGCGCCGCCCGATAAGTTCGGAATGCTGCTGTAGGAAGGCAAGACGCTCCTGATGAGGACGGTGCATCCGTTTGTAAAGTTGGTCAAGTTCCATGAGCACACGCTCATCATCCTCATTGAGATGGAAGGCACGCTCCATATATTCAAGCGCCTCCTGCTGACGGTTCTGCTTATTGAATCTGCCGAGTGCGAGGTTACGCCATACCGTAGGGAAAGACGGGTCGAGCCTTGCGGAAAATTCCCATTTCTCAATGGCGAGGTCATACTGACGAGCGGCATAGTAGAGGCAGCCGAGGTAGTAAGGAGCACGGGCACCATCGGGATTCATCGTGATGGCAAGGTTGAGCGCCTGCACATCCTCCAGACGGTTGGGGAAGCAATAGTCAGGAGCCTGTTTCTCAGCGAGTTCAAACCACGCATTAGCCTCCACAGCATCACCCTGTCGCATCATCAACCATCCTACGTAATAATAGGTCATGGGAGAGTCGGCACCTTCCTCAATGGCGATATTCCACAGTGCGCACGCCTCATCGTAAAGTCCTGCTGCGCAATAGTCGAGAGCCACCTCATCGTAGTTTTGTGATGAGCGGCGAAGCATTATGGTCATTTCGTCGAGAACAGCCTTATCGTGTGTCAACAGAAATTTCTCAAAACGGCATCCATAATTGAAGAGGTCGAAGTTGAGAGACTCCTCTATCAGCGCCAACGCCTCGTCTTTGTTATCCAACTTCCGAAGGATGGCTGCCTTCAGTGCGCGAGCCTTGTGGTTATGCCAGTTGTTGTTCAGGCAGCGGTCGATTTCATCGAGCGCCTCTTCATAGCGCCGCTGCATCACGCTTATCTTGGCAGCTTCGAAATAGCCCGCATCCGCCCAAGCCTTGTTCCAGGTGGACTTCCAGAACCACTCATAAGCCTCATCCGCCTTTCCCTGATATTTGAGGGCAAGAGCCAAGTTGTAGATAGGTTCGCCATCATAGGGGTTGGGATTTCGTTTGGTGATGAGCTTGACTGCCCTGCGCAGATATTCCTCGGCACGAGAGAACCGTCCTTTACGGATGTACCACAATCCGAGAGCATTCAGGCATCGTATGTCATTGGGGTCACGCCGCAAGCCTTCCTCGTAGTAATCCACCGGGTTCCAAGTGGCATGGCGATACTGCTCCAGGTGCAGTCCTGTGAGGTAAAGCTGTTCGTTGGTCTTCACCTGCTCAGGCACCAATGCCGCCTCAGCACTATCTGGGATGGGGCGTATCTCATCGTCCTCAGCATGCCATCTAAGTACGGTGCGCTCCCCATAGACGAAGTTTTTGACAATCTCGAATGTGAGTTGACTGAATTTTGCATCCTTCACATCGACGGTCTCTATTAGTACATTCTCGGGAGAGAGCGTTGTCTCCTTCCTGTAATATACCTCGCCGTCGTCATGTCGGAGTATGATGCAGACATCTTGTTTTGACGTAGCAAACACTTTAAACTCAACGCTCTTTTTGTCCTCTTTTGCAGAGGAGTCGGAGGTGAGGTCATTGATATTGAACACCAAGTCTTTGGAAGCCTCCTTCACCACACCTATTTCACGATAAGGCATGAAATACTGAGTAAACACCTTTTCCTCGTAGGGCATCAGCCAACTGAAGTCAGGTTGGTTCTCGGTATATACCCCCGCCATGAGTTCGATATATGGACGGAAGCCGGTTCGGATTTGAGATTTGAAGTTTGATACTTGAGATTGGGAATCTGTCACCTCATCGGTGAGATTCCGGTCCCAGGCACGTCCGAAGTCGCCGTTGCCCCAGGTCCACTGTTTTTTTCCTGGGGAGAAATGATGTGATGCCACGTGCAGCATTCCGCAATGGGTGTCGTTCTCATAGCCTCCCTCGAAATTGAAACGCGAGTTGACACCCATGTAACTTGTCGGCACAAAAATGTTCTTATAATTCGAAATATCCACTCCGGCAGAGTAGTCCATCTTGTAATAGGTGCCGGTGGCTATGGGAAAAGAAGAGACGGCACGTTTGCCATGATCGAAGACAGCATTGATGTCGGGTGGGAACACACTTTGGTAAGCGTCATTCACCTCCACGGCAGGATTTGCCCACCAGAGGAAGGTCTGCGGCATATCGGTGCGGTTGTAGAGCCTTCCCTTGATTTCGAGGTAGGCACAGCCAGGACGAAGTGTGAACCCAGCCATTCCCTTTTGGTGGAACATCTTCTCCATCTCGCTCACCCAAACGCTTACAGACCCGTCGTCATTCTCCTCGATGCAGGTATCAACAGGCATGAACGTTGACGGACGGTGATGCTGAGGCCAGTTGAACTCAATGCCACCCGAAATCCACGGGCCAGCCAATCCCACAAGAGCAGGTTTGACGACATGATTGTAGTACACAAAGTGCCGCTTGGCAATTTTGTCGTATGCCATCTGCACACGGCCGCCCAGTTCGGGCAGCACCATCACCTTGATATACTCGTTCTCCAACCAGATGGCCAGATAATCCTTGTCGGTTTTCTCATCCGCAATCTTCTCGATGACCGGATAGGGGTAGACCACGCCACTGCTTCCTTGATATACTCTTTTCTCCAGAAACATTGGGGCTTTCTCTGCCTTTCCGATTTCGTAGGTCGGAATACTCACTATTTCTCTCCAAGCTTTTACCATAATAGTATACTATTGCCAATTAACGGTTTTTATTCATCATATCCATCATCGTATCCCTCTTCATAGTCATCATCGTCATCATCCATGCCCACCTGCATACCAGGATGACCAGCCATCCTATCCTCTTCTGCCATGGCTTCTCCATCAAGATAGCCATCATCGTATGCGTCAGTGACAGGTTGATTTGCAGACGCACCCCCTACCCCGTTGTTCTGAGGCACAGTATCGCTTCTCATGCTGTCAGCAGTTTGGATATCCAAAGGTGTAGTGCTATATTCCTCCACAGCTTCTATTTCCATCTGGCTGTCATCCTTTTTCTGTTGTTGGCTGCATGACATCATAAGAAAACCTACGCCAAAGATGATGAAAGACAGGCGTCTGACAGGAATCATTGACAAAGGATTTTTCATTTTGCTAACGAATGGTGCGTTCTTAATCATATCAATTGCTATAATGCTGCAAAGGTAAGAAA
The DNA here is from genome assembly GCA_902767775.1 of uncultured Prevotellaceae bacterium. Taxonomy (GTDB): domain Bacteria; phylum Bacteroidota; class Bacteroidia; order Bacteroidales; family Bacteroidaceae; genus Prevotella. The sequence continues at coordinate 254,704 of CACXIP010000002.1, read as the reverse complement.
AAAATACTTATATGTCCTATCATTCATCGTACTCTATATTCAGCTCTCCGGTTACATCGAAGTCATCTCTATAGTTGTCATCATATTGGTAGACCATCCTCATTCCCTTGTATGCCGCAGGAACAACAAGTTTGTCGAGCAGATGCCATTTCGGCCTTCCGAAGTCGTATGATGAGCGGTCGAAGATGATACGGTTGGACGTGTAGTCGATATAGTAGTATCCACCTCCTATGCATTGTTCACCCGGCTTGAGCAAGTCCTTGTGTTGGCTGACCATTCCCATTCGCAAATGGCCATCCATGGTGATGATGAATCTGGGCAATGTCATAATAAGATGTTTGTCTCGTCCTTTGTAGAATTCGCAGTTTTGTGCAAAGATAATCATTAGTTTGCTCAAAAAGTAAAAAAGAATAATGAATTGAATAATTTTGTGTATATTTGCAACGAACAAGAAATCTAAAGCAAAACTACAATAATTATTTAGATATGAAGCTTTACCCTTTGCTCCAGTCACAATTGGGAGTTTTTTATGACTGTCTGAAATTTCCACAGGTGATGCAGTACAACATCCCCTGCATCGTCCCCCTGACAGATGACATTGACCACGACCGCTTAGAATCCGCCATTCAAACCATCTTTGCTGAAAGAAAGGAACTGCGCATCCGTTTCATGATTGACGAAAAAGGCGAACCCCGACAGTATGTAGACGACAACAAAGCATTGGCCTTTGTACGCCGGGAGATGACGGAAGCCGATTTTCAAGACTATGCCCATCACGGATTCTGCCGCCCCTTTGACATCATGGGTGACGAGCCGCTGATAAGAACAGAGCTGGTGACAACACCTCTAAAAAGCTACCTACTGGTGGACATCCACCACATGGTGACCGACGGCACGAGTTACCTGACGCTATTCCCCCAGCGTGACTTACCGTTGGCATACGAAGGAAAGCCGTTGCCCATTCAAGAATACGGTATGCTCGAAGCAGCTGAAGAGGAGTATTCCCGCTTGGGTGATGATGAATACCAAAGGGCAAAGGAAGTGATGAAGGAAAAATATGCCGGTGTGGATTTGGCCACGCTTTCGGCATGTCCTGAGAACCCTGTGGGCGAGATGGGGCAAGAGTCAGCCTATATCAGCAGAACGATGGTAGACGATTGGTGCAAGGAGAACGGTTTCGCACCCTATCAACTATTCCAAGCAGCATTCAGTTACGTGCTCGCCCGACTGCTTCGAGAGGAGAAGGTCGCCTACACCACCATCTATCACGGCCGTCGCGACCCACGGGTGCGCCAAGCCCATGGTATGTTTGTACGCACCATCCCCTTCATGATGGAAATCAAGAAGGAACAGACCGTACGCGAGTACATTGCCTCTGTTCATTCGGAAATGAAGTCTACACTATCACAGTTGGCTTACCCCTTCTCCCATTTCTGCCGCGACTTAGGTGTACAGCCCGGCATTTCGTTCAATTTCACCGCTTTGCCCGGCTGGGAGGAGGAATACCACTTTGGAGACACACACTGTCCGTTTGTACAACAAGACCGCGGCGATGTCTTTTATGATTTACTCGCACACATTTTTATTGTTGGTGCAGGTGTAGTAGCCGAGTCATCTTCTGATGGAGAGTATTACGACATCCGCATGGAGTCGAGCCTTGCCATGAACAGCCGCAAGACTATGCGTCTGATGGCAGATGCCATCAAGACCACTATGGAGCAGATGATGTCGCAGCCAGATGAATCGATTGACAGCATCAGCATGGTCAGTGACGATGAGGCAGAGCGCATCATCAAGATAGGCACAGGCAAGGACATTGAAGTAGACCTGAGCAAGACATTTGCCAACCTCTTTACGGAACAAGCGCGACGCACCCCTGATGCCCCAGCCGTGGTGGACAAAGACAGCCAGTTGACCTATAGTGAGATGGACAGCTATTCCAATGCGCTTGCCAACCGTCTCATCGACTTCGGTGTGCAGCCCGACGATTTTGTCTGCGTCATGCTCGACCGCACCAAGGAATTCCCATTGTCGGTGTTGGCTATCCACAAGGCGGGAGCCGCCTATACTCCCCTCGATTTCGAATATCCCAACGAGCGTCTGAGTTACATGCTCGAGAATTCAGAAACTAAGGTACTCATCACCTCGAAGGACGTGTTGGCAGCCAAACAGTCGGAAGGCAATTTCGACACAGCCGAAGCCCGTACATTTTTCATCGACGACTTCATGGCAGAGATTGCTCGGGACTGCCCCCATGACATCACCGCCCCCATTGACCTGTCAAAGCCCGACGGTCTTGCATACATGATTTACACATCCGGCTCCACCGGCAAGCCCAAAGGAGCCATACTCCACCAAGCAGGTCTACGCAACTTCATCGCAGTGGTCATTGACATGGAGCAACTGACCGCAGCCGACCGCATCAGCGGTCACCGCTCGTTCTCATTCGATGCCCACATAGAAGACATGTATCCCGTTCTCACGTTAGGCGGCTCGTTCCATATCATGCCCACAGAGATACGCAAAGACCTCCATGCCATCAGGCAATTCCTGTTTGACCATCAGATTACGGGTGGCGGCTACTCTACCGCCATGACCTGTCTGCTGCTGAACACTTTTGACGACCTGCCCATCCGCTTCACGACAGGTGGTGGCGAAAAGATGGACGGCGTATACAGCGACCACATTGAAATCATCAACGTCTACGGTCCTACGGAGTGTACCGACGACACCTCGTATTACAGCATCCCGCCGGGACAGCGCATAGCCAACATTCCCATCGGCCAGAGCGTGGCCAACAACTGGAACTTCATTGTAGACACGGCCGGGCATCTGGTGCCTCAAGGTGTGGCTGGAGAGTTGTGCTTTGCCGGCGTACAGGTAGGCCGTGGCTATTGGCGGTTGCCTGAACGCACAGCCAAGTCTTTTGTAGACTGTCCGTTTGTGAAGCAGGACCGCTGGGGACGCCCTGTGCGCATGTACCACACCGGAGACCTCTGTCGGTGGAACGAAGAAGGTCAGATAGAGTATATGGGACGCATTGACACCCAGGTGAAACTGCGCGGTTTCCGCATTGAATTAGGTGAGATAGAAAGCAAGGCGCTCAACATTGAAGGCATCCGACAGGCAGCCGCTGAGGTTCGCAAGGTGATGGGCAACGAACATCTGGTGCTCTATTACACCGTTTCGGAAGTATCCTCGGAAGGAGAAGCAGGTGTAGCCATCAATGACGATGACATCCGCGCCGCCCTTGCCTCATCATCTCTTGCCGAATACATGGTACCCGATGCCTATATGCGCCTTGATGCCATGCCTATGACACCCAATGGGAAAATCAACCGCAAAGCGCTTCCCATGCCCGAGTTGAAGCGCAGCATCGCCTTTGTGGCTCCAGAAGGAGAGACAGAGCAACTCTTTGCCCGTATTTTCTCCCAGGTGCTTGGCATCGAGCAGGTAGGTGCCCTCGATGATTTCTTCGAGATAGGCGGCACCAGCCTCAATGCCATCAAAGTCATTGTAGAAGCCAGCAAGCAAGATGTGCAGATTGTCTTCAACGACCTTTTCAACCAAAAGACCCCAAGAGCATTGGCAGCCTTTGTTGCCAATCGGTCGGAAAATCATGAGAACGACCCTCATGAAACAGAAAACAAGTCATCGTTGCTGAACCGGGCCCAAGATGTCTCCGGCTTCTCCGTGTTGCTCAGCAAGAACACCCTCAATGTCTTCCGCAGCGGAGACCGCCATCCCCTCGGCGACGTGCTGCTGACGGGAGCCACCGGTTACTTAGGCATGCACATTCTCAACGAGTTGCTGACCGACTATGACGGGCACATTCTCTGTCCGCTCCGCAGCAAAGACGGCGAAGACCCGATGCACCGCCTCAAGACCATGTTCTTCTATTATTTCGGCAAGACAGAAGCCTTCAAGCGTATTGATGAGCGTGTGACGGTATTTGCCGCAGAAGTCACCCAACCCGATGCCCTTGATCATGTCGACTGTCAGGGACTCACCGTTGTCAACTGTGTTGCCAATGTGAAGCACTTCTCTGCCGGCAACGATATCGAGATGGTCAACATTGAGAGCGTCCGTCATCTGATAACTTTCTGTCTGCGAACCCATTCCCGCCTCATCCATATCTCCACCACCAGCATTGCAGGTCTGAGTGTTGACGGAGTGCCTGGACCAGATGTCAAACTCACGGAGCGGGATTTGTGGTTAGGTCAGAACATTGACGAGAACAAGTATGTCTATTCCAAGTATAAGGCAGAGGAACTTGTGCTCGAAGCCATCGCCCATCATGGTCTCGATGCGAAAATCATGCGTGTCGGCAACCTCTCCGCCCGACAAAAGGACGGCGAGTTCCAAATCAACTTCAACACCAATAATTTCCTGGCACTTCTCCGCGCCTACGTCATCATCGGCATGGTACCTTATGAGGCACTCAGCCAAGTCTTCGAGTTCTCTCCCATCGACGAGGTATCACGCGCCATCATGTTGTTGGCCACGACTCCCAAAGAGTGCACCGTATTCCATCCCTACAACATCCACCGTCAGTATCTTTCCGACATCCTCAACGGTTTTGCAGCCGCCGGCATCACATTGCGACGTGTTGAGACAGAAGAATTCCAAGAGGCGTTGGGGCGTATGATGGAGAATCCCGACCTCGTTACCCTATTGCGTCCACTGATGGCCTACAATCTGAGCAGCACCCACCAGATGCGCTGGATAGAATCCGACAACGACTACACCACACAGGTGCTTTACCGCTTTGATTTCCAATGGTCTACCACTTCCCGTGACTATGTCCACCGTTTCGTAGACACCATCGTAGGTTTTGACTATTTCAACAGTTCATCACACCTTTGAACCATTCAGCGATATTTCACATAGCCGTGATTTTAACAATATGTTTTGGTGTAAACTTTGTTTATACGAAGTTTTTCTATACTTTTGTGCAAGAATCAACAAACTACTTAAAAATGAAACCTATCTTATCTTCCAATTTGTCAGGTTTGCAGCGCACCGCCATGATGCTGCTTCTCTTCTTTTGTCATCTTTCCGTATGGTCGCAACGGCTTCAGCAGCCTTTAGACCGCGGCGTGGTGGCCGTCTATCGTTCCGGTGGCCGCAGTGTCACCGCAACGGGCGGTACAGGCTACCTCATCTCTTGGCGTAAGTTGGCACAGGAGCCGGAAGGCACGACCTACAACGTGTACAAGCGCACGGCAGGAGCAACGGAATTCACGAAGATGAACACCACTCCTCTGAAGGTGACCAACTACAAGCCAGCGTCGCTCACAACGAATACCGAGTATGCCGTCGCCGCCATCGGTCCCGACGGAGTGGAAGGCGCCATGAGCAAGCCCTTCCTTTACAAGGCCCAGTCCTGGCCCAACGTGTGGCTGAACATCGACTTCGACAACACCGTCATCCATCGCAACGACTACCGCACGAAATTCTGCTGGCCCATGGACACGGATGGCGACGGAGAATATGATGCCGTTGTTGTGGACCGCCTTTTTGCCAGCGGAGTCTCGGATGATGCGGAGAACACAGAGAACACAGCCACCACCACGCACAAGATTCAGGCCTATCGTTTCACAGGCGAGCTGCTATGGACGGTGGACATGGGACCCAACGTGAACATCTGCGGTGGTCAGAACGACATGGTAGTGGCATGGGACATCAACTGCGACGGACGCTGCGAGGTGATGGTGCGCAGCAGCGACGGTACCCGCTTCTGGGACAAGGCCAACAACACCTGGGGTAAATATGCCATGGGGAGCGATGTGCCCGACGTCGATGGAGACGGCATCGTGGACTACCGCACACAGGCCGTTCGCAACCGTCCGTTTTACATCAGTGTCATCGACGGCCTGACTGGAGAGGAAATTGCCGCCAGCGAGTTGAAATACGACGAGGTCACGGACGGCAGTGACCACTACACACGCACCTCGCGCCCCAACTACATGAGCGATGGTTACTCCGCCATGGACGGCCATTTCGCCATTTGCTACCTTGACGGCATCCACCCCACACTGGTGATGGAATGTCTGGACCGCGACAACAACAAGACCCACCACAATTATGTCTTCACTTGGGACTACGACTGGAGCAACGGCAAAGCGACAAACTGGCATCACTCCCACACCTGGAGCCGCAACGACAAGACCCCTTGGCCTGCAGAGTTCCATCAGTTGCGTGTAGCAGATGTCGACGGCGACGGCACTGACGAAATGATTCAGGGCGGCTACTCGGTGAATCCCCACACAGGATGGTTTGCCAGCCCCGGCATCGGTCACGGCGACCGCTTCGTACTCTCCGACATCGACCCCGACCGTCCCGGTCTGGAGGTCTATGCCATACAACAGAGTTCGCTGCTTGGCCAACTGCTTTACGATGCCCGCAGTGCAGAGCGCATCAAGGAATGGTACTTACCCAGTGTCTACGATGTAGGTCGCGGCACCTGTCTTGACATAGACGCCTCGCATAAAGGCTACGAGATATTGAGTTATGTAGATGATTATGTGTACGACTGCAAGGGAGAACGCACCGGACAGACCCGCACAGGTTCGATGTTCGAGGGCTGTTGGTGGGACGGCGACCTGCAGCGCGAATGGCTCAACTCACCCGGCGGCAGCGGCTGGGGCACCAACCTGATGGTATCGAAGGTGCTTGGCGACCGTCTGGCAGAGTTCTCACAAGAGAGCAACTGGGCCACGCATGCCGCCACCGGCACACGTCCCGCTTTCATGGGCGACATTATAGGCGACTGGCGCGAGGAGGTTATCCTTGCCAAGCAAAATGCCGAGAGCTGCACCGGTCTTGTGGGATACACCACTGCCATGCCCACAAATTACAGCATCTATTGCCTTCAGCAAGACCCCCACTACCGGGGCGACTGCACCACACGAGGCTACTACCAGCACCCCAACACCGGTTTCTATCTCGGAGGTGCCATGCCGATGCCACCTCTGCCACCCGTCTTCGAGGCCGACCTGCGCTGGAAACAAGGTTCTGTCTCGACAACAGGACTGGGCGTCACTATTGACGATGGTTTCACCACCTTCGACATGGCGAGTACGGTTCCCTATGCCGACGGCAAGAGCATCCTCTTCGACATCTATGGCGACAACAACTCTCGGATTTGGGTTGACAAGCCGATGAATGCCCCTGTCGTCTACCTGATGAACCCACGAGGCCACGACTATGAAATCGTGAGTCAGCACCTGGGAGCAACGAATGGCATCATCACAACTGGCAGTGGCTCGCTCATCAAGTCGATGCAGGGCAAGGTGCTTTTGGCCGGTTGGCTGCGACACACCGGTCCCACCATCATCAGTGAGGGAACGCTACAGGTGAACGGCGACATTGCCGGCCCTGTTGAACTACGTGCCAGAGGAACCCTCTCAGGCTACATCACGTTGAAAGACACCCTCACCTTTGAAGGGGCACTGAACCATGAGGGTTGCAGGCTGATGCCTGGGGACGGTAAGTCGCCAGAGGGCGAACTCCACTCATTGAAGAGCGTCACGCTGCCCGGGAACGTCTATTTGGAAGTGACAGCAGGATGGATGGGCAACTCACAAGGTTCGTTTCCAGTCTGCAGCTATATCCATGTCGAGGGCGACCTGACCTTCAAAGGCACCAATTATGTCACCGTCAATCTGTGGAGCAAGGATGAAGCAGAATATGTCATTGCCTCATGCACGGGTACGATGAACTGCGACCCTACCAAATTGAAGACACGCGGCCTTGAAGGCATCAACTATGACCTTGTCGTGAAAGACAACAAATTGGTGCTCGTCATCCACGGAAGTCGCGCTCCACAACAAGGCGTGGTATGGTATGGTTACGAGAGCAATGTATGGGACTATAAGTCGCACAATTTCGACTTCAACGGTTCCACTGCATTCGTGGCTGGCGACGCCTTGGTGTTTGACAGTCAGGGCAAGCAGAAGAATATCACTGTCAACGAGATGATGGTCACCAGTGGCGTCACCTTCGACAGTGGCACCTACACCCTTTCCGGCCAGGGCGGCATCAGCGGCGAGGGCGGCATCACCGTGAATCCCGATGCCAACGTGACGCTCAACATGAAATACAGCGATTATACGGGCAAGACCATCGTGAACGGCGGTACGCTCACCGTGCCCAACTTCTTTGATGGCGGAAACAAGAGTGCCCTTGGGGCCGCCACGGCAGCCAAGGACAACCTGCAACTCAACGGCGGCACCTTGGTGCTGAGCAAGGAGAACATGGGCACCGACCGCCAAATCACCCTGACTGACACAGCCACCATCCGCATCACCCAAAGCAACAGTTCACTCTCTCTTAAAGGAGCCGTCAGCGGCACGGGGTATCTTGTCAAAGACGGTGCCGGCCAGCTGAACTTCACATACGGCGGAGCCAACAACTTCGCCGGTCTGATAGTGAAGCGAGGCGTTGTGGCACAAGGAGCATGGAACGCCACCTTCGGCCGTGTCGGTTCACCCATGCTGTTGGCTGGCGGCGAGGTGCATCAGATAGACGTAAACAGCACCTCGACCGTACCTGTCTTCAACCATGTGGTAACCGTGGAAGAAGGAACGACCAACAAGATTGTCGGCTCTTCCCGTGGCAAACTGAACGGAAGCGTGAAAGGAAAAGGTGCGCTGACCATCGTGTCGAAATACGTGCGCTGCGACATTGGTCTTAATTTCAAGGACTATGAGGGCACGCTGACCGCCTCGGGCAGTCAGTGGCGCCTGATGAGCAATGTCACCGACATGTCAAAGGCCACGCTGAAGGTAGATGCCGCCACCAACATCGCCCATTACTCCAGCGGCAGCGCCACCCAACAGAGCGCCACATTGAGGATAGGAGCCATCACCGGCACGGCCGCCGACGGTGTGTTGGAAGGACAGACCACATATCGCATAGGTTGTCTCGACAAGGACATGACATTCTCCGGCCTTTTCAAAGGCACGTCAGTCATCAAGGAGGGAAAGGGGCGTCTGACACTGAAGACCGCAGGCAGCACATCGCCCATCACCGTCAACGGAGGTACCTTGGAACTGAGCAACTCATCCACGACAGCCATGACGACCGGACTGGTTTCGGTAGCGTCATCGGCTGTCATCACCGGCACAGCCACCTTGCAGAACCTGACGCTGAAGAAAGGAGCCACCACGCTCTGCCAGTTGAATTCATACGGAAACTCATGCCTCACCGTGAAAGGCTATCTGAAGCATGACGGCGACACCATCCTTGTTGTCATTCCCACCACACGCCAATTACCCATCGGCAGCGAGATAACCGTGTTCAACGTCAGTGGCTCCCACACGGGCAATTTCATCGTAAAAGTAGATGATGGTGGTGTGGGCTATGAGTTAGACAGTTCCACGCTTCTCACCGATGGCAAACTGCGTGTCACCGCCATTACCAATGCCATTGATGCCATCATCGCCGACGACGACCTGGTGGACATCTACGCCATCAGCGGCATCTGCCTCCATGCCCGCAAGCCCTATGCTGCAGCCCGTGCGTCGCTACGCCCCGGAACCTACATCGTCGTCCGTGGCAACAAATCCCGCAAGATAAGAATTGAGCGTTCGGACGACTGATTTATGGACAACAACTATAATTCAAATGCACATATGCTCCACTTTCAAGTAGTTAAGTAGTTAAAGAAGTTATCGCTTCACTCTGAAGTTAAGCCCAATAAGACTATGAAACTAAAACTGACATTCTTTGCACTGGCCATCATGGCGTGCTGCCAGACTCTGATGGCGCAACAGTCGTTGAGAGAGGATTTCATCCACCCGAAGGACGAGCACCGTGCCTGGATTATCTGGCAATGGATGGACGGACTGGTGAATCGCGAGGCCATCACCCATGACCTGGAGGCATTCAAAGCCGCCGGACTCGCCGGAGTGCAGAATTTCCAGATAGGCGGTGAACAGCAGAGCCGCGTGGGCGACCCCTCTTGCGCCATTGGAAGCGAGAAGTGGAAGGAAATGATGCGGTGGACCATGGACGAGTGCGAGCGATTGGGTTTGTCGTTTGGCACTCACAACTGCCCGGGTTGGTCTTCGAGCGCTTACGTCAATGTCACGCCTGAGTACTCTATGCAGAAGGTTGTGTCGGAATCCGTGGCATTCACACCTGATGCCAAGACCATCTGTCTGCCCCATGCGGAGATTGACCCCAAATACAATTATTACCAAGACATCTGCGTGCTGGCCATGCCCGACGACTCAGTGGTCGGAAAGGCAGACATCCTCGACCTCACACCCTGTCTGCCCCAAATGACGGATGGCAGATGGGCGGATACGCTTGTCATCACCAAGAAGATGATGAAGGCATTGCCGAAGTCGCATGCCAAGAGAATGAAGAAAGGGAAATGGCTGCTGCTGCGCTTCGGCCACACCACCAACGGCAAAACCAACGAGGCGCAGTCACCCATTTCAGGGCAAGGTCTGGAGTGCGACAAGCTGAACCGCGAGGCAGTGAGACATTTCTGGAACGGCTATCCGCAGATGTTGATTGACCTGGCTGGAAGGCATGCGGGGAAGACTTTCAGCCGCCTCGAGATAGACAGTTACGAGGCGGGCGGACAAGACTGGAGCGTGGTGCTGCCTGATGAGTTCCAACGTCGCAAGGGTTACGACATCCGCCTGTGGCTGCCCTATATCGTGGGCAAGGCGGTGATTGGAAGCAAGGAAGAGAGTGTGGCCTTCCGGAAGGACCTGGTCGATGTGCTCACATCGCTCTTTGCCGAAAACTACTACGGATACATGGCGGAACTGGCCGAAAAGAGTGCACCTGGCATGCAACTATTGGTAGAACCTTATGGAACAGGCGGACAAAAACCGTTCCAGGTGCTCGACATTTATAAGATTCTGCGTGCGGCTCCCAACGCTATAGTCGCCACTGAGTTCTGGGTGCGCCCAGACTGGGGCTGGAAAGATATGAGGCGGCACGAACAGGTGATGCGCAACCTGCAGAAGCCGCTTCTCGTGGCCGAGGCATTCACCTGCTGGCCGCTGCACGCCTGGAAGGATGACCCGCAGTCACTCAAACCCATCTGCGACCGCGCATTCTGCACTGGTGTCAACCGCATGATGCTGCACGCCGGTGCCTGCAATCCGTGGATGCAGGTGGAGCCAGGCATGTCGTTCGGTGTCTGGGGCACACATTTCGTGCCCAACCAGACATGGTGGAAGGCAGGCGGAGCAAAGGCATTCTTCGACTACATGGCCCGTTGCCAGTCTTTGCTGCAGCGCGGTCAGCCTTGCAAGCAGCAGTGGGGTGATATCGGTCGTTTCAAGACCTACCGCCGCACCGATGGCGACACCGACATCGTGTTCGTATGCAATCCCACCGACTCTGCCGCCACAGCCAAACTGCCCATCGCACAGTATGCCAGTGGCAAGAACATCGAAGTGTGGAATCCTTACAATCTCGAGATGAAGACCTTCACCGGTGACTCGCTGACCATCGAGGCAAACGGCTCACGGTTCCTCGTCATCACTGAAAAATACATGGAGCATTTGCAAAATGACTCCTTGGCAACATTGCTTGTCGAATATCATCCAAAAGAATGTGTGGTGATACTTGACGATGGTTGGAACATTGCCTTCCCAAATGTGGCCAAGATGGAGCGTCAGCAGCTTTTCGATTGGACACAATCACCAACGCCTGGCGTCAGGTATTTTTCTGGAACGGCCACCTACAGCAACCGCTTCACACTGAACAACCGGCAACTGAAAAGCCGTCTCATACTTCATTTGGGCGAGGTGAAGAACATGGCCTCTGTGCGTGTCAACGATATCGCATTCCCCGTCATGTGGAAAGCACCTTTCCTGCTCGACATCACATCGGCACTGCATCCAGGCGACAACAAGATAGAGATTGATGTCACCAACCTGTGGCCCAACCGCATGATTGGCGACGAACAGGAACCTGACGACATTGAATGGTCGGAGCCATTGACATACGACTTTGCACCGGGCAAACCTGAGGCAGGCCGCTATATGACAGCTATCCCCGAATGGCTGCAAAACGGAAAGCCACGTCCCTCACAAGGCCGAAAAACGGTGGGCTGCTTCAAGTTCTTCACCAAGGACTCCCCTCTGCTCCCTTCCGGTCTGCTCGGACCAGTCGGAATATGGAGCAATCCCGCCTATGCCCAATAAAGATGATGCAATTGATTGTGTTTTTATAGGAATCTTACTCCAGATGGTTATGTTTTAGAAAGAAACAGAGGAATATATGAAAGCAGTAAATAAAATCATAGGATTAATTGTCTTGTTTTATCATGGTTATGCATTTGGACAAAATTGTCCGAACAGTACAGAGGTAAAACAAGATACCGTAGTGGTAATGTCCGACTCTACATGTTGCAAGAGTGATATATGCGAGAGTGATACGGCACGTCATAAAAAATATCTGCTGTTGCAAGGGATATCTGCCATTAGCCAAGGGCAAACAACAACAAACGATATAGACCCCAACGCTTTGAAAATGCCCAAATTCGACCCATACAAAAAGAAGTTCACCGATATGCAACTTATCAATGTTATAGGTCCTCACATAAAGAGGTAAGACAAATCCCAATTTTTACCTCCACAAATTACAGATGAAAAGATGCTGATCATTTCCCTTATCATTTTTGCCATCATTGCTTTGATCGTCGCCGCTGTACTCGGACTCCTTGGGCTTGTCGCGAGGCAACCAGCCTCTTCAGGTGACCTCAAGAAAAACCGGCGGCTGTTGGCCGTCGGTCTTTTTTGATTTTTGGAATTGGCATTTGCCATACAATGATGGAGCCATTATCAGTAGACTGCTGCCTTGATGCGGCGTGCCGTGGTCTTCTTGGCATCGTATGTCACAATCATCATGTTGTTACGCGGATTCCACTTGACATCCTTCACGCCATAGACGGCTTTGGCTGCCCTGACAACGTTCTTTTGCTTAACAGACTTCTGGCTGACCTTGAAGGTCGTCACCTCGAGAGTAGCCACGCGACGGTCGCGGTCCTGTTTCTTGTCGATGAACCTGTCGTACTTGTGGCCCGTCATCCGCACCTCCTTCTTGTCGGGACGTGCATTTCTATCCACATTGCTCTTTGCTGCAGCCGGTGCTGCTGTGACTGCCATGACCATCATGGCTACAATCACTTTATACATGGTCTTCATAATTGTTTTCCTTTCTTATCATTAAGTTGTACTTTGTTTAAAGAATCAGATTCCTTCCTGATTTCTATTGCAAAGGTAAGCACATTATGAAGACCATCAAACGGAAGATTCCTATTAGTGAAAAGAAGATTCCCTATACATTTTGGGGAAATCCCGAAGGGGAAAGCGAACCATCATCGGAATTGGAATGATTGTAGATGCCGATTCACTCCCCTGCTATTCTTTGCAAGAACTCGGTGAGATTGTCTTTCTCATCGAGGCCCAGTTTCTTGCGCAGACGATAACGACTGATTTCCACGCCCCTGACCGAAATATTGAGCAGCGGTGCTATCTCTTTGGAAATCATGTTCATCTTCAGATAAGCGCAGAGCATCTTGTCCTTGTGGGTGAGTTGGGGGAAACGTTCGCTCAAGATTTTGAAAAAGTCAGAATGGACAGCATCGAAATCCCCCTTGAATGCCTCCAAGTCGTCGTCGTGCTCGATATTGGTGTCAATCTGTCCAATCAGTCTCACCATCTTGCGCTTGATATTGGGCAGATTCTCTTCGCTGAGACTATTGTTGAGACTGACGGCGGTCTTCTTGATTTCCTGCAGCATCTCATTCTTTCTTACCACATTCATGCGCGAGAGCATCAGTTCGTTTTGTTTCGACTGCAATTCTATCCTGGTCTTCTCATCCTCAAGAATCTCTATCTTCTGATTGAGTTCCTTGGTATTCTTGCGCAGGCGGTTGATGACAGCATATATGATGCCAGCCAACAGCAAGGCATATATGACATACGCCCACCACGACCTATACCATGGAGGCAGAACGCGGAGAGAAAGAGAAGCGATGATGGGCTTGTCGTCGGATTCCGTCACTATTCGTACCTGGAATGTATATTTCCCTTCTCTAAGATTGGTGTATTCCTTCACATGTTGCCGGCTGTAGTCACTCCATTCCTCATCAGGCATTCCGAGCATGCGGTAGGAGTAAAGCACGGTTTGTGACTTGTCGAAATTGTTGGCACTGTATTCTATGCGCAGCGAGTTGTGCTTATAGGCGATGCGCAGGGGGTGGCTCTCACCGCAGAAACTGCTTCCGTAAATCAATGTGTCGGTACCATTGGTGCTCACGACATGCCTGATTTGCAATGTCAGAGGAGAACGGGACGTTTGCTTCAAGCCATAGTTGAGCAAGGCAAAGCCCTCTTGTGTGCCAATGACGGCTTGTCCGGGCGTTTTCACCATCACATGCTCGAAATCATCGATGAGTTCATCGCTCAGATATGCCTCCCCTTTGTTCTTGTAATATGCGTTGCGATTGGGATTGAAATGCAGGATATATAATATACGGTCGCATACATACCAAATGTTCTGCTGCTCATCCTGCCAGATGAAAGAGTAGTCAGTCTTGCCGTTCAGCTGTTGTTCCAACTGTGTATATGGCTCTATCTCATCTTTTGCAGCATTGTATCGGAAGAGCCCCTGTCTCGAGGCGATGACCACAGTATGGTCGATTGTGGCTACGCACACATTGTTGCCTATGGGCAGTTGTAGAGAGTTGAATTGCTTTGTACTCACCACACGGGTCAGGGCATCATCCAGTGTCAGGCGATACAGACCTTTGGTCTTGTTTGCCACCCATACGGCATTGCCACTCTCTTCGGGCATCATGGTCTTTGCAGAAAGGGTTGTTCCCTCAATCTTGTTGGTGTACGTCCATTGTCCATTTGTCTTCCGCAGCACCTTGAGTCCCCAGTAATCGCCCAAGAGCAGCACATCTTGTTGACCGTTGACAGCAGAAGTGTGCCACACACCACGTATGGGGAAACGAGTCACCCGATTGCCGTCAATCATGACATAAAAATTGCGTCCACCGCAGAACAGTTTGTCATCATAGACAGTAATGCCATGCACCTGACCGCCAGTCCCATCGATGAAAGCCGGTGTGGGTCGTGCATCACCGTTGAGTGAGCCATTTGTTTGGTACAGTCCCTGATTGGTGCCCATAAACAGATTGCCGTGATACATTGCCGACGCATAGCCTGAGCCTATAGCAGACAGCTGATTGTTGAGGAAAAACAAAGGTGAGGTAAGAACCACATGGTCGATGCCATTGTCCAATCCCAACCAAAGATTGCCGTCACGGTCGAAACAAGTGCCCAGCACAGTCTTGTTTTGCAGGCCGTCGTCTTTGGAAATGTTCTCCACATGATTTGAACGGGTGTCGATGAGTATAATGCCATTGTAGGTGGTGCCCAGAGCGATGTGCCGCTCATTGATTGCCGCATTGGTAAGTTTGTTGTTGGCAATCAGCGCATTTGCCGGGTGCTGCCATTGCGAGAGTTTCCCTTGTTGATAGATGAAGAGGCCATGGTCGCTGGTCACTATCAGCATATTGCCATTATATGGCAGAAGGGCAACAATATAAACATCCTGAGAAAGTTCTATGCCCTCTACTTTGTCGAAATGATTGTCTCTCAAGATATAGATGCCGTCGCTGGTTGCCGTATACAGACAATTGTAAATCACCGCCGAGGTAGTGATGCCCTTCTGACATGGGATTTTCCCGACACGCCCATTCTCCAGATAATAGACCGCTCCATCCGCCTGAAAATACACACGGTTTCCCAAGGAGTGTATATTCCATATGTTGATGATACCCTCCTTCTCCATTTCCTTCGACAGACAGGTGTACTGCAGCCTGCCATAGTTGTCTGGCTCGAAATAGCCAAACTGTCCCAAGCCACCCACATAGATACGCTGATTGGTAATTTTCAGAGACCGCAGTTTGGTATCATTTTCTATGGGATAGGTGTTCCAGAAGACGCCATCAAACTCCAGCAGACCATGGTTGTTGGCAAAATACATCCACCCATTGTCGGCTTGTCCAAGCATCCAATTCTGATTGGCCGCCATATAAGTATGTCGCGAAAAATTGAACACTGGGCGCTGCCATAATGTAGCGGCACCCGCCATGCTGCTCAGGCATATGAGGAATGACAGAAAGGCTGTTCTCATGACAAAAAATTTTATTGATGCAAAAATAAGAAAAAAATCAATAAAAGCAAAATTGTTGATGTGGTATTTTTTCAAATAAGTATTTGAAAATTAGCAAATTAATATTTTGATGAGAAAGTGATGATGTATGCATGATGTGTTGCTATAGTATATTTGATGTAGTGATTTATTTATCATGTGACGTGTTTAATCCTATCTTTGCTCCCAGAAATTTTTTACTAATTAAAACAACCTATGAAAAAAAGTTTTTTGTCTTTAGGAGTATTCAGGCTGAGCATTATCATGTGCCTGATGTTTCTTGTGGATGTGGGACTGTTTGCCCAGACAAACGGTCTGACTGTTAATGGCCGAGTGCTTGATGCCCAGACTCGTGAACCCCTGATTGGAGTCACGGTGATGGAGAAAGGCACCGACAATGCCACCGTAACCGATTTCGATGGTAATTTCACCATCAACGTGTCGCAGGGGGCAACCATCAGTTTCTCTTATATCAGTTATGAAACGCGCGAGGTGAGAGCCACCCAAGCCAGAGGCGACATTTTGCTCAACGTTGACGACAAGACTCTTCAAGAAGTGGTTGTCGTCGGTTATGGCACACAGAGGAAAGCCAACCTTTCCGGAGCCGTCACCGCCATCGACGGCGAGAAGGTAGCAGCAAAGCCCTCTACTGATGTGTTGTCTGCATTGCAAGGCGAGATGCCCGGTGTTGCCATCCTTCGCTCAAGCGGTGAGCCCGGTTCAGAGACAAGCGGACTGCGCGTGCGCGGTTTCTCTTCAGCCAACTCAACATCTACCTTGGTGCTCATTGACGGAGTGGAAGGCGACTTGGCATTGCTCAATGCCGATGATGTGGAGAGCATTTCCGTGCTGAAAGACGCTGCCGCTTGTGCCATTTATGGAGCCCGTGCCGCAGCAGGAGTCGTGCTGGTCACCACCAAGACCGGTGCAGCAGGCAAGCCCAAGATATCCTACAACGGATATTATGCCTTCAATACCCCAGCCAACATGCCAGAGCGTCTGCCGGCATGGGAAGAGCAGGCATGGATCAACGAAGGCCGTCTTAACCAAGGCGGAAAAGCCGAATGGAATGAGGAGCAAAGCGGATGGGTAGGCAACCCCAACTTCAACTACCGTCCCAACAACTCCAACGGACGCTGGGACCAGTTCTCAGCCACCAACTGGGTGGCAGAAGGCACCAAGAACCATACCGACCAAACCAACCACAGCGTTTCCATCTCAGGAGGCTCACACGATGTCAACTATTTCATTTCCGCCAACTACTATTATAAGAATGGTATGCTGAAATATGGCAAGAACGACAATACCCGTGTGAATCTGCATGCCAAGGTGAATGCCGACATCAACAAGTATATCTCGTTTGGCGTCAATGTACAGTATCAGAGCAGGAAGAACAACTCTCCCTCGTGTGGTGCAGCAGCCATCATGAACAACCTCTATTCAAGCCGTGCGCGACAATTGCTCTACAACCCCGAGGAGGATGTCAACTACGCCACCAACCCATACAATGGCGACCTGCAGTTCAATGCCATCCAGGTGATGAAGGAAGGCGGCGTGAATGAGACACTTTACGAGTCGTTTATCGGAAAAGGCAACCTCACACTGAAGAACCTGGTCAAAGGTCTCCGTGTGAACCTCAGCGCAAGCCGTCGTGCAGGCTTCTACAGTGGGCGCAGCGAGAGGCATTACCTGATTTGGTACGGCATGACAGGTAACAACAAGCGTCAGGACTACAACTCGCCCAACCAACTCTACCGCATCAAGAACAACGATTACCATGACCTGTTCGAGGCTACAGTGAACTATGAGTTTGACATTCAGAAAATGCATAATTTCAAGTTCCTTGCCGGTACCAGTTATGAGAACTACCGTAAGGACGAGATGAGCGGCACGGCAAAGAATATGAACTCCAACGATTTCTATTCCTTCAACTATTACGACGCCTCTGTAGCCACCAACACCAGCATTGCCGACAAAATCGAACCATGGTCGATGATGTCATATTTCGGCAGGTTCAACTACAATTACAACGAGCGCTATCTCTTTGAGGCCAATATCCGTTATGACGGCAGTTCACGACTGGCTCCATCGAAGCGTTGGAAGGCCTTCCCCTCCGTCTCGGCAGCATGGCGCATCAGCCAGGAGCCATGGTTCAAAGTCGGCTTCATCAGCAACCTGAAGTTGCGTGCATCATGGGGCCAATTGGGCAATGGAGCCATCCTCGGACTCTACGATTACATTCCCACCATCGCACAGAGTACAGTTTACATGGGCGAGAAGTCATACTATCAGAGCCAATTGGCATCCAAGGACAAGACCTGGGAGACCATTGAGACCACCAACCTGGGTATTGACCTCGGACTGCTCAACGGCCGTCTGAGCGCCAGTTTCGACTACTTCTGGAAATACAACAACGACATGCTGTCGTCTTTGCAGCTGCCCCACACCATCGGTATCGGCATCCCGCGTGTCAACGTAGGCAAGCTGAAGACCTGGGGTTGGGATTTCGAAGTCAAATGGAATGACAAGATTGGAGATTTCCGCTATCAAGTCGCTTTCAACATCTCCGACAGCAGCAACAAACTGGTGGAGTATGACGGTGCAGACGTGATTACGGCAGGCAACGTCAGTCTGCTCGAAGGATATGAGATGAACACCATCTGGGGCTATGCCACCGACGGCTACTGGTCGAGCAAGGAAGAATACGACAAGTATAAGGCCGAGCATCCTGGATTCAAGACCTTCAGTGATGGAAAGATTGGAGCAGGCGATGTGAAGTACATCACCCAAGGCGAGGCCAACCATCAGATTGGAGCCGGTGACGGAACGAAAGAGAACCATGGCGACCTGGTTTACCTTGGCAACAGCAACGGCCGTTACCTCTACGGATTGAGCCTCGGCGCACAGTGGAAGGGCTTCGACCTGGCAGTTATGTTCCAGGGAGTTGCCAAGCGCAAGGTCCTCATCGACAGCGAGGCCATCGCACCTTTCGCCCGTACCTATCAGATGCCTTGGACCATCCATCGTGATTACTGGACAGAAGACAATCCCGATGCCATGTGGCCGCGCCTTTACAACTACAATGGCGATTGGTTCAACTTCCAGCCCTCCGACAAATGGATACAGAACGCAGCCTATCTGCGCTTGAAGAATATCACATTGGGATATACAGTCCCCATCTCGAAACGATATATAGAGAAGCTTCGTTTCTACGTCTCCGGTTCAGATGTTTGGGAGCACTCCGACATGCTGAAGGTGTTTGACCCTGAGTCGGGCAACAACGTAGGACGTAACTACTACCCGTTCTTCCGCACATGGGCATTTGGCGTGAACATCACACTTTAGGAATGGCAGTCATCAATTATTAAAAGCGTTAAAAACAGAAGAATTATGAAACGATATCATTTCAAATCAATATGCTTCATCAGCGTTGTCTGCTGCGCCACGGCTTTCACAAGCTGTGAACTCGACAGGGAACCCGAGACCGTGTTGGCCGACAACACTTTCTGGAAGAGCGAAACCGACCTGAGGGGTGCCTGCAACAAGCTGTATGTAGACCTTCCCGGCTTCGACCACGACAGAAGAGCCGACGACATCGTAGGCAGTTCGCCCAACTCCACATCCAACGGCAACTGGAGCGTACCCGCCACTGCCGGAGACTGGACCAACCCATACAACAAGATTGGAGTTTGCAACAACATCATTGCCAAATGCGCAAGCGCTCCCCTGAGTGATGCACAGAAAAACAGATGGATGGCAGAGGCTTATTTCTTCCGTGCCTACCATTTCTTCGACCTGGTGAAGAAGTATGGTGATGTGCCACTCATCCTGAAGGCATTTGACTCTACCGAGGACCCCGACATCAAGATGGCACGTACGCCACGCGAGCAAGTCATTCAACAATGCTACGAAGACCTGCGCTTTGCCGAGGAGTGGTTGCCCGATATCGACAACGTGAGCAGCAGCACCGACTGGGGACGAGTATCCAAATCGGCCGCAAGAGGCATGTTGGTTCGCATCGGTCTCTACGAGGGCACGTTCACCAAATACCACACACTGAGCGGTGGTGACAGCAAGACCCACCTGAAAGTCGCCATTGATGCCGCCGAGCGCTTGATCAACAGCGGGAAGCACTCCCTCTACCCAGACTTCCAGAAGCTGTTCTACTTCGATGGCGAGGGACGCAACAACAAGGAAAACGTGTTTGTGAAAGTATACGGTCCCAACGGAGCCGGAGCCACCATCACCCATGGCAATTCACGTCAGCTTGAGAACGGTGTCAGTCTGACCCGCCAAGCCGTCGACCAATTCCTTTGCACCGACGGTCTGCCCCGCGAGAAGAGTCCGCTTGCCGTCATTCCCGAGACACAGTATGACGATGTCTTCGTCAACCGCGACCCCAGGTTGGGCATGACCATCTACCACACCAAAGAAGAAGCCTACAAGGGTGGATATCAGCCGTTCAGCAACCAGCACGGCTATGGCTACGGCCTCAAGAAAGGCTTCATGCTCGATGAGTGGACGACCAACAGCAAGGAGACTGTCGACAAGATGATTATCCGCTACGCCGAGGTGCTCCTCTCTTATGCTGAGGCACTCTACGAATACAACGGCAGCATCACTGACGGCCAGCTCGACCAGACCGTGAATGCCGTCCGTGCCCGAGCCGGCCTTGAAGCCAAGCTCAGCAACTCCTTCGCCTCATCCAACGGCCTCAACATGCTGGAAGAAATCCGTCGTGAGCGTCTTGTGGAGTTCATCGACGAAGGACTGCGCTACAACGACATCATCCGTTGGAAAATCGCAGAGAAAGTGCTGCCGGTCGATATCCTTGGCTTGAAATACAGCGAAGCCGACACCAGTACGAAGCGTGAGGACATCCAGTCCCGTCTCACCTCAGAGGGAGGCATGTTCAAAGGCAAGAAGGTGACAGACCAGGCAGACATCTATGTGATTGAGGAAGCATCCACACGCAATTTCAATCCCAGCCGCGACTACTATTATCCTATCCCCACATACGAGATTGCCACATCGGATGGAAATGTCGTGCAAAACCCAGGATGGAACTGATGGAACACCAAGAAGCGAAAAGCTATCCCATTAAGTACATGCATTCTTTAAACCGATTAATAAAAAACGAAATATGAAAAGTAATATATTCAAACTGATGAGTCTGGTTTGCCTGTTGTGTGGCGGCATGATGCTCACCGCTTGCGACAACGATGACTGGGGCAATGACAATGCAGAGAAGATGAATGAGTTCTTCTTCGGCTTCCAGGACTGGGGCACCCTGAAAAATGACGTGACATTCTCTGTCAACCAAGGAGGCACCGTTGAGATTCCTGTTCAGTTCTGGTGCTCAGGCACTCGCTCTTTCGATGCCGAGTCGTTCTATTACGTCGACAGCAAACTCGCATTGGGAACAGATTATCAGATTGTTGACACCAATGGCAATCCGCTGTCACAGAATGACAAAGGAGCCTTTGTGATGAAATGGAACCTGACCAGTCCGGACGCCACCAACAACCATCGGGTGCAGAACATCTATTTCAAGGCACTCAATGGCGCCAAAGGCGATGTGACAGTGATGACCTTCGACCCGAAGGACGTCGACGAGGCAGGAAAGATAAAGATATCCAATGCCTACACCCCCAACAACATCACCGGACAGTATGAGGTGCATGCCTTCACCCAGAACTACAAGGTAAAAGTAACCATCAAATAAGCTAAAAGAAAATGAGGAGAGGTTTAGTAATAACAACCATCCTGATAGCATCATTCATGACGGCAGGTGCGCAGTCCATCTGGGATAAAGCGCATCTTGCCCGAGTGAAGGAGTCGCTCGACCGGCCAGTCTATGCAGCCGCCTACAAGCAGCTGCTCGACGATGCCGACCACAGGTTGACCGCCGAGCCAGTATCAGTGATGATGAAAGAGAAAACGCCCGCCAGTGGCGACAAGCACGACTACATGAGCCTCTCGCGCTACTTCTGGCCCGACCCGTCGAAGCCCGACGGTCTGCCTTACATCTCGCGCGACGGTATCTCCAACCCAGAACTGGAACGCTACGACCGCAGCCATCTCTCGACGATGGCCAACGGTGTCACCACCCTGTCACTGGCATGGTATCTGAGTGGTGACGAGAAATATGCCAAGAAGGCTGTGGAAAACCTGAAAGTGTGGTTCCTCAACAAGGATACACGCATGAATCCGAACCTGAACTACGCACAGGTGGTACCCGGGAAGTTCAACGACCGAGGCCGCTGCTACGGAGTCATTGACGCCTATTCCTTTGTAGAGATGCTCGAGGCCGTGCAACTGCTCGAGCAGTCGAAGGCATTCAGCAAGAAAGAACAAAAGGCACTCCGGTCATGGTTCACCAAGTTTTTAGAATGGATTCTGACCAGCAAGCAAGGCATCGAGGAAGGAGAACAGCGCAACAACCACTCCATCGCACATGATGTGCAGGTGATAGCCTATGCATGTTATGTGGGAAACCTAAAGGTGGCAGAGCAGTATATCCGTGATTTCCCCGAGAAACGCATGTTTCAACAGATAGAGCCTGACGGTCGTCAGCCACAGGAACTGCGCCGCACATTGGCCTTCGGCTATTCACAGTACAATCTCTCGCACATGATAGACGTGTTCAGAATGGCGCAGCACTTGGGCATCAAGATAGACGACGCCACCTCTGCCGAGGGAGCCAGCTTCTACAAGGCCATGGACTTCCTACTGCCCTATGTTGGTGCAAGTGTCGACAAATGGCCGTATCAGCAAATCAGCGAGTGGGACTATAAGCAAAACGAGTTTTGCAAAGACCTTTATCGTGCTTGGATGCTCAACCCACAGCGAACCGACTATCTGAATGCCTCCAGGAGCCATCTGAGGATGAACTGGAGTGACCGTTTCTTCCTGCTCTACTATGAGCCAGATGAAAGTGACGATGCCTTTGCCTCCGCCGATGTGCAGTTGCGCTATCAACTGGAGTGTGTGAAGGAAGGCCGGAAAAATGGAGCAGACAAGCAAAAGCTGATGCCCCGCAGCGTGGAGAGAGACGGCAGCTTGCGACTTGTGGGCGAGCGCGATTGGTGTTCAGGTTTCTTCCCCGGCATGCTATGGCTGATGTATGAGTACAGCCACGACCGTTTCTGGCGTGAACAGGCAGTGAGCAACACCTGGCTCATTGAGAATGTGAAGCACCACAACGGCACCCATGACCTCGGTTTTATGATGGGATGCTCGTTTGGCAATGGCTGGCGGCTCACCCATGAAGAGTCGTTCCGTGATGTGTTGCTGCGCTCCGCAAAAACCCTTGCCACACGATACAACGAGAAAGTGGGGTGCATCCGTTCATGGAACTGGGGAACACCCGACCGATGGAAATACGCCGTCATCATCGACAACATGATGAACTTGGAACTGTTGTTTGAGGCATCTCGGCTCACTGGCGACAAGAAATATTACGAGATAGCTGTCAGCCATGCGACAAAAACGATGGAGAACCATTTCCGCGCCGACAACTCATCGTATCATGTTGTCGACTACGACCCAGAGACAGGTGAGGTCATCAAACGCATCACCCATCAAGGCCTCTTCAACGAATCGGTATGGAGCCGCGGACAAGGCTGGGGACTCTATGGTTTCACCATGTGCTACCGCTACACCCATGACAAAGCCTATTTGGAACAGGCACAGAAGATAGCCGAGTTTTGGATGTCGTTGCCCGACATGCCAAAAGACCTGATTCCCTATTGGGATATGCGCGACCCCGCCATCAAGACAGGAGTCGGTCCGGCACTGGACGGCGGATGCCCCCGCGATGCCTCAGCAGCAGCTGTTATCGCCTCTGCCCTATACGAATTAGCAACTTATGTTGGGGCAGAGAAGGCCACCCGCTACCGCAGTTATGCAGACAAGATTATGCATTCTCTGGAGACAGCCTATCAGCCAGAGCCGCACACCGCCCAGGGATTCCTGCTGCTCCACTCCACCGGCAACTATCCTGCGAAAGATGAGATAGACGTCTCAATCAACTATGCTGACTATTATTATCTTGAGGCTTTACTGAGAAGAAAGGCCTTCAAGGATTCTCAATAGTATGGAACGGGAGAAGGGTGACTTTTTTCTGTTAGGTTAGAAGTAAATTACAAATCAAATGTTTCACAGTTTGAAAAAATGGTTAAGTATTAGGTTAAATATGAAGAGATCGTTATTTTTCTTTCTGTTGCCCTTCATCCCGTTTCTTTTCAACCATCCATCCGTGGCTCAGCCGACAGACACCGTCAGGTTGAGTCACGGATGGCAATTTATACGCCAGGACATGGCCAACGCATGGGAAGTGTGGCGACCTGTCAAGGCAGGAAAGCCAGAGAGTGTGCCCCTATGGCAGGACGTCACCCTACCCCATTGCTACAATGCCCTGGATGCTGTGGACCCAGACGTCAACTACTATCAAGGTGCGGCATGGTATCGTAGGCACATCAAGGTGGACAACCCCTATCCACAAGGCCGCACTTGGCTTGAGTTTGAAGGCAGCGGACAAAAGACCGAAGTGTATGTGGGACAGCAAAAAGTGGCCTCTCACGTGGGAGGATATGACCGCTGGCGGGTAGACATCACCCATCATGGCAATGGCGAGCACCCCATTGCCATACGTTGCGACAACAGCCGCGACGTGGAGATGATACCATCCGACATGTCGGACTTCAACCTCTATGGCGGACTGTACCGCCATGTGAACCTGATATACCAACCATCATCATGTATTGACGGCATCGATATTCTGGCATCGGACAAAAGTGTGACCATCGTACCGCAACTTTTGGGCAACATTGGCTCAGACTCACAACTCGAGGTGCGTATCTACCAACCCGACGGGAAACTGATTTACGACCAATCGCAGAAAGGTGATGAGTGCGGACATGCCTGTCAGGTCAACGTGAAAAGACCACTTCTCTGGAGTCCCGACGCACCACAGCTCTACACATGTGAGACAGAGCTGGTGACACCCAACGGCCGTTCTGCCGTCAGGAAGCACTTTGGATTGCGTTCTTTCGAATTCCGTGAGCACGGTCCCTTCTTCCTGAACGGTTCCAGATTATTGCTTCGTGGCACTCACCGACATGAGGACCACGCCGGAATGGGGGCAGCCATGACAGACGACCAAACACGTCACGAACTGCAACAAATCAAGGACATGGGAACCAACTTCATCCGGCTCGGGCATTACCAGCAGTCAGACCTGGTGCTGGACTTGTGCGACTCTCTCGGACTGCTCGTTTGGGAAGAGATACCGTGGTGCCGTGGCGGCGTAGGCGGTGAGCAATACCAGGAACAGGCCCACCGCATGCTGAAGAACATGATTACCCAGCACCGTCATCACCCCTCAATCATCCTCTGGGGACTCGGCAACGAGAACGACTGGCCAGGAGATTTCTCTACAGTCCTCGACACCATTGCCGTCCGTTCGCTGATGACTTCGCTGAATGCCGAGGCCCACCGCTTAGACCCACATCGTCTTACCACCATACGCCGGTGCGATTTCTGCAGCGACATTCCCGATGTCTACAGTCCAAGCATCTGGGCAGGATGGTATAGCCGCAGGTTTACCGATTACCGCGAGATGGAAGAGCAAGCCATCAACCGCTATCCCCATCTGTTCCATGCTGAGTGGGGCGGCGACAGTCATGCCCGTCGCCATACGGAATATCCCACCAGCAAAAGGGAAATGCCCGAAGACACCGAGGCCGGCGACCGCAATGGAGACTGGTCGGAATCGTATATTGTCAGACTTTTTGACTGGCATCTGAAAGAGCAGCATCAGATGAAGAACCTCACGGGTTCGGCCTTCTGGACGTTCAAAGACTTCTCCACACCACTCCGTCCCAACAACCCCATCCCCTACGTCAACCAGAAAGGTGTTGTGGAGCGCGACGGCACCCCAAAAGAGAGTTACTATGTCTTTCAGTCATATTGGAGCAGCAGTCCGATGCTGCACATCTACGGGCATACATGGCCAGTGAGGTGGGGACATGAGGGACAAAGTCGCGAAGTGCTCGTCTACAGCAATTGCAAAGAAGTGGAACTCTTTGTCAATGGCCTCTCACAGGGCAGTCGGAAGCGCAAGGTGGATGATTATCCCGCTCAAGGCTTCCATTGGGACGTGAAGTTCCAACCGGGCCGCAATGTGATAAAAGCCATTGCTGGTGATTTGACAGATGAAATCGTCATCGACTATCAGACAGCAGAATGGGGGGCACCTTCCCACATCAGGTTAAGCGTGGAGGAAGAATTCGGCGACACCCTTTTGGTTCAGGCCCAGTTGTATGACGCCAATGGAGTGCGGTGTCTGGATGCCACCAACTATATTTCTTTCTCAGTGGCTGGCGACGCCAAGTTGCTCGACAACCAAGGCACCAGCAAAGGTTCACGCCGCATCCAGGCATACAACGGGCGAGCTTTGATGCGCATCAAGCATGATGGCGTTTATGCTATTGCTGCTTCTGCAGAAGGCGTCAAGCAATCTGCATTGCTCACTTATCCGAGATAAGTCTTCAACACGACGGCGGTTGACTGTTGGCCGTTGGCTATTGGCGGTTGGCGGTTGGCTATTGGCTATTGGCTATTGGCTATTGGCGGTTGGCGGTTGGCGGTTGGCGAAGTTTACTTTGTTCCGTTATTCCATAGAAACAGAATGTTTGGTGGTGGGTGGTGAGAAGTGATTGAGAAAAGAGAAATAAAAAAACGCTTCGCTTTGGAAAAAGAATAAAAAGAAAGAAAAAAATGGCGATGAGGGAAGCGAGAAAAAGTGCCAAGGCACTCTCAAAAAGACAGAAAAAAACTTGAATTACTGCGTTCCTCGTGGGTCTTCGACAACCAAAGGTCGACGTGCGAAGCGGAAGTCAAATCTCTCCAATTCGAGATAGAGATAAATAATCCCGAATTAGAGAATTGCTCAATAAGGGATAACAGAAGTTTACCACTTTAGATTGTGCTCAGTTTGTACAGGGTGTGTCAAAAAAGAAAAACCTTGTGCGCCAGCAACTCCCCTCCCATGAAGGCCCATGAAGGGGAGGGGCAGGGGTGGGGTATGTAACTTCTTGTTTTTCAGAAAAATAATTCCCCACCCCACCCCCTCCCCACGCGTGGGGAGGGGAGCTCCATTCGGCTCACGGCGTTCTTTTCTCAAGCCGTTCATTATATTTGACACACCCCCAGCGACATATATGGATTTTATGGTATTTTTGGGTGGGAGACGTGATGTATCTGTGACATTTTGATACTGCCACAAAGGTAAGCGCAAAAAAAGCATTTCTAAAATCCTCCGAATGGAGAAGTTTTACTTAAATCATTGTTTTATAGAAAGAAAAAGACAATTGTTAACGATTTTATTGGGACAGTTGTGTGATGTATCACGTCTCTTCGACGTTGTGCTGCCTTTTTGTAATGATATCATTGGTCGTTGACAATGATTTCAAACGAGATTTATAAGCGTGGGAAACTTCAGTCAGTAATCAGAACGAGTAAAAAAAATTTGAATTTGGAGGAGGAATCAACAAAAGTGACCTAGTTGCAAGGCTTGTTTCTTGATTTCGCTTGGAGGATTGTTTTTCACATCGTAAATTCGCAACAAGAGAAATCAAGAGGAATGAATTATGAATGAGCAAAAAAGAACAAAACTACTTGCAATTTCATAATTACTTTCCAATACGCAAATAGGCTGCATAGCAGCATAATATCTTTGTTGACAAAATTAGATAACAATGAAAAAAGTGAATAATTTCCAGGATGAGTTCTCTATCCAAGACATAGAGATAGCAAGAGATGTACGTGCCACTTATGATTGCGGAATGTCTCGCATAGCATTGAAAGCACCAGACCAAGTTTATCGGTTGTGGAATAGCATGTTTCGTAAACCAGAAAGCACTTCCGTAGATATTGATTACAGAACACTAAAGTTGGAATATGCCATCCAAGTATGGATCAAAGCTGCTTTAATTTCTGCAGATAATCCCAGTAACCTGCTCTATTATTGGTGGTTGGAATGGGAAGATACGGATGGACCGTTCCGTACAATCAGATACCATAACTTTTATAGAGACATCACAGTTGACCAACTATTGGCCTGGTTTTGGGAACTCTTAGAGAAAATCGCCAATTCAGGTGAAATAAAAGTCTGTGAGGGTTATCAAGTTTATGGCGAAGGTGTTGGAAACACTGGCCCTAAAGTGAAATGCATAGTCATTCTTGACAGAGATGAAGCAAGGGGCATGTATAAAACAATTGAGGATGTATATACGTATAATTACGACAAAGCCCCGAAATCCTATACCTGGGACGAAATAAAAGATTTATTTTACGAACTGACTTTGGACCAGTTGAGACTAACCATGCCAGACCAATTACACCGGCATTCTAAAATTGATGACATACTATTATATGCTAGTTGGACATGGGATATTGATTTGATAAAATATGCTATAGAGAAAGGAGCCTATATCCATTGTCTTGACAAAAATGGAGAGTCTGTTCTTCAAAAGGCCGTGGAATGGTATAAGGGTCATGATATTTATTTGGATAGAGAATATTCAGAGGAAGAACGAAATAACATTGAGGATGCTAGCGAAAAGAAATGCAAGGAAATAGTCGATTTGCTATTGTCTTATGGTGCTGATATCAACTTATTTGGGTTCGACGGTAAGTCGCCATTGACATGTGCTTATTATGAGCGAGGTATAGAAATGATAAAGTTCCTTTTGAAAAGAGGTGCTTCACCAAATACAAATTGCTATTTGGAGGATTGCGAATATTGGCCTAAACTCAAAAATATTCGTTCTACCATTCTTGATGTCATTGATGGTTTGATTTATGAAGATTATGGAGATGAAGAACGTGAAATCGAAAGAATCATTCGCGATGCCGGGGGCAGACAATATGTTTGGGATTATAATCCATGGACCTATGGGAATGAGGGGAAATATGTTGTTCACATGACACCTTCGGAAAAGGGTGACAAAATATTCTCAGATAATGCAAGATGGTGGATTGGCACTGTTGATGAACTTGTAGTTGAAGATAAGGATGGCAATCAAACAAACATCGCATTAAATGGCATAGAGGGATTAAAACAATGGAATGCAGACTTTCAGGCCAACATCACGAACCTTGATTATGATTGGCAGGCATGGAAGAAACGCGGGTATGAATTGGCCTGCCAGATTGCAAAATTATTGTCTGACAAGATTGCCCTTTTCTACCTTTATGATAATGAGAAAGTTGTTGAAAAAGCCTATTGGCACCCAGACCACGCTCCATCTCCAAACGAATTACAACTTTGCAGTAATGGGAAACCTATCAGAATTGAATTATAATTATCTAACAAGTTTCGTGCAAATCCGTATTCAAGAATCGAACTATTTTGAGACAAGATGAAAGGCAAAATTGACAAATGTACAGTTAATTACTCGTCATGGCAGATGCAATGTTGTGGCGACCCTATCACTGTGGGAGAAGTCGCTGATTTATTGTGCATCAAAAAAGACAAGTACAAAAATTATGCTGGGATTGAGATTGATTATAATGAGGAGCATCATCTCTGGGAAGCAAATTGTTGGGTTCGAGGATTAGTGACCCGGATTCAAGCTGTCTTTGTGGACAAATATGCCAATATTGCAGGGGTAACTCGTAATGCGGATGACTCTAATAATGACGTCATAGTTGTCGATACGGATTACATAGATGGTTATGAAGAATGCATCAATTATGACCATAGGAAAGCCTGCGACATTCAAAGTTACATTATCACTCTTGAACATGCAGTTGAAAGGGAATACAAAGAATTCCCAGAATGTTCTTCTCATGGGAAGTTTATCAAAATAAAACCCAGCATCAAAGGCAAAGGACTGTTCTGGGATGAGAACGAGAGACTTGTAGGCAATACAGATGCCTTGTCAATTTATGAGGGAGACGAGAAACAATTCATCGATCTTACCCAAAATGTTGGGTATCCAGAAATCATCAAGTGGCAAAGAGAATTTTTGAAACATTTAAACACTGGTAATAATGATTGGAATAATGATGACTGGTTGGATTGGTGGTGTAGAGGTTATTGTCTGGCCAAAGTAATCCGACAATTATTACCAGAGGATGTTGAACTATATTATGGCGAAAAAGGACAATGCTATGAAGTTCTTGCTGGTAATGATAATTACTGGTGTCTCAATACAGAAGGCCACTCTGTTAGATTATGCCCCGACATGAACCAAAAAGCAGAGGTCGGGTTGTTTATTCCAAAAATCCATACGGATAGGACATATGAGCAAGACAAATATCGCAATTATAAATTTGTCGTCAGTCGCTCTGAACATCATCTATTTCCGGATGACAGGGTGATGCTAAGTGTTTACGGAAGACCTGCATATCAGTTGGGCACAGTGCTGCAAGTCAATGAAGAAGATATCATCATCCACACAGACAAGTGGTTGGATGTCAGTGAGGAGTATTCAATCGAGTTAATAGTTTAAGTATGGAAACGACAAATAATAAAACTGAAAAAAATGAAGAAAGAAGTATTTAAGTTCACAGTCAAAAACCTTTATTTCGGATGGTGCCGTGTCGTGATGCTTATAAATGACAAAAGGATTGAGTACGATGCTGAATATATGGGGCCAAATCCACTAGCTTCTTTCATTGAAGCATGTGCGCAACTAATGGAATGCTCTTGGGATTATTATATCAAATGGCGACACCATGACATGGTATTAGAAATTGACATGGAACTTGATGACAACAACATGCTTCATCTTGACATAGTCGACCAAGACGAGGGTGGTGATACAATATACGATGAATGGCATGAAACTATCCCATTTGAAGATTTTGTCTCTACCATTGTATCCGAAGGATTCAGGGTTTTGAATGCATTCGGTCTTTACGGTTATCGGCATTCATGGCTAAATCATGAAGATTTTCCTTTGACCAATCTTCTTCGCATTACAGGGAGATGCAAGGAAATTTGGAAAGGAGACACGTGTTGCACGGACATTTCTAAAGAAATTGAGATTCTGCAACAATTTATAACAAGACCGAAGATTATTGAAGAAACAAAAATGGACGAATGTATCATCTATTATGAATCATGGCAAATACAATGTTGCGGCAAACCTTTCTCTGTGGGTGAAAAGGTGGAATGGACTTGTACCTTTCCTTACGACAACAAAAATGCCCATGGGATAATCATCGATTTCACAGAAGAGCACCATGGTTTTCCCACACATTCCATAACAGGAACAGTAACAAAAATCCTGGCAGAACGGAGCGAGTTTCCTAAAGGGGAAAAGGAGGTGTGGTATGAAAGGGCTCAAACCATCCAAGAGGAATTGCAACATGCAGACGGAAAAGAAAGTGTAATAAAAAATGATGAAACTACAGAAAACACCTTCTGGGGTTATATTGTCGAACTACATGATGTAACAATAAAACCACTGGCAGAAGATGACAAAAGAATCATGAAGTTACCATCCACACAGTAGAGGAAATAGAGGTTGGATATCACTGAAGAGTAATGATTCTTTTGCATTAATCTTCTTTGATAGAATGAAATTGGAAATTGTTAATTGTGGAAGAGAATAATATGGCTGATAGAACTAAAATACAAATGTATCCTGATTATGGAGATGCACTCTTCTGGGATGAAGAGAGTTGCTGCATTGGTGGATGTGACTCGTTATATCTTGGTGAGGATGGAAGTGGAAAAGAAATAGACTTGTCCGACATTGAAGGACTAAAAGAATGGTATTACGATTGGGATTTGGAAAGCCTCTATCAGAAGCATCATTGGACAGATGACCAATGGAGAGAATGGTGGACAAAGGGATTGGAACTGGCAAAAGCAGTAAATGAATTACTCCCTATTGATGTGGATTTGTACTATTTCTCCCTTAAAGACCCTTTGTGGGAAGTTAGGCCGGAAGACACTGATAATGGGGGCATTTTTAATGAAGGGGAACTAATAAGGTTATTAAAAGCAGGTATATATGTTTTTAATTGTTATATTATGCCATGGACTGAATATGAAATTGGACCAGATAGCATGTATAATGGAAATAAAGAGATTGAAGTATCATTGAAATTGTCATATAGCGACATACAATCAATTGTTGGTATGATGAATTGGGCTTATGAAAAAAAATGGTTTGAGTTTTCAACATCAGAGACTGTATCCACAGAATTGTTAAAAGAGCACTTGCCTGAACTATATAAAAAAGTATACACCATAGCCCACCATATTTTTTGTGCTGCATATCCCAATAGTGAGCATTTAGAAGGGTATGGCGTCTATGAAATATTTTGTCCTGATGAGATAGTTGAATTTGCTGCTTATTCAAGGGCAGACTATTATATGAAATGAAGAACTGAATTAATAAAGGACTAAGGAATCCGGAAAACGCCCTAGTTGCAAGGCTTGTTTCTTGATTTCGCTTGGAGGATTGATTTCCTCAGTTTAAATTCGCAAAAGAAATCAATAAAGAGACAACTATGAATGAGAAAGAAAGAAAAAACAGTAATAGTAAAGCAAGTGATGTCATTGCTGAAGGCAAAAAATATACTATCGATGTTGGTGTCGACCTTCCTTATGTGGGGGTAGACGATGTCTTTGAAATAGAGATGACTTTATTTCAAGATGAAATCGACACGCTTATTATAGAAGGTAAAAAACTATTATGGGTAGACAACGATCTTCTGGCAGGGGAATTCTTGGAATTCTTTGTTCCAAAAGCATATAAAAGGGCAAATAAACTTGCAGAAGAATATGCCGTAGCCAGATGGGGAGAACAAATGTTGATAGAAAATGGCGCACATTATCATTATTTTTTACCCGATGAGATTAGCGATGCCATATATGAATCAGATGAATGTAAAAGAGTTCAGGAATTGGCGAAAGAAAAAAATGAAAGAAGTAGAAATCGATTTCATGAAGATGGAAAAAGTTTATATGAAGAAAAAGATAGAGGTAGGTGGCGAGACCGTCTTTTGGATGACCCTCAGTGGAATAACAGAAAATTTGGTGGTATATGGACAAGTGGATTCCCACCTCTTTTTGGATTTCATACAAGTTTGATAATAGATGGATGGAAGATAAAGTTTGATTACTCTCAAAAGTATTATTTAGATTCTGTAGAACTGGAATTGCGTTTATATCCCACACAAGAAAAGCTTCAAACAATCATTGAGAAAATTGTAATAAGACATGGGTATAAGAAAATCAAGGATCTTCTTATTGATTATCATCCTGTGAAATCATGGGTGCTCTATGTGAATAAAGGAATGGATGATTCAGGGGTTGAGGTGTTTATGGAATGCCTTGATGAGTTCGTAAAAATAGAATAATCTTCTGTTCAATATCGATATGCGTACTGCCCTTTTGTAGACGTTGCACTGCCTTTTTGTAATAATATCATTGGTTGTTGATAATGATTTCAAACGAGATTTATAAGCGTGGGAAACTTCAATTATATAATTGAATTGAACTACCCAGAAGGCAAGATAACAGTGCATTTTTGCGGGTGAGACTAAAATATTCTCGGGTACGCAAAAAGATTGCGTAGCTGTATTATAACTTCGCAGGCAAAATAGGAAGACTATGCACTACAACGTACAAGAATGGTATAAAACGGCAACTATTGCAGATGAGGATTCGAGCAATCCCCTCTATCATTGGTGGATAAATTGGACTTCAGATGGTGACAAACACCAACGGAGACAATAGTCCCGATGAAGCACAACTAAGAAAATGAAGAGTCAAAAAGGCCGTGGCACAGATGATGCCACGGCCTTTGTTTTGATGTTGCAAACTATTTACAACCTAACTATTTCACGACTTTCTTGCCATTGATGATGTAGATACCGCGCTGGGTAGCTTGGCTCACTCTTACGCCAGAGATGGTGTAGATAGCGCCATTGCCCTTGCTGCCGACTGCCTCGATATCCTTCACGCCAGTGTCGGTTCCTTCCACTACGGCCATCACACCAGCATTCAGGCCATTGGTGAAATCGATGGTGATGGTGTAGGTCTTGTCCCACTCGAAGACACCCTTGCCGTTATCGTCCAGACCCTTGAAGCTGATGTTTCCGTCAGTATCACCAATCTTCAGATAATCATTGTCGGTGGTGATGGCATAGTCGGTGTTGGGCACGAACTCAATACCCCAGTTGGGCTGTCCGAAGAACTTGTAGTTGCACCAGTTGTCCCACATCTCCACACCACAAGTGACTGTGTAGCGGTAAATATTCGGCTCAACCTGAGCAACAGGGATGTCTACCATTGCGCCAGTGTTCCAACCGGGAGCGTCGGTGTTGACATTCGGACGGCCGATACCCTCACCGATAATCCAAAGACCACCCTCGTTGATGGTGGCAGGAGCGCTCATCGTACCCGGGAATATCTTCAGGAAGTTCTTTCCTTCAATCAGCACGACAGCATATTTTCCACTGACGGCATTGAACTGGAACTTGCCATTGCCCAAGCTGGTGGCGAATTGATTGTCGGTGTAGACGTTGTCGATGTCTAAATCAGGTGCGGTCACTGTGAAGACGTCGCCCTTGTTCAGCTCCACATCAGCAAAGTAGTTGTCGCCGCTGGAAGCCATCTCAGCACCATTGAACGTCGGTTTGGGAGCAGTAGAGGCATTGAACTCCACGGTGATTTTACCTGGCACAGCCACGATTTCATTGACTGGGTCACCAGCCACGAAACCATTGAGGTCTATGGTCAGCGTAACCTTGTCGCCCTTGCCCAGAGGCACGGAACCAGAGAAGATATTGCCATCATCGCCACCACGCTGGTAGGTCTCATTGCCATTCTCGTCGTATACCCATTCTCCTTGAGGAGTGTTCACATAGAAGTAGTCGTTAGGCTCCATGGCGAGGTCCTCACCGTGGAACTCCGTACCCCAACCATACTGGCCAAAGAACTTGAAGTTGACACCAGTAATTTCGTTGCCATAGGTGAAGGAAATCTTATAGACATTCTCGCTCACCTGAGCCACAGGGATACTGTTCGTGACAGAAGGACTCCAGTTGGAGTTGTTCTGTGCTGCAGTAGGCTGTCCGATATTGGAGCCGATAATCCAAAGAGCCTTGTCGTTGGTGAATGTGCCAGGAGCCTCATAGGTTCCGGGGATAATCTTCACATAGTTCATTGTCGGCATCAGCAAGACAGTGTAGTTGCCGCTGACAGCATTGAACTTGAATTTTCCGTTGCCCTGGTTGGTAGCTGCGAATTCATCCACATAAGCGCTGTTGATGTCCATATCCACAGTCGCAGTATTGCCAAGAGTGAATTCTCCACCTTGTGTGAGGGCTGCATCAAAGTAGTAGTTGTTGCCAGCCTTGGTCATGTTGACACCGTTGAAGGTGGGGAAGTCAGCGGGAACATACTCCTCATAGTCGACGGTCACCTTGCCAGGTGTCACGTTCATGTCGACGGTGACGATGAGTTTGTCGCCATTGCCAAAAGAAGCATTGCTCTGTGAATAGAGGTTGCCATTGTCACCGCTGGCACCATCCTGACCGCCAACATAGAGGTATGGATTCTCTTCCATCCAGATGTTGCCCTCACCTGTTCCGGGGAGCACGTCGCCGCCCCAATTCTTGCCCTTGAAGAACTTGAAGTTCACCTGTGCGTCGGCATTCAGTTGCTGTCCGAAGACCAGAGTGAGTCGATACACATTGGGTTCCACCTGAGGAACAGCCACATCGGCACCACCCTGCCAGTTGATGCGGTTTGTCACATAACTGGGGAATCCGATATTCTCGCTACCATTAATGTAGAGAGCCCTGTTGATGTCCCAGTTGGCAAAAGCCGACTCAGGATTGTCGTCAACTTGCCTGTATTCGACGTTGATGTACTTCTTGTCGGGGTCGGCAGTGAACCAATAGGCATAGTCAGCCTGCCCATAGGCTTGGAAGGTCCAAACGTCACCCGACTTGTGTGTGAAGAAGTCGGGCATGACATACCATGATTCGTCGGTGCCGGGGAGGATATAATCCTGGCCCTTCACCAGTGTGCCGTCATAGCCCCTGGAGCCGTCTATGACGAGTTCTGTCTGTGCTTGCACAGCAGTGGCGCTTGCGAATACTGCGATTGCTACGCCTAATCGAGTAAACCATTTTTTCATAATGTGATGATTTAGGTGAATAATAATAGTTTATAGAATAATGATTAGATCAGTTTTTCAGTTCCTTCCTGCCCTGGCTGATATAGATGCCCGGACGGGTTGGCGAGGAGGTTCTTACTCCGGAGAGTGTGTAATAATACGGGTTGTCACTATGTGCCGACTGCAATCTCATGGTCTGAAGTCCGCTTGTCTGGTCGGTGTTCATCAACACAGAGACAGCTGCGCGTGTAGGAAGCAAGATTTGGTTGTAGCGGTTCACCCCATCGGTGATGTTCACCCTGAGCATCCTGTTATTGGAGTTGTAGAACACCACAGCCAGCGAGCCATCAGGATTGCGGAATGCGGAGTAGGTCACACCGTCATACCACCATCCTTCGGTCGCGATTCGGCGGGCACCCGGACGGACAACTGCCGAGAGGTGGCAGATGACATAGTAATGAGAGTTGAGCGTATACGACTTATAGTCGTTGGCTATGTCGATGGCACCGAAACAGGTCTGGCATCCACCATCCAGATTGGGTCCGCGCTTCATGTCGAGCATGAAATTCCATACGATGGCACCTCTGCAATGCTTGTTCATGGTATGCAGACCAATATTCACCATGCAATCCGCCAATGAGGAATCGAGGTTGCGGCCATTGTTCCATGTGCCTATCGAAGCCTCCGTGAAAAGCAGTTCCTTGTCAGGGTAGAGGTCGTGGATGACATTCAGTTCATCGCTGTTACCGCCATAGTTATGATAGGCAGCGCCTACAATAAGTTCCTTTCCATCAAACTCCGTGTTCTCAAATACTTTGTAAATCTTCGCCGGATACTGCTGCTCACTTTCCTTGCCGTCGTAGTTGTAGTTGTGGTCGAACAGGTAGATTTTTGTGTTCAGACCAGCCTCCTTGAAAGCGATAGCCATACGTTTCACGAAACTGGCTTCTTCATTCCACGGCATATAGAGTGATGCGCAGTTGCCAGGGTTCAAAGGCTCGTTCTGAGGACTGACCGCATAGATGTTGATACCCTCGTCGCGCATTGCCTTGATGAACTTGACGAAATAGTCGGCATAGGTCTTGTAATAATTGGGAGCCAGATGGCCGTCAGTCCAACTATCGTGCGCCGTGAGGTTGTCGAGGCTCTTCACCTTCATCCATCGCGGACTTGTCCATGGGGCGGCAATGATTTTGAGCGCTGGGTTGATAGCGAGGATTTCCTTCAGCACGGGAATCACATAGTCGGTCTCATCTGAATAAAGGCGGAAGTGGCGGAGCAAGTCGTCCTGAGGTCCCTTCTCGTCGCAAAGCGAATACTCTGTACTTGAGAAATCATTGCAGCCAATGGATATTCTGACATATGACACCCCATAGCCCTCGGTCGGCGAGAATGTCTTTGTCAGAAGTTCGGCGCGGTCTTCCTTGCTCATCTTGTGCAGGTTGTAGCTCGACGAATAGGTGATGGCAAAGCCGAATCCATCGATTGACTGGTAGGTTTCCGATGGTTTCAGGACAATAGCACTGCGGACGTTGTCGCTCTTCTCACCTGTCAATGTCGTCTTTGTCAGGGAATATGTGCGTGAGCCGTCTGTCGTATATACCAGTCCCTCCTGCGCCATCGCTCCATAAGGCAACAGCGCAGACGTCAGAAAAATGGCAAATAATCTTAACTTCATATCGTTGTTTGGTTGAATAAAACTATTCTTCGCCTTCTACCTGCCACCACTTGAAACCAAGGTCGCTGCTTGGCACATAAGTTTGGGCCTTGTAATCGGGCAAAGCGACATGCACCGTATAGTTGCGGCGCAACTCCAGAGGATGGGAAACCCATGTGTGCGAGACCTCATCGTTGAGAATGATGACCACCAGCACCACACTGCCTTTACCAATCTTGCCGTATTCCGTCGACAGATGAGGGATGCTGAAATGCATCTGGCTGTAGCGAACGCTGGTGTGCGTATCGAGGCTGCCGTCGGAAGAGGTGCCGTAAGGACTCACGGGATGGATTTCGACGGAACGCCCCCCATGCTCATAGCGCACCACCGGATTGAACTGGCGGCTGATGTCTATCAGAGGCGCCTTGCTGCCGTCGGGCATCAGTGAGCGGTCGGCCTCCCTGCCTACAGCATAATTGAGGTCGATGTCCTCGCTGTAGAAAAGATACATGTTCCCAAAGGGAGCCTGAACCTTGGTGCCCGTCACGGTGATGTCGAGCGACGTGACGGTTTTGGGTTCGGGAGCAGCGCCATCATCATCAGAACCATTGCATGATGTCATCGCCGACAAGGCAACAAGAAGGCCTGAGAAGAGCAAGGCTCTCCTCAAACCATTTCTTGTATGTCTCGACATGATGAGCATTGTCATGTTATTCTCGTCCGGGTATAGGGGTGAAGGTCTCTGTCACGGGAATGGAGAGATTGCCATATCCGTCGATGGTGAACACCTCAAACTCATAGCCCTGAAGCTCAAGTCCGGTCACCGTGTATTCGGTCACCACCTCAGGGATTTCTATCGTACGCATGTCGGTGGCAGTCTTTTTCACCACAATGCGCATCGACTTGATGAGGTGGGTCTCGTCAACGATGTCCCACATCAGAGTCAGGTTGCCAAGTTCCGGAGATACGGCTCTCAGGTTGCGTACTGCAGGGGAATAGGTCGGGATGTTGTCCAGATACTCCCTGTAATTGCTGTCCATGTCCTCGCACGAGGTGCTTGAGATAAGCACCATGCAACTAATGGCTATTAAAAATATCAGTCGTTTCATGATGATTTTTGTTTTTATCACTGATTGTTATTTTCTGCGCCTGACATTTGAGGTCTGGGCTTCCTTAGCAGCCAACTCCTCGTGCGACACGAGAATCGAACCATAGAGGTTAAGTTCCGACATACCTGCGATATTACGCTTCGACAGGTCCCAGTTCTCCACCATGCGTACACGGATGTAGCGCACTGAGTCGGTCATGGCATCCAGTTCCCATTCGTGGCCGTCGATGGCATACTGATAGCTCTCATTGGTGGGCATGTACACATTCTCGTGACCGAAATAAGATGGGTTGTTCCAATAGATAGGCAAAGTACCAGCTGTGGAGTTGGACGAGATGTCGCAATCCTTGATGAGGAACCAGCCGTCTTCGTCGAGTGTCATAGAGCCGAACAGTTTGAAACGTTTCAGGTTCTGTGGCTGATAGTAGAAATAGTCGTCGGAGACACCACTTGTCTGCCCGCTCGCACCGGAGTAGGGCTGGCTGTCGTAGGTATAGGCACGCTGCCAAGCTTTCAGGCGTGAAATTGACACCACTTGGTGCATGTCGATTACGATGTCCACCTGGTCGGTATCCCAAGGTATGGAAGAGCCGTATGAGACACTGGAGTTGTCGCAGTCGGTACCGCAATAGTTTTGAGTATTGCTGGTGTTGCTGTCGATAATGCCGTCGAAAATCGCCTCATTCTTGTACTCCCATGCAGGCTGGAGGGTGGTGAGTCTTGGCACGAGAGTCCACACGAACTCCTTGACAAGTCCATGGGCGGGATCGTCGTACTCCAAGAACTTCAACGACTCCTGCTCAGCAGGCACGTTCACATTGGATGGTGTACTCTGTGCGGTCTTGTTGCCAGAGGAATCCTCGACACGGTATGTCACCTTGTAGTTGCCCGCAAACATGTTGCGGATGTTTGCCTTGGCGTTTTTCTGCTTGCTGCTCAGATAGCGCGTGCGGGTCACGCCCTCAGCATCAGTGTAGTCAACTACGACATACACTACTTTCGCCGCACTCTTCACCGTGATGTCATCAGCCTTGGAGTCAGCCCCCACTGGATTCTCCCAAGTCACGGCAAGACCACCGCAGATGGGGTTAATCTCCAAGTTATCCTTAATCACATTGATAAACGAGCGGCCTGGCTGCACACTGATGACGGTGGAACTCGTCTCACCCCCCCATTTGTCGACTGCTGAAATATGGATGGGATAGGTCTTGGTCTCGTCCGCCAAGCCATCGATTTCAATCTTGTTGTCATAGATGCTCGTCGTGCGGAAGACATCCTTTCCCAGCGAATTGGTGTAGGCAGCCTTCACATATAGCAAATCGCTGTTGCTGGGGGGTGTGAACTTGATAATCGCTCCTCCCATTGTAGGCTCATAAGACAGGTTCGTCGGAACTGAGAGAGAAGTTTCCTCCTCGCTGCAGTTGGTGAACGACATTGCCATCAGCAGACAGCATAAGGTCAATGCCCAATATTTAGTCTTTCTTTCCATGTCTATTATCATTATATGGTTATCACGTTTCTACACATCATCAATATCCGGGATTCTGAACCAAATTGGGGTTCTTGACCATCTCGTCGGTAGGAATAGGCCATAGGTAGTTGCGGGTAGTGAACACATGGAGCAGTTCCGGGTCCTGAACGCGCTTGTAGTATTCTGCTGCCGAAGTGGCATCCGAATTCCACTGCCAGATGTTGGTGTTGAAGTATTTGGAACCCTCAAGCCAGCGGCGGACATCATCGTTGCGGTAGCCCTCGAACGCCAGCTCCACCGTGCGCTCCTGCTTGATAATCTCACGCATGCCTTCCTTGGTCATGTACTTGTTGGCGTGCTTGGCATTTGCCCAAGACTCCTCGACCGTGGGAACGCCCGAGCGTGCCCGGATGGTGTCGAGCAAGGCGAGAATCTCACCTTGACGCTGCTCACCATACACCTCGTTGAGACATTCGGCATAGCTGAGCATCATCTCGTTGTAGCGGATGATAGGCCATGCATAACGGGTAATCGTTCCATTGCCCTGGGTATCGGGGTGCATCAGCTTGCGGAGGAACACACCTGAGGTGGGCACGTCGATGTCATCGTGTGTCTGTCGTCCGTTGGCTTCCTGATAGCGCATCTTCAGGTTGTAGAGCGTGCCGTATCCGCGAACCCTCGAGCGGTCGAACCCTATCGAGGCGTAGAAACGAGGTTCCCTGTTCATGAACATGTATGCCGTCTGCTCACCCACCTGAGCAACGGTGCTGTGGTCGGCTGTGATGGTGACCACAGAGTCGCGGTGCTCATAGTCGAATGTGGGGTCCTCGTCCATCGGGAGACCGTTCTGTGTATAGAAGAACTCCGTGGCATTCAGTGTGGGACCAAACCACTGCCATGCATCACCAGTAGATGAGGCAGCCGAGCTCTTGTAGTTGATGGAGCGCTGAACCTCATGCCAGCTGAGTACTTGGTTGGTGGTGCGTGAGCATCCCCAAATCACCTCCTCGTTCCACTTCGAGACCATCGCATATTGATAGTTGTACATATAGGGAAGGCGGATGGAGTCATTTCTGAAATTTCGTGCATCCACGGTCTTCGAGTAGTCTGACGACGGGTATTTGAACAGATGGATGTTGGAAGAGCGGCACAGGTCCATCGCCTCCTCGTAGGCAGCAAGGGCACGCTGCCACTTCTGTTTCTCCAATTCAGTGTTGCTCTGTGGGAAGAGTTTCGTACCGTCATGGTTCTCCAGCGAATAATAGAGAGGATTGTTGTTGAACAAGGGGCTGGCAGCATAAAGCAGCACTTTTGCCTTGAAACAACGGTTGATTACCTTGTCTATCCTTCCAAGTTCCGAGGTGTTGATGATTCTCATGGGCAATGCGTCCACAGATTCATCAAGCATTCTTACGATATAGTTCACCACGGTGTCTACCGGTTCGCGTGCCTGCTGATTTGCCTTGTCGGACACATCGAGTGGCGTCTCCTCACGGATGAGAGGAATGGCCCCATACTGAGTGAACAGCAAGAAGTGATAATAGGCGATGAGGAATTTCACCTCCCCACTCCACCGGCTCTTCTCGCTCTGTGTCATGTCGGGCACGCGGTCGATGTTGTTGAGGAATGTGTGGCATATGCGAAGAGGAATGAACAACGAAGCCTCACATGGAGCATGCTCACTCCAACTGCCACCCCAGTCGCCGTACCAGAAGCTCATGATGGGCTGGTCGGCACTGACCTTTCCCAAGACGGCGTTCTTGCCGTCGGTCACACGGTTGATGCTCATGATCATCTCGTCGCTCATGCCGAGAAACGAGTATGTGTTGTCGTACTCAGGTATGTAGTGGTAGCAAGTAGCCAACGCCCTGTATGCCGTCTCCTTTCTGTTGAAGAGTGCGGAGATTTCCTGAGTGTTGTCCGGCACCACATCCAAATAGTCAGAACAGCCGCTTGCGGAAATGGCCAGGACACCAAACAATATGTATTTTATATACTTTTTCATATTCTTATTCTTTTTGATGACACTCATCAGAATTCCAAATTCAAACCGACATTGAAAACTCTCTGTGTGGGATAGCCAATACCGTAGCCACCCATTTCAGGGTCCCATAATTTGAAGTCGCTGAAACAGAAGAGGTTGTTTCCCGAAGCGAAGAAGCGCAACAGGCTCAGGCCCAGCCGCTTTGCCGTCTTTTCCGGCAGCGAGTAACCGATTTCCATTGTCTTCAGGCGCAAGAACGACCCATCGCGCAGCCACCAAGTAGAGTTCACGGTGTTGTTGGCAACACCAGCCGTAGAGAGGCGTGGCCAGAAGGCATAGGGATTGGGGTTCTCCTCACTCCAGTAGTTGCCAGCCACCAGTTTCAGTGCATTGCGGTGATTGGCCAGAGGCTCAATCGATGATGGCTGGATGAAGAACGAAGAATTGGCAACCCCTTGGAAGAAGAACGACACGTCGAAATTCTTATAGCCCGTCGAGGCACCAAATCCATATACAATCTCCGGGTCGGTAGGATAACCTATGGCGACCATGTCCTTTGAGTTGATGACACCATCCTTGTTGATGTCCACATATTTGATATCACCTGCCATGTAGGTAGCACCAGCCACCACTTCCTGCCGCGGGCTGTTCTCCACATCGTTTTGGTCGATGAAAAGACGCTCAGCCACATATCCCCATTGCTGGCTCAGGTTGTATCCGAATCGGTTGCGCCACGGCTCGGGATAGATGAGGTCGCCGCCACGGATGTATTTGCTGGTGGTGTAGGTGTAGTTGAAACGAGTCTGCAGCCACCATTTCGGTGTGATGCTCCAGTTGATGTCGCAAGAGGCGTCGATACCATGCTTGCTTGTCTTGCCCATGTTGGCATAAATGTCGGCAGTGGCACCCATGGTGAGCGGCACGCTTCCCATCCTCTGGTAGATGTCGTCGCGGTTCTCGCGGAAATACTCAACCTGGACGGTCGCCTTGTGCAAGATGTCCATCTCTACTCCATAGTTCTGCATTTTTG
This sequence comes from uncultured Prevotellaceae bacterium, assembly GCA_902767775.1. Lineage (GTDB taxonomy): Bacteria > Bacteroidota > Bacteroidia > Bacteroidales > Bacteroidaceae > Prevotella. The sequence continues at coordinate 211,095 of CACXIP010000002.1, read as the reverse complement.
CAGCCTCCCATCCAATCTTGGAGTTGGCATAGCGGTTGATGGAGTATCCGTTGTAAGTGACGTCGAAGTCCTGTCCCCAGGTATATCCCTGACCTCCGTTGTTGGTGTTGACATCGGCAAGATAATAGAAACGCTGGCTTGTCGACATGATGTTGTCATTACCAACCAGACCGTAGCTTGCCTTGAACTTGAACATCGGGAAAATCTTCTTCAAGGCAGAATTCTCCCAGAACTTCTCATTGGAGATGATGTATCCCAAGCCAATTGATGGGAAGAAGCCCCAACGATGGTTGCGGTCGAATTTCTCCGAACCATTGTAGCCGAAATTGGTCTCAAGATAATAGCGCTCGCCATAGCTGTAGGTGAAACGGCCAGACAGGCCCAGCGTGCGGATGGGAAGCGAACCGAATGCCCCACCCTGGTTGCCAAGCAGCTGCTCCTTCATCTGTCCTACCAGCATTCCGCTTACGCCGTGCTTGCCAAACTCACGGTTGTACTGCAAGGCGACCTCGAAGTAATAGGAGCTGCTTGTCGACAGGCTCTGCGATGGGTTGCTCAGGCGGTCGGTACCTTCCTGCACCTGATCCAGGCTGTATTTCGTACCCAACTCACTCACCTCTGTCTTCAACGCATAATAGAAAGGAGTCATCGAACGGGTGTTGGTATTGGAACCCGTTGAGGTGAACGAAGCCAGTCCACGGGCGGAAAGGCCCTCGGTAATCATCTTCAGGTCCTGCTCAATGGTAAAGATGGAGTTGCCCGTATATGAGAAAGCATCAGAGTAGCCCACCATCATCTCGGCATAGGGGTTCGGGTATCGCACGCTTCCCACATTGTTGCCATAGAGCACATGCTCGGCGTAATACCAAGTATTGTCGATTGACTTGTCGTAGAAAGCCGGGAAATCGACAGGGTTGGCACGCATGATTTGGTCGAAGAGGTTGGAAGTGGAAGCCGCCGGAGTGTTGGAACGGTCAAGGAGGGTATAGACCTTGACAGCAGCCTTCGTCGTCTTGGTGAGGTTCACGTCGATGTTGGCGCGTATGTTGTATCGGTTGATGCTGATATTGTTGTTGTAGTTGTTTACCGACGGCACTTTCAGCAGACCATTCTCATGTGTGTAAGCAGCCGAGAGATAGTATTGAGCCACCTCACCGCCACCCGATGCCGTCACGGTGGCTTTGTAGTTCAGTGCAGCATCCTTGAACATCATTCCATACCAGTCGACATTAGGATAGAGCATCGGGTCCACACCTTTGCGTGTGTTCTCAATTTTCTCCATCAGATAGGCATCGCTCGCCACACCTTGTATATCACGTGTGCGTACCGCATAATTATAAAGATTCATGTAATCCACGCCATCGACGAATTCCAAAATCTTCGTCGGTGTGGAAATCTGGGATTCCAGTCGTCCTGTAATCCTCAGTTTGCCCTTCTTTCCAGATTTCGTTGTCACCAGGATGACGCCATTGGCACCCTTCGAGCCATAAAGTGCTGTTGCTGTGGCATCTTTCATGATGCTGAAACTGGCGATGTTCTCCGGTTCGAGGCGTGCGAGGTCTTCAGTCGACATCTCGATGCCATCGATAAGGATAAGCGGACCAGCCAGCGAGCTTTCAAGACTGCTCACACCACGGATGAAGAAGTTGGCATTGTCCTTGCCAGGCTCTCCCGTTCGCTGATAGGAAACCACACCGGCAATACGTCCAGCCATAGTGTTTGTCAGGTTGGTACTTGGCGTACGCAACTCAGAAGGGTTGATGGTCTCGATAGAACCAATCACAGAGTTTTTCTTCTGTCGTGAAAACGCAACGACCACCATTTCATCAAGTGTGTTCTCGTCTTCCTGCATGACCAAGTTAATCTCTGTGCGGTTGCCAACATACTCCTTCCTCGTGGCAAAACCAATGTAAGAGAATGTAATAGAATCAGTAGATTCGGCATTCAGCGCGTATTTGCCATCTATGGAAGTGACAGTACCGCTTGTCTCCTTACCTCTGATTACCACAGTGACACCAGGCATCGGAGTGCCTTCTTTGTCAACTACGAGTCCCTTCACGATATGCTGTGCATTGACTGGCAATGAGCCAATGACCAACAGCAAGACTATCGCTAAGAACTGTCTCAAATGATTTTTTCTCATTGAATAGGTTTTTAGGATTATGGTTGATGGTATTGATAATTTCGCTTTAATGCTTTTTAGGTCGGTTTCTCGATGCAAAAATAATAAAAACTAAAATACAACTTTCTTTGAAAAAATAAAAAGTAGATTGGCAACGAAGGCGATTTTCTTTATTTTGCTAATAATCAATAGATTACGGAAAGTGCCCTAAGGCACAAAAGTAGATTTTAAAAAGGCTGTTGAGTGGTGCCAATTTGCTTCACGGCGTCCTCAAACTCATCTCTCGGACCGATAGCCGCGTTTTTCACGGTCGAGCGATAGTTGTAAATGGTGTGTACGGAGTAGTTGAGGAATTCTGCTATCTTCGAACTGTCGGTAATGCCCATGCGTATCAAAGCAAAAATGCGCAGTTCGGTAGTGAGTGAATTTGAATTAGGAGGTGTGATTCTGGATTCAGGTTGGAGAAGAGCATTGAACTCATCAATGAATGTTGGGATGATGTTGAGAAATGCCACGTCGAAATTGCCCAGCAACTCGTTGCAGTCCTTCGACTTCATCTCGCGCATCTTGCTTGGTGACAAGAAAGAGGAGAGTTGTCCGCTCTTTTGCTTTTTCAGAACGGTGGAGCGAAACGCTTCTATCTTCGTGATGTAATCCGAACAAAGAGCGAGGAAGTTTCCCAGATAAACCTCTTTCATGCGGTTGCTCTCGTTGAGCAGGTTGTAGCTCTCATGCAGTTTTTCTATGGTTTGCTGCAACTCATTGTTCAGCTTGATTAGTTTCTGGTTGTTCTCATCCAATTCCCTACGTGCCACCCTTAGTTTGCGCATCTGCCTGATGACATACAAAACGGCTATGCCAAGGAGCAGCGCAAGCACACCGACAAGGAGCAGCATGATGCTCAACTTATGGTTTTGGTTGTTGGTCATCTGCTGGTAGTTGTGTGCGATGTTGTTGAGGATGTCGACGCTCTGCAGGTTGCGAAGTGGTGAGTTGTATTGCTGCAATCCATCCTGTGAGATGTTGATGAGAAGATACGACCGTTTCACGTCGCCGTCACCACTGAGCATGTCGGCAAGTGTCCACAGCGAAGCCTGGTCTTTGATAGAATGCCGCAGGTCTCCAATTGCCGACCTAATGAGCCATTGCTTCTCCTTCTCTTTTTCACCCAGACCTTTGTAAATCAACGAGCGGAAATACGCCACCTCGGAATATTTCTTCGACATCGAGTCGATAAGCTCAAGTCTCTTGTCGCTGTATTTGAGAGCCTCCTCATAGTCCTGCTTGTTGCGGGCAAATGTCTCGAGCGTCTCCAGATAGACATCGCTCTCAGGCAATTTGCTGTAGTATTGCTGTAGCAGGAAACGATACTGACCTGCTTTGTCGAGATAGCTGGCATTGATTTCGCTGTCGTGGGAGTAGTATCCCGACTCACCGTACACATCTCTGCAAGCATCGTAAAAAAGAGGCAGTATGGTATCGGGCAGATGCTGCTCGTCGATTTTCGAGATGATGTTCACCGCTTCCAGATATGAGCCAGTCTTGGCATAATATTGCGCCTTGAGCAGTTTCATACGAGTGATGACACCTTGGTTGCCACTCTGCTCCGCCAATTGCAGATTTCGGTTAATATATAATGTGGTGGAGTCGTAGTTGAATTTCGAATAAGCCTCGATGAGTTTGTCGGTCAGTGAAATCTCCTCAGCCAAACCGCCTTTTCTGTGATGGAGGCGCTCCTTGATGGCTTCAATATTTTTTTCATGGGCATCATCATATTCTTTGATATGTGTGATGGCAGAATCCAACTGCGCCAACAAGACAGCAGTTTGGCCACTTTCTTCTTTAGTAGAAGGCTTACCCTTTCCCTCTGCCGTCACGCCTTTACCCTCAAGAGGGAAAAGCAAAATCAGAAAGATATAGAAAAGCAGATTGGTCTTGTTCTTCATTATTAGCGTAGGAAAGAGTGTATTTCAAATATTGGTTTTGGCAAAGTTATAAAAAAATACAGACATGGCAACAAAAATGGATGTATTTTTTCTTTTTTCCACTAAATTTGTAAAAAAAGTCGCATTATTTCATCTACTTTTTTGCCGACAGAGAACTATTGTAACCTTTTGATTTACAAACAAATAATCATCATCCGAAATGACATTCAATCCACTATGGCAGTAATTGTCCTTTGAAAGAAGGCTTTTTTTCACTATTTTTGCACAATCATCATCTTTACCCAAATACCTATAGCAAACGACATGCGAAATACAATGAAAAAGACCAGTGTCAGACATCTCATGACTTTATTGCTGCTTATCGCCACCGCCATGACGGTAGAGGCACAGCCCAGCACAGGATTGGAAACCACTCACGAAGAGTCGGGTTTTGTTCCCGAAGGATACCAGTTGGACTGGAGCGATGAGTTTGACGGAAGTGAACTGAACACCAATGACTGGAAATTTGAGATACAGGAGCCAGGTTGGGTGAACAACGAACTTCAACGGTATGTTGGAAAGACATTTAGGGGCAACAAGGTGGTGTTTGTAGAGGATGGCCACCTCACCATCCGCGCACAGAAGGTAGACAACCAGATAGTGTCGGGCCGCATCAATGCCCGTCCTTCCCAGGGATGGCGTTACGGATATTTTGAGGCGCGCATCAAACTTCCCAAGGGAAAAGGCACCTGGCCTGCTTTCTGGATGATGCCGGTGAATGTGGACTGGGCAACCAATCCCTGGCCGCGTTGTGGAGAGATAGACATCATGGAAGAGGTAGGATACGCCCCAGGGCATGTGTCGTCGTCCATCCACTGCGAGACCTACAACCATACAGCAAACACCCAGAAGACCCATTCGATGTATCTGCCTACCGCCGAGGACGAATACCATATATATAGTGTGGAATGGACATCAGAGAAACTGGCGTTTTTTGTCGACGGTCAAAAGCACATGGAGTTTTTCAAAGAGAGCGACGACCATTCGGTATGGCCATTCCACTATGCCTTCCATCCCATCCTCAACCTTGCATGGGGCGGTTCGTGGGGCGGAGCACAGGGAGTCGATGAGACCGCCCTGCCCGCCGAGTTGCTCGTCGACTACGTGCGAATCTACAAGAAGCCGATGCCCGAGACAGCCAAGAAAATCGTGGCCTATGTCACCTCATGGTCATCCATTGCTGTCGACCCGAATGTCATGACCCACATCAACTATGCCTTTGGCGGAATCGACAGCAATGGTCATGTGACCGTCGATGGCAAGAACCGTTTTAAGGAAATCGTAGCCTTAAAGGAGAAGAACCCAGCATTGAAAGTGCTGTTGAGCATCGGCGGATGGGGACGAGGCAATTTCTCCCCCATTGCCGCAAATGAATCAAAGAGGAAGGAATTTGCAAAGTCATCCCGAGAGTTCTGCGACCAATATGGAATCGACGGCATCGACATCGACTGGGAGTTTCCCGGCAACAACTCATCGGGAGAGTCCTCTCCATCGAATGAGAAAAACAACTACACGCTGATGATGCGTGACCTCCGAGCGGCACTTGGCGACGAACTATTGCTCACCATGGCATCGGCATCCAGTCCGGGATATTATGATTACACCTCACTCATAGGGTATCTCGATTTCGTCAATGTGATGACCTACGACATGGCCAGTCCGCCCAACCACCATTCCGCCCTTTATCGCGGAGGCACAGTGGGCAACGGGTGGTTGGTCGCCCATGAGTCTATTCAGGAACACCTAAAGGCAGGAGTCCCGGCAGAAAAGTTGGTGATGGGCCTTGCATTTTATGGCAACGGCAATGCCGACGGCAGTGGTTCTGCCAACCAAATCTCATTGCAGGAAATAGAGAACGGCATCGCCGATGGCAAATGGACAGACCATTGGGATGATGTGGCGAAAGTGCCATATGTGACCAACAAAAACGGGAAATTCGTCTACGGTTACGACAATGCGAGGTCGCTCACGGGAAAATGCCAGTATATAGTAGACCATGATTTGGCCGGAGGCATGTATTGGGAGTATGCCAACGACAACCTGATGGGAACCGAGCGCAACACCGTCTACGACTGCCTTGTGGGGAATGCCGTCAGGAAAGAGAACCTCACACTGGGCGGAGAGCCATTGGAGTATGTGGGAGCCAACAGATATGGCAATGTCCTCCATATGGTCCAAGGCAACACCTACTTTGCTGAGGGAGCCGAGGAATTCAACGACGTCGGTTGGTATTGCGACCCCGACTTCTTTGAGAAAGGCGCAGATGGCTCATATCGTTTCCGTGCCGTCTCTGGACAATACGACATCAGTGCCGATTTCAACAACCATTGCTTCCGCGTCATCCCCCTCGACGAAGAGGGCAAGCCCCTGACATACAGCAATGAAGATGGCAAAGGATGCATTTGGGTCATCGGAGCCAACTCAAGCATCGGCAAACCATCTTTCATTCCCGGCAATGACAATGGATGGACCGAAAGCAGGGCCTTGCCTATGGCACGGATAGACGACACTCACCATCAAATCACTTTTGAGGTTGGGCAACAGCTCAACCCAGAGAACGTGAATTTCAAATTCTTTCATCAGAATTCATTTGGCAACGGCGACAACGAGGAGTTCACCCCCTTCACCAATCCCAAAATCACGACCACGAGCGAGGTCTTTTATATCAATTTCAACACACCCGACCGCGGCAATGTCAAGCTCCGTTCCGGTAAGACGCTTACATCAGGCGACATCTATGTCCTCACCATCGACACAAGTGACACCTCGCACGTCATTTTGTCTACGGAAAACATCACCACCGGCATGAAGGATGTGAGCACGGGCCGCACCAGCCACGATGGCGTTTGCTATGACATCACGGGCAAAAAGATGGGAGGCATTGCTCCGGGACATCACGACCGACAAGGTCAAAAGCGAATCATCATCGTCGATGGCAAGAAAATAGTTAGGTAAGCAGTTAAAGAAGTTAAGAAGTGAGTTGAGCAAAATACAAACCTTGAGATATGAACAAGACAAGAATCATCCTTTCGATGGCAATCGCCATGCTGATGACAGCCACGTTGTCGGCAAGACAGGCAAAGACAGACAACATGGTTGTGGTGGCATATGTCACCTCGTGGACGCAGGAAATCCCCGACCCTACCGTGATGACCCACATCAACTACGCATTCGGACACGTCAATGACTCTTTCGACGGCGTGAGGATTGACAACCCGGAACGATTGCGGATGATAGTTGGCTTGAAAGAGAAGAACCCCAAGCTGAAAGTGATGCTCAGCATAGGAGGCTGGGGCAGCGGCAGGTTCAGCGAGATGGCCGCCTCAGAAAAGAACAGAGCAAGCTTTGTCAATGACTGCCGAAGAGTCGTCAACGACTTCAAGCTCGACGGCATCGATATCGACTGGGAATACCCCACACAGTCGTCTGCGGGAATCTCATCCTCGCCAGATGACACGGGCAACTTCACCCTGCTCATGCGCGACCTTCGACGAGCTTTGGGAAAAAAGAAACTACTCACCGCCGCCACCGTATGCGACGCCAAATACATTGACTTCCGCTCATGCGTACAGTATATGGATTTTGTCAATGTCATGGCCTATGACATGGGTAATCCGCCCCGGCATCATGCTGCCCTCTACCCATCACCCATCTCAAGCCACATCACATCGTCGCAAGCAGTGGAAGCGCATCTGCAAGCAGGCGTCCCAGCCAACAAGTTGGTCATGGGAATGCCGTTCTACGGACGTGGAAGCAGAGAAGACAGCGGACTGAAGGAATACGACCGCACCGGAATACTCCCCAAGGGGTATGCGAAACGATGGGACGATGTGGGAAAGGTGCCCTATATCACCAACGAACAGGGCATTTTGGTCAGGGGATATGAGAACAGCCAGTCTCTTGCCGAGAAATGCCAGTTCATCCTCGACCATCACCTGCGCGGCGGCATGTATTGGGACTATGCAAGCGACAACCGTCAGGGAGATGAGCGGACCACCCTCTATCTCTCGCTCCTCAAGAACAAGAAAGCCACACTGCCACCACGCAAGGTACTCGTGCTCGCAGAGAGGGGCGGACTGCATGAGCCATTTACGGCCGCCGGACTGCAATGGCTTGAGGACAACAAAGAAAGGTTCAACATGCAACTGGTCGTGCTCAACACGGCAGAGCACATATCCAAAGGAGAGTTGGACAATTATCATCTTGTGCTCCAGCTCAACCATCCCCCCTACGCATGGAGCAAGGAGTCACAAGCCGATTTTCAACATTACATCAACCGGGGAGTGGGAAACTACATCGGATTTCATCATGCCACATTGCTTGGTGAATTCGACGGATATGGCATGTGGCAATGGTTCTCCGACTTCATGGGCGGCATGCGCTACGAGAACTACATCGCCGAGAAGTGTGACGGCACCGTGCAAGTGGAAGACAGGCAGCACCCTGTGATGAACGACATACCGGGAACATTTGTCATCGAAGACGACGAATGGTATACCTACAACAAGAACCCACGCCCAAACGTGCATGTGCTTGCGCATGTCGACGAGGCCAGTTACACCATCAAGACCAACATCAAAATGGGTGACCACCCTGTGGTGTGGACGAATCCCTCGAAGGGAGCTCGGAATGTATATTTCCAATTCGGACACAGCAAGTTGCTGTTCGACAATCCCGTCTTCATCAAGTTGCTCGAGAATGCGCTTAATTGGACATTGATGGAAGAATGAGGCGAATTGTCGTTTTCCTCCTCCTGTCACTCGGCTTGAAAGGAATGGCACAGATGCCATTGCCAGTCGACACGGACAACTCGTTGGAGGCACTGCAACAGCGAGAGGCAGTGCTGAAGAGCGAGTTGCTCGATGTCGTTTCCACCCCACCCCATTGGCAGCATCAGGGACTCGGCACCATGTCCTTCAACGACAACAGACAACTTACCCTCAGCATACCCGTCAGCACAGGTCAGCGCGCACAGGGCCCACCCAATGACCCCGACTACGCTACTTATGGGAGAGCCACCGTGTCATACCATCTGAACGGCCGCAACCTGGAGGAATTCAACCGCATCACCATGGATGTATATCCCCAGTGTGAGGGTGTCGCCATCATGAACCTCAACCTTTTCCTGAACAGCAATGCGCAGGATGACTTAGGTGCCCATTTGGTCAACCTGAGAAACAACCAATGGAACAGGGTGGTCTACGACATCTCCGGCATCGACCGCCGCAAAGTGCATACCCTTGACATCTACACCGACCTGAAGGGACGCAATCAAGCCCAATGCGATTCCTTCACATACCGTATTGCCAACATACGCCTTGAACAAGCCGCACACTCCTATATTGAGAAAGGATGGACCCCGGAACCAGGACTGATTGCCTATTCCACCACCGGATATTTCGCACAAGGAAGCAAGACAGCCGTCTTCCGACTTCCTGAGCACATGCCCATCAGCGGTGACAATCAGTTCAGACTTGTCGACACCCAAAGCGGCGGCATCATGTTCACAGGCCATGCACAGACCAAAGCGACAACCCTTGGCACATTCGGCATCCTCGATTTCTCGCCGTTTGCAAAGGCAGGGGATTATCGGTTGGAATATATGGGCATGCAGACGGATGCCTTCCATATCGGCGACGATGTGTTCCAGCATGCGGAGCAGCTGTTGCTCAACTTCATTTTCTGTCAACGGTGTGGCTATGAGGTGCCCGGCATCCATGGCGTCTGCCACAACGACGTATTCTGCTCCTACGACGGGAAAAGCCTCACATACGGAGGAGGCTGGCATGATGCAGGCGACCTGTCGCAACAGACGCTGCAAACCTGCGAGACAGCATACGCCCTGCTCGAAATGTGGAACAAAACCCAAGACAAGAACTCACCGCTTGCCAGGCGTCTGTTTGAAGAGTCTTTATGGGGACTTCGGTTTGTGCTACGCTGCCGCCTTGGAGATGGATTTCATGCCAGCAGCATCGGTCTGCTGCATTGGACCGATGGCATTATCGGTACGGACGATGACATCCACACCGTCCGTCTTCAAAATACAGCCTACGACAATTTCCTCTATGCCGCATGCGAGGCATTCGCAGCTCGGACAATCCCTGCTTCATCGTTGCGCGACAGTTTGAAAAGTGCAGCCGAGGAAGACTTCAAATTCGCCATGAGCAAATTCCAGCGCGATGGGTATGACGTATTCCCTCACATCATGGAGCATACCTACAACACCTCGCCCGCACAGTTTCAAGCCACCATCAGTTGGGCAGCATCACAACTCTTCATGCTGACAGGGAAAGAGGAATACGGAGAGATAGCCGCCAGCAGCATAAGGTATGTCATGGAATGCCAAGAGGAAAAAGGCGTCTGCCCAGGATTTTTCTACCGTGACACGACACGGCGAGCCATCATTCATTATATTCACCAGTCAAGACAGCAGTTGCTGATGCAGGCATTGGTCAACTTGTGTGAAAGTCAGCCTACTCACAAGGATTACGGACAGTGGCAGCAATGCATCAGACTGTATGGCAACCACTTGAAGGCAATCCAACGATATACCGAACCCTACGGCATGGCCCCTTCCGGGATATACAAAACAGAAGAGTATTCCGACTCAGCAGGTTTCCACTCCCTTCACATCTTTTCCCCCGAGAATGCCCATGAGCGCTACGACAAGCAACTAAGAAATGGCGTGAACATCAGCAACAGCCTCTATCTGAGACGGTTCCCCATCTGGTTTGGCATCTTCAACGGCAATGAGGCGATTATCTTATCAGCCGGAAAGGCCGCAGCCATATGCGGACATTTCCTCAATGACGACGAGTTGCTGCAGATAGGAAGGGAGCAGCTCTACTGGACCGTGGGGAAAAATCCATTCTGTCAGTCGCTCATCTACGGCGAGGGACGCCGTTATCCATCGCTGGACAGTTTTTCTTCGGGTGAAATCATGGGTGAGATTCCCGTAGGCATACGCTCATGGGGAGATGACGACACGCCCTATTGGCCCCACACCAACAATGCCTGCTACAAAGAAGTATGGGTGACATCGGCGGCGAAATTCCTGTCCCTATTGTCTGAATATCAATAACTAAATCAATATGCAAATGAAAAAGGTTTTATTCTTTATGATGTTGCTGCTCGTAAGCATTCCCCTCAGTGCGCAGAACGAGGGAGAATATGCAGCCAACTATGCCAGCGCTCCCCGGTTCAAGGCGTTGCTCTTATGGGAGCCAGGTGCTGAGGAGGCCCACGTGCAATTTGACAAACAGGCCATCGAGTTCTTTCACAAGCTCACCTATGGTGAGGGGTGGATGATGGACGTGACCACCTCCTTGGAGGAATATCCCTATGAGCGTCTGAAAGAATACAGTGTCGTGGTCTGCCTGAACGCTTCTCCAGGTGGGAAAAAGCAAAGGGATGCATTTGAGAAATATATGGAGAATGGTGGTGGATGGATAGGGTTTCACGCTTCCGCCTACAACGACCGCAACACGCACTGGCCATGGCTGAACCAGTTTTTGGGGTGCGGACAATTCTACTGCAACAACTGGCCACCCCAACCAGCCCTTGTCGAGTGTGATGTGACCAACCATCCGGTCACCGTCACTCTCCCCAAAGAATTCGTTGCCCCCGCGAGTGAGTACTATCAGTGGCAGCCATCACCCCGTTTGAATGAAGATGTGGAGGTGCTGGTCAGCATCTCACAGAAGATGTATCCTTTCGGACTGAAGGATGTGGTGAAATTCGGTGATTTCCCCATTGTGTGGACCAACAAGAAGTACCGGATGGTGTATCTCAATATGGGGCATGGCGACCAAGGCTTCATTGATGCCACGCAGCAGCTGCTTTTCGTCAATGCTTTCCGCTGGGTAGTGAGCAGAGACCCCCAAGGCGACCCATTCAAGAAGTAAAGCTTAACTTCTTCAACTACTCTCAACTTGTGGAAGTTGAATTATTATAAGAGAAAAAGGGTGCCAATCATCAAATGGGATAAAAAAACACCCTTAAAATTTGTATGTTCCAAAACTAATCTGTAATTTTGCACCCGCATTTCCGTCAAGGAAGGCATTCGGGGTGTAGCGCAGTCCGGTAGCGCTCCTGGTTTGGGACCAGGCGGTCGCAGGTTCGAATCCTGTCGCCCCGACTTTTTCAAGCCCAAATTGCTGATTCAACAGTGATTTGGGCTTTATTGTTGCCAGCAGAAAATCTGGAGGTCGCATCACTGCGCCCTCCAGAAACCCGGGCATTTTAACCTTTATGATTTTATCGAATTGTTGAATCTGCAAAGTGCAGATATGTTCTATTCGAACAGGCTTTGCTTGATGGTTTTCTGGACATCGGCAGGTATGTCCTTCATCTTACAGTTATTGACAATGTAGCGAACCACCTTTTCGGACATCGAAGGATGCTTCACCCACATGTCGGTGCGATTTTTCCAACGTCCTCTGTAATGAGTCTTGTCGGTCAATATGACAGCATCTTTCAAGGCCGGACGTCCCATCTCCATATACCAGCCATCCTTCAGGCTATACTTTCCATACTCTTGTGGTATCACCACAATTTTCCCCTCATTGGATAGGGCAATTCCTGCAGCGGCATACTCACCGTCGGGACCGTAGAATTTGAACTGAGTGTAGCCGTTTGGTTTGCCACACATGATTTTTTTCTCGCCATCGTACTGCATCCATTCCAGCGTCCATACGCCGACGAGATCCTTATCCGTCACATTCACCCGTTGAGCTTTCATGCTGGCAGAGCATAGAAGAAATGCAGCCATTGTCATCAGAATTTGTTTCATAATTGTTTCGTGTTAGTGATAAAAGAATGAATAATATAAGTGCATGGTAATAGACCATTCAGTAGCCTATGGAGAGAATAAAATCATCCCAATCCTTGGCACCACCTTCACGGTTGAACACCTTTTTGTAGAGACGCTTTCGCATGGTGCTAATAGTACTCGCCTCACGTGCCAGGACGGCAGCAATATCTTTTGTTGGGATGCGCAATTTGACGAGCAAACAGGTGTGGTATTCCACGTCGGACATCGGGTAGAGACTGCGCAACTGTGAGGTGAAGCCAGGATATACTACCTTCAGACTTTGTTCTACTTGCCTCCATTCCTCGTCCTTCATCAATTGTCCAGTAGCCATGCGTCTCTGCAGCATGTCATACTCATCGGAAGCAAAGAAGGTGTCCTCTACCGATTTGACAGCTTTGCGCACCTGCTGCGGACGATTCTCCTGCACTTCCTGAATTTGCTGAAGTTGGAGCTGGAGTTGTTGGCGGCGACGACGGTTGACGATATAGTTCGCTACAGCAAGAATAACGACAATGGCTATGGCTGCGATGAGCCATTGGATGTAGTTTGCCTGCTGACGCTCGCGGGCAGAAAGCACATATTTCTGAGTATTGGATAGTTCTGGACTGATGGAGTCGTTATCGAAAATGTTGCGTATGTCTCTCCCCCATTCACTGTAGAGTTTATCGTCGCGTTTCCACGTGTAGCGAATGCCAATGCGCTGGATGGTGATGGCAGAATCACCAACACAGAGCGGATGTGGGTCTCCGTCCTCCAAATAGAGCCAATTGTTGCCACCTTGGTCTATCAATGTCACAACATGCTTGGCCGTCGGTACGACGACCAATCCTGAAGAAGTGGATGCTATCCTGCACTCATACAAGTTGTTTTGTTGGTCGTAGACAAGACAGGCAGAGCCATCACCATCCATGGAATAGTTGTAGACTGCCCCAGATGGATACTCCACCTGTTGCAGCACCCATGCCCCATTGATGTTGAAGCCTTCGTTGTTTTCGTTCATCCTGTCAGTGCAGGAGAAGAGTGCAAGGAATAGGATGAAGGTGTATCGTCTCATACGCATATAAGTTATTTTGTGTCATCTTTTATTTTGTTGAGATGGGGTTTTCCGCTGACAAAAGTACTTGTTTTTCGCTATGTAACCATGGATTTCAATTCACATTTGGTTCGCAATTTGCTCATATCCCGTTCACATTTGGTTCGCAATTTGGAAGATGAGAAAAGAGCTGCGATTGCCGCTGCATGCTGGACTTCAAGAATGAAGGGAGGAAAGAAAAAGCATAAGGCAGGGCGAGACGGCACGAAATCAGCACAAAAAAAGAGTTGAGGGAGAAAAAAGGAAACAAACAGTCTTTATTTAAGAAAATATGTGTAATTTTGCAAACTGAAAGGGGAAAAAGAGCGACATTTGTCAATCAAAAAGCAGATTATGGAATACTCACAATACTTACACCCAGAATTGGAGACGATGCCTGTAGAGGCACTTCGTCAGTTGCAGTTGGAGCGTTTGAAGAAGACTGTCGCCCACTGCATGAACTCACCTTTCTATCAAGAGAAGTTCAAGGAACTTGGCATCACCCCAGACGACATCAAGAGTCTTGATGATGTTAAGAAGTTGCCGTTCACCACGAAAGACGACCTGCGTGAGCACTACCCCTTTGGATTGGCATGTGTACCTCTGCGAGACTGCACCCGTCTGCACTCATCGAGTGGTACGACCGGCAATCCCACCGTTGTGCTCCACACCCAGAAGGACATCGACGAGTGGGCCAACGCTGTTGCCCGCTGTCTTTGGATGGTCGGCAGCCGTCCTGAGGACGTATTCCAGAACTCCGCCGGATACGGAATGTTCACCGCCGGCCTTGGTTTCCAATACGGAGCAGAGAAGGTTGGGATGCTCACCGTACCTGCCGCTGCCGGCAACACGACACGCCAGATTAAGTTCATCAAGGACTTCGGCACCACCGTTCTCCATGCCATCCCCAGTTATGCCTCCCGAATCTACGAGGTGATGCGAGAGGAAGGCGTTGACCCACGCCGCGACACCAAATTGCGTGTGCTTTGCATCGGAGCCGAGCCCCACAGCGAGGAGCAGCGCCGCCGCATCGAGCAGAACCTCGGTGTGAAGGCCTACAACTCATACGGCATCTCAGAGATGATGGGTCCTGGTGTGGCATTTGAATGTCCTGAGCAAAACGGCATCCACATCTGGGAAGACTATTTCATCGTTGAGATTATCGACCCCGTCACCTTGGAGCCAGTCGAGGACGGTCAGTTGGGTGAGTTGGTCCTCACCACCATCAACCGTGAGGCGATGCCTCTGCTTCGCTACCGCACCCGCGACCTGACGAGCATCATCAGCGGGGAATGCCCCTGCGGACGCACCCACAAGCGTCTTGCCCGTCTCCAGGGCCGCAGCGACGACATGATGATTCTGAAGGGCGTGAATATCTTCCCCATCCAGATAGAGAAGATACTGCTGAAGTTCAAGGAACTCAGCACCGACTATCTCATCACCCTCCAGACAGTAGACGGCAACGACACGATGACCGTAGATGTGGAGCTCCGTGAGTTGTTCACCGACGACTACCAGCGCCTCCAGAGCCTCACCCGTGAGATTACCCGTCAGTTGAAGGACGAGATTTTGGTCACCCCGAAAGTCCACCTGCTCCCCAAAGGCGGCATTCATGCCTCAGACGAGGGCAAGGCGGTGCGCGTGAAAGACTTAAGAAAACTATTCTAATACCCATAACCCCATGACTATCCATCAGCTTTCCATTTTCATTGAGAACAAGTCAGGCTCTTTGGTCAAGGTGCTTGGCCTGTTCCGTCAGTTTGGTTTGCAGATTATTGCATCCACGATACCCGACACAGCCGACAACGGCATCTACCGTGTGATTTGCGCCGAGCCCCTCCGTGCCTACGAAGGTCTGAAGAAAGCAGGAATCCCTGTGGCTCTCTCCGACGTGTTCGCCATCGAACTCGACGACCAGCCCGGCCGTGCTGCCGATGCGATAGAGATACTGAGCAATGCCGGCATAAGCCTTACCTATATGTACAGTTTCCTGCTCCGCGGGAAAGGCATTCTCGTATTCCGCACCGACGACCCCACTCTCGCCCGCGAGACCATCATTCTCAACGACATGAGATTCATCGCCGAGAAAGACCTCTCAGTGTGGGCATAAGCCAAGGCTGTTTGCGAAGTGGAGTTTGCATTTTGAAGTCCGCCGCAGAATAATTGGCAAAAATACACTAAAAAAGATTGGTTCATATATTGAAATATGAGCCAATCTTTTTTCTATCCTTCATTATTTCTTACCTTTGCACTCCCAAAACTATTTGTTTGAATGAAGAGTAGTGACGCGATGTGTCGTGTCGGTAATTTATCAACTGCATTATAAAAAGTAAAAAGTAGGAAATGTTTAAGAACTTCCCAGGTTTTCACCTTGTTGAAGCCTACCATCAAGTGAGTCATGCCAAGAAATACCATCCTGGCAGAGTAATCAAGAAATCCGCCCAAGCCATTTTTGTCCTCATTGTGACACTCATACTTTGGAACATGCCATCGAGTTTCTTCGGCATGGACGGACTGACCGTTGTGCAGCAGCGCATCATCGCCATTTTTGCCTTTGCCACCCTGATGTGGTTGCTTGAGGTGGTATCGTCGTGGGCCACATCAGTAGCCATCATCGGTCTTCTGCTGTTGTTCACCTCCGACTCCGGCATCATCTTCATGTGTGACGAGACCAAGGTGGGCACACTGCTCTCCTATAAGGCCATCATGGCGACATTTGCCGACCCCGTCATCATGCTGTTCATCGGCGGTTTTGTGCTTGCCATTGCCGCCACGAAGACTGGTCTTGACGGTCAGTTGGCCAAGGTATTGCTGAAGCCCTTCGGCAGCAAGAGTGAGAATGTGCTTCTCGGTTTCATCTTCATCACCGGTCTGTTCTCGATGTTTGTCTCCAACACAGCAACGGCAGCCATGATGCTCACCTTCCTGACCCCTGTGTTCAAGCAGTTGCCCCCAGAGGGCAAGGGCCGCATCGCCATGACCCTCTCCATCCCCGTGGCAGCCAACCTCGGCGGCATCGGCACCCCCATCGGCACCCCTCCCAACACCATCGCGTTGAAATACCTCAACGACCCTGAGGGTCTGAACATGAACATCGGCTTCGGCGAGTGGATGCTCTATATGGTGCCCCTTGTCATCGTGCTGCTTTTCATCAGCTGGTTCCTGCTCAAGAAAATCTTCCCGTTTACCCAGAAGACCGTCCAGCTTGAGATAGAGAGCAACATGAAGCGCGACAAGAAGACCTATATCGTGATTATCACTTTCTTCGTGACGGTTGCCCTGTGGTTGCTTGACAGCGTTACCGGCATCAACTCCTATACGGTAGCCTTGATACCCTTTGTGGTATTTGCCCTGACCGGTGTCATCACCAAATATGACCTGGAGGAAATCAACTGGTCGGTCATCTGGATGGTAGCCGGTGGTTTTGCCCTCGGTTACAGCCTCAATGCCTCAGGTCTTGCAGAGAAGATGGTAGAGTCAATCCCCTTCGGCAATTTCTCGCCGCTGCTGATTCTCATACTCTCAGGCATCATCTGCTACGCACTGTCGAACTTCATCAGCAACTCCGCCACAGCTGCTTTGCTGATGCCCATCCTCGCAGTAGTCTGCACCGCCATGGGCGACAAGTTGGAAGCCATCGGCGGCACCTCCACCATCCTCATCGGCATTGCCATCGCCGCCTCGAGTGCCATGGTGCTTCCCATCTCCACCCCACCGAATGCCCTCGCCTACTCCACCAACCTGGTGAACCAGAAAGACATGGCCCACATCGGACTCATCATGGGTGTCATCTCCATCGTATTGGGATATCTGCTGATGTACTTCATTGGAACAGCACATCTGATTTAGGTTTGAGGTTTGAGATTTGAGATTTAAGATTTACGCTTGATTGTCGGCTGCACCTCGGCATACTGAAAGCAAGCTTTCGTCTGCACTCAGTTTGCACGACAATTGAGATTTAAGCTACGCCGGCTGCTGTGATACAGCAGCATACGGGACATTAAGATTTTGAGATTATGAAAGTTATTGGAATCATCCCCGCCCGCTATGCGTCGACGCGTTTCCCGGGCAAGCCATTGGCGATGCTCGGCGGCAAGACCGTGATAGAAAGGGTATACGAGAAAGTGTCGTCGGTGCTCAGCGACTGCTATGTAGCCACCGATGATGAGCGCATCTACAATGCAGTGGAAGCCTTTGGCGGCCGTGTCGTCATGACCTCAGCCGACCACAAGAGCGGCACCGACCGCATTGCCGAGGCTGTAGAGAAGATTGGCGGCGACTACGACGTAGTGGTGAACGTGCAAGGCGACGAACCGTTCATCCACCCGGAGCAGATTATCACGCTCTGCCGTTGTTTTGACGCCCCGGAGACACAGATAGCCACATTGGGCAAGCCATTCGACAGCATGGATACCGTGGAGAATCCCAACTCCCCGAAGATTGTTGTCGACAACCGCGGTTTCGCCCTCTATTTCAGCCGCAGTGTGATACCCTTTGTCAGGGGTGTGGACCGTAAGGAATGGCTGAGCCAATATCCCTTCCTGAAGCATCTCGGTCTTTATGCCTACCGCACGGAAGTGCTGCGGGAAGTGACCCGACTGCCCCAGTCGTCGCTGGAGAAAGCCGAGAGCCTCGAGCAGTTGCGCTGGTTGCAGAACGGCTACCGCATCCGTGTGGGCCTGACCAACCAAGAGACGGTAGGCATCGACACGCCCGAAGATTTGGAGAAAGCAGAAAAATACCTGAGCACGATTTGAGCTCAGGTATTTTTTTATTCAAGTAGTTAAGTAGTCAAAGAAGTGAACGCTTAGCTTTGAAGTTAAGCCATTACCCCTAAATGAATCAGTAGACCCTCAGTTGGTCGCCGACCTGGATGGCGTAGTCGGGGTCGAGATGATTGAGCTTATAGAGACTGGAAAGTCTCATGCCATAGGTCTGAGCGATGGTGTACATGCTCTCGCCCTGCTTGACCTCATGGCGATAGTCGCGGTAACGTCTGTCGGCTTTCTTCTGTTTTTTGCGCAGGTAGACCACATCGCCCTCTCTCAAAGCATCATCAGCATCGCGCTCATTGTATTTTGCCAGGTTGGAAGCAGACACTCCCACCTCCTTGCCGATGGACTCGAAAGAGTCGCCACGACGTGCATAGACATAGTAATTCTGATTGTAGGACTTGATGGGATGCACCGTGAAGACCGCCCTCTTGCTGACAGGCGTCTCCACTTTGTTCTCCACCGCCATCATCTTACGGGCAGGCGACATGGTGTCGTACTTATAGAGCTGATAGGTCTCGATAATGCTGATGAGCCGTTGTGCGTATTTGGGATTGGTGGCATATCCGCATTGCTTCAGTCCATTTGCCCATCCGCGGTAGTCGGTGATATTGAGCGAGAAGAGCCGTTGATACCGTTCCCTGTTGGCTATGAAGCGGCTGTGGTCCTCGTAGCTTTCACGCGGGCTGTCGTATGCCCTGAAGCTCTCCTGTTTCTTGTCGTCATCATGCTTGATGGTGCGTCCCAGCCATCCATGGCTCTTGATGCCGAAATGGTTGTTTCCGCAGCGCGACAGATAGCTCTTGCCCGCTCCACTCTCAAGCAGTCCTTGTGCAAGAGTGATGCTGGCAGGTATGCGATAATTGGCCATCTCCTCAATGGCGATATCCTTATATTGGTCGATATATGCCTGATACTCCGCATTCCACTTCACCTGAGCGGATGCAGAAACAGTAATCAGAAAAAGGCACAATGCCATTACAATAGTTCTTTTCATCATCCTATCAATCTGGAAAAACAGCCTTATGCTGGCTGAAATGGTTGAAATAAGTGAGATTTAGGTACTCGGCATCACGCCGGTTAGGAAATAGTGGGAACAAAGATAAGAAAAAAACTCCGAAACCATAGTAGGTTTGGCAAATTTTAACAAAAGAAGGAGTATATATCGCATAATTTGCCTACTTTTGTCAAACGGTTAGTCACATTATCACCTAATAATCATGACCAAAACGAAGGAAATCATCAGTTTTATGGAGTCGCAGCGCAACGAGGCACAGCGGCAAATACTCATACGCTTCTTCAAGACCGCCCCCGGAGAATATGGGCACGGAGACGAGTTTTTAGGGCTCAAAGTACCCCAGACACGCGAAGTGGTGAAGGCTGTGGCTAACGATGTGACACTGGATGACATTCCCGAACTGCTGATGAGCCGCTGGCATGAGGTGAGGCTGTGTGGTCTGCTCCTGCTTGTTTCCCAGTTTGAGAAAAATGCGAAGAAACGTCTTATCAACGACAAAGAAGCTGCCCGCAAACGCGATGAGATAGTGACCATGTACCTTCATTATGCCGAACAAGCCAACAACTGGGATTTGGTGGACTTGTCGGTACACAAGATACTTGGCCATTGGCTCTTGTTGCCCACCTACCTTGGCGGTAACGGGGAACTTGCCCTACATACTGACTATAAGTTTCAGATTCTCGACCAGTTGGCAGCGAGCGACAACCTTTGGAAGCAGCGCATGAGCATCGTCTGCTCATGGAAGACCTCCCAGCAGGGTGACCCCTCATGGTGTCTGCGCTATGCGGAATACCACCTGCGGCATCCTCATGACCTGATGCACAAGGCTGTGGGATGGATGTTGCGCGAGATGGGCAAGCGTGTCAGCATGGATCTCCTGCGCAATTTTCTCAGTCTGCATGTTCATGAGATGCACCGCACCACGCTCCGCTATGCCATAGAGCTGATGGATGATGAGGAGCGCAAGTATTGGATGAGCAGATAGGGAATATTGAGATGGCAGGGTGTGCCAAAAAGGAAAAACCTTGTGCGCCAGCAACTCCCCTCCCATGAACTAATCTTTATACACATCTTTTTGTTGTGGGTCGCAGCTGGTTCTGGCAAGATGCCAGGTATAAAATTTGTCGAGGCCCTTACTTAGCGTCTTGTACCCCGGCCTGCCGTGTGCTTTCTCGTATCCGCTCCATCCTCCCAATCTTGCCAGTATCCACGCCGCCCATGGCATGGACTGCTTGAGGTAGGGATTCTTCCCATCCTTCGCCCTGGGTGACTGCGCATGCAGATAGCCCATGATAGCATTCAGGGTCAAAATCTGGCGTTCTGAGAAGATGATGCTTGCGGGCATGTCCTCACTCTTGGCGTCCAGTGCCGTTTTTGCGACCATGATTGCCCATGCCGCATAAAGGGACAAGATGACGAGTTTCTTCATGGCCTTACCGCTTTCCAACTGGGCGTCACCCACATCCATGCCACGGGATTTGATGACTGCAAAAACCTCCTCGATCATCCATCTGAGTCTGTACCAGCGGACTATCCGCATGGCCTCCTCTATGCCGCCGACCTCATGGGAGGTAAGCAGCTTCCACTCCACGGGCTCCGTGCCCTTGGGGGCTGTTCCTGGAACTTCCCTTGTGTACACGCATGTCACGGCGGTTGTCTTGGGGTACCCGCCGGAGCCCCTCCTCGGGCACTTGACGTCGAACCGCTCCCATCTCAGCTCCATCAGCGCGGTCCTGGTAGCCTCTCCCTTGCGCTTGACCACCATCTCGTAGGTACAGGCGGGCTCGGACTCCAGCATCTTCCCCCATATGGGGTGGCCGTCGCTGGAATGCCTGTTGAAGTGGGAGCGTATGAGGAAGTCGCAGCCGCACGCCTTGATGCGGGCCATCGTCTCATAGGTGTCGCCCTCGCGGTCGCAGACCACGGTCTTGGGGACCTCCGGGGGCAGGGAGGCGACCGACATCTCCGCACCCTTCGCCCACTTGTAGGACTCCTTCTCCTCCAACGGGCGAACGTGGCGGTCGGGGATGCAGGAACGGTCGCGGGCGCGGCTCCATATGTCGACGTGGGAGAAGCCCAGCGGCGTGAGGCTGCACTCGTCGACCACCAGGCAGGGGTGGACGAAGATGCTGTAACTCATGCTCTCCTCCGTGCCAGGACCGAAGTCGGGGTCATCGGAACGGAGGCGGCCGGAGATATTGTCGTAGTTCAGCTCGGAGGTGTCTTCTATGCAGAGCACGTGCGACCGGCCCTTGGCATTCTCCGAACAGACTGAGGCCATGGTACCCACAACATCCTCGACACCCCAGCTGTCGTTGTCAAGAAGCCTGTAGGCCCCTATGCGTTCCTTATGGCTCTTGCAGCACCTGTTTATCACGCATGTTTGATTCTTTACCATATCAAGTGTTAGATTTTGTAAACGGCGGGAGATTCGGAGGTCTCCTCCTATACCGCTGAAATTTGGAGATACATACCAACAAAGATAGTAAAAATATTTTACACAACGAAATTATTTTACAAAATTAATGTTAATAAATTATTGGTTTCCAGGCGGTTATGGAATTGTGTATAAAGATTAGTCCCATGAAGGTGGGGTATGTAATTTCTTGTTTTTCAGGAAAATGATTCCCCACCCCAACCCCTCCCCACGCGTGGGGAGGGGAGCTCCATTCGGCTCACGGCGTTCTTTTCTCAAGTCGTTCATTATATTTGACTCCCCCTCATACAGAACGATGCGGCGGCAAAAACTTCGTATTTTGTTTGGCATTACTCTCGATTTGGATAAATTCCTCTCGCTCGAAAATGCAAATTAAATTTGCATTTTGCTCGCTTAATCGGAATTTTGCACTATCTTTGCAGAAAATTTTTAATAACGTGAAAAAGAATTTGAGAAGGGCCTCCCTCTGCATCCATGCAGGATACAAGGCCAAGAACGGAGAACCCATTGAGTTGCCCATCATCCAGAGCACCACCTTTAAGTATGACGACTCTGACGAGATGGCCCAGTTGTTTGACCTGAAAAAAGAAGGCTATTTCTACACCCGCCTTCAGAATCCCACCAACGACGCAGTAGCAGCCAAGATAGCCGCCCTTGAAGGCGGTGTGGGTTGCGTGCTCACCTCCAGCGGTCAGGCCGCCAATTTCTATGCCCTGTTCAACATCTGTGAGGCAGGCGACCATGTTGTCACCTCGAATGAGATTTACGGCGGCACCTTCAACCTGTTTGGCGTGACCCTGAAGAAACTCGGCATCGAATGCACCTTCGTGTCCCCCGAAGCCAGTGAGGAAGAGATTCAGCAGGCATTCCGTCCCAATACCAAGGCCTTGTTTGGCGAGACCATCTCCAACCCCGGCTGTGCCGTCCTCGACATAGAGAAATTCGCGAGGATAGCCCACAAGAACGGTGTCCCCCTCATTGTGGACAACACCTTCGCCACCCCCATCAACTGCCGTCCCTTTGAATGGGGCGCCGACATCGTGACCCATTCCACCACCAAATATATGGACGGCATGGCCACCCAAGTAGGCGGAGCCGTAGTGGACAGCGGCAATTTCGACTGGATGGCCCATGCCGAGAAGTTCCCCGGCCTGACCACTCCCGACGAGTCGTATCATGGTCTGACCTACGTCAAGGCGTTTGGCAAGATGGGGTACACCACCAAGTTGGTGGCACAACTGATGCGTGACCTGGGCAGCATCCCCGCTCCCCAAAACTCCTTCCTGCTCAACCTTGGATTGCAGACCTTACATCTGAGGATGGCCCGCCATTGCTCCAATGCCCAACGTGTGGCAGAGTTTCTGAGCGGTGATGACCGAGTGGCATGGGTACACTACTGCGGTCTGCCCAGCGACCATTATTACGCCCTTGGACAGAAATACCTGCCCAACGGTTCGTGCGGCGTCATCGCCTTTGGACTTAAAGGCAGCCGTGAGACCGCCATCCAGTTTATGGACTCCCTTGAGATGATCAACATTGTTACCCATGTCGCCGATGCCCGCACCTGTGTGCTGCATCCCGCCAGCCATACCCACCGCCAGCTGTCGGACGAGCAGTTGCGTGAGGCCGGTGTCGCCCCCGACCTTATCCGTCTGTCGGTAGGCATTGAGGATGTGGACGACATCCTCGACGACATCCGCCAGGCATTGGACAAGATTTAGGCACACCAACAATAAATCGGCCGGCGAATCGTTATATAATATAATGATGAAGAGTCCATTTTGCAAGCAAGCCATCATGCTGGCCATTCTTTTGGCGCTGTTCTCATGTGGAACAGACCGCAATCTGAAGCGAGGTGAGAAATTTCTTGCCTTGGGAGAGTATTATGATGCCTCCTCCGAGTACAAGACAGCCTACTCGAAGACCCCCGCCAAAGAGCGAGCCAAACGAGGTCAGATAGCCAAGAAGATGGCCTTCTGCTACGACAAAATCAACTCCACCCAAAAAGCGATAGCCGCCTTCCGCAATGTCATCAGATACAAGCAAGACGATGGTGAGACCCATTTGTCGTTTGCCCGCCAGCTGATGAAAAACGGCAACTACAAGGAGGCAGCCGAAGAATTCCGAATCGCCCTCGACTCCATGCCCGACAACATTCTTGCCAAGAATGGTCTTGAATCTGCCATTTCAGCCCCCAAGCTGAAGGAAGACGGTTCGCGCTATTCCGTGAAGCGCATGGAGGTGTTCAACTCACGCCGCGCCGACTATTCCCCCATGCTGATGGGCGAGGACCACGACCAGCTCTATTTCACCTCCACCCGCAACGAGGCAGAGGGCGATGAGTTGAGCGGCATCACCGGCACGAAGAACGGTGACATCTTCTTTTCGCAGAAAGACGACAAGGGAAAATGGGGAAAGCCCCAGCGTGTGGAATCCGGTCTGAACAGCCAATACGACGAAGGCGCCTGCTGTTTCAGCAGTGATGAGCGCGAGATGTATCTCACCCAATGCTCATCAGACCCCTCCTACCCCCGTTATGCCAAGATTTTGAAATCCAACCGCAGTGATGCCTCATGGGGAAAGCCCAGTGATGTGGAGCTCACCCGCGACACATTGTCGAGTTATGCCCATCCCGCCGTATCACCCGACGGGGAATGGCTCTATTTCTGTTCCGACATGCCCGGAGGCGAAGGCGGTCTGGACATCTGGCGTGTCAGGCTGACCACCTCTGGTCTGGGCGGAGTGGAGAACCTCGGTCCATCGATTAACACAGCGGGCGACGAGATGTTCCCCACGTTCCGTCCCAATGGCGACCTATACTATTCCTCAAACGGTCTGCCCGGCATGGGCGGTCTTGACATCTACATCGCCACCGTGAATGACTTCGGGCAATACGAACTTGAGCATCCCGGCTATCCCCTCAACTCACAGGGCGATGATTTCGGCATGACCTTTGAGGGGCCACACAACCGTGGATTTTTCTGCTCCAACCGAGGCGACGGCCGTGGATGGGACCACATCTACAGTTTTGAAAAGCCTGAGATTATCCAGACCGTTAAGGGATGGGTATATGAGATGGACGGTTATGAACTCACTGCCGCCCAGGTATATATGGTGGGCAATGACGGCACCAACGAGAAACTCAGCGTGAGGAGTGACGGTTCGTTTGAGCAGGTGCTCACCCCTGGAGTAGACTATGTCTTCCTCGCCACCTGCCGCGGCTACCTCAACCACAAGGAAGAGCTGCATGTCGTCGCCACCGACGACTCCTATGAGCATGTGCTCCAGTTCCCCCTTGCCTCCATCACCGTCCCCGTCATGATAGACAATATCTTCTATGACTACGACAAGGCCACGCTGCGCCCGGAGTCGACCCAGGCACTCGACGAGTTGGTGACATTGCTCAACGAGAACCCCAATGTGACCATAGAACTCAGTGCCCACTGCGACTACCATGGCAGTCAGGCCTACAACATCGGCCTTGCCCAACGTCGCGCCGAATCGGTGGTTGACTATCTCATCGCCCACGGCATCGTCAGCGACCGCCTCACCCCCAAGGGATACGGCAAGGAGAAGCCCAAGGTGGTTCGCAAGAAACTTGCCGCCCAATATGACTGGCTGAAGGAAGGCGATGTGCTGACCGAGGAGTTTATCAAGGCCCTCGACAAAGACAAGCAAGACATCTGCGACCAGCTCAACCGCCGCACCGAGTTCATCGTCCTCCGCACCACCTACGGCATGTTTGACAAAGACGGCAATCTGACCAATCCCCCCAAACAGAAGCCCAAGGAGGAAGAGGATAGCCAAGACGACGGCTTCTTTATTGATTTCTGACCACGTGATGCAGTTGCCAGAGGAGTTTACCCGCTACACCCGTGAGCTGATGGGCGACCGCCTGTACAGCCGATGGTCGGCAGGCATGTCATCACAATCCCCCACCAGCGTCCGCCTGCACCCCCTCAAAGCGCGTGGCAAAGCCATCATGCCCCATTATCACCCGGAAGATGTGGCCTGGTGTACTGATGGCTATTACCTCAGCGAGCGTCCCAATTTCACCTTCGACCCACTCCTTCATGCAGGAGCCTACTATGTGCAGGACGCCTCATCCATGTTCATTGACGAAGTGCTCCGCCAACAAGTGAGCCAACCCGTCATCATGCTCGACCTCTGCGCCGCCCCTGGTGGGAAATCGACATCAGCACTCAGCGCGCTCCCATCGGGCAGTCTGCTGTTTGCCAACGAGCCTATTCCCCTTCGCACCCAGATTCTAATAGAGAACATTCAGAAATATGGTCATCCCGACGTGATTGTGACACAAAACTATCCTGCGGACTATGCCCGCAGCGGTCTGATGTTTGATGTCATCCTTGCCGACGTCCCCTGCTCTGGCGAAGGGATGTTCCGCAAAGACGCCGGCGCCATCTCGGAATGGTCGGTGCAGCATGTGGAGAACTGCAGCCGCCTCCAGCGTGATATATTGAGCAGCGCCTGGTCGTGCCTGCGTCCGGGAGGTTTGCTCATCTACTCCACCTGCACGCTCAACTCCAAGGAGAACGAGCACAACATCCTTTGGGCCATGCAGGAACTTGGAGCCGAGCCCGTAGAAGTGGCGACCCGCCCCGAATGGAACATCGTTGGTTCACTCGTCACGGAATGCACAGCTCCTGTATATCGCTTCATTCCCGGCGTGACACGAGGAGAGGGCCTCTTTATGGCAGCATTGCGCAAGACATCCACAGATACCGACCATCACGACTCAGCATCCTGCACCAGAAAGGCGAGAGCAGCAAAGGGGAAAACACCATCCCGCAGTCCGCTCCCAGTCAAGTCATTGTCAGGATGGATTCAAGATACCGACCAATATGCACTTCTGCAGATAGACGAGCGCATTGCCGCCATACCCAAGATATGGGAGGCAACATATCATGCAGCTTGCAAACGCCTGAAAATCTTCCATGCCGGCATAGGCATCGCCACCCTCAGGGGAAAAGACCTGATTCCCCGACATGAACTTGCACTATCCGCGGCACTATCCCGTGACGCCTTTCCCCAAGCCGACCTTGACGATGCCACCGCCATTGCCTACCTACGCAAGGAAGCCATCAGCCTGCCCGAAGACACCCCGCGTGGGCACGTCCTTGTCACCCACCATGGCCTTCCGCTCGGGTTTGTCAAGCATCTCGGCAACCGCTCCAACAACCTCTATCCCCAGGAATGGAAAATCAGGAGCACCCATATCCCAGCAACCAACAAAGAAATACTGACAACAATATGAAACAATACCTTGACCTTCTCCACCGTATCATGACAGAAGGAGTGACCAAGACCGACCGCACCGGCACTGGCACCAAGAGCATTTTTGGCCATCAGATGCGTTTCCATATGGAAGACGGCTTTCCTCTGCTGACCACCAAGAAACTGCACCTGAAGTCCATCATTTACGAACTGCTGTGGTTTCTTCGCGGTGACACCAATGTGCGCTGGCTGCAGGAACACGGAGTAAGAATATGGAATGAATGGGCCGACGCCGACGGAGAGTTAGGTCCCGTGTATGGCCATCAGTGGCGCTCATGGCCCGACTATGACGGCGGCACCATCGACCAAATCAAGAATGTGGTAGACCTTATCCGCCACCATCCCGATTCGCGCCGCATGATAGTAAGTGCCTGGAATGTGGCTGAGGTAGAGAAGATGGCCCTTCCCCCCTGCCACACGATGTTTCAGTTTTATGTGGCCGACGGCCGTCTCAGCCTCCAACTCTATCAGCGCTCAGCCGACACCTTCCTCGGTGTCCCGTTCAACATTGCCTCCTATGCCCTGCTTCTCCAGATGATGGCACAGGTGACAGGACTGCAAGCCGGCGACTTTATCCACACCACTGGCGACACCCACATCTATCTCAACCACCTCGAGCAGGTAGAGTTGCAACTCACGCGAACACCCCGCCCACTTCCCCAGATGCGAATCAACCCCGCCATCAAGGAACTCAACGACTTCACCTACGAAGATTTTGAACTGACCGGCTACGCCCCCTGGCCCCACATCGCCGGTCAGGTATCTGTGTGACCATCAATCCATCACCATGCGCATCAACATCATCGCCGCCGTGGCCACGAACAGAGCCATTGGCAAAGACAACCGCCTTATATACTGGTTGCCCAACGACCTACGCCGTTTCAAGACCCTGACCATGGGACATACCATCATCATGGGGCGACGCACCTTTGAATCATTGCCCAAAGGTGCCCTTCCCCACCGCCGCAACATCGTGCTCAGCCGTGGCAAGGCAGAGTTTCCCGGTTGTGAGCATTATTTGTCTTTGGAAGAAGCGCTCTCCCACTGTCAGGAAGAAGAGGAGGTATATATCATCGGGGGAGCCAGCATCTACCGTCAGGCCATCAAGATAGCCGACCGTCTGTGCCTGACAGAAATCCACGACATCCCCGAAGACGCCGACACCTTTTTCCCTCCCTACGACGACTGGCGTGAGGAGGTGCGCGAAAGCCATGGTGCCGATGAGCGGCACGCATTCAGCTATGACTTTGTGGATTATGTAAGACCGTGACGTCGGTCTCAGTCTTCGTTGTCGAGTTCGTCAACAAGGTTGACGACAGGCAACTGCCGGTCGATGGCCGCATTGAACGAGATGATGGTCTCGCTTCTTGAAAGTCCGAGCGGCTGCAGTTGGTCGTGTATGATTTCCAACAGGTGGTGATTGTTGCGTGCAAAAATCTTGATGAACATATCAAAACCGCCCGTGGTGTAATGGCATTCCACCACCTCAGGGATTTTGCGCAGTTTATCAACCACCACATCAAAGCTCTCCGGGTCCTTTAGGAACAAGCCAATGTAAGCGCATGTCTCATACCCAATTTTCTCCGGGTCGATAATAAACTTTGAGCCTTTGAGGATGCCAATGGATGTCAGTTTCTGTATCCGTTGGTGGACGGCAGCCCCACTGACATTGCATACCCTTGCTACCTCAAGAAACGGGATTCTTGCATCCTCTGAAATCAATTTCAGTATTTTCCTGTCCAGTTCGTCTAAATTGTGATGTGCCATAGTTTGAATTGATTTGAAAGCAAAGGTACACAAAATAAAGTAAATTTGCAAGCGAAAAGGGTGAAAAAGGTAATAAATAGTTCACAAGAGCCCCTTTTTCCCAAACTCTCTACTGAAATGACAAATTTTTCAGTCGGCTGCGCAACCGTTCCGCCTCCGACTTGCGTATTGCCAATGTGATGGAGCAAGCATTGTCGAACTTTTGGCTGACGATGCGTGGAGAAAGTTCCTTGACCACCCTCATGACATCGTTCATCATGACATAAGGAAAATCGTAGGTAATGGTTTCCTCGACCATGCACGACACCACCTGAGAGTGAGCCAGAGCATCAGCCGCAGCCGAACGGTAAGCCACTATCAGTCCGCCTGTGCCGAGGTTCACCCCGCCATAATATCGCACGACGACAATGAGTATATCAGTGAGCGACATGCTGTTAATTTGCCCGAGGATAGGCTTTCCCGCCGTGCTGCTGGGCTCACCGTCATCGTTGGCACGGAATTCCTTTCGTTCCGCACCGAGCATATAGGCATAGCAAACGTGCCGCGCGTCGTAGTAGCGCGTGCGATAGGAATTGATGATTTCCCTGATTTGCTCTACCGACGTGACATGATGAGCGTAGGCGAGAAACTTGCTCCGCTTCTCGGAGTAGAATCCCTCGCCCACGCTATCGCTGATGGTGAGAAACTCGTCGTCGCTCATGAGAGTTTATGGATAACGAGACCTGAGCGCAATTTCGGTTCAAACCAGGTGGCTTTAGGCGGCATGATGTTGCCGCTGTCGGCGATGTCCATAATCTGTTTCATCGACACGGGATAGAGAGCCAGAGCGAGTTTCATCTCCCCGCTGTCCACACGGCGCTTCAGTTCGCCAAGTCCGCGCAGTCCACCCACGAAATCGATACGGTTGGAGCCACGTAAGTCCTTGATGCCCAAAATCTCGTCAAGAATGAGTCTGGATGAGATGTCCACGTCGAGCACGCCGATGGGGTCGCTGTCGTCGAAAGACCCATGCAAAGCACGGAGGCGATACCAATGCCCATCGAGATACAGCGAGAACTCATGCAGTTGTTTTGGTTTGTAAATCTCCGTTCCCATGTCATCGACGGAGAAGTTCTTCCTGAGTGCAGCGAAGAACTCCTGCGGAGACAGTCCGTTGAGGTCGGTAACCACACGGTTGTAGTCGAGAATGGTAAGTTGTGATGCCTGGAAGCACACAGCCATGAAGAAGTTGTATTCCTCGTCACCCCTATGGTTGGGATTCTGCTTTTGTTTCTCAGCCCCCACCAGAGCTGCTGCGGCAGAGCGGTGGTGACCGTCGGCGATGTAGAGATAACGCATCTTGGCAAACTCCCTTGTGATGACTCTGATGTCGTCGGGGTCGGAGATGACCCAGAACTGATGGCGGAAACCGTCAATGGGAGCGATGAAATCATATTCAGGCTCTGTCTCGGCATACCTTGAGATGATTCTATCGAGCACATCGTTGTCGGGATAGGCGAAGAAGACGGGTTCGATATTGGCGTTGTTGACACGCACATGCTTCATGCGGTCCTCCTCCTTGTCGCGACGAGTTAGCTCATGCTTCTTGATGCGTCCCTGCATATAGTCATCCACATGTGCAGCCACGACGAGACCATACTGTGTCTTCCCATTCATGGTCTGCGCATAGATGTAGTAGTGCTCCTCCTTATCCTGCACGAGCCAGCCACGGTCTTGGAATTTTTGGAAGTTCTCTGCAGCCTTCTCATACACCTTAGGGTCGTACTCACTTGTTCCCGGCTCAAAGTCAATCTCTGGTTTGATGATATGGTAAAGACTCATCTCATTGTCGCCAGCCTCTTGGCGAGCCTCTTCAGAGTTGAGCACATCGTATGGGCGCGACTCAACTTTCTCCACGAGTTCTCGCGGTGGACGTAAGCCACGGAAAGGTTTTATTGTTGCCATAGTTGATTCAATGATTGGTTATTCAAGATTTTCCAGCGGGGCTATTTTTCTAAATTATCCAAATCATCCAGGGAGTCCATAGGAGTCAGATATTTTAGGAAAAAAGACAGAGGTGCGCCAAAGAGCGCACCTCTGATAAAGGATTTTTACTTATTGACTTGGAATTTTGTGCATCCGTCGGCGAAGAAGGCATTGATTTGCCTTGCAGCGGCGATGCCCGCATTGATGTTGGCCTCAGCGGTCTGGGCGCCCATCTTCTTCGGGGTGCTGAAGTAGCGTCCCTCGAAGGCAGCGAACTCAGCGTCAGCATCTGGTTTGATGTCGGTGACGAACTTGAGGTCGGTGCGCTCCTGCATCAGTCGGATGAGCTCCGGCTCATTGATGACCTCTTTGCGAGCGGTGTTGACCAGGATGCCACCCTTCTTCATCTGTCCAACCACTGCGTAGTTGATGCTCTCCTTGGTCTCCGGAGTTGCGGGGATATGCAAGGATACGACATCGCAGTTTTTGAAGAGCTCGTCCTGATTGGCGACAGCGTGCACACCAGCAGCCTCGATGACGTCAGCGGGGCAGTATGCGTCGTAGGCATACACATCCATGCCGAAGCCTTTAGCGATGCGAGCCACATTGCGTCCCACGTTGCCGAAGGCGAGGATACCCAATTTCTTACCCAGCAGTTCGGAACCCGATTTGCCGTTGTAGAAACCACGTACAGCCATCACGAGCAGTCCGAAAACTAGTTCTGCCACAGCGTTGGCATTCTGTCCGGGAGTGTTTTCAGCCACCACCTTGTGTGCGGTAGCCGCAGCGAGGTCGATGTTGTCGTATCCGGCACCGGCACGAACCACAATTTTGAGGTTCTTTGCAGCGTCGAGCACCTCAGCGTCGACTTTGTCGGAGCGGATAATCATGGCATCTGCATCAGCCACAGCCTCAAGGAGCTGTGCCTTCTCGGTATATTTCTCGAGGAGCACCAATTGATGTCCAGCGCCCTCCACTTCCTTGCGGATACCCTCCACAGCAGCTGCAGCGAAGGGTTTTTCTGTTGCGACCAATACTTTCATTTTCCTGTCTATCTTCGTTTAGTTCTTAGCCTCAAACTCCTTCATGCACTTAACCAAGGCCTCAACGCCCTCGATGGTCTGTGCGTTGTAGCAACTGGCGCGGAATCCACCCACAGAGCGGTGTCCCTTGATGCCCACCATACCCTGTGCGGTAGCGAACTCAAAGAACGGTTTCTCCAGTTCCTTATACTCGTCGTTCATGACGAAGCAGATGTTCATGAGAGAACGGTCCTCCTCAGCGACCGTGCCGCGGAAGAGTTTGTTGCGGTCAATCTCGTTGTATACGATTTCAGCACGCTGCTGGGCGAGTTTGTCCATAGCCTCCACGCCACCATTCTTCTTAATCCAGCGCAGTGTTTCGAGAGCGCTGTAGATGGGCACCACAGGAGGAGTATTGAACATTGAGCCTTTCTCGACATGAGTGCGATAGTCGAGCATGGTGGGTATAGGTCTCGGAGCGCGTCCGAGAGTGTCGTCCTTGACGATGACGAGTGTCACGCCCGCCATAGCGAGGTTTTTCTGTGCTCCGCCGTAAATGCAGTCGTATTTGGCGACATCGATGGGACGGCTGAAGATATCCGACGACATATCGGCGATGAGCCTGACGTTGACATCAAGGTCTTTGCGGATTTCAGTACCGTATATGGTGTTGTTGGTAGTGATATGCAGATAATCGGCATCATCAGGGCAAGTCCATCCTTTGGGGATGAAGGTGTAGTTGGCATCAGCTGATGAGGCCACCTCGACGACCTCGCCGAAGAGCTTAGCCTCTTTCATGGCCTTCTTTGCCCATGTGCCAGTGTTGAGATAGGCAGCCTTCTTGATGAGGAAATTGTAGGGAACCATGCAGAACTCGAGCGACGCACCACCTCCGAGGAAGATGACAGAATATCCCTCTGGAATTTGGAGGATTTCCTTGATGAGAGCCACTGCCTCGTCGACCACCGGTTGGAAGTCCTTAGCCCTGTGGCTGATTTCAGCAAGCGACAGTCCGCTGCCGTTGAAGTCTAAGATCTGCTGAGCCGTCTTCTCGATGACCTCACGTGGGAGGATGGAAGGTCCGGCATTAAAATTGTACTTCTTCATCTGAATTTTTTTTAAATAATTATTTAAAGATGTCTTCTATGAATTGTTATTTCGAAGTTTGGTTTGAAGTCATTTTGAAATCGTGTGCGAAGTTACTCCATTTTGACGAAAGGAGCAAATATTTCGGGATGGTTTTTGCCAAAACAAAGTATTTGTAATATGGCGAATTGCTTTTTGAGCATTTTTGCCCAACACCGCCTTACATTTTGTAATTTGTGGTTGACAAAAATGATTATTGCCGAAGTTTTTCACGCAGTGAATCGATTTCCTCAAATTCCCGTCCCATGTTGAGGTTGAGGTAAATGGTATATAGCGCCGGCACCCATTTTGACTGTTGGTTGGGCGCCATGCTGCGGAATCGCTCCATATATGGCCGGCTTTGCTCATACAATGCATTCACCGCCTTGCGTTTCTTCCTTGTCCGCTGCATGGTGCGCTCCAGTTCCACCGCCTGGTTGTAATAAGCGAGTCCCATGTTGCACCAAGCCTCGGGCAGGCTGTCGTTGACGGCAAGCAGTTTGCTTGTGGTGCTGATACACTGTGTATATTGTCCTGCATTGAGAAGAGCCGAACTCTTTGCGAAGAGGAACAAGGAGTTTGTGCTGTCTGAAGCCAGTGCATTGTCGATGAACACGTTGGCAGAGTCGGTCATTGCCTTGCTGTTGAAATAATCAATGAGGCGCGGGAAGAAAAAGTGGTGTGACGGTGTATGCTCAAAGCCCCGTATGAGGGTCCCCACGTAAGCGGCAGTATCATTGGATTGCAACTGCATTTCCGCCACATACTGCAAGATATTGTCCATATGCACACTGTCCTTCTCCGCCAATTCGCGGTATTTCATCACCCTTTCCGGCATCCGCAGCTTATAGCCGGCATAGAGTGCCCAATAGGCTGCAGACGGCATGATGCTGTCGTTCTCGAGATAGTTGTGCGCGGAGAAGAGAGGCTGCCATGCGCAGTCGAGGTAGGTGTCGTAATATGTCCAGGAATTGGCATAATCAAGTTTTTTCAGGAAGAAGGTGCCTGCGTTGTATAAGTTAGGCCGCAGTGTCCGCAGCCATTCTGCATTTTTCTCCCTGTGCCGTATATTGACCCTTCCCTTTTTGTCGGGCATCACCTCGATGCTGTCGAACGCCTCGCATATGAGGAACAGTTTTCGTGCGGTTGAGAAAAGAGAGGCTGTATCATACTTCTGTTTGAGATACAGTTTCTCATTTCCCTGCTCATATTGTTTTTTCACCGCCTCCTGCATGGTAAGCCATATCTTCTCATTGCGCTGATTGGCAGAGTCTTTCAACAGGTCGCTCATCATTTTCTCCGCCCTGGCGAGATCCTTTCCACTCTTGACAAGAGTCTGTGCCTGAGCAATGACCTTTTTCTGAGCCATCACCGAGAGGGGCAAAAGAAAAATGAGGAAGAAGGGCAACAATCTTTTCATCCTAAAAAAAGGGCAAACATGCCCAAATAAAAAATAAGGTGTAATTTTTTTAAAAATGGGGTGCGCCCCTTGTCAGCGCACCCCCTTTTGTATTGAATGAATTAATGTGTATCTGCCTCTGCAGCCTTTGTGCGCGGGTCTTCATCGCCATAGAGCTGGTAGCAGCAGCGATAGAGAGGATAACCCCAGTTGGCCTTCTCCTTGTTGGGATCCAGTTCCTTTGCTTTCTGCAGATAGCCGAGAGCCTCCTCATAGATGGGGCGAATCTGGCTCATGGCAGCCTCAGGCACACGTCCAGTCTTGCCAGCGGCACGGTTGGCAGCGGCAGAAGCGCGGTCGAGTTGGCAAGCGCCGAGATAGGTAAGAATCTGTGCGTTGTCGGGCTGTGTATTGAGCGCCTTCTTGAAGTGCTCCACTGCCTCGTCGAGTTTCTGGTCGAGCATGGCATTCTGTCCACGCACTGCCCACACGATGAAGTTGTTGGGGTCGGACTGAAGTTTCTTGTTGAAGAGGGCGTCCATAGCATCGTTCATCTTGAGTCCGTTGTACATGCTGACGAGTGTACCGAAGAGGTTCTCATCATCGGGAGCGGCAGCGAGCTGGCCTTCCAAGCTACGAGCGTAGTTGACAGAGTCCTCATGTGTTTTGAGGCTTTCCTGTACGACGGTCAGTTTGAGGTTGCGAGCTTCCTTTGCCCATTTCTCATCCTTCATAGCAAGTTCACAATACTTGTTGCAAGCATCGATATCCTTGTTCTGATAAGCATAGTATGCAGCGAGATAAGCGAACTGTGCAGTATTGTCGGGGTCTTCAGCAATGCCTTTTCCTTTCCAGTCAGCCTCAGCCTTTGCCTGCTCCTGAGAGAAGAGAGGCTCGGTGTGCATGTCCACATACTTTGCAAAATACTTGTATGCATTTTTGGCATCATTGTTCTGATAATAAGAGATGCCAGCATTGGCGAGAGTTCCACGCTGGTCGTAGACACGCTGTGCGTTCTTCTCGTGGAACTTAGGTTTGATGTTTCCTTTTGCATCCGGTTTCTGGTCGTATTTCTCACACTCCACAGCAGCGTCAAGGGCATTGATCAGCGAAGTGTAAAGTCCGATAGAGTCAACTGGTTCTTCCTTGCCATTACCCATCTGCTTGACAGCTTGGTTGGTGGCAATGGTAGCGTTCTCATGTTGTACTTTTGCCATAGCGAGGTCAACGAGTTTGTTGTAGGCAGCAGCCTTCTCCGCATCGTTGGCGAGTTGGGATAGGCCAGACTTGAGCAGAGCCTCTGCCTCGGCATAGGTCTTTGCCTTCAGGATTGACTTGAGGGCAGGTGAGTTGCCCGCAAAGGCTGTTGAGGCCATAGCCATCAAAGCCACAATCATCATTTTTCTCATAATCATTAATATTAAAAAGGTTGATAAAATTCTATTTGTTATTCAACAATGAAAATAGTATATTGTTTATTCCTCGGGGGTTATGTCATCGTTATCCTCGGGAGCGTCGTCAATGATTTCGTCGTCATCCTCGATGATGTCGTCGATATCCTCAACAAGATCCTCAATGATGCCTTCATCGTCGTCCTCTGGTGTGGGGGCATCGTGGTTGACGGTGACATCCGGTTCGTTGTCCTGACGGATACTGTCGCTCTTCTGTGCCCATTCTGCCCTGCTCATCTGCTCAACTGAGGCCTCCAGTTCGGCACTCATCACCTTGCAAACGCTGGCAATGACATCATTCTTCTTCGTGAGGTTGATGAGGCGTACGCCCTGTGTGGCGCGTCCCATGACCCTGCACTCAGCCACAGCGAGACGGATGGCGATTCCACTCTTGTTGATAATCATGAGGTCGTTGTCGTCGGTGACGTTCTTGATGGCCACGACACGCCCTGTCTTCTCTGTAATCTGCAAGGTCTTCACACCCTTGGTGCCACGAGAGGTCTTGCGGTAGTCCTCGACCTGTGAGCGCTTGCCATATCCGTTCTCGCTGACCACCATGATGGTTTCCTTTTCAGCATGGTTGACGACAATCATGCCCACTACCTCATCGTCGCCCTCATCCAGACGCATGCCTCTGACACCAGTGGCGACACGTCCCATGCTTCTCACTGCAGACTCCTCGAAGCGAACAGCCCTTCCGTTGCGGTTGGCCATGACGAGTTCGTTGTGTCCGTTGGTGAGTCTCACGTCAACCACCTCATCACCCTCCAGGATATTGATGGCATTCACGCCCATCGTCCTCGGACGGCTGTAGTATTTGAGGCAGGTCTTCTTGACGATGCCCTTCTTGGTGGCGAACACGACAAAGTGTGTGTTGAGGAAGTTCTCGTCATCGAGTCCCCTCAGTCTGAGGAATGCATTGACCGAATCATCGGGGTCGATGTTGAGCATGTTTTGTATGGCGCGTCCCTTGGAGTCCTTTCCACCTTCGGGAATCTCATAGCACTTCAGCCAATAGCACCTGCCCTTCTTGGTGAAGAAGAGCATGGTGTTGTGCATGGTAGCGGGGTAGATGAACTCGGTGAAGTCCTGCTCCCTTGTGCGAGCGCCCTTGCTTCCCACGCCGCCCCGAGCCTGTCCTCTGAACTCGCTGAGCGGGGTGCGCTTGATATATCCCAGGTGGCTGACGGTGATGACCACCGGGTCGTTGGGATAGAAGTCCTCGGGGTTGAACTCCTCGGACGAGTATTTGATTTCCGTGCGGCGCTCGTCGCCATATTTTGCCTTGACATCGAGCAGCTCGTCCTTCATCACCTTCTTGCAAAGTTCCGGATCGTCAAGGATAGACTGCAGATAGGCAATCTGCCGCTGCAGTTCCTCATACTCAGCATGCAGTTGGTCGACGCGCAGTCCTGTAAGTTGTGAGAGTCGCATATCGACGATTGCCTTTGACTGCAGTTCATCGATGTTGAAGCGTTTCTCGAGGTTGCGCTGAGCATCCGACGGAGTGCTGGAAGCCCTGATGATATGCACCACCTCGTCGATATTGTCGCATGCGATGATGAGTCCTTCGAGGATATGTGCTCTTTCCTGAGCTTTTTTGAGTTCGAACTTAGTGCGGCGGATGGTGACATCGTGCCTATGCTCAACGAAATATGCCACGCACTCCTTGAGAGTCAGCAGGCGCGGACGTCCCTTGACCAAGGCGATGCAGTTGACAGAGAAAGAGCTTTGAAGGGCAGTCATCTTGAACAGTTTGTTGAGGATGACATTGGCGTTGGCATCCTTTTTCACATCAACAACGATGCGCATGCCCTGTCGGCCCGACTCGTCGTTGACATTGGAGATGCCCTCAAGTTTTCCCTCCTTGACCAGGTCGGCAATATACTCAATAAGTTGTGCTTTGTTGACACCATAAGGAATCTCATGCACAACAATCTTGTCGTGTGTCTCGCCACCCTCAATCTCGGCTTTCGCCCTCATGACGATACGGCCACGTCCTGTCTCGTAGGCGTCTCTCACACCCTGTATGCCATAGATATATGCACCAGTGGGGAAGTCGGGAGCCTTGATGTGCTCCATCAGGCCATCGGTGTCGATGTCTGGGTTGTCGATATAAGCGCAGCATCCGTCGATGACCTCGCCGAGGTTGTGTGTGGGTATATTGGTTGCCATACCTACAGCGATGCCGTTTCCGCCGTTGACCAGCAGGTTGGGCACCTTGGTCGGCATAACCGATGGTTCGGTGAGTGAGTCGTCAAAGTTGTTGACCATATCGACGGTATCCTTATCGATATCGTCCATGATGTGCTCACCCATCTTGGACAGGCGGCACTCCGTATAACGCATGGCTGCCGGCGAGTCGCCGTCGACACTGCCGAAGTTGCCCTGTCCGTCGACGAGGGTGTATCTCATGTTCCAGGTCTGCGCCATTCTGACAAGCGCCCCGTAAACAGAGGAGTCGCCGTGAGGGTGGTACTTACCGAGCACCTCACCGACTACGCGTGCACATTTCTTATAAGGTTTGTCGCTTGTGTTGCCTATGCCCATCATACCATAGAGGATACGTCTGTGCACAGGTTTGAATCCATCTCTCACATCCGGCAGGGCACGGGCCACGATGACCGACATGGAGTAGTCGATGTAGGATTTCTTCATCTCCTCCTCAATGTTGATTCTGATGATCCTGTCCTGGTCAAAAGTTTGGTTTTCGTCCATTTTCTTGTGTCAAGTTGATAAGTTCGCTACGGGCATAAAATCGTCATAGAGGCCATTTTCAGGCTTTCTGAGCGATTTTGCCTCATTTCAAGGTGCTAAATTACGACTAATTTTGGACTTGGGAAAACAAATGTGTGAAAATCTTTTGAAATTTAAAGATTATTAGGGGTTGATTGTCGTTCATCGTATTGACAATTCATGGTCGACAATTCATAGTTGGCATGACAGCTATGGGAAAGGCGGGAACAAAAAAGACTTCTCTTGGGTGAAGAGAAGCCTTTGGGGGTGATGTTTATCTTATTAAAGAATAAAACTATCGTGAGCGTGGCATTGGGGGCATCTGCTGCATGTGCGGGAAATGCGGTGGTCTTGCCGCGTTTTTCACTGCCTGTCGGTGGAATTTTCCCTCGGCCCTGATGACATCATAGAGCTTGGATGCGGATATGATGGTAAGGAACCTTGTATGATAGTTGGACTGAATCTGCTTCATTTCCAGTTCGATACGGTCGGACTCAGCGATGGCTTTCCGGCATGCCTCCTCATCGGCAGGTTTCATGCGCTGCAGTTCCCTCATCTGTCTGAAGAGTGCTCTTTGCTTCTTGTTCATCTCCTCATAGAGAGGGAAGAACTTGGCCGCCTCGGCCGGTGTGAGGCAGGCCTCCACCGTAATGAACTTCTCAAGGTCAGCTCTGAACTTGTCGGGGTTGAATCTCTGCATACCCTGTGCCCATGCGGTGCATGTCAGCATCAGGAATGCTACAGTCATTATCAAATGCCTTTTCATCTTCATTCGTTATTCACTTGTAAGATAAGCATAGAGGTCGTAGTCGTCGCACATAATATAATCGGCGACGTTGTCGAAATCGCCGCCATAGGCAACGTCTGGGGTGGAGTTGGCATGATTTGCAACAGCCACGGGTGCGTCTGTCGTAGGCTCGGCCACAGGGCTATGTCCGAAGAACAGGCCTGCACCAAATATGGCAGCCGCCACAGCAGCAGCTGCGGCATAACGATGCCATCTGAACCTCTTTTCTGGTGCCTTTTCCGTGAGCATTCTCACCTCATTGGCGGGAATGTTGCTCATCACCCTTTCGGTGAGCTGCTCGAAGTAGCCTTCAGGCACGGTAAAGGGTCTGTTTGTTTTCATTGTGTTACGATCAGTTTTGTCTGTCATTTTTGTGATTTTAATTGTTAGACGGCATTGATTATGAAAGGTTTAATAGTTATTCGTTTTTTTCTCATATTTTTTTCATTTTGTTCCATAAAAGAGGAACAACATGCCCAGAAGCACGAGAATGAGGTCGACCACTTTGTTGCCCAGGTTT
The DNA here is from genome assembly GCA_902767775.1 of uncultured Prevotellaceae bacterium. Taxonomy (GTDB): domain Bacteria; phylum Bacteroidota; class Bacteroidia; order Bacteroidales; family Bacteroidaceae; genus Prevotella. The sequence continues at coordinate 170,810 of CACXIP010000002.1, read as the reverse complement.
TTCTCATGGAAGAATATGGCTCCGAAGATGAACGAGACGACGACGCTTCCTCTTCTCACCATGGAGACGATGGAAATCATTGCTCCCGGCACACTGAGGGCATAGAAGTAGATGAAATCGGCTGCACTGAGGAAGATGCTGACGAAGATGATGCTTCGGTGCCACTTCATGGGAGTGGTGTGTTTTCGGTTAGGCCACCATGCGAACAGCAGCAATGCCAGCATCATGGCGCACTGATAGATATTGTACCAACTCTGCACCATCATCCGGTCGAGTCCCACCCCACCGTTGTCCGTATCAGCCATGAGATACTTGTCGTAAAGGCCGCTGACGGCACCGAGGAATGCAGAGAGCACGATGAAGAAAATCCACTTGTCGTGTCTGAAGTCGATACCTTCCTTTTTCCCGCTCCTGCTAAGCATGAAAAAAGAGATGACCGCCAGTGTGACGCCTATCCACTGCCATACATTCAGTTTCTCGCCAAAGACAAGCATAGCGCCCAGCAGCACCATCACTGGTCGAGTGGCGTTGATAGGTCCTACGATGGTGAGTGGCAGGTGTTTCATTCCGAAATAACCGAAAAGCCACGAAAGCAGAACGATGACACTCTTGATGACGATGTAGCGGTGGCTCTCCCACCCTGCCGATGCCACATGAAACGGTGTGCCATCGAGCATTTGCGTGTGATGGCTCATCAAAATGAAAGGCAGGAATATGAGGGAGCAGAAGAGCGTATTGAGGAAGAGCACAGGTATGACCGCGTTGTTCTTTAAAGCTCTTTTCTTGAAGGAGTCATAGCATCCCAGCAGTGCTGCCGAGATAAAAGCGAGAATCAACCACATGATTGGGAGTCTAGAAGTTTTTTTTGAGGAGTTTTTTTGAGGAGTTTTTTGAAGGAGTTTAGGAGTCTAGGAGTTTAGGAGTTTAGACATATGATTTGTTGGCTGGACATATGATTTGTTGTTGGGCATATGATTTGTTGTTGGAACCATTCAATATTTTACGTCATTGAGGAAAAGGGCATGTGCAGGCATGCTCTCTCCCGCCTGGGTGCGTTGACGGCTTTCGATGATGCTGCGAAACTCTTCGAGTGATATTTTACCCCGTCCCACATCAATGAGCGTTCCCACCACTGCCCTTACCATGTTTCGCAAGAAACGGTTGGCCGTAATGGTAAATCTGTAGCGATGCGGCGACAACTGCTCCCACTGCGCCATTGTGACGTGGCACAGGGTGGTTTTCACATCGGTGTGGCTTTTGCAGAATGCCCCAAAATCTTCATAGGTGGTGAGTATGCTCCCCGCCTCGTTCATGAGTTCGAAGTCCAGTGCATAGGGGATAAGGCATGAATATCGGCAAGCAAACGGGTCTTTTTGTGTATGTATATAATAATGATATGTACGTTCTACTGCGCTGAAGCGCGCATGCATATCAGGCACCACCGGTGAGATGCCGAGCACAGCGATGTCGTGCGGCAGGATGCGGTTGAGCCTATAAGCCACCTGTTCACAGTCGATACTCTCCTCCAAGTCGAGATGGGCAACCATCTTTGAGGCATGGACACCGGCATCGGTGCGCCCTGCCCCCACCACCTCACACTTCTTCCTGAGGAGTTTGGATAGGGCTTCCTGCAGTTCTGCCTGCACAGAATTTCCGTTGGGTTGCACCTGCCAACCGTGATAGGCAGTCCCATCATATTGAAAAGAGATAAAATACCTGTTCATAATTTGTGGTGCAAAAGTACACAAAAAAAACGAAAGTGCCGCTATCTTTCACAGACGGCGGCACTCATTTCCAAGAAAAATTACACTCTATTGATTATAAAGCCTAATACCTAAAACAATTGGAGAACATTATTTTGTGATTTGAACATGATTTTAATGTTTCGAACTCTCGGCCTCATCACTGAGCCCTCCTGTCCGTCCGCCAAAAAGCGGCAACCATTGTGTTTAGTCTTTATTTCCACTGCAAATATAGATAAAAAAAGAATTATCCAAAATAATTTTCCCACAAAAAAATCGGAGAAACAGCATTTTGTTCCTTTTTGGATAAAATAATACGTCGAAAAGACAAACCACTTCTTTTGGAAGTGGTTGCCAAAGATTATTTTTTGAGTGCGATGTTGTAATTGTAATATCGCTTGTTTCCTGTGATGTCCTCGATGACCCTGATGAAGGGTGGGAATTTTACAGACTCGTCGGAAGCCACACCTTTTGTCTCCAGGATGAGGAGTCCTGGCACCGGCTCTGAGAATTCATCGAGTTCGAAATACTGTCCTTTCCATATGAAGCTTCTCCGAGTCTTCCTTATGGTCTGTCTATAGGGGTCGGCCTGCTGCAGCAATGAAGTATAGAGATTGTTGCTGATTTGCCTCTCTGTCTGCACATACTCCACATCTGATATAGGCGTTTTAGTGGTATGCACGTTGACGAACTTGCCCTGCCATCCCCTCCGGCGCAGTCTCACCTCACAACCCGGTTCTGCCACGAGGTAGGTTTGGATAATCTCGCTGATGATGCTGTCGGGCAGTTCCCCTGTCAGTTCGACGATATATTTCCTTTCTTCCTCAATGGGTTGTGGCAGTCCGAGCACAGCCGAGATTTCCCTCAGCACACGGTTGAGTTTTTTGTCGAAATCCTCATGGTTGTTGATAACCCTCAGCCGTGAGTGCCCAGTCCACGCATTGATGACCTTCTTGTCGAGCAGGCGTGCCTGTTTGAGTCCCTCTTCGTCCATTTTCTCATACCGTTGTGCGTTGGTGCTGGTGGTATAGAACTGCTCAGCCCCGTCGGCAGCCGACACGAGATGGAGTATGGCATCGTAGCGTTGGTCGCGCAATTGTTGTGTGGTGACACCCAGTGACTTGGTGATGTCTTCCCACATCTCGGGAGTCATGTAAGCGGAGATATCCATGGCGCCCCTATCACAGACGATGAGAGTAGGTTCCTCACACTCCTGCGCCATCCTGAGGAACTTGTCCTCAAGAGCGAGCTGAATCTCAAGCGTGGCCTTCTCGCCTTGGTAGAACAGTCCCTTGTTGGGTGTGAGGTAGTTCATGCCCGCCTGGCTGAAAAGGGTTGGCACTTCAGGGATGGTGAACACCTTGTATCCCCGGCTTGAGAAATGCTCTATCACTTTGACCAACGCCGTGGTCTTTCCAGCGCAAGGTCCACCTGTCAGTACGATTCTTTTGATTTCTTTGTCCATATTTGGTCGTTTGGTCGTTTGGGGGGTTGGTCGTTTGGTTGTTTGGGGGTTTGGGGGTTTGGGGGTTGGGAGTTTAGGAGTTTAGGAGTTTAGGAGTTTAGACATATGCTTTGCATTTCCGGAATTTTGGAGAGGGTGGACATATGAATACTTACATTCAAGAAATGGAATCAGATGTCTTTGGTTTCCGCCATCTTTTTAAGCAGTACGACGAAGACCTTCCAAATGTCGGCAACGGTGCTTAGGAGCACCCTTTCCGACGTAGAATGCGGCTCTACGATGCGCGGACCGATGCTTGCCATCTGGATGCCCGGATATTTACTGACGAAATAGCCTGCCTCGAGCACGAAATGCATCGCCACAGGTCTGGGACGCCATCCAAGCACCTCATTGAATACATCTGAAGTGAGCGTGAGGAAAGGTGATTCGGGATTCTCCTGCCATGCCGGTGCCTCCATCAATGTTTCAGAAACGGCACCCGCCTCTGCGAAGACTGCAGCGATTTCGGCAGCTACTTTTTTCATCTCATTGTCGTTGAAACTTCGGGTATGTGTGGTAACCACGATGTTGTCGTCCTCGATGAAAACACGTCCCACATTATTGGAAGTCTCCACAGTGTCCTTCAAAGTAGTGCTCATGGCAATAACACCCTGAGGCACCTGCTCCATGCATTCCATGAACTGATGGAACGCATCCTCACCAACAACGGTATCGGCAGGAGCCGTCTTCTCAATCCGGCACCTGATGTCCGGGTCGGCGTCGCCATATTCAGCATGCATCCATTCATTGAAAGATGCCTCCTGCTCCTTGACGAACTCAGCGGCTTCGCCCGAAGGCACTGAGAGAACTATCTCTGCCGATGAGGCGATAGAGGCACTCGCCTCTCCCACCCTGATGGAAGCCAGTTCCAAATCAACATCATTATATATAGCAGCCAGCAGTGCCCATGCCAGCACCACTGCGCTTGCCCTACCCTTGGCTATATCGACACCAGAGTGTCCGCCTTTTCCGCCTTCTATGGTGATGCGGAACCAGCGCCGTTTGCCGCCGGTGGCAGCCCTGCGTTGTGCAGGCAGCCGGTGCACCTGAATCAAAGCCCCTGCCGCCCCCGTGGTGATGGTGTCGTAGTCCTCCGAATCAAGGTTGATTACCCTCCGTCCCTTGATGAATTCGGGGTCGAGGGCAGCAGCTCCTGTCATGCCATCCTCCTCATTGGTAGTGGTGATGACCTCGACTGGTCCATGCACGATACTGTCGTCAGCCAGCATCGCCAATGCCATGGAAAGTCCGATGCCGTTGTCTGCACCCAATGAGGTGCCTTTTGCACTCATCCATCCATTCTCGTCGACAACAGGCTGTATGGCATCCTCCAACGGATTGTCCATGCCCACGCACACCATATCCATATGGTTGAGCACCACCACAGGAGTAGCATCCTCGTACCCCGGTGTGGCAGGCTTTCTGATGACGACACAATTCTGTGCGTCGCGCTCGAAACTGAGTCCCAGTTGCCGTGCGTAGTCACACAAGAATTCTGCCACCCTCTCCTCATGGTGGGATGGCCTTGGTATTTTGTTGAGTTGGCTGAAAATGTCAAGCACCTTGTCGATGCCCATTGTTGCAGTGTTGTTGTCCATGGATGCAAAGTAATGCTGAGTACTGTTAATTCTTAAGAAACAGGCATTATCGATACCTACTGCAAAGGTAACAATTCTCATGCGAAGCACAAAGAGAAAAACATCTTTTTTATTTTCGTACTCTAAAAAGAGGTTGTTTATTTGTCCAATCCATTTTAAAAGTGTAATTTTGCACCTTGAATTGGAAAGATAAGAACTCCTTTCGAGATATACCCAAGACTGAAATTTCGACATGAACTCCCAGATAAAGACCCTGCTGCTGCTGGTTGTCACGTTTAGTGCCATTTTTTTCTATGCGCGTGCATCCATCGGCATCACTTTTGCCAAGCAATTGCTCCGTAAGGCCGACATCGGGGTACTTTTCCCCGAACCAGCCGACACCACCTCATTGGCGGTGGAGGAAGAAGTGAAGCTTGAGCCCGACTCCACCTCTCAGCGTTTCTTGTTTGTAGGCGACTCCATGGTGGAGCCTCTTGCCTACCGTTTCTATGACTACTGCAAGGAGAGTGGCGACACGATGTATGCCGTGACCTGGTATGGCAGCACCACCTTGGCATGGAGCGGCGAGACCCTCGATTACTATATGGCACAGGTGCAGCCCACCTTTATCATTTTCTGCATGGGCAGCAATGAGCTCACTTCGAAGAATCTCAAGACCATCAACGAGAGTTTGCAAAAGATGCGCGAGAAAGTCGGCGACCTGCCCAGTGTATTCATTGGTCCGCCGAACACCACTCCCGATGAAGGTCTTAACGATGAGATAGCAAAGGTATTCGGCAAGAAAGGTTATTTCGACTCCCGCAGCATTGTGATGGAGCGCCGCAAGGACCATCTCCACCCGACGAATGCCGGTGCTGTGGTATGGATGGACGAGGTGGCACTTTGGCTGTCGAGCGACAGTTGCCTGCACCCGCTCGTGCTCAACAAGCCCGAGGGACCGCAGTCGTACAAGATTGAGCACATCGAGGTGATGCAGGTGAAGGATAAGGGCCGACGCCTCAGCGGGCAGAAACTCTCAAAGGCTTCGTGATGGGTTTCAGCGACTACATATCCCACTACCTTTCGGCGCCAGACAGCCACTGGTCGTTCGTCTCGCTCACCTTTGCCGCGGTGTTCCTGGTGTTCTTTGCCATCTACATCCTCCTCCGCAAATGGTCAAAGGGCGTCACATTGGGATATGTGGTGGTATTCAGCCTCCTCTTTGCCTACAAGGCCAATGGCGTGCTGATGCTGCTGTTGCCCACAACCGCTCTCCTCTCCTTTTATCTCACACGCGTGATGGCAGCAAGGGAGGGGAAGTCGCGGCGATTGTGGATGTGGGCCATCATCATACTCGACTTAGCGCCACTGCTATACTACAAGTACACCAATTTCCTGATAGAGATACTGCGTGAGATTACATCATCCAACATCTCTCCGCTGTCGATTATCCTTCCAGTAGGCATCTCGTTCTACACTTTCCAAGCCATCAGCTACACCGTGGATGTCTATCAGCGGCGCTTCACCATGGAGGTGAACCTGTTGGAATACCTGTTTTTCCTCACCTTCTTCCCACTGCTCATTGCGGGTCCCATCACACGTGCCGGCACCCTCATACCTCAAATCAAGCACCGCTACCATATCAGTGACCACCAAGTGTATACAGGTCTTTGGCTGATTATGAGCGGTCTGCTGAAGAAGGCGCTGATAGCCGACTATATCGCTCAATACAACAACTGGATATTCAATGACCCCACTGCCTATTCCGGTTTTGAGAACCTTATGGGCGTGTTGGGCTATACCTTGCAAATCTACTGCGACTTCTCCGGCTACAGTGACATCAGCATCGGTCTCGCCGCCCTCCTCGGCATCACGCTCAAGGAGAACTTCCGCTTCCCTTACCAGTCGCTCAACCTACAGGAGTTCTGGCGCCGCTGGCACATCTCCCTCTCCACTTGGTTTCGCGACTATGTCTACATCCCCCTCGGCGGCAACCGCAAAGGGAATAAGCGCACCTACTTCAACAATTTCGTCACCATGCTCGTAGCAGGCCTATGGCATGGTTCCTCATGGATGTTTGTGATTTGGGGCGCTCTCCATGGCATTGGCTGTGTAATACACAAATACTGCAAGCGTTGGCTCGACCCCATCCCCAACTATTGGTATGTGCGGTTTATCTCCTGGCTCATCACCTTCTGTTATGTGGCACTTGCCTGGACCTTCTTCCGAGCCCCCAACGTCAGTACGGCAACGACGATACTGAGCCATATCGCCAGTGACTTCAGCCTCGCCTATCTGGTTCCCTTCGTTGAGACCCGCATGACCTGGACCATTTTCGTCGTTCTGGGCTTTGGACTCCATGCAGTGCGCCAGCGCCATGTCGACAGACTTCGTCAACTTTACATCGACAGTCCTTGGACGTTGAAACTCATCCTGCTCTTTGTTGTGCTGCAGGTGGTCATCAACTACCGTCTAAGTGACATCCAACCATTTATTTACGCACAGTTCTAAATCATGGATTTTCTTAAGAAGATATTGCTGACCCTCATGATGGGTCAGTTGGCGATGCTTTCGCACGCCACGACATTTGTCAAAGCCACCGACCCCGGTTTCGCATATGTCGGCCGCATCAGTTGGAACACAGTCTCAGGTGCCGCCGTCTGGACCTATCCCGGCGTTCAGATACACGCCGTGTTCACAGGAACCTCCGCCACGATGAAGACCAATGCCGACTGCGGTTATTTCATGGTTGAGGTAGACAGTTTGGCACCGCATAAGGTGGAATCAGTGAAAGGCACCCAACTAACCCATCTGGTGAGTGGGCTCACCCCTGGGGAGCATCGTCTCACCATCACCTATATTATAGAAGGTATGTATAAGAAGCCCACCTTCTACGGTCTGCTGTTGGATGACGGCTGCGGACTGGGCGCCCGTCCGTCGTTGCCAGAGAGACGCATCGAGTTCATCGGCAACTCCATCACCTGCGGTTACGGCATCGAGGGCAACGGGAAGGAGAAGAAGTTTCTCTTCAGCAAGCAGAACTTCTATGAGACATACGCCGCTCGCACCGCCCGTGCATTAGGCGCCTCGTGCCAGGTGTGCGCCCGCAGCGGCATCGGACTTTACCGCAACTATGCGGGTAAGATACCTGATGAGATAATGCCCAACATTTATCCCCACACCTTCTACTCCACCACTGGAGAGATGTGGGATTTCAGCCGTTACCAGCCAGATGTGGTGTGCGTCAACCTCGGATGCAATGACACCTCTGTGGGGCAGTATGACCCAGAACGGCTTACCGAAGCATTCAAGCAGTTCACACAGACGCTTCGCAACTATTATCCCAATGCCAAGATTGTGTATATTATCGGTGCCATTCCCGAATCGAAGAAATCGCGTGACATCCGCAGCGCCCAACAAGCAGCCATCGACGATGCCGCCCTCCGTGGCGACCGTGAGGTTTACCGTATGGACTTCACCCCAGAAGACGGAAGTTTAGGATGGGGCTCTCAGGGCCATCCCTCAATGAAACGGCACGCTTTGATGGCCGAAGAACTCACGGCTTTCCTCCGCCAAATCACAGGATGGGATTAAAAAGGCAGATTTGACCGAAATGTTTTAGCTCTTGGAAAAATTCAATTAAAAATTTGGCATTTCACTCGCTTATTTGTAATTTCGCCGCCGATTTGGAAATAAAGCAATCAAGATGAGAAAATTACTGTATTCAATAATGGGCATGATTGTCATTTCCCTCGCCATATCATGCGGGGATGACAAGAAAAGTGCCGAACTGCTGCGTGAGAGCACAGCAATTGCCATGCAGCGCACCGATTCGTTTGTGAAGGTCCAGCAGGACTCACTTGCCAAGGTGAAAGTGCGTGAGCAGCGCCGCTCAGACTCCCTCCGACGAGTCGACTCCCTCCGACGAATCTATGAGCGCAACAACATCAGGATTTCAGGCAAGGTGGGCGAAGACAATGCCACCCTTACCCTTCGCCGCAGCAACGAAGTTGACGGCGTGGGCGGCACCTTCAGCTGCGGTGGTAAAAACGTGCATGTCAGCGGTACCTTTGGCGACCGTGTCCGTCTCAGCGGAAAGCAGCAGATTGACAGTCTGTCTTCGCTGAAAGTGAGCATCAGCCTCACCCGCGTGGAGGAGGACAAGTTCAGCGGTCAGGTGACATTCGACAACAATGGCAACACCTACACCCGCCAGGCCATCATGAGAAGATGAGGTACACACTCCCCAGCCTTTCCCAATGTTGAGGGAGGGTTAGCCCCGCCAAGAAGCAATGCTGTCTTGGCGGGGCTAACTATAAGCAATAAAGGATGAAGTTTGAGTATTAAAGAATGACCTTATGTGTCTTGGCACCCTGGCGGATGATGTAGATACCATGAGGGAGTCGGCGAACATCGCTGCCCAAGCGGATGCCATTGATGCCATAAACCTCACATGGAGCAGAACCCTCGTCCACCGAAGTGGAAATGATGCCCGCACCATTATCACGAAGCGACACTTTTAGGTACAGGTCATCGGTCTGGTCGGCGAGGTCCGTTCCCATATACGACGTATCGGAAAGCATGCTCTTGAGCAAAGTTTCCCCATTCTCAAGCATATAATAATACATGGACATCGCCAAAAACGCCCTTGTATCAGGAGTCTGCTGGTCGAACATCAGTTCACAAGCCAAAGCGCAGTCGTTTTTCAGTTGGCTGAAGATATTCTCCTGTGCATCCTTCAGTTGCTCGTTTCCCTCCGACAGGGTGAAAAGCACCTTTTTCATCGTTTCAGAGAACGCCATTTCCATGATAGCCGACAATTCCTCCGGATCCTGTGGCACATCATCTATGACCGCCGCGAAAGCCGGTTCGCTGGCAAAAGCCGCCAACATCTGATTAAACGTCGCCATATAGCGCGGCACAAGGTCGGAGATGCTCTTGCTCAATGTGGATTCCACCTTGTCGCGTGCAGCTTGCTGCACATCGGGGAGATTGGCAGTGCTGCGCAAGTAGCGTGTGTCTACCGACAACGTGCTGAGGTCATCGCTTAAGGTGAGGATGCGGAACTGGACGGGATAGGTCACCGTTGAGGCGCAAGAAATCTCTGTGATGACATTCTCTGTCTCCCACCCTTTTATTCTTGATGCGTTGGGCGTATGCATATGTCCCGTGAGCACCACATGGATGCCATGGTCGGCAAAGAGGCGTGCGATGCTGTCACCCTTCTCTGTCGCCGCCGATGCCATCAGCCTCTCCTGTCCCACATAATGATTCAGCATTTGGTGATGGATGGCGGCGATGACCACCTTGCCCTCTTCCTTCGCCCTGTCTGCCTGAGACAGCACCCAATCGATGGTGTTGGGATTCACTTTGCCATATTCGGCATCACCCACACGGGTATATCCCCTGCTGGGTGTCATACAGTCATCGATACCTATGAAGCGCACCCCACTGAAAAGGTCACATGCATAGGTAAGCGAAAACGGGTCGCGCTCGGAAGCGACACCCCATCCGAAATTCTGATATATCGCCTCAAACTCCTCCTCGCCAATCGTCTCAGCCTTTTGGTAACTATCTGTTGTGAAACGAATTGCGCCGATGTTCTCCATATCGTGATTACCAGGAATCACCAATGAGGGAATGCCCTCATCTGCCAATTGCTGAAGGCACATCGACACCAGTTCGTTGCTGGCACGCTCACCATCCTTTGTCATGTCTCCCACGATGAGCAGCAGGTCGGGTTTCAAAGCCCTTACCGAATCGAGGCAAGCAGAAAACAGTTCGTAACTATAAGGCATGAGCTTCCGGTCCTGCGACATCACTCGCTGGTAGACCGCATTGGAGGGATTCTCCACCAGTTCAGGCGCCATGACATGAGGGTCGGAGATGACCACGATACGTTTCCCCGCGGGCAAATTGTAATTGCCGACAGAGAAGAATATCTGCATCTTCCCCACACCGTCAGCACCGACGAGCACAGCCTTGTAGTCTCCAGGTTGGAGGCCAACAGGATTGAAGGCGCCAGTCTCTTCGGTCACCATCCCCCTCTGCTTGAGAGGAAGCAAAGATACATTATGATATAAAAGTATGCAATCACCCTTTTGGGCACCACTGTACTCAATGGCAAATTGCTCATCAGGAGCGAATGAGTTTCTGTTTCCCGTCAGTGCCATTTGCTGAGCAAATGCATTACCTGTCATGACAAGAAAGCAAGCAGTGACAATGATTTTGAAAAGTCGCATATTCGAAATAATTACCTAATCTTTTTATGGGCACAAAAATAATCAATCTTTCTGAATCAGCAACAGGAAAAAGGCAAAAATGCAAGAAATGACACAAAATGACAGACCACGAGGCACTGGCACGGACAAATTGTCACCATGTCACATATCGTTCAGCCGCTGTCATCGTAAAGAAACGTAAAAGAATATTTAAAACAGACAATTTATCGTTAACATGCTGTCTGTGATTGTTAAAAGAGGACAAATATTTGAGAAAAATTGATGATTAACGATTTTTGCGTCTATTTTTGCAAATGAAATCGACGTAAGTTGTTTGATTGAAGAAGAAAGAAAGGATAATCAATATGCAAATTAAATTCAGCAACACAATGAAGACATTAGCAATCGTCGGCGCGCTGGCATTGTCGGTGGGCGCCTACACCAACTCACTGGGTGCATCACCAGTGCCTGTCGGTCAGGTAGACCTGACTTATGCTGCGGAAAAAGCCCTTCCCGCAGTGGTTCACATCAAGTACGTGCAGAACTCCAAGATTCAGACTGTAGAAGTGCAGGACCCGTTCGAAGACTTCTTCAGCGACCCGTTCGGCTTTTTCGGAACGCCGAATGGCGGACGCCGCCAACGCCAAATCCAAACCCAGCCCAGAGAAGCCAGCGGCTCGGGTGTGATTATCTCTGACGACGGCTACATCGTGACCAACAACCACGTGGTGGAAGGAGCTGACGAACTGACCGTGACCCTTAACGACAACCGCGAGTTCTCCGCCCGTATCATCGGAACCGACAAGACCACCGACCTCGCCCTCATCAAGATTGACGGCAAAGGCCTTCCCACTCTCGCCGTAGGCGACTCTGAGAAGCTGAAGGTAGGTGAATGGGTGATTGCTGTAGGCAACCCGTTCAACCTCAACTCCACTGTAACGGCAGGCATTGTTAGTGCCAAGGCACGTGGTCTTGGAGCCAACGGTGTGGAGTCGTTCATCCAGACTGATGCCGCCATCAACTCCGGCAACTCCGGCGGTGCTCTTGTCAACACCCAAGGTGAGCTGGTGGGCATCAACGCCATGCTCTACTCCCAGACTGGCAGCTATGCAGGTTATGGTTTTGCCATCCCCACCACCATTATGAACAAAGTTGTTAGCGACCTGAAGAAATACGGTACCGTTCAGCGTGCTGTCCTCTCTATCGCCGGTGGTGATGCCCACACCTACATCGACAACGAGAAGCGCAAGGGCAACGAGGTGGACCTCGGCACCAACGAGGGTGTATATGTGCAGAAGGTGGAAGACGGCGGAGCCGGTGCTGAGGCAGGCCTTGAGGCAGGTGATGTCATCACCGCCATCGACGGCAAGAAAATCACCAAGATGGCAGAGCTTCAGGAGTACCTTGCCGGCAAGCGCCCGGGTGACAAGGTGAAGGTGACCTTCCTGCACAAGAAGGCCAAGAAAGAGAAGACCGTGACTCTGAAGAACGCCCAAGGCACCACAGACGTAGTGAAGACTGCCGACCTTGACCTGCTTGGCGCCAACTTCAAGCCCATCACTGCAGAGCAGAAGGAACAACTCGGCATCAGCTATGGTCTGGAAGTAACGAAAATCAACAAGGGCAAGCTGCAGGACAGCGGCATCACCAAGGGCTTCATCATCCAGACTGTCAACGAAGAGCCGATGAAGACCATCGATGACCTTCAGAAGATTGTCAAGGAGTCGTCCACCAACAAAGAGCCTGTGCTCTACATCAAGGGCGTCTATCCCACAGGCAAGCGCAAGTATTTCGTCATCGACCTGAACGAATAGGCATAACCCCTTACCCACGAGCAGGGGAGGTAATCGAAAAGCCTATATGCAGACTGCCAATAAAAACGGACAAATGCGCAAATATTTGCGCATTTGTTTGTTTTTTCCTCAAAAAGCAGTAACTTTGCAGACACTTAGAACAATACTACCATGAGACAACTGAAAATCACACAGTCGATTACGAATCGGGAGAGCGCATCTCTCGACAAGTATCTACAGGAGATAGGGCGCGAGGAGATGATATCTATCGAAGAAGAGGTGGAACTCGCCCAGCGCATCCGTAAGGGCGACCGCAAAGCCCTGGAGAAGCTAACCCGTGCCAATCTGCGATTTGTTGTCTCAGTAGCCAAGCAGTACCAGAACCATGGTCTGAGCTTGCCCGACCTCATCAACGAGGGCAACCTGGGTTTGATCAAGGCAGCGGAGAAATTCGACGAGACCCGCGGTTTCAAGTTCATCTCCTATGCCGTATGGTGGATAAGGCAAAGCATTCTTCAAGCGATTGCAGAGCAAAGCCGCATCGTGAGGCTTCCCCTCAACCAAGTTGGTTCGGTGAACAAAATCATCAAGGTGCAGCACCAATTGGAGCAGGTCAATGAGCGCCGTCCCAGTGTGGATGAGATAGCCGCCATCGTCGACCTCCCCGAGGACAAGATAGAGGACGCACTGAAAGTGAACACCCGTCATGTCTCTGTCGATGCACCCTTTGCGGATGGTGAAGAGAACAGTCTGCTCGATGTCCTTCCCGACGACGACTCACCTATGGCAGATGATGAATTGGTGATGGAGTCGCTTCGCAATGAAATCAACCGTGCCCTGCTCACCCTCAGTGAGCGTGAGCGCCACATCATCGAGGCATTTTTCGGCATCAACCAGCCGGAGATGACCCTTGAGGAGATTGGCGACAAATTCGGCCTTACCCGTGAGCGTGTGCGCCAAATCAAGGAAAAAGCCATCCGTAGGCTGAGGCACAACACAAAAAACAAGTTGCTCAAGTCGTATCTGGGCAAATAGGACCAATGGTGAGGCCACTTTTTTAAGGTATAAGGATTCATTTATCAGATGAGAAAAAAATTATTTGCGTTATCGCTCCTTGTCCTGATTCTCCATAGCATGGCAGCATCAGGAAAGTTGCGATGCACCCCTATCTACTTGTTTGGCACATCGGCGTCATTCAACGACTCAATTGTCTATTTCACAGAGATTCAGATACTTGACAGTGCGTGGATAGACGAGAAAAGCAATTTCCTGGTCAACCGCGCAGAATACTCCAACCAATTGCGCGAGCATTTCAATGCCACGGGACACCCCAACCGCACTTGTTTGGTCTCCTTCGCCACATCAGAGAAGCAGATACTCAAAAAATACGCCAAGATGCGCAAGCAATTCAAGGGCACAGACAAGAAGCCCAAGAACTATGCTATCCGCGAGATTGACGACGAGGAGTTCCATTTCCAAGCCATCAAACTTTTCAACATCGACGAGTCGGAGATAGTGATGGAATCCAGCAAGAAAAAAAGCAAGCGTACAGAGAAGTCAAAAGAAAAGAAAGCCAAAGGCAAATTAAGCGAAGGCCGCTATACTGAAGACTCCGCCCCATCGCCTACCATGCCGCCGCGCCATTGACAAGTTAAGAAGAACGATACAGTATAACAACAATTACATAACAGATGAACAACCCTGAAACGAGGTATTTCTTCATTGCAGAGCTATACATCAAGCTGACTTTTCTTGACCCAAAAGTCAACAACATGAAGTTAATTCCCTCCTTCTTCCCCTTTATGTGTGCCCCTGTCCCCGAGGAAGACCTCACACTCTCCATCATTGTGGACGACACACTGCAACCCATCAAGAAAGAAAACCGTGAGCGCATCCGTGCCTTTGAGACAGGCAATGGAGAGATTGTGGTCGACGTCATCAAATCTGGCGGTCAGCAGATGATTTTCAAAGACCTCAACGGTCGTGAATGCTCCATGTTCCAGATTGATGCAGACCATTGTCATGCCAAATGCGCCCTGACAGGCAAACACGACCAACGAGTCTTCGGTATCCACAACGTGCTGATGCTCTGTTTTGCCATATCAGCCAGTTACCACAATGCCATCCTCGTCCACTCTTCCCTCGTCAGGCAGAATGGATACGGCTATGCCTTTCATGCCAGCAGCGGCACCGGCAAGTCTACCCAGGTGAGCATGTGGCTCAGGCATCTCCCAGGCTGCGACCTGATGAACGACGACAACCCCATCATCCGTATCATCGACGGCATCCCCTATATCTTTGGTTCACCATGGAGCGGCAAGACCCCGTGCTACCGTCCGATTAAAGCCCGCTTGGGCGCCATGACACGTATTGACCGTGACGACCACAACTGGGTGGAGAAACTGTCACCCATCGAGGGATTCACGTCAGTATTGGCATCCACCAACTCATTGAAATGGGATGTGCCCGTTTTCCGCAATGTAGGCGATACCGTCAGCAAGATAGCAGAGACCACAGGTTGCTACATCCTTCACTGCCTGCCCAACCGTGAGGCAGCGGAAGTATGCAATGCAGCCATTGCCGTTAAGTCATAAAAACAACCGTTATGTCAGCATTCAAAAAATGGCTTCACCAACACGACGGTGGAAAAAGATTTCCTGAGAGCAAGGGAAAGCAGATAGAAAACGACAAGTGGTTTCCTTTCATCCTTGATTATTTCAATCAAGGTGCGAAGACCATCACCATCAATCTGAAAGGCATCAGCATGCGTCCCTTCCTGGAGTCCGACCGTGACAGGGCTTTACTTGCCCCCATCGGAGAAGTTAAGGTAGGCGACCCTGTCCTGGCAGAGAACTACCCAGGACATTTCGTTCTTCACCGTATCATCAAACTGGATGGAGATGATGTGACGCTTTTGGGTGACGGCAATCTTGTATGCGAGTATTGCAAAATCAAGGACCTACGTGCCAGTGTCATAGGCTTCTACCGTAAAGGCAGAACCGAACTCGACCGCACTGACGGTATGAAATGGAAGGTTTATTCCTGGATATGGATGCGCCTTCGCCCCTTTAGACGTTACTTGTTGGCTTTCTACCGCTACGTATGGCTCAACATTTTCAGGCCCAAAGCCCCCAAGAACAACCAATAAGTTCAAAGAGAACACATCATCTATCTCTAATCAAAGAAACAACCCAACAACAAATAATATCATTATGAAAGCAAGAAAAGGATTCAACCTGCGCGAAGTTTGCGGTGAGCAGATTATTGTAGCAGAAGGCAAAGAGAACATCGACTTCACCAGCATTGTCAGCATGAACGAGTCGTCGGCATTCCTTTGGAGGAGCATTCAAGATAAGGAATTCACTGTAGACGACCTCGCCGACCTTCTTATCGGTGAATACATGATTGACGAGAACACTCCCCTCGACCGCGAGACAGCTCTTGCAGATGCCAAGGCTGTGCTGGAGAAATGGATTGAAGCAGACATCGTGGAGAAATAAATATCCTCCTCACGTAAAATCTACAAGGCTGTCCCTTATGGGATGGCCTTTTTTGGGGGGTGAGAAGTGGGAGGTGAGGGGTGAGAGAATTGATGTTGTTGGGGGGCTATCATTCTGGCGATGGGAGCTAATAACCCCATAAAAAAATGACCCCCTCCAATTCCTGCACCTCACGGTGGAGGAATTTTCGGGTGTCACAGAATTAAAAGATCAGCATTGAAAATTTTCTTTTCTAAGATTATACCCTGAAACTAACACTCAAATTATCCTGTCGAGTAAAAAATATGAATTTATCTATGAGAATTATCAATGAATCGTGCGTACTACGCTTAGTGGCGCAATGAGGATATTGCCCACAGCAGAACACATCATTCAACCTATGCTACCGCACGGGTAAATGTATTCCTATGTTGAAAACAGAGGTATTCATAGACGGATACAATCCATCCTCATGAATCCTGTAAATCAATCTTAAACGCTGTGTTTTATTTCCTCAATCAATTAATGGTGCAAAAATAGCACATAAAAATGATAATTCCAAATATTCTTGCAGAAAAATGAAGAAAAATTCAGCAAAAAAGTTGCAAATAGGCATTTTTGTTGTTTTTTCATGACGGAATCGGATATTTGTGTTATCTTTGCATTTGGAAAAAACATAAAAAACAAAGAAATATGAAAAAGCACATTATTACCCTTCTGCTCCTCATTGGTTGTATCACAGCATTTGGAGCACGTGTTGAAAGGCCAAAATTGGTTGTTGGCATTGTTGTAGACCAAATGCGCTGGGACTACCTCTATTACTATTATGAGGAATATGGAGAAAGCGGCCTCAAGCGTCTGCTCAACGACGGTTTCAGTTGCGAGAACACAATGATACCCTATGTTCCTACGGTGACCGCCATCGGCCATAGTTGCGTTTATACGGGTTCGGTACCCGCTTTCTCCGGCATCGCAGGAAACAGTTTCATGCTCAATGGAAAGTCGGTGACCAGTGTGACCGACACCACCGTCCATGCAGTTGGCAGCAACATCTCCAACCCCGATGGAAAATGCTCCCCCCGCAACCTGCTCGCCAACACTATCGGCGACCAGCTCAAGATAGCCACCGACTTCAAGGCGAAGGTTGTCGGTGTCGCCCTGAAGGACCGCGCCGCCATTCTTCCAGCTGGGCACAGTGCCGATGCCGCCTATTGGTGGGACGGCAAGGCAGGGCATTTCATTACCAGCAGCTACTACATGGACAACCTCCCCAGATGGGTGGAGAATTTCAACAAGTCGAACCACACCGAACCGAATTTCGACATCAAGACCTCCAATAAGGGTGTGACGTTTACCTTCCGCATGGCGGAAGCCGCCTTGACCCATGAGCGGTTGGGCAAGGACGACATCACCGACCTGCTGGCAGTGAGTGTGTCATCGACCGATGCCATCGGCCATGCCTTCAGCACCCGAGGCAAGGAGAACCACGATGTCTACATGCAGCTGGACAAAGAACTGACGCAATTCTTCCGTGTCCTCGACCGTGAGGTAGGCAGGGGCAACTACCTGGTATTCCTCACCGCCGACCACGGAGCCGTCCACAACGGCAACTTCATGAACGAGCACAAGCTTCCCGGCGGTGGTTTCTCCTCCACCCCCACCATTGAAAAGGTCAACAACGAGCTGTCGAAAATCTTTGGTGTTTCCGGCAAATACATCTTGAAAATCTCCGACTGCCGCATCTACCTCGACCATAACTTCATCTCCAACCAAGGTCTTGACCTTTGCAAGGTGAGAAAAGCAGCCGTCGACGTGCTGCGCCAAGACCCGCAGTTTGCATACGTGGTCGCCTACGAGGATGTAGCCAACTCCACCGTGCCGCACTTCCTGCGCGAGCGCATCACCAACGGCTACCACCGTCTTCGCAGCGGCGACATCGTAGTCATCCTTCAGGGAAGCCACCAACATGGAACGGTGAGTCCCACCTACAAGGGAACGTCTCATGGCACATGGAATCCTGATGACTCACACATCCCACTGCTTTTCATGGGATGGAAGGTAAAGAAAGGAGAGACGAATACCCCCACCTATATGACCGACATCGCTGCCACAGTGTGTGCAATGCTTCACATACAGATGCCCGATTGCTGTATTGGCAATGCCATTCAGGAAGTTTGGAAATGAGGCAGTTTTGAGAAAATGCGGTGGCGGTGAGCATAATACTGCCACAGCAATGAGAAGGGCGCACGATACTTTTTCTGAGGTGTCGTGCGCATTTTTTGAATACGGCGGCGGTCATCGCGGAAATCACCTATCCATTTCCGGAATTCCCTTCTCGCCTTAAAAATCGCCTTGCAGTCACCCCAGTGGCGATTGAGTACCAGTGTCTGCACTGCGGCAAGATAATCCAGGAACCACCTCGCCACCATCACCCACCACAGTTCATCATCCGGCAGGTTTTTGTAAAGCATGGTCAGATTGTTTCTGAAGTTGAGGAACGTCTTCCGCGCGTTCCCCTTTGGCAGTGTTCCTCCACCCAAATGATACACCTTGCTCTGCGGCAGGCAGTAAACATGCCTTCCCATGATGCGCAGGCGCCAGCAGAGGTCAATCTCCTCGTTATGGGCAAAGAAACGTCCGTCGAGGCCACCGCTCTCCCTGTAGTCCGTCGCCCTAATCATCATGCAGGCACCCGTCGCCCAATGTATTTCCATCGGAGTGTCATACTGGCCTTCATCATCCTCAACTGTATCGAAAAGTCTACCACGGCAGAATGGATAGCCATATTTGTCAATGAATCCTCCCGCTGCACCTGCATACTCAAAGGCATTGCGCCTTTCTACCGACATCAGTTTGGGTTGGCATGCCGCCACCTCCGGATGCTCATCCATGAACGTAACAAGCGGCGTGAGCCATTGCGGTGTCACTTCCACGTCAGAATTGAGCAACACAAAATATTCCGCCTCTATTTGCTCCAGTGCACGATTATAACCATCAGCAAACCCCCAATTGCGGTCGAGCAAAATCAAGCGTACCTCAGGATGATTAGTCCTGAGGTATCCGATGGAGTTGTCGGTAGAGGCATTGTCCACCACATAGACAACTGCATCGTCGGCAGAGCATTTCAGCACTGAAGGCAGATACTGCCTCAGCATCTTCTCTCCATTCCAATTGAGTATGACGATGGCAATCCTATCCATGGCAATCCGTTTTGATGTGTGCCATGAGCGCAGTTGCATCATGGTTGAAATCCCCCAGACTGACAACGACGATTTGGTTGTCGAGAGACGGGTTCGCCTCCCCCGCAGGCAGTTCCACCCTCACATAGTTGCGCGTGAAGCCATGCATCGCCCTACCCCGCGTTGCCTTCTCCATCAGCACCTCCGCCTCCTGTCCAATCCGTTGCTGATAGAAAGCCCTCGTCTTTTGCTCGGAAAGGGCCAGCAGGCGAGCCGAGCGAGCCTTCTTCTCCCGCTCGCTGACGACCAATGGTATTTTAAGTGCTGCCGTACCAGGTCGTTCAGAATAGGGGAAGACATGCAGTTGTGAAATGTCGAGGCTATCGAGGAAATGGTAGGTCTGTTCGAAATACTCCTCCGTCTCACCCCTCATTCCCACGATGACATCCACTCCGATGAAAGCATCAGGAATCATCTGCTTGATGAGTTGTATTTTATGGGCGAAGAGCGCCGTGTCATAACGTCGGTGCATGATGCGCAGCACCTCATCAGCCCCGCTTTGCAGTGGGATGTGGAAATGTGGCATGAACGCCCTGCTTTCAGCACAATAGGCAATCAGTTCGTCAGAGATAAGGTCAGGCTCAAGACTGCTGATGCGGTATCTCGAGATACCCTCCACCTGGTCGAGGGCACGCACGAGGTCGATGAAGCGCTCACCCGTGTTTTTTCCGAAGTCGCCGATATTGACACCCGTGAGGACAATCTCCCTTCCGCCCTCGTCGGCAGCCTGTCTCGCCTGTTCAACGAGATCCTCAATCTTCGCGCTGCGGCTGAATCCACGTGCATATGGAATGGTGCAATAGGTGCAGAAATAGTCGCATCCATCCTGCACTTTTAAGAAAAAGCGTGTGCGGTTGCCCCGTGAGCAACTTGGAGCAAATGAACGTATATCCTTGGTCTTAACCGTGTGGTATTGATGGAGTGAAGTGGTTTTCTCCCTTCCGCCCCATGCCTCAGACAAGAACTGGATAAGTTGTGCCTTCTCGTTGGAACCGAGCACCAAGTCGACTCCCTCAATCTCGCTCACCGCCTGGGGTGACAGTTGGGCATAGCACCCTGTGACTACAACAAATGCATTCGGGTGTTTTCTCACCATCCTATGGATGGCCTGCCGGCACTTATGGTCGGCCACATCCGTCACAGAACAGGTATTGATGAGGCAGATATCCGCCATCTCCCCCTCTCCGACAGGCGACACGCCCAACTCCTGAAGCATCTTCCCGAAAGTTGATGTCTCAGAGAAATTGAGTTTGCAACCCAAAGTGTAGTATGCAGCTTTTTTGCCCTGAAATGCCGATGTGTCGATCATTGATATCTCTCCATGATTTCGAGGCACATACGGGAGTTGTGGTAAGGACATTTCCAAAATCCCGCCTTATCATCCTTGCGGTTGACGTTGCCCTCCTCATCACAACTCCACCACCACTCTCCACCATCATAGTCTATAAGATGACTTTTGATGTAGTTCCAGCAATCGAATGCTTTCTTAAGAGCATCCTCATCACCAAAATACTGGTAGATGTTGTAGAAACCCACCACAGTCTCCGCCTGCACCCACCAATGACGGTCGGTATCGACATAACCGGTGTCGAGATTCGCCTCATGGAGCATGGAGCCATCACTATTGAGTCCTTTCTCGGAAGCCTTCGCCACCATCTGAACTATTGGTTCCACCCTACGGAGTAAGTCGCCGTCGTCCAATACAAGGGCCGCCTCATGCAGGAGCCATGAGCACTCGATATCATGTCCGTAACTTTCCAAGGCACCCGCTCCACGTGTCCAATCGTTCTCGAAGAATAAGTCGAGATGATGAGTTTCTGGATTGAGTATACGGTCGGTGAAGATATTGACAAGATTGCGCAGCGCAGCCCCTATTCGGTCGAATTCCTCCTGTGGCACGGTGATGTCCACAGGCAGCACAGCACCAATAGAAGGCACATAGTTGCACAAGCTGGACTGCCGCATCTCCTTCAGGCACCTAAAAAGGTTGGTATATGGTTCGATAATATGGAGGTGAGTGTTCTGCGATTTCGGATAGTTGGCGTCAAGTTCCGACAGCCTCATATCAGCTATTTCTCCCCACTCACGTGTGCAAGCCTCAATGTATCCATTATAGTTATGGTCGAACGCATGTTCCTCAATCGTGTCAAAGAGGTCGAGCGCATAGTCAAGAGCCTCCGCATCCTTGGTGGCGCGAACATACTCCGACAGCCCATAAATGGCAAAGCCGATGGCATAGAACTGTTTTTTCGTATCCAACGGCATACCCTTGCTGTCAAGGCTCCAATACACCCCACCATACTCACCATCGAAGAAATGGTCGATGAGATAACGTTTGGCTCTTGTTGCAGCCTCGAGATATTCAGGTTTTCCCAGCACACGGTAGGCAGCAGAGAAAGCCCATAGGATACGGGCATTCAGGATGGCTCCCTTCTCAGCATCGGAATGGACGTTTCCCTGTCCATCTATCCTGCCATAGAAGCCACCATTTTCCTCATCCACCATCCGGTGGAGCCAGAAACGCAGGATATTCTGCTCGAGAACATCCTGCATTTCGTTTTTCAGGGATTGGAGATCCATCTCTTACTTCTTTATCGGATACAGTTTGAGCAACAAAATCATGACCAGAGCAATGAAAGCAGGGATGATAGAGAACAGCGCCCATATCATGCTCCTCACAGCAGCCTCGTCGTTGATTTGGATAAAGGTCTCACCATCAGCATTGGTGTCCGAGACGAAGCCCGACAAACCAAGGAGCAAAGCCACCAACGAACCCGAGATGGCGGTACCAAACTTCTGTGCCATGGTGCCTGACGAGAAGATAAGACCCGTGGAAGACGTGCCATTTTTCTCCGTAGCATAGTCAGCGACATCAGCATACATCGACCACAGCAAAGGAGAATAGAGACCGATACCCACAGAAGTAAACACCACTATGGCAATCAGCACCCAAATATAGGCAGGGTCTTTCGGAATGAAGAAGAACAACACCGAGAAGACGACACAGATGAGCGCAGCCACAGTGAACGCCTTGCGCTTAGACCCCATCCATTGAGTGAACTTCGGTGACAGGCCACCAAAAATCATGCAGGTCACCTCTCCAAAGGTCATGAACACCGTATAGTTGATGATCAGGCTGCTGAAAGTAATTTCCTTGCCCAGAATATAGTCGAACATATATCCCGCCACGGCATAACGGAAGCCATTGAAGAAATTGGTGCAGATGCCGATGAGCGTCAGGTATATCCATGGTTTGTTCTTAACCAAGTCAGCAAAGGGTTTGAAAGAGAATTTCTCCGCACGTACGGGTTTGAGACGCTCTTTGGTCAACAGGCCACAAGCAAGGGTACCCAAAGCTGCGACACTTCCGAAGAATGCTCCCAGAACCGCATACTGGTGCTGCTCTGTACCGCCCACCATCTTCTGTAGGTAAGGGAAAGCGAACAGGGTGATGAAGCCCATGGCATAAGCTCCCACCATACGGTAGGAAGAGAACTGGTTTTTCTCATTATCATTCTCGGTCATCACGCCCAGCAGCGAGCCGTAAGGCACATTGACAGCAGTATAGACCGCCATCATCAACAGATAGAGCGTATAGGCATAGATTCGCTTGCCTACCGGTCCGAAATCGGGGGTATATAGCAACAGAGCGAAAATCAGGCCGAAGGGGATGGCACCGATAATCAACCAAGGACGATATGTTCCCCAGCGCGACTGTGTTCGGTCAGCCAGGCTGCCCATCAGCGGGTCGGTGACCACATCAAACATACGAGCGATGAGCATCAGCGTAGCCGTATCAGCCACTGTAAGTCCAAACACATTGGTGAAAAACAGCGGGAAAGCTATTGACATGATTTTCCATGTGATGCCACCTGCAGCCGCATCACCAAGTGCATAACCGATTTTTTCTTTTAATGAAGCCATTTCTTATTAGGAGTTTAGAAATTTAGGAGTTAGGGCATTAACAATTGCATGGCTACCACATGATGCAGCCCATAAATCAAGCAAAAGTAATCAAAAATCTTAAACTTTTACTCTAAATGCTCAAATTTTTATTCCGTTGGCTTTGTTTTTTGCGATGAGCTGCTTGATTGTGTCCACAGATGCAGAAGTGGTGAATCCATCCTCAGGAGTGTTCATACAGTAGTCCACCAGTTGGTTGATGGTGGATGTCGCCACATGCATTCGCGTGTCACTTGAGGCATAATAGATGAAAACACGTCCGTCGTCATCAGCTATCCAACCGTTGGAGAAGACGACATTCATCACATCGCCCACATACTCCCAGCCTTCAGGAACCAGGAAATAGCCACCAGGACTGGCGATGACACGAGTAGGGTCATCAAGTGCTGTCATATACATATAGAGCACATAGCGCAATCCGCTGGCACATCCACGGACACCATGCGCCAGATGCAGCCATCCCCTATCGGTCTTGATGGGGTGCGGCCCCTCGCCATTCTTCACCTCCATGATGGTGTGGTAGTGTCGTGGATTGATGATTTTCTCCTCACGCACCTCTGCGTTTGTGATGTCATCCACCAAAGCCCATCCGATACCACCGCCCGAACCCGTATCGATGAAGCCATCCTGCGGACGGGTGTAGAAGGCATACTTACCCTCTACAAATTCCGGATGAAGCACCACATTGCGCTGCTGCGAGCGAGATTTCAAGTCGGGCAGGCGTTCCCAATGCACCAAGTCCTTAGTGCGTGCGATGGCAGCAGTGGCGGTAGCAGCCGAGAGGTCACCAGGCTTGCTGTCATCATGCCTCTCCGCACAGAACACGCCATAAATCCATCCATCCTCATGTTGGGTGACACGCATGTCATAGATATTGGTGGCAGGCAACACATCATCAGGCATAGTAATAGGTTCGGGCCAGAATCGAAAATTGTCGAAACCATTGGGACTTTCCGCCACAGCGAAGAACGACTTCCTGTCGGCACCCTCCACACGCACGATGATGACATACTTTCCGTTCCATTTGATGGCACCGCTGTTGAGTGTAGCGTTGATCATGATGCGCTGCATCAAGTAGGGATTATCTTTCTCACAGAAATCATACCGCCAAGTGAGCGGTGTATGCTCTGCTGTCACGATAGGAAATTTGTATTTCGTATAGATGCCATTACCACCCTCAAGTGGTTCGTTTGGACGGTTCAGCAATTCCTCATGGACATCAAAGAGCGCCTCTGCCCTTTCTTTGAAATCGATTTTCATTATATAGGAGTTTTATAGTTGGATAGTCTGGTTATAGCTGTTGATGGGGTCAATTTATAATGTCCTTTAGGAACAGAGTGTTCTGGGCATCATAAAGCTTTTTGAAATCGGCAGCGCTTGGCTGGTCGGGGTCGGGAGCGAAATACTCCTTGCTGTAGTTGCGCCATGTATGGAAATAAGAGATGGGATATTTGTCCATCACAGGTTTGAGCACCCTTGTCCACCATGTAGAGTCAGGGATGTTCTTATAGCCACATTCTGTCATGGCTATCATCTTTCCGTTCTCCTTGGCAAAATCGCTGAGGAAGGTCAGGTCGGCATTGAGGGCAGACACGAAATCCTCCTCTGTTCCCCATTGGTAGGCATCCTCTCCAATCAGCGCCACACGGTCGTTGCCGGGATAGCGCGCGAGGAAACGTTCCTTCGTCCAGCCGCCGTCAAGATTAGGTGAATAACTCCAGAGCAAGTTGTCGAGTCCTTCACCAGTGAGGTAATCCTGAAGCGTGTTCCACAGTCCATGGAACTCTTCATCGCTGCACAATTTCTGTCCCCACCAGAACCAAGAGCCGTTGTTCTCATGCCATGGTCGGAAGATGATGGGCACCGGCACTCCGTCGTCGGTTTTGAGTGTACTGAGGAAATCACCCACACGTGCCATCCACGTGGCAAAGAGAGCCTTTGTACTGTCGTTCTGCAGGATTTGCCTGACAACGGTTGTGTCACTCACATCCCATGCGTTGCCACCGGTGACAGGGTTACGCGGATGCCAACTGATGGTGATGATGCCCCCCCTTTGATGGTGCTTGATAATCTCTGCACGGATACGCGCAAATGACACGCTGTCGAGGTTTTTCTCATCCCCCATCTCGATACCGCCGAGGTCGAACCCCATCACGGCAGGATAATCCCCCACAATCGAGAGGATGTCGCTCCGGTCAACACCAGGCATGGTGTCGCCGTCCCACTGCAGTCCATAGAATGGATCATCCTGATGTCCAAACATATAACCTTTCTGCTGCAGAGCCTGCAACCGGCTAAGCAATTGCTCCGCACCATTTTGGGAAGTTTCATTTACTTGTGTGCATGCCATCATCATGACAGCGGCTACAATCAAGAGAGTTGTTTTTTTCATAATCTATCTGTCTAGTTAAAATTCTTTACATTATCCGAAGCGACAATCATGTCCCTGCTCTCAATTCTTAATTCCCATTTGCTGAAGGAGCCAGTTTTCCCACTCGTCCCATTGCTCCTGATACCAATAGTGGCCAGTCATCTGGTATAGGCTTATCGTCTTAGGCGCCTTGACAACATTATAAACCGACCATGAGGATGATGGCGGCACCACCTCATCGTTGTAACCAAAGGTGAAGAACGAAGGACAAGCAACCCGCCTTGCGAAATTGATACCATCGTAGTAACGGGCACCCTCCACTTTTCTCATATCAGGATTTTTCTGCTGATAGAAATAATGAGGCCATCCGCATGCCCTTTGCTGAAGGGCAATCTCATAATCACACATGGCATCGTGGACAGCCGCCATAAAGGTGATTCGCTTATCGAGTGCAGCCACGGCAAGTGACAGGAAACCACCCTGTGAGGCACCTGTTACGCCGATGTCCTTCCCATTCCACTCAGGCAATGAGGCGATGTAGTCGACAGCACGCACCGCACCGGCAACCACCCTCTTATAATAGTTTTTCTCAGGTTGGTCAAGATTAGTTTCCCAGTAGCCCTCGAAAGCTCCGTGGTTGAGGTTGTCATAAACTTTCTGCTCCATTGTGACGGGGATGCCATGGATACCGATTTCGAGAACGACGGCACCCTGTGAGGCAGTCCACACATCACCCCCATAAGGACGTGAGCCAGCTCCGGGGACACGCAGCAGAGCCGGGTATTTTCCAGGTTTCACCGGACGGCACAGTATGCCATAGATACGGCCCTGCGGACGGTCGTTGACGAAACTCACCTCATAGACGTTCACCGTCTCGGTGCATCGGTCGGGCAACAATGTCAGATGTGGGTCGAGTGCATTTTTACGAGCCTCATTAAGAACCTTTTCCCAAAACGCATCGAAGTCTGCCGGACATTTTGTAGCAGGTTGCAGCTGTTCGGGAGAGAAGCCTGCGGTACACATTCCCACATAACTCTTGCCACCCACGTGAGCGGTCACCTTCAGTCGATAGAACCCCGGTGTTTTCATTGTTCCCGTCCACTTCATTGTGCCATCCTTTAGGGTAACATTTTTCTTCGACACATCGGGATACATCTCCGGTCCTGCCTCATAGTCGACGACAGCATTGTCAATCAAGGTGCCCGACCTGAGCACATTGACCACGAACTGAGCTTTTTCGCCCACTTTATAGTTCCAGTCTTTGTGGTCGGGAGTGACGGTGACCACAATATTGTTGCCCCTGATCTGCCCCATAGCAGGAAGCAGTGAGCAGACCAAACAGAGCAGAAGGATAGATTTTTTTATCATCGTTTTTATTTTTTTATGATGGAGAGAGGATTTTTTCTTGACTTGCCAGATTTGCTAAGGTTGCTGATTGTTACCTATTTTTGCCATGCGGGTGACCTCAGCGCGGATGACATTGATGGTAGAAGTGTCAGAGGCAAAGACGGAGTTAAGGCCCTGAGCCTCCTGTGCCGGGTCGCCGGTATAATCGTCGCCCACAACCCATTGCTCATGGTTCGGATTGGCGAAGCCACCCCATCCCCAGAAATTGCATCCTGCGAAGGAACCGCCTTTCTGCGCGTTGTCGCCCACCAGAGAGAAGACATATCTGTAGAAGCCGTCGCGCCCCTTTGTGGTGATATCCTTAGTGAACTTGAACCCATCGCGAGGGTAGCCAAACTCCTCCATGACCAGCGGTTTTTTCAACCTGTCGCAAATGGCGATATGGCGGTCGATATAGTTCTTCGTACTGTCGCAACTGGCAGCGAGGTCCTCCACGAGGTGGTCGGGACGAGCCCACGACCAGTTGTACGGCCACAGGTGTATGTTGCAATAGTCGACATTCTTGTCGGAACAGATTCGCTCATAGCTTGCATAGTCGCCTTCGCAGCCCCATGCTCCCTCACTACCGATGGAGATGAGATGATTGGGGTCAAGACTGCGGATAAGCGCCGAAGCCTCTGCCAGCCATTTCTCAAATGCCGGCAATGCCTCCCGGCTGAAAGCCCGTGGTTCGTTGCCGATTTGCCACGACATGATAGCAGGGTCGTCGATATATTTCACCCCTGTATAGCGGTTGGTGCGACCTATGATAAAGCGTACATAGTCATAGAACAGTTGGTGGGCTTTCTCGTTGTCAGCATATTTCTGCATAAACTGCATATATGCCGGGTATCCATCCACGTTGGGACGCGGAGCCTTACCTGCACCGGCATGCTCCAGATAGAAGCCGTATCCCCCACTCCACTCCCATGAGTTGTTGAGATAGAGCACAGCCACCATCTTGCGCTTGCCCATTTCCTGGAGCAGGAAGTCAAGCCCCGCAAGTATGGTATCGTTGTAAACGCCAGGCTTTTCCTGAAGGGTCGGTTCCACCTTGGTGGTAATGCCCCGCTCACCATCACTGCCCACGAGGATGCGCAGGTTGTCGATGCCCATCTCCTTCATGCAGTCCAGTTCGCGGCATAGACGGTCGCGGTCGCCGCCCTGTCCCTCACTGCCGAGTATGGCTCCATACCAGAAATTGGTGCCTACAAAATAATATGGTTTGCCATCACGCACAAAATGGCCGTCGCTAACCTTGACAAAACTGGGTTCTGTCCCCTGATTCTGGCAGGCAGCCACTGTGAAGGCGATTACTAAAATAGATATAAGTGTTCTCATGTGTTTTGGTGTTCGTTTGATGTGCAAAATAAATAAAAAAAAACAAAAAAACATGATACTTTCATGTCTATGTTTGATACAATTATCCAACTTTCTCAGTTGAACGTAGTTAAGGTCCAGGCCATCAAGAGCAATAGCAAAAAAAGACATGGCCTGCAGAAGATGCAAGGCCATGTCTTTTAGATTTCGTAGAGCAGAATGCTCAGAAAAGTGCGTTGACGATATCGGTTTCCGTCCACTCCAGTTCTTCCCTGTCGCAGAGTCCCATCCACCAGAGTCCGACGGTGTTGTACTGGGTGAACTTTTGCCGCATATACTGGGCATATTTCACCCGCTCCGACATAGCGGCATGCTTACCGATGGCACCAAACTCACCAATGATGAACGGCACGCCCAATTCACCGGAGAAGCGGCGCTCTATACGTGAGAAGATGTCATCAATCTCCTGCTGGCAAGTGGCATCAAAGATATAAACGTACCATTGCTGTGAATCCACGTCATTGGTATCATTGCAGAACCAATAGGGGTCGTAGCTGTGTATCGATGCCAGGATATGGTTGGGATGCATATCATTGGGAATCTGCATACCAGCCAGTTTGGCAGCAGAGCTACCAGCACTGTAGGGATTGACAATCAGATTGCGATACTCGTTGTTGCCGCCTGTTGCACGCACCTCATCCACAAAGTCCTGCTCAAGTTTGTTGACAGCCGTGTAGCATGAGGGGTCGGCCGGATCGCCCCATTCACCTTGTGCGCTCAAGATTTCATTGAAAGCCTCGAAAATCAGTTTGTCGTCATAGTCACGGAAACGGGTGGCAATCTGGTTCCATATCTTTTTGAACTTAGCACTGATGGCGTCATAATTCTCCATGTCGGCCCTCAGCCAACTGTTGGAGGCATCGCCAGAATCGTGCTGCACATTGAGGATACAGTAGCAGCCAGCGTTGAGCACCATCTGCACCACCTCCTCGACACGGTTCATCCAAGCCTTGCTGATGACATCGTTCTCGTTGCAATGGATACCCCATGTCACGGGAACCCTGATGACATTGAAACCTTTCTCCGCAATGAAGTCGATGATTTCCTGTGTGGTTTCCGGCTGCCCCCACTGAGTCTCAAAGTCGTAGGGAGTCTTGTCCTCTGGATTCCACCATGAACCGATGGGATTGGAGTCGAGAGTATTACCCAGATTATATCCGATACCCAGATTCTCCACCAAGGTGAACGCACTCATGAAGGGATCGTTTGGGTCGGTGCCCGTTCCCTTCTGATTGATGGTCAAGGTCTTGCTCAGCGAGCCCGACCTCACCGTAAGCGTGGCAGTACGTTTTTCGCCCTCGTTTTTCAACACGTTAAGTTTGGTGTAGGAGAACTTGTTGGTATATCCATATCCTGCATGCACCTCCAGTTTGCACCATGTGGTGTCATCCAATTCGGCTGTCCATGAGCCATCGGCATTGATGCCCAAGATGGCCACTCCCCTGCCTATGGAGAAAGACAGGTCGCTTACAGGAACAGAATCTCTCAAAATTTCCAATTTGGTGGCATTTCCTGTCCGCAAGCCGTTGTCAACAACCTTTCCGTCTACATCACTGCAGCTGTAGAGTCCAGTGACGGCAGCGGCCAGCAGCAACATGCCAAGAATATTTTTGATTCTCATATTTGGTCAATTTTAGTTGGGTTATTTCTTCTTATAGAAGATACGCACATTGTCGAGACACACATCGATGAATCCGCGTGAAGTGCCCTGATTGATGGACTGCAGGCGGAACTGGTTGATTCCCAATGTCACGATTTCACCGTAAGAGAGTCCTGCAAAGCACGGAATTCTGCTCAACGGCAGGACGTGGCGGTACCATTTGCCGACAGGAGCCTCACCATTGATGTCGCCAAGGACAGGGCTGGGGTGGGCGAACACACCGGCATCATAGTCGGTCCATTCGAAGTTGTCGAACTGATTCTCACTGTTGTCCAATGTCTGAATCATATACCTGATATAGCCCGAGAACACTCCGTTGTTGTAATCAGAGTTGTTGTTGTACACCTCCATGGCGAGGTACACCTCATCGGCAGATGCCGTTTCGGGGATAACATCGAATGAAGGCAGAGCGAAAGAGTTGCCATCCCAATCCTTGCGGAAGTAGACCATCTTTCCCCACCACTGTTGAGCCTCACTCTCCACGGTGATGCGAGCATAGTTGCCCGAACTGGTGAAAGGAGCCATATCCGGTGAGGCCGTCTCATACGTAGCATTGGGATCCCATCCGTTGTCGGTTGCATCGCCGTCAAAGCTTGTCAGCAGACATCCATAGTTGTAGAAGAGGATTGAAGCCTGACCGCCCGGCGTGGTGACGGTAAGCAATCCGTCGCCACCCTGTGAGGGAACTTGCGACATCTTGAATTGGATGGCATCCTCGCTCTCTGATACGGTAAACTGGTCGGGAGTGAGTGTGACGTCACCATAGGTGATGGACTCCACCTGCACAAACTCACGTCCTTCGAGCACCACTTCCTCACCAATGACCGGCATGTCGGACGAGACGTCGAAAAGAACTGGTTTTCCCGGCACGACAGAGAAATCGATGTATGTAGTGCCTGCAGCACACTCGATGACCAGCGCACCTTTGTCATAGGGCAGGCTTGGAATGACGACACCCAACTGCGAGGTGGTCTCATATGCCTGTGTGCGGCTGTTGATGTGATGGTCGCTCACCACGGTACTTACATTAGCCGCATCCACATGGTTGCCTCCGACGGTCTCCCACTTGGTGGTGTCGAGCTGAGCGGCGGTGATGTCAGTGAAATACACCTTCTCGATATCCACGAGGTTGAGTCCGTACACATTCAGCAGGTCGCCCGCCTTGCGGGGATATGACGCCTGTATGCGTGAGATAGAGGGATAGGGAGCAGTCACCTTGAAGGCGTAAGTGGCGATGCCATGTGAAGTCTCCACCCTTATCTCGTCTTTCAGGTTGCTGTCGAAAGCGGTGAGCACGAATCCGTCGTCCTCACTGGGAATACGTACGATCACGCTGTGGTCGGTGTTCATCGTAGGATTGAAATACACCTGCTGGTCGTTGATGAACACTTTCTGCACCTTGCTAAGATTCTGTCCGATGATGGCAATCTGCCGTCCTGTTCCAGCCTTGGTGAAAGTGCTGTCCGCCTTGGCCGGGTCGCACACGCGCACAGCGGTGATGACCGGGGTGCCCATCCCTTCCTCATCCTCTTTGCAAGAGGACACGGAGAGCACCATCAGCGCCATCAGCGCCATGAAGAGCCAGCCATATCTGTTGTTGAACATATTTATTTTCATCTTGCTCTGGATTAAATTATTCTTTGCTGAAGTCATATTCCTGCGGTTGCTGGTTGAAATAAGGATTCTGAATCACATCAGCTTCCGGGTAGGGCATGAAGATGTTAGCCTCGCTCAGCACAATAGGCGCGTAGTCGGCACCCCTTGCATTGGCCAGGGAGTCGAGGTTATAAGTATAGCCTTGCTTGGCAGTTTTCACGACAGTGTTGTCGCTCTCACTGGCACGCAGACAGTCGCTCCAATAGCAGTGTCCCTCATTGTCGAAGAAATACCAGTTATTGGTGCCGGGGAACACGCAACGATAACTCAGTGTGTGGTCTTCGTTCATCAGGACATCACCGCTGTTGAGCATGAAAGCACGGTGTTGCTTATAGTTGAAGAAGTCAAGCATATACTGAGGTTTCCAGCGATACCAGGTAACCATGTCATACCAATTGCAATACTCCATGCAGAACTCGATGCGGCGCTCGCGGATAAGGTCCTCGAATGTGAATGAGGTCTTTGGAGGCAGTTTGGCACGGAGCCTGGTGGCGTTGAATGCAGCCAAAGCCTGTGGGTCGGCAGTCGAGTTGTTGTTACCCAGGATAGCCTCAGCCTTAATGAGGTAGACATCAGCCAGGCGCATGATATAGGTATTGAGCGGTGAAGCCTGCTGTGCCAAATGTCCGTCGCAATCAGCCTTTGTACCGACGACACCTTTCTTGCACTGCATCCAGTTGGTATTGTAGGTGTAACCGCCCTTCTCACTCCAGATGTAACTGTAATAGCGTCCCGGCGTGAAGAAAGTGCCACGAAGTCTGAATGAATCGGCAGGTTCCTCGTTATAATAGTTAATCATGTCGACTGAGGCGTGGAGACTTCCTCCCCAGCAGTTGACATCGGTGACATCCGACCAAGCGAGGTCGGAGATGAGGTTGTTGCTGGAAGCATACTCGCCCAGCAGCGGGTCTGCCCAGCGCATGGCAAGCAAAGTCTCCTCATTGTCGTTGAACTGCGGGCGGAACAGGTTCTCGTAGTTGTCGAGCAGTTTGTACTGTCCGCAATTGATGACCTCATCACAAAGCGACACCACACGGCGCAAGGTAGCCTCATCGCGCTGTCCCTTGTTCCATCCGCTCTGTGCGAGCAAGGCTTTGGCGAGCATCGCCTTAGCCACATAGCGTGAGGGGTGGAAATTGGCACCACGCTCGGGGAGCAGTTCGGCGGCACGCTCGAAATCACGCACGATGAACTTCAGCACGCTCTCCTCTGTTGCCAGCGGGCGTACGGGGCGTGATGTGATATCTACATTGTCCTCATAGAGAACCACCTCACCCCATCCTCTCAGCAAGTAGAAGTAGGCAGTGCCTCGCATAAGCATTGCCTCGCCGCGGGCCTGGTTTTTCACGGCCTCGCTCACGTCGCTTGTGGTGTAGGTATCCATGTCGTTGATTACCTGATTGGCCATTGAAACCACCATATAGATGGAAGACCAGGCATTGACGATTTCGGTGGTCAAACCGGTGATGGTGAAACGGGCAAACTCGCCCTGCAGGTAAGGACTCCAAGCATCATTTGCACGGAAAGAGCCCATGCCTACGATGCCACGCTCATTGTAACCGCTCCATGCATAGTTGTAGAGGGGCTCAAGCGCCTTGATGACCGCATCATCCGTCGAATAGTAGTTGCCTGCAACATAGCCATGCTTTGGTGTACGGTCGAGGAAATCATCCCCGCAGCTGGTCACCATAAGAGCAACCATCATCAGCACAGCACTTATTGTGATATTGACTTTTCTCATATCTTTAGATGTTGACGTTTTGATTTAGAAATTGACCTTGAGTCCGACATTATAAATCCTGGATGAGGGATAGCGGTAATTGTCGATGCCCTGCAAGATGACGCTCTGTCCAATGGAACCCAGTTCTGGGTCATATCCATCGTATTTGGAGATGGTGAAAAGGTTCTGCACATTAGCATAAACTTGCACCCAGTCGAGCATCAGCGGCCGCAGCCATTTCTTGGGGAGGTTGTAAGCCAGCGAGAGAGTTTTCAGTCGGATGTAGGAACCATCCTCGATGAAACGCGAACTGACGCGGTTGTTGTCGTTCTGGCTCTCACCGCTTACGCTGATGCGCTGTGTCTGAGCACTCTCCGGATTGAGCACGTAAACATTGGAGATATCATTTAGAGAGCCCTCCGGGTCGATCAAGCCGATTTTGGCGTAATCGTTGACCAGCTTGAGTTTGTTGCCCCATGCCGTCGGGTTGGAGTGATTGAGTTTGACGAGGTTGAAGAGGTCGTTGCCCACACTTCCGTTGAAGAAGAAGGAGAGCTCAAGATTCTTCCAACGAATGACATTGTTGATACCGAAGGTGAAATCAGGATTGGGGTCACCGATATACTTGCGGTCGGCTTCAGTGATTTTGCCATCGCCGTTGACATCCTCATACATGTAGTCGCCCACCCAGATGCCACGCTGTGCAATGGGATAGAGGTCGCCATTGGAGTCGGCGGGACGAGCCACAGGCAGTTTGTTGCCATTGGCATCGATCATGTACTCTCCGAGTTGGTTTTTCTGATAGAAATCATCCTCCTTGGTGAACATGCCGATAACGTTATATCCATAGAAACGCCCTACAGGACCACCGATTTCGGAGAGAGTATAGACCTGTCCTCCTATGCTGCCGGGGATAGAGGCGTCGTCGGTATATAGTTTGGTGAGTTTGTTTTTGTTGAATGAGATGGTAGCCCCTGTGCGCCATTCGATGTCGTTCTTGGAAATGTTCACCGTATTGAGGGTAAACTCAATACCCTTGTTCTGCATGGCGCCCGTATTGACATAAGGAGCAGAAATGCCTTTCCATCCTGTGTTGTTGACCACGTATGTGGGAAGGGTAGCCTGCATGAGCAAGTTATCGGTCTTCTTGATATAAGCGTCGACGATGAACTCGATGCGGTTGTTGAACAAAGAGAGGTCGAGACCTACGTTATAAGCCTTGGTCTCCTCCCATTTCAGGTTAGGATTGGCGAAGTTGCCTGAGAAGAAGCCTGTGCCCCACGCTGTGGCAGCGCTCTTCATGGCAATTCCATATGCGTAGCTGCCCGACTGCTGGTTGCCCACAAGTCCCCATCCGAGTCGGAGTTTTGCGTTGCGCAGCCATTTGACAGGTTCCATGAATTTCTCCTGTGTGATGCGCCATGCGAGAGCCACGGAGGGGAAGTAACCCCATCGGTTGTTCTCGCCGAAGCTTGACGAACCGTCGGCACGAATCGTAGCGGTGAGCAAGTATCGGTCGAGCAGGTTGTAGTTGAAGCGTCCGTAGTAGGACTCGATGGCCCAGTCACCCCCCTGCTCGCTGTTGGTGGCAGTGGAGGCATCACCCACGGCGATGCTCTTCACGGTGTCGAAGAGATAGCCCTGCCGGCTCATTGAAGCCTGATACCACTCTCCCTCCTGCGACTCATGACCAGCCATCACCTGGAAATGGTGTCCCTTGAAAGGTTCGAAGTCATAGGTAGCATATTGTTTGAACGACTCGTATGTATTCCTTGAGTTGCCACGCTGGAGGAGTGACTCGATGCTCTGCTGTGCCGTCTTGTAGCTCGGGCGGAAGAAGGTGCTCTCTCCCCAGCTGCGGTTGCCGCCATACTCCACGCGGATGGTTAATCCTTTGAAGGGAGTGATGTTGGCGAAGGCATTGAAGTCAAACTGGTTGTTGCCTCGGTTGTTATCGCGCATCTCAGCCTCGAAAAGCGGGTTGGAGTTATAGTTATGTTCCAGGTTGAGTCCGAAATCATAGGTACCATCGGGGTTGCGCGGCGCCATGTCGGGATACTGCACGAGAGCGGTCTGGATGACATTGTTCTCATCGAAGGTGATTACCTGCTCAGTCTTGGCGAATGCAGCGTTGAGACCCACTTGTAACCACTTGGTGATGTTGGTGTCGAAATTGGCACGGAAGGAGACGCGCTTGAAGTTGGACCCTACACCGATACCATCCTGGTCGAGGTATCCCCCGGAAAGGGAGTAGTGCATGTCCTTGGTACCTCCGCTCACGTTCACCTGATGGTTGTGCATGAAGGCGGTGCTGAAAAGTTCGTCCTGCCAGTCGGTGCCATTGGTGAGCAATGACTGGTCGAGCAATTCCTCACGCTTGCCGTAGCCATAGATTTCAGCACGCACATTATAGAACTGTGCAAACTCTTTGAGGTTCATCACCTCGAGCATCTTGGGCAGTTGCTGCCATCCCACATAGCCCTCATAGGAGAGTTTGGGTTTGCCCTCCTGTCCACGCTTGGTGGTGATGAGCACCACGCCGTTGGAGGCACGTGAACCGTAGATGGCTGTAGCCGAAGCATCTTTGAGCACCTCGACGGAGGTGATGTCGGCAGGGTTGATGCTGCCCAGCACACTGGTGTTGTCAGAGGTCTGTCCCGACATCTGGATGCCGTCGACCACATAGAGCGGCTCGTTGCCGTTGAAAGAGTTGATACCACGGATTTGCACGGAAATGCCACCACCTGGGGTACCAGAGTTCTGTGTCACCATCACACCTGCGATACGGCCCTGCATGGCCTGCTCGACAGACGTATTGACACCTTGCTTGATTTGTTCTTCATTGATGGAAGCCACAGAACCCGTGAGGTCGCTTCGCTTCATCGTACCATAGCCTACGACGACCACTTGCTCCAAAGTCTGGGTGTCCTCAGAGAGGCGCACATCGATATGTCCAGCTCGGGTGACCTTCACGCTATGGGTGGTGTAGCCGATGTAGGATACCTCGAGCGTCTGTCCCACGGCGGCATTGATGGTGAAGTTGCCGTCGATGTCGGTAACCACACCCGTGCTTGCTCCCTTGATTTTGACCGTTGCTCCAATGATGGGGTCGTTCACCTCATCAGTCACCGTACCGGTGACCTTTGTCTGAGCTATGGCATTCAAAGGGAGCAAAGTGAGAATAAGCAGCATCACCTTATATATAATATTAAGGCCATGCTTCCCATTAGACTTGCATTGATTCATATTATGTTGTTTTTTAGGTTGTTTCCAGCTAATGCCCTCCAACGAGGAGTGATATTGGCTAAAAAAGAGGGTGGTAATCAGCCACCCTCTTAAGGTTTTGGTTAGTTGTTTATTTCTGGATGAACTTACGGCCATTCTGGATGACAACGCCCTTGTATGAGTCGCTGACACGCTGTCCAGAGAGGTTGTAGCGGATGCCATTCAGGTTATCAAGTGCTTGGATGTTCTCCACTCCAGTTTCGCCACCCTGCTTCACCAGGTAGATGGCGGTAACCTTCAAGACAGTGGCTGCAGAAGTCTGAAGAGCACATTGCTTCACGGCGCTGACATCCTTTCCAGCGAAGGAACACTCCAACTTGTTGATACCCGGCTCGCCCCAAGCGGTAGCTACGTTGTTGGCGCCATCGCTGACAAGAATTTGGGTATTGACAGTGGTAGGTTCAGCAAACTCAAAGACAATCTTGCTGTACTCCGACCAATCGGAAGGCACGTCATCTGGAGCAAACCATCCAGCCAGGCCACCCCATTCTGCGGTAGTAAAGATGATGCTGCCATCCTCGGCTCTCTCGATGGTTTCTGCTTGGTTCCAAGTGTAGTTGAAGTTGTCGATCATGTTGACTTTATCACCATCCTCGACAGGAGGCTCCTCGCCGCCCGGCTTCTTAATGTAATACATGGAGGAAATCTTGATAGTGGATGGAGCAGCAGCCTGGAGAGCAATCTGGTTGACTGCAGCGGCACGCTCATCGTTCAGGTCAATGAAGAGATAAGTAGCTCCGGGATTAGCCTGCTTTGTAATAGCATTGTCGTCACCCTCTGCAGCGAACTGTACGAAGAGCTGGGTGATAACGGTAGTCGGCTCAGCAAACTCCACCACGAGGTAGTCATAACCGCTGAGGTCTCTTCCGCCCAACCATTTTGCAAGACCGCCCCACTCAGCAGAGTTGAAGGTCATGGTACCGTCGGCATTGTACTCCACACTTTCCGTTTCCTTCCATGTGCTCCATCCGCTGGTGATGTCGATAGGCACTTTCTCGCCCTCGGGCAGAGGCTCCATCTCACCGAATGCCTCAAACACATAACCGCCGAAGCTCAACTTCGAGCCATTGCAGAACACGTAATAGGTTTCATCGGCCACAACATTGAACTCGAGTGTTCCGGTTGTTTTTTCACTAACGGTATAATCTTCGTTGATTTCTACAACCTCAGGCTCGTCGCCATCCTTTTTGATGGTAAGCTCGCTGATAGGAAAGCATGAACCGTCGGAAGCCTTGACCACATAAAGGCTTTTGCCACCATTAATCACGATGAAAGCGGTGATATGACCATCCTGCGCTGGGGTTATCATATAATAGGTACCAGAGGTAGGCAGATTGCCATTTGCAGGATTATAGCTACTGCCTTCATTTTTGTCATCATCGGTAAGGCCGCCGTCCTTCGGGTTATTACCGCCATACACATAGGCGATGCGGGTCTTCTCTTCCATCTCACCGGTCTCTGAATTCTCCACCATCACCTGTTGGCCAAACAAGCCTGCACAGTAAGCCTTGGCAGATGTGAGCTTGAATTCATAATTTTTCTTGGCACGGTCGTTTCCAAGCACCAGTTTGGTGTTTTCGGAAGTCAGGGTGGCACCATTGCCATAAGTGCCATCAGGTGCGAAGAGCACCTTCTCCTGAGCTTGTGCACATATGGCCATCATGGCCACAGCAATCAAAGTAAAAAATTTCTTCATAAGCTTTAAGTTAAGATAGTTATGGTAATAAAAATTATGTTAATGACAAAGATAAGATGTAGATTTGCAATTTGGGTACAAAAATACGAGTAAAATTTTGAAAAACATAATACTTTTTTGACAAAATATGATATTATTCTTTTTATTTGCATCTTACAATCCCGACCAAGCAGTATTCTATATGTTTTACACCTTGGGCGTGACCACGACATCCTCCCGAGGCACACGTTCCCATGAGAACAGTGGAAGGAGTTCTTTGGGGCTTATGGGGTCGGGCGAAGGAGCAAGCCCAGCATAGAAAGCCAGTCTGCCGACCACCTGTCCGGCAGTGAAATTCTGCCGAAGGCATCCCATGTCGAGACTCTTGTCACGCTTTGAGAGCCGCTGTCCCTCGCTGTTGCAGAGCAGAGGGAAATGGATGAATTGCGGTATGGGAAAGCCCAGCAAGTCAGCCACATACATCTGCTGAGGCGTAGAGAGCAGCAGGTCTCTGCCACGCACCACCTCGGTAACCCCCATCAACGCATCATCGATAACCACAGCCAGTTGGTAAGCCCAAGCCCCATCTTTGCGGCGTATGATGAAGTCACCCACCTGACGCGCCAGATTGACGGTATATTCACCATAATGACCGTCTGCGCACATTATGTCGTGGTCGGTCACCATCAGGCGTGTGGTCCCCCTTCGCCCAGGCTGTGGAGACAGATGGCGGCACGTTCCCTTATACACCACACGACCATCGCTCTCATGCGGGGCCTGTGTGGCGAGGATGTCGGCACGTGTGCAATAACAGGGATAGGTAAGGCCACGTTGCTGCAATAGACTGAAGTAATGCTCATAGATGCCAGTGCGCTGGCTTTGGAACACCGGTTCACCATCCCACTCCAACCCTATCCAGCAGAGGTCGTCAATCAACTGTTCGGCATACTCCTTCCGCGAGCGGTCGGGGTCGATGTCCTCGATGCGCAGCAACCACTCCCCTCCCTTGCTCTTGGCAGAGAGCCAGGAAAGCAAAGCGCAAAACATATTGCCCAAGTGCATGCGCCCAGTAGGAGAAGGTGCAAAGCGACCCTTAGTTGAGTTCATAGTTCATAGTGCATAGTTCATAGTGCATAGTGCATAGTTGGTGGAGGCGATTCGCGTCCTTACCAAACAATATACAAATGTAGATATATTTCTTAAACAAAGAAAGAAAAACCCGTTTTTTATTTTTTCCGCCCGTTTATTGTGCCAACATCTTGGCGGGTGTGATAGCCCTGCGGATACTGCGCAAAAAAAGAAATGAAGAAGCGGCACAATTCAATTCTTGTGTGGACAGCATAGAACATTGAACTGCGCCATATTTTGCTTTTTATTTTCTTAAAAGTACTCTCGCCCGGGAAAGAAAATTAAAAAATGTTTTTTTATTTTGCTTTCCACTCGCTTATTCGTACTTTTGCCGAAAAATAAGAAAAGCAATGAGAAAAGCCATCATATTGATATTCGCCGCCATCCTATGCTGCCACGCACAGGCGCAGGAACTTCAGGCAAAAGTCACCATCAACAGCAACCAGATACAAGGCACCGACAAGAGTGTCTTTGAGAATCTGAAAGAGACACTGGAGCAGTTTATCAACGACAGACAATGGACCAGTCTTCAGTTTCAGAAGAATGAGCGCATCCAATGCAACTTCAACATCACTGTGACGAAATACGACAACTCGTCGAACACATTCACCTGCAACGCACTCATCCAAGCCAACCGTCCGGTGTGGAACTCCTCCTACACCACCACGCTCTACAACAACAAGGACAATGACTTCACTTTCGAGTTTGCGCAGTTTGACCAACTGGAGTTCAACGAGGAAGTCATCGACAACCAACTCGTTGCCCTCATCGCCTACTACGCCTACCTCATCATCGGCCTCGACCTCGACAGTTTCTCCCCCAAGGGCGGCGAGGATGTGCTGCAGCGGTGCATGAACCTGGTGAACAATGCCCAGAACCTCAGTTTCCCTGGATGGAAAGCCTTCGACAACGACCGCAACCGTTTCGCCATCATCAACGACTACCTCGATGGCGGCATGGAGCCATTCCGGCAACTGCAGTATGACTACTACCGCAAGGGCCTCGACGAGATGGCGACCAATGTGGAGCGCGGGCGCACCAACATCACCACTGCCCTGGAGGAATGCCTGAAGAAATGCCACGAGAACAAGCCGCTGAGCATGCTTCCACAGATATGGACAGACTACAAGAAGGACGAGCTCGCCAACATCTACAAGGGCAAGGGCACTCCCAATGAGAAAGAGAAGGTCTATGACATCCTCTTCGGCATCAATGCCTCGCAGAACACCGCTTGGGAGAAAATCAAGCAATAACCATGTTGAAAAGACTGTATATCAAGAATTTCACGCTGATTGACGAACTCGACATCGATTTCGAGGGCGGGTTCTCCGTCATCACAGGAGAGACAGGTGCCGGCAAGAGCATCATTCTTGGTGCGCTGGGGCTGTTGCTCGGACAACGCGCCGACACCAAAACCATCAAGGCAGGACGCGACCGCTGCACGGTGGAGGCCGACTTCGACCTTCGGCAATACGGCATGGAGGACTTTTTTGAAAGCAATGACCTCGACTATGACGGCGGTGACTGCATCCTGCGCCGCGAGGTGACCAGTGCGGGCAAGAGCCGTGCATTCATCAACGACACACCCGTAGCACTCGCTACGCTGCGTGAACTCGGCGACCAACTCGTCGACATCCACAGCCAACACCAAAACCTGCTGCTCAACAAGGAGGATTTCCAACTCAGCGTGGTGGACATCATCGCCAATGATGGCGAAGCTCTCGCCGACTACCGCGCATCCTTCAATGAGCTCAAGGCTGTGTCACGCCAGTTGGAACAGTTGCGCGAAGACATCCGCCGCAACCGCGACAACGAGGAGTTTGTTCGATTCCAACACCATGAACTCAGCGAGGCGCGCCTCACCGAGGGAGAACAGGAGCAGTTGGAACAGGAATACGGCATTCTGTCGCATGCCGAGGAAATCAAGACCGCCCTCTTTGAGGCCGACGACCTACTCTCCGGTGACGGCGGAATCGTGGAGAAGCTCAAGAGTGCCAGCCACAGCATCGATGCGGTGAAAGACGTATTTCCCGACATCGCTGAAGCAGCAGAGCGCATAGAGAGCAGTTTCATCGAGGTGAAGGACATTGCCGATGAAGTGTCACGCCATGCCGAGCGCATCGATTTCGACCCAGCCCGCATGGAGGAAGTGAACAGCCGTCTTGACACCATATACCATCTGCAACAGAAATTCCATGTGGAGAGCGTAGCACAACTCATCGCCCTCAGAGACGACTTCGACCGCCAGCTCAACCAAATTGACGGCGGCGACGAGGCACTGCACGAACTGGAACAGAAAGAAGCGGCCCTCAGAACCATCTGCGAAGAGAAAGCCAAGCAACTGACCTCCATCCGCAAGGCATCAGCCCGTCAGGTAGAGGAAGAAATGCGCCGTCGGCTTGTTCCCTTAGGTATCCCAAAGGTGAAATTTGAGGTGATGCTCAGCGAGAAGCCCCTCTCTGCCGACGGTCATGACAAGGTGTCGTTCCTCTTCACCGCCAACTCCAACACCCCACTCCAACCCGTCGCACAGGTGGCATCCGGCGGAGAGATAGCCCGCGTGATGCTGTCGCTCAAGGCAATGATCAGCGGAGCCGTCAAACTGCCCACCATCATCTTCGACGAAATAGACACCGGTGTGAGCGGCAAGGTGGCAGAGATGATGGCCCGCATCATGCAAGAGATGGGGCACAACGACCGCCAGGTGATCAGCATCACCCACCTGCCCCAGATAGCCGCCTGCGGAGCCACACATTATAAAGTATATAAGGAAGAGGGTGACGAAGGCACCGTGAGCCACATGTGCCGTCTAACCCCGCAGGAGCGTGTGCGCGAGATAGCCCAAATGCTCAGCGGCAGCGACATCACCGAGGCCGCCATCCGCAACGCAGAAGAACTTTTGAAAAATTAATTTTTTATGTAGTTAAGAAGTTAAGTAGTTCAAGTAGTTAAGCCATATGATTTATTAGTACATCGATCTTTACACTGAACGCCTCAACTTCCAAGCATTCAAATACCATATAAGTAATGACAATCAATATTCGGGAAATAATGATGGCAGGCTTGCTTCTCGCAGCCACGGCAGTGATGGCACAACCCGCCCCAGTAAAGAACGCCACCAAAGCAGTGTTCACCCTTACCACCTTCAAGGCCGACGGACAACTGCTGGCCTCCAGCCATGGTGTGTTTGTTGATGCCAACGGAACGGCACTCAGCGACTGGTCCTCATTTGAGGGAGCTGCCAGTGCCGTCGTCATCGATGCCACGGGCAAACGCTTCGACGTGGACTACATGATTGGCGCCAACGAAATCTACGATGTGGCAAAATTTCATGTCAATGGAAAGACCAACGGAGCCACCATCGCCACTACGGGGGCGCCAGAAGGAGCCACCGTCTATCTCTTGGGCTATTCAGTGAAAAAGCCTGAGATTTCCACCACTAAGATAGACAAGGTGGAGACCTTCATGGACAAATACCACTACTATATCATCAAGTCGGTATTGCCAGACAACACACAAAGTTGTCCGTTGGTCAACGACGCAGGACAGGTGCTCGGTTTCGTGCAACACTCACAATACACGACCGACAACCACGCCACCGACGCCATGTACATCAACGACATGCAAGTGACGGGACTCTCTTTCAACGACCCCGTGCTTCGCCGCACCAACATCCCCACTCAGATACCCGACGACAAGGAACAGGCCCGCGTGGCGCTCATGCTTTCCACCCAAACGGTTGACTCGGCAAAATATACCAAGATGGTCGATATGATAGTAGAGAAGTTCCCCGACTTACCTGATGGATATACCGCCCTTGCCCAGCGCCATCTCAATGCCAATGACTTTGCTGCAGTAGA
The DNA here is from genome assembly GCA_902767775.1 of uncultured Prevotellaceae bacterium. Lineage (GTDB taxonomy): Bacteria > Bacteroidota > Bacteroidia > Bacteroidales > Bacteroidaceae > Prevotella. Next base: position 127,171 of record CACXIP010000002.1, on the reverse strand, counting down.
CCGCGTCATGGAGACCGCCATAAAGAATGTGCCCGAGAAAGATGTTGCCTACTTCAGTTATGCGCGCCTCATCTATCAGAAGGAGGTATACAAGTCGGGCATCCCCTACCCCGCCTGGAGTCTCGACAAGGCATTCGAACAGGCACAGAAGGCATACGAAGTCAATCCGCAGCCACTCTACCAGCATCTTCAGGCGCAGATACTCTACAGCAAGGAAAAGTATCAGGATGCGCACGACCAGTTTATGGCACTCACCAAGTCAGACCTCCGCAACCCGGAACTCTTCTATGAGGCAGCTCAGTGCAAGAAAAGGCTCAATGGGACACATGAGGAAGTCATCGAACTGCTCGACAGCGCCATCAGCTGTTTCAAAAAGCCATATACTCCTGAGGCAGCGCCCTATTTCTATGCCCGTGCAGGTGAACTGAACGACAAGGGCGAATACCGCAAGGCAGTGGCCGACTACAACCAATATGACACCCTCATGCAAGGGCGCCATCCCGCCGACTTCTATTATGTGCGTGAACAGAGCGAAGTGAAAGGCAGGCTCTATCAACAGGCACTCATCGACATTGAGATAGCTACCCGCTTGGCCCCCACCATCTCACTCTACTGGGCAGAGAAAGGCAACCTCCTTCTCAGGCTGAAAGAACCAAAGGCAGCTCTCGAGTCAGCAGAAAAGAGCATCGCCCTTGAACCAGAATACAGTGACGCGTACCTCATCAAAGGTCTCGCCCAAATCCAACTTGGAGACAAGAAGGCAGGTTTGGAAACGCTCAACAAGGCCAATGAGTTGGGCAATGAGCAAGCCCCGGCATTGATTGAGAAATACAAATAACTCAAGTTTTGCATATATATGGCTTAACTACTTAACTTCTATAACTACCTTCAACTTGACACTTTCACTTGATTTATATCAAAAATCATCAAAAACGGGGAAAAAGTTACCTTTTTAATCTGCAAAATGATAAAAAAGTAACTTTTTTCCATGTTTTTTGAAATTTTTCTTTCTTTTTGTTTGGTGGTTTTATGAAAATGCTTACCTTTGCACGCAGAAAATCGGAGGACAATCATTTTTAGTACAAACATTTTCAGACAACCAATAAAAAAAGTAAAAAGATTATGATTGCATCAAAAGTTGTAGAGAATCTTCAGCAGAGGTTTCCCAACGAACCTGAGTACATTCAGGCAGTGAGCCAGGTATTAGGCAGTATCGAGGAAGAGTACAACAAGCACCCCGAGTTTGAGCGTGCCAACCTCATCGAGCGTCTGTGCATCCCCGACAGGATTATCTCCTTCCGTGTGACATGGGTTGACGACAAAGGTAAAGTGCAGACCAACATGGGCTACCGCATCCAGCACAACAACGTGATTGGCCCGTACAAAGGCGGTATCCGTTATCACGCATCTGTGAACCTCTCCATCCTGAAGTTCCTTGCTTTTGAGCAGACATTCAAGAACTCCCTGACCACTCTCCCGATGGGTGGTGCCAAGGGCGGCAGCGATTTCTCACCGCGTGGCAAGAGCGACGCAGAGGTGATGCGTTTCTGCCAGGCCTTTATGACAGAACTTTACCGTCACGTAGGAGCTGATGAGGACGTGCCCGCAGGCGACATTGGTGTTGGCGGCCGTGAGGTAGGCTACATGTTCGGCATGTACAAGAAACTCACCCACCAGTTCACCGGCATGCTGACCGGCAAAGGCCAGGAGTTCGGCGGTTCACGCATCCGTCCTGAGGCCACTGGTTATGGCAATGTCTACTTCCTGCAGAACATGCTCGCCACCCGCGGTCTCGACATCAAGGGCAAGACCATTCTCGTGTCGGGTAGCGGCAACGTCGCCCAGTACACTGTTGAGAAGTGCATCGAGTTGGGCGGAAAGGTTGTGACCATGTCTGACTCCGACGGTTACATCTATGATCCCGACGGCATCGACCGCGAGAAACTCGACTGGATTATGGAACTGAAGAACGTGGAGCGTGGCCGTATCCGTGAGTATGCTGAGGAGTATGGTGTGAAATATGTAGAAGGAGCCAAGCCTTGGGGCGAGAAAGCCGACATCGCACTGCCCTCCGCCACCCAGAACGAGATTGACGGCGACGCAGCCAAGACACTGGTTGCCAATGGCGTGATTGCCGTGAGCGAGGGAGCCAACATGCCCTCCACTCCTGAGGCCATCAAGGTGTTCCAGAGCGCCAAGATACTGTATTCTCCGGGCAAGGCAGCCAACGCCGGCGGTGTGGCCGTGTCAGGTCTTGAGATGAGCCAGAACTCAGAGCGCCTTCGTTGGAGCCGCGAGGAAGTTGACGCCAAGCTGCATGACATCATGAACGACATCCATGCCAACTGCGTGAAGTACGGTACGGAGTCTGACGGCTACATCAACTATGTGAAGGGCGCCAATGTAGCAGGCTTCCTGAAAGTGGCAAAAGCCATGATGGCACAAGGAATCGTTTAATGTAGTTCATAGTGAATAGTGCATAGTTCATAGTTGATAGTTTAGGCTTGAACTATGAAAGTAGAACAATAAGCATCATCCGCAGTCGAGAGGCTGCGGATGATTTTATTTTTGGGGCTTAACTCGGATCTGCGGTGAATTTTCCGTTGATGAAATCTTGAACCTCTGCCACCTCGTCCTCATCAAACCAGTCGGCGAGTTTCTCCTGTGCCTTTGTCTTGACATCCTCAGGTACATCTCCCCATACCTTGCTGATGACATAGACGAGCACCGAAAGGTCATCACTCAATCCCACTATGGGGATGGCATCGGGCAGCACATCGAGCGGACTGATGAGGTAGCCCAGCGCACCGATGATGATGGCCTTCTCCTTGACGGTCACATTCTTGCTTTGGAGCATATAATAAAGCACAAGGGCAGAATATACCAACTTTGCCCCTGCCCTCTTGGCAACTTTTGATATTTTGTCGACAAACCCCTTGGGGGAGAATTTGTCGGAGTATGACATAAAATCAGGTAATTCCATATTTAATGTCGTTTTAGTGAAGATTGCGCAAAATTACGTGATTTTTTCGAATATGGCAAAACTTTTATTTGTCATTAACAACTTTTTTTGTATCTTCGCAATCACGAAACAATAATCAACCATCAGGCAGAAAGATATGGACAACATCTTAGACGACATGGAGCACCGCGTGCGAAAAATCATCGCCGAGCACCGGGGAGAAGCCGGTTTTCCCGAATTGGAGGCGTATGGAGTGACCGAGGAGCAGTTTGACGACTACCTATTTGACAAGCAAGCCATCATCGATGACGATGACTCCCTCAAGAAGAAATATACCATTTACTCCATCGTATTTCTCATCCCCTTCGTGGTGATAGCCTTCTACGACACCACAGTGAAGAACACACTGATAGCCGTAGGCAGCGGTATCGTGCTGTGCTTCATCTACTATCTCATCACCATGCTCATCAGCAAGATACGTATGAGCCGTCTCAACAACGAAGCGATAGAACGCTACATTGCAGACATCATTCGATTTCAAGATCAGCAACCCGGATAGTATCAAGACTCTCCAGATACTGCCCTCTGATTTGTCTGACCTTCAACCAATTCGACCGTTCCAATGCCTTGAGGTCCATCTCATCAAGCGACCAGTTGCCACCATTCTCCAGTTTCTCAACCAGCAGTCCTACGGTCAGGTTGGCTAAGTCGATGGTAGGCATATAGGCACGGTCCAATTCGCGGCTTCCTCCGCTCGTATCCACAATCAGTCCTGCCCGCTCCATGTTATTGAGCATATCGATGATGATGTGTGTGGGTATGTCGGTCTTGCTTCTAAGCTGCAACGGTGTATAAGGAGCCTCTCCCTTCTCGAAGCGGTGGCTGATGAAGCTCAGCAACAACGCTGACAACCTCATCTTGTGCTCATGCGAGATATCCTCGTTGTATGACACTGGCATGAGCCGTTCCATGTTCTGGTTGGTGTAGCATAGGTGGACACCGAATAGGCAGATAATCCATGAGAACTGCACCCACAGCATGAAGAGGGGCAAAGCAGCAAACGAGCCATAGATGGCGTTGTAGCTGGTAGCCCACAACTGCAAGTTGATGTATGCCACCTGCAGCAACTGCATCGCCACGCCCGCCAGGATGCCCGGCCACACCACACTGGAGAAGTTGACCTTCGTGTTGGGCATCACCTTATAAATGATGATGAAGAGCAGCGACATGACCACGCAGGGAGTCACCGACACCATGAACCTCACCACTGGTGCGGCATACTCACTCAATTGGTTGTTGACCGCCGTCATGAGGATATTGATACCCGATGTAAGGACGATGGCGAACGGCAGCAGTACGATGAACGCCACATAGTCGATGATGGTGCTTGTCCATCCTCTTGAGTCACGCACGTTCCAGATGTCATTGAACGTGCCCTCAATGTTGCTGATAAGCATGATGGCGGTGTAGAGCATCACGAGGATGCCGAATCCGAGGATAACCCCGTTTTTCACATTGACGAGATAGGAATTGACAAAGCCGATGATGATTTCCGCCGCCTGTGGCTGACTGGACAGGAGGTCGACGAACCAATCTTCAATATACTTAGAGAATCCGAATCCCCTTGCGATTCCGAAGACGACCGCCACCACCGGCACGATGGCCAGCATGGTGGAGAACGACAGAGCCGCTGCCCTCTGTGTGATGCGTGCATCAACGAAAGCCCTCACAGCAAGCATCAGTGTCTTTAGGATATTGACAAGGAAGAAGAGCGGTGCGGAGATGTCGCCTTTCTTCAGTTGCCATATATCATACCTGAAATACCTGATGATTTTATTCAATGTTGTCTTCATCTCTTTTTGAGAAGTTAACTGCAATTTTAAAAAAGGAAACAGACCCCCTATAAGCCGGGTTCTGTCGTGCCGCGAACGACACTGTCTGTCATTTATCTACGCCTACAGTCACCCATAGGCTCCAGCGTTCTACCCTCCATCGGAGTTAGTCGGGCGGGCTACCCTCAGACGATGGTATACGCGAACTTGCAGCTCCCAGTGTGCACAGCCCGATGATCACCCATCGGCTGGTGGTCTCTTACACCACCTTCTCACCCTTACCGTCCTGAGGGGCGGCGGTTGTTTTCTTCTGCATCAACCTGCTGTCGCCAACAGCTTCCATTTTCAGAAGTGGGATGCCCTATGCTGCCCGGACTTTCCTCTCGCAGCATACAGGAGCTGCCAGCGACAGACCGGGAATCTGTTTCCAATCTGCAAAGGTAGTGAAAAAAGCGGATTATTAGTCCATTGGACAAGTAATAATATTTTTTAAAGAGAAAAATGCCCCACTTTTTTACATTTTTCATTCTAAGGTTTGCTGAGTATCTTTTTTTTGCTAATTTTGTGGCCTATAAACTCAATGGTTATGAAAAATAGAACATTTTTGTTGATATTAAGCATGGTGCTTTGCCTATGCTCCTGCAAGAAAGAAGAGAAAAATTCAGGTGAAGACCGACCCTCCATTGGTCAGACTGAAGAAATAGAGGCACTGCAGACCCTCCCCAAGACCAAGGCTTTCTACACCGGTTTGCTAGAATCCTTCTTCTCGCAGCATTATGGTGACTGCTTCAAGGGCAGCAACTATGTGGAGAACACGGTTTCGGTCATCAAACTGGAGTTTGCCGATGAGAAGATGGAAGGTGAGTCAGACTCCGACACCGAATCCGAAGCTACTGCCCCCAGTGCATCCAAGCAGAGCACTTCGGATGGCAAGAACGAAGTTGAGGTGGTAGGCACTCACACCTATGTGGGACCAGCCGGTTATCAAGTGACCGGTCAGAAATTCAAAGCCATCGTCAGCATCGCCGAGGAAGGCTTCAACATCGATGTTTTCCGCGAGTCAACTCAGATTCTCACCAGCAAGTCGTTCTGGGAGAAAGGCGCCGGCAACATGATTTTTGTCCAGTAAAGGCAACACATTTCATCAGTATTATCATACAGAAGCCACCGCTCGTTAAGTGCGGTGGCTTTTATATTCCCCACTTTTCCTCCAAAGCCTTGGCCTTCATGCGAGTTTGCTGGATGAAGGTTTTGTATTCCTCTGATTCGGGATGGAAGGGCCGGTGAGCCAACGCCTCACGGATGGGTTTCCACTCGCTGATGAAAAGGCGGGCATCATCGCTGAGATAAGACTCAGACAAACGTTCCCAAATATAATCCACCGCCTGCTGTGAAGGATGCAGCATATCCGACTGATAGAAACGATAGTCACGGAGTTCGTCGTTGACAACCTCATAGGCAGGAAAATAGCACACCACATCAGGGAAGAGCTTCTGCGATTCCTCAGCAGCCAGAAGAAGCACCGCCTTGGAGAGCGCGCTGCCATGGAAGCCATATTTGGCATAGCGGATAGGGCTGACTGTCATCACCACCCTCACCTCCTGGCATGCCTTTCTCAACAAGTCAACCGCCTTGGATAGGTAATCCACGCATTCCTCCACCGAGAGCGCCTCCTCACGAAACAGCCGTTGAGGGCGTTTCTGGCAATTGTCGACTATCTCGCCCGTTTCCTTGAGCACATACACATGATTGGTGCCCAGCGTGAGGAATGTCACCCTCGGCGGTTCGTCGGTCTGCCGCAACCACCGCTCCACGCTATGCAGGATGCTGGCTGGATTGTACATCACGCCAAAAGGATTGACCACAGCTCGGAACCGCTCTTCAACAAAACGTTGTCCGATGCTGTCGGCGAAGCAGGAACCAACGAACAACATCCGCTCAAATGGAGGGATGCGGAAAGAAGGGGCAGGAATATCGACTACAGTACGGAAAAGCATTATTTGTTATTTTGGAGTTTAGACAAATGATTTATCAATTATGAGGTCGGTTGATGATGCAAAGATAGTGCAAGACGATTGAAAAGCAAAACATAGAGAAAAGTTTTTGCAGAGATTTTGTTATGTAACATTCATTTTGCCTATTGGTCGTTTGGGGGGTTGGTCGTTTGGTCGTTTAGGCGTTTGGTTGTTTGGTTGTTTAGTCGTTTAGGTGTTTGGGCATTTAGGGGATTTAGGAACTGGGAGACTGGGCATATGCTTGGGGGATAGGATTGATAATTGGGAGCTTAGACATAAGTTTGGCATAAAATTGACAAGTTTTGAATGGTTTCCTCTAAAGAAAACTTAAAATCTATTTACCAATCATCTAAAAATGCAAATAATTGTCTAATTTTGCATCGAGAACATTGTATTAGAGTAAAAAACAGCGAAATTGATGAAAATGAAAAAGATATTTACCCTATTTCTCCTTATGCTCACTATCTGCACAACCGCTCAGGCAGCAGGCGGTTCCACGTTCTACTACAAGTTTGTGGTGCAGCCCAATGAGACGGGAGCAGGAAAGGTGTACGCATCCAACAAAGAGTTGGATCCCGAGACGGTAAGTTACAAAGACTATTATGGCACCTCTGTTTTCTCCGAGGGGTCGTTGCCCAACGTGAAGACCGTCACGGTCACCGCCTACCTCTATGCCCAGCCCGAAGACGGCTATATGTTCACCCACTGGGCAAGGGTGGAGAACAACAAGGAGACCATTTTCAGCAATGCCCGCCATACATCCGACTTGGTGACTTCCACCCATACAGACAAAACAGATCCGCAGGTTACACGCTACAAGGCCTATTTTGCCAAATATGGCGTTGCCTATCCTGTCTCGTCTGACGAGACACTCGGCACTGTGTCGATAGACATCCCCACCAACCAAATTGGCGACGATATCACGATGACCGCCAACCCCGACCCTCTTAGTGGCCGTTTCAAGGGATGGAGGCGCAACAACCAGACTACCCTCATCACCGACAACCCCCTCTCCTTTAAGGTGTCCAATGCCAACAAAGGGGTGTACACCGCCATCTTTGAGCCAAGTGGTGTGGATGACGAGGGTATTTTCGTCCTTATGCAGGATGTTGGCACCAAGCGATTCTTCGGAGTCTGCGGCAATTCAGAGGGAACCTTCAATGAAGACCAGCGCTATTTCCTCAACTCCATGATGCTGGTAGATGAAAACAACAGCGAGATACGCAATTCGCCAGCCTTCCTGCTGAATATCACAGGAACTCCCAATGGTATGGGCGGCCTCAACGACGTAGCCATCTCAAGTCAGGGCATCAGCACTTACGACATCAGCGACCAGCATTTCCAGATGGAGAACTTCGAGAAAGACGAGTATTTCATCTTCGCAAGCCATAATGGATTTACCGGTTATCTGAAAGACAACGGCTACGCTGACACTGGCAAAAGGCAGATGGAGCGCATAGGCAGCTGCCATAGTCCAGGCATTTGGAACCGTTGGAACTACAACAGGGACTATGCTTGGCGTTTCCACATCGTCGATGAGGAGCATTTCGACACCAACTACATCGGAGCAAAGGCAGATGCCAGTACCCTAAAAGACGGTAAGTACTATACGACGATGTATACCCCATTCGCCTATGAGTGCCGCGACGGTATGAAAGCCTATACCGTGGACAAGTTCACGAGCGAAGGTGAGGTACACCTCAAAGAAGTGAGAAACGGCAAGGTGCCCGCCTTCACCGCAGTTCTGCTCGAGTGCAATGGCACCACACCGCGCGAGAACCGCATGATGCCCATCACAGAAACCCTTGAGCCTATCGAGACCAACCTGCTCAAAGGAGAAATATGGCTCAATGACGAGAGCGGTGACCCCGCCAACTACCGCACAGCATTCAATCCTGCCACCATGCGCATTCTCTCAAAAAATGCCACCTTCGGAAAGGAAAACCTCACAGACCCCACCAACAACAACGCCCCTCTCACCTATATTGCCAACAACACCTGCTATCTTGATGTAAGCGGAGTAGATGCAGCCGACGACATCACCACCACCAAGATAGGCGATGACATCAACAAGCTTTGGGGCGATGTGGACGGCAACGGTATTGTCAATGTCACAGATGTCATGCTCATCATCGACAACATCCTTGGCAAACCCACACCAGTATTCATCTACATCAATGCCGACACCGATGAGAGCAATTCCATCAATGTGACGGACGCCATGCTGATTGTAGACTACATTCTTGGAAAGTTATAGGAATCCCCTACTCTCCAAAAAAGAATAAGCCAAACTACTATACTATCAAATAAGCAACATGAAAAGACACTCTTTGGTATTATTGCTGGTCATGATCAGCCTAATCACCCATGCCCAAACTTATCCGTATCAGAACCCCAATCTGAGTTCTGAGCAACGGGCCGCCGACCTCTGCTCACGCCTTACCCTGAAGGAGAAAGTCAGTCTGATGAAAAACTCCTCCCCTGCCATCCAGCAGTGGGGCATTCCACAATTTGACTGGTGGAGCGAGGTGTTGCACGGAGTGGCAAGAAACGGTTTCGCCACCGTCTTCCCCGCCACCATCGGCATGGCAGCCTCCTTCGATGACGCCCTGCTCCTACAGGTCTTCAATGCGGCAGGCAACGAGGGCCGAGCCAAGGCCAACACCGCACGCCATAGCGGAGTCATCAAGAGATACCAAAGCCTTTCATTCTGGACGCCCAACATCAATATTTTCCGCGACCCCCGCTGGGGACGTGGTCAGGAAACCTACGGTGAGGACCCATTCCTAACAGAGAAGATGGGACTTGCCGTTGTCCGTGGCCTTCAGGGAGACGGCACCCACAAATACCGCAAATTGCTTGCCTGCGCCAAGCATTTCGCCGTACACAGCGGTCCGGAGTGGAACCGCCATGAGTTCAATATTGAGAATGTCCCAGAGCGCGACCTATGGGAGACCTACCTTCCCGCCTTCAAGGCACTTGTTCAAAAAGGAGAGGTGGCAGAGGTAATGTGCGCCTACCAGCGCATCGACGGTGACCCCTGTTGCGGCAACACCCGCTACCTGCAGCAAATCCTTCGCGATGAATGGGGATTCAAAGGCATCGTAACGAGCGACTGCGGAGCCATCAGCGATTTCTGGCGGCCTGGTCGCCACGGTGTGTCGGCCAACGCCCATGAGGCATCCGCCAAGGCTGTCAGGTCGGGCACCGACGTGGAGTGCGGCAGCAACTACCTGACGCTCCCCGAGGCAGTAGCAGCAGGTGAGATTACAGAGGCCGAGATAGACGTCAGCCTCAAACGCCTGCTCAAAGCACGTTTTGAATTGGGCGATTTTGACCCCGAGTCTCTCGTTGACTGGCAACAGATGGACGAGCGTTGCGTAGCGAGCAGGGAGCACAAGGACCTCGCCTTGAAGATGGCACAAGAGTCGATGACACTGCTGCAAAACCGCGGTGCCATCCTACCCCTCGCCAAAAACAACCGCCAAATAATGGTGATGGGTCCCAATGCCAATGACTCTGTAATGCAATGGGCCAACTATTCGGGCTATCCCACAAGCACCACCACCATCCTACAGGGCATCCGCAAGAAAGTTGGCAATGTGAAATATTACCCCGCCTGCAGCCTGACCAAAAACGAAATTGACGAGAGTCTGTTTGGCGACATCGTCAGTCCTGACGGAAGTAAAGGTCTTCGTGCCACCTATTTCAACAACAGAAATCTGCAAGGAGAACCCGCTGTCACGACAACCATCAGAGAGCCTATCAATCTGAGCAATGGCGGCAACACCGTTTTTGTCCCTGGCGTCAACCTCGAGCAGTTCAGTGCCCGCTATGAGGGAACATTCATTCCGAAGACAGACGGTATGGTGACATTTACCATGAAGTTTGACGACGGAGTACGGCTGCTGATTAACGGCGACACCCTTGTCAATGTATGGAACGGCCGCGACCGCATCCAGGTCAACGAGCGCAAGCTTCAGGTAAAGGCCGGTGAGAAATACCAACTCCAACTGGACTACACACAGGATTCAGATATGGCAGCCCTCCATTTTGACATTGTGAGGAAAGCTACCCCCACCATGGAAGAGATTGTGGCACAAGCAGATGGATATGAGACCGTCATCTTCGTAGGTGGCATCTCTCCCCGTCTGGAAGGCGAGGAAATGCGAGTTGACGCCCCTGGTTTCAAAGGTGGCGACCGCACCGACATTGAACTCCCTGAAGCACAGCGCAAGGTATTGGCAGCCCTCCATGCCGCCGGCAAGAAGGTGGTGTTCATCAACTGCTCTGGCAGTGCCATCGGTTTGGTGCCTGAGACAGAAAGTGCTGATGCTATCCTTCAGGCATGGTACCCCGGAGAGGAAGGTGGCAACGCTGTTGCCGACGTACTCTTTGGCGACTGCAACCCCAGCGGCAAGCTACCCATCACATTTTACAGGAGCGTCAACGACCTGCCCGATTTCCTCGACTACCACATGGCAGGACGCACCTATCGCTATTTCAAGGGTGATGCCCTGTTCCCCTTCGGCTATGGTCTAAGCTACACCACATTCAGTTTCTCCAAACCCGTCTTCAAAAACGGCAAAGTGAAGGTGAAAGTGACCAATACCGGAAAGGTGGCAGGCACTGAGACCGTGCAGGTGTATATCCGCCGTATCGCCGACACCGAGGGCCCAATCAAAACCCTCCGTGGCTATGCCCGCACCACCATGCTATCACCTCAGGAGAGCCAAACCTTGGAAATCGACATGCCCCGCGAGCAGTTTGAGGGATGGGATGAACGCACCAACACCATACGCGTGGTACCTGGCCAATACGAAATCATGGTAGGCAACTCCAGTGCCCCAGCAGCACTGAAAACTATCAAGACAAAAATAAAATAGGATTTCATGCCAAATATTTTGCTACAGTCCGTAAAAAAGCGTAATTTTGCATCATGATGGAATTAAGAAGACACATTGAAATACTGCTTTTGAGCCATGACTGCGTGATAGTGCCCAATCTGGGCGGTTTCATGGCCCATCATGTCGCCGCCCGCTACGACAAAGCCGACGGCATGTTTATCCCCCCGTGCCGATTATTAGGCTTCAATGCCCAGCTCAACATGAGCGACTCTGTGCTCGCACAGTCATACGCAGATGCCTACGACCTCAGTTTTCCCGAGGCAGTAAGGCGTGTGGAGCATGAGGTAAGCCTGCTCAAGGAGCGCATTGCCAAGAATGGCCGCTATGATTTTGCCGGTTTGGGCACCCTGTCTGTCAACAGCGACGGACGCTATGAGTTCGAGCCCTGTCCCGCAGGCATCCTCACCCCTTCGCTCTACGGCTTTGGGGCATTTGAGATGCCGCTGCTCCGCCATGCCGTGCCATCGCAGGTGGTGCTTGATACCAAGCCCATGAGCATCATCCATCCCGCCTCTACCCACCGAAACTCAAAACTTGCCACCATCATGTCGCAAATCAACGATAACTACCAACCCTCCGAGGAAAAAACCATCAGCATCAAGGTGAGTCTGCTCCGCAACCTCGCCGTCACCGCCGTGGCCGCCGTAGCACTGATACTCTTTGCCCGTCCGGTGCCCGCTGGTGAGGATGTTGCCTCCGCTTCCACCACATCAGAAGCCGGCATGCTATCCTTGCCAAGTCAGGAGGCCTCATCCGCGAGCGAGAGCACTGCCGATCTTTCCATTGTCGGAGGTTTGGAGAAAATGTCGAGAATGATTGAGGAAAGCCAGGAAGAAGGTGTCATACCCGAATCGGGTGCCTTCACCATCGTCCTCGCCTACAGTCTTCCTCTTGAGAATGCCAAAATGTTTCTCTCCGACATCAAGAGCAAGGGAGCACGCAAGGCAGTCCTGATGACTTACAACGGTGAGAACGTCATAGCCTACGGCAGTTATACCGAGCGTGGCGACGCATACGTCCAGCTTCAGGAACTCATTGCCAGCGGCAGTGTGGAGAGCGGTTGGATTATGCAGGTGAAGTAAGATGAAAAGAGTTCGCTGTCCAAAATGTGATGAATTCATCACTTTTGATGAAACCAAATACGAATCCGGTCAGTCGCTGGTTTTCGAATGTCCGAACTGCCACAAGCAGTTCGGTATTCGTATGGGTGTGTCTCGTCTTAGGAACACACAAAAGGAAGACCATCCCGACGAGCAGGCCAACGAAGCAGGCTGTGGTTCGATTGTCGTCATTGAGAACGTATTCCATTACAAGCAAGTTCTCCCTCTCCGCATGGGCGACAACACCATCGGCCGTTATATGAAGGGAAGCAAGACCAACACCCCTATCGAGACCAACGACCCCAGTGTGGACATGCTTCATTGTGTCATTCAGGTATCACGCGACAAAAGCGGCAAATTGAGGTATGTACTCAGAGACGGCCCCAGCAACACCGGCACTTTTGTTGACAACCAAATCCTCGGCGACCGTGAGCGGCGCATCATCACCGACGGCACGCTCTTCACCATTGGCGCCACCAGCATTATTCTCCGAGCTGCGGAGACAGAAAACGAGGAATGAAAAAAATCCGGAGATGCCGGGGAGACCGGAGTTTCCGGAGAGGCTGGAGAGGCCGGAGAGACAGTAGATTCCGGAGATACTAATCTACTTTTTTCTTGGTTTTAGTCGGGGAATCCTATATTTTTCTCCTTCCTGAGGATTATTGTTGCCATTATTGGCAACAATGAGGTAGATGTGTATGTCCGTGCCCAAGAAGATGCGTGATATCGTTGCCAGGTCCTGTCCCGGCATCACTGTGATGACGGTGTCGATGCCCACGATGTCGTAAGCGCCATATGGTATCTGGGCATTCATCGCATCATAATTGATGGTGTCTGCGGGAGATGCAGCCTCGGTGAGAGATGCTGACACATCCACTGAAGAGGAATCTTGCACGCCAATTGTATCGACAGCAGAGACAGCATCACTGATGCCTTTGTCCTGATGGCGCAGATGCAGCAACAGGGAAAGAAGTCCGATAGCGAGAGCCAGCAGAGGCAGGCCATACATCCAAAACCTTGAGCGGGATGGAGTTTCCGGGGAGGATGGGGAAGCCAGAGAAGCCGGAGTTTCCGGATTATCCGGAATTTCCGGAGAGTCCGGAGTTTCCAGGGTTTCCGGGGTTTCTGGGGCGGATGGAGTTTCCGGAGAGTCCGGGGTTTCTGGAGTTTCTGGGGAGACTATTGTCTCTGGGGGAGATACAGGCTCTGTGAGGATGAGGAAGGTATTGTCTTCCTCGGAAGGCTCATGGATGGAGTCATAAGGGCTGACCGTTGTGATGTCATCAAACTCCACACCTTCATTGAGTTCTACTTCCGGAAGATAAGAGAAGGGCCTATTGACCCATTCGTCAAAAGCACTGTCGGGTGTAAAAGACACCTTGCCAAATACTTTCTCTGCCACACGCACCTTGGTAAGGAGGAACGAGCCTAATTGCGGCACGCTGACCGTCTCCCCCCTTTCCATCGCATCGAGGATGCCCTTGAAGAAGGTGACGGGAAATCGCTCCGCCACATGCTTTTCCGCCTTTTCCTTAGTGACCAGCATCTCGGTGATGACCTCAAAAACGTTCTTCGCCGATTCCTTTGTCCCCTCCAACAAGGGAGCGGGAACGAAACTCACGGAGAGAGAAGGCGGTACCAAGTAACGTTTTTGTGTATTGGCATCACAACGCACATACTCCATCTGCTTCGTCACCACAAAGCGCCCGAAACCAGGAATGAGCAACTCGCCGTTTTCTGCCGTCTGCTCCGTCATCCACCTGACGACCGCATCCACATACTGCACTGCCGCCTTTTCTTCGCAGCCCAGTGTCTCGGCCAAACTGGAAATGATTTGCTGTGTGTTCATGATTGCCAAAATTACCTTATTTTTTCTGTCTGTAGCGTGAAATGCCGAGCACCTCTCCATAGAGGTCGAACTCCTCGGCACCTGTGATGCGGACATCGTAGAAAGCCCCCCTTCTCAACTGCCTCTCCCCTGCCCTAATGAGCACTTCGGGATCCACTTCAGGAGAAGAATACTGGGTACGTCCCACATAGTAATCACCATCCCTGCGGTCGATAACCACCTGCATGGTCTTTCCCACGGCAGCCTGTTCAATCTCTGCGCTGATTTCCTGCTGCAGCGCCATCAGTCTGCCCAGTCTTTCTTGTTTCACCTCCTCTGGCACATCATCTTTGTAGTGCCGTGCGCTATATGTGCCCTCTTCCTCAGAGTAGGCGAAAGCCCCCATTCGCTCGAAGCGTGCCCATCTGACGAAATCCATCAGTTGGTTGAAGTCCTCCTCTGTCTCTCCAGGGAATCCCACCATCATGGTGGTGCGCAGTGCGATTCCCGGCACCTCCTCACGCAGGTCGCGAACGAACTGATAGGTTTCCTCGCTTGTGGTATCCCTTCGCATTCGTGAGAGCATATTGTCGGATACATGCTGCAAAGCCACATCCAAGTATTTGCACACATTATCACGCCGACGCATTACCTCCAGGAGTTCCCTTGGAAACTTATTGGGATAGGCATAATGCAGTCTGATCCATCTTACCTCTGGAATATCCGCCATACGGTCGATGAGTTCGGCTATGTGTCGTTTGCCGTCGATGTCCATTCCATAGTAGGTGAGTTCCTGCGCGATGACCTGCAGTTCCCGTACCCCTTGTGAGACAAGCCACCTCACCTCGTCGAGGATTTCCTCCATTGGGCGGCTGATATGCCGATGTGTAATGATGGGAATGGCACAATAGGCACAATGTCTATTGCATCCTTCGCTGATTTTGAGATAGGCATAGTGTGAAGGTGTAGTGATGGTTCGCTGTTCTCGACAGTCATCGACGACAGCCATGCCCAGATCATCGAGCAGGCGCATATAGTCGAACTTTCCATAATAGCCATCCACCTGCGGGATTTCCGTCTCCAGTTGTCGGCGGTATCGCTCCGACAGGCATCCCATGACATAGAGTCGCCCTATCTGTCCCGCCTCCTTAGCCTGTGTCAGTTGGAGAATCATCTGTATGCTCTCCTCCTTGGCATCACCGATGAAGCCACATGTGTTGACCACCACAATCTCCCCTCTTGGGGTATCACTGTCATGGTGGCACACAAAGCCATGCGCCTCAAACTGCCGCATGAGCCGCTCACTGTCCACCAGGTTTTTGGAGCATCCCATGGTGATGATGTCCACCCTATTCCTTCTCATCCGGCTACAGCATCCTATCGCCAAAGAGCGATGCCACAAATTCTTGTTTGTTGAACAGTTGCAGGTCTTCCATGCCCTCGCCCAGTCCGATGTATTTCACTGGCACTTTCAACTGTTCGCTGATACCGATGACCACACCGCCTTTGGCTGTACCATCGAGTTTGGTTACTGCCAAGCTGGTAATATTAGTCACAGCGGAGAACTGTTTCGCCTGCTCAAAGGCATTCTGTCCTGTACTGCCGTCGAGAACGAGGAGCACCTCATCAGGAGCAGTTGGGAACACCTTCTTCATGACGTCCTTGATTTTCTTCAATTCGTTCATCAGTCCCACTTTGTTGTGCAACCGTCCTGCAGTATCGATAATCACCACATCGGCATCATTTGCCTTGGCCGAACTGAGTGTGTCGAAGGCAACAGAAGCCGGGTCTGCTCCCATTTTCTGCTTAATCACCGGCACACCGACACGCTCGCCCCATATGCACAGTTGCTCCACAGCAGCAGCCCGGAAAGTGTCGGCAGCGCCAAGGAACACTTTCTTTCCCGCCGCCTTGAACTGATAAGCCAGTTTGCCAATGGTAGTGGTCTTTCCCACTCCGTTGACACCGACGACGAGAATGACATAAGGTTTGTGGTCGGTAGGCAAGTCCCAATCCTCCATATCCTGCGTATTGTTCTCCGCAAGGAGTTTGGCTATCTCATCACGGAGGATGCCGTTGAGTTCTGAAGTGGAGACATACTTGTCGCGTGCCACCCTTGCCTCGATGCGCTCTATGATTTTAAGAGTTGTCTCCACCCCCACATCAGAGGTGATGAGCACTTCCTCCAGTTCATCGAGCACTTCTTCGTCGACCTTGGATTTACCGGCTACGGCTTTAGATATTTTAGAGAAAAAACTCTGTGAGGAGCGCTCCAGACCTTTGTCGAGTGTCTCCTTTTTCTTTTTGTTGAATAATCCGAAAAATCCCATAATCTCAATTTTAATGCAAATTTACATAAAAAAATCAACAATCCTTCTTTTTCTTTCACAAACATCAAAAAGAGTGCCCTTTTGCGGAGCACTCTCTCTGATATGGGTATCAATGTTGATTATTTCTTGAAGAAATCTTGCACGGCCTCGTTGGGCACCATCTGCTCGTCAAAGATGTAAGCACCTGTTTTCGGGCTTCTCACCATCTTGATTACCTTGGTGTATGCGCGTCCCTCCTTTGAGCCTTCGTGGAGAGAGGCAACGGTTTTCTTTGCCATATTCTAACTATTATTTGATTTCTTTGTGAATGGTCATTTTCTTGAGGATGGGGTTGTACTTCTTCAACTCCATGCGCTCAGGTGTGTTCTTGCGGTTCTTGGTGGTGATGTAGCGGCTTGTGCCGGGCAGACCACTGTTCTTCATCTCGGTGCACTCGAGGATGACCTGAACCCTATTGCCTTTTGCTTTCTTAGATGCCATATTGACTAATCTCCTATAACTTTAATGTCCTTCCAATCGACATACCCTTTGGCAACAGCCTGCTTGAGGGCAGCGTCGAGACCGAGTTTATTGATGGTGCGGAGACCTGCGGCACTAATCTTAAGGCTAATCCAGCAATCCTCCTCCACATAATAGAACTTCTTTGTGAACAAGTTCACATCGAAAGTGCGCTTCGTGCGATGCTTCGAGTGGGAAACGTTGTTGCCCACCTGGGCTTTTTTTCCCGTAATCTGACAAATCTTCGACATTTCTATCTAAATTTTTGTTTTCGTTTTTTGATACCTATTCCAAACAGGGTGCAAAGTTACTAATAATTTCTTGAACCCCAAAACTTTTTTTTGAATTAAATTTTGATTTAAAGTTTTTTTGGAAAAAACCTCCAGTATCAGCGTCTCAAGACCTCACCAACCAAACACATAGATGCATGAAGCGACGAGTTCGGATGCGAGGACATAGAGCAAGATGAGAGGAGCAGCACTGGCGATTCCCTTGGTGAGCGCCGCCACCACGTCGTCGAGCGTACGCAGCGTCCCGGCCAGCACACCATACGCCAACGCATCTGCCATGACACAGAAAGCGACTGACGGTATTATGCTTCTGCTGAAACTGCTTGGGAAGAGTTGCCCTGTGACACTGAGCAAGGCAGCCCTCGGCATCACCGTGAGGAATATCATGACAACGATGAAAGTCAGTGTCATGATGAGAACGATGCGCAATGCAAAAGTCTGTCTGTATCTCCGTTCACCACTTTTCATCCTCAGCGCCGCGACGATACCCGATTCTCTTGTCGCCCCATAAGCAACAGCAGCAATGAGCAGCCACACCAGTGGAGATGTAGCCACATTGTCGACGAAAGAGCCAAAGAACCATCTGATGCCTTCGCTCCCCAGCAATGACCGCACCTTTGACTCAGGCATGGCGGCATTGATGAGCCACGACACCAGAAATAGCAGCACCTGCATCACCGGTATGACCAGCACTGCCCAGTTGAGTATGGTCCTGAGGTGCTTAATCCTCATCAGGCATCAGATTGTCGAGATCCAAGATGCGCAGTTCGAGAGCCCTCACCACCAGTCGGGTTGCGTTCACTCCATAGCCCCCGTTTCCGTTGGGGAAGAGTTTCTGAACCAGTTCGTTTTGCCTCTTCTCCAAACTTTTCACTCCGAAAGGCATGCCTCTGAGATTGGTAATCTGCTCCTTGGTATATCCAAGTGCGAGATGCCGGAGGAAACGCTCATCATACTCGTCAATCTCATAATTGACAAGAGCCTCCTGTCTCATGAGTTGGCTTCCCACGCTGTATTTGAACCTCTCTACGATTTTCTCCAATATGGGCTGGTTGAACACCAACTGCTTGCCGCTCATCACACTGAACACATCACCCCGTGTGAGCAGTTCGCCGCTCTTGAGGATGATACCGTCGGCACCAGCGTCGAGAACGTCGACCCACAGTTTCTCATTGAGGATTTCACCTGTGAAGATGAGCACCTTGACATTGGGATAGAGTTCCTTAGTCTGCCGGCATATTTCCACGCCCACGGTGGTAGACCCACCGAGTCCGAGGTCGAGCAGAACGAGGTCGGGCAACTGATTTTTGATTAATTTCCAATAGGCCATCTCATTATTGGCCGTGCCAATGATTTGAGCCTCCGGAATGTCATTCCGGATGATGCCCTCCGTACCTTTAAGTTCGAGAGCCACATCCTCTACGATGATGATTTTGAATTGTTCCATGGTCAATATTGTGTTATGTTTTTATTCTAAACAGCCATGACTTTGGCTTTGACGAGTGTGACAACCACCTCAGTATTTCCTTTCGGATTGCTCTCTGCCCTGATGCCGCACCCTCTTGCGTTGGTTGCCTCACCCACATCCCTGACTATCTGTCGGCAAAGCAGGAAAGGAAGGTTGTTCATGGCCGGGTTGAACAGTTCGTGGCATTCCTCATCAGTCAATTTCATCTTGGGAAAAGTCAAGCGGAAGGTCACATATCTGTCGCCTTTCTCTGTGACCTCGATGTTGGCATCTGCCCCTCCTCCCTGTTTTGAGAGCAGGCTGAAGAGGTAGCGCAGCATCTGCCTGTCGCCCAAGATGGCGACATCAGCCAATTGATTTTTAGCAAGAGACGGCAGCAGCTGTCCTATTTTCACCGGCACACATTCCGGTGGCACGCTCTCCACTTGCCTCATTGCCTGCAAGCTGAGGATAGAGTACAGTTCCTTGTAATAATCGGCCAATTCCGATACACTTTGCAACTGTTCGTCGCCTTTGTCGATGAGCAGTCTGATTCTTGACGGATAATACATCGTCTCATGTTTGAGCGTACTGAGGCAGTTGTCGAGCACACTGTTGCACACATGCAGTTTGTCGTTTTCAAACTCGCATCGCCTCACCTCATCTTCAGCAATGTCGATATCAGCCATCTTCTTTTTCCTGACCTCAATGCTGTCGTGGAGAGTGGTGATGAGTTCGTCGGCAATGACCTGCAACTGCTGAGGCAGACGCTCATCATCATAGGCAGCAAGCTTTCTCCCTTCAGTATTTCCTTTCGTACCCGCTAAGCGTTCTATCTCAGCCAGCTTGCGCTCATCGTCAGCCTCCCCCCTGAGTACATCGTTCATCGCCTTTACCCTATCCAAGCAGAAGCGGTAGTTGACCTGATGTCTGTAATAGAGCAAGAAGTAAGCCAAGAGGATAAGGAGCGACAGGATGATAAGGATGACGATAGCCATGTATTTGTTGGTCTGCGACTTCTGCATCATCCTACAATACTCCTCGAGGGTGTTGTCTGCCGACATCTCCTTGTAGAGTTGGGTATACACCTTATTATTATATCGATATACAGCCCATTCGTGGAGTGCCAAGGCAGCCACCGCCACATCGTTGCGCATCGTACGGATGGCGTTGAAATCCACTGGCAGTTTGTCGTGATACCAGAAAATCTCCGACTGCAATAGCGACTTACTGCTCTGCAGCACCAAGGTGTCGGTTCCGTTGGGAACCATCAGCCGGTAAGCCTTATTGAAAGCAACGATGGCAGAGTCAGCATAGCTGATGGCCTCCTCATAAAGGTCTTTCTCATTGCATTTTGACACCTGTGCCGCATAACGGCCCGCCTCTGCGAGTATACTGTCAGCCGGAGTGTTTGTCCCCATAGCCGTCAGGGAACCAACCATCAGGGCAAGCACCATCACAGCCTTTCTCACCCCTTTAGGCAGACGGAAGAAGAATCGGCTGCCCCTGCCAGGGGTGCTTTCCACGCCTATGCTGCATACGCTGAACAGAGAACTGATTTTCTTGTATTTCTCAATGATGCCCTTGCAGTTGACCAGTCCGAAGCCATGTCCACGCTCTTTAATGGCAGAAGTTGCTGCAGTATTATCTCCCCCCTCGTCGGTAAAAGCTTTTTTCTCCACCCGGAAGGCATCCTCCATCTGTTCTTCCGTCATACCGATTCCCGTGTCAGCCACACTCACCTCCACATACTTATCCGTGTCCTCAGCATAGACCGTCACTTGTCCGCCTTCCGAGGTGAACTTGCGCGCATTGTCCGCCAGCGTGTTGATCATGAACAGCGTAAGTGTTCGGTCAGCCTTCACCCATTGTTCCGACGGATTGACCTTCAAATCGATGCCCTTCATCTGGAATCCCCTACGGCTGTGAGCCACTATGTCGAAGAGAGTCTGCAATGGGAAGCTCTCAATATGCAGGCTCAGTTCTCCCTTCCTCAGTTGAATCCACTGGGTAAGGATGTTGTTGTACTCCATGATGCGGTCGGTGAGTTCCGCCACATAGGCATAGCGCTCCGCCCTTCTTTCCCCATCCTCATTGGCGGTGTTGAGTTTTTTGATTTCATGAAGAATGCGGTCAAGGTATGGAGTCACCATATTGGCTATCGACACCTTTGCGCGCTGCTCCAGATTGAGCCGTTTGTTGTTGTCGATATGCAGTTCGCACACCGCCATTTTCTCCATTGTCTCCTCATAACGATCGTTGAGTTGCTCCAACCTCTTCTGGTTATCTTTTTTCCATTCCTCAAGTGGCCGTAGGAGTTCATCTGCGGGATTGCGTCGCTCATCCCTTCGTTTCAGGTATGTGAAGTAAAAGAGCGCGACGACTGCGAGTGCCATCACGACAAGGATGGCTGCAATCATGAGGTTGAGCTGTTTCACCGAAGAATCCAACTGTTCTGCTCTCGACTCGAGATAGAGGTCCTGCCGTGTACGGTCCTGAATGGCTATATAGTCACGTCGGTTGCGGTTGGTTTCCTCCTTATTGTTGAGTGCGGCATACGAGACGCTAAGCTGTTCCTGTATGGAAGCCACGAGATCGGGAGCCTTGTAGATGGCAGTATCGTTGTGCAATGCCTCATTGAGGCAGTCGAGCGATGCCTGGTAATCGCCTATATACCAATAGCACTGAGCGAGGGTACGGAAACTGCCCGCTGTCTGATAGACATCTCCGTATTTGAGGAAAATGTCCAGTGAGCGCTGTGCGAGGTTGCCCGCCAGCAAGCTGTCGGGCATGTCATCGATATTGATGTTTCGGATGACGGGATAATTGTCGTTGATGAGTCTTTGTCTGAGTGTAGGCTCCTGCAGGTGCTCACTCATTGCCTGCAGTGAATTGGCCACCCAGAACGGGTAATTGTATTCCAGGGCGAGGTCGTAGCATCTGAAAAGATACTCCATCTCCGCCTGGTTGATTTCCTCTTGTGTTCCATCAGTGATGATACCCCCTGCTCCCACATTATAGAGGTAGTTGAGCATCTGACTGTTGTCGGTGAGTATTTCCCCGAATGGATCAATCATTTCCATTGCCTCAACCGACTGCTGTTCAAGACCCACATAATAATAGTAGGTTGAGGTAACGATGTCGAGTTCCGACCGGGCGTACACCATTCGGTCGAGTTGGTGTTCATTTAGTGTGCTTTCCTCTTCCTCGATGCGCTTGAGCCTGAGAGTGGCACTCTCTCGGTAGGTATAGAAATCCTTGTTGCGCGACTGTCTTTGGCAGAGCCTCATATACTGCACATCAGCAATGAGCAGTTCCACCTGATTGTCGGTAATGCTGAGAACGGTGTCGAGTTGTTGAGCCGCCTGTTCATACTGCATCCGCGCTATACTGACAAAAGCCTTGTTGTTGTATGCCTCAGCCAGTCCGCTGTCATATCTTCCAGCCGCTTTGATGGCCTTGTTGGCATAATACAGTGTAGAGTCAAGGTCACGGTATCTGAAATCATATGCCACTTGGTTGAGCCTGTCCGCCTTCTCGCCGTCGGACACGGAGCATGCCGGCATCGCCATCAGGATGCCTACAATCGCCGTCAGACGGCATATACAATATGTCAGGCTCTTTGATTTCAAATCAAGAGAAGTTAGTAATGAACAGATGATTTTTAACACCACCAACCCCCTCTAAAAGATTAGAGGGGGAGTTGGTAGGTTTTATAAAGATAAGAGGAGGACCTTTCAGCCGCGTGCCTTGGCGATGTAGCCAAGAGCCTCCTCACACTTGTCGGAGATTGCCTTCCAGTTTTTGGCAGCCACCACCTCTTTGGGGAACAGTTTGGAGCCCATGCCCACGCAGAGCACACCCGACTTAATCCAGTTGGTGAGGTTCTCCTCATCGGGCGACACGCCACCAGTTACCATGATGTTCGACCAGCGCAGCGGTGCCATGACGTTTTTGACAAACGACGGGCCTCCTACATTTCCAGCGGGGAACACCTTGGTGATGTCGCATCCCATTGCCTGTGCGTTGTTAATCTCGCTGACAGAGCCACATCCCGGGCTATAGGGAACGAGCCTTCTGTTGCACACCTCGCAGATAGCAGGATTGAAGTTGGGGCCTACGATGAAATTGGCACCCAGCTGCAGATACAGTGCTGCAGTGGCGGGGTCGACCACAGTGCCTACGCCCATTATCATCTCAGGGCAATTTGCCATGACCCATTTGTTGACCTCTGCGAACACCTCATGGGCGAAGTCGCCGCGGTTGGTGAACTCAAATACCCTGACACCTCCGTCGTAGCATGCCTTGACGACATTCTTCACCACCTCGGGGTCGCTGTGGTAGAAAACGGGCACCATGCCTGTCTCACGCATGGCGGTTATTACTTGTACTTTATTGAATTTTGCCATTTTGATTGATTTATAGGAGTTTGGGAGTCTAGGAGTTTGGAAATTTAGGAGTTTAGGAGTCTAGGAGTTTAGACATATCCCAATTTAACTCACTTACTATGACTCACTAACTATTTAATTCACTTACTATGACTCGCTAACTATTTAACTCACTAATTAAGAATTGTTTTATCTCTGCACGCGTCCTGAAGCATCGCCTCCGGCAAGGTTCTCCACCTCTTCGCGCGACACAAGGTTGAAGTCACCAGGGATGGTGTGTTTGAGTGCCGATGCAGCCACAGCAAACTCAAGAGCCTTGCCTTGGTCATCGGGATAGGTGAGCAATCCATGGATAAGTCCTCCAGAGAAGGAGTCACCACCACCCACGCGGTCGATGATGGGCTGAATGTCGTAGCGTTTGCTCTGATAGAACTCTTTTCCATTGTAGATAAGAGCCTTCCATCCATTATGTGATGCGGAGAACGACTCACGCAAGGTGCTGACCACATATTTGAAACCGAAGGTGTCCATCATGCCTTTGAAGATGCCGTAGTAGCCCTCGGCGTCGGTCTTTCCACCTTCCACATCAGCCTCCGGCTTGAAACCGAGGCACAGTTGTGCGTCCTCCTCATTGCCAATGCACACATCGACATATTTCATAAGCGGCTTCATGATGCTCTGAGCCTTTTCCGAGGTCCACAGTTTTTTGCGGAAGTTGAGGTCGACGCTCACGGTGACGCCATGACGTTTTGCAGCCTCGCAAGCCAGGCGTGTCAGTTCGGCAGCTTTGTCGCTGATGGCAGGAGTGATGCCACTCCAATGGAACCACTGTGCTCCCTCCATGATTTTGTCGAAGTCGAAGTCGCTGGGATCAGCCTCAGCAATAGCGCTGTTGGCACGGTCGTATATCACCTTTGAGGGGCGCATCGATGCACCAGACTCAAGGAAATAGATACCGACTCTGTCGCCTCCGCGAGTGATAAAGTCAGTCTTGACGCCATAGCGGCGCAGAGCGTTGACTGCGCACTGTCCGATCTCGTGTTTAGGGAGTTTGGTCACGAAGTAAGCCTCATGTCCGTAGTTGGCAGCGCTTACTGCCACGTTGGCTTCTCCACCGCCATACACCACGTCGAAGTAATCGCTCTGAATGAATCTCTTCTGTCCCGGTGACGAGAGTCGGAGCATGATCTCGCCCAATGTGATAACTTTTGCCATTCTTAAAAAAGTTTTTTGTTCAATGAATTGTTTTTAAAGTTTGTCTTTTCACGTACAAAAATACGGTATTTTTTGTGAATGGCGAAATTATTTGCTTGTTTTTTACCAAGCAAATGCGTAAAGGATTGCGTGAGATGTATAAAAGGTTATGCGGATGATTTCAACATCATTCGATGACGATGGTCTTGACCCAATCTTTCAAGACACCCGCATACTGGTTTTGTGAGTCGGAGATGAGTACGATGACCTGCCTCCCGTCAGCAAGGCGGGGACCGGCACACATCCCCTCATAGTTGGCAATAGAAACATCAAGCAGTCCTACAGCCGTCATCCATTCCGCAATCAGCGTTTTCCCCATAGGTTGACGTCCTGCAATGCTCTCAGACGGAAGAAGTGGCTCTTCTCGGTCGGGGCATACTTGGTAGATTCGACAGGAGACAAATGCTCCGATTACCGACTCGGGGACAGCAAACTCCCTTTCCAATACGAGAAGGCGACCATCATCGAGGGAGGTCATCGCGCTTACCCCCATGGCAAACCTCTCCGGCATCACCTGAGCCATGGGTTCGTCCATCTCATACAGATATTGGGCACCTGCGCACAGGCTGTCGTCGAAAGACTGTATGCGGAGCCGGTTGCGCGCCCCATTGTCGGGGTCGGCTCTCAGGCCGTCGCCCTCCAGCGTGCTCTCACTGGTGGTCCAGAATCGATGGGTGACAGCATTGTAGGTGAGAGCCTCGAGACTGTATGCCCTTGAAGTGCCCCTAAAAACATCCGGGAGAGGCAATGTCCGCCCCGTAGGCACACCCTTTAGGGAGAACTCCCTCACCTTTGTGTCGCTCTCACTGCTGATGAACAATGTGGAGTCAGGTGCAAACCAAGCTATATCCTCATTGTCGGGATTGGATGCTTGCGACCCGATGAAATCTGCACAGGCTGCCGAAGTGACCATCCCCACAGAGTCGAGCGTGATGCGGAAGATGAAATATCCATCTCTGCCGTTGTCGGACACCACAGCATAGCGGTCGCCACCGAGCCATGCAATGCCGCTGTAGCCCCCCGGCGGTATGCTGTCGGGAAAAGCCACCTGCTCATGCTCCACCATCTGTGGTTCATGTTCCATGGTTTCCTGTGCCTGCACTGTGAGAGAGAGGCATGATACCAAGAGAGGAATAAGTGTGCGGATGCTCATGCCTTTTCTTCCTGTGGTTGAATCACCACCTTGACCTTGGAGATGCGTCGTTCCTCAATGGCCAGGATTTCAAAGGTATATTTGCCAAAAGAAATGGTCTCGTTGACCTTTGGGAAATCACCCTTAAGTTCGAGCAGCAGTCCTGCCAAAGAGTCAGCATCGCCCTCCACCTCGGCGAAGTCATCGTCGATGTTGAGAATCTTGCAGAAATCAGACAGAAGGGTTTTTCCCTCAAAGACATACGTGTTGTTGTTGATGCGGGTGTAGTTGCGCTCCTCCTCATCAAACTCATCGTGTATCTCGCCGAGGATTTCCTCGAGAATGTCCTCCAAAGTGACGAGGCCGCTTGTCCCGCCAAACTCGTCAACGACTATGGCTATGTGAATTTTGTTCTCCTGGAACTCACGCAGCAAATCATCGATTTTCTTGGTTTCCGGGACGAAGTACGCCGGACGTATGAGGCTCTGCCAACGGAAGGAGTTGGTTTTGCCCAAATGGGGCAGCAGGTCCTTGATGTAGAGTACGCCACGTATGTTGTCGGCATTACCCTGATAGACCGGGATACGGCTGTAGTTGTTCTCGACGATGCTGTTGATGACGGTGTTGAAGTCATCTTTCATGCTGAGGTCTACAATATCCTGCCTTGGAGTCATGATTTCCTTTGCCGTCTCGTCGCCAAATCGAATGATGCCCTGCAGCATGCTCTGCTCCACCTTGATGTCCTCCTTGTCGGTAAGTTCAAGCGCCTGCTCCAAGTCATCCACGCTGAGCACATGCGCCTCCTTGTGCACAATCTTCTCCGCCAACGTGCCGCTGCCCATTAGCACGGTCTCCACTGGCCAGAAAAGCTTGCGGAAGAACATAAGGGCCCCTGCAGAGAACCGGCAGTATCTCAACGGGTTCTGCCGCGCATATACTTTCGGCATGATTTCTCCGAAAAGCAGGAGAAGGAAAGTGAGGATGACGGTGATGCACAGGAACTGCAACCAAATGGCGTTGCCGAAATCGACCAACCTGGCGAAAATGTAGTTGCAGAGCATGATGATGGTGACATTGACCAAGTTGTTGGTGATAAGAATCGTCGCCAACGTCCTTTCACTGTCGTTGCGCAGTGTCTCAATATTTCTGTCGGCCGCATTATGCTCTGGATCAAGCGCATTGAGGTCGGTCGGCGAGAGACTGAAGAATGCAATCTCCGAGGCGCTGGCAAAGCCCGACACTCCCAGCAACAGCAATGCGAGTGCCGCTGTCATGTATACATCGGAAGTCGGCGAAATCCAATGGACCTCGCCGAGCATATTGAGAAAATAGTTGATGGTTTCCACGTTTTAGTTGGGAAAAGGGTCAAAACGGAATCTCGTCGTCCTGTCCCTGTTGCACAGCCTTATTATCAGCTGGCGGTTTGGGAGTGTTGACCGTGGCACCGTCAGGAGTCTGTGGGCGTGGGGACAGCAATTCCATGTTCTCACCGACGATTTCAGTGACATACCTTCTTGCCCCTGTCTTATCGTCATACATGCGATATCTCAGGCGTCCCTCGATATAGAGTTTGTCGCCCTTGTGCACATATTTCTCTGCGATTTTTGCCAAGCCTCTCCACAGCACGATGTTGTGCCAATCGGTACGGTCGGGCACCTGCGTCCCGTTTTGCAGCGTATAGCCTCTCTCAGTCGTGGCAAGTGTGAAGACCGCCATGGCCTGGTCGGCATCATAATAAGAAATGACCGGGTCTTTGCCGACATTTCCGATAAGCATAACCTTATTCATTATATTCCTCCTTTAATTATTTTATTTCCACATGCCCAAATATTTGAAGCGGAAATTCTTTCCTTTTGCAGATGGGAATTGGCTTCTGCTGTCCACCCTTTCCCTCAGATGCTCCACGATGCGGTTGTAGCAGTCAATACCTGAGAGCGCTTTGCATCTTGCCACGAAATGTGTGTCGCGATACTCATGCTTGCCTGTGGACGGCACCATGACAACACGTTTGAAGTCGAGCATCCCCTCATACCATCCCTGGCGCTCCTCAGTGAGCCTGCCCACAGCCGGCTGTACGCTGTCACGCCTTTCCTGTTGCTGTCCAGCCGGACGCAAAGCCTTTTTCTGCTTGAAGTCAAGCATAGTGGCAGCTTCGGTTTTGATGATGATGAAATAGACTCTTGGTCTCACTTTGTATCTTTTAGGATAGAGCACATCACTCTCTGCATACTCACGCACATCGGCCTCAATCTGCGGATTCATGCCCACCTCAGGAATGGAACAAAGGAAATCAATCGCCTCGTCGACACTGTATACCAATGTCTCCTTGTCGAAATATCTAATATATAAATTCATTGATTTGGTTTTTCTTATCCTAAAAAATGAGCGGTAAACGAGACTCGAACTCGCGACCCCGACCTTGGCAAGGTCGTGCTCTACCAACTGAGCTATTACCGCAACAAAAAAATATGGTGAAGAGGAGGAGACTCGAACTCCCACGTCACAATTGACACTACCCCCTCAAAGTAGCGCGTCTACCAATTCCGCCACCTCTCCATCATGTGGTGACATCTTGAATAATGGTGCCCAGAACAGGACTCGAACCTGCACGTATCTCTACACACGCACCTGAAACGTGCGCGTCTACCAATTCCGCCACCTGGGCTTGATGATGAGATTCCTTCTCATCGCTTATATTCAAGATGTCGAGCGGTAAACGAGACTCGAACTCGCGACCCCGACCTTGGCAAGGTCGTGCTCTACCAACTGAGCTATTACCGCAAAAAATCCTCTATTCAGAGGCGCATTTCTCTAAATGCGGTTGCAAAGGTAGTACAATTTTCGAAACCCACAAAATTTTTCGGACTTTTTTTGAAAAAAAGTTTTGAAGGTTGTGGGATGCTCAGTGTTTGGATTGTCCTGCCTGTATGATGTTGCGAAGCGTGGTCCCATTGATTTTCAGGATGGTGCCATGCTTGTGCTTTGCCGGCACAGAGATGCGCTCAGGTATGGGGGTGAAGGTTTTGAAGTCGCGTGTAGAGACAGCGCCATATTCCTGTGGGTGATACTGGTCGTAATAGATAATCCATTCCCCATCATCCATCATTATGGCACAGGGACCTTCAGAGTAGGTGCGTCCGAATTTGGCGGTAGGATTGCGGAAAGGTCCGTAGGGAGAATCAGAAAATACGCAGAAAAGGTCGCTGTATCCCGGTTTTCGGTTGTCCTTCACGATAAGCACATAGTCTTTGGGAGCCCTTTTAAGGAGGTATCCGTCAATGCTGTTGAATCCCGGGTCATAATATCTTTTGGCAGGGGTGAAGGTTTTGAAGTCCTTTGTTGTGGTATACCACATCCGGTGGCAGTTGTTGGTTCCCTTTCTGTCAGCCTTGGTGTAGTACTTTGGGTTGATTTGCGATGACCAGATGACAAGAAACTGCTCCTTCACATCATCATAGAAAAGCTCGGGTGCCCATACATTGTTGGTCGGGATATTCTTCATGACGGGAATTTCCCTTTGTTCAGACCAATGGATAAGGTCCTTGGAGCTTGCATAGCCAAAAGTGCGGTTGCCTGACCACTGAACGGTCCACACCAGATGGTAGGTCCCGTCGGGTCCCTGCACGATTGAAGGGTCTCTCAGGCATTTCTGCTCCGGTGCATATGTAGGCCATTTCACCTCCTTTGTGAAAGCATCGCGATAAGATTTTTCGTTGCCCACCATGGGTTGCATAAACACGCCGGGGATGGTGTCCCACCGCAGTCCGTCATAACTGTACAGGTATTCCAGTCCCTGGGTGGACGGCTCGCGAAAGGATGTGAAGAGATATGCCTCCAACTTACTGTCTGCTATGCTCTTTGCCACCTCCTTAAGATAGTCGACAATCTCTCTCAGTGCCTTGGAATTGTCAGGTCCTCCCGCATAGCCTCCCGAACTTATCTTTCCTCCCTCGAAAGTAAAACTCATCGACCAGTTGGAGGCATCCATAATCATATAGTCGGGCATGTATTGCTTTCCCACATCATAGAGTCTCCCCTTCTCCACCATATCCCTTACACGCTGGAACACAGTGTCGTCCACTTCTACCACCTGCGGTTGATTAAGCACGATAATACCCTGCTCATTGGGCATGGGTTCCATTCTCCTGTTCCTGGAATCAATCGAGAGAATCCGTTTTCCGTCTTTTTTCTTTTCCAAGATAATTTCCTCGTGGAATCCTGCGAAGCCATTTGACGAAAGGCTACTAAAATAGAGAAGATTTCCCTTGGGCATTGTCTTCGGCACATAATTCGCCAGTTTGCCGTCTATTGCCGCAGTGAGCATCTGGCATCGCTGCACAACCTTCTCGGCATCATCGAATACGTTTTTGGCAACACTGACATCATTGAAATACTGTGCCAGCAACTCGTCCTGTTTTTTGGGCTTCTTCGCATTTTTCACGAGCAATTGTCTCACATCGAGCAACTGTTGGGCATCTTTCTGCTCTCTCTCAATGCTCTTTTTGGTTTCCTTCAGACTTGTGGCACTGAAGTCATCAATCATCGAGATATAGCCTTTCGCCCTGTCATCATCCTCCAGCCATTGGACGGCTGGCCGCCAGAAGCCCCTTTTATTGATCATGTTGATGACCTTGTCGGCTTCTTTTCCCTTGTCCGACTGTCCATAGACGACTTGGCTGCTTACCAACAGGACAAAAGAGATAAGGATTTTAGAGAATATCTTCATAGATGTAGGTATTTATAGGTTTAATATTTGGGGTGTCAGACAAGTCCGACGAGTCAGACGGGTCGGACTGGTCGGACTTGTCTGAAGGGGACTATTTCCTTATTACACGCGAGAAGACGGTTCCATCCTGCATAATGGTCTTCTCTACATAGAAGCCTTGGGCGGACGGCTGCACCTGCTGTCCGGAAAGGGTATAGTATTGTTTTCGCACGGGAATATTGGATGTGGTGTTCGCAACCAAGGATACGTCACCTTTTCGGCGCAGCGTAGCCCTGCCCACGACCAGGTCGGCCCACGGAGCGTCAGCCGTATAGAATGAGACCATATAGCGCCCATGCTGCAGCACATCGACCGAGAAAGACAGCGGAGACGACCCAGAGAAACTATTGTCAGCCGCATTGCCGATGTTGGCTGTGGGAGTGAAGGTTTCTGCAAACACCCTCTCGCCATCGATGCTCTCCAGCGCCACCGTCACAGGAGTGAAGGAAGGTTGGTTCCAGTTGGCGACCCTCACATACAGCTGATAGTTGCCCGGGTACAGTGTCAGAGAGGCATTGGTCTTCTCGCTGGCATAGCGCACAAATCCCTCCTGCGCGCCCCCCGTCACGTTGCGGGTGTAGAGACCGTAGTCGAAATCATGTTCTTTCCCCGTGAATTTGAACACTCTTGCACCCTGTGTGAATCCCTCGGCCAAGCCCACGCGGCTCTCCTGTCCGTCGAACGTCTCCCATCCATCGGGCACGCACCCCTCATCTGTGAAGTTGGAGAAGGCATAAGTGCTTCTCAACACATCATTGACCGTTATGCTGGTTTTCGTCGTGGCGGTGTATCCCTCGTTGTCCTTGGCGACAGCCGTGATGACGTGTTCCCCCCTCAGGAGTTCCTTGAGCACAAAGGTGTAGGGAGCCTCCTCCACCTCGGCCAGCAGTTCGTCATCCTCATAGTATGCGACACTCACAATCTTTCCATCGGGGTCGCTCGCCTCTGCCTCTAAAGTGATTTCCCGAGCCTGGCCTGCGCCTCCAAGAGTGACGAACGACAAGTTGCTCTGCGGAGAGGTAAAACTCACCTTGGGCTTATAGTCCTCCTTGAGCGCATAACGATTGCAGAAGTTCCAAATCTCCTCGCCCGTTTTGACACCGTTGTCGTTGGATATCCAGTGCCCTTTGTCCGCCATCTCCAAGAGCACCACCTCGACACCATTGGTTCCCGGTCCCCATGTATGCCGGGTGATGTGATTGGCCCTGTATGGTTTTTCCACCTTCGCCTTAGTGGGGCACGCATTTCTTTTCACCCATCCGGCCAAGACGTTAGCCACTCCGCTGAAAGCCACCACATCGTCGCTGGTGCCATGGGTATGGATGATGGGGATGGGCCTGGAACTGGTGAAGCTGGCACCCCACATGGGGTATCCGCTGATGGGAGCGAAGGCAGCGAAAACATTCGCCATGCGGTTCATGGCAAAATAGGTGAACATGCCTCCCATGGAGAAACCAGAGAGATAGACCTTGTTGCGGTCGATGTCGTATTTCTTCACCATCTCCTCAATGATAGCCTTCATGAAATTCAGGTCCTTGTCTCCCCCAAGGTCCCATGATTTGTCGATGCCGTTAGGGAAGACGGTGACGAATTTCGCTGTATCGGCTACCGACTCTATCTGCAGCATGTTTTTTTGGTAGGGTGCATCCTGGTTCATGCCATGACAAGAAATCAGGAGCGGCCTCTTGGCCCCAAGGTTTTTGGGAGCATAGACCAGATAGTTTCTCTTTGTACCATTAACGGTGATGTCCTCAGCCTTTGCTGTGAAGAGCGACATCAATGCCAGCAGGAGGATAGTGAATTTTCTCATTGTCATTCAGTATTATTTGTTTGGTTTCTTTCAGTTTTCATATTCTGCCAACAGGCTTCGTGGCAATTTCGGAACAAAGATACAGATTAAGGAGTGAAAAGCCAAATTTATTTATGCTTTTCCGAGCCGAAGTAACAATGGGTGCAATCATTGTTACAAATGTTTTTGGATGATGATGGCTTACGGAATATTTTTAGTATATTTGACCCAAGTGCCGAAGATAGGCAGCACCTCGGCAATGCCAAACAAAAACTTCGTATTTTCTTTGGCATTGCTCTCAGTTTGCACTATATTTGCAGAAAATTTTATTGAATATGAAAAATATAAGACTTACCTGTCCAGAATGCGGATGCGAGGACATTAAGATTGTAGAGGACCGTTATGCAAGGTGCACCGCCTGTGGTTTCGAAGACGATGTAGAGGTGTTTATCAGCTGACGAGAAGTGTAGGTCATTACCTAATGTCTGTCAGCCTTTGGCATAACTGCGACCGATAAGTTTGATAATGAGATTCGATGTCTTCTTACCGACCACAGCACTGCCTGAAGCCACGATGGCAGGGATGGTGACCAATGCATCTTTCATTGCCTGCAGCTTCACCGCCCTCTTGTTTTTGATACCAGTCAGTGCCTGTTCCCCCTCCTGAAGATAGGTGCGTGTGATATAACCGATGCGCAATGTCATCAGGGCATTCACCGTACCATCCAATGCCGACCCCACCACAACGCCAGGAATCTTGACACGCCGGAGGATGGAATAAACCGACAGTCCCTCGGTGTCGGTCATCTGTGCGTCGAAGCCAACATCATCGGGGTCGATGACCGCATCACCATCCACCACGTCGTCTGCAGCAGCGTCGCCTACTGCATCTGCCCCACTTTCATGAAGGTCGCCGAAATCAAAAGGCGCTATGGCACTGGTTTTCATCAGTGCCTCGGACATGGCATAGGTAATCAGTGCCGTGGTGAGGATGGAACGGTAGATTTTGAACAATTGCCTGTTGTTCGGACGGAAACCAGAAGCGAGCACGAGACTCTCTATCATTTTGTAGTTGAGCCACATCACGCTGATGGTGTCGAAACGGCTGTTCTGCGAGATGGCGGAAATCATGAAGACCGTTTTCGCCCATTCTTTGATTTGTCCGTTGATACCCAGGATGCCATGTGCCTTATCCCCATCATAGCGCAACGAGAGTTCCTGATTGATAGCCTGCAGCATTTGTGTCCTGCTGCCCGAGGCATGGAGCAAACTGGTTTCCAAATCCTTCTTGTGCTCCTTGCGCAGTTGCTTATCCTCGATGAAGTCGCAATGACCAGCCAGCCGCTTGCCAAAATCCCGCAGTTGTTCCTCGCTCGCCTCCTCATCCACAGCCAAAGCCGGGAACGCCGGGGTGTGGTGGATGCGCCACAAAGGCAGCAGAACCAGATAGGCAAACAGGACGAACAATACGCCATAAAGCACCCACTCCGTCCACCACAGGTGGGTGACACTTGCTATTTTCTCCCCCACGATGATGATGTTGCCAGACACCATCAGAGCCAAAATGCCCAGGAAGATACATACGATAATGATTAGGTTGCGACGCATGATTGATATTTTTTTATGATGTGGACGAGTCAGACGAGTCGGACCAGTCAGACTAAATTCTTATTAAACAGCAGAGAAAGGTATTTTCGACAAATCATCCCTTAGGAGTTTGAGCTGTTCGGTTTGAGCGTCGAAGTCCTCTTTGTCAGGTATGATGCTTTTCAGGATGGTGTCCCTGCTTCTCTGCCAGTAATCCTTGCAGATGCTCTCATATTGCAGCGAGACTTTTTCCAGCAGTTGCCTGACCTCATCGAGCAAGGGTGGAATGGCACCGCCCTCCTTCTCTACATACCCCTCAAGGTTGTTGGTATCGCCAGGTTGCGAACCAGCCAGGCGCTCAGCAGCCTTATTGATATACCCCACCACATCCGATGCAGAGTGGCCGCCGAAGCGAGTGAATATCAATGAGATTCGTGGCTTGTTGGAGATAAGGAGGTCCCACTCAATGCCATCTGTCAGAGAAACCTTAGGCACATCACCGAGTGGTATTCTCCCGAGGTCTATCGGCAGCGGCTGGGTATCACAACGGATGGCTGTTTCCTTGACCATCCCGATGTATTGCCGGCACTCCAAAAACAGTTCCTCCTCCTTTTGGCTCAAAGCCAGACTTCTGCTGAAAGCCGCCGAGACGCTGGACTCGCAGTCCTCCACGAAGCGATGCACGATTCTCCTCGCTTCAGAATCAGACTTGTGGTTATTGTCCGTGTCAACCAACAAGATACGGCTTCTCGCCTCATTGCGGATGACCTGTTTCAAGGTATCGTAGTCAGCTGCCAGCGGCCTCAGCCGAGCAAGGAAATGCGGAATGTTGCCCGTTTTCTCAAATTCATCGACAACCTTTTCATATTTGTCCGTCATCTGGGCACGTAGGTCAAGTTCCTTCCCTATAGTGTCGATGCTTTTCTCCACCTGCAGTCGGGTTCTGCCCAGACACGTCCTCAGCCGCATAGCGTCACGACGGCTGATGACGCGGTCGTAGAGGAGCCCCTCTATCCTGTCATATTCCTCTACCTCTTCCCTGAGTGACGGAGTCTCTTGGAACTGCTGTTTGCGTCCGTCCTCCACCTTCCCCAGATTGATGCAGAAACACTGGTCATCATCGATGGTGAAACCCTGCTTCCGTATCTCCCTGATGGCGGTCTCCTTCTGCACCTTCACGGCAGCAGCCCTTTCCTCATCGGAGCGCCACCACGACGAGTCGAACACGTTGTGTATCAGGCATACAGGCACATCCTTGTTGTTGGCCGACAACATGTTGAGGAACTGCCACGACACCTTTGAAATCGCCGAATTGGAACTTTGCACGAAGATGACCAAGTCTGCCCTCTGCGCGATGGCATCGTACACCGGGTTGTCGATATTGGCCTGCTCTCCATCGAACCCCGGCATATCGATGACAAAGACGTTCTTTCTCATCAGTTTTCCGCCCGGGGTGGTGATAGACGTTACGAGTGTCTCCGACTGGAAGCTATCATTCATTCCCAATTCTACCTTCTCCTTGATATTCTCCGGGGTCAGCTCATACTCCGCCTTACTGATACCCACCAACTCGTCCTCGTTCTCCATGCCGCGGATGCAATCGATGATGGCATCGGTCTGCTCCGTCCTGCTGGCCGTGTCGTGGGTGGTGAAGACCGTAATTTTGCATTCCTCCCCCTCATGACGCTGTGAGATGATGGATGGCCTGACGGTGCATTCCAGAAAATGCGTCGGGCTGACATAGGCATTCGCTATCAGGTTGACCAACGTACTTTTTCCCGATTTCACCGGACCGACCACCAACACGATGAAAGAGCCGTTCTCATATTCCCTGGAGCGGTTCACGGTCTTTGTGAGTTGGGCGGCAATCGTAGGGCAGTCGCCTATCTTAGGTTGGTATTCGTCCACTATTCGCGACACCTCCCTACTTGTTATTTTGCATTTGTTGAGCAACAAATTGTCTTCCGTGGTCATCATAACATCGGTTTTAAATCATGGTTCGTGGCGTTGATACACACGCACATAGTCAATTTCATATCGCATGGGCATGCTGCTGTCGTCAATCTCCCCGCCATTATCCCCTCCGATGGCGAGGTTGAGCAGGATATACTGAGGAGCATGAAATGGGTTCCGGCCGTTTCCAAGTGTCCCGTTCACCGTTTCTGATAGCGGAATCTCGTTGAGCAGTTCATCATCCAGAAAAATGCTGATGGTCTGCGGCGTCCATTCCATCCGCCATACATGGAATTTCTCCGCCCACCGGCTGTCGCCATCTGTGAAATGTGCATAAGGGATTCGCTTGCTGTTCCACACCGCCTGATAACGACGGTCGCTGCCCCAACAGGCGTTTGCCAAGATATGGGGAACGCCATTGATGCGGTAGTACTCCATGACATCGATTTCTCCGCACGACGGCCACTCCATGTCATTTCCCAGCAGCCAGATGGCAGGCCATGCCCCGCCAGCAGTTGGAATCCTCGCCCTCACCTCCATACGTCCGAATGTGAACGAGAAACTCCTGCGTGTGGTAAGCGAGGCAGATGTATATTCGATATATTTACGGTTTCTTCGCCAGTCATTGCTGTTGGCCATGCCCGTATACATCGGGTTTTCCCTCTTTTCCCTGCGTGCCTCGATAACCAAGCATCCATTTTGGCAAAATGCATTCTCACCCTGATACCACTGGTCTTCATGGTTTCTCACGAATCCCTTTTCCGGCGTCCAGACGCCCGAGTTGTAAGGCCCATCGATGTTGAACTCATCACTCCAGATGAGTTTCCAACTGTCCTGAGCCACCACCATCATTGGGAAAGCCAAAGCGAAGGACAACAAAAGAACTATTCTGCTCATACGGATATCAGTAGATTAGGTCATACCAGGATGCCATTCTGTCATTTGATTGCAAAATTAGGAAAAAAAGTGAATTGATGGGCTTTTGGAATAAAGAATTTAAATATTCTTATCCCATCAGGTTGGTTTTGGCTGCGCCGAAAGTACTTCCACTTCCATATATAAATACAACACAGAGATACAAAGACACAGAGAAAAATAAAAACTCTGTATCTCTGTGCCTCTGTGTTGATATTGATATTCGGTGCTTCATTTTGAGTGTTGCCCAATCCGTTACTCGGGAAAGAAAATAAAAACTTCGTGTTTTATTTTGCTTTCCACTCGCTTATTCGAATTTTGGCTGCGCCGAAAGTACTGCCGCTCGGGAAAGAAAATAAAAACTTCGTGTTTTATTTTGCTTTCCACTCGCTTATTCGAATTTTGGCTGCGCCGAAAGTACTCCCACTCGGGAAAGAAAATAAAAACTTCGTGTTTTATTTTGCTTTCCACTCGCTTATTCGTACTTTTGCAGGCATTATGGAATACATGTCACAAGAAGGCTACGACAAATTGGTAGCCGAACTTCGTCAGTTGGAGAGTGTGGAACTGCCCCAGGTGAGAGAAGCCATAGCCGAGGCTCGCGACAAGGGCGACCTCAGCGAGAATTTTGAGTATCACGCCGCCAAGCGTGAGCAAGCGCGCCTGCTCGGCAGGATACGTTTCAAGCAGCGGGTGCTCGCCAACGCCCGCGTCATCGACATGTCCCACTCCGACACAGACAAAGTGCAGCTGCTCAGCAAGGTAGATATGACCAACATCACCACAGGCCGCAAGATGACCTACACCCTGGTCAGCCCCCATGAGGCCAACCTCCGTGAGAACAAGATTTCCATCAAGTCGCCCGTAGGCCTTGCCCTGCTCAATAAGAAGGTCGGCGATGTGGTGGAGATACGTGTCCCCGCCGGAATCCTTACCCTGCGTATTGAAGGGATTGGGAGGTAGAGCATTGTTTATGTTAATTTAAACAGAACAGCTAAAACTTTGCCTTTTTTGTAGCCTTTGGGAAATAAAACAACCCAAAATTTTGTTTTTGTCCACTTTTAGTGTACATTTGCAAAAAAAATATAACATGCTACAAAAATACCGTATTTTAGCCATCATCTTGATGGGAATCGCAACATCTACTGTTTACGGAGCTTTGAAATCTTCTATTGTTAATTTTCAAGATGTACCAGGCAACAGCATAGAAGCAAACGACGGAATAATTTGGACGATAACGACTAATGCCACATCAGTTGATTATGATGAGACTTTAGGGGTGTGTTGGCACACTGTTTCATATGTACGTTTTACAGCTACTGAATTTCGAGGTAAGGTTCTCTGTCTGACCATCAATGCGTCTGGAAAAGGCAACCCCACATTAATATCTGGTCAAACTAATTCTTCTAACAATCAACCAATAACTGAGGATAATAAAAAATATATATTCTATTCATACTACGAACCTACTGCCCCAAATTATTCTTTTGATTTTGAAATCTACTCTGGTTCAAGTAAAAGTCAGCGTATCAGTATCAAAAGTATTGAAGTCATCTATGATGATGAGGCTACTCCCGCCTCACACACTATATACGAACAAGTCTCCGATGTCAATCAGTTGAAAAACAACGATGAGATTATCATCGCTTCCCAGAATAGTGAAAAATATCGCGTTTTATGGGGTAATTATAACGGTGGGGTCCTTTATTCTGCACAACTTTCAAGAAATGATGACGGTACTTTTAGCGATAACCCAGCATTAAGTTCTTGTCCCATTCTCCTTGAAAAAGCTGAGGATAATTTATGGTATCTGCGGGCAAGCGAAGGCTATATTTACGATGAGTCGAGCATTGTAAATAGGTATATAGGCATAGCAAACTCTCTTGAAGCAGTAGGCAATGATGCAAAAGTAAGCATCTCTTTCGATGATGAGGGAAAAGCCACCATTAAATTTCCTCGCCACACAGCAACCATCTACAATTATCTTTTTCTTAAAAAAATCAATGATTATCGTTACGACTACATCTGCAACAATACCCATACCCCTCTATGTATCTTCCGCAAGGTTAAGCAAGAGCCATCATCCATATCTGTGACATTCAAGGAGAAATTCGGAGGATGGACATCATTATATTATAAAGACAAGAATCTTGTTGTCCCCAACGATTTTACCGCTTATGCCTATTCCGTATCCAACGGAGTGGGGAGCACCTCCACTCCTTATGAAACAGGCGATGTGATTCCCAAAGACACCCCCGTATTGCTTAAGCTCAAGGAAGAATATGCCGAATACGATGAGGACAAGACAAGAACTGTGACTGTAGCCATCACTAATGAAGAAGGTGAAGCTGCAGATGAAAATGCTCTCCTTGGATCAGAAGATGGCGGCGCCACCACTGTTGATGGCATCACCGAGGGGTTTGAGTTCTTCCGCCTTACCCTTAATGCCAAGAGTGAAGAAGGCAGCATCGGCTTTTACTGGGGAGCCGACAATGGTGGTTCTTTCACCATTGGAGCCCACAAGGCATACCTTGCACTACCCAAGCCACAGTCATCTACCATCTCTTATATTCCTTTGCGTATTTTGCCTTATCTTCTGGGCGATGCCAATGGCGATGGTCAAGTCAATGTGGCAGACATCATGGTCGTCATCAACTACATTATTGGAAATAGACCCAGTATTATCAAGATGAAAAGAAGCGATGTCAATTTCGACCAAGACATCAATGTTACAGATGCGATGGGAATTGTCAAAATCATATTAAATGAGGGTAGAAAAAGATAGAAACAACAATGAAAGTATACATTTGCCCGATAACAGAGATTGTAGATATCAACATCAGTGACTCTTTGCTAGACAATATAGGTATCCATCATACCATGGGATTGCAGGAAGATGCCACAAATGAAATAAACTTTTTCGAAGAAAACACTGATAATGATGAAGAACCCTTCTTCGATGATCAAGACATCTTGAATAACTAAGAAAGGAAAAGTTCTGCAAATCATCATAAGTATTAACAATGAAAGGAATCGTTTTGGCAGGAGGCATCGGCACACGCCTCTACCCCATCACCAAGGGCATCAGCAAACAGTTGATTCCCATCTATGACAAGCCGATGGTGTATTACCCCATCTCTGTGCTGATGCTCGCCGGCATCCGCGACATACTCATCACCTCGACGCCCGACGCCCTGCCCGCCTTCCGCCGCCTGCTTGGAGACGGCAGCAACTACGGCGTGCGGTTTGAATATGCAGAGCAACCTTCTCCCGACGGACTCGCACAGGCACACCTTCTTCCGTTTTTATAATGCCGAGATATTTACTAGCGCCTCTAAGTTGTAAGGAGGAAAGTTGTAGACTGATCCAAACACAACATATATATTTTTCAGAGATCTTTATCTTAATGATAACAAACAGAATAATTTCATAAGTCCAACATTGATTATGTCATTCCTTCTTCTATATGAATTCACCCATAAAATCATTCATCACAAAGCCATTTGCCCCTTCTGCACTGAAAGCTGAAGCGAAGAATGCAACAAGTCGACCAAATTGTTCTGAAAAAACT
This sequence comes from uncultured Prevotellaceae bacterium, assembly GCA_902767775.1. Lineage (GTDB taxonomy): Bacteria > Bacteroidota > Bacteroidia > Bacteroidales > Bacteroidaceae > Prevotella. Next base: position 86,609 of record CACXIP010000002.1, on the reverse strand, counting down.
GGTACAAATCAACAATATAATTATGAAAAGAGACTTATATTGGGACTCCCTTAAATTCATTTTGATTTTCTTTGTTGTTTGTGGACATTGCATTGGGAGTTATTTACCAACTGGTGGAATAAATAGAGTCCTTTACAATTTTATTTTCACATTCCACATTCCTTTATTCATCTTCGTGTCGGGAATGTTTTCAACTATAAATGATAGAAATAAATATAAGTTGGGAATCATTCGGTTATTGGAAACTTATATAGTTTTCCAATTAATCAAATCATTTTTTTCTATGTTATTATCCAGTGGTATAACAGTAAATTCTATTGTTTTTTCTATTTGTGTACCCCGCTATACATTATGGTATTTGTTAAGTCTTATCTTTTGGCGGCTCTCAGTTTTTTTTATACCCTCGGATTTTTTAAGCAAATATCCAATTAAAGTTATATTTACTTGCTTTTTTATTAGCCTGTTAGGAGGATTTATCCCTATTGATAAAGAATTTTCTATTCAACGCACTTTAACATTCCTGCCCTTTTTCTTCATGGGCTATTATGCTAGGAGAATAGAATTGAAAAAATATATCGCCAAGGTTCCGTCTCTTGTGGCACTTACAGTATTGCTTTCAATCTTTCTTATATACTTTTTTATACTAAACAAACCCATTGGCTTTATTTTAAAAGGTAAAGCGACTTATTGGTCTTCAGTTGAGTTTTCGCCATTTTTGTTCTGCTTAGCCCGTGGTGCATTTCTTTTTACTGCAACTATTATGGGAGTTATGGTAATGCGTCTTGTTCCAACGAAAACATCATTGTCCAAATGGGGCCGTATCACGCTTTTCATATACATTTACCACTCATTTGCTATAGAGTGCTTACGTTTAGTTATAAGATATGGCTATTTTCCCAAAAATGAATGGATGTTGATAGTAATGTCTGTTATTATTACAATGGGGTTAGTACTTCTTTCACATATTAAGTTCTTTAAAATCCTTTTAAATCCAATAAGTTACATTATGAATAGCCGAAATAAATCTACCACTTGATAATTTATACTAGTAGTCTGTAACATCTAAATTCTTGATTTTTATTACAGGATGCAGATGCTTCAGCCATGAGCATATCTATGATCAGGCCCCTCATGATCAGCTATAGTGTCGTGTATGGCATCCTGAACGCTCCAAAGGCAGCGTCGAAGGGCGGTATCTCAAACATCCCGCGTTCAAGCCGCTTATGGTAGTACACCAGTAAGGCAACAACTCATACCTTGGGGTGCTGAGTAGTTACTGTTTGATTCTTTTTTTTCATAAATTGTTTAAAAAATAGGTATGACGGCAAAAGATTCGCATTTTGTGCTATTTTGTATCAAACACAGCAAAATGACAAGGTTATAATCCATTGGGATAGGAATGTTAGCAAAAATAATTTAACTTTCCTCGGTTTTGTTGTTATTCAATTTCTTTTTTGTAATTTTGCACCGCATTTTGATAGATACAAGATGATGCTGCGAGACAGTTGATATTAAATCATAATAGATTGTTTTATATGTGGTATCTGACGTAGAGTAGAATGCATTTTTTAATAAGATATGCACGCTGTTTTTTGATGCTTTCAAAATGGTGTGGGAATGTATTATAACGTCAGGTATTTCTTTTATTAAATTATAAGGTGAAAAAAGTATTTACTGTAGGAGTTTACGATTGGCTTCATATTGGGCATATCAATTTGTTCAAGAATGCCCGTGCTTTGGGTGATGAATTGACCGTCGCTGTTCAGAGTGATGAATGTATTTTGAAATACAAGCCTGAGGCTCAAATGGTCAATGCAAGTTGATTTTGAAGTTCTTGCCAAGGGCCCCGATCAATGTCATGCTGGATTCCAGCGTGCCGTAGAATGGTGTAAAGCTAATGGTAAGAAAGTTGTTGTTATTCCTAGGACAGAAAGCACATCATCGACTATGCTTCGTAATAATAATATAGGATTCAAATGAAACACTAAAAAAGACAATTTAAAATGAACGTTACAGTAGTCGGGAGCGGCAATGCAGGTCTTATTCACGCCGCTAAAATATTTGAGAAAGGATTTCCGGTAGGTGTATTGAAAACATCTACTTATGGTAACATGAGCTTTTTCAATCACATAGCAGAGAAAGGCGAATATGAAGTTGTTGATATGACCAACAACGGCAACAAATTCACTGCTAAGATGCAGTTCATTACCCGTGATGTGAAGAAAGCCATAGACTTTGCCGATATCATCATGGTAATGACCACAACCCTTCAGCATGAGGATGTTGCTAAGCTGATTGCCCCCTACATCAGAGACGGACAACTAATTGTGTTGTGCCCAGGATATATGGGGAGTCTGATTTTTAAGAAATACATTAAGAAGGATGTCATTTACAGTGAGTGGGAAACCACTGCATACAATGGTCGAATTATGGATGGCAGTTTTGTTCGCATCACCTTCTACAATCCCCGCAATGCCATTTCTGTTCTTCCTTCCTGCAAAGGACAGGAGGTCTTGGACAAGCTCTCACAATTGTTTGACAACACCAAATACTTCCGAAAGAATATTTTGGAGTCTGCACTTCACAATCCCAACATGATTGTCCACCCCATCGGCATTTTGTTCTCCGCGTCCCGAATTGAGCACAGCGGCGGCGAGTTCTGGATGTACCGCGAAGCATTCACTCCCTCTGTTGTGCGCGTCATACAGGCATTCGACAGGCACAAGAACAAAATTTTAGAGGCTTTTGGCTGTGATCCGTTGGACTATTTCGAGGCAGCCAAGTGGCGCAACGAGGAGGACTTGAGCATCCCCGCTATGGATGTTTTCCGTTCCTTTGGTGAGTCCTCCAATAAAGGCCCGTCGTTTATCGACCACCGTTACCTCAACGAAGATGTGCCCATGGGACTAGGTCTTTACATTTCTATAGGTAAAGTGTTGGGACATGACACCTCCATCCAAGAATCCATTATGACATTGGCATCTGCTTTGCTTGGCAAAGACTTGAAAGCCAAGTCACGTACCATACAGTATCTTCTAGAAAAAGAAAAGGTAACAATTGAAGACATTAAAAATGCAATAACTGAGTAGTCCATCTTTTCTGCACTATTAATTAATAGCGATGGCAAAGAATTTAAAGCAGAAGGCTGCTTCCGGCATGATGTGGACATCCATCCAGAAGTTCGTAAAGATGAGTATCCAGTTCATCTTAGGTATTGTTTTGGCCCGCCTTCTCACACCATTTGATTATGGCTGTATTGGCATGTTGGCCATCTTTATTACTTTGGCGGATACTTTTATCGATGGAGGTTTTGGCTCCGCCCTAATACAGAAGAAGCGTCCTACACAAGTTGACTACTCCACCATTTTCTATTGGAACATGGCCCTTGCTGTGCTCATGTATTCCATATTGTATTTTTCTGCTCCTGCCATTTCGAGGTTTTATGAAATTCCTCTTCTTTGTGATGTGCTGAGGGTACAGGGACTTATTCTTTTTGTTTATGCCCTCAACCTCATCCAACGCAACCAACTCAAGAAGCAACTGAAATTCAAAATTCTGGCAATCGTTAGAATTGTCACATCCATAGTCAACCTCATCATAACGGTCACGATGGCCTATTTGGGATTTGGTGTGTGGGCATTAGTTGCCCAGAATCTCATTGGGGCGATTGTTCCAGCCATTTTTTTCTGGTTTTATATCAAATGGCGTCCCTCTTTTGTTTTTTCTTGGCAATCGTTCAAGTCATTGTTCAATTTTGGTTTTTTCATTTTTCTGACTCATTTGATTAATAATTTCTGTTCTAAGTTGACTGGACTACTCATCGGAAAAGTTTATTCACCGCAGACATTGGGTTATTTTTCCAAGGCCATGAGGACAGAAAATCTGGCCTCCAACACCCTTTCCTCAGTGATGACCTCAATTACTTATCCGCTATACGCAGAGGTGCAAGATGACAAGAAAAGATTAGGGAACATGATCAAAAGGCTTACCACCTCTATAGCTTACCTCACCTTCCCCATTTTGAGTATCATGATGATGACAGCCAAACCTGTCTTCCTGTTACTTTATTCAGAAAGATGGCTCGAGAGTGTACCCTATTTTCAGGTCTTATGCTTGGTGGGATTGGCCAACTGCCTGCAAGCGGTCAATACACAGTCCATTGCTGCCATAGGAAAAAGCAAGACCATGTTTTATTGGACGCTTGTCAAACGAACTGTCGGTTTGACTTTTGTTGTGGGCGGACTGTTCACATATGGCATGTGGGGACTTTTGATTGGAGTCATCATATACAACTGGTTTTGCTATTTTGTCAACATTGGCTTAGTATCCAAGCATATTGGTTATAAATGGACACAGCAACTTTTGGATTTAGCTCCAATGACCTTTACTTCCGCATTGTTTGCTGCCATCACTTATTTTGGAGTCACCTGGATGAACTTGAACGTATATCTTGACGGAGCCTTAAAGTTTGCCATTTTCATGACATTGTATTTAGGATACACGTTGTTAGTTAAACCTGATCCGGCCCTGTATTTATGGAGCATCATACCGTCTAAATTCAAATTTTGGGAACATCGCAAATAAGTATTAAATATATAATATGTTATGATATCAATTGGAAAACCTTACGTTTATATAAAAGATAACATTGCATATCTTCAAGCAAGTATTACCATTTCTAAAGAAACCGTTGATGCATATATTTCAGCATCAAAAGTTATCAAGAAAGTACATTGGCGAACATCAGAGAATTATCCTCCTATAGAATGGAATAAAGAAAACTGCGGATTGTGGTTTGCCGTCCCATCTGAATACAAAGACTATTTGTGTACAGAGAGAGCAGATGCTTTCGTTGTTGCTATGCTTTGGTATGCAATGATAACTGGTTCTGATATTGAGACAGTTGCACCTATTTCAGAACAGATGTCATTTTCTATTCAGAATTTTTTAATACCTGCATTATGTCGCTCGGATAATGGCTACAAAAGAATCAAGATAATTGGTCCGACTTCCAATGTTCGATTATCAAATGAAAATGCTGTCGGTACTGGAATGTCATGCGGTATCGATTCCATCTATACTTTACAGAAATATACAGAAGATGGAATTCCTAATCGGTATAGATTGACCCATCTAACTTATTACAATATGGGCGCAATTTTCCACCCAAATAGATCAGAAAAAAAAGAATATACATTAAAAGAGTTTTATGAAACAACCGACCGCATGTCATTGGAAAAGAGTAAAAATGCACGGCAAGTCGCCGAATTATCTCATTTGCCATTGATTTACGTTTCATCTAATCTTGATAAGGACTATTATCGAGGTGCTTATGGACATACAGCTGTGTATCGAAATTGCGCAATGACCTTAGCATTACAAAAACTCTTTTCCACCTATTTATGTTCATCCGGAGGATGGCCAGATTATTTTGACCTTACACTTACTGAAGGCTCCGAACACTATGAGTCATTACTATGCAACTGTTTCAGCACAGAATCCCTCACATTTCTTCTATCAGATTATGTTACTCGGGCAGAGAAAACAGAAGCTATTGCTGACAATCCCATAGCAAGCAAATTTTTAGATGTTTGTTTTTGTTTTAACAATTGTGGTAAATGTTCCAAGTGCATCAGGACTTTGGTGACGTTGGATATTTTAGGAAAAGTAGATCAGTTCGGCACCATATTCAATATTGAAGAATTCAAGAAGCACAGGGATGAAGCGTATTTCATAATCTTGAAAACGAAAGATGGCGATTCAAAGGATGACAATGCCGTCTTTGCAAAGGATTTGTTTAGGATAGCGACAGAAAGGGGGATAATTCCAACTAAATCTTATGAACTGTACCAAGATTTTTTAAAGAAAAGTAAGAAAAAACACATTAGAAAAATATTAAAAGGCTTAATTAAAAGAATAACAAAATAATTATGAATAAAATTTGCAAAACCTTCCCTATCGTTAGAGAAATCAAGCAGCTTCGGAAAGAACGGAAACTTTTTTTAGAGGAAGCTATTAGGAAATTTAATGATGAGAAGCCTATTCATGGTAGCCTTTCTGACTACAAAAAAGCTTTGATTCGGCATAGAGTATCCTATAGAGAGTATATGTATGGTTATGAATTTTGGAAATTAAATGAAAATGAAAGAAATGAATTTATTTCACAGCGAGAGATGTGGTGTATATATAGAAAGGTTATTCATAAAAAAGTCCGTAAGTATCTTATTGACAAAGTATTGTTTTTGAAAACATTTGAGGACTTCGTTCATCGCGATTGGATTTATCCCCTAGATAGTACTTTTGAAGCATTTCATGATTTTGTATCATCACATGATTGTATTGCAAAACCGTTATTAGGAGATCAAGGAAAAGGTATTTTTATAATTAATAAGGCAGAGGGTGCATCTAATGATGTTGGCTCACTATACGATTATTGTAAAGACAAAAATTATTTAGTAGAAGAAAGAATTAAAGAATGCAAGGAGTTGGAAGAGTTTCATCCATCATCATTAAATACGATCAGAGTTGTTACAATGTCCGGAAATGGAAATTGTGTAATTTTAGGTGCTTTATTGCGAATGGGAGTTAATGGTAATTTTGTGGACAATACAAAAGCTGGAGGAATCATAGCTGTGATAGACGTCAATACAGGTGAAATTATAACAGATGGTATTGATTTAGAAGGTAATCAATACAAGTATCATCCAAATACTCAAAAAGATATCAAAGGGTTCGTCATTCCTCAATGGGATAGATGTGTAGAAATGTGCAAAAAAGCATCTCAAGTAATTCCAGAAAACTATTTTACAGGATGGGATGTTTGTATTTTGTCCAATGGTAAAATAGAACTAATTGAAGGGAATTCAGCACCAGATGTTGACGGTGGCATACAAATACCTCTGAAAAAGGGATTTAAAAGAAAAATTCAGAACTATGGCAAAGAAATGATGGGGTTTGATCCTCTTTCGTTAATATCTGTTTGGAGTCGTTCATATAAAAAATGGGATTAAATCTGTTGATACTTCGATTAAAATTTTAATCTGTAATTTGTTATTGAGTTGTTTCTTAACTGAGTATTGATATACCGCAAAAAGCAAAAGATTCATTAACTTTGTGCTTATTTAACATTTTTGGGAGTCATGAAAAAAGTGATTGATTATATTAACTATTTGATAAGAAGACTCTATGTGAAGTATGAGAAACACCTAGAGATGAACAAGCGAAAAAGTGTAATAACTAAAAATTTCAAGGACTTAGAAGTAATAAGGAAATTATCGCCTAAGCAAAAAAGAGAAATTCAGAATTATTACATGAAACTAATAGGGAAGAAAGTTCCCTTATATAGCCATCAGTATTTTTATTCACGAACAGGCGTATTCAATAAGGAATATGTTCCAACTAACATTTACCATTGTGAGTTAGTGCCGAAAGCTAATCATCATCCATACAACAGAGCCTATGGAGATAAGAATATGTGTGACGTTCTTTTTCCTGATGAGAATACAGGTCATACTTATTTGAAAAATATAAACGGATATTTCTATTTTGAAGGGAATCCTGTATCTGAAGAGGATGCGATTTCTTCATGCCAAAATTTGGGAAGGGTAATAATCAAACCTTCATTAAAATCAAAAGGCAAAGGAATTGAAATTATTGTAATCAATGATGGAAAAGTATCCACTGGCCAAACTTTGGCTGATTTGTTTAAACAATATGATAAGAATTATTTAATTCAGGATTGCATAAGGCAACATCCAGATATGGCAATACTCAATCCAAGTTCTGTCAATACAATTCGTATCCTTTCATATCGTTCAGAAATGGAAGTTTTGATTATTTACTCCGTTATCAGAATTGGAAGAAAAGACAGCGTAATTGACAATCAATCTGCTGGAGGTATCAGTACGACAATAGATAAAAAAGGGAGATTGGGCAAATATGCTTTTGGCGGTTATAATGAAGACCAAATTGAGGTCACAGATTCGGGAGTTACATTGGAAGGATACCAAATACCTTGTTATGATAAAGTAATAGACATGGTGAAACGTCTTCATTTAAGGTTACCATTCTTTAATCTTCTGGGATGGGATGTTGCAATAGGTGAAGATGGGGAACCTGTTTTGGTTGAGTTTAATGTAGACCCAGGACTGAGCCAATCAGCTTTTCGTTCCGGAATGGGGGAATATACAGAGAGAATTATCAAAGAGTTGTGGCCAAGAAAAAACTCTTGGTTTTAACATTTTTGGTTTCAACAAATAGCATATATATGGAATTCTATTTGATAAGACGCAAAGAATTATCTGAGACGAAGAAAGTAGCAACTGTTGTCTCAAAAATAACTGGGAAATCGAAACTCTATCATATGATAGATTATTTGTATTCGTTTATATTTTATGGTTGTGGCCCCAAACAATATGTTGAAGGCGGTTTCTTCAAATTGCGCTCCTTTGACAGAAATATTACTTATACAAAAAAAAGAAGAGATAAGATAAAGGCTTATTTTAATGACAAAAGATATTTACACATTTGCACTAAAAAAGTAGATTTTAATCGGTATTTTTCCGATATTATTTCAAGGGATTGGATATATTGCAAAGAAGCAAACGAAGATGATATCATTTCTTTCGTAAAAAGGCATGATAGAATCATCATTAAACCGATAGGACTAACTAAAGGCCAGGGAGTTTATGAATTGGATAAAAGTCTTTCCATGAATGAAATTGTCCAATCTGTAATAAAAAAAGACTTGTTGATGGAGGAATTCATCATCCAACATCCATTGATGTGTTATGAGAACAAATCGGTGAATACACTTAGAATTACAACCGTGTTGGATCATTCTGGAGATGTTCATGTTATCAAGTCGAGTTTTAGATGTGGTGTAGGTGATTCCATAGTCGACAATTATTGTGCTGGTGGAGTTGTATACCCAGTCAATATGGAATTTGGAAGAATAGAGGGGCCTGGGGGAAATATCGCTCTAGGCCAGTCAGTATATGTTCATCCTGGAACAGATATATTTATGTTAGGGAGAGAAATACCTTTTATGAAAGATGCTATTCAATTGGTAAAGAAATCTGCGAAGAAATTGCCTCAATTGAGATTCGTAGGATGGGATGTGGCTATCACAGAAAAAGGGCCAGAACTAATTGAGGGCAATACTCTTCCCGGAGAGCAGTTAATAGAGTTTCAAGGATCAGAGAAAGGATTCTATAGAAAGATTATGTCGTATCTATAAAAAACTTTATCCAATCAATAATATTCAAAGTGGAATATAGAAAGAAAAACAAGATATCTCATCTGGCATTTCGCCTTTGGAAACTTTTTTCACCGTCTCTTTCAGAAAGGTATCAACATTTTGACACCCGGATGTTCTTAAAAAATGAGATGGCCCCCCAGTTTCCATGGAAGAAATATGTGGGAAAAAGCAATCCTTATTTTAAGAAATGGGGATTCAAGGTTTCCCAGCTCGACGCAGAGTATTATAGTCGCGTGTCGGGTGTGAAGGCAGACCATTACGTGACCCGTTCCATGGCTGTCCATTACATCTATCCTTATTTGGATAGGTATGATTTCGTACCTGCTTATATGGACAAGAACATCCAAAACAAACTGCTCCAATTACCTGACAAAGAATTAGGGGTCTTAACGCCGGAGGCTGTAATCTACAACTCCAACGGTGTTTTATTTAAAGGAAATGACGAGGAATGCACTTTCGATGAGGCATTGGATATCCTAATAGATTACGGACAGGAACTTATATTGAAGCCCTCTGTTGAGACATTTGGAGGACGTGGAGTGATGAAGGTGGAGAAGCAAACTTCCCGTGAGCAATTCATCGAGCTCATTAATCAATATAAAAGGAATTTTACCTTCCAAAAGATAGTAAGGCAACATCCCGTTATGAAGGAATATAACCCCACTTCAGTGAACACCGTCCGCATTGTAACCTATCGTGACTTCCAAAGACAGCGTAAAGTGTTGTACTCCTGCCTGCGCTTTGGCGGCGAGGGCTCTGTAATGGATAACGTTTGCTCTGGAGGAGGATTTACGGGCATCAATATTGTGACAGGCAAACTGCTTGACAGGAAGAGATACACTTATTTTGTGATGGATGTCACCAATATTCCTGACTCTATGCCTGATGAGATACCCAGTTGGGAACAAATCAAGACCGCGGCGTTGGCATTGCATGGGCGACTTCCTCATTTGGATATTGTGGGATGGGATTTTGCCATATCAGCAGAAGGAAAACCTGTGCTGATAGAATTCAATCCTCGCCCTGGAGTAGGCTTGCAACAAGCTGTGGGGCCAATGTTCAGCAAAGAGGACCTGGATGAAATTATGTCTCATGTGGCAAGGGTGAAGGCAAAATACAATACGTTAGGAGTTTTGCAGTTTGAAGATTTTCCGGAAAGGAAAACTGTCATGTATAAGTTTGGAGGTAATGGATAAACAGATAAACATTGTTACAAAACCCGACTGGGTGACTTGGGATGAGATTAAAAAATGTTTGTATGATGCTCATGCGGACAACAGGGCAAAAGGCCTTAATATGACACATTATTTATGGTCAGCCAGTAAAATACAGGAATTCATAGGTGCTCATGGAGTGATGCTCGTAGCACTTGATGAAAACAAAGTAGTAGGAACGGCGGCTTTAGCGGAAAGAGAGGGAAAAGCATGGTATGCAAAAGGAACCTATGCATATATGTGTTTTGCTGGAATTCTTCCTGAATATAGAGGTCTGGGATTGTATAAAGTATTGATAAAAGAGAGAGAGAAAATCGCAAAATCATTAGGTTACCAAACAATATTGTTTGACACTCATTTTGAGAACAAAATTATACACAATATTGCCAAAAAAAATGGTTATAGGTTTGTGCGGTTTTTTTTGGCTAATAGCATGGACCATTATAGTGTGGTTATGGTCAAATGGTTGTTGGGAAGTCCTTATTCAAAGTCGTATTGTAGATGGAAATATCTAAAGAGCATACTAAAAGTTAGAATAAAAACAGTTATTTCACTTAAACGCATACATCCCCTTTTTTCTTCTCGCTTTATTATATGATAATCGATAAGAACGGAATGAATAATTAAAAGACTTATTGCATCCAATGGTGTACAAAAGAAAAAATCAAATGAAAAAAGTATTTACTGTAGGGGTTTACGACCTGCTTCATATCGGCCATATCAATCTGTTTAAGAATGCAAGAGCATTAGGTGACAAACTCACAGTGGCTGTCCAACGCGACGAGTGTATCTTGAAATACAAACCAGAGGCTCATATGGTCAATACTACCGCGGAACGCCTTTTCATGGTTTCCTCCATCCGTTATGTCGACCATGTCATCACCTACGATGACGTGGATGAGATAGTGAAGAAAGTTGATTTCGACATTTTTGCCAAAGGCCCCGACCAATGCCATGCCGGATTCCAGCGTGCCGTTGAGTGGTGCAGGGCTCATGGCAAGGAAGTTGTGGTCATACCGAGGACAGAGGGTATATCATCTACCATGCTTAGAGAAGTAAAGAAGGATTCAATCGATCAATAAAGACATGACAACCTCATCGAAAGGAAAAATCATCATAGTAGGTGACTCATTCCCTGTCCCCTCAAACATTCCATTTTATGAGAAAGGGGATATCAACCATCTGTTTGGAGAGAAAATATGTTCCATATTCAAAGATGCGGATTTAAGAATATGCAATTTGGAGGGCGCGCTGACCGACAGCAACGACACCTGTGAAAAGACAGGTCCCGTGGTCAAAGCTCCCACTCAAGCCGTCAAAGCATTTCAAGAGTTGGGAATCAACTGTTGCACATTGGCCAACAACCACATCACAGACGCCGGTCACCAAGGTGTTGTGGACACCATGCACACTTTGGATGCCGCAAACATCAAGCATATAGGTGCTGGCGAAAACATTGACAAAATCAACCATTTTTTGGTGTTTGAGGTGGCTAACAAAAAAATAGGCCTGTACAATGTCTGCGAAGCGATGTACAACCAGCCCTCGAAAAACAAAGCAGGAGCTTTTATCTATGATGAATACATTGTTTGCAGAGAAATAGGAAAACTGAAAACGGAATGTGACTATTTGATTGTCGTATATCATGGTGGCGCAGAAAAGTTTAGGTTTCCCTCCCCACAGACGAGGAAGAGGTTTCATCGGATGGTTGATTCTGGAGCCAACATGATATTGTCGCAGCATACACACTGCGTTGGATGCGAAGAGTATTATAAAGAAGCGTACCTACTCTATGGACAGGGCAACTTCCTCTTTAGGTCGTTTAACAATGAATTCACTGATACGGGCCTTATCATTGAACTTGAAGTTGGTGACGACTCGTTTGTCGTCAACAAGCATTTGGTTAATGCTGTAGATGACACCGTGCGATATGCCGAAAGCCAAGATTTCACAGAATTTTACAAGCGTTCCTCCATGGTGAAGGACGAGGACTATGTGAATGAATTGTTCAATCAATATTGCCTTTCTGAACTACCTCAGTATTTGTATGCATACAGAAGTTCAATCATAGACCGAATACTTAAAAGATTCTCAAAAAAGCGAAGTATGGATTATCTTCTAACTAAAGCATACAGCCGTAAAAAAATGTTGTTCACCCTGCATTCCTTGCGGTCTGAACAAAACAGGGAAGTCGCGATAACCGGTTTGATAGAATTATTGAAAAAAAACAAAGAGGAATAAAGATGAGAAAGAAAGTTGTCATCATTGGTCACGGTTTTACTTCAAGATTGTGTGTTATACGCTCAATTGCTAAGGTGGATTGCGATATCTCAGTGATAGTCATAACTAACAAGAAAAAAAACAACAAACCTATTGACTGCTACAGTAAATATGTGAACCGAGTTCTTTTTTGTCCTTCAGATGAGAAAATGTTGATTGACATGTTACTCAAGCAATGCTTGGATAAAAATAAGAAAACCATTCTATTCCCAGATAGCGACTTTTCTGCTGTCGTAATCAGTAAAAATGAAGATCGACTAAGTAATTTTTTTCTTTTTCCACACATCAACCATCAACAAGGCGCAGTGATAAAATGGATGAATAAGGAGTTACAAAAGGGACTCGCAAAAAAAGTGGGAATGAATGTGGCAAACTCTGTATCCTTTGAAATTAAAGACGGACAATTCGAACTCCCCGATGGTATTCACTATCCTTGTTTTACTAAAGCACAAGCCTATATGGCGGTGACTAAGCGTACTCTTAAGAGATGTAACAATGAAAAGGAACTGGTGGACTTTGTTAAGCAATTGGGTGAAAAATATGATTTAATGCTTCTTGTAGAGGACTATAAAGATATAGAAAAAGAATTTGCTGTTGTAGGTTTTTCTGATGGCAAGACGGTTGATATTCCTGGGGTTCTACAGATACTGACTATGGCACATGGGGGGCATAATGGTGTGGCATGCAAAGGCAAGGTCATGCCAATTAAGGGTTTTGAGAAACTCATTGACCAGATGAAGGAGTTCGTGCTCCAGGTCGGGTTTGTCGGTGTTTTTGACATCGATTTTTATCAGAGTGGGGGCCTTTATTATTTCGGAGAATTGAATTTGCGTATAGGTGGATCATGTTATGCTGTGACCAAAATGGGATCGAATTTACCAGCTATGCTTGTAAGGTATTTGTCTGGTGAATCCACCAATGATTTAAGAAAGGACGTATCAGAAACTGCCACCTACGTGAACGAGAGAATGTGTCATGACGACTGGAACTCCGGATATTTGTCACATTCTGCTTATAAATCTATTCTGTCATCAGCAGATATTTCATTCTTAAAAGATGATGATGATCCATGGCCATATAGAATCTATTTCCTGAGACATATATATCTATTATTAAGAAAATTCTTCAAGTAATTGAAGTAATTGTTGCAAGCATTCGGCATAGTATAGGTGCAAACCTATATGTAGAAACGACTGCAGCTACAACCATTTGTTGGTTGTAGCTGCAGTCGTTGTTTTTAGGTAATCATACGATAAAATACACATTGCAGCTGTTGTATTTGTATTCCATATTCCATCCTATTTCTTTTTCAATGCAACAAATCACTGAATAATTTTCTTATATAATTTTTTTTCTGTATTTTTGCATCGAATTTGCGGAATAATGTGCGTGTATAAGAAAAACAAGCACAAAGAAATGACTGCAGCCTGCGGGTCACCGCAGTTCCAAAAGACTGAGAACTTAGCACTTACTATATATAAGACCAACCCTTAAGCGGGTAACATCATTTCTTCTTTCCTTGCCGTAGTTCTTCACTTACACCACCAAGGTGCAAGGAGGAGAATTGTAAACATGCCCCATCAGTCCTTATGTACAAACATTTCTTCAAACGTTTTTTTGATTTCATCCTTTCGCTACTTGCTTTAATCTGCCTGTCACCTTTGCTGTTGGTGGTCACGGTGTGGCTTCATTTTGCCAACAAGGGAGCCGGTGCCTTTTTTTTTCAGGAGCGCCCCGGCAAGGACGCCAAGATATTCAAGGTCATCAAGTTCAAAACGATGACCGATGAGCGCGGACCCAACGGCCAGCTACTCCCCGATGCCCAGCGGCTCACCCCAGTTGGCCGCTTCGTCCGTTCCACCTCCATCGATGAGCTCCCCCAGCTCATCAACGTCCTCAAGGGTGACATGGCCCTCATCGGTCCCCGGCCCCTCCTACCCCAATACCTACCCTTGTACTCCAAGGAGCAAGCCCGCCGCCACGAGGTACGCCCTGGCATCAGCGGTTGGGCCCAATGCCACGGCCGCAATGCCATCTCCTGGACCGAGAAGTTCCGTCTCGACGTCTGGTATGTCGATCACGTCTCCCCCCTCACCGACCTCAAAGTCATAGGGATCACCATCCTTAAGGTTCTTCGCCGCGCTGACATTTCCGAAACCGGCCAAGCCACGATGGAAGCCTTCAACGGCCACAACTAAGCAACGTCTAATAAAATAGAGGAACCATAGACTCAACAATTATTCAATAAGCTATTCTACCCTCAACTTGAATTATCACCCGTCACCTAAAGATTTTTGAATAAGAATAGAATATTTGAAATATGAAAGATATAGCTATATATGGATTTGGCGGCTTCGGACATGAAGTTTCATGTTTGATACATCATATCAACAGAACAGGCAAGATATGGAACCTTATTGGTTTCTTTGATGATGGTGTTGCCCCAGGCAATTCTTGCAAATATGGAAAAGTTTTAGGTGATCTCTCAATACTCAATACTTGGAAGAGCCCATTATCAATAGTCATAGCAATAGGAAATGTTGATATTATTAAAAATCTTTCCCAAAGCATCACCAATCCTTTAGTTGATTTCCCAAACCTTATTGCGCCAAATGTATTCTTTTTTGATCAAGAATCTGTTACTTTAGGAAAGGGGAATATCATCACATTTGGTTGCAGAATGAGCTGCAATATCTCAATAGGAAATTTTAACATATTTAATGGATGTGTAAGTTTAGGACATGATGTTGTAGTAGGGAATAATAATTTATTCTTTCCAGAAACAAGGATATCTGGCCAAACCGTTCTAGGAGACTACAATTATTTTGGTTCCAAGACCTTTGTCTCCCAATGTCTGAAAATAGGCAATCATAATAGATTTGCAGCAGGTAGCATTGTTTTAAGGAATACAAAAGACAATCATCTCTATATGGGAAATCCTGCAAAAAAGATTGAAATTTAAAGTTATTAACAATACTCTTTATTATTAAGTTTTATGGATAAGCAAGAATTTATTGAAAAATTTGCAGAAGCGCTTTTCGCAGAAGAATCATCACTAAGCATTTCTACCGTTTTTAGGACGCTTGACGAATGGAGTTCCGTTTCATACCTTAGTGTTATTGCAATGTTAGACGAAGAATATGACATTCAGATAGAAAATTGTGATTTTAAGAATCTTATCACAATCGGAGACATCATCAGTTATATTGAATCTCACCAATAACATATATGGCTTTCTTAGAATATAATGGTGTTGGAGTAACAGCAATGGCTGCTGCAGTTCCTTCACACATCATTAAAAATTTGGAATATACGGATTATTGGTCAAAAGAAGATGCATTGACTATTGTAGAAAAAACAGGCATAGTAGAACGTCGATTTGCGGACCAATTAACATGTTCTTCCGACTTATGTTTGGCTGCAGCAGAAAAATTGATTTCGGATAATGACATAGACAAATCCGACATAGATCTATTAGTGTTTATTTCCCAGACACCAGATTATCGAATGCCCGCTACTTCCGTTACATTACAGCATCGTTTAGGTCTTCCACACTCTACCATTTCTTTTGACATCAATTTAGGTTGTTCTGCTTTTCTCTATGGACTTTCTGTGGTTTATGGAATGATGCAAGGAGGTCTTCTTCGTAAAGCACTTATCTTAGATGGAGAGACTCGCTCCAAGGTGTACTCACCACGTGATAGGCGTAGTGCATTCCTATTTGGAGATGGTGGAATTGCTGCCCTTATCGAAAAAGACAAAAAATTTGGCAGAAGCATTTTTTCCTTAAATTCTGATGGGTCTCGCGCACATTTAATCATGATACCCGCTGGCGGATATCGTAAAATGAGTTCTGCAGAAACAGTTGTCGAACGTATCGTTGATGAGTTTGGCAACATGCGAAGTGAAGAACAAGGTTATATGATGGGAGGAGATGTATTCAACTTTGTAATACGCGAGATTCCAAAAGACATTAGAAACACGTTGACCTACGCAGGAAAGACAATAGATATATTTGACTATATGGTTTTCCATCAAGCAAACAATTTCATCAACTCATATATTGCAAAGAAGATGAAATTAGATACCACTCGCATACCCTCAACAATTGCAAAATATGGCAACACCTCATCAGTATCTGTCCCTCTCACTATAGTTAGTGAACTTAAAGATAAATTAAACGGAAGAAAGGAATTATTACTCAGTGCATTTGGAGTAGGAATGACTTGGGCAACAGCCATTGTGCCTTTCGTCGATTGTAAAATTAGTGACATAGTAGAAGTTGAAAATGGAAAACGAATATAATCCTTTCTCTCTCCAAGGTAAGACAATTGTAATAAGCGGTGCTGCTTCTGGCATAGGACGTGAATGCGCCATAACATGTTCACTGATGGGAGCACGTCTTATTCTTCTTGACCTCAATGGAGATGGCCTTAAGGAGACGAAGGAAATGTTAGCCAGGCCTGAAAGTCACTATTTTGCAGTCATAGATTTGACCGAGAAAGGTAAAATTGATGAAATAATATCAGACGGAGTTTTGAAGGAAGGTAAAATCCATGGATTACTCAACTGTGCAGGAATATCAGCCACGTTACCCTTGAATGCCGTAAAAGAGCAGGATCTTGAGAAATTATTTAAGGTTAATGTATTTAGTGGATTTTACTTAACTCAAAGTATTTGCAAAAGAAAATATCTCTCTGAGGAAGGTGCAAGCATTGTGTTCTTTTCTTCTGTTGCAGGAACTTATGGTTCTAATGCAAAATCTGTTTATGGAATGACTAAGGGTGCATTGAAATCACTTGCTCGTTCATTAGCTGTTGAATTGGCTCGGATCAAAGTGCGCGTCAATTCCATTTCCCCAGGTGTTATAATTACCCCTATCAACCAAAATTTGCCACATATTGCCATTCCTGAAAAAAGAGCAGAATTAGAAAAGTTACATCTTTTGGGACTTGGTAAGACCTCAGACATAGCAAATGCATGTGTTTATTTACTATCAGATGCATCACGATGGGTAACAGGAACAAATTTGTTTGTTGATGGTGGTTATACTGCTCGATAAAATATTGTCAAATTATCAAAATTACCATTTGCAACTTTCATCTAATAATTCTATCTATTAGGTAAAGTTAAGAATCGATCAATTCTTCAACTTTTATGAACTAAAAGTTAAGATCCGCAACATCATTTACAACAAAACCGCCATCAAACGCTTCGCTCGTCCTGAGGAGATTGCCGATGCCGTCCGTTTCTGCATCAACAACACCTTTGCCAACGGCGGCATCATCGAGGTATCGGGTGGATATTGTTTCAAATAATTATAAGTCAACAACTTGGTAGCCTCATTCTGTCTGTTAAAGATGACATTATTTATTAACCGCTACTGTCGGTGTACTTTGCATAAAGACTAAACCTACTTCAGGTAACTTATAGACAATATGATATATCTTTTTATATTAGTTCTCCTCATTATCCTCATCATCTTCTATGATATCAATGGGAAAACCAGAGGGCGTAATTGGTGCTATTATACCATACTTGCTATATTCGTTCTTGTAGCAGGTTTGCGTTGGAGGTTAGGAGCAGACACGACACACCATCTCTACTATTTTTATCATTTTACACCTACTCTAAAAGAATTTGATTTTAATGAGCAGACCCTGGGTTCCAATTCATTATGGAGGTTACTCAATTCTTTTGTCTGGACTGTGTGGGGAAGATTTTATGTCGTACAGCTAATTCAAGCTGCCTTTGTGAATTACCTGATTTTTAGATACTTCAAAAAGCATACAAACTATATATTCACCTGTGCCCTTTTTTATTTCATTTGGAGATATTTCAACATGACGATGCAAGAGATGAAAGCGTCCTTTAGTGTGGTTTTGTGTCTCTATGGGAATGATTTCATTTTTCAGAAAAAGTGGGCAAGAGGTTATGTCTTATACATGATAGGCTGCTTGTTTCATTTTTCTACTATTCTGATCCTTTTCACCCCTCTCCTATTTTTCCTTCGTTTCAATATGAAGGGATATGTTTTTTTAGCCATCACGTTTGTTTCCATTATGTTTTTTCGGGGTGATATTGCGGATTTTCTTTTCACGCTTGATGTAGACGAAGATCTGGCTGCCAAAATCGAACTTTATGGTGACAATATCTCGAGTAGTAGCGGAAGAGATAATGTTTCTATTTTATTAAGATTTTTGCCTACTGTTGTCTATGCAGTATTGGCATTAAGGTATGTGCAAAAGAACCACCCCCAAGAGAGAATTCTCTTACTTGAACCTTTTGTTATGCTGGGAGTTCTTTTCGAATTAACAAGTCTTATTATCCCTATTTTATATCGTTATTCGCATTTCTATTCTGTCTATCTTATCTTATTCTATTCTTCTTATTTGATTAATTTCTTCAGAAAGTCTGCCAAAACCTATTTTAACTCAGCGGTCTATCTTACAGCCCTTCTTTTTATCCCACTAATCTTTAGTATGCTTGTATATTTCGCAAGAGGTGACAAATATACGATGTATTATCCATATAATTCTGTCCTTAACCGGAAAATTGATAGTGCCAGAGAAGAAAGATTTAATAGGGTAGTAGATCGACCTGCTCCTTACTATAATGAATACTAAAAGTAACGATGACATGAAAGAAATGACCTTAAAAGAGATCCAGTGTGTGGAATTGGACATGATGAAGGAAATACATCATTTCTGTGTGGAAAATAAGATAAGATACACTCTGGCCTATGGCTCTCTCATTGGTGCTATTCGACACCAAGGCTTTATTCCATGGGATGATGACATCGACATTTGGATGCCCCGTCCCGACTATGAGAGATTCAATAAGTATTACCGAAGCCAAAAAGGCTTCAAGTTAATGTCTCCCTATAAAGACGACAATCTTTTCTATTTCACCAAGGTTTATGATGATACCAGGACTCATGTGGAAATGAAGCTAAAGCACCATCAAGGAGATTTAGGAGTCTGGATAGATATTTTCCCTATTGATAGTGTTTCTGATGACATGGATCAATTCTTAGAAGATTATGCTTTAATTCGCAAAACGAGGAAGAGAATCAATTCCATGCGTCTAAGCTATACTTTATTGAACAAGAGAAAGGGATTTAAGCGAATAAAAGCCCTGTTGAAGTTCGGTGTGAAGCGCATTCTGTATGGCAGTCTCAATAGTTTAAGGAAAAAGCATCATGCATATTGTTTTCATCATGTTTTTGGCAGCACAAAACGTTGCTCCAGCCTCTGTTGTGTAGATGCTTACAAGAAGAACAAACCGGAATGTTTTGATGTTTCAGATTTCTCCGAATATGAATTGGCAGATTTTGAGACAGAGAAATTCTATATTACCAAATCGTATGATCGTGTTCTAACCAATATTTATGGTGATTATATGGTTATTCCTCCTAAAGAACAGCAAGAATCTCATTTGACCAAGGATGGTGAACACTTTTATTGGAAATCATAATGGCTAATAATTTCGCTGTAATTTTTGCCGGCGGCTCAGGTAGCCGGATGCATACTAAATCCCGCCCCAAACAATTTCTTGAGTATAATGGGAAACCCATCATCATCTATACACTCGAACTTTTCGACAATCACCCGATGATTGACGGAATTGTTGTAGCATGTATAAAGGATTGGATTCCTTTCCTTGAGAAAATGCTCAGGAAGTTTGAGATTAGTAAAGTACTCAGAATCGTATCCGGTGGAGAGACAGGTCAGGATTCGATTTACAATGGTTTGGCTGCCGTAAAGCATTTTTCTGAATCCGACGATGATGTGGTTCTGATTCATGACGGCGTACGTCCCTTAATTACGGAACAGACTATTACAGACAATATCAATAAGGTGAATGAAGAAGGCAGTTGCATTACTTGCATTCCTGCCACAGAGACTTTTATTGTCAATCAGCCAGATGGTGGATTGGAGATACCAACCCGTGCAAATTCCCTGATAGCTCGAGCGCCACAGAGTTTCCGTCTCAATGACATCTTATCGATACATGAAAAGGCAAGATCAGAGAAACGGCACGATTTTATAGACTCCTGCTCAATGATGCACCATTACGGATACAAGCTTGGGAAAGTAATTGGTCCCATGGAGAATATTAAGATTACGACACCCACCGATTTTTTTGTTTTTAAGGCAATGGTGGAAGTTCATGAAAATCAGCAGATATTCGGTTTCTGAAACATTTTGTAGATGAATCCAAAAATATTACAAGAAGATGTTCGGCTATTTGCTGAGCAGTTTGAATTGAGGGAACAACTCTGTGGCAAATCATTCCTGGTGACGGGTGCTACAGGACTTATAGGATCGGTGATGATCAGATGCCTATTAGAATTGAATAGAAAATATGACCTTGGTATAAAGATTCTGGCAGTTGTGCGTAGCATCGATAAAGCCAAGGCAGTTTTTGATGATGATTTTACTGACATCTGTTTCCTTCAACTGTCTCTCTCAGATATTACGACACAGAACATCAGTCAGCCGGTTAACTATGTCATCCATCTTGCCAGTCCCACATCTTCAATGTATTTCGTCGAACATCCTGTGGAGACCCTTACTACTGCCATCGACGGCACACAGGCAGTATTAAGGTATGCGTATAATGCTGGAGTGGAAGCCATGGTTTTCGCCTCTTCACTGGAAGTCTACGGCAGCAATCACGACGACGGCCCCATCTGCGAGGACTTTCAGGGCTATCTCAATCCGATGGAAATACGCAGTTCGTACAATATGGGGAAAAGGACCGCAGAATGTCTTTGCCATGCATACGCCAAAGAGTATGGGGTGCCAGTAAAAATCGCCCGTTTGACGCAGACAACCGGTGCCGGCATTGCTGTAGATGACAATCGCGTCATCGTGCAGTTCACCCGCCTGGCAGCAGAAAGTAAAGACATCATTCTCCACACAACAGGTGAGGCTGCCCGTCCTTACCTATACACCACTGATGCCGTTTCCGCATTGTTATATGTCTTGTTAAGGGGAAATGCAGGCGAAAGTTATAATGCAGCCAACGAGGAAACCTATATTTCCGCACGAGGTATGGCAGAATACCTTCGCGACACCTTTGCTCCCACCATTCACGTTCGCATTGAACTATCTGAAGGTTTGGGTTATGCACCAGTTACCATGCTTCGTCTTTCAACGGAGAAACTGAAATCTCTAGGCTGGGAACCTCTTGTTGACAAGAGAAAAATGTTTGAGAGATTAATTGCATATATTGATGGTTAAATATAGATGGCTAATTAATTTAGACTATTAAAAGATGGTTAAATTTCTTTTGAATTTTCTCTCATTTTTATTGGAGCATTTTTTATGGATTATCCCAAGAAAAAAAAACAAATGGCTATTTGGTTGCATGGGTAGTTTTATGGACAACCCCAAATATATGTTTTTGGAAACCATAGAAAAACATAAAGAAATCAATGCTATATGGATAACTCACAAAAAGGAAGATTTAATCTATTTAAGGAGGATAGGTGTAAAATCTTATTATTGGTTGTCTTTTAAGGGAATCTATCATGCACTGACTGCGAAAGTTTTTATATGTGACCATCATGTGGGAAATGTGAATCAGTTTCTTTCTGGTGGAGCTTTTTTTATTAATTTGTGGCATGGGGCAAGTGTAAAGAGAGTCCGCTGGCAGGCTCCTGACTATGTCGTAAAAAAATACCATTTGAAAGACAAAAGAGAAATGCGGACATCTTTTCGATTTAAGATAAGAATGTGGCCGATATTGTTTAGGAGGCCAGATTTACTATTAACCCCTTCTACAATACAAAAAAAAGAGTTTTTTGCCCCAATGATGGATGTTTCGGAAGAAAATTGTATTGTTGGAGTTTACCCTCGCAGCAAGCTTTTAATAGAAGGAAAGGATTCTGCCATTTCATTTATTAAGAAGTATGAGCCATCAGAAACATTGCAGTTCGTGGAATCATTGGGAAAATACGACAAGACATATGTTTATATGCCAACTTGGAGAAATGACAGGCGTGATTTCATCATGCAGGCTGGCATTGATTGGCAATATCTGAATGATATCATGAGAGAATCTAATAGTCTGTTTGTCGTGAAACTACATCCTTCCACAAAAATAAATATAGATAATCTAAATTGTTATAGTAATCTCTGCATTTATCCATCAGTTAGTGATATTTACACAGTGTTGCCATTCATTGACTGCTTGATAACTGATTATTCATCAATATATACAGACTTTTTGATAATGAACAAGGAGATAATCCTGTATGTGTTTGATTATGATGAATATGTTAAGACAAGTTATAATCTTTCGGAATATGACAAATATTTTATCGGCAAAAGAGCATATAATTTTGATCAACTTCTTCAAATCATGAAGAGTGGCGAAGATTGTCATGTGCCAAAGGAACAATATGAATTCTTGATGAATTTCTTTTGGGATAATAACAGATACAATATTGACATTGCAGAAGAAACAAAAAAGCGTATTGGCTTATGTTAGACAGGATATATCTTTTTGTCCTGATATTTGTCTTGCCTATGCCAGCTATGGCATTAGGGCAGGATTCTGGTGACAGCCTTTTTACGCTCTACGCCAAGAACAGTATGGGTGCACAAAGTGGTGATTGCTATGGCGACTATTTGGTCTTAGTAACAAAACAAGAGTCTAAATTCGGGCTCTATAACTTAAAGCAAAAGAAACTCTGTAACGTGCATCGACATGAAGCCAAGACGGAAATGAGAGGGAAATCAGATGTCTATCACGCCAACAACAGCACGTTCGGTATTCAGGGGTTTCAGGAGTCCACCCCCTTTCCACTATTCTATGTGTCTAACCGCGTTAACAATAAAGGTCGGGGTGTACTTGATGTGTTTCGTCTTGTACCCATGAAAAGTGATGAAGCAAAGGATTACGATAGCCTATCGGTACAACAGGTGCAGACCATCTATTTTCCTGAAGCGACTGACGAGAATGCACTCGGCAGCCCTTGGACGGTTATAGACCGTGAAAAAAACTGTATGTATACTTATTCACGAAATAATCGCAGAAAAGCACTCAACAAAGGATTATGTCGTATTTCAAAGTTCAGAATTCCATCAGTTGACGAGGGCAGAGAGGTATTTCTGAATGACAAGGATATTCTTGACAGTTATGAAGTAGATTTCAAAGCACCATTCTCTCAAGGTGCATGTATCCATAAAGGAAAATTGTATATCGCCCAGGGAGTGTCACCTAAGAAATATCTATGGCTAAGGGTGATAGATTTGGAACAGAGAAAACTGGTGAGGACCTATGACCTTAAAGAGGCTAGATTCCCTTCCGAACCTGAAGGCTGTTATATTTTCAACAACCACCTGATGCTCTCTACAGCAGGAAAAAGAATTTTCATGATAAATATTCCAATAGAATAAAGACTTCAAAAGATGAAATATGCAATTGTTACAGGTGGCACATCTGGCATAGGACTTGGTGTGTCTAAAATGCTTTTAGAAAAAGGCTATTATGTATTTGCGACTTATGTCGGACCAGATTTTACGGACCAGATGTTGAACTATGAGGCTGTGAAGATAGACCAGAGCCAGCGTCACGAGGTTTATCAGTTTATCGAATATGTTAAGTCAAAAAGCGACCATGTGGATTGCATCGTCTGCAATGCCGGCATGAGCATTCGCAAATCATTTACAGAAACTACCGACGAGGACTGGGACAGACAGATGGAGGTGGCTGTCAATTCACATTATATTATAATAAGAGAGTTATATGGACTGATTCCTTCTGGTTCGCGTATTCTCTTCACCGGTTCGCAGATGGCTGTCCATCCCCATGCCACAGTGCTGAGTTATGGCGTGACGAAGTCAGCAGTCTGCGCTCTGGCAAAGAATCTTGTCAAGGAATTCGAAGGAACGGGAACAACAGTCAATGCCATTATTCCTGGTTTTGTGGCCACTCCTTGGCAAAAAGAGAAGCCAGAGGAAATTAAGCAGAACATCTACCGCAAAACAGCCATCCACCGCTTCGCTTCGGTAGAGGAAATCGTCGATGCCTACCGATTCTGCATTGACAATCCATTTGTAAATGGCAGCATGATAGAAGTTAATGGAGGTTATTGTTATAAATAATATGATCATTTGACAAATGGCGTCAGTTAAATTAATTAATAGCGTCAAATATTCAAAACTGTTATTGAAAACATATCAGTTCCTTGGTAAATGGCTAATTAGGATACTAAAACCTTTCTTAAAGACAGACCCCAACCTTATAGTCTTTGTGACTAGTGGAGGTAAGCTGATGAATGACAGTCCTAAATATATCTACGATTATATGATAAATGACTCTAGATTCAAAGGATACAAATATGTCTGGGCATTTAGAAATCCAAATAAATTTGTTGTTCCCAAGGGCAAAAAGATTCAGTTAGATTCTTTAAAATACTATTATTATCTGCTGAAAGCGAGAGTCTGGGTCACTAATGTCAGCATGACCAGAGGACTGTCGTTTACGGGCATTCATACATTCGTGTTAAACACTTGGCATGGAACGCCTATAAAGATGATTGGGGCTGACACTGTTGGTAAATCAAAAGCCTTTACTACTAATAGAGGGAAAAGTCCCCAAGTTGTCAAGAATTATGTTATTCTTGCCCAAGGTGATTATGATGTGACGATATGGCAAAAAGCCTTCATGAAGTCAAAAGAAAACATAAAGTGTATAGGATTGCCAAGAAATGATGAACTGGTAGAAAAAAACAATAAAGAATCTATTTCCAAGATCAAGTCTGAGTTAGGGCTTCCACCGAATAAGAAAGTTATCATGTATGCTCCTACATTTAGAGATTATGAGAGGAAAGAAGGAAAGTATCTGGTGCTTACCCCGCCTATAGATTTGAACAAATGGGAAAAAGAACTTGGAGATCAATATGTCTTGTTGTTCAGGGCACATCCTTCTGTTGTGGAGGTTATGAATATTGATCGCAATGGATCTTTTGCTAAGAACGTTTCTGCATATTCAAATGTAAATGAGTTGATGCTGGTTTCCGACATTATGATCTCTGATTATTCGAGTATTTTCTTTGACTATTCTATCTTGGGGAGACCTATGCTCTGTTTTGCATACGACTACGATGACTACACTCGAGAACGTGGTGTGTATTTCGACATAAGGGAAGCACTTGACTCCGTTGGTTTGGATAACGAGGACCGTTTGCTTGCCGCCATCAAGGATATGGACTTTGACAAACGTATAAAAACAGCAATTGCTTTTAAAGATAAGTATGTACAATACTATGGCAATGCTACAAGAGAAGCGGTGAACATCATTTATAATAAGATGAAAGAAGAGTAGCACCCATTAAGAATTTATGCTTGAAATATGGGTGCAGATTTGTGGATTTCTCAAATGACGCAAAATATGTTCACCATGATGAATATTTCAAAGACGGCAATCATATGAATGAAAGAGGAGCAGAAGAATTCACAAAAGATCTTCTGACAAAATTACATGACATTCGGCAATAGGATGTCTATACATAGGCTATTGCATTTTAGTAAAAATACTGGGATTGAAAGGCATGGCATCACTTGGTTTAATCAATAGGGTTAAATATTTACCTTGGTTATATAATATCTACTTTCATTTAGGGACTGCGGCAGTGAGATTGCTGAAGTTATTTGTAAAGAAGGATGAAAGACTGATTGTCTTTTCGTCTTTCGGGGGAAGAAAATACGATGACAGCCCGAAGTGTATTTATGAGGCAATGATAAAGGATTCTCGCTTTGATGATTACAAGATGATTTGGGCTTTTATACAACCAGAGAAATATAACATTCCTCGTGGTGAGAAAGTAAAAACGGATACAATAGCATATTATAAAACGCTATTAAAAGCCCGCTGTTGGATTACCAACAGCACGATGGAGCGGGGACTGAGGTTCAAAGATGATAGTATTTTCTATTATAACTCATGGCATGGAACCCCTATCAAATTGATGGGAATAGATATTGATAAGTCTAACTTGGGATTCCACTCAAAAAAAAGAGATGTTTGTCCTTATGATGTGTTTTGTGCGCAAGGTGAGTTTGATGCTGAAATTTTCAAGCGTAGTTTTATTGTTCCAGAGAATGCCATGAAAATCATCGGACTGCCACGTAATGACGAACTTGTAAATAATACTGGTGAAGAGCGGAAAAAACGTATAAAAAAACAGTTGGGAATTGCCTTGGATAAGAGAGTTATACTCTTCGCACCAACATTTCGTGAGTATACAAAGGACAAGAATTTGAACTGTGTAATAGCGCCACCGATTCATTTAGAGAAATGGAAGGAAGAGTTGGCCGAGGACTATGTGCTGCTGTTTCGTGCTCACTATGAAGTTGTAAAGGTAATGAACATCGTAACTGATGACTTCGTGAAAGATGTATCCGCATATCCAATACTAAACGATTTGATGATTGTATCAGACCTGCTTATAAGCGATTATTCAAGTATTTTCGTCGACTATTCCATTATGGGTAAGCCCATGCTCTGTTTCTCATACGACTATGACGAGTATCAGGCTAAGCGAGGGACGTATTTTGATGTAAGGGAGGAGTTGGAATGTTTGGGCTTGGACAGCGAAGAAAAGATTTTTGACGAAATAAAATCGATGGATATTCCCAAACGCATGGCTATCTCAAGGAGATTTCGCAATAAGTATGTTACTAGTTATGGCTCAGCAACGAAACTTTCACTCGATTTAATTTATAACGGGATAATGAAAAAATGAGCAAGATAAAGATTATACGATCAACCACAGTACCAAGGTCACTTAGCACCTTTTGTAATGGCCTGCTAAGTAAGCTATCAGAAAAATATGAGGTAATAGGACTTTCTTCACCTGGAGTAGACCTAGATGAGGTTGCCCGTAGAGAAGGTGTGAGGACTATAGCCGTACCTATGAAACGGCGGATATCACTATTACAAGATTTTAAATCTCTATTGTTATTGGTAAAGGTGTTTAAAAAGGAAAGACCAACTATGGTACATAGCATAACGCCCAAGGCAGGAATGCTTTGCATGGTAGCAGCATGGCTGACTAGAGTACCTATAAGGCTACATACTTTTACAGGGTTAGTATTTCCTACGGAAACAGGATTGAAACGAAAGATTCTTATGGCCACAGACTGGTTAACGTGTTTTTGTGCTACACATATTGTGCCCGAAGGTGAAGGGGTGAAGAATGATTTGCTGAGCAATGGAATAACCAAGAAACAGCTGAAGGTACTCGGATATGGTAATATTCGAGGTGTTGACATGGAGTACTATTCCCGTAGGGATGTGGTAATTAATAAAATGAAAGATTTAGGACTACGAAATAATTCTGTTTTTACTTTCGCATACGTTGGACGTATTGTTCGTGACAAGGGTATCAATGAATTGTGTCAGGTAATGGACAAGTTGTCAAAATTAGCACCTGTGCGCCTTTTCTTAGTTGGAAACTTTGAAGATGATCTCAATCCAATTTCGGAAAAGTCAAGAGAGATAATTAACAAAAACTCCTCCATCGAATATGTTGGACCAAAATACGGCAACGAATTATTAGCATATTATGCAGCTGCAGATTGTTTCGTTTTTCCTAGTTATCGGGAGGGATTTCCAAACGCAGTGCTTGAAGCAGGGGCTATGGGGCTTCCATCGATAGTAACAGATATTAATGGCTCACGTGAAATTATTATTCCGCGAGAAAATGGTGTTATTATACCATCCCATGATACTGATGCGTTGTTCAATGCCATGCTTAATATGATACGTAATAAAACAGAACGAGAAAAAATGGCTGCAAAAGCCAGAGATTTGATAGCATCTAGATATGAGCAGGATTATGTTCACAAGTGCTTATATGATTTTTATGAAGATATTCTTAAGCCTTTTGCATGATGCTCTCTGTAACGAGGATTTTTAAATTCTTAGCTTTTTTTATGTCTTATAATGCAATTGACAAAACTACTTTCATCTTAATGTCAGCGTATTAGGAGCTCTTTTCGTTCTCAATCAATGTGACAGTTTTCTTGTGCCATAGAATAGATAAGGAAATAATCAGCAATAAATATCATGTGCGTTCGGGTTTCGGATAAGATAATCTTATTTTATTGGGATAAGTTGGGTAAACCTCAAGGCATCGTTCTCCTCTTAGAATGTCTAGAAGCAAACAAGAACAGTGAAGATTTCCATTTAGTGATGGTATGACAACAATGTTGAAGTTGATACAAAGAATTGAGAGGAGAGGTTTCAATACAACAATTATCCTGCAGAACATATTTACCAGACTATAGTCAAGTTTTTTTAACCACAGATTGACATAGATGTATGATGAAACCAATAATCTTGCTTGTCAAAAGAAAAAACTATAATTGGTACAGATTATACTAAGTGTACAAACACTGTCGCTTGGTTCTTAACAGACATAAGTCTGCATATTTAGTGTAGAGTCGTTAAATCTATGATGAAACTCAAAAAAGCATAATATGAAAAAAGTCATTACATACGGAACATACGACATGCTCCACCAAGGGCACATCAACCTGTTGCGCCGTGCCAAAGCATTGGGCGACTATCTCATCGTAGGAGTGACCAACGACAATTTCGACCGTGAGCGCGGCAAGCTCAATGTGGTCAACAACGTGTTGGAGCGTGTAGAGGCGGTGAAGGCAACAGGTCTTGCTGACAAAATCATCATCGAGGACTATGTCGGTCAGAAAATTGACGACATCCAGAAATACGAGGTGGATATTTTCGCCATTGGCTCAGACTGGGTAGGTAAGTTCGACTATCTGAACGAGTATTGCGAGGTGGTCTACCTGCCCCGTACCGAGGGCATTTCATCGACCATGCTGCGAGAGAACCTGCAAGAAGACGTACGCATCGGCATAGTGGGAGCAGGCAGAATAGCCGAACGCTTTGTGCCAGAGGCTGGCTTTGTCAACTATGTTAAGGTAAGCGGTGTCTATGACATCGACCATACCAAAGCTACCGACTTCGCCCAAAGGCATCAGTTGGAAAAGGTGTATGACAGTTATGAGGCACTACTGGATGACGTGGACAGCGTATACATAGCCACACCGCACTTATGCCACTACCGACAGTGCAAGGAGGCGTTGCGCAGGGGCAAGCACGTGCTCTGTGAGACCCCGCTCGTGTTGAGGGGCGATGAGGCGCGTGACCTCTTCGAACTGGCCAAGAACAGGAAGTTGGTGCTGATGGAGGCAAACAAGACGGCACATGCACCGGCATTCAACCACCTTGTCACCATGGTGAAGAGCGGACTCATTGGCGATGTGGTGGATGTCAGCGCCTCGGAGTCGAAACTGTGGGGCAGCAGACTGACAAGAGAGATAGACCCCAATCAGGCCGGAGGTTCGTTCTATGAAATGGGTTCTTACCCCTTGCTGCCTATCATCAAGCTAATGGGGACGCAGTTTGTCAACGTCAGTTTCTTCTCCAAGATGCAGGACGGTGTCGATGTCTATACTCAAGGCGTCATCCAATATCCACATGGTGTGTGCTCCTTCAAACTCGGCCTTGGTGTCAAGACTGAGGGCAACCTGGTCATTTCGGGAACGAAGGGCTATGCGTATGTGCCCTCTCCATGGTGGCTGACGGACTACTATGAATTCCGTTTTGAGGACCAAAACCAAAACAAGAAATTCTTCTACAAGTGGGATGGTTCCGGTCTGCGATACGAAATACAAGAGTTTATCTCGTGCATTTTCAATCACCGTTTGTCCACCGCACGCCTCCGCCGTCGCGAGAGCATTGCCATGGCCGACATCATGCAGATGTTTGGCGAACGGAAAAATGTCACGATTATTTAGGAAAAGAGGTTAGGAGTGAGAGGTAAGAGGTAAGAGAATTGACTTGTGATATTCGTGGTTATAAGAAGTACTACTAAAAACACGAAAGAACGCGAAAATATTTCTCTAAATCGAACATTCGGGATAGAAAAATTACGTGGAGATTAGTGTGTTACGTGGTTGAAAAACAAGTAGTTGTCAATGACCAAGATTGAATTCATTTTCAAGGTGTTGCGTGCCGCCCTTTGGCAAAAGCCGATGAAGCGGTTTGACTTCCCTGCAAAAAAATACGAGTCGCTGATGAAGACTGCAGACAAGCAGTGCATCATGGGACTGATAGCGGATGGGATGAAAGTCAGCAACACCAACCTGGAAAAAGACAGTTTCTACCATCTATTGAAACTCGAGCAAAAACTGACCGAGGAAAACGGGAAAGTCAATGCCAATCTGCATGAACTTTGCCGTTTGCTCAATGGAGCAGATGTTTCCTTTATGGTGGTAAAAGGACAGGTGGCAGGAGCCAACTATCCTCATCCTTTGTTGAGGATGCCAGGCGACATTGATTTCTATATACCTGCCAAAGATTTCGACCGCGCCATCCAACTTATCAACAGCCAATGGGGTGAGGAGATGGACGGGAGCAATGACCGACACATTGAATTCAAGCACAATGGTACGGTATTTGAGGCGCACCGCTATCTGCTCCGCTTCCCCAACAAAAAGATGCAGAGGCAGTTTGACAATCTCGTGGAGACTTATCCAACTGAGACAGCGACAGTAGGTGGTGAGGATGTGCCCACCCTGATGCCTACGCTCAACGTGCTTTATCTCTTCTTGCATCTTTTCAACCACTTCATCCAAATCGGTGTGGCACTCCGCCAACTATGCGACCTGGCTATGCTGCTCCACAAAAAAAGAGACTGCATAGACCATGCCCTGCTCGACCAATGGCTGAAGGACTTTGATATCACCCATGCCTTCTATGCCTTTGGGGCCATACTCATTGACAAGATGGGACTGCCGGAGGAAGACTTTCCCTACCCCATCACCGACAAAGACCGCGAATACAGTGAAAAGGTGCTGCGCCTGATTGTGAAGCACGGCAACTGGGGAGCCTACAGACGCAAGAACCATGACCGCCGCTCCTTCGGTTTCATGTTTGAGCGCTCCTATATCAGGATATCCAACCACCTGCTGTTCTACCGTCTGGCACCCCGATACAACAGGTCGCTTATCTTCGGCACCTTACCACGTAAAATCTGGGAGAAACTTTCGTTTATAAAATAATCTGCCACAAGAAACATAGATTTCCACAAAACAAATGCATGAGAATTCATGTTCGTGGCAAAACAAGAAAGAACATCTTTCACACGAATGTTCATCAATCACCCACGATTTATCATCAATTTTGAATGCATTCTGTTTTTTGATTAATTCGTGGAATTTTTCTGAACATTGATATTAAAGTTTTGAGGGAGTAGATGAGAGGATTGGCTGAGTTCGTCAAATATAATAAGGTAGTTTACACCTTATATTATTATATTGGCTCTCTGTTAGTGAACATGATGAAGTTGTTTGTTCGCTCCGACCAACACACCATCCTCTTCGTCAGTTATGGCGGCAAGAGATTCGACGACAGTCCGAAATGCCTGTATGAGGCGATGCTCAATGATGCCCGATTCGACCAGTTCAGGCTGATATGGGCTTTTCGTTCTCCAGACAGCCACTCCATCCCACGAGGAGAGAAGGTGAAGATTGACACTCCCAGATATTTCTCTTTACTGTTAAGGGCTGGCATCTGGATTACCAACAGCAGCATGACGCGGGGACTCTATGTGAGGGGCACCAACACATTCAGCATCAACACCTGGCACGGTACGCCCATCAAGCGCATCGAACATGAGGCAAAGACACCCCGCAACTTTTTAGCACGACGAACCATCCACGATAATGTGAGGTTATGCCAGAGTACATACGAACGAGACATTTTCCTCAGGGTGTTCAACAGCAGCGAGAAAGACTTTCACCTTACCGGCCTCCCATGTAATGACAGATTGGCCTTACCATGTAGTGAAGATGAGAAACAACGCATCCGTGAGCGGCTCGGCATCCCCCCAAGCAAGAAGGTCATCCTCTATGCGCCCACCTATAGGGACGATGAACGCGATCATAATGGAAGACTCGTAGCACAAGTCCATATTAGTCCACTAAAATGGGAGTACTTCTTAGGAGAACAACATGTAATGCTACTAAGACTACATCATGAAGTCACTTCAGTGCAGGGCTTACCACCCAACTCTTTCATCAAAGATGTCACGAAATACCCCAATCTCAACGATCTCATCCAAA
The DNA here is from genome assembly GCA_902767775.1 of uncultured Prevotellaceae bacterium. Taxonomy (GTDB): domain Bacteria; phylum Bacteroidota; class Bacteroidia; order Bacteroidales; family Bacteroidaceae; genus Prevotella. The sequence goes on along the minus strand of CACXIP010000002.1, from coordinate 53,682 downwards.
TTTCTGATCTGCTGATCTCCGACTACTCCAGCATTTTCTTCGACTATTCCATCACCGGAAAGCCGATGCTCTGCTACACCTACGACTACGATCGCTACGAGGCAGTTAGGGGCATGTATTTTGACATCCGCGAAGCTCTGGATATGAAAGGCTGCAGCGACAGTGAGGAACAAGTCATCCAGGAAATATTGACCATGGACTACGAGGAAAAGAAAACCATCTCACGTCGATTCAGACAAAAATACGTGGAGGAGTATGGTCATGGCACAGAAAAGACATTGGAAATCATTCATCAGTTCATCATTCATAATTCATAGTTCATAATTCTCTCATTCGACAATTCGGGACTATACAATCATTCTATGACAAAATCTGACTTCATATTCGGGCTTTTGCGCTCCGCACTATGGCAAACACCCCATCCCCATTTCAAAATGTCGCCTTATGAATACAAAGCGGTGATGGATGATGGTGAGAAGCAATGCGTGATGGGGCTCATCACCGATTGCCTGAGGAGCAACAATATGGAACTAACCAAGAAATGTGTTGTCCATATGCTGCAACTGCAAAACACATTGGTGGCAGAAAACAAGCGAATCAATTCCTGCTTGCTCGAACTGTGTCAGTTGTTGGATGCCAACCACATCACCAATTACGTTGTGAAAGGGCAGACCCTAGGAGCGCTCTATCCCAAACCCATGCTGCGGACGATAGGTGACATCGACTTCTACATCCCCGCAAAACACTTTGAGAAAGCCCGAAAACTGATAGAGAAGGAATGGATGTTAAAAATTGAAGAGGGTGAATCAAAAATGCACGTGTCGTTTTATTATAAGGAAATTGATTTTGAAATGCATAGATTTTTATGTGAATTTCCCAACAAACGCACACAAAAGTCCTTCAGCAAACTGATAGACTCCTATCCCCCATTTCCAGTCCAAGTGAATGGAGAAAAAGTACCAACCCTCATGCCCACAATTAATGTATTCTATACTTTTCTTCATCTATATCAGCACTTTATTAAGTTAGGTGTGGCGTTGCGCCAACTCTGCGACCTCACCGTGCTTCTCCATCACAACTGCAACGAAATCGACCGCAAGTTGCTGGCCAAGGTGCTAAAAGATTTCGGTTTTACCAAAGCATTTCGTGCCATAGGCACCATCCTCATAGAGAAACTGGGACTGCCCCAAGAAGAGTTCCCACTACCCATCACTGATACGGATAAGAAATACGGAGAGAGGGCGCTACAACTCATATTAAAGCATGGAAACTGGGGACAGTATGAGCGAGACAGTTATGACCGCAAATCATTTAAGTATCTGTTTGAGAGAGCTTATTACAGGTTGTCCAACCAACTGTTCTTTCTACGCCTCTCTCCAAAATACAACCGTTCGTTGCTCTTAGACGAACTTCCAAGCAAGACTTTAGAGCGAATAAGAAATTCATTCAAAAACAAATCATAAACAACCAAATCAATGAAGAATGCAATTGTAACAGGCGCCACCAGAGGTATCGGGCTGGCCACAGCAGAAATGCTGCTGAAAGAGGGTTATCATGTCACCGTCACCTATGCTTATGACAAGGAGTCGGTGGAGCCATAATGGCAGCATCATTGAGGTGTCGGGTGGTTATTGCTTCAAATAAATAATTGTGTGGGCACACAAGTCAATTATTAACTTTTATTAAACATTTATAACTTATTGATTTACTGATAGTTACAAAAATGTTACAATTTTCACAAAAAAAAGTTCAAAAAAATGGTTGGTGATTCAAAAATAATGTCTACCTTTGCGCAGTTTTATTAAACAACTGATTGTTATACAAATTAAAAAGCAAAGAAAATGAAGAAGATTGCATTTATGTTCGTGGCCGTTGCAGCTATGGCTTTCGCTGCTTGCACTGAGAACAAACCCGCTGAGGCTGCTGCTGACGCTGCTACTGAGGCTGTTGAGGAAGTAGTTGATAGCGCCGCTGCTGCTGTTGAGGAAGTTGCCGACAGCGCTGCTGCTGCTGTTGAGGAAGTTGCTGACAGCGCTGCTGCTGCTGTTGAAGAGGCTGTTGCCGAGTAATTCCCCACACGGACAAATGACAGAACAACGCCGGGTTGTGAGACCTGGCGTTTTTATTTTTCCCTTCAGCCGCCGGCTGTTGGTTCTATCTGAGTAAAGCCCAAAGAAAAAGGAGCAGACGAGTGTCCGCTCCTTTTTCTTTGGTGAAAATAAGCAATTAATTACTTGTTGATTGCAAGGTCGATGGCGACAGCAACAGCGACGGTGGCACCCACCATGGGGTTGTTGCCAATGCCGAGGAAGCCCATCATCTCAACATGTGCAGGAACAGAAGATGAACCTGCGAACTGAGCATCGCTATGCATACGGCCGAGGGTATCGGTCATACCATAGGAGGCAGGACCTGCAGCCATGTTGTCGGGGTGCAGCGTACGACCTGTACCACCACCGCTGGCCACTGAGAAATAAGGTTTGCCAGCCAGCACGCGCTCCTTCTTGTATGTACCAGCTACTGGGTGCTGGAAGCGAGTGGGATTGGTGGAGTTGCCAGTGATACTGACATCGACATTCTCATGCCAGAGGATGGCAACACCCTCGCGGACATCGTCAGCTCCATAGCAGTTCACCTTCAGACGGTTGGGGTTGTTGCCGTAAGGAACGGTGCGAACCACCTTCAGTTCGGAGGTGAAATAGTCAAACTGAGTCTGCACGTATGTGAAGCCGTTGATGCGGCTGATAATCTGAGCGGCATCCTTGCCCAGACCATTCAGGATAACGCGGAGGGGCTTTTTGCGCACTTTATTGGCCATCTCGGCAATCTTGATGGCACCCTCAGCAGCAGCGAAGGACTCGTGACCAGCCAGGAAGGCAAAGCACTCAGTCTCCTCACGCAGCAGACGGGCAGCCAGGTTGCCATGACCCAGACCCACCTTGCGGTCGTCGGCCACAGAGCCAGGGATGCAGAACGACTGCAGTCCGATGCCGATGGCCTCAGCAGCCTCAGCAGCGGTCTTCACACCCTTCTTGATGGCGATGGCAGCACCACACACATATGCCCACTTGGCATTCTCGAAGCAGATACCCTGTGTTTCCTCACACATCTTGTAGGGGTCGATACCTGCCTTGTCGCAAATCTCGTTGGCCTCTTCAATACTGTTGATACCATTCTCTTTCAGTGCAGCAAGAACCTGATTGATACGGCGCTCCTGACTTTCAAATTGTACTTTTCTGATCATCGTCGTGTCCTCCTATTCTTTACGTGGGTCAATTGCCTTTACTGCACCCTGCTCCTTGGTTGTGCGACCATAAGAACCGGTGTTCTTCTTCAAAGCCTCATTGGCATCCATTCCGTTCTTGATGGCTTCCATCATCTTGCCCAGGTGTACATACTCGTATCCACAAACCTCGTCGTGCTCGTCGAGGAACTGCTTGGTGATGTAACCTTCGGTGAGCTCAAGGTAACGTGTGCCCTTGGCCTTTGTGCCGTAGAGCGTACCCGTCTGCGAGCGCAGACCCTTACCGAGGTCCTCCAGACCAGCGCCAATAGCCAAACCACCCTCAGAGAAAGCACTCTGTGTGCGGCCATATACAATCTGCAGGAACAGTTCACGCATGGCGGTGTTGATAGCGTCGCACACCAAGTCGGTATTGAGCGCCTCAAGCAGTGTCTTGCCAGGAAGGATTTCGCTTGCCATGGCAGCCGAGTGAGTCATACCGGTGCAGCCGATAGTCTCAACGAGGGCTTCCTCAATGATGCCTTCCTTCACGTTGAGGCTCAGTTTGCAGGCACCCTGCTGAGGTGCGCACCAACCGATACCGTGGGTATAACCCGAAATGTCCTTGATTTCCTTTGCCTGAATCCATTTTCCTTCTTCGGGAATGGGTGCAGGTCCGTGGTAAGCGCCTTTACAGACGCTACACATGTTTTTGACTTCTGTTGAATAAATCATATTTGAAAATAAAATAAGATTAAATAAATACGAATCAAGTATTTGCCTATAGTTTTTGCAAAGGTAGTAAAAATAAGTCGAAAAGTTTGTTTGTTTCTAAAAGATTTCTGATTGTTTTTGATGATTCCATGCTGATTATCATGCTTTTTATCAATTTTTTACTATATTTGCCAATCATATTTTACAAATACACCCTTTCGTCATCATGTCACTACAGCATATCATCGTCATCCTCGTCGTCGTCATGTCTGTCGCCTACGTGACTCACCGTGTCTGGGAAACCTTCCGCAAGGTTTCCGACCCATGCCACGGTTGTCCGGGCTGTGCTCTTAAAGACCTGAGAAAAGGCGTGAAGAAAGGCATGAAACCACCTTGTGAAGGCACATTGCCCCCTTATGAGGAAAAAAAAGAGTGAAAAAATTTGGCAGCACGCAAAAAAAGTCTTACTTTTGCATCCACATTCAAACCTGGTGCGTTGGATGAGTGGCTTAGTCAACGGTCTGCAAAACCGTGTACGGCGGTTCGATCCCGCCACGCACCTCATAAAAAATCCTGCAATTGATTGCAGGATTTTTTCATTTACCATATCATGTCACGTATCCCCAGCAAAACGGCAGTTTGTTCCTCAGAGAGGCGCCTCTCGCGCATACGCTTTTTCTGCTCCGCCAGCCAGTCTGCCAGCATCACTTCAGCAGTGAACATAGCAAGGGGCTCACGGGCATTCTTCTCCACAAAGCAGCGCACCTCTGCAGCCATGACATCCCACTCATCAGGGGAGGACTGTTTTTCTGGGGTTTCTGGAGATTCCAGAGAGACCGGGGTTTTCAGGGTTTCCAGAAAAGCCGGAGATTCCGGAGATTCCGGATTATTCGGAGATTCTATATTGTCTGCGGAGTTTTGCAATGGCCGCATGGGCACAGGCTGCGAACCCGCCACCACAGCATCATATTTTGCCACTAAGAGTGCAAAAATCCGACGCTTGTTTTCGCTCCAGTTGTTGTCACTCTCCCATTCCTTTCGTTTGCGGGAGAACCATGTTCGGAGCCTCGTTTCCACCTCATCTCCTTTAGCAGAAGGCACACGACGGTGTTTGTCGATAAATGCCTCCATTGCTTCCGCCTCTGCCTCAAAGACCCTCTTGGAAGGTTGGATATCCTCTGAAGGATAATCTCTGCCCACCAATCCGTAATAGCCCAAACCGAACTTTCTGAACAAGTTCTTACCCAATGAGATGACCGAAGATAGGTCATTTTTGGAAAACTGGCTATTGTAGCTATATGCAGAGAGGATATTGACAATCTCCTCGCTTCTCATGGGACGGTTGGCCTCATCCAGCACCCGATAAACGATGTCAGCGTTGCTGCCAAAATAAGGTAGTTGCCACACACTTAAAGCATAGCATCCTTTTTTCCCGCTCCCCTGAAACCTTTCATCCTTGTTGAGTGCCAGCGAGACAGAAGCCCTGACATATCGTCTTCCCTCACCTGAATTGATTTGCTCTGTGAGATCGTCCAGCATCATGGGCTGTTTGTTTTTGTCAAGGATGGCATACAGTCTGTCAGCCAATGGCTTATCACGTTTGCGTGGTATGATGACACGTTCCTCATCATCCACCTTCAGGTCAAGTTCGCCCAGCGCCATGGCTTTCATGACAGCGGTGACATCCTCCTGCCTCTCAAGGGCAGTTGGGTATTCCTCTTCGAGAACCTGCGTCACATAAGCCTCAAAATCCGCCACATGACTCTCCGTGCTTTGTCTCACCACATTGTCACGGAACCGCCACAATTCTCTTCTGAAGTTGAATGCATCGGCCAAATCTTTGTCTATAACATAGACATGTTTCCAACGCTCGTCCAAAGACATGCCGAAACTTCTCGGATACCCACCGAAGCCAGTTTGTGAAAATGCCAACAATTTTCCCAACATTGCCACCACACACAAAGGCTGCAGCAACAGGTGTTCCTCCTCGATTATCTCTGCAATTATTTCAGAATCCTCTGTAATGAGTTTGCCCTTTACCTTCTCAGCGAGATAAGCCACGTTGACATCGTTGGCCACCAGTTCCTCGACGAAATGCCCCAATACTCCGGCATTGGCTCCTGGCGTGAAGAGCGCGTCGAACACGACATTGGAGTAGTTGGTGATGGTGAAAGCCGACTTATCGATTTTTGCATCATCGATTTCCACCTGTCCTCCGAACACATCATACCGCTGCAGAAACGCCAGAATCACCTGTTCATCGCGGTTGTTGAGCAATGCCTTCTGCATGACATACAACATTGGCAGATGTTGGTGCTCAATGAAACTTGACAGCACAAAACCATCATCATCAAGCAATCCGTCTGCCTGCATTGACAAAATACGGAAAGGAACCGGCACTTCCTCCTTTCTGATCAGTTCCACCTCCTTCATGAGGGTCTGCTTGACAGAAGCCACCTGAGGCAATGAAGTCTCCACCAGATTAAGCATGAGGGTACGCTCATCATTCTCCAAGAGAAAATCCCTGATGAAGTGCCTCACTGGCACGAGAGAAAGCGCATTGGCAACCTTTTTTGCTGTTCGCTCATGACTATGCAGCAGATTGTCGATTTGTTTTTTGTAAACGATATCCAACAGGGTGAGGTCTTCATCGGAGAGCGATGAGAGCAACTGTTCTCCTTTTGAAGGCTCTGATTCCGATAAAGCAAAGAGCATGGACGACATCTCCGGTACACTGTCTGCGTCAGAAAGTTCCCTGAGCAGCACCTCGATTTCCTTCATGCCACCTGTACCCGCCCTGAACAGCCGAGAAAGTCCCGACTCATATCGTTTCAAGTCGAATACATTGCGCATACGCGCTCTCACAAGGATGTTATATGTCTTTCTTGATATTTTTCCGCTGGAGAACAAGTCGTCTACGGAAATGGATTTCATTTGCTGTTCTGTCATGGTCTTGGCTTTGCGGCAAAGATAACGATTATTTTGCGAAAAACCAAGAGAAACGACGCGTATTTTTCAAAACCCACTTAGGCCATGCAAAAACCGCCGCTCATCTTTAAGATGGGCAGCGGTAACTATATTATCCAACACTATATTATCCAAAAATCTTCTGGGTCTTCTCTTTCATCTCAGCCACCACACCGAGGATGCGGACGGCCATTAAAAACATATCCATAACTAAATCCTATAAAATTAATAAAAATGTCTGTATTGCAGTGCAAAATTACAACTGTGTGGGCACACAGCCAACAAAACCCACAACATTTTTGCATTTTTATTCCTTTTCTTGACGCAAGTCAACGATAGGATTTAAGAAGCTGGATTATTCATATATATCCTCGATGCCGAAGTCGAACTGCGATGGCTTGTCATCACAGGTATCAAAGTCCTTGGGTACGTCAAACTTAGCACTTGGCGAATAGTCGAGGCTTGCATCTGAATACACTTTCTTCATATATTTAGCCCAGATGGGCAATGCAGCTGCAGCGCCTTGTCCGAATGCCATTGATGCGAAGTGGATGTCGCGGTCCTCACCGCCCACCCAACAACCGCTGACGAGTTGGGGAGTGACACCCATGAACCATGCGTCGGCATTGTCGTTGGTTGTTCCAGTTTTACCTCCGATTTCACCACTGAGACCATAACCTCTCAACCTGTGGGCCGTACCACCATCTACCACTGCCCTAATGAGTTCAAGCATCTTGTATGAGCTGCTCTCGCTGATAACCTCATTATACTGCGGTAGGAAGTTGGAGATGATGTTACCCTCACTATCCTCGATACGCGTCACCATGAAGGGAGCGCAGCGAATGCCTTTGTTGGCAAAGGTGGTGTAAGCACTCACCATCTCTCCCACGGTCACCTCACAAGGTCCGAGACACAGAGCCATGGTAGCCCTGACATTCGGGTTATTGATGCCATATTTCTTGAGCAGATCAACCAACGCCTGTGGGGTAAACTTATTGATGAGATAGGCAGAAATCCAGTTGTTCGATTGCTGCAATCCCCATTTTAGGGTCACCATGGCGCCATATCTTGCCCTGCTGCCATTACGCGGCGTCCATCTGCCTCCATTCTCATAATAGGTCTGTGCCCTATTGGGTGCTTGGTCGCATGGGGTATAACCATTCTCCATAGCAAGCGAATAGAGATAGGGCTTGATTGTAGACCCCACCTGCCGGCGTCCCACCATTGCCATGTCGTATTGGAAATACTCATAGTTGGGGCCACCCACATAAGCCTTCACAGCACCGTTGTGCGGATCCATGCTGACGAATCCCGCCCTGAGGAAAGTTTTGTAGTATTTGATGGAGTCGAGCGGCGACATCACCTTGGTCACCTCACCATTGTATGTGAACACCCTCATTTCTACGGGTTTCTCGAAGTTTTTCTTGATTTCCTCCTCAGAAGCCCCAGCCTCTTTCAAGGCAGCATAGCGATGGCTCTGCTTTATGGCACGGTTCATCACCCTCTCGTAGTCCTGCCTCGACATCTTGCTGGAGAAGGGACCGCGCGCACTGTTTCTCACCTGAGAGTTGAACACCGGCTGCAGGGTCTGTGTCAGGTGCTCCAGCACCGCCTCCTCTGCATATTTCTGCATTCGTGTGTCGATGGTGGTGTAGATGCGCAGGCCATCGGTATTGATGTTGTAAGGCTGACCGCCTCGGCGTGTGTTTTTGTTGCACCAACCGAAGAGGGGATCGTTCTCCCAAGCGATGGAGTCGAGGTGGAACTGTGCCTTTTTCCATGATGGATAATCCTTTATTTCAGGTTTCTTTGCCATCATGTATTGCTTGAGGTACTCCCTGAAATAGGGAGCGATACCCAAAGCCGTTTCCCTGTCGCCTGAGCGCTGGAAATCGAGTTTGAGTGGCTCCGTCATATCTCTCCTGCATTCCTCCTCACCGATATAGCCACCTTTGTACATCTGGGCAAGGATAATGTTGCGCCGCTCTACACAGCGGTTCGGATATCTGACAGGATTGTAGAACGACGGGTTCTTGCACAATCCCACGAGTGTGGCAGCCTCCACCACGGAGAGTTCTTTGGGATCCTTATTGAAATAAGTCTTCGCCGCGCTCTTCACGCCGATGGCATTATAGAGGAAGTCGAAGTAGTTGAGGTACATGGTGATGATTTCCTCCTTGGTGAATGTCTTTTCCAGTTTGACAGCAATGACCCATTCTATCGGTTTTTGGAAAAGTCGCTCAAGTTTGCTGTGTGCCACCTCGGAATAGAGTTGCTTGGCCAACTGCTGGGTTATGGTCGAACCACCTCCGGCACTCTCCTTGCGAAGGATTCCCGTTTTCACGATGGCTCTTCCAAGTGCTGTGAAATCGATGCCCGAATGGTCATAAAAACGCGAGTCCTCTGTAGAAATGAGCGCATGGATGACATTAGGTGAGATACCATTGTAGGGAGTGGAGATTCGGTTTTCCCTGCTCGATGCATATGTTCCCATGAGTTTTCCGTCTGAGGAATAGACTTGGGAAGAGTATTTGCTGATTGGGTTTTGCAATTCTGCCATGTTTGGCATATAGCCTATCCATCCATTCCAGATGGCCACTGCACCCAAAGTGGTTATGATAATCAATCCGAGGAGGATACCCCAGAGCACATTGACGACTTTTTTCCTCATAATGCTATTTTCTTCACTTTTTGCATTCGCTCAACTACCTAAATCTCAACTTCTGTCAACTCGCTGCTGAGCCTTAATGCGGTGCAAATTTACAATTTTCTTTTTAATTATGGCAAATAAATTAAAAATAATGCGTAACTTCGCAGTCGAAATCAAACATACAACACATCCACATGGATAAGCGCAACTTTGTGACGATAGCCAATCTTTCTCGGGAGAAGATTCTCTACATGATTGAATTGGCACAAGAGTTTGAGAAACATCCCAACCGTGAGATCCTCAAGGGTAAGGTCGTCGCCACCCTTTTTTACGAGCCTTCTACCCGCACACGCCTAAGTTTTGAGACCGCCGCCAACCGTCTTGGTGCAAGAGTCATCGGTTTTTCCGATGCCAGGGCATCGAGCGTGTCGAAAGGTGAGACCCTGAAGGACACCATCCTGATGGTGGCCAATTATGCCGACGTCATCGCCATGCGCCACTACATTGAGGGAGCCGCCCAATATGCCAGCGAGATATCTCCCGTGCCCATCATCAACGCCGGCGACGGAGCCCACCAACATCCCTCGCAGTGCATGCTCGACCTTTACTCCATCTACCAGACCCAAGGCACTTTGGAGAACCTGACCATCTGTCTGGTGGGAGACTTGAAATACGGGCGCACGGTCCACTCTTTGCTGATGGCGATGCGGCATTTCAACCCCACGTTCCATTTCATAGCGCCAGAAGAGTTGTCGATGCCCAACGAGTACAAACTCTACTGCAAAGAAAAAGGCATCCGTTACGAGGAGCATACCACTCTGACCGAGGACATCATTGCCAAGGCCGACATTGTATATATGACACGCGTGCAAAAAGAGCGATTCTCTGACCTTATGGAGTATGAGCAAGTTAAAAACAGTTGCATCCTGAGGGCGGATATGCTCGGCAAGGCAAAAGCGACGATGAAGATACTCCATCCCCTACCCCGTGTCAACGAGATTGCCTACGATGTGGACACCACCCCGCAGGCGTACTATATCCAGCAGGCGCAGAACGGGCTTTATGCCCGCGAGGCCATTATCTGCGACGTTCTCGGCATCACCATCGACGATGTGAGAAACGACGCCACCATCATCCGTTCCCCCTATCCCACGCGATAAGCCATGAACAAGAAAGAAAGACTAGTAGCCGCCATCAAAAACGGCACCGTTATCGACCATATTCCCTCAGACAAGACCTTCCAAGTTGTCAACCTCCTGGGCCTTGCCCGTCTTACCGCCCCCGTGACCATCGGTTTCAACTACCCCTCCAACAAAGTGGGGCAGAAAGGCATCATCAAGGTGAGCGACCGCTATTTCACCGATGATGAAATTTCCCGTCTGTCGGTGGTGGCTCCCAATGTCGTACTGAGTATCATCCATGACTACGAGGTTGTAGAGAAGAAGACCGTCGTCACCCCCGATGAACTGCACGGCATCGTGAAGTGCAACAACCCGAAATGCATCACCAACAACGAACCTATGGCAACCGTCTTCAATGTGGTGGACAAGGCACTCGGTATTCTCCGTTGCCATTACTGCGACAAGGAGCAGGACATCAACCATGTGGAAATCATTTCTTAAATAATTGATAATTGAAAATCATTCCTTATAATTATCTACAATTGGTGAACATAAAATAGTTACATATACCAATCAATAAAACAACAGCAATGAAAAGAGACCAAGTGATTTTTGACCTCATTGAGAGAGAACACCAACGCCAGTTGAAAGGCATGGAACTGATAGCATCGGAAAACTTCGTGAGCGACGAGGTGATGCAGGCAATGGGCAGTTGTCTGACCAACAAATACGCTGAGGGCCTTCCCGGCAAGCGCTACTATGGCGGTTGTCAGGTGGTGGACGAAGTGGAGAATCTCGCCCGCGAGCGCGTCAAGCAACTTTTCGATGCCGAATGGGCCAACGTGCAGCCCCACTCAGGCGCTCAGGCCAATGCTGCCGTACTGCTGACGGTGCTCAATCCCGGAGATACCTTCATGGGACTCAACCTTGCACATGGCGGACACCTCTCACATGGTTCATTTGTCAACACCTCGGGTATCCTCTACAAACCCGTTGGCTACAACCTCAACAAGGAGACCGGACGCGTGGACTACGACGAAATGGAAGCTCTTGCCCGCGAGCATAAGCCCAAGCTCATCATCGGTGGCGGTTCTGCCTACAGCCGTGAATGGGACTACAAGCGAATGCGTGCTATCGCCGACGAGGTAGGTGCCCTGCTGATGATTGATATGGCACACCCTGCAGGTCTCATTGCCGCTGGCCTGCTCGACAACCCCGTGAAATATGCTCATATCGTCACCTCCACCACCCACAAGACACTTCGCGGTCCGCGTGGTGGCATCATCCTGATGGGCAAGGACTTCGAAAACCCCTGGGGCAAGAAGACTCCAAAGGGCGTGGTGAAGATGATGAGCCAATTGCTTGACAGCGCCGTGTTCCCCGGCATACAGGGTGGTCCGCTCGAGCATGTCATTGCCGCCAAAGCCGTAGCATTCGGCGAGGCACTTCAGCCAGAGTTCAAGGCATGGGCTAAGCAGGTGCAGACCAATGCCCGTGTGTTGGCAGAGGAATTGGTGAAGCGCGGTTTCGGTATTGTCAGCGGTGGCACCGACAACCACTCCATGCTTGTTGACCTTCGCACGAAATATCCCGACCTGACGGGTAAAGTGGCAGAGAATGCGTTGGTGGCAGCCGACATCACGGTGAACAAGAACATGGTGCCATTCGACAGCCGCAGTGCTTTCCAGACCTCTGGCATCCGCCTCGGCACTCCCGCCATCACCACCCGCGGCGCCAAGGAAGACCTGATGGTGCTCATCGCCGACCTTATCGAAGAGGTGCTCAATGACCCAGAGAACGAAGAGGTGATTGCCCGTGTCCGCGCCAAGGTCAACGAGACGATGAAAGACTATCCTCTTTTCGCATACTAATTTCATCATGGAGCATAGGAGTTGAGGATCCTCAACTCCTATGACTCCATTTTCCTTTGATATCCTTACTATGAAAAAGCGCCGCCGCAAGCAGCCAGATCCCAACCAACTCTTGTTGTTCTCCGAAGACGAAATGTCGGGAACATCAGTACCTGAGGAGTGTCGTGCAGACATCCCCCAACAGGAGCCTATAAAAGAAGACACGCAAGAAACCTGCGACAATGTGCCACTTGCTGAGGTAGTTGAGATGCCACAGCCACCCCATCATGTGATGAAGTCATGTGACTCTGTGGTAGACTTGCTCAAAAGTGTGATGGGACTTCTCGACCAGTTCGACGACAACCAAATACGACTGATAGCGATGCAGACAGCAGCACTGGTGCAGCGCGGCATTGACTATTCCCTTTCCTACCATCTGCCGGCCATTCCCGACTATGAGTTCAAGGGCGATGTTTTGGCAGGCCTTGCCTATGTAAGCATAGCCCGTTCGTTTCCCAACATGACAGAGAGTATCGGTCTTCACTGGTCCGAAGAATACCGAGAGGCAGAAGCCACCTACCTCAACTCATAGAACCCCGAGGGTGTTTTTCTCTTCAGGATTTCCAATTGGAAATCCTTTCCAGGGATGATGCCATGCTGTCGAAGCACGTGCTCCACAGTAAGGCGAGCCAATTCGGGATGATTGTTTTCCTCGCTCAGATGGCAAAGCCAGACATGCCGCAACGCCAGCGTGGCGTTCTCAGCCAACGTCATTCCGCAGTCTCGGTTGCTCAGATGTCCGTTCTCGCTGCTGATTCTTATTTTCAGATGGGGAGGATAGTTGCCCCCTTGCAGCATTTCCTCATCATGATTGGCCTCGATGACGAGATAGTTTGCCTTTTGGATGAACAACTTGATTTCATCGGTGATATGCCCTACATCTGTAATCAGACAAAAATTGACGCCCTCATGTGTTACCATGAATCCCACGTTGTCCGTGCTGTCATGAGGCACATGGAAAGGAGTCACCACAAAATCGCCAAGAGTAAAGGGTCTGTTTTTCTCGATATATCTCACATTGGCATCTTCCACCTTATGACGCACGCAGTAGTTGTTGCGCACGCCCTGATGCACTTTTCGCGTGGAATATACAGGCAGTCCATACTCATGGCTCAGACTTCCAACAGACTTCACATGGTCGGCATGGTCATGGGTAAGCAGAACAGCCTTGATGCTGGCAAATGATATACCATATTCGTTGAAGAATTTCTTCAGCGAACGGACACCTATTCCCACATCAATCATCAGTCCATCGTTTTCGGTGAAGAGACAATAGCAATTTCCGCTGCTTCCACTTCCGAGCGCAATAAATCTCATCATAGAATGCAAAAGTATGAAAAAAAGGCGTGACCCGCAAATTTTTCTAAAAAAATAACGCAATGCACCCTCCTTTCACTACCTTTGCAGTGCAATGAGATACAAGCTTCTATTCACCTTGTTTTTGTTTCCCGCTCTCTGCCTGGCTGAGGATGGGAAATTGACTGGTAAAGTGATTGGCACGGTAGAAACGGTGGACTACACCACATTCGCCCGTTCGACCACTGCCAATACTCGTGAGATGGCTTTCGACGGCAACCTGAACACCTGTTTCGCCTCATGGGAACGCAGTTACACCTGGACAGGATTGGACTTGGGAAGCAAACATATTATCACCCGTGTGGGATGGTCACCCCGAAACGACGTCCATGGTGAAGAACGTGTTTTGCTGGGAGTTTTTGAAGGAGCCAACCGTGAGGACTTCATGGACGCCCTACCGCTTTACATCATTACAGAGCGGGGCACCATCGGACAGATTTCACACGCCACCGTCGACTGCTCCGCTGGTTTCCGCTATGTGCGCTATGTGGGTCCTTCAGATGCCCGCTGCAACATCGCAGAATTGGAGTTCTATGGCCATCCTGGCGAAGGCGACGACAGTCATCTCTATACGCTGACCAACCTGCCCACAGTGAGCATCCACACCCTCAACGGCGAGATACCCTATGACAAGGAGCACGACATCGAGGCGCAGATAGCCATCATCTCAGACGAAGAGGTGCGACTGTTGTCGGAGCCAGGATTTATCCGTGAGCGGGGCAATTTCTCACGCACCGTCCCCAAGAAGCCCTACCGCATCAAGTTTGAGAGCAAGCAGCATGTGCTCGACGCACCCGCCAAGGCGAAGAAATGGACCCTCATCAACAACTATGGCGACAAGACACTGATGCGCAACCTGCTTGCCTTTGAATTGAGCCGCCGCATGGGAATGCCCTACACTCCCTACGGACGAGCTGTCGACGTGTTGCTAAACGGCGAATACAAGGGATGTTACCAACTCTGTGACCAAGTGAATGTCAACAAACATCGCGTAAATATCACTGAGATGACCCCGGAGGACAACACAGGAAGCGCACTCACAGGAGGTTATTTCTTTGAGGTAGACGCCTATGCCTACGAAGAAAAGTGGTGGTTCAACTCCTCGCGAAACACCCCCGTGACCATCAAGTCACCCGATGACGATGAGATAACCTACGAGCAGTTCAATTACATCCGCAACCACTTCAACCTGATGGAGAGCAATTGGCGGACCTACTTGGACCTCGACACTTTCCTCCGCCATTTCCTGGTTGGAGAATTATCAGGCAACACCGATACCTATTGGAGCGTGTTCATGTACAAACAACGCGACGACAACACGGTATTCACCGGTCCCGTTTGGGACTTTGACCTGGCTTTCGACAACGACAACCGCACCTACCCTGTGAATTCCAAATCCGACTACATCTACCGCAGCGGCGGCAGTTATGCCGGCAATATGCGCAATTTCGTCGACCGCATCGTGGTAAGCGACGCCAATGCACGAGCACAGTTGCTGAGGATATGGGACGAGGCGCGTCAAGGCGGACTGACCAATGAGAATCTTGTAGCATACATTGACCAGATGGAAGCCAAATTGGAACAGTCGCAACAGTTGAACTTCCTTCGCTGGCCTATCATGAACAGTTATGTGCATCAGAATCCCCGTCTTTGGGGCAGTTATGAGAAAGAGGTGCAAAACGTAAGGCGTTTCATGCAGGAACGTATGGCATGGATGGACAAAAAGTTGGGATACACCTACACGCCATCTGCCATCGAGGAAATTGCGGTCAACTACTGCGAGCCCTATCAGGTGTACACCCTCTCCGGCAGGTATTGTGGCACCAGCCTGAACACCCTAAGCCACGGCATATACATTATCAGACAAGAAGGCAAGGCTATCAAGGTGGCCCACTGATCAGAATGGCAGTCCGACAGCGAAATGGAAGGCAAAATCACGGCTGAAGATAGGATGTAATATGGGGAAATGCTCTCGGCTATCCTCGTATGCGGGATTTACAGCCTTCATGCCCATATCGAATCGCAAGACAAAATAGTCGAAATTGAGCCTCACGCCCAGACCGTATGCCGCAGCGAGTTGGTTATAGAATTCTCCGATATTAAACTTTCCTCCAGGCTGGTCAGGATATTCCCGCAATGTCCAAATATTGCCGCCATCGATGAACACCGCACCGTTGAACTTCCAAAAGAGGTGAGTGCGGTACTCCACGTTGAGGTCAATCTTCATGTCACCCGTCTGATTGATGAAGTCGATGGCACCATTGTGCCCCTTGAATGAACCCGGCCCCAGTCCCCTGACGCGCCATCCCCTCACCGAGTTGGCTCCACCTGAGAAATAACGTTTCTCAAACGGCAATATCATGCTGTTGCCGTATGGATAGGCGACACCAATGCCTGCATGCATCACCAGGGAGTTGTTCTCATCGAAGTTGTATACTCTTGTATAATCGAAATCGAATTTGAAATATTGCGCGAAGGCGATATTGAACAACTTGTACTGTCCGTTGTCATCCTGTCTGAAGTTGAGTGTCCCAGCAATAGCTCTGAGTACATTGCCTCCAATCTCGAAATTGGTCTTCACGGCATTGATGCCATTGTTGAAAGTCATTCCAACACCTGTCCGTAGGATGAACAAATTCTCATAGTTGTACCTGAGGATGGCATTGCGGCTGCTCACGCTGTCAAGAAACTCCTTCTTGAAAGTTTTCGAAATCCAAGGCATGCGGATGTAGTTGAGGTCAAATGCGTCAAAGCGATAGGTCCATCTGTCTCCCGGTTTTCCCCATCTGTATCTCCATCCAGCTGATAGCACACGCCTATGAAACTCCGGCCTGTTCTGCAGGTTGTAGCTCAGCGACACCTCTGAAGTGGCATTGAAGTTGCGTTTGAACTCATTGGACAGGAAGGGTGCGACAAACCTGGGGAAAGTGATTTTCGACTCTACTCCATATTCCCTATAGTTCTGACTTTGGTATCCTTCCAGTTTGGTAATCGCTTCAAAAGCCCCGCGCAACTGCACGGAAAGTTGTTCCGAGCCATGGAAAAGATTTCTGTTCTGGTAAGTAACCGATGCCGCCGCACCGAGGTCGCCCGCCGTGTTGGTGCCTTCAGGTTGAAAGAGGATGGTGCTGGGTTTGTTGACACCATATTGCACGGCACAGTCGAGCAGGTTGGAGTCGGGCAGTTCTGTGAAGCGCAGGTTGGTGTACTTCACAGCATGAAGCCTGCTGAAGTTGTTGTAAGTGCGCTGCACAGCTGATGCGCTATAAGGCATTCCCTTCTGCAATGCACAATTGCTCTCCAACACACTTCGCCTGATTTGCGACCCCACGGAGTCGGCAGCAATAAAATTCACGCTACGAATCTGATAACAGGGATGGAGCGTTTCTGGTGCGTCGTTGTGTGCCCGATATTTGAGCAAGTGCATGGTGACATCCACCAATCGGCTGCCTCTCATCGTATCTGCCTCAAAGCGTATGAACTCCTTATGAAACTTCCAATAGCCACGGTCCATGAGCAAGGATGTGATGCGCGAGCGCTCCTTGTCCAATCCATTGATGGTAAAAGGAGAGCCATTATGCAGTATCAGCAATGCAGAATCGTTGGCTGTGAGGATATTGTTGATGACCTCATCCTGGATATCGTAACGCATATGACGGATAAGGAAGGGGCTTCCTGGCCGCAAGTGATAGATGGCCTTCAGTTTTTTGCCCTTGGTTTCCGTATAATGCTCCACCCTGGCATTCATATATCCCATGTTCTGCATGGCGGTGAGCAGGTCTGTTCTGGTAAGGTTAGCCTGCAGTGTGTCGTAAATCACAGGTTCCTCACCGATGTTTCGCAAGGTTCGGTTGAGCCATTTGGTGCTGTCTCTTCCTGACATAGCATACAATCCGAGGGGAATCTTGAAGAGAGAGAACCAGCGTGAGTTGCCTTTTTGACGGATATACTGCCTCAGCGCATTAGCGTCAAACTCCTCATCATCGGTATTGATTTCCACTCCATCGAGCAGATACTGTCCCTCCGGAATATACTTGGTTGTGGAACATGACATCATCCACATAGCGACCATTGCCACTATGCATCCAACAAATATTTTGCCAAAATTTGCCGCCGTCAGCCTACCGAGTTTTCCCATTTGTAACTGCAAAGGTAATTGTTGTTTGGCAATCCGACAAGAAAAATGAATAAAAAACACCCAAATAGGTATAAGCCACTCTTTTCCGACAAATGCCATCCCCATTTCAAGGTATTCTGTTCAAGAAAGGGGAAAGAGAGCCAATGTAATACCATTTTTTTGTGTACTTTTGCAACACAAATCAACCAATATGGTCATCAAAACCAACTGAACATGAGACTATCCGAACTACAAATAGGCGAAAAAGCCGTTATCGTGAAAGTGCTGGGCCACGGCAGTTTCCGCAAGCGTATCGTGGAGATGGGCTTTATCCGTGGTACGGTGGCAGAGGCTTTGCTCAACGCTCCCCTCCAAGACCCTGTGAAGTACAAGGTAATGGGCTATGAGGTGTCGCTCCGCCGGGATGAGGCCTCGATGGTGGAGGTCATCACCGAACAAGAGGCCCGTGCGCAGGCCAGTCTGCAACAAGCAGCCGACCAACCGGGAATGATGGTGGAAGAAGACGAGACGCCACTCACCGACCGTCAGTTGCACGATGCTGCCATGAGGCGTCGCCGCCACATCAATGTTGCCCTCGTCGGCAACCCCAACTGTGGCAAGACCTCATTGTTCAACTTTGCCTCAGGTGCTCATGAACGAGTTGGCAACTACTCTGGCGTTACCGTCGATGCCAAGGAAGGCCGAGCCGTATTTGAAGGTTATGAGTTCTCCATCGTTGACCTTCCCGGCACCTACTCCCTCTCCGCTTACAGTCCTGAGGAGCTATATGTACGCAAACAGATTGTGGAGAAGACACCCGATGTGGTCATCAACGTAATTGATGCGAGCAATCTGGAGCGCAACCTCTATCTCACCACGCAGTTGGTAGACATGAACCTCCGTATGGTGTGCGCCCTCAACATGTTCGACGAGACGGAGCGCCGTGGTGACCTCATCGACTACCAGAAACTTGGGCAGTTGTTTGGTGTACCGATGATACCCACCGTGTTCAAAACCGGGCGCGGCGTCGACCTACTTTTCCATATCATCATCAACATCTACGAGGGCAATGACTTCCTTGACCGCGACGGCAACATCAACCCCACCGTGGCAGCTGAGATAGCCGAGTGGCACAAGGCTTACGAGAATCACCACGGCGGCGACCACAGTGATGACTACGCCCACGGTCTGCGTCCCAACAAGGCCGTGTTCCGCCATATCCACATCAACCATGGCCAATACGTTGAGGCAGGCATTCAATCCATCCAGGAAGCGGTGAAGAAGGAGGAGAAAGCCCGAATGCGCTACTCCACACGCTACCTCTCCATCAAGTTGCTGGAACGTGACAGGGATGCAGAGCGCTTCGTCCGCAAGCTGCCCACCGGCGAGCAGATTCTCGCCATCCGCGACAAAGCAGCCCTACAACTCAAAGCCGACACCCAAGATGACAGCGAGACAGCTGTGATGGATGCCAAATACGGTTTTATTCGAGGTGCATTGAGGGAGGCTGGCTATTTGGAGGGTGACAACTCCGAGGCATACCGCGTGACGCATTTTCTCGACAAGGTCATCACTAACCGATGGTTGGGCATCCCCTTGTTCATTCTACTTCTCTTTGTGATGTTTCAGGTCACATTCTCTCTCGGGCAGTATCCGATGGACTGGATTGACGCTGGTTTTGGATGGTTGGGCGACTGGCTGAGCACCACCCTCCCGGACGGGCCACTGAAGGACATGCTTGTCGATGGTGTTGTAGGTGGTGTGGGAGCTGTCATCGTCTTTCTGCCCCAAATTCTCATCCTCTATGCGTTCATCTCATTCATGGAAGACTCCGGTTATATGGCACGTGCCGCATTTATCATGGACAAACTGATGCACCAGATGGGGCTTCACGGCAAGTCGTTCATCCCCCTCATCATGGGGTTCGGCTGCAATGTACCTGCTGTGATGGCTACCCGCACGATTGAGAGCCGCAAGTCACGCCTACTCACCATGCTCATCCTTCCATTCATGAGCTGCTCTGCCCGTCTGCCCATCTACATCATGATTATCGGTACTTTTTTCGCCGTGCGCTACCAGTCGCTCATCATGATATCGCTCTATGTGGTGGGCATTATCATCGCTGTCATCATCTGCCGTCTTTTCAGTCGATTTGTGGTGAAGGGCGATGACACCCCCTTTGTGATGGAACTTCCTCCCTACCGCATCCCAACAGCGAAGGCGATGCTGCGCCACACCTGGGAGAAGGGAAAACAATATTTGAAAAAAATGGGTGGTATCATTCTTGTTGCCAGCATCATTGTGTGGGCATTAGGCTATTTCCCCCATAATGAGGCGCTCACCAAGCAGCAACAGCAAGAACAGAGTTACATCGGGTATATGGGCAAAGCCATTGAACCCATTTTCCGTCCTCAAGGCTTCACATGGAAACTCGATGTGGGACTTGTTGCTGGCGTCGGTGCCAAGGAGATTGTTGCCTCCACATTGGGTGTTCTCTATACCGGCGACGAAGAGGTGGCTGACGACAGCTCTTCAGAGAGTGGCGAACGCTATCCAGTACTCCGTCAGCAGATGGCAGCAGAGGGCATTACTCCTCTTTCTGCCTATTGTTTCCTATTGTTTGTGTTGCTTTATTTCCCCTGTATCGCCACGATTGCCGCGATTAAGCATGAGACTGGAAGTTGGCGATGGGCGCTTTTTGCCGCCGCCTACACCACAGCCATTGCTTGGGTGGTGTCTGCCGTGGTATACCAGGTTGGATGAAGGATGAAGGATAAAAATGAAAAATTAAGGGGCTGATTGCGCAATCAGCCCCTTAATTTTAAATAATTACCAACTATAAGCCAGCATTTATTTTACCGAGTACTTTCTTCCATTACGGATGTATATGCCATGCTGTGGGGTGGCAACACGTTGTCCCTGGATATTGTACCACTCACCATCAGTGTCGTCGCTATTGATGCCACTGATGCCTGTTGCGATGCCTGGAACGCAGTTGATGGAAACAGACTCCAAATCAGAGGATGTCATCACCACGTCGCTCACAACCACATTGTCATGGTGGTCGCCATCAATAGTCAGGTGGATGAGGGCTGTGCCATTCGGACAGAACTCCCGACCTGTAACGCTCAGCACCACAATGCGGTAGGTGCCGTTGCCCAAACTATTGATTATCACGTCGTGTCCATCTGTTCGGATGGGATTCATTTCTGCTTCATACAGTGAACATCCCTCTGGCAGCACCAGTGTCATCTCAGCAGCCTTATAAGCATTGTTTCCTTTCAGGTGGAGGTCAAGATCGCCACCACGTCCCGTTACATACACCATATCGCAGTTGGAAATCGAAGTGGCAGCAGCCACTGAAGATGATTTGTGAAGGATGATGTCCACAATCATCATGGCATCCGTGATGTCGATAGAACCATCCGAATTCATTTCTGCATTGATAGCGGAGAATACCTTGAGGGGTTTGCCCAAGACATAGTCGACGATGCACATGACATCCGTAACGTCAATATTGCCATCGACATTAACATCACCCAAGTAGCGGGTTACTGATTTGAAATAACCATTCTTCCACAAATACCAGCCATTGCCTGTGTACGTCTTGTCGGGGGTGAAGCCGGAAGCATGAATCAGCGTACAGGGAGCCGACTGCGTGCCTATACCACTGCAAGCTTGGCCATCCAACACATTGGCAGTAGAGGGGATGGTCAGCGTCTTCAGGCCGCTGCACTTGTTGATCATCCACAGCGTGTTCTGCGACGACTTCAGCGTGAAGCTTGAGATATCGAGGCTCGTCACTCCGGTGCAGTTCTGGAACATGCCTTCTAAGTCGGTCACCTTGGCGGTGTTGAACTTGCTCACGTCAAGCGTCTTCACGCCGCTGCATTTGTTGAACATAAAGGCCATGGTGGTCACGTTGGCAGTGTTGAAGCCACTCACGTCGAGGCTTGTCAAGTTGCCGCAGTCGTTGAACATGCCGTACATATTGGTTACACTCGACGTGTTGAGGTAGTTGATGCCTGTAATAGTCTTCAACCCCGTAAGGCCATAGAACCAAGCGTAACACGTTGTGGGTCGGGCACTTGAGAACGAGCTGTTGAATACGACGGAAGTGATGGTTGTTTTCTGAGCCCAGCCAGGAGCGCTCGCCCCCGAGTTCATGCTGTACTTCGTGCCCGTACGCGATGCCTTGCTTTCATCGTAGTAGAACGTCAGCGTGTTGTTGTTGAGCACGGCGTACATCTCTCCATTGGTAGGTGGGGTCGGAGGATTGGTTCCAGTCTCCTTGAAGTAGCCGCTCTTCCAAACAAAGTAGCCGTTGCCGGTAGAGGTCTTCTCGGGTGTAAAGCCCGAGGGATAGTTGAGCGTGATGGGAGCAGAGGCTGTGCCCACGCCTTTGCAGGCATCAGCAGCCAGGTAACCGGCGGTGGAAGGAACGGTGAGCGTTGTCAGAGCCGAACAGCCGTTTGCAAGCAGTTTGGTGTTAGAAGAAGAGGTGAACGTAAACTTTGAGAGATCGAGCGAGGTGAGTTTCTTGCAGCCGTTGAACATCGATGCCATATTGGTGGCATACTCTGTGTTGAGGTTCTCCAAGCCTTCGATGGCAGTCAGATTGGTCATATTGTAGAACCACTGGTAGCAGGAGGTGGGACATACGTCTTTGAATGATTTACCAAACTCCACCTTTTTCACCTGAGAGGCAAACTCAAGCCAATCAGGAGTCGTAGAACCTTCATTGAGGTTATAATTATGGATTTCGGGCATAGGAGGCCCGGAATAATCCGAGAACCAGAAGGAAAGGGTATAGGTCGTTTCGTCATAAGAAACACCGGGGTATCTGAAGTCCTTAAAGTATCCACCTTTCCAGACGAAATACGTGGGTGTGCGTTTGGTCACCCCATCGAGAGATACACCCTCAAACTCCAAATAGCAGGGATTGCTAGCAGTACCCACGCCTGCACATGCCGAGGCATTAAGGTTACCCATATTCGCCGGGATATGCATCCACTCTAATGAAGAACAACCGTTAAGGAAATTCGTGGTTGAAGGTTTCTTGCTGAGATTGAAGCCTACAAGGTTGAGATTCTTCAATCCAGAGCATCCGCTGAACATGCCATCCATCTTGGTCACATTGGCGGTTGACAGATTGGAAAAGTAATTCGGCATTCCACCTACCGAGCCACCTTCGCTGGCGAAAGACACTCCATATAAGTTAGTACAACCAGCAAACATATAGCTCATATCAGTGGCGACAGAGTTTTCCCATTCCTCGGTATCAAAGCCTCCTGTAACTTTCGCACAATTGTTGAACATATAGGCAAATGTGGTCACGCTGGACACATCAAAGCCGCTGACATCGATGGAGGTGAGTGAGGAGCAACCGTTGAACATGCTCTCCATATTGTCAACAATTCCTGTGTGAAGATACCCGATGCCCGTGATGTTCGTCAGTTTGTTCATGTTGTAGAACCATCGGTAGCATGACTCAGGTTCAGCATTATCGAAGCTGCTGTTGAACACCACCTTGGTGACGCTTGTAGCTTTGCTGTTCCATTCTGGGGCGTCCGAACCGGTATTCAGGTCATAGACGGTGCCGGAACGAGTGTTGTAGCTGTCATCATAATAGAATGTCAGCGTTGAGCCATCGAGGACGGCATAGGGTTTTTCCTCATCAGATATGATAGTTGAGTTGCTTTTGAAGTAGCCGCTCTTCCAGACAAAGTAGCCGTTTCCAGTAGAGGTCTTCTCGGGTGTGAAGCCCGAGGGATAGTTGAGCGTGATGGGAGCAGAGGCTGTGCCCACACCCTTGCAAGCATCAGCAGCCAAGTAACCGGCGGTGGAAGGAACGGTGAGCGTTGTCAGAGCCGAACAGCCGTTTGCAAGCAGTTTGGTGTTCGAAGAAGAGGTGAACGTAAACTTCGAAAGATCGAGCGAGGTGAGTTTCTTGCAGCCGTTGAACATCGATGCCATATTGGTGGCATACTCCGTGTTAAGATTCTCCAAGCCCTCTATCTTCGTAATGTTCGACACATTGTAAAGCCACTGGTAGCAGGAGGTGGGACGGGCATCTTTGAACCCCTCACTAAACCTCACAGTTTTCACCTTCGAGGCGAACTCAAGCCATCCCGGTGCAGACGAGCCTTCATTGAGATTGTAGTCATGCATTACCGACATAAACGAACCTTCATATACATCGTAATAGAAGGTAAGTGTTTGGCTGTCCTCCATATACACAGCGAAAGCTGTGCGGTAGTCCTTGAAATAACCGGCTTTCCATTGGAAATAGGTAGGTGTGCGTGTCGTCACGCCATCAATGGTGGCATATTCAAACTCAAGTTCACAAGGTTTACTTGTCGTACCCACGCCAGAGAAGGCTGAGGCATTGATTCCGCTGTAATTGCCCTGAATATGCAATAGTTGCAAAGCAGAGCAGCCCTTGAACATTTCCGTGGAGTTCTTCGAAGAAGTAATCTCAAATTCTGGAAGTTGCAAAGATGCAAGGCTACTGCAACCCGAGAACATATTACGAAGATTGGTGGCCGCTGTCGTGACAAAGCCCGAGTAATAAGACGGATATCCATTGGGTGCAACAGATACAGAAAGGGCGAAATTAATGAAGTTGAGTTTGGAACAGCCATTGAACATATACGACATGTCTTTCACGCCTGATGTGTCGAAATTGCTAACGTCAAGGCTGGTGAGCACCGAGCAGCCGTTAAACATGCTCGTCATGTTGGTCACATCCTCCGTATTGAGATACTCAATTCCAATAATACTTGTCAATTTGCTCATTCCATTGAACCAGCGGTAACAAGTTTCTGGGCGGGCATCTTCGAAGTTGCTGTTGAACACCACCTTGGTGATGCTTGCAGCACTGCCGCTCCATCCAGGATTGTTTGTGCCGGTATTTAAGCTATACTTCGTTCCAGAACGTGAGGCCTTGTTCTTGTCATAGTAGAACGTCAGAGTTGAGCCGCTGAGCACAGCATATGCCTCAGTGGTGGAGGGTGTCGGCGTCGTACCGTCCTTGAAATAGCCATTCTTCCACATATACCAGCCACTGCCCGTATACGTCTTGCTGGGTGTGAAACCTGAGGGGAAGTTGAGGGCGCAGGGAGCCGACTGCGTGCCTATGCCACCGCATGCATTGGCGTTAATCACATTGGCGGTGGAGGGGATGGTCAGCGACTTCAGGGCAGAAAGATGGTTGAGCATATACGACGTGTTCTGCGATGACTTCAGCGTGAAGCTCGAGATATCGAAACTTGTCAGACTGGAGCAGTCTTGGAACATACACTCAAGCGTCGACACCTTGGCAGTGTTAAAGCCACTCACATCTAAGGTCTTCAGGTTGCCGCATTTGTTGAACATAAAGGCCATGGTGGTCACGTTGGCGGTGTTGAAGCCACTCACGTCGAGGCTTGTCAAGTTGCCGCAGTCGTTGAACATGCCATACATATTGGTTACGCTCGACGTGTTGAGGTAGTTGATGCCCGTGATGGTCTTCAGCCCCGCAAGGCCATAGAACCAGGCGTAGCATGTGGTAGGTCGGGCACTTGAGAAAGAGCTGTTGAAAACGACGGATGTGATGGTTGTTTTCTGAGCCCAGCCGGGAGCGCTCGCCCCCGAGTTCATGCTGTACTTCGAGCCCGTACGCGATGCCTTGCTGTCATCGTAGTAGAACGTCAGCGTAGAGCCGCTGAGCACAGCATACATCTCCGCTGCCCTCGAAGCCGTAGAGCCGAGGAGCATCAGGATTGCCATCAGGAAGAGTTGTAGTCTTTTCATGTTTTTAATAGTTATTGGGTTTGTAAGTTTATTAGTTGTTAAGTTTTTCCTATGTCCCGTATTGCCTAATTGGAGAGGTTATTCTCAACCCAACAAATGGACTTAGTGGTTAGTTGTCGCAAAAATAACAAAAAATATTTAGAATTCATAGCAAAAACGAGAAAAAAGTAGAAAACAACAAAACAGAAGCATTGGAGGGATTTTTCTTCGGAAATAGAAAGCCGTTGGGTAATTCATAGTTAAGCCTCTACATATATGAGACGAGGCATTTCTGCTGCCACCACATGTAGAGGCCTACTATGAGCTATGAATCATCAACTATCTCACATAGTATTTCTTTCCGTTGCGGATGAAGATTCCATGGTGAGGTAAGGAGACACGCTGACCCTGCAAATTGTACCACTCGCCATAAGAGATGCCGTCAACAGCGATGGCATCGATGCCCAGTGCGGGGTCATTGGTGAAGTAGCCACCCTTCCACACATAATAGCCGTTGCCCGAAGAGGTCGACTTGGGGCTAAAACCGTCGGGATAGAGCAGCATGCATGGGGCAGAGGTGGTGCCCACGCCCTTGCAGGCATCGGAGGCGAGGTTGTTGGCCGTGGAAGGCACCGTGAGTTTCTTTAGACCAGAACACTTGTATATCATCGCCTTGGTGTCAGCACCAGAGGCGAACGTGAACGAGGACAAGTCGAGGGAAGACAACTTGGTGCAAGAATTGAACATATAAGACATGTCTGTCACCTTATCCGTGTTGAAGTGCCTCAAGTCAACCGAGACCAGCTTGTTGTCGTCAGAGAACAAGTAGCCCATGTCGGTCACATACTCCGTATTGAGGTTTTCCAGGCCCTCTATCTTGGTAAGTGCTCTCATCATGCGGAACCATCCATGGATGCTGGTGGGACGAACGTTGCGGAACCTGTCCGTGAAGACCACACTCACCACCTTTGTATTGATCTTATCATACCAGTCGGGGGCATTGCCGCCGGTATTGAGCACAGAGGTGAAATACTCATGACCAGAAAGGTAACTCAAGTTATAGTCGAAGGTCATTTCATCTCCGTCAAGGTAAATCCTTACTTGTCGGAGCCCGTCCACGAAGTAGCCGCTCTTCCAAACCATGTAGGTGGGCGTGATTTGGTCTGACTCCGGCAGGTAATGAGGATTCATCAGGCTGCAAGGCTTCGAGGCGGTGCCTACGTTCGTGCAGGCGGTTGCGTGGAGCGCACTCATGTCCTGATCGAAACTGAGCATCTCCAATGCCGTGCATCCCTTGAGCATGTTCTGGGTGTTCGTGGAGGAGGTCACCTTGAAGCCAGCGAGCACCAGCTCCTCAAGACTCTTGCATCCATAGAACATCTCCTGCATCGTGGTCACCTTCTCGGTAGTGAAGTTGCTGGAGTAATCCATATATTCACCCATACCAAAACCCGCACTGTATAATAACAATTCTTTCAGTGCCGTGCAGTTGTAGAACATGCGGTACATGGTGGTAACATTCTTGGTGTTGAAAGAGCCAAGGTTGAGAGAGGTCAGCTGGGTGCAGTTGTTGAACATCGACCTCATGTTGGTTACCTTCTCAGTGTTGAGGTATTCCATACCCTTGATGGAAGTCAGGGCAGTCATGTTGTAGAACCATGAGTAGGTGGTTGTGGGTGATGCCTTTTCGAAACTGCTGTCGAACACCACGGACTTGACTGCCGATGCCTTGCTTGTCCATCCCGCGTTGTTTGAGCCGCTGTTCAGTTCATAGACCGTCCCGGAGCGCGATGCCTTGTCCTTGTCATAGTAGAACGTCAACGTCGAGCCACTGAGCACAGCATATGCTTCAGTTGTGGAAGGTGTCGGCGTCGTACCATCCTTGAAATAGCCGTTCTTCCACAGATACCAGCCTTTACCCGTATACGTCTTATCGGGTGTGAAGCCAGAGGGGAAGTTGAGGGCGCAGGGCGCCGACTGCGTACCTATTCCACTGCAAGCTTGGGCATCAAGTACATTGGCGGTAGAGGGGATGGTCAGCGACTTCAGGCCGCTGCACTTGTTGATCATCCACAGCGTGTTCTGCGACGACTTCAACGTGAAACTTGAGATATCGAGGTTCGTCAATCCTGTGCAGTTTTGGAACATGCCTTCGAAGGTGGTCACCTTGGCGGTGTTGAACTTGCTCACGTCGAGCGTCGTCACGCCGCTGCAGTTGTTGAACATAAACGACATGTTGGTCACGTTGGCAGTGCTGAAGCCACTCACATCAAGGCTCGTCAGTTTGCTGCACTTGTGGAACATGGCATACATGCTCTCCACCTTCTCTGTGTTGAGGTTACCAATGCCCGTGATGGTCTTCAGCCCCTCCAAACCATAGAACCAGCCATAGCATGTGGTGGGTTTAGCATCAGCGAACGAAGCGTCAAACACCACTTCCGTGATGCTTGTTTTGTTGTACCAGTTGGGCGCGTTGCCCGTCTTGTTCATGTTGTACTTCGTGCCCGTGCGCGATGTCTTGCTGTTGTCGTAGTAGAACGTCAACGTGTTGTTGTTAAGCACGGCGTACATTTCCACTGCCCTCGAAACCGTGGAGCCGAGGAGCATCAGGATTGCCATCAGGAAGAGTCGTAGTCTTTTCATGTTTTTTAATTAATTGGGTTTGTAAGATAATTAGTTGTCAAGTATTTTATAATTCGAACTGTCAAACCAAAAATAATAAGTTGAAATACTTCAATATTTAAATTACTCAAGCAAAAGCACCCGGCTGCTCCAATCGGTTTTCTTTCCCCACTCCACATCATTGAGGTAGGGCATCTCCAAACCGTGGCTCATCAGATAGGCGCCGCTATAGGCTTTCCCCTCGCAGTCGAGAGGAAGCAGGTCTACACGATTGAGTTCATGCACCTTATATAAACGATTGGGGTCGAGACCCGCCATCCTCACCCGTGGCAGGTGCTCGTTTTGGAACGACTCCGTCTTCCACCAATAGAAGACAGCGCGGTCTTTCTGCTCAGTGACATACATCATTGATGCCAGTCCCTTATGGTCGTAAGGCGAGACGAGCCTATAGATGTCGCCAAACTGCACTATGGGACGAATTTGTTTGTATTCGGCAATGGCCTTTCGGCATAGTTCCTTCTCCTCATCGGTCATGTTCTTAGGCTGAATCTCCATTCCCAATCTTCCGCTCATCGCCACATCTATACGGTATTTAAGAGATGTGGTGCGATAGATGGTATGATTGGGCACAGCACTGATGTGACAAGCCATAGCGATGGCAGGAAAGAAATAACTGGTGCCCCACTGCATATAGATGCGCTGCAGGGCGTCGGTGTTATCACTCACCCAAAACTCATCAAACCACGGAAGTACCCCCCAATTGGCCCTTCCACCACCGCTGGCACATGCCTGAATGGTAATGTCGGGGTATTTTTCGCGCACCCGCTGGCAAACCTTTTCGAACCCTCTATGGTATTCGATATACAGATGACTTTGATTCTCTGCCTTGAGGTACTGGCTGCCATGGTTCATCACAGACATATTGGCATCCCATTTGATATAGTCAATATCTGGATATTTGGTCAACAAATTGTCGACGATGCTGAAGACGAAATCCTGCACCTTAGGATTGGAGAGGTCGAGCACCACCTGTGTCCCTCCTCGTCCCAGTACGGCGTCGCGTTGCGGTGCCTTCAGAATCCAATCAGGGTGTTTCTCATACAACTCACTTACTGTGTTCGCCATCTCCGGTTCAATCCAGATGCCGAATTTCACCCCGTTTTTCTTGGCGTCGCGCAACAGTCCCTCGATACCTTCCGGCAGTTTGGTGCGGTCCACCACCCAGTCGCCGAGTGATGAGTTATCGGTCTTGCGCGGATATTTGTCACCAAACCATCCGTCATCCATCACGAACAGTTCGCCTCCCATGCCAGCAATGTCTGCCATCATCTGGTCCATCCCTTTCTGGTTGATGTCGAAATAGACGCCCTCCCAACTATTGAGCAGGATTTTGCGCTCCCTATCGCCGTGCATAAGCATGTATTTCCTTCCCCATCGATGGAAATTGCGCGACACACCGCTAAGTCCCTCGTCGCTGAAGGTGAGTGCGAGACGCGGCGTGGTGAATGTTTCACCTCGGCGGAGGTGATACTCCGAGTTGTCCTCATTGATGCCCGCGAAAAGATAATGGTATTCGGTGTCGTCGGTCTCTATCTTGATACGGTAGTTACCAGAGTAGCACAGAGCGACACCAATGACAGCTCCTTGGTTCTCCCGCGCTTTTCCATCGAGCGACAGCATCAGTTCAGCATGGTCGGTGTGGGCGTTGCGCACCCCGTCCTTGTTTTTGATGATGAACTGTCCCGGATTGAGCGGTTCCTCTATAAGTCTTGCTTCATTGCCCCATGAGCCATGGAGGTGACTTACCCACACATCGCCCCTGCGCACCGGCAACATGGCGGAAGCAAAAGTGGTGAGTGTCACCGTTCCTTTCTCGTTGTTGGTAATATCAGTCCATGTTTCTATCATGTCCACATCGTGGTATGCTCTATAATGGAGGCGGACTTCAACAGGATAGACAGGGTCGCGCAACACGATGGTAGTCATGGTAGCTTTGTCCTCATCAGTAGTGGTGACAGCAGTAGTAACGAGTGTTGTAGATAAATTGCCGTCGGCATGCCTCATAGCGAGTGCAGCCTCCGCCGTGCAATTCATACCATATGCGGGATAGGCGTTCATTCTACCGTCGCGTGGCTTTTGCAGTCTGTCGGTGTCGCCATTCTTGAGATGCGGACCAAAATACGCGTATTCGGGCACTTTTCCTTCTTCCGTGTTGATAATGAGCGATATATTCTTGGTTTCCACAGTTACAGGTGCGGCATGGAGCAGACATGTGCAAGTGAGCCATACAGTAAGTATAAACGTCTTTTTCATATAATTATGATATGGTTTGCTTTATTTCGTCACAAAAATAGTAAAAAGCATTGGAATACCTATACTTTTTACTTACGAATTTTAATTTTTTCCAGCTTTCTCAAATTTGTAGGGGGTGAGGGTGAGAATTGAGATGGCAATTCTCTTTGTTTTCTTGTTTTTCTTATTGCAGTTTGGAGGTATATGTATTTTTTTCTATATTTGCAGTGTCATAAAAGTAGATCTGATGTTTATACACCCCTACTTTAAAGTTAAGTGAAAGAGAAAACATTTTTTTAAGTTGATAATCAACTATGAGCAACATGAGGAAAAAGGCCATGGATGCCTATAAAGAAGAGATTGCCGAGAAAACGCTTCTCACCGATGAGGAAGAGCGCAAACTGGCACAGCGGATACAGGAGGGTGACGAAAAAGCCGTCAACATCCTGGTGGAGTCCAACCTACGTTTCGTGCTAACCATCGCCAACGGCTACCGTGACCAAGGCATTGCCTACGACGACCTTGTAGGAGAAGGCAACGTGGGACTGCTGAAGGCGGCTAAACGGTTCAGTCCCTACCCCGGAAAACGTTTTGTGAAGTTTGCCGCCCCCATCATCCGTGATGCCATCGAGCGTCACATCGAGCAGCACTCTGGACTATACAAAGTGCCTCGCACCGAAGCATCAAGCGCGGAGATGCGCCTCAGCCACCCCATCTCGGTAGATGCTCCCATCCCTGCTGGAAGCAACAACAACTTTAATCTGCTCAACCTATTGGAGAATGCCAACTCACCCTATGCTGACAAAGCCTTTGAGGATGCAGACACCCAGGCCCACCTTGAGCGTGTCATCCAAGTGCTCGATGAGCGGCAACAGCGTGTTATCTCCCTGCTCTATGGTATTGGCTGCGACCGCGTCACGATGGCGGAGGCGGGCGCTCTCATGGGTTTGAAACGTGAACGGGTGCGGCAAATCCGAGATGCAGCATTAAGAAAACTAAAAGAATAATAGTTAAGAGTTCATAGTTCATAGTTAAGAGTATAAAGATAAGAGTGATGAAGAAAATCATGCTTTTGCTAGGTCTCTCATTAATATTGGGAGGTTGCCATGTGAAAAACGAGAGCAACAAAGATGAGGGGCAACAGAATGCCCCGACAGCAGACAGTACTTTGTCTGCAAGTGATACCACTACGACTACCGTCAAAGATGACGACATCATGGACATCAGCGAGATGCCGTCCACAGCCAAGCGTTTGGACAATCACTTCCAGTATGCTGTCTACACCAATGAGGAAAGAGTGATGGAGGACTACGACAATGCCATCGTCTATTCCATATGGCTTGCCGACGAACGTACTGGAACTGTGAGAAAAATCTGTGAGACCAACCCAAAGGCTGTGGTTCAATGGGAAAAGATGAGCGACGAGCAAGCCGACGGAGTGGCAGTGGCTCTCGACCAAATAGCAAGTGCGGAAAAGGCATGGATTGCCCCAGGTGACGTGAGTAAGGTGATTGTCCAAGGTTGTCCCGACGCCAGGAATGAGTGGACCTACATCATCGATACCGATGCAAAGACAGCCATCCAACTGCCCTCCACCGAAGGTGTGGAATCCCTCGACTGGGAGAAAAAAGAAATTATCGTCTCCTCTTACGGATACCACCCTGAGGGCGGACGCTATTCTTTTTTGAGCGCTTACGACAACAACGGAAAATTCCTGCGCATGGTGGGTGAGAAATCCGACGAATAGCACATTCCAATCCAACAAGTCCCTACCCCATGAAAACAATCCATCGACTTCTCATCATGCTGCTCTCCGTGACTCCCATAGCCACGCACGCCCAGCGCAATGAGATACTCAATGACCGCATCGCCACCCTGCAGGTGGTGGCCGGCGATGATTGGCTGTCACCTCCCGTTACCTTTCTTCAAGGGAAACCTATCCACATCTCTTTTGACGACCTCACTCACGAATACCATCGCTACACATATAAGATACAGCATTGTGAGGCTGATTGGTCGGTGAGCGACGGATTGTTTGAGAGCGACTATATTGACGGGTTTACCGATGGCAACCTCATTGAGGACACCGAGGAGTCGCTCAACACCAATATGCTCTACACCCATTATCGGTTGACGATACCCAACAAAAACTGCCGTCTGAAAATGAGTGGCAACTACCTTCTGACCGTCTATGATGACAACAATGACGAAGAGCCAATGTTCAGCGCCTGCTTCATGGTGGTGGAGCCACGTATGAGCGTATCAATGACCATCAGTCCCAACACCGACATCGATGTAAACAAATCACACCAACAGGTGAGCATGGCACTCAACTACAATGGAGTTCACGTCACTGACCCCACCTCACAACTCCACACTGTAGTAATGCAGAACGGCCGATGGGACAACGCTATCCTCAATGCGCGTCCGCAGTATACCATGAACGACGGGCTGCGATGGGAGCACTGCCGTGCCCTCATCTTCGACGCCGGCAATGAATACCATAAGTTTGAGGTGCTCGATACCGACCACCCCACCCTCGGCATTGACCGCATCCGTTGGGATGGAGAAAGGTTTCATGCATTTGTCTTCACCAACGAACCGCGCCCCAATTATCTCTATGACGAGGATGCCAACGGTGCTTTCTATATCCGCAACAGCGACAACATCGAGAACGACCGTCTGACAGACTATGTGATGGTGCATTTCCAACTGATGTGTCCCAGTCCGGTAGAAGGTGATGTCTATCTCAACGGAGTCTGGACCAACGACCAATTTCTACCTGAGTACCAAATGGAGTATGATGAGGTTTCCAAAAGTTATCAAGCTGCCATCCTTCTTAAAATGGGCTACTACTCCTACCAATATTTACTTGTCGACAATGACGGTTACACCCATGTGATGCCCACCGAGGGTAATTTCTTTCAGACGGAAAACAAATACCAGGCCCTGGTATATTACCGAGAGCCTGGTGGTAGGACTGACTTGCTCGTAGGATACCAGCAAGTGCAGACAAAATATTAAAAGAGGTGAGAAGTGAGATGAAAGAGGTGAGAAGTGGGATGAAAGAGGTGAGTGTAATCAGTGGGAGAGTTGGCGGATAAGGTAATCGGAGACTATGGATGTCGCACGATAGATATTCTGCCCAAAACCATGGTCAAACGCATCGAGGACAACCAATTCGCTCTTCGGCCAAATTTGATGATAGCGCTCCCCATAGGTGTAGGGCACCACTCGGTCTGCAGTGCCATGAATGATAAGCGCTGGTCCCTGATACTTGGCGGATGTCTCATAAATTGGCAATGAGAATGCGGTGCGGATATACTCACGTCCCAAACGCAGATTACCATATAACTGCACATATTCTGGTGGGTCGAGCGGGTCATACGTAGCTCCCATAGTGCTGCCACGGATAGCGTCATCGCGCAGCACAGCGGCAGGTGCCATCAGTACAACAGCGGAGAAAGATTCAGGCTCTGCCTGTCCTGCCACCATGCCTGCCACTACCCCACCCTGAGAGTGTCCCACAATCGCCACTTCTGACACATAGCGCAGGTCGCGCACATATTCATATACTTTCATTGCATCCTCTACCTCATTGGGCACTGTCATGTCGACAAAATTGCCATCACTCTCACCATGTCCGTTGAAGTCGAAACGTATGCTGGCAATGCCGTGCTGCATGAGCGAGTCGGCGATGAGTTCAAACATTGGTCCGTCCTTGCGTCCACTGAATCCATGGCACAGCATCACCATAGGACATTGCTGTCCTTGACTGAGCACTGGTTTTTGGATGATGGCAGCCAATTTTCCTTTTCCTCCGTCAATAGTGATTCGTTCGGAAGTGCCGTTGAGCGTCACTGGATTCTCCTTTGCCATCAGTTCCGTCAGCGTGCGTTCCATCTTGTCGGACAAGACAGTGCTTAGCACCACTTTACCCTCTTTGTCGATGAGCATCATCGACGGAATCCATTTCACGCCAAACGCTTTTGCCACCTCAGAGTCGCGCATGCGCTTCAGGTCGCTTACCTGTGGATAAGAGAGCGCATAATTCTCAACAGCTGCTTTCCATTTATCCACCTCATTGTCGAAAGATACGCCCACAAAACGCACTCCCAAGGGAGCAAATTTCTCATACATCCGCTTCACATTGGGAATGTCCTTACGGCAGTCAGGACACCAAGATGCCCAAAAGTCGATGACGGTGTAGCTGTCCTTCACCATCTTCGACAGTCGCTGGGTGCGTCCCTTGATGTCTTTCAGCTTGAAGTCGGGCACACTGGTGCCCGGCTTCAGTAAATCTGTGGCATACTTGAAATCTGCATCTGTCGGACCTAATTGTGCCAACGCTCCAACCGACACAAAAGCCAACAATGACAGCGTAAACAGTCGAATACGCATTTTACCTCACCTTTTTAGCATATTGCTTGAAGATGTAATAGACACCATTGGCATATTTTACCTTATACCAATCGGAGGTCTCGCCGATACAGACCAACCGCTCACCCTTCTTGGGGGCACGGGTGGAGCCATCCTTCCATTTCAGGTAATCGTAGTTAAGGCCAGGTCCCAAACGGAGTCTGACGCCTACACCGGTCACTTGCACCATTGCCACGTTTTCCACCTTTGTCTTGGTACCCGAGACGGTGGCATACTGCTTAAAGACATAGGCCACATCCTGACCAAAGCGCACCTCATACCAGTCACCATCCTGGCCAAGCAGTTCGAGTCGCTCACCCTTCTTGGGGCTCATCGTATTGCCGCGTGCATCCTTGTAATAGCCGTAGTTCAATCCAGGACCGTATCTCATCCTCACTCCCGTGCCGGTAATCGTCACATAGGTTTTTGACTGCTGTACGATGTCGAACTTCACTGTGGAGTTGGCATGGGCAGCAACAACGCCACACATAGCAACGACCAAGCACATACACATTCTCTTGATTAATGACAGTTTTTCCATAATGTATTGATTTTAAAATGAATAGAGTCACACAACTATTTGCACTGACAAAGATATGAAAAAACATGCGAAAAAACAAATATTAATAGAGTTTTTCAAAAAATGGGTGCCTTCGATATCATCAAAGGCAAAGACAAGGCAAAGAAACAAAGATATAGAATTCCGAACTTTTCAACTCCTAAACATCCAGTTTCCGGTTGAAACAACGGTGACGTCGGTGCTGCTCAGAGTCAAGATACTGCCAATGGCTAAGGACAGCTTTGTTGGTTTCCATCTGCGGCATTGCCTCCGCCCATTGGTAACCATCATCGCGGAATCGCTGAATCAAATCTTTGAAAATCAATGCGTTGGCACCTTTAGACCGATATTCTGGCAACACCCCAATGAGCAGGAGGTCGACAGTGTCTGTCTTATGAAACTTGAGAACTCGCAAGAGATGCCACCATCCGAAAGGTAAGAACCTTCCATCGTGCGTCTTGCGCAATGCCCTGGAGAATGAAGGGAAAGATATGCCGAACCCCACCATCTTGTTGTTCTTGTTGCCGTCTACGATAGCTGTGACCAAGTTGAGGTCGGCAATTTTGATGTAGTCATCAACAAGTTTGTCTATCTGTTTTTCAGTAAGTTTCGCAAAGCCATAAAGTCCGTCGTAGGTTTGGTTGAGGATATTGAATACCTCGCGTCCCATACCACCACCCAACAGTTCATGGCGCGTGAACTTATGCACATGGAGGTTGTAGCGCTGTTCGACGACCTCTGCAAGTTTGGCGAATTTTGGTGGGGTCACCTCTGGCACCCGGATACGGAACTCCAGATAATCGTTGTCCTTGACAAAACCTCCGAAGTGCTCGATATGCTCCACATAGTAAGGGTAGTTGTAGTTGATATACATGGTGGAAAGACGGTCGAACCCCTCAACAAGCATTCCCTCACGGTCCATGTCGGTAAACCCCATCGGTCCGCTGATTTCATTCATTCCTCTCTCGCGCCCCCACTTTGCTACAGTCTGCAAGAGCGCCGAAGAAACCTCATGGTTGTCAATGAAGTCCAACCAACCGAAGCGCACCTGTTTTCTATTCCAATGCTCATTGGAATGTCGGTTGATGATGGCAGCCACACGACCCACTATCTTGCCATCTTTCCAAGCAAGAAAATAGTCTGCCTCACAATGGTCGAAAGCAGGATTGGTGCGATGGCTAAGGGTAGACATCTCATCGGAGTACAAGAAAGGGACAGCAAATGGACACTCACGATACAGGTCATAATAGAACTGTATGAATTGCCTTAGCCCTTTCTTGTCAACGACTTTTCTTATCTCTACACTTGCCATTGAGATGTTGCTTCAGTTGGACTCACTGCATATCGTAAACCACTTGCATGATTTGCTTTCCCAGTTCATCGGCCGCCTCGATGGTTGCCGCCTCACTGTAAACGCGGATGATGGGTTCGGTATTAGACTTGCGCAAATGCACCCATTTGTCGGGAAAATCAATTTTGACCCCATCGATGTCATTGACCTGCTGGTCGGCGAACATCTCCTTCACGCGCTCCAAAATGGCGTCAACATCCGTGGAAGGCGTAAGGTCAATCCTATTCTTGGCTATGGCATAGTCGGGTAAGGTAGCCCTCAGTTCGCTCACCTTTCCACCTCTTTGTGCTAGTGAAGAAAGGAAAAGTGCGATACCCACCAAAGCATCTCTTCCATAATGACTCTCGGGATAGATGACACCACCATTGCCCTCGCCACCAATCACGGCATTCACCTCTTTCATCTTGGTGGTGACATTCACCTCGCCCACCGCAGCGGCGGCATATTGTCCACCATGTTTCTCGGTGACATCGCGCAAGGCACGTGTGGAAGAGAGGTTTGACACCGTGTTGCCCGGTGTATGAGCCAGCACATAGTCTGCCACAGCCACCAGTGTGTACTCCTCGCCGAACATACGTCCGTCTTCGCAAATAAAAGCCAACCTGTCCACATCAGGGTCGACCACAATGCCCAGGTCGTAAGCACCGCTTCGCATCTCTTCCATAATGCCCGTGAGGTTGCGCTCCAATGGCTCGGGATTGTGTGCGAAATCGCCTGTGGGTTCTCCATTGAGCACTTTGCACTCCACACCCAGACTGTTGAGCAGCACAGGAAGAACGATACCACCCACACTGTTGATGGCATCGACGCAGACCCGGAAATGAGCTTTTCTCACCGCTTCGGCATCGACAAGCGACAATGCCATGACAGCATCCACATGGCGCTGCCCAAATGATTCATCGTTGGTATAATGTCCCAAGTGGTCGACATCGGCATAAGTAAAGTCCTCCTTTTCGGCTATGGCCAACACCTGATTGCCATCCTCCTTGGTGAGGAATTCCCCAAGATGGTTGAGCAGCTTGAGTGCATTCCACTGCCTTGGGTTGTGGCTTGCGGTGATAATGATACCACCAGCCGCACCCGACATGGTGACCGCCAGTTCGGTGGTGGGAGTGGTAGCCAATCCGATATCCACCACATCATAGCCCATTCCCATCAGCGTGCCGCACACGATACCTCGCACCATCTCACCAGAGATACGTGCGTCACGTCCCACCACGACTGTATTGCTTGATGACTGGCCAGCCCGCCGGATGAAAGTGGCGTATGCTGATGTAAACTTAACGATGTCCAGCGGATTAAGCGTATCGCCAGCAAGTCCGCCTATAGTACCGCGGATGCCTGATATAGATTTGATAAGTGTCATATGATTCAGATTCCTCTTTCGTAAGTAAGTTCGTAATAACATGGCACCACGCTTGACATCGCTGTGGAAGTGCCTTGACTGTGTGGCACGATAATATTGACCCTGGCCACCTGGTCATCCTCCTTCAACATCCTGCCCACCTTAATATATGAAAGCGGCACGAGCCATCCAGCAGGAACCGCCGTGGTATTATAGGCAGACATCATCACCCCATTGATAAAGGTGCCGGTAAATGTGCCAAGTGTGTTGGTGACCGTCATCTTGTCGGGGATAGACGAGTAATATAGGATGTTGTTGGTGAGTCTCAGGGAATCGGCGAGCAGATTGTACTCATTGAACCTGCAGAGAACATTTACGGTTTCCCCGTTTTTAATCATTTCTCCACATCCCCTTCTCACTATCTGCATATAGATGCCCGTGTTCTCAAAAAGCACGAACTCTTTTTTGCTGACATCAGTAAGGGTATCCCTTTTGAAATCAGTCTCAGATATGACCTTGATACCTTGAGTTTCGAGAAAGCTCTTGATGGCTGCTCTTTCCTTGTTTTTCTGATCTGCATAAGTTTCCGTGTCACGACAGGCAGTCAGGAACAAGGCAGCAAGACATACCGCCAGGGCGCATAATAATTTTTTCATTTCCACTATTCTGTTAATGCGCTGCAAAGTTAATACAAATCGATGTAGTAAGCGAATTTTGGTTGTTAATGTTACTGAAAATCTTGCGATGCGAAATAGAGGATGGCGCGATGTACGATTTGTTCAGCCTCTGCCATGGAACAGCAGAGTCGACCGCCAGCAGCATTCTTATGGCCACCACCATTGAAGAAACGTTCTGCCAGCGTGTTGCAGTAATAATGGTCAACGCTGCGCAGACTAACCCAAATGACATTTTCCTTCTCTGTGTCTTCACGAAGTGATATGGAAAGTCGCATATTCTTGATTCTCAATGGTTCATTGACCAATCCCTCTGCATCGCCCTTGATGAAATGAAATTTCTTCATCTCCTCCTTGGTGAGGGTGTAATAGCACGCGTGGCTACCACCGACCACCACCAATTTCTGGTTCATGACATAGCCTCGCATCCTGATGCACCACTCACTGTAATTGTTGTAGACGTTTCTGAAAATCTTATCCTTGTCAATTTTTTTCGTCAACAATTGTCCGATGATGAAATAGATTTCAGGACGTGTGGAATTGTAGGTGAACCCACCTGTATCGGTCATCATTCCTGTATAAATCTGCGCGGCAGCGGCATTTGTCATTGCCTCGAAACCGCCAAGTTGCCAAATGATGCGGAAAACGAGTTCGCTCGTACTGCTCAGATTGGGGAATGAGATAGACAGTTCGGCCTGCACATCGGGCGACTCATGATGGTCGAGCAGCACCTTGACGGCTTCTGAGCCGTCAAGGGCTGCCTGCATGTCGAGCACTCTTTTCGTGCTGTTGAAATCCAGGCAGAAAATCAGGTCTGCGTTACGGAAAGCCTCATCGACCTCCTCCTTGTGCTTGTCGTATCTCACTATCCGCTCATTGCCCGGCATCCATTTGAGAAAGTCGGGGAAAGCATCAGGAGCCACGAGCAAGGGGTTCTTGCCCAATGTACGCAGGTACTCTCCCCATCCCATCATCGACCCGATGGCATCGCCATCCGGGCTTTTATGACAGCACAAAATGATTTTGTCCGACTGTTGCAACAGGTTCTGCAATTGCTTCACCTGTTTGTCGGATAGCAAATGAAGATTCATCATTCGAATAAAGTCAGAAGAGGCGGTTGGGGTAGACGCCCTCATTGACCAATG
This sequence comes from uncultured Prevotellaceae bacterium, assembly GCA_902767775.1. GTDB lineage: Bacteria > Bacteroidota > Bacteroidia > Bacteroidales > Bacteroidaceae > Prevotella. Next base: position 13,444 of record CACXIP010000002.1, on the reverse strand, counting down.
TCTGTATTTTCTCCACCACGCTGGGTCTGTCGGCAGAATAGGTGACACCGAACCACTTGCTGGTGGTGTCGAGTACTTTGACAGACGCAGTGTTCTCATTGATGAGTTTGTTGACCATCAACGGGATGAAGAACTCAGCCTTAAGATTCTCCATGTTTTTGGGGTCGCTGAGGAATTCCTTGAAATATGCCTCGCTATGCTTGAAATAGTCGGGAGTGAATCCCCACATATTCATGCTGACGGGCGTGTTGTCTTCAACCGGAATCCATTCACCCTGCTCGTCTTTATAGCAAATGGGACCGTTGACTCTCATGATTTCTGTCCGTTCGACCACTGTGGTAAGATTGCCTTTCTCGTCTTTTGAACAAATGCCACGGGCCACAGTACCATTCTCAGACAAGGTATTGCCCACCCTGAATCCTACCATGGCATAGGTGTTCGTGCTGTCATCGGGGAGGCTGGCGAGAAACTTGCCCATGACCATGTATGCGTCACGATTGTAGAAGTCGTCGCAATTGATAACGCAGAAAGGTTCCTTGATGGCATTAGCTGCCATCATCACGGCATGATTGGTGCCCCACGGCTTCACTCTTCCCTCAGGCGGAGTGAATCCCTCTGGCAGAGCGTCAAGACTTTGGAAAACCAATTCGGCAGGGATATGTCCCTCATACTTGCTGAGGATTTTCTCACGGAACTCCTGCTCGAAATCCTTACGGATGACAAAAACGATTTTTCCAAATCCCGCCTTGATGGCATCATAGATAGAATAATCCATAATGGTTTCTCCATTAGGTCCCAGACCGTCGAGTTGCTTCAACCCTCCGTATCGGCTGCCCATACCGGCTGCCAACAATAATAATGTAGGTTTCATATCAATTCAATTTTATATAATAAGTTATATGAATGTTTTGCAAAAGTAACAAAAAAATTCAAGGATACGTTGACTAATGCACAAATATTTGTTTGTATGGATAAAAAACATTAACTTTGCTGACAACATATAAGCGACACATTAATAAACATGGCTTTACTTATGGAAATAACTATGCCTAATCTTCCAATTACTTCCTGGCAAGAGAAAATCTCGTGCCAAATTATCCGCAACGACACCCAACTTGACAGGACTCATCTGAAGACGTCTGTCAACAGTTATGTCTATGCGCTGTTTGAGCATGGAACGGTCAAGATCAAATTCGACAAATATGAAATAACTGCCCACCAAGGAGATTTGCTGATTTTCCCGCCCCATATCTACCCCACCATTCTACAGGCCAGCGATGACTATGAAGTAATCTTTCTCATTGTCAGTCAAAGTTTTGTATATGATTGTCCTTTGGCACGCAGTGTGTACCAGACCTCCACCTTCTCACTTCTTCACGATGACAACCCCATCATCAAACTCCCAGAAGAAGCCCAAAAGACACTCCGCGAAATCATGATGCAGATTATGAACCACATCAATTATGGTCATAGTTATACAGCAGAGGCACTTCAGGCACTTTATGCCCTTATGTTGGCCGACATCATGGCTGTCATTGACCAATTCAACAATGAAAAAAAAATCAGCCAGAGCGCTTATCATGTTTTCATAGAATTCAACAAATTGCTGCGCCATCATTTCCGCGAGCACCACGACATCGCCTTTTATGCCGACCAGCTCAAGATATCGCCACGCTATCTTTCGATGGTGACCAAGAAAATCTCACGTCTGACGGTAGCATCCTACATCAACCGCCATCTGATGCTGGAAGCCTGCTGGTTGCTCAAAACCACCGACCATAGTATCCAGTATATCAGCGAGGTACTCCATTTTGCAGACCAGGCCTCTTTCTCCAAATTCTTCAAGCGTCTGAATGGGCAGAACCCACTCCATTACCGCCACGAGCAAGAGCCCAACATCTTAGGTCCTAAGTCTAAATAGAATCTGCAATATTGCTTAGCAATTCCTTGGTAGAGATATTCATGCCAATAGCCCGGAGGTGCTTGCACACTTCGCTCGCCTGTGCTATGGCTTGATTTCTGAAATCAGCAGCCATGGCAGCCAATGCCTCCAGTTCTGTAGCGTAAACGTGCTCTTCTGTAATAGGAGTGCGCATATTTCTCAGTTGGTATGTGATTTCCCAATAGCCTTGCAACTCCTCACCCAGGTCTATCCATTCTTTCTCTACGTTTCTTACATAACCAACACCGGGAATACCATCCACGGCAACATCACCAGTAACCCATACTCGTTGGCCAACACTAAATTTAGGCTCGGGCTCGAAATCAGGATTGTCTGTTGGAGAATCTATATTTCCATATTCCTCCCAGAAGCCTCCAAGCAAGGAACAAGTGCCATCCTTCAATGCTCCCAGTTCATCTCTCAACTGCTGCAACTGCTCTTCTGTGAAATCTCGTCTCTGACGGCCATGCAATAGGAGCTCTTTCTCCAGTCTTGCCTCCAAATTCATATCAGTGACTCTTACATCACCCTCAAATTCTTTCATATCAGCTCATTTGTTGGATTATTCTGCAAACTTAGCGAAAAAAAACAAAAAATCATCAGCAAAAACGACATTTATTAAATATATTTTATACTTTTGCAAGGAAAGATATCTATACAGCATAATTCAGAATACCTAAACACTATGTCGAAAATCGAGAAATACCTGTCGAGCCGCAATTCCAAGGAACGTGAGTATTGCATTCTATGGCTTACTGCATTTGGAATTCAGTCTGTGGTGGACCTGAAACCATCGGAAGACCTTTACCCTATCATTTCACGCCATATAGAAGGCAAGACTGACATCAGTCAGACTCACAAGGAGGTACATGACTTCTATCATGCCTACCATCGTGAGACCGGCGACCACAATATGCACCGCAACGAAGAGGCAGACAAAGTGGCAGTCCGTATAGTAGAGACATTGCTTGCCGATGATTTTGATTTAAGCCTTCAAGGATTCCGTCAGACCCACCGCCATATGTTTCATGCCATCTACCACAACTCTGGCGAACTAAGGGAAAAGCCATTCAGCAAGAAGGAGTGGGTGCTGGGCAACACTACCATCCTATATCCCAAGCCAGATGGTTTGGAAGAAAGACTCCAATTTCTTTTTGAGACTGAGCGCAGCATGGACTACTCCCGCCTATCTGACAGTCACAAGTTGCGCCATTACAGTCAATTCATCGCCCAACTGATGATGCTCAACGCATTTCACTATGCCAACAGCAGGGCAATGTTTGTGTATGCCCTTAAATATCTTCTCTCACGTGGCTATCAACTTAAAAACGACACGTTTTACAGAGAAGCGTGGTATTTCCGCAATGCCATCATCCGTGCATGCTACACCAACATGTATCAAGGTATTTACCCGACAACAAAATACATGGAAATGTTTTTAGGCAACCTTTTGTTCAATGAAGAAAATGAACTGAAGAATCACAGGATGGTAAAGAAGGGTGGGTAACCCCCTGTTGAAAAGCTTACTACCATCAAAAATAAAAAAGCCAGACTATGAAGTCTGGCTTGCTTTTTTGTCTTAGAACAGGTCAGCTGCAACAGGACCGTCACTGCTACCACCATTATTACCAATGCTGGTGTTGTCAATTGTTGGGTCCATGATGGAAGAAACGTTCAGCTTCATGACCTTAGTCATCGGCTCTGCATAAACCTTTTTCATAACTGTAAAGTGTTAGAGTTAATAATAAAGTATTTTAAAACAATACAAAGGTAGATATTTTTTTTATTTTTCCAAAAAGAAAAATGTTTTTTTTACAAAATAACCATTTTTTTTAGAGAATTGGTATAAAAAGTGCAAAATGCATATAGTTTTTTATCTCATCTTCAATTATCATTGATAAGAATACAATAAAAGGGGGTATTAGAACAGGTCAGCTGCAACAGGACCGTCACTGCTACCACCATTATTACCAATGCTGGTGTTGTCAATTGTTGGGTCCATGATGGAAGAAACGTTCAGTTTCATAACCTTAGTCATCGGCTCTGCATAGATCTTTTTCATAATTGTAAATTTTAAATGTATTAATACAGTTAATTAATTATGTTGTTTAAAACATCGCAAAGGTATATAATTATTCTTTTAGTTCAACCAAAACCAAGGAATTATTAAGATTTATTAACATAAACAACTCAAAAAACACCTATTCCCTTCCATTTTGGATAAAAAATGTTCAATAAACGACACAATAGAAATGGCAATCAGGCTCCTCATGGTTCTGCTACATTTCCAAGCGGTTCTTCCTCATCGAGCTGTGGATATCCCTTTGTATGGTCTTTTAAATAAATATGATTGAGTGTGAATTCGAGCGAGGAGAGTGTATTTTCCCGTAAAGCAGGTCGTAGTTGACATTCCCAAATGGTGAGACAATGCCATCCCATAGCCGCCAATGCCTGCTGATCGTTTTTATCTCTTTGCTTATTACGTTGGATTTTGTTGCTCCAGAACTCGGTGTTGGTTTTTGGCATTCTGAAATAGCGGCAATTGTCATGTCCATGCCAGAAACATCCATTCACAAAGATGCATGTGCGATATTTACGCATGACGATGTCGGGGTGACCAGGCAACCTCTTATGGAAGAGTCGGTATCTAAAACCCCTTGAGAAGAGGAACCGCCTGACAATCCATTCAGGTTGAGTATCTCTCGACCTGATGGCTGCCATATTGGCATGTCTGCTCTTGGGGTCTTTATTGTCCATGTTGTGCTCTTAGATTCCCAATCCTCCAGTGAAGGATACGTCGAGTGCCTTGCTTTGCAGTATCCTCGACCCTGGAGGAACACTATGTGTGAGCCAGATGTTTCCTCCAATCACCGTGTTGTTTCCAATGGTGATGCGTCCGAGGATGGTGGAATTGGCATATATGGTGACATGATCACCTATAATTGGGTGTCTCGGCACATTGACCGGCCGTCCGTTGTCATCGATTTGGAAGTTTTTGGCGCCTAATGTCACTCCCTGATAGATGGTCACATGGTTTCCGATAATGCAAGTTTCTCCTATCACCACTCCTGTACCGTGATCAATGGCGAAATATTCGCCTATCTGCGCTCCGGGATGTATATCTATTCCTGTTGATGAATGAGCCCTCTCGGTGAGGATACGTGGCAGGATAGGCAGTCCCATCATATGGAGTTGGTGAGCCACACGATAATGCAGCATGGCCTGCACGACGGGATAACAGAAAATGACCTCACTATAGCTATGCACAGCAGGATCGTTGTCATAAATAGCCTCGACATCGGTATATAGCATTCTCTTGATTTCCGGCAGGGCATTGATGAATTTCATCATACCCTCTTGTGCTTTTTCCTTCACATCTGAGTCATTGCTGTTCTCGAAAAGCAGAGCCAGTGCGATTTGTTCACAAAGCAATACGCTCAATCTTTCCACCTTCACTCCGATGTGGTATTCCCGGTACATCGTGTCGCCCTGCCTGTCGTCGAAATAGGCAGGGAAGACAATGTCCTTGACGAGTGCGACAATCTCACACATTGCCTGCACAGAAGGCAGCTGTGGTTGTTGGTTGGGCATAACAAGTCTGTCGCCGGGAGTCATCTCAGACAACAACGCAATATTTTTCTTCAATAATTCTTTTGACATCGTCTTTTTTCTGTTTGATGATTATTCAATTATCGATTATGGTAAATTTGGCGAACTTCACCAGCAGTTGCTTGGTTCCTGCATTTCGGAAAGAGACAGTAGCCTTCAGATTCTCACCCGTTCCTTCGAGTTTGACCACCTTACCTATTCCGAAACGCTGATGCTCAATGATACAACCCTCACGAAGTCCAGCCGTTGGCGCCGACGGTGTGGGGAACACACTGACAGGAGGTTCTGGATGCCTCGGTGGAACATCTCTTTTTCTGGGGTCTGCCCTGAACTGCGTTGCCACAGGATTGGCGTTTTGCAACCACTGTCTCTGCTGTGGTCTTCGGTGCCACACGTCTTTTCCCATTTCTTCATTGCCCCCTGCTGAGACTCTCATGTACTGAGGGTCGATGTCTCTAAGAAATCGGCTGCGGGGATTGAACTCCATGCGCCCATATCTCATGCGGTTTTGTACGCTGGTGAGAAAGCAATGTCTTTCAGCCCGTGTGATGGCGACATACAGCAGACGTCGCTCCTCCTCGAGTTCTCTTGCCGAATTGGTCGACATCGGACTGGGAAAGATATTCTCCTCCATGCCGACGATGAACACGGTGGGGAACTCCAAGCCTTTCGCCCCATGCACAGTCATCAGTGCCACCCTCCCCTCTTGGTCGTCGGCATCATCCCCACCGCCATCAAGGTCGGTGAGCAGCGACACCTCCTGCAGGTAATCAGCCATCCGGATACCGTCCTCTCCTTCCTCCTCACGGTGGACATCCACAAAATCCTTCATCGCGTTGAGCAGTTCCTCAAGGTTTTCCTTTCTTGTCAGTCCCTCTGGTGAATTATCTCCTGCCAAGTCCTGGGCAATACCTGTCAACTTGATGATATCGTAGCCGAGGGTAAAGACATCCTCGGCAGCATTTCTGTCAATGAATGATTTGATGAGTTGGACAAAATTTTGTACTTTGCCCCATGTTGCATTGCTCAGCGACAACTCTGGAGCCGTCATCGTGGTCATAGCTCCCCACATGCTGACCCCATTTTGATGTGCAGCATCAAGCATTTTTCCCACGGTGACATTTCCGATGCCACGTGAAGGATAATTGATAACCCTTCTCAGTGCTTCCTCATCATCTGGATTAACCACCAGTCTGAAATAAGCAATGACATCCTTGATTTCCTTGCGCTGATAGAAGCTCAATCCTCCAAAGATGCGGTATGGGATATTGTCCTTGCGCAGCTGTTCCTCAAAAGTGCGGCTTTGAGAGTTGGTGCGGTAAAGGATGGCGAAGTCGCTATAGGAGCAGTTTTCCTCCTTTTTAATACGTCTGATGTGCTTGCTCACCACCACAGTTTCCTCCTTGTCGCTGTAAAGCGGAAAATAGACAAGCGGTTCCCCTTCATCATTCTTGCTGTAGACATCCTTGTGGATTTGTCTTTCGTTATGTCTGATGAGGCTGTTGGCCGCATTGACGATACGCTGTGTGGACCTATAGTTGCGCTCCAGTTTGAAGAGTTGGGTATTATGATAAAGTTGTTGGAATCCCAGTATGTTGTCAATGTTAGCCCCCCTGAAGGCATAGATGCTTTGGGCATCGTCGCCCACCACGCACACATGCTGCCTCTCCTTGGTAAGGAGATAAACTATTTGCTGTTGCGCATAGTTGGTATCCTGATACTCGTCCACAAGCAAATACTCAAACCTTTGCACATATTTCTTGCGAATTTCCTCGTTGGTACTGAACAGCAAGTAGGTGTTGAGCAACAAGTCATCGAAATCCATGGCGTTGGCCAATCTGCATCTTTGAGCATATATAGTATACACCTGATGGATGGCAGGCATCCCCGCAGACCTGTCACGCTCTAATGCCGCCCTGTCTTCAGCATACATTTCTGCAGTAATCAAATGATTCTTTGCCAATGAGATGAAGTTGCCCACTGCAGCAGGTTTGTATTTTGACTCATCAAGTTTCAAGTCCTTGATGATATTCTTGATAAGCGTGCGTGAGTCAGACTCATCGTAAATGGTATAGTTGGAGCGATATCCAATATACTCGGCTTCTACCCTGAGGATGCGTGCAAACACACTATGAAAAGTTCCCATATTTAGCCGGGCAGCACACTCCTCCCCCACCAGCCGGGCAATCCTCTGTTTCATCTCATCTGCTGCCTTATTGGTGAAAGTCAGGGCAAGGATGTTCCATGGCAGATAGCCCTTCTCCTGTATGAGATATGCAATCTTATAGGTGAGCACCCTTGTCTTGCCCGACCCTGCGCCGGCAATCACCAGTGAGGCACCTTCGCAATATTTCACAGCCCTCTGCTGGCTGTCATTCAACTGTTCAAGAATCTGATTGGTCGAAGCCATTACTTGTAATTATTTCTTATGATAGACACCCCCTGACGTGGTGTTGGGGTCATAATCCTCCCCTTCTTTTGGAAAAGAAGGAATAAATTTCATCTGATGCTCGATTTGTTTCTGGCGCCTGAGCAAGAAACTGGTTGGGTGCTGAGAATTTCTTTGCAGAGGATTGGGTAATGTGGCTGCAATGAGTGCACATTCAGAACGTGACAATTGGGCAGCGCTCTTTCCGAAATGGTCCTGAGCCACCGCCTCAGCCCCATAGATGCCGTCGCCCATCTCTATTGAGTTGAGATACACCTCCATAATTCTCTGCTTGCTCCAGAAGAGTTCCATCAAGACTGTGAAATACGCCTCAAGTCCTTTGCGTACTATGTTCTGTCCGTGCCAGAGAAACACATTTTTGGCAGTCTGCTGTGTGATGCTGCTTCCCCCCATCAATTTGGAATTCTTTTTCTTATTATGTTCGTAAGCTTTCTTGATGGCTTCTGTATCGAAACCATTATGCTTGAGGAAAAGCTGATCCTCGCTTGCCATCACAGCCACTGGAAGATGAGGTGATATATTCTCCAAGGATTCCCAATCATGATGCAATTTTATCTCCTTTCCATTTTTCATCTGCTCCACACACCTAATGAGCATCAGTGGTGTGAGGGGAACAGGTATGAAACGATAAGCCACAACTGCCAGAATGGTGGAAGAGAAGAAAAAGAGCAACAACCATTTCACTGCACGCAACAACCATCTAAAAACAAACATCTGCCTATTGAAATAATGATGAAAAAAATGAAGTAAGTTATAATAATATAATGTATAGTGGCATCAACGAATGGTAAAAAGAGGGCGGATGCCTTATCCGCCCTCTGATATTTCAACGATAGTTGTGATGATTACTGGAGTGTACCGTTGTTGGCAGCATCAATCATAGCCTGGCTGGCATACATGTAGACCTCCACGCGGCGGTTCTGTGCACGTCCTTCTACTGTACCATTGTCAGCAACGGGCTGTGAGGGACCAAAACCAGAGACATTCTGGAACTGTGAAGAAGGAACACCGCAGCTAACCAGGTAGTTGGCAACAGCCTGAGCACGGTTCTCTGACAGCGGATAGTTAACCTTATCAGAACCAGTGCTGTCGGTATGTCCCTGGATGTCGATAAGCAGCTGAGGCTCTGACTTCAGCATATTGGCAAACTTGGTCAGTGCAGTCTTCACATTGGGCTTGAGGGCATACTTGGCATGATCGAAGAGGATACCACCGTCGAAAGCCACCTTAACAGCGGTAAGACCATTCTGGTCGGTCACCTCTGATACCTGAGCATTCTCCACAGCAGCAGCCTTAGCCTTCACCTTGTCCATGTGCTTTCCGATGAGTGCGCCAGCAGTTGTACCAACAGCTGTTCCGATAGCAGCACCGATAGCTGTGCTCTTGGTGTTCTTTCCAATAAGTTGTCCGATTACACCACCCAGGACAGCGCCACCGCCTGCACCAAGCAGACTGCCTGTTCCCGCATTAGTACTACAACCAACAAACATAAGTGCACACATCACGTATGCAGCAAAATTCATTTTTTTCATAATTATACGATTTAGTTAGTAAAAATTTTAAATCTAACATATAACGCAAATAGGCTATCACCGTCTTGCATTGATGTTGCAAAGATAGTATAAAAATAATGTGGTAGCAAAATAAATAATTAAAATTTTGTTTTTTTTACCAAATGCGCCATAAAATGGCGACAAATGGTTTCTATCCGTACTTGATTTGGCTGTCGCCGAAGTTACTCGCACTATCATATATAAATACAACACAGAGATACAAAGACACAGAGAAAAATAAAAAATCTGTATCTCTGTGCCTCTGTGTTGATATTGATATTCGGGGCTTCATTTTGTGTGTTGCCCAATCCGTTACTCGGAAAAGACAAATTTCATTTGGCTTTTCACTCGTCGGGGACACTTTGGCTGTCGCCGAAGTTACTCGAACTCGGAAAAGACAAATTTCATTTGGCTTTTCACTCGTTTATTCGTAACTTTGTGCGCAATTATTCAAATGAAGAAATACAATGGCAAAAGAATTGAAAGATTTGACCAAACGGTCTGAGAATTACAGTCAATGGTACAATGATTTAGTTGTCAAGGCCGACCTTGCAGAGCAATCTGCCGTACGTGGCTGCATGGTAATCAAGCCATACGGCTACGCCATTTGGGAGAAGATGCAGTCGCAACTTGACAAGATGTTTAAGGAAACTGGTGCACAAAATGCTTATTTCCCTTTGCTTATCCCCAAATCCTTCCTTTCCCGCGAGGCAGAGCATGTAGAAGGATTTGCCAAGGAATGTGCAGTGGTCACCCATTATCGTCTCCGTGCCAAAGAAGACAAAAGCGGTGTTGAGGTTGACCCTGCCGCCAAACTTGAGGAAGAACTGATTGTGCGTCCTACATCAGAAACCATTATATGGAACACCTATAAGAATTGGATTCACTCTTGGCGCGACCTTCCTCTGATGTGCAACCAGTGGTGCAATGTGATGCGTTGGGAGATGCGTACCCGTCCTTTCCTCCGCACATCCGAGTTCTTGTGGCAAGAAGGTCACACGGCCCATGCCACCCGTGAGGAAGCCGAGGCAGAAGCCAAGCAGATGCTTCGTGTCTATGCACAGTTTGCCGAAGAATGGATGGCAATGCCTGTCGTCCAGGGCGTGAAGAGCGAGACAGAGCGTTTTGCCGGTGCCCTCGACACATACACCATCGAGGCGATGATGCAGGATGGCAAGGCACTCCAAAGCGGCACCTCCCATTTCTTAGGTCAGAACTTTGCCAAGGCTTTCGAGGTGACCTATCTCAACAAAGACAATAAGCCTGAGTATGTTTGGGCCACCTCTTGGGGTGTCTCCACCCGCCTGATTGGAGCACTTATCATGACGCATTCTGACGACAATGGCCTTGTGCTGCCTCCTCGTCTCGCACCGATACAGGTTGTGATTGTGCCGATAACCAAGGGCAGCGAGCAGCTGGAAGCCATCAGTGCCCGTCTGCAACCTGTGATTGCAGCTCTCCGAGCAGCAGGCATTGCCGTGAAATATGATGATTCAGACAACAAGCGCCCTGGCTTCAAGTTTGCCGACTATGAGCTCAAGGGTGTTCCTGTCCGTCTGGTGATGGGTGGCCGCGACCTTGAGAACGGCACCATCGAGGTGATGCGCCGCGACACGTTGGAGAAAGAGACCCACAGCATCGACGGCATCGTGGAGTATGTGGAGCAGCTGTTGGAAGACATCCAACATAATCTGTTGGCAAAGGCACGCCAAAGACTGGAGGAGCGCATCTACGAGTGCGACGATTACGAAGAGTTTAAAGAGCGGGTGAAAGACGGAGGTTTCTTCCTTTGCCACTGGGACGGCACTGCCGAGACAGAAGCCCGCATCAAGGAGGAGACCCAAGCCACCATCCGCTGTGTGCCCAACGGTGTGGAGCAGACACCCGGCATCGACATGGTGAGTGGGAAGCCTTCTGTAGCACGTGTCATTATTGCAAGAAGTTATTAATATGAAAAAGTGTTTATGCTTGACGACTGCTATCCTCATGGCAGTCATGACCTTCGCCCAAGGTTCGGTGAAGGTGACAGCTAAGTTTTCGAAAGGCGACTATGTGATTTATGAGATACTATCGTCTATCGTTCAACAGTCATCCATGGCAGGCAATGACACCGCCAGTTTTGTTGGTGAAATCAAGTATGAGGTGACCGACGCCCGAAAGGATGGCTATACCATCACCGTCAACACATTGAAATGGGACAGCACCAAGCCTATTGGGAACGATCTTACGAAAAAGATTTCAACCATGCAACAAAGGATTCTTGTGGACAAGCCCATAGTACTGACCACGGATAAAGATGGGAAAATCATCCGTCTCAACAACTTTGAAGAAATCAAACAAAAAATAGACCTTTTTATCGACGACATGGTCAACACCCTCTTTGAGGGACTGGATCAGGAAGCCATGGGAGCGATGCCACTGAGCAGGGACGGTATCAGGGATGCCATTATGGATGAGATAACGGAAGAGAAGATGATTGAAACGTTGAGCAACAACACCGGCAACCATTTATCTCTTTATGGCAAAACATTTACCACTGGTACTGTAACTGATGAGAAAATGAACAATTTCAGTTTCAAGACCACATATGTTGTTCCTTCATCCAAGAATAAGGACACTTATTCACTGAAATCCTCAAGTGTCATCAACATGAGCAAGGATGATATCAAGAAATTGATTATCGAACAGTTGGAAAAGATGATGCCAGAACAGGCTGATGCCATCAAGGAGAATATCGACATGGTGCTTGAAGGCGGCATGATAAAAATAGACGGCACTCGCCAGTGCACCTATGATTTTTTCAAAAACGGATGGCTCAAGTCTGGTGAGGTAGTTTCCAACATCAATGCAATGGGCAACGAGTCAATCACCACCTCCAAATGGAGCATTAAGGAAAGCCATATCAAATGACATAGCAGTGACAAGCATTTACGCTGAGTCATCACATATAAAAAATCCGGGTCAATGGCCCGGATTTTTATTATTTATTCTATTGATTTCATCTTAGTTGAGATAGCTCATCACTTTCTCAAAATAGCGCTGTGTGCGCCCCACTTTGTAATTGATGCCTCCCTGCCACATACGGATGGCGCGCTCGACATTGTTCTTCGGATTGTAATAAGACTGAATAATGACGAACATTTCCTTGGATTTTTGCTTGCTGAAACGGTCGTTGAGAGAATACCTCTTTGAACTGTTTCTTCTTTTGAGAATGTTGTTGACCTCAGTCACCAAAACTGGTGCAATCTGGAGTGGTCCGCAATAGATACCATTTCTTGCATTGACATTTCCGCGGCTTTCCACCATCATAATGGCATCCACCACATCACTCCAATCATAATCAGATTCTTGTGCGGAAGCGGAATTAGTCACTGTAAGAAAAGCAATCACTGCAAATGCATACTTCAATGCTGTCTTCATCATAAATCATTTTATGGAGCCCACGAAAATTATCCCTTATTATTTTTAAAAAGGCGGTTATCGAAACAATGACAATCAACCGCCAAGGCTCCTGTTACTACTTTGAACGTCCCCTAACAATATGAGGGAAAACCGTTCATTTACTTAACTCGGTGCAAAGGTACGAAAAAAAACCTCATATCTATAAGAAAACGGGCGATATTGAAGATTTTTAAGATTTTACAAGAGACTATTAACAATTAGAAACTATGGATAGACAACCAGAAAAACCGGAAAACCGGATAACCCGGAGAGACCGGAATGTCCGGAGATTCCGGATTATCCGGAAAATCCGGGCAGGCGAGTCCTGCCAGCACACAAAAAAAATGCCGAGCCCCTCGGTCTTCACGACCAGAGGGGCCCGGGCTTCAAAAGGAGGCGGCGACCTACTCTCCCGCATTGCATTGCAGTACCATCGGCGCTGGCGGGCTT
>CACXIP010000001.1 GCA_902767775.1 uncultured Prevotellaceae bacterium | reverse complement strand
GCCCAATGCCGAAAATGGCTGCATAAGGCCGATTTCACCATATCGCCACAATAAAAAATGAGGGCGTGCCAAATTATTCATTTTGACACACCCTCATTCTTACCTATATCGGCAGCTCTTTTGTAAAAGAAACATTTTATTTCATCAACTTACATGCCACTTGGGTATGCTGGTCGTTGACGGCACGTGCCACATAGAAACCTGGAGCGAGATGAGAGATGTCGAGACGGGCAGTGCCTTTGTTAAGCCTCACCGTCTCAGTCTCCACAATGCGGCCATCGGTGGTATATATATTGACCGTTGCCATTCCTGTCTCCTCGCTTCTGAGGAACAGATGCTGAGAACCATAATAGATACGGAATCCGTTGGCGGAAGAGATGGCGAAATCAGACTTTTTCACACTGTTGGTCTGGTCCACCTCTTTTATATAACTGGTATAGATATTGGGCTTCTCAATCGTCGGCACATCCATCAGATAAATGTCCTTGGCACCATCGGGGAATCGTCCCACGGTTGAGTTGCCGTCATGTGCTTCATAATAGAGTACGTCAGCCCAACTGCGGTCGGCTGCCATCAAAGCTACGACACCATCGCCAGAGATTTTAAACGGAGCATGAAGTGCGCTGTTGGTCGTCTCAAGTTTGTCGCACCAGATGAGCAGGTGCCCATGAGGAGCAATCTTGGTGTTCGCCAATGTCTTGCCCTTGGTAATCTGATAGAGGGTTGGTTGGGTAAGGTCGTTGGTGAGGTACATGCCCTCCACGTCAACCTCCTCGTCAGTAGCATTGTAGAGCTCTACCCAGTCGTTCTTCTTGCCATACTCATTGATAAAGCAGTCGTTGGAAGCACTCACCTCATTGACAGAGATGGGATGGATATTCATCTCCTTTTTTTCCGCATCGGTCAGCGGACGATAGGACGCCATCAGGGTGACATCTCCATCAGGAAGGCTGATTTCCGGTTCGGTGGAGTAGAACACCTTCTGCTGATTGTTGTATGTGATGCTCAGCGACGCTTCCCACATCAGGTCGGTAGAAGTAGCACTATTGTTGTGCACCTCTACGGCAATGAGGTTGCTTCCGCTATGGAAGAACTCAGGTGAGAGGCTGATTGTTCCTTGGTCGGGATTGGAGGGTGCATAAGAGGAGGCAAAAGTGCTGTAGCTGACACTTCCCGAAGGCATGTTGTAGCGTCCTGCCTCAGAACCGTTGACATAGACAATGAAACCATCATCGATGGTGAACTTGAGCTGAATCTGGTCTTTCGCGCCGGGTCCATTTTCAAGATTGACCGCCTGGCGGAAATACGCGGTGGGGCGTTTGTTGTTTTGGTTGCCATACTCCAATGTGGTGCGGATGCCCTCCTTCTCGTAACCTAAAGGTGCCTTGCCCGACTTCCATCCGTTCTCGTTGTAGGATGGTGAAGTCCAGTTGACACCGTCGAGTGACCCCTGGTCATAATATTTCCAAGTAGAACCGCTTTCCATGACGACTGTGGAAGAGCCTCCGTCTTTCAGCCATCCTTGGAAAGCATATCCTCCGGGAGCCATAGCCCTCAGGGTGACAGGTTGGAAGAGCCGTCCGTTGAATTGTCCTGTCGGCACCTGTATGCCATTGAGCATCAGTTGGGCATTCTCCACGTCGCTGGAGAGTTTCACACGCTGTGCCTCAGTGCGGTTGAGGCCAAAGGTGGAGTAACTGCGGATAGCGGAGGTAGATTGCTCCATTTTGTATTGGAGGTTGTTGCGCAACTGGTTGGCTGTATTGTTTACGCTGCCGCCCTCTATCCTCATCGCCGGGTTGGCGCGGTTTGCCAACTTGTCGATGATGGCGATGGCCCTGTCGGCCTCATAGACACTGCCACCCATGATGCAGAACGAGTCGATGAATTTCTTACGGAAGTCAGCATTGTTGAGCAGGTTGCGGAAAAGGGTGACAAAGCGTATTTGGTCTCTCTTCCTTCCCAGTGATGTAGGATACAATTGGTCAAAGGTATAGTTTTCCTTGCCCATGAATGTGGAGAAGGGGTCTCCACTGTTGAACGACCCATCGAGGTCGAAGAGCACAAAACGGAATTTTCCGCCATCCTGCTTGCGGAATCCCTTGACATTGTTCTGCGGCCAGTCCCAGTTGCAGAGATAGAACTCCGTAGCCATGTAATTGATATACTCATCTATATCAAGCAGTTGGCATATCTCACGATACGTCTCGCTATTGGCGGCATCCACCGAGAGTTGGTCTACCAATTCCAGGAATGCCTCATCTGTTCCGCATTTCTGTACATAGCCGGAATCAGGCGACATCTCAAACTGGTCGATTTCCTCATCATCCCATCCATAGTTGGCATAGACATAATGCTTGTTGTTGGGTTCCCTGATATTGAGCACACCGATATACTGTCCGTTGATGAACTCATGCACAGGCTGATAACTCTGGCATTCGATATTCAGTCCTGAGGTTTGGGCTATATACTGAAGTGCAGGGTCCTTGAATCGGCAACTGGTGTCATTGCCGCCGTTTCTCACCTGCAGCGTACGGTTGCGGATGTAGGGTTTGTCCTCGAAGAACGGATAGGGCAAGTTCTTGTTGCCTCCCAATTCCTTGCTGCCTTTCAGTTTGAATGCATGCGGACTCCATGCCCTGCTCCATCCGCCACACATCTCGAGGTTGACATCCTGGTTGAGCACCATCTCGCCATCAGGAGTCAGATAAGAGAAGTTGACAGGACGGTCCCAACTCATATTCCAATTGCACTTCGAAGCCTGTCCATTGCCTGGTCTGCCGTTCACGCCCCTGACCAACACGCCGAGGGAGTCGCCATAAAGGAATCTTTGGTCTGACACCACAGAGAGAATCGGCAACGGGTAATCGGTTTCTTTATAGATGTATGACCTTGTCGTCACCCTTGACGGCAACATGTCATTGGCAAAGAGGCGGAAGCGATAGTTCATCGTTGCCATAACTTTGAACTGCCCGGTAGTGCTCGTATTGCCATTGGTCAGAGTCGGCAGCGAACCATTGGTGGTGTATCGTAAGATGCATCCGGAAGGTATGGTGACATTTACCGTCAACGGCCCGGAGAACAATTTTGAGGGCGTGTCCACCACTGGCGCTGCCAGTTGGGAAGTGGCATACCTACTCCCAGAGTTGCTCTTGCCCGGTGTCGGTTCGCAAGCGAATCCCCAATCTTTTCCACCGTCTTGGGTTCTTGCATAGCTGACACGTTCGAACGACTGGGGATAGGTTTGGCTCGTAATCAGCTTTCCATTCTCATCACTCAGGTATATCGTACCACCATCGACATCCAGTTCAAATGGGGCGCAGAGCGATGACACATCATTGCTGCCCAGCCAAACCACCTTATACCCGTTGGCGGGGACAACGCCTACTCCGTCGGGTATATGCCAAAGTTTGAGATTGGAAGCATCGTCACTGAGATACAACTTGCCCAGACGGATTGGTTTTGCTGTGGGATTGTAGAGTTCAACCCAACCATCGAAATTAAAGGCAAGACTGACGAACTCATCCACATTGGCTGCCATAATCTCATTGATAACCAAGTCGTTGGGTGATGAAATAGTATTGGCTACCACCTTGATGACCAATGAACCATTTGCACCCGACCCATCTGTTGCCGTGGCTGTAATCAGCGCCATGCCAGCACCAACGCCGGTCACCAGGCCATTCTGATCCACCTTGGCAACCTTTTCGTTACTGGATTTCCATGTCACTGTCTTGAAAAGGGCATTCTCGGGTATGACCACCGCTGTGCACTGGGTCGTTTCGCTCTCTACAATCTCATCCTTGGCGATGCTCATTTTTATACCCGTCGCCTTGACAAACTCACCACCATATTCCAACTTGAAATTGTCAAAGATGCACCAGTTGGAATTTCTTGTCGAAGTGTTTGAGATATTGATGGTGGCTTTGTCCTCTGCCTCAAAGATGAGGCTGTTCATATACGCCCCTTGGGTGAAAGCCACACTTGCCGATGCCATGTTGTTGGGATAATACTCATTGCTGAACCAACCGGGCGACCAACAGCCGTCCACATTCTCAGCAAACGACCAAGAGTAAATGTTTTTGAGCGGAACAGTATACATCTCCCAATTGTTGTTGTAGACGCTAAGATTGGCATCCACCACATCCCTTCCATCAAGATAGTCATAATAGGCAACATTGTTGTCGCCAGTTCGGTAGTACCCCTGCACCGAGACACGATAGGGTCCGGGGGGCAGGCCCTTCAGTTCCTGTTCCATCTGGAAATTGCCGTTCCAAAACTCAAAGCAACCAAACTCAGCCTTCTGCGATGAGGCATTGCTGTTCCACGTCCATCCCTCTGTGGAATCATCGTCAAAATTAGGGTTGGTGATGAACAGGTTGGTGACATCAACCCAGTTGACATTGTCATAGTCCTTGACCGTTATCTGAACAGAGGCAGACAGATTGGTGCCATCAGTGGTTGTGGCGGTGATGGAGACAACCCCCACACCTACTCCACTGACCATCCCATCCTCATTGACTGTTGCCACATGGGTGTTGGAACTGGTCCAGCTGACTTTTTTGGAGGTGGCATTCTCAGGAGTGATTTCTGCCCAGCATGAGGCAGTCTGCCCCACCATGATTTCTGTCTTGTTGGCCAGCGCCTTGATACCTGTGGCCTTGGTCAGCTGTCCGTCAAACTCCAACTTGAAGTTGTCAAAGATGCACCAGTTGCCTGATAATTGGCTTTCGCAAATCAGTCCGATTTGTACTTGGCCATCTTCCTCTACGTCAAACTCCAAGGTGTTTTCATACCAGCCATTGGCGAATGCCGCAGACGCTGCCGCCATGTTGTTGGGGTAATAGCACTGGTCGTCGTTGGTCCAACAGTCATTGACATACCAGTCGAAGGAATGGGAGAACACACTTGCAACAGGTTGCCTGACCATCTTTTCTGTAGCTGATTCCCTGTAATAAGCGAATGCTGTAATATCCTCAGAACCAGAACGGTATGCATCAAAGATGGCGTCATAGTCACCGCAGCGGTAATAGCCTTGAAAAGACAGTCTGTAATGACCTTTTGTCAAGTCAAGGTTTTGCCACATGTCGAATGTGCCGTTCCAGAACTCAAAACAATCATAGTCAGCCCTCTGTGAGGAAGCATTGCTCGACCATGTCCATCCGCTGGTCTGGTTGTTGTCAAATTTCGGATTGGACAGATAGTAGTCTGTCACATCAATCCACTCCGCCTTTGCTTGCATCACGCAGGCAGCGAAAGCGGCAAAAAGAAACATTTTCCTTAGGTTCATGTTAAAGAGATAGTTTTTTCTTATTGTTTTTTGATGACTTTTCTTGCCTTGTTGTTCTTCACCTCTATATAAATACCATGAGGTGAGTGAGTGCGCTGACCGCTAAGGGTGTACTTCTCCTGGGCATCATCGCCGTCATTGGCATTGTTGACTTGCTGGATGCCGTTGAGGTCGTCGTTGATGGGCATGGTGAGTCCGTCCCAAGAAGCCAGTTCGGTCACTCCGTCAATCTTATAGATGATGGCCGTGAAACTGTCAATTGCCGGACGGTCGTTGGTCACCTGATACCAGGTTCCATCGCGGAGCACATAACTGCCCTTTGGAGCCTTGGCTGTTGTCTTGAAGAATCCTCTGAGGTTGTTAGTTTCAGCGTAGTCAATTGGCGAATTGACTTTCTCTCCGTATTCGTAGAAGACAATATCCTGTTGGTCAGCGATATAGATGCATGGCTCGCCAGCCTGGATTTCATCAGCCTCCTCGATGCATATCTTGCTGTGGTCGGCAAGAATGCCGGCTATTCGGTAGCACCTCATGCCTTTGGGTTGGTTGTACGCATATGGCAGGCAGATGGTGCTCCACTCTCCGGGTGTCAGACTCATCTTCTTGAGGGGATGGAACTTCAGTACGAAATCAGTGGCACACCACCATCCCTCTCGTTTGTCACCGGTGCTGCTGGCATTGCCCACGCTGTGCCAAGCGTTGTCAACGGCACCGCTTTTGGAACTCACGAAACCGATGGTGACACTGCCGCCCTCCTCCACATAGACAGGAGTGGTGGTGAGGGTCTCCCAGATGTTGCCCACAGTGGGCAGGTCGAAATAGTTGGCACTTAGAGCAGGGGAAACGGCAGTTTCCGATGCGGTGATATATCCGTGTTGGTCGGAAAGGCAATAATGCTCTGTGGTAGCCTTGCATTCAAGTGCATAGAGGCCTTCCTCCAGGTCGTTCAATTTCTGCCTCACCTCCATGGTATTGGACTTACCTGTTGAAGCATTCAGTCCGCTCCACCAAGCATTCCAACAAGTCTTTCCCCTCACGGTATTGGTACGCTGGTCACCTCCCTTGTAGGTTCCGACCTTCACCTCCCATCCAGTGGCAGATGCGAAATGAGGCTGTGTGGGTTGAGTGGCAGCATCTGTCATGGAATAGAACTCCTCGAGTGTGTTTTGGAGCAATTGCCTGCTTCCGATGATTTCTGCGGAGGTTTTGGCGTTCTCTGCTGCAGTCATCGCCTGTATCAGTTCCTCCCTGCCCTTGAAGTCCATGTCGCAAACAGCCTTGGCTGCATTCATCAGCGAGTCGATGGTCATACGGTCGGCTATGGCCTGAAGCATGTCGTCGACAGCAAGCTGAGCTGCCTGGAGAGCGTTCTCATCACTTGTCGAAATGGCATTCATGCGTGAGTCGAGCTCGTCGTTCAATTCCTTCAAATCCGTGTTGTATTCATGCAGTAACCCAGTGGACTTACGGATTCTCTCCACGCCGTCTGCCACAGCTTCCTCACGTGTGGCAAAGAGTTGGCGAAGCTCTATCTTGTCAAGTTGGGCTTTGGCGTTAAGCTGTCGGAAGGACAGGATGAGCTGTGAATAATCTCCGCTGTTGAAGACGAAGGTCTGCTTTTGCCACTCGCTGGTGTTTTTGGCGGTTGCCACTGCTTTTGTCTCTGTCTTTCCGTCGGCAGTCAGGGATGCTTTGATATAATTGCCGCCATTGCTGCAAGCGACGGTGAACACATAATCCTTGTTGGGCTGTATGTCCACCACTTTCTTGACAGATGCGGAATGGTCGGCATTACCCGAGCCGTATGCCTGGAGATAAGCACCTCCGCCATGGCCGCCAACAGGCACCACCTGGAAATAGGGTTGGCTTATGGCAGTGCCATTTCCGGCAAGCCATCCGGCGGCACCCATGTTGAAATCGCCATTGCCTACAAGGTCTCCACCGGCATATCGGGTGTTGCCATCGGCGTCCTTCACTGCATCACCCACATCCAGGTCGTCGCTGGTGAAATGGTCAACGCCATTAAGGTCAATGATATGCACACGATAGCGGGCGCCCTCTGGGGCATTCTCATCATTATAGACATAGTTGGCTGCTGTCTCCCTTATTTCTATGTTGGCGAGCACTTCCCATTGTCCGCCAACGACTTTGCGCTGCAACTCCATGAGTTGGTTGTACTCACCGTTGTCATCATGCCATCTTACCGTGGCTTTTCCATCTGCAACAGTGAAACTGAATTTTGACAACCCATATTGGCGGGGAGTGGTGGGCACAAAATCATATTTCCCGTTGTGTCCCACACCAGTGTTCATGCTGGCATAATACTCACCGGCAGGTGTCAGTTTGCCATTGTAGTACAGTTTGGAGCAATTGGCCTCACTGTTCCAGTAGAAATACCGCTCAACATAGTCCCAGGAGTTCAGTCTGGCGCAGATATTCTGCACGGCGGTCTTGTTCTGAGCCAGTTGGCTGGGGGTGGGGTTGTCCCTGTATGTGCCTTGTGCGACACCGAAGATGCCGTTGTTGTTCCATGAGGCTCCCCACACCCACTCGGAAATCCAGACCGGACGGTGGTAGGAATCGACCCACCCTTTGATGTTGTTGAAACTGCCCTCCGGCCAATAGCAATGAAGGTCGAGAATGTCGCACCGCCATCCCCGGGCGTCGATGGAGTCCATGAATGCCCTGAGGTGGTTGAGGCTGCCATCATGCGACGAGGGAGAACATAGTCGCATGCCTGTCGCCATGAGGTTCTCCCAGTTGGCAAGTATATCATCTACAGACTGAGGATGGTCATCGGCGGAGTTGCCCGGTTCGTTGTTGGTCTTCATATGCGGTGAGTAGGTTACCGAACCGCATGCGCTTGCCGAAGGCCAGTCCTCATAGATATGATGGGGCACGCACTCGGTATCGGCACCACGGTCCTCACCCAGTCCGAAAGAATAGCAACTGGTCACATTGAGTTTGCTGCAGGATTCTGAGCGGGTGTCGTTGGCAAGTCCGGACTTGCTGTTGTAGTTCCACTTGAAGATGCGGTATGACGAAATGCGGCCTGAGAGGACAGCCGGCAGTTCGGCTATCTCCAAGTCGTTGTTGGCGGCAATGAAACAGCGGCTGTACCCTCTTCCTCTTGGTAAGGTGGAGAAGGTCACCATATATCCTCTTTTCAGTTTGAAACTGCTGATGCGGTTGTTGAGTTTTTCCTTGCTCAGGGTGTTCATGAAACCGCCACTGTTCTCAAGTCCGAAGTCATTGACCGCTTCGCCCGAGAAGTTTTTTTCGGAATAGACGGTCAGAGGTTTAATGTCACTTGCATAGGGCAGGACGATGGCACCTATATTGTAGATGCGCACTTGGCAGTTGACATTGTTGGTGGCTTTTGTGCCCTTGATTTTCACATGCGACAGCAAGGCAGGTACTTTTGACGGTTTTACCTTACTAAAAATCAGAACAGCGTGGTCGGTGTTGGTGATGTCGATGGACCCGCTGTCACCAAAGGGAGTTTCCGACGATATGATGTAATCAACATCCTCACTTAGCGTGACTGCCGTTGTCACTTGTGTTACGGTTTGCTTTGTGTTCGCCATCAATGTGAGAGGGAGGCACAGCAGCATCATGGCTGTCCATATTGATCCTGAGACTTTCATTGTGTTCTTATTTAGTTTGTTGATTGTTTTTGCTTACGTTCAAAAAGGCTTATCCGGCTATGAATGTTGCAAATTTAGCAAAAAAAGCCGACATACAAAGAAATAATAATCAATTAATGGTAAAAAGAACTTGTTTTTTGCTAATTTAGCGGCGTAAAAACAAACCAAGGACAAATGCTGAGATTATTTTCCTTTTTCCTGACCATCGCATTCATGTCCACAGCATCTCATGCTCAGCAACGTATCGACAGTCTGTGCATGATGCTGCAGGATGCCCCTGTGCAGGAAAAGGTATACCTTCACCTTGACAACAACTGCTATTTCAAAGGCGACACCATTTGGTACAAGGCATATACGGTAAGGGCAGACAGCCTAACCTATACCGACATGAGCCGCATCCTCTATGTGGAGCTGGTGTCTCCTGACGGAATGCTGGTGGAGCGTCAGCAAATCATCATCAGCGACAAAGGTTACAGTTGCGGCAACTTTGCGCTGACCGACACGCTCTACTCCGGTTATTTTGAGATACGCGCCTACACCCGTTGGATGCTCAATTTTGACGTGACACAGCATCCGTATTTTGAGAAAGACAAGCATCAGTTCTACAACCTCCAGATGATGCGCGACTTCTACCGCCTCTATGGCACCATCTATTCCCGCGTTGTCCCCGTCTATGAGCAACCGGAGACTGAGGGCGACTATTCGGGGAAATACATCGTTTCTCGCCCCAAGCAAAGGCTACCCAAGGAACTGGAGGATAAACTCACCGTCAATTTCTACCCTGAGGGAGGCCATCTGATAGCCGGCACCCGGTGCAGGGTTGCCTTTGAGGCGATTGACGAAGAAGGCAAGCAGCAGGATATTTCAGGAAAGGTCAACGACGTGGCCTTCAAATCAGCTCATCTTGGAAGAGGAGTCTTTGAAGTACAAGTACCTGAGAGTGGAAGTTTGAAAGCAAAAGTCAACTATCAGGGTAAATCACACAGTTTCAGTCTTCCAAAATCTGAGGATGTCGGCTGTGCTTTACGTTTGGATGACAAAGGAAATCGGTTGGCTGCCCATATCCAGATGAAAGGTCTTTCTCCCAACTCGCAGTACCTTGCAGCCATCCTGTGCCGCGGTGTTTTGAAAGAACACACCATTTTCACTCCCGGCCCCAATGGAGAATATCTGTTGGAATGGGACAAGCAAAAACTCCCCACTGGAGTCAATGACCTGATTATCTTGGATGAGCAAGGCACCCCTCTTGCCGACCGCCTGTTTTTTGTCAACAATCACGACTACGACACGTCCACCATCCAAGTGACAGGAGACGGAGAGGACTATGAGCCATATTCACTTATTTCCATTGATTTTCAAGCACCTGAAGACACCCGTCATCTCTCCATCTCCGTTCGTGACCAATCCACTGACGACCCGACTTATGATACCGGCAATATCCTTACCGACCTGCTCCTGTCGAGCGAACTCAAAGGATTCATCCCCTACCCTGACTATTATTTCGAGTCCGATGATGCCACGCACACCCAAGCCCTTGACCTGCTGATGATGGTGCAGGGATGGCGGAGATATGACGTCAAAGACTTGCTCTCCGAGCAAAAATTGAGGTATACGCCCGAAACGAACCTCTCTGTTGAGGGAACTGTCTATCCCACCATTTTCTTCAACACTAGAGACTATTCCGTAAATGAGTCATGGGCCAATGATTTCTATAATTACCAGGAGGTCGACCCTGAGACGGCATCCAACGGCGGAGGAGACAGCGACAACCAGAGTTCATCAAACGAGCCGGCGGTCACGTATTCCGATGGAGTTATTGACAATGGTTATAACCGCGGACTGAAAAAAGAGGTGAGAGTAGAGAGCGAACTGATACTCGACACCGATGTCTTCACCATTGAAATGGAGACCACCAACCATGGCAATTTCGCCTTCAGCATCCCGCCCTACTACGGAGAAGGTATCCTCACCATGTCGGCATACGACATTGATGCCAGTGAGAAATCCCTTAAAAAGTTGAAATTTAAAGGACGACGCGATGAGGATGAATTCCCCAATTACTATGTCAAGCGCAACCTTTTCTACCCAGTCTTTGCCAAGAAATACTCTTGGTATCAATGTCATGCGCCAGCCACATCAGAAGAGGTAGTCGAGGATATTATTATAGGAATAGACGACCAAGAGCAACTCTCTTCGATGGACAAGACACTTCAGGGCGTGGAAGTGAAAGGAAAAAAACGCCGCGGACAGCAAATCATCGACTACACCCGTCCGCTCTGCTCCTACGACGCGGTCTACCTTTACAACCTGATTACTGACTATGGTCTGTCATACGGCAAATTCAACCCCTTCACTTTTTCTGATAAGGTGGCAACAATGCTGCTGGGCAACCTCAACACCAGCCGGTCTCCTTCGTTGTACACCAGCAAGAATTACTACATCAAATATTTGGAGTGGTTCAGAAAGCCCAAGACAGAAGAAGAGCGCAACCAGTTGGAACTGCTGAAAATCGGTGGCAGGGACAACTTTCAAGGATTCCGTGAACCAATTTTGCTTAAACGCCTGAAAAACATCAATATCTTCTCTGACTTTGAACTGAGGAATGAAGACCGCCCCATGGTTCATGCACAGGACCAAAGCATCATACAAACCATCACGGATGAGTCAACTGGAGAAATCATCACCATTGATGGCGTACTCGACTACGTCACCCTCCTCAACGATGCCACCCGTCCCACGTTCCGCGACCGCTGGCTGATACTCCCCGGTATGTACGAACCAGACGATTTCTACCATCCCGACTACACCAATTTCACACCCTCAAGCGATGTGAAGGACTACCGCCGCACACTCTATTGGAATCCTAATGCCACACTCGACGAGAACGGCCAATACCATGCACGTTTCTACAACAACGGCAAGACCACACGAGTGAAGGTAAGCGCAGCTGGTATCACCACTACAGGGAAACCCATATCCAACGAATAAACAGACACCAAAATTTGCCCGATATGAAACCAAAAATCTTTACATTATCAACATTGTTGCTAATCATAGCATTACCCTGTCTGGCACAGACAGACCGCACACCATCCACAAGCAGCATATTGTCTCCTACGACATCGGGCGACAGGATGGTGGTCTTCTCCTTATCTGCCGAAGGAAAACGTTTCCAACCGATATGGGGTCTCGACCAGGCTTGGATCAGTGAGCAGAATTTCAGAAAAGGCATCAACCACATGGGCAAGGAGAACGTAGGCATCGGAAGGTCAACTTTCAGGGTGAAAAATGCCTTAGTTGACGACGCCAAATTGGACGCCGACGCCACCAATTACCTAACACGCCGCAACCGTATCTTCAACATCCTCAGCGACACCCTTCCCCTGGTGCTGACTTGCGACCAAGAGGCAGGCGTAGCAGCATATTACCGAACAGGTAACACTGCCAATGTGGACAAATGGTCGAAGATGCTCAATGCTCATGTAGAGTGGCTCAACAACAATACCAAGCACCGCGTTGCTGGAATTTCTCCTTTCAACGAGCCTGACTACTGGACCGAGGAAGGCGCCACCATCAACAACAGCCGCGACATCGCCCAAAAACTGAAAAGCGACTATCCTCTGTTTTCCAATATCGCCATCGTGGGTGGCAACACCCTCAATGACGACAAGGCAGCCTCATGGTACACGCCTGGAAAAGACTACTATGACTGGGGAAACACCCATCAGCTGGCAGGCAGCATGAACAACTACAAGGCGTTCTATCAACTGCTTGCACGAGACGGGAAAATAGGCTATAATGATGAGATGCACAACGTGGCTGAGGCGTTTATCGGACTCGAATATGGCATGACGGTAGGCATCTGGTGGGGATTCGACAGTCGTGCACGAGGTGAGTTCTGCGACATCAGCCGACATGGAGTGAGACTTGGCTATGCCGAGCATCCCAACAACTGGACGGCAGCCACTGTCTATCGCCACGACGACGGCCGTGTGAAGGCATTCATGGGTTCCAGCGAGCGACAGGCATACACCACCTCTTATCAGTTTTTGTCAACCGACCATGAGGTCTATTACGACGGAGTGGGCCCTACCCGTGAAATCAAGATGTCCATCCACGGCGGAACCGGTTACCAGAAAGGACAGAAGAATGCCGAGCGCGTGATTGACGTGACATGGGGTGCAGATGTCCAGCCAAGTGCCATTGGCGGCACCTACAAGATTATGAACAAGGCATCCAAGATGATGCTGGCTGAGCAAGGTGAGTCGGGAGGCAATCCCAACATTGCCCAAGCCAAATATACAGGCTCGCCCAAGCAGCAATGGATTGTGGAGCAGGCCGGCAATTCCATTGACGGCGACTACAGCTTCTACATCATCAAGTCGGTGAACGACGGGAAATTCATGGATGTGCTCAATTTCTCCACTGCCAGTGGTGCAAACATCATCTCCTACGGCTCAGGAACGCCATCCACCAACCAAGTATGGTATTTGGAGTATGCCGGCGACGGATATTACTATATCCGCAACCGGGAGAGTGCCCTCTATATAACATTGTCCACCAATTCTCAAATCCAAGGAATCAACATCAACCAGCAGACAAAACTGGCTGACCCCACACGTCAGCTATGGCGATTCCTGCCACTCGACGCAGAAGTCGAAACGGATGCACCAGCCACACCAACCAACCTCACAGCTACCGCACAAAGTGCCAGCGTGTTGCTTGAATGGGATGCCAACCAGGAGGCAGACCTCGATGGATATATGGTCATCCGTACGGAGAAAGGAAAGGATAACTGGAACACTATCGCAAGGAAAGTAAAGACTGCGAAATTTATTGACAACTCATGCCGTCAGGGAATTGAATATACCTATGCTGTCAAAGCCATCGACCACAGCGAGAATCAGTCTGCTATCAGCGAGAGCGTGGATGCAGGTCCCACTGGCGAACCAGCCATGACAGCAAATTGGCCATTGGAAGAAAACGTGCTGGATGCTACAACCAACCAGTTCGATGGTGCCGTTTTCAACAATCCTTCCTATGTTGCTTCCAACAACACCGGCGAAGAAGGTAAAAAGTCGCTCAGTCTCAATGCTGCAAACCAGTTTGTGCAACTACCCTATGAGATTGCGTCCACCGAAGCCATGACTTTTGCAGCATGGGTCAACTGGCGCTCGTCGTCCGCAGCCAACCAACGGCTCTTTGACTTCGGCAACGGACCCACACAATATATGTATCTCACACCTTCCAACGGTTCAAAAATCAGTTTTGTCGTCAACAATGGCAATGAGAACCAAACACTGACGACAACGGGCAGACTGTCATCACTTATATGGAAACACGTTGCCCTCACCATCAGCCGCGACAGTACTGTGATATATGTTGACGGGGAAAAGGCAGGCCACTCCACCGACATTTCCATCATGCCAGCCGATATCCATCCCGTCTTGAATTATCTGGGAAGGAGCCAAGACGGCACAGCGCCACAACTCAAGGCATACCTCAATGATGTGCGAATCTACAACTATGCATTGACTGCAGAAGAGGTGAAAGAAATCGTTGACGCCACCACAAACGGCATCCGGCAGATGAACAGCGAACCATCACCAACGACGCCCTCATATTATACCCTGAGCGGCATCAAAGTTGCCCAACCGCTTTCCAAGGGAACATACATCAAGAAAGAAGGCGACAAGGTTCAAACCATATTGGTAAAATAGCCATCTTCGATTTAAAAATAAGGTCATGCTTTTTATACAGCATGGCCTTTTTTTTGTCATATGAAACAAAAAGTGTAAGAAATACACATATCGCATAAAATTTTTCTAAAAAAAGATGTGTGTTATATAATTTTTTGTTATCTTTGCAACTGTTATAACAATTTCATAGAAACCTAATAGGAATTAATTCTAAACCGAGGTTATCCTATCGACTCGTTACGATAAGCCAAAATTTTTAACTGAGGGATTATATCCTTTCATGAAGATGAACTGGGAATACCTTTAAAACGAACCTTTTATTTCAACCATGCATGTGTTTCGGCATGTGCGTATTTATTAACAATCTAAATTTAACCTTTATGAAAATTGCAAAACTACTTGTTTTAGGCGCATTGCTGTTTTTCGGCAGCAGTGGAGCTAAGGCTGTGGACGGAAATGTCTGGCAGAAGCCCGCAATCCCCACGGAGTTCGCAAGTATGACTGCCAACGAAATCTACTATTTCTACAATGTAGGCAGTCAGCTTCTGTTCACACAGGGTAATGCTTATGGCACCCAAGCCAGTGTGGGCGAGCGCGGTCTGAAAATCAAGATTGAGGACCAGGGCGGCGGCCTTTACACGCTTTCGGATTATGGAGCCAACAATGCAGGAGCCATAGACTGGAGATGGGTTTTCTTTGAGGCCCCCAACATCATGTATGTTGACTACAACAACCAGCCCGACTTCTTCTGGGAAATCAAGGACATGGGAAACAATGTTTATCGTTTCATGCCCTCTGAGTTGAACCCGAACATCAACGACAACACCAAGTTCGTAGGTTTGAACCGTTCAGAGAACCCTGAAAATACGGCGTTGACCTCAGACTGTGAGGAAGGAGAAAACGTATTCGTTGACTGGAAGCTCATTCCCGAGGCAACTGGTGACGCCTATATCAACGCACTCAACGTTTATGAGGCAGCCATGAAACTGAAAGAGCAGCTTGACAAAGCTGAGGAAATCGGTGCCAATGTGGCTGACCAGATTGCCGTATACAACAACACCTCAAGTACTGTGGAAGAGCTCAATGCTGCCACAGAGGCTACCAAGAAGGCAATCCAGGCACGTGAGGAAGAACTGGCTGCCGAGAACTACGACAAGGCAACTGTTGAGAATCCTGTGAATGTGACCAAGCTCTTCATCAAGAACCCAACTTTCGAGGGTAATGACCTTACTGGTTGGTCTGGTTCTGGATGGGGCTCTGCTAACCCGAAGGAGAATGCTGAGCGTTATAGCATGAACTACGACACTTATCAGGACCTCACAGAACTGCATCCTGGTGTCTATATGTTTAAAGCTAATGGTTTCTACCGTGCTGGCAACGTACAACCAGGATATGACAATTACAAGGCTAATAACGAGCAGTCGAAATATGCCAAAATATATGCAACTGTCAACGGCCAGACTTTTGAGTCCAGCATCGCATCACCTTATTCAGCTGGCCTTACAGCAGCCATGACCACTGGCAACTGGGCATCTGCCACCGACAGTGAGACTGGTGAGGTGTACTATATCCCTCACAACATGGTAGCATCCGACGAGTTCTTCCAGGCAGGCTATTGTAACGATAACTTTGTCTATGTGGCAGTGAATGAAGAAGGCAGCATGAGAGTTGGTGTCAAGAAGAACATGCTCATAGCAGACGACTGGAGCATCTTTGATGACTTCAAACTTTTGTATTATGGCAATAGCGATGAGGCTTATAGGTTGATTCTCGACGGAGCCATTGCCAATGTCAAGGAATTTGACCTGGAAGACAAAGTTTATACTGAGTCTTACTTAGAGGCTTACAATGCAGCAGTCGAAGCATTGAAGGCATCAGCATCAAAAGATGACATTCTCTCAAACATAGCAGCTGTTCAAGAAGCACAGGCCGCTTTGGAAGAGAACATAGACCTCTGGCAGCAAATTGTTGCTTTGATAAGTGACGCAGAGGAATGTGCCGGAAATGATTATCTGGATCCTGATTACCTCGACGAAGTCAGTGACTGGGCTTCATTTGACTCAGAGGATATGCTCAAGAGCCACGACATGACCAATGAGGAATTGAAGGAAGAGATTGCCCGTGTGAAGAACCTGATTATGGAAGCATTCCAGCATATTACTCCGGGTGCTGACGTAACCAACGCATACCTAGTCAATCCGAATTACGACAAGAATGCTGATGGTTGGACCATCACCAAAGCCAGCGGTGGAAACGTTCGCTGGGATCAGCAATGCTATGAGGCATGGAACAACAGCAACTTCGACATCTACCAGATTGTGGAGAAAGCCCCGAAGGGTGTATATGAGATTTCTGTGCAGGGATTCTATCGTTACGGACGCGGCAACTACACTGCCTACCTCAACCACGAGCAGTATACCACAAAGGAGACTTGCCCCGTGTTCATCTACCTGAACTCCAACAGCACCCCGTTCACCAATGTATACGGTGACCCCGTGCAAATCACAGACCCTGAGTTCTACAATGATGAGAATGGAAAGAGTACTGGTATAGAATCGCAAACACTGGATGACGGCACAACCCTTTACTTCCCCGACCAGATGGCTAGCTCACACATTGCATTTGAACATGGCATGTATACACAATCTGCTTTCGGTCTTGTATCTCAAGAGGGTGAGCAAATTCGTATTGGTGTGAAAGGTGACTCCAGCCAGGCTGGCGACAGCTGGTGTATCTGGGATAACTTCAAGCTGTACTACCGTGGATTCCAGGCCGACGTGGTGAAGCCCGTGCTTGAGCAGGCAATCATCGACGGTGAAAACGCATTGAGCAATCCTATTGGTAAGGATGTGCTTGAAAGTCTCCAGGCTGGTATCGACGCAGCCAAGGCTGTGGTAAATGGTGATGATGGTGAGGCCATGTTCGAGGCCCTCAGCAATCTGTTTGACCTGCAGGATGCAGTGAATGCCTCCAAGGCTCTCTTCGCCAAGTTGGAAGCAGCCAACGAGGATCTGGCCAGCGCCATCCCGGGCTCAATCGCATCTCCCGACATCATCAATGAGGCAACCAACCTCAACACCACTATCAGCAATGGTCTTGAGAACCGTACATATTCTGATACCGACGTTGAGGGACTGATGAACGAAATCAGCAAGGCTATCAACCGCCTCGGTCTGCCTCAGGATATGGCAAGTGCAAGTGACGGCAATCCTATCGAGTGCACCAGAGTCATCGTCAACCCAGCATACGCTGAAGGCAATGACAAGGGTTGGACAGGTGGTGCCTCTGTCAATGCCACTGCCACCGATGCAGAGAAGTTCAACACCAACTTTAACTACTACCAGTTGCTCCAGGGTCTTCCCGAGGGTACTTATAAAGTTTCTGTCCAAGGCTTCTACCGCGCAGGTTTAGCCGACGTCGACTACGCCTCATGGGTAGAGAATTCTGAACTTAACAACAATGCATACCTCTATGCAGCCGTGGGCAGCGACACTGTAAGTGTGGCTATGCACCGTCTGGCAACAGGAGCACAGCCTATGGAAGAAGTTCCTGATGGTTG
The DNA here is from genome assembly GCA_902767775.1 of uncultured Prevotellaceae bacterium. Lineage (GTDB taxonomy): Bacteria > Bacteroidota > Bacteroidia > Bacteroidales > Bacteroidaceae > Prevotella. The sequence continues at coordinate 284,511 of CACXIP010000001.1, read as the reverse complement.
GACATGGGCAATTGAGGAGAACAAACTTGCTGTGCCAAATTCGATGAGCACCGCTGCCGACGCATTCATGACCTTAGGTCAGGAGGGCTACCTCTTCTCCAACAACAACGTTATCGTGAAGGTTGGCGAGGACGGCAAACTCACCATTGGTCTGAAGAAGAATGTCCAAATTGACAGCGACTGGACCATCTGGACCAACTGGCAGCTCTTCTACTACGGCAAGAACAGCTCGCTTGAGGAGAGCGGCAACCCGCTGAGCATCTTCAGCATTGACAGCAATGGTGTGGTCAGCGCAGAGGTGTTCTCCATCAACGGAACCCGTACTGCAGGCTTGCAGCGTGGTGTCAACATCGTACGTGAAACCCTGAGCGACGGTTCTGTCCGCGTAAGGAAGATTACGGTGAAATAAACTAAAATAGAATTGAAGATTGAAATGACAACAATCGCAGTTTTATAACTCTCACGAGGAACTGGTGGCAGGATAAAACCCGCCCACCAGTTCCTTCATATCATCAACAAACGTCATTTTACATATGATAAGTGCCAGCAAAAAAGGAAACATCACCCGAAAGAACAGGGCGGACAGCTACTGTTGCCTCAAGTGACACCAATAGCCATCTGAATATGCAACCTAATTGATTCACCTTATTATATTATATATAATGACAAAAACCAAAATTACAAATGACCAACTGACTTATCATCAAAATTCCTAATCATAACAAAAAAACTATGAAACGTAAAAAGCAAGAACACAAGTCATTCAGGCGGATGTCAGGATTCGCTGTGGCGTGCTGTGGTTTGTTGCTTGGAGCATGGTCATTGCAGTCGTGCGAAGACGAGTATCTGCTGACCGGCCAGCCCGAGTGGTTGGGCAACTCCATCTATGAGCAACTAAAAGACGACGGGCACTACACGACCCTGCTCCAATTGGTTGATGACCTGGGCCAGACTGAAGTGCTGAGCCACACGGGTTCGAAAACGCTGTTTGCAGCCGACGACGAGTCCTTCGCCAAATGGTTCAGCAGCAATTCATGGGGAGTAAGAAACTACAACCAGCTATCACTGGCACAAAAGAAGTTGCTCCTCAACAACTCGATGATCAACAATGCTTACCTCATTGAGTTGCTTTCCAATGTTAGCGGCACCCCCCCAATGGAGGGACTTTGCATGCGCCGCGAAACAGCAACGTCTATCTATGACTCTGTCTACATCATGAAGCCGACAGAGATGCCCACCACCCAGCCGTGGCAGAAATTCAGGGAAAAAGGAAAGAGCATCCCCATCATGAAAGATGCCACTTCCGCTCCTATGATTCACTTCTTGCCTGCTTTCATGCGTTACTACAACATCTCAGAGAACGACCTGAGCATCCTGACCAACCATCAGGCATCCTCCATCAACGAGGCTTGGGTCAATGGCAAAAGAGTCAGTGATCGCGACATTACTTGCAAAAACGGCTACATTCAAAAGGTAGACGGTGTGATTGAGTCATCCAGCAATATGGCAGAAATCATCCGCAACCACTCCAACATGTCGATGTGGTCGCACCTCGTCGACCGTTTCAGCGCTCCATACTTTGATGCCAATGCCACACGAGAGTACAACCGTCTCTACAACAACCAAGACTCCGTGTATGTGCTTCGCTATTACAGCAAGCGCGCAGCAGGCAGTGAGGGTGCTACAAGTGTTCAGGTCAACACCGACCCCAGTGGTGAGACCGTGGCTGCACAGCTTTCCTTCGACCCGGGATGGAACCAATATATCTACTCCAACACGATGAACTATGACCTGCACTATGATGCAGCAGCCATGATTGTTCCCACCAATGAGGCACTCACCCAATGGTGGAACAACGAGGGACGTGACCTTCAGACCGAGTACGGCTCATGGGACAGCATCCCCGATGCCACATTGGCCAAGCTCATCAACGTGAACATGCTCCCGACATTCACTGACGCCGTTCCCTCGAAGTTCGACCATGTGCTCAACGATGCCAAGGAGCAACTCGGCATCAGACCTGAGCATGTCGACTCCTGCTTCATGGGATGCAACGGTGTGGTCTATCTTGTTAATAAGGTGTTCACTCCTGCAGAGTACTCGTCAGTGGCTTACCCGGCTTTGGCTCACGAGTCAACAATGAACATCATCTACTGGGCAATCGACCATCTCAACTACCTCCCCTACCTGCTCTCCATGGACTCGAGGTACAGTCTGCTGCTCCCCTCCAACTGCATGGACAAAGAAGCAACAACATTGGAAATCGGCGCCAACGCTCCTATCCCCAACGAGGGAAGAATATGGTATCTTGACCCTGCATTCAATGGAAAGATTGACCAAACCACAGGTCTTGAGACCGGTTCACTCCTTGAGTTCTACTATGACCGCACCAAGTCAGCCGACCAGCGCGTGCAAGCAGTACGTTGGAACTGCACCATCGATGAGAATGGTGTCATCACCAAGGGCATCCGCGCACAGGCTACTGTTGCCCAAGATGTCATCAAGGACCGCCTGAGCCGCCTTATGGATGAGCTCATCATCGTCGGTGACGTGGAGGACGGCCATGAGTATTACAAGTCAAAAGGTGGTACGCTCCTCCGTGTCAGCCGTACGGCAGACGGACGCATCGCCTTCTCCGGTGGATGGGACATTGAGCACAACAACGTGGTGCTGCCCGTCAACAACAACGAAATCTTCACCAAGGTCAATGGTAAGTCTTATCAGCTCAACGACCGCATGCCTCTCCCGTCTCAGCGCACACTCTACGTCACGCTGCAAGGCAATGAGAAATTCTCCAAATTCCTCGACCTCATCGACCATGACGGCAGCGAGCTGATGACCACCAAGCTCAACAACACCTACAATGCAGGTATGTCGGACATTGGCAGCAAGAACTTCCGTCTCTTCGACAACTACAACTACACCGTATATGTTCCCACCAATGAGGCCATCCAGGGACTCATCGACCAAGGCTTGCTGCCCACATGGGAAGACTATGAGGCACAGACCGAACGTGAGTGGGGTACTGAGGAGGCTGCTGAGGAGGCTCGTCAGGCCATCAAGAACATTATCGTCGACTTCATCCGCTACCACGTGCAAGACCACTCGGTTGCCATCGGCATGGCTCCCGAGGACGGTTCCAGCTACAGGAATGTGTATGAGAGCATGCTCCGCAATCCAGAGACTGGACGTTTCTTCCCGTTGATATCCGATGCATCCGGCAATCAGATGACAGTGACCGATGAAACAGGCAACACTGTCCACGTCATCAAGACCGAAGGACTCTACAACCAAATCTGCCGCGACTACTGGTTCAGAGGCCAAGTGGGAAGCAACACCGCAGTCATTTTCATGTCATCCAACGCTGTTGTCCATCAGATTGATGGTTGCTTGATGCCAAAGAAAATGACCCCCTGGAAGCAACAACTTAAATCGATAAGGAGGAAATAAGTTATGAGAAAACTGAAATCCATCATACTGACCCTATTGCTTCAGGCCTTTGCTGTGGCCGTGAGCGCACAAACCATCACTTCGGTGCACGGTACGGTGAGCGATGACGTGGAACCATTGATTGGTGCCACAGTCTGCGAAATCGACGCCAATGGCCGTATCATCGAGAGTGCTATCACCGACCTCAACGGTAACTTCACCATGAAGGTGCAAAACCAGAAGGATAAAATCCGCTTCACCTACGTGGGCATGAAGACCGTCACTCTCCCCATCAACAAGACCACATACGAGATTAAGATGGAGTCAGCCGCCTCACTGCAGGAGGTGACCGTCGTCTCGAAGCGTCGCGCAAAAGGCAACTCGCTCCCCATTCCCGAGCGTGAGTTGTCAACAGCCACCCAGAGCATCTCCATGAAGGAGTTTGAGGGTCTGGGCATCACCTCTGTTGACGAGGTGCTCCAAGGACGTATCGCCGGTCTTGATGTGATTGGCAACTCTGGTGACCTTGGCGCAGGTTCCACCATGCGTCTGCGTGGTGCCACCTCCCTCTCCTCACTGACCAACGGCAACCCGCTGATTGTGGTTGACAGCAACATCCGCGAGGTGAACCTCGACAACTTCGACCTCGCCTCCGCCAACAATGAGAAATTTGCCGAGTTGCTCAATATCAACCCTGAGGACATTGCCACCATCAACGTGCTGAAAGATGCCGCCGCTACCGCTCTCTATGGTTCACTTGGCGGTAATGGTGTGATTGAGCTGACTACAAAACGTGGTCTTCCCGGTCCTCCGAAACTGACCTATTCACTCAAACTCACAGGTACCTATCAGCCAGAGGGTTACAAACTGCTCAGCGGTGATGACTACACCATGCTTCTCAAGGAGTCGTACTTCAATCCGCAGCAGGATGACAATGCTTCTGCCAACGTGCCGGAAATCAACTACGACCCGACATTCTCAGAGTACGAGCAATACAACAACAACACCAACTGGCGTGATGCCGTCACCCAGTGGGGTCTCCGACAGAACCATTACGTCACGGTGAGCGGTGGTGGTGAGAAAGCCTCCTTCCGTATCGGTGGCGGTTTCGACCACGAGACAGGTACCATGATTCAGCAGAAGCTCAACCGCTTCTCCACCCGTGTGGCGCTCGACTACAACATCAGCCGCCGCATCATGGTGAGTACCAACTTCGCCCTCACCTATACCAAGAACGACATGAACTACCATGGATTGCTCGACATCGCCCGCAGGAAGATGCCTAACATGAGCATCTATGAGCAGAATCCCCTGACAGGTGAGGATACCAACACCTACTACACCATGCTGCAGACTGCTTCGAACGTGTTCGACGGCAACCAGAAGGACCTTGTCAACCCTGTCGCTTCTGCCCATCTCGCCAAGAACCAGCGCCGCACATACGATATGCAGCCTGAGTTGGTTATCAACTACTCACTGCTTGGCACTGACTACGACCATACACAGCTCAACTGGCGCGGTTCGATGTATATGAGTATCTTCAACCAGTATGACAACAGGTTCAATCCGCAAGAACTGTATGGTTCGGAATTGAGGAACACCAAGAGCATCAATACCAGCTACGCCGGTTCATCCAAGAGTGTCTCCTTCAACACCAAGCAGTCACTGACCTTCATCCCTGCCTTCAAGAACAAGGACTTCTCTCTGATGTCACTTATCCGTATGGAGCTGACTTCCGGTTCCAGCACCAGTCAGGGTTCGGAGGCTTACCTCAACCCGTCGGGTGGTATCACCAGTCCTGATGCCGGAGGTATGATCAGCGGTCTTTCCTCAGGCTACAGTGAGTGGCGCTCACTCTATTTCACCTTCTCCACCCACTTCGCCTACAAGGAGCGTTATGTCTTGGACTTCAGTGTACGTGCCGACGGTACGACAAAATTTGGTCCGGGCAACCGCTGGGGCTACTTCCCCTCAGTATCTGGAAAGTGGATTATCAGTGATGAGCCATTCATGAAATGGTCACGCAAATGGCTGCACTTGTTTGCTCCCCGTTTCAGCTGGGGTTTCGTGGGCAACCAGCCCAACCAGAACTACCTGTACACCTCGAAGTACAAGAGCTCTACAAGCAAGTATATCGACATGTCGGTGATGTATCCTGAAAACATCCGTCTGACCAACATGAAGTGGGAGATTGTCTCCAGCTACAATGCCGGTATCGACATCGAGTTGTTTGACAACCGCTTGCACATGGCAGTCGAAGGCTACCGCAGCACCACTTCCGACATGCTGCTCTCCAACTACCGCATTCCTTCCAACGTAGGTTTCAACACCATCCCCTACCGTAACAGTGGAAAGATGAGGAACACGGGTTGGGAGTTCCATGTCAGCACCAACCGTCTGATCAAGAAAGGTGACTTCATTTTCGACTTCAACGTCAACTTCGGCAACAACCGCAACGAAATTCTGGAGATGGATGAGTATATGCTCAACAGCCTCAATTCCGACTTCGGCTATGCCAATGGCGAGACATTGAGACGCGTGCAGTTGTTCAACCCGCTTGGCGCCATCTATGGTTTCCGTTACAAAGGTGTTTATCAATACAACTACAACACCTTCTCACGGATGACCGAAGCTGAGCAGAATGAGTTCATCGCCAGTGGAAAGACTGCTCCTATAGCACAAAGTGCTGACGGACAGATTATCCGCGATGGTCAAGGCAACCCTGTCCGCATGATGTACAACTACACCAATGATGCCACGGGTAAGAACTACCGATTCTGCGGTGGTGATGCCATCTATGAGGATATCAACCACGACGGTCAGATCAATGCTCTTGACATTGTATTCTTGGGCAGTTCACTTCCCAAGCTGACTGGTGGTTTCGGTTTCACCTTCTCTTACAAAGACTGGCGTCTGAACACCCAGTTCACCTATCGTTATGGCAACAAGATCATCAACCGCGCCCGCCTCAACGCAGAGGCCATGACCGGCAACGACAACCAAAGCCAGGCTGTCAACTACCGTTGGCGCAAAGAGGGTGATGTGACCACGATTCCACGTGCCATGTACGGCAGCACCAGCAACTACAACACCCTCATCAGCGACCGCTTTGTTGAGGACGGCAGCTACCTGCGTATGGGCTACGCCCAGCTCTCTTATGTGCTCCGAGGAAAATGGCTCAAGTCTATGGGATTGAACAGAATCAATCTCTATGCCAGTGTCAACAACCCCTTCGTAATCACGAAGTACTCTGGTGTTGACCCCGATATCTCAGCCGGAGGATATGACCCCGCTATTGACGGCAACCAGACTCCGCGCTCACGCTCATACACCTTGGGTATCACTGTAGACTTCTAATGGAACATAATAAAAAGAAGAAAGATCATTATGAAACATCATATATTCAATAAGTTGAGAGGTCTTGCCGCTGCATCACTGGCAGCCCTGACACTCGCCGGCTGTTCCGACTTCTTGGAGATAGAACCGCGCGATGTGATTGTGCTCGAGCAGTTCTGGAATGAGAAGGCAGATGTCGATGCCATTGTTGCGGGCTGCTACACCCAGCTCCAATCCGATGCCTGCATCAGCCGCATGATTATCTGGGGAGAGGCACGCAGTGAGAATATGGCACCCGGCAACAACGTAGCCTCCTCAAATGTCAACCTGCTGAATGTTCTCAACGAGAACATCATCTCCAAGAACCCATACACCACTTGGGTAGACTTCTACAGCGTCATCAACCGCTGCAACACAGTCATCAAATTCGCTCCCGGTGTAGCTGAGGATGACCCAGGTTATACACAAAGCGAGCTTCAGGCCACCATTGCTGAGGTGACAGCCCTGAGGTCACTGTGCTACTTCTATCTCATCCGTGCCTTCCGTGACGTGCCATTCTCGCGCGTTGCCTACACCGATGATGACCAAGAGATGGATTTGCCTGCTACGCCATTCAACGCTGTACTCGACTCCATCATCTACGACTTGGAAAGTGTGAAGGACATGGCAGTGGACCGTTACCCCACCACCACCCCACTCTACCAGACGGGCCGCATCACCAAGGAAGCCATCAACGCCATGCTCTGCGAGATGTATCTCTGGAAGCAGGACTATGACCGCTGCATCCAATATGCCGACATGGTGATTGCCTCCAAGAAAAAGATTGCCGAGGAAATCCAGAATGGTAGCGTTGGCTCAATCAGAGGTGGCGGCAGAGGAGGCCGAGGCGGAAGCGGAAGCAGTTCGAACGACAATTTCGCCCGAACCAATGGTTACCCGCTCCTAAGCAATTTGATCAGCACCAACTATTATGGTGAGGCATACAATTATATGTTTACAGATGATGACTATACTGAGTATGCACAACAGGAAATCATTTTCCAGCTTGTGTTCGATGACAGGCCCTCTGCAAACAATATGCCCAACAATTCTACCATCGCTACTCTGTATGGCAACAGCGGACTCAACAATGCAAGCGGACAGTTGGCTCCCTCCGACTATCTGGTAGATGACATTGGCAAGTCCACCGGCCGCACCGTTTTCGATGACCGCAACAAGGTGGCTGACATTCGTATGTATACCAATATCTATACCAAGGCGAAGTCCATCAACAAGTATGTGAGCCAGAACATTTCTGTCGATTTCTCGAAAGCTACAGACCCCTCTGTTACTGGATGGGACACGAAATGGGGACAGAATGACTGTGGCAGCAACTGGATTATCTACCGCCTTGCCGACATCATGCTGATGAAAGCAGAGGCGCTGACTCAAAAACTTCAGGAAGGCAGCGAAGCTGATGTAATCAGCCACAACAAGCCCTATGTGGACGAAGTATTCTCCATCGTGAATGCTGTCAACAAACGCTCTATCTGCCAGACCAACCTCGTCGACACACTCGTTGCCACCGACTATGCCACCAAATCACAGTTGGAGACATTGGTGCTCCGCGAGCGTCAGCGTGAATTGATGTTTGAAGGCAAGCGTTGGTTCGACCTCGTTCGTTTGGCAAGACGCGAAGGCACCACCACACAGCTTTCCTCTGCTGCACTGCAGAAAGTGACGACAGGTTCGGCACTCATCGCCAACAAACTCTCTAAGATGGACGCCATCTATTGGCCCTACAACTACGAGGAGCTGAAAGCCAACACCAAGCTGCACCAAAATCCAGCATACGGCAGCGGTGAAAATGAAAGCTACAAGTAGTTTCTCATTCAAAAACTGATAAAGGACATACAATTATGAAAAAGTTCAAATTCAACATACTGTGCGTCATGAGCCTTGCGGCCCTCATCGTGGGTTCGCTGACCTCATGTGTGTCTGATGACCCAGACGCAGAGAACTTCTATACTTTCACGGGCGAGATGGCAAGCGACTTCCTGAAAAAACGCCCTGAGAAATACAGCGAGTTCACCCAAATCGTGGAGCGTGCCGGCCTGATGGATTTGTTGTCGACCTATGGTCACTACACCTGTTTCGTGCCGAACAACAATGCAGTCAACGAATATCTCCGTTCACGTGGAATGTCAAGCGTGGATGACCTGACCAATGCCGACTGCGACACCATCGCACGCACCCACCTGATCAACAACATGTACACCACCATGGACATGGGGCAGGACCGTCTGCCTACAGCCAACCTGCTTGGACGTTACATTGCCACATCCTCCGGATTTGACGAGCAGGAGAACGCCGTCATCTTCCTTGAGGGACTCTCACACATCTATTTTGACCTGGCCGACGACTCCGTGGAGAACGGCATCATGCAGCCCATCGACCGTGTCATCGAGAAGTCCAACAACTACATCTCCGACTTGCTTCGCGACAACCCAAGAATCAGCACATTCTACAACGCACTTGTCGCCACCGACGTGCTGAGCGAGGTGCTGAAGGTGGAAGACGAGACCTACGACAAGGATGCATATCCCAAGTACTACTACAAGTCGCATATCTGGAGTGAGGTGGCATGGGTACCCGACACCAAGAAATATGGCTATACCTTCTTCGTGGAGCCAGATGAAATCTTGGAATCGAAGTATGGCATTGCCAAAGGTGACATGAAGGCACTCTATGACCTCGCCTGCCAGCTCTACGACCCCGTCTATCCTGATGATGTCAACAAGGAAGGCCACAGATTTGAGAACCTCAAGGACAGCATCAACCCCCTCCATCGCTTTGTGCAATACCACATCCTCAACCGCTACACAGCCGGAACCTCCGACCTTACTCCGATGGATGTCAACATTGGTATCGTGAAAGGCGCATTCGGCTATGAGGAGACTCTTGTCAACCCCATTGACTGGCACCATACCCTGTTGCCGCACACCATGATCAAGGTAGAGAAACTCACCGTGACCAACTGGATGGGCAATGGCAAGAAAGGTGAGCGCTACATCAACAGGCGCTATGACAATGCCTATCAGATAGAAGGCATCCATATCGACCCATCGATTGAGAGCGATGTCATACACGATGGTCTGAATGGTCACTATTACTATGTGGACGATATTGTCGCTTTCAGTTATGACGTGCAGAATAAGGTGCAGAACATGCGTATCCGCATGGACTTCTCCACCGTATTCCCTGAGGTTATCTGCAATGGTCTCCGTTTCAATGGCGACCCCACCAAAGATGATGACCCCGGCGTACCTGACGACTCCGCCACACCAAAGAATGGACGAAACTTCTATTTCCCGCTGGGCTATCTTGATGGCGTGACATTCTCCAACTGTAGTGTGGTGCTCCGTCGTCCGCACATCAATTTCTGGTCATGGCAGGGTGATGAATGGAACCTCTTCGGTGACTACGACTTCACCTTCCGCATGCCTCCTGTACCCTACAGCGGCGACTGGCAGGTGCGTCTGGGATTCTGCGCCATCGAAACACGCGGTGTGATGCAGGTGTACTTTGACGGTGTCCCGCAGGGAATTCCTTTGGACATGACCAAATTCCTCAACTCTGACCTGTATATCGGCGACCGCTATGTCATCGATGAGTCTCCCGCAAAATACGACCAGATGACCATTGAGGAGAAAGCTGAGGAGCAGAAACTGCTGAAGAACTTGGGTGCCTACCGCGGTCCGCGCTCCATCTTCCACTTCAGCACCTCGTCGAAAGGTTACTTCTGCGGAAATGAGCGTACCTACCGCCGTATCATGTGCCAGACTTACATTGATGCCACCAAGGACCACTACATCCGTTTCCGCGTCGCATCCGACGGTAAGCAAGGCAACAACAATGAGTTCATGCTCGACTACCTGGAACTGGTACCCAAGAGTGTATATGGCGTAGACAGTGAGGGCGAGATTGAAGACGACCTCTAAACCATTCACAATTGACAATTCAAGAATTACAATTGACAATTCAAATGATGAAACGTAATCATATATATAAGACAGTGTTGGGGTTAGCGATAGCAGCCCTGACACTGACAGCATGCTCCGATGAATGGGACGACCACTACAACAGCCTCGCTACCGGTCAGCAGGGCGGTAGTTTGTGGGAAGCTATTCAAAAAGACCCCAATCTCAGCAATTTTGCCAGTGTGGTGAAAGCATGCGGCTACGACAAATCCTTGGCAAGCAGCCAGGTATTCACAGTTTTTGCCCCCAACAATGACTGTCTGTCGGCAGAAGAGGCCAATCAGCTCATTGCTGCCTACAATGAGGAGAAAGGCAAAGTGAACGATGATGACAACACCACAGTGAAAGAGTTCATCCAGAACCACATGACGCTCTACAACCACTCTGTGTCGAGTCTGACCAATGACACCATCGTGCTGATGAACGGCAAATATGCCTACCTCACCCCAGATGCCATTGACGGCAACAAATTCCTTTCTTCCAACCAGCATTATGACAATGGCGTGCTCTACACATTGGGCAACCAGGTGAAGTTCTTCTCCAACTTGTTTGAGTATATGCGTAAGGACAACGAACTCGACAGCGTAAGAAGCTTCTTCTACAACCCCATGTACTACCGTAAGGAGTTCATTGCCGAACAAAGTGTGCCCGGAGGTATCGTTGACGGAAAGACGGTTTATCTTGATTCTGTCTTCATCCAGCAGAATGACCTCTTCGATGGTGAATTTCTTGATGCCCGCATCCACTCTGAGGACAGCACCTATCTGATGATTGTTCCCACCAACCAAGAGTGGAAGAAGATGGTGGATGAATACACTGACTACTTCGTATATGACAACAGTGTGCCCGACCGTGACTCGATTGCCTATACCAACAGCCGTTTGGCGATTATGAAGGGAACTGTGTTCAGCCGCACGTTCAACAGCGAAGCAGCCCTGCAGGATTCTGCCATGTCGACCAACTGCATCATGAACTACAACTACCGTAGGTCTGCGTGGGGCGCTGACACTCTCCACTATTACGAGTACTACAAACCGTTTGCTTCTGAAGGTGCACTGTCCGGTGCGACAGCCATCGACTGCAGCAATGGCATCATGTTGAAATCCAACAATTGGAAAATCGACAAGGAGCAATCATTCCACCAGATTCGCATCATCGAGCCTGAGAACATGTCAGCCATCAAAGAGGTGAGTACCACCAAAAATAGTGCTGGAGATGACGAGCCTACCGTCGCCGCCATCATACGTCCGGTACCAGAGACATTTGAAGATGCCCCTGACTCTCTGAAGAAAAATCCTTTCTACAATGTTGTCTCCAACAACAGGTTTGTAGAATTTGAGCCCCAGAGGACTACCGTCAACCCGTGGGTGACCTTCAACATCACCGACGTGCTGTCCAACATCGGCTACGACATCTATCTCGTCACCGCTCCTGCGACAGCCTATCACTGGAATGCCACCAACATCCAGAAGTTGCCCACACTGATCCGTTGCACTCTTAACCACCATGACCTGGACGGCAAAGTGGTAGAGGAAGAAATCTGTGACAGGCTGGAGACCAATTCAGAGACAGTCAATGCCCTGCTGTTGGCAGAAAACTTCAAGTTCCCTGTTGCTTCTTACGGACTGAATGAAGAAGAGCCTCAGGTGACACTCAAAGTGGAAACCCGTGTGACCAGCAGCCAGTTGCGCAGCAACAAATATACACGTACCATGCGTGTTGACTGCATTCTCCTCAAGCCCCATGAGGACAAACCCATGTCTAACAATTAACAATGATGAAGATGAAACTCAACAATATCATATCCAGACACAGACGGCAAGGCTTTTTGTCAATGGTTAATTGTCAATTGTTAATTGCCATGGGGTTGATGATGCTCATGCCCATCACCGCCTCAGCTCAGTATGATGATGACGAAGAAGAGTCTGACGTCCTCAACAACTTGGTGACCGCTATCACCCAGAAGAAAAAGAAATACGAGACACGCACCGTCACAGGTCGTGTCCTGGATGCCGCTACCCACAATCCCATCAGCGGCTGCATCGTGGCAGCAGACGGTGTGGAAGGCTACAGCGCCCTCTCTGGTGACGACGGCACCTATAAAGTGGATGTTCCTGTATTCTCCAGTGCCATCTACGTCGTTTCACCCGACTACAATCCCGTTAGGGCTGGCCTCACCGCAGATGAATATCAAGGTGATATCAAGCTCTATCCTACCACTTTCAAGGCTGAATATGCCAAGGAAAACAACATCCGCAACGACCGTGTGGCAAGTGATTTCCAATACACCAATTCTGTCAACATCAAGGATGAGGTTCAGAAGCAATTGGGAGGCGAGGTCTATACGATTTCCCGCAGCGGATTGCCTGGCATAGGCAGTGTCATGTTCGTCCAAGGCATCAACTCGCTCAATGCCAATGCCCAACCGCTGATTGTTGTCGACGACGTCATCATCGACCAGCAATATGGACGCACGATGCTTCATGACGGATTCTACAACGACATCATCTCCAACATCAATCCCGCTGACATCGAGAAGGTCACGCTCATGCGCAATGGAACCGCCCTCTATGGTGCCAAGGGAGCCAATGGTGTGTTGCTCATCCAGACGAAGCGCAACAAGACAATGGCAACCCGTATCACAGCCAGTGTTTCTGCAGGAGTGGTGCTCGAGCCCAAGTACCTCTCAGTGATGGACCCGGAGCAATACCGCAGTTACGCATCTGAGTTGCTGAAGACGACGAACACAACCCGCCGCACCTTCAAGTTCCTCAACGAGGACCCCAATTACTACTATTACACACAGTATCATCAGAACACCGACTGGAAAGACCTTGTCTATCAGACGGCAATGACGCAAAACTACGGCATCAATGTGTCGGGTGGTGACAATATCGCCAACTACAATCTTTCTGTAGGCTATACGAAACAGGAAAGCAACCTGAAATACAATGACATGAACAGGTTGAATATCCGTTTCAATACCGACATCCGTCTGCTCAAGCGCCTTGACATTCGTTTCGACGCCTCCTTCGCCAACATCACACGCAACATCCGTGACGATGGCGCTCCAGAGAGCTATGATGAAGGAACACCAACAAGTCCTTCGTTCCTTGCTTATGTGAAGTCACCTTTCCTCAGCCCGTTCAGCTATGGCCGCGGTATATTGAGCGACTCTCACTACGACATCAAGCAGGAAGACTACCTCTCAGAGGCATTGGCCAACTACAACAGCTACAACTGGAGATTGGGCAACCCTGCCGCCATCAACGAATATGGAGATGCAGAGAACAAGAACCACTTTGAGAACTCCATGCTCAACCTGACGGTGACACCGAAATGGACCTTCAGTCCTCATCTGTGGCTGTCGGAGCATTTCAGCTACAATTTGGTCAACACCAGTGAGATGTTCTACATCCCTATCAACGGAACTCCCGACTACTATGTGAGCAGCATCGGTGCATACAGGGAGAATGAGGTACGCTCACTTGCTTCCAAGCAAAACTCAGTGATGAGCGACACCCGCCTCGACTGGAGCAACCGTTTCAAAGCTCATGACCTGCACGCCTTCATCGGTGCCCGTATCAACTGGGAAAGCTATACCATGAACTCGCAGTTGGGCTACAACACGGGAAATGACAAGACTCCCTATATGAGCAGCAACCTGCTCAACGCCCAAGATGTCGGTGCCAACGACAACTGGAACTCCATGGCATGGTATGCACAGGCAGAGTACAATTTCAAGAGCCGCTACTATGTGCAAGCCAACCTGACGATGGAAGGTTCCTCACGTTTTGGCCAGGATGGTGGCGACCTCAACATGTTTGATGCAGCCTGGGGCCTCTTCCCCGGTATTCAAGCATCGTGGGTGATGACCAACGAGCCATGGCTTGCCAAGATTCGTGCCATCAACTACCTGCGCCTCACTGCCGGCTATGACATCAGCGGCAATGATGACATCGACTACTATGTCGCCCGCAGTTACTTCCGTGCACAGCGCTACCTGAGGCAGCTTACCGGTCTGTCTCTTGACGGCATTGGCAACACCAAAATCCAATGGGAGCGCACAGCACGCATCAACCTTGGATTGGAAACCAGTCTGTTCAACAACCGCATCGGTCTCGCCGTGAACCTCTACAAGAGCACAACTTCAGACCTTCTCACCTATCAGTCACTGGGCTATCTCTCCGGACTCTACCAGAACTGGAGCAACGGTGGCAAACTTGAGAACAAGGGCTTCGACATCAATGCCAACATCAAACTGCTTGCCCTCCGCAATTTCCAATGGCAGGTAGGCGGCAGCATCGGCCATTATAAGAACAAGGTGACCGAACTGGCAGACGGCAAACCTTTCGTGGACAATGACGTATATGGTGCTACCATCCGCACTGAGGTAGGCCAGCCAGCCAACCGTTTCTATGGTTTCAAGACACAAGGTGTGTTCGCCACTTCTGAGGAGGCAGCATCAGCAGGACTCTATATCCTTGACGAAAATGGAGCCGACAAGAAATATTTCGCAGCCGGTGATATGCATTTTGTCGACAGGAATGGGGACAAACAAATCAACGACGCTGACCGTGACATCATTGGTGACCCGAATCCTGACTTCTACGGCAACATCTTCACCACGTTCAATTACAAACGGCTCAAGCTTGATGTCCGTTTCAACTACTGCTTGGGCAACGACGTGTACAACTACATGCGCCAGCAAGTGGAAAGCGGTTCACGCTTCTTCAACCAGACGACAGCCATGCTTCGCCGCTGGCAGGTGGAAGGACAGCAGACCGATATTCCTAAGCTGACTTTCCAAGACCCGATGGGCAACTCTCGCTTCAGCGACCGCTGGATTGAGGATGGTAGTTACATTCGTCTGAAGACCGTCACCCTGAGTTATGACCTTCCTCTCAAGTCGCAGTACCTCCAGGGTCTGCAGTTCTGGATTCAAGGCAACAACCTGTTCACTTACACCAAATATCTCGGTTCTGACCCTGAGTTCACTATGACCTCAGCCGTCATCGGCCAGGGCATTGACTTGGGCCGTCTTGGCCAGAGCCGCTCATTCGTGGCAGGTATCAAGGTGAACCTCTAAGACCATTATGACAACAAGCAAAAGACCAAAGATTATGAAAAAAATCAGTATATTCATCAGTACCCTTTGCATAGCTTGCATATTGGGCGGATGCTCCGATTTCTTCGACCAAGAGTCTGACCATGTCATTTACTCAGATAACCACAAGTTGGACAATGCCACTGACTCTGTCTACAGCATGATTGGCATTCTCAACAAACTTCAGGCAATTGCCGACCGTACCATCTTGCTTGGTGAAGTTAGAGGTGACTTGGTAGAACTGACCAATGATGCCAGCAAAGACCTGAGAGAGGTTTCGCAGTTCAACATCGGCAATGACAACATGTACAACAACCCACGTGACTACTATGCTGTCATCAACAACTGCAACTTCTTCATTGCCAACGCAGACACGGCACTGAAAGACAACCGCAACAAGTATATATTCATGAAAGAATATGCACAGGCAAAGGCTATCCGTGCCTGGACCTATCTGCAGATGGTCATCAACTATGGAAAGGTTCGCTTCGTGGTGGATCCTATCCTTACCAAGGAGCAGTCAGAGGCCAACTATCCCGCATACGGCATTCAGCAGGTGTGTGAGTATTTCATCAACGACCTGCTGCCGCTTGCCGAGAAATATGGCCGTGAGTATCCCTATTATGACAATGGCACCACCTACCGTTTAATATGGTTCCCCATCAACATCGTGTTGGGCGACCTTTACCTCTGGGCTGGCAGTGCCTCCGGCAACGTGGAATACTACCGCCAGGCAGCCCTGCGCTATTACAAGTATATCGCTGAGCGCAACGGAGACAACTCCACCTATTCCACCGGCATACAAAGGGTAGAATGGACGAGCGGCAACTCATCATGGACAGGTGTCTCTGACTCTTGGTCAAATTCCGTCGTACAAGAGTCCTACAATGAAAACAGCGAACTGATTACCATGATTCCCTGCAATGCCAACAAGACAGACGGCGACTACAGCGAACTTCGTAATCTGTTCAACTCAAGGGAGGAAAACGACTACAAGGTGAGCATCATTCCTTCTCTTGGAATGGAAGAACTCTCTGCCTCGCAGATGTTCTGCCAAGTGACAGGCAATGGCAATACTGTGCAATATGCCCCACAAGGTCTGTCCAACCACCGCACTGGCGACCTTCGCCTCTACACTGTATGGGACAACTACTACTCCTACAACTACCTCACCAATGAGCGTACTGAGATGCAGTCCATCAGCAAACACAGACAAGAGAACGTGCATATCTACCGCCGGCAGATGGTCTATCTGCGCATGGCTGAGGCGCTCAACCTTGCAGGTTACCCACGAATGGCATACCAAGTGCTCTCACGCGGCTTGAACAACACCGTCATCCAGGAGGAAGTATACCCCTATTATTCTGAGTCCGACTCCGTATGGATTAGCCAATTCGACTTCCCGACAGCTCGGTATATCGAGATGGATGCAGAAAGTGCAACAGGCCGCGGCGGCCGTACCAACGCCAACACGATGGGTATGCACACCCGTGGTTCAGGTTTTGCTCCGCTCAACGAATTCTACCAGCTTCCTGTGGACACCACCCGTACTGAGGCAGAGCAAACCCCAGACCTGCAAAATTATGTCAGTGAACTGATTCTTCAGGAGGGAGCATTGGAATTTGCCTTTGAGGGAACACGCTATTATGACATCCTCCGTTTTGCCTTGCGCTCATCAGACACCAATTTCCTTGCCAACCATATCTGCATGCGGCGAGGTGAAACCAGCCAGGATCTGATGAATGATATCAGAGCCAAATTGCAGGACAAGAGCAACTGGTATTTGAACAAGGATGGTGAGATTGGTCCCAACATCCCATAACCACTGTCAACCACAAAAAGACACGGCCTCATGCTATGAAGGCCGTGTTTTTTTGTGGTTTCATTGAAAAAAAAGGAAAATCACGCCCATTTTCAATTTTATTTATTATTTTTGCAATTCCAAAGAGGTATTTCACTAAACAAGCCCTTAAAAGATGGATAGAGTCTATTTGTGTCTTGCCCACATGAGCGGCAATGAAATGAAATATATTCAGGAAGCCTTTGATACCAACTGGGTGGTTCCTCTCGGACCTAATGTCAACGCTTTCGAGGATGATTTGGAAGCCTATGTTGGCCAAGGCAAAAAGGTTGTGGCATTGGCATCCGGAACCGCTGCCGTACACCTTGCTATGGTGGCTTTGGGCATCGGACCAGGAGACGAAGTCATCTGTCAAAGTTTTACTTTTGCCGCATCGTGCAACCCAACCCGTTATTTAGGCGCCACACCCGTTTTCATTGACTCTGAGCCAGCCACATGGAACATGGACCCCAACATATTGGAAGATGCCATCAAGGACAGAATAAGCAAGACTGGACGCAAGCCCAAAGCTATTGTCCCTGTCTATCTCTATGGTATGCCAGCCTATATTGAGGACATCATGGCCATAGCCAACAAATATGAGATACCTGTCATAGAAGACTCAGCAGAAGCATTCGGCTCCCGTTACAAAGGCAAAATGACAGGCACCTTTGGAGAATATGGCATCATGAGTTTCAATGGCAACAAGATGATCACCACCTCAGGAGGCGGAGCACTTATCTGCCCCACTCTGGAAGCCAAGAAAAAAATCATGTTCTACGCCACCCAGGCTCGTGAGGACGTACCTTATTATCTCCATAAGGAAATAGGCTTCAACTACCGTTTGAGCAATGTGTGCGCCGGCATCGGACGCGGCCAGATGACAGTAGTAGAAGACCATGTCCGGCACCATCAGCGTATAGCAGGCATGTATGCAGAGGCATTCGCCGACCATGAGATTATCCGCTTTCATAGTCAGCCCGAAAACTATATGGAGCCCAATTATTGGTTGAGCACCATCACATTTGAAACACCTGAGAGCAATCAGCCACAAGCAGCAGAAGCAGATTTGGAGCCCTGCGAACTGGTCATGAAAGCCTTGCATGCACTGCAACAAGAAGGGATAGAAAGCCGACCGTTATGGCGCCCGATGCACACACAACCCGTTTACAAGGATGCACCTTCCTACATTAACGGCACCTCTGAACGTATGTTCCGCAAGGGGCTTTGTCTCCCATCCGGTCCTTGCGTAACAGATGCCAATGTAGAAAAGATCATTTCCATCCTGAAAGAAGTCGTCAAATAATGAGTAAAATACTATCTGCCATCAAAGCAGACCTCAAAGGAGTCAGGGATGATTTGCTCAATTGGTATTTCACCAAGAAAGCACTCCCCTATTGGACTGTTCTCCTCCTTGACTGTTTTATCTGTTTCGTCTCCGGAATTTTCGTGTTGTTGCTGTTCACCAGTGCAAGTTCCTTAATCAAACATTTTGGGGCAGCAACCCTCACCATAAGTGTGTACATGGTATTCAACCTGATTGGATTCAAGGTTTTCCATACTTATGCCGGTGTCGTTCGCTACTCATCCTTTGTCGACCTTCGTCGTGTCGCCTATGCCATGATTCTCTCATGTGCCATCGCCGAAGTCATGCATTATCCTATTGCATGGCTGCGAGTTGGCATTCAGGATATCCATGGTTCCACTTTGTTCGTTGCCCTCAAAGGACGCCAAATTTTGGCAATGTATGTCCTTGCCATGATTTTGATGTGGGCTTGGCGAATATTGGTTAAGACTATTTTTGATGTCTCTTACCAACGTGAGAAAGCCCTTCGCACATTGATATTTGGTGTAGGTGATGGCGGTGTAGGACTTGCTAAAAACATTCGCAACCAAAAAGATGCCAATTTTGCCCTCTGCGGTTTTGCCACGACCGACCGCTACTACCGCGGCAAGATGCTGATGGGTGAAAGCATATACTATATAGACGACAATTTCAGTGATGTCTTAGAGAGCAAAAGGATACAGGCGCTGCTGGTGTCACCTCTTCAGACTGAGTTTTTCCGAAAAGACACAGCTCTCCAAGACATTTTCATCAATGCCGACGTCAAGATTTTCATGGTGGAGGGCACCAAGGAATGGAACAAGGACAGTGATTATTCCACCGTTCAGATGAAGCAAATCAGTGTGGAAGACCTTTTGCCACGTGATGAGATACAAGTTGACATGAAAAAAGTAGGCAAGATGCTTACCGGCAAGAAAATTCTCATCACAGGTTCCGCTGGCTCCATTGGTTCGGAAATCGTCAGGCAGATTTCAGAATATAAGCCTTCCGAACTGATGCTGATTGACTCAGCAGAGACTCCTCAGCACGACATACGACTGATGATGGCACGCCAATGGCCTGAAATCAAGACCTCCACCATTGTAGGTTCCATCTCCAATGCTTCGAGAATGGAGCATCTGTTCTCCATCTTCCAGCCCGACTATGTTTTCCATGCAGCAGCCTACAAACACGTCCCTATGATGGAGGACAACCCCAGTGAGAGCATCCAAAACAACGTCTACGGCACCCAGGTCATCGCCGATTTAAGTGTGAAGTATGGGGTGAAAAAGTTTGTGATGCTGTCGACCGACAAAGCGGTCAATCCCACCAATGTGATGGGCTGCTCGAAGCGCATCTGCGAAATCTACGTTCAAAGCCTTGACAAAGCCATCAAAGAGGGCAAGCTCAAGGGCATCACACAGTTTGTGACCACCCGTTTTGGCAATGTTCTCGGTTCCAATGGTTCGGTCATTCCACTTTTCGAGCGCCAGATCAAGGCAGGAGGACCTGTGACTGTGACAGACGAGCGCATCATTCGTTTCTTCATGCTGATTCCCGAGGCTTGCAAATTGGTGTTGGAAGCTGGGACCCATGGGAAAGGCGGTGAGATTTTTGTCTTCGACATGGGAGAGCCTGTCAAAATCGCTGATTTGGCCAAGCGCATGATTAAACTGAGTGGGTTGAAGAACATTGAAATCAAGTACACAGGCCTCCGTCCCGGCGAAAAGCTCTATGAAGAGTTGCTCTCCACCGAAGAGAACACCAAGCCAAGTTTCCACAAGAAAATCAGGATTGCTGAAGTGAGAGAGTATGATTACGACAATGTGAGGGAAGATATTAAAGAGTTGGTCAGTCTGTCAGAAACTTATGACGACATGAGGATTGTGGCCAAGATGAAAGAGATGGTGCCAGAATACAAGTCCAACAACTCCATTTATTCCCAACTCGACAATTAACATTAGTCCATTACGTCCTTGAAACGACATCCTGGCATTTTTTCCATCATCCTCGTCCTTGTCTCCTGTCTTTCCATTTCCTGCAGGCAGAACAAGTCTACGTATGCCTTGGAAGGAGGCGACACCCTACGCTTGAAATATGCCACATTGCTCCACATCGTGGATTACGGCAACTTCAAGACCGTAGAAATTGACAATCCTTGGAAAAAAGGTGCCATCCTACACCGTTATGTCTTGGCCGACAGAGACAAGCCTCTTCCATCCTCTTTGCCAGAAGGTTCCCTCATCCGTATTCCTGCCGACCGAACTGTTGTTTTCACCGCAGCACATTGTCAGCTGATGGGGTGGCTTGGTGCGCAACAACAGCTAAGCGGCGTGGCCGACTTGAAATACATCAAAGTAGATTATGTGAAGGAAGGCGTCAACCACGGACAGATAGCTGACTGTGGTGACGGGATGAATCCTGTGGTGGAGAAAATCATCGACATGAAACCAGACCTTCTGATGGTATCACCTTTTGAGAACTCAGGTGGGTATGGCAGGCTTGACGACATCGGTATTCCATTGGTGGAATGTGCCGATTATATGGAGACATCACCTTTGGCACGCGCTGAATGGATGAAGTTCTATGGCATGCTCTTAGGAAAAGGACATGAGGCAGACTCACTTTTTGAGGAAGTGGAAACACATTATCAGCAACTTTGCGAAGAGGCTTCCAAGACAAAGACAAGAACTTCCATCCTGACTGAAAAACTCACAGGCGGTACTTGGTATGTGCCCGGAGGGAAGAGCAGTGTCGGTCAGCTCATCGCTGATGCCAACGGGACCTACGCATGGAGCAAAGACTCCCACAGCGGCAGTCTTGCCATGACTTTTGAAACGGTACTCGACAAGGCTGGGAATGCGGATGTATGGATATTCAACCATTTTGGTTCGGGCGACCTCACCTACAACCGTTTGGCCTCGGAATATGCAGGTTATCAAGAAATCAAAGCATTCAAAGACCATAGAGTCTATTATGTTGACTCTGAGAAAGTGCCCTATTTTGAGGAGGTGTCTTTCAAGCCCTATCTGTTGTTGAGCGACTATATTGCCATTCTCCATCCTGATTCCAAAATCCAACAACTCAATTATTACCGTCCGGTGAAATAGTGGTATGGGAGGTGTAAGATACTGTCTGCTGGCCTCATTGGCCATCATCATATTGTTCATGCTAAGTCTGCTATATGGCTCAATCCATATTCCAGCCTCAGATGTCTTTCAAATTCTTCTGGAAGGTAATCATGAGCGTCCGTCCTGGCGATACATCGTATTGGAAACCCGTTTGCCTCAGGCCATCACAGCCTGCCTATGCGGTGGAGCGCTGTCGGTCAGTGGTCTGATGTTGCAGACAGCATTCAAGAATCCCCTCGCCGGTCCCTCCATCTTCGGCATCAGCGGTGGTGCAGGTCTGGGCGTGGCTCTTGTCATGCTGCTTTTGGGTGGGACACTTTCGGCCGGCACTTTCGAAGCCACTGGCTATGCTGCAATCCTTCTTGGAGCCTTTATAGGAGCCATGATAGTGACCGGTGTCATTTTTGCATTCTCCACTATGGTGCGCAACAGCGTTATGCTGCTCATCATCGGCGTAATGATAGGTTTCATGTCATCCTCTGTAATTTCCTTGCTCAATTTCTTTGCCACCGAGGAAGGTGTCAAATCCTACGCCGTATGGGGCATGGGCAATTTCGGAGGTGTCACCATGAAGCACATACCGGTTTTTGCCACCACCACATCAGCAGGATTGCTGGCATCCCTATTGCTCATCAAACCGCTCAATGCGCTGCTGCTGGGTGAGGAATATGCGGAGAATCTGGGTATCAACACCATTCGTGTGCGCAACTGGCTGCTTATTGTGACAGGTCTTCTCACTGCCGTTACCACCGCCTTCTGCGGCCCTGTATCGTTCATTGGTCTGGCAGTACCCCATATTGCCAGGATGATTTTGGGAACAGAAAACCACAGACAACTACTCCCAGCCACCATTCTTACCGGAGCCGTAGTTGCCCTGTTCTGCAACCTCATCTGCTATCTGCCAGGTGAGAATGGAGTTATCCCCCTTAATGCCGTAACCCCTCTCTTAGGCGCTCCCGTCATCATCTATGTCATTATGAGTAGAATGAGATGAAATAATTGATTATTTGTTTTGCAAAGCACCAAGTTTGGTGTACCTTTGCAGAAAATTTCGAAAAAATAAGATAAAAATGGAATTAGCAAGCAAGTACACCCCACAGGAAGTGGAATCAAAATGGTATCAATATTGGCTTGACCACAAGTTGTTTAGTTCAAAACCTGACGGCCGCGAGCCCTACACCATCGTTATTCCTCCTCCCAATGTAACAGGTGTGCTCCATATGGGCCACATGCTCAACAACACCATACAGGATATCCTCATACGCCGTGCCCGCATGAAAGGCAAGAATGCATGCTGGGTGCCCGGCACCGACCATGCCTCCATCGCCACGGAAGCCAAGGTGGTGAAAAAATTGGCATCAGAGGGTATTCGGAAACTTGACCTCACCCGTGAGGAGTTTCTCAAGCATGCCTGGGACTGGACTCATGAGCACGGAGGCATCATCCTCAAGCAGCTCCGCCGTTTGGGAGCCAGCTGTGACTGGGATCGCACCGCCTTCACCATGGATGAGAAACGCAGCGAAAGCGTCATCAAGGTGTTTGTCGACCTCTACAACAAAGGACTCATCTACCGTGGTCTGCGGATGGTGAACTGGGACCCCAAAGCCCAGACGGCACTCTCCACCGAGGAGGTGGTGTATAAAGAGGAACAAAGCCACCTCTTCCACCTGAAATATTATGTGGCAGACCAGGCATCCATCGACAACGTGGAAGCACTGGCAACGGAGGGCAACATCATACACAAAGACGACAAAGGCTACTATGCCGTGGTTGCCACCACCCGTCCTGAGACCATCATGGGCGACACCGCCATGTGTGTGAACCCCAAAGACCCGAAGAACCAGTGGCTGCGTGGCAAGAAGGTGATTGTGCCGTTGGTGAACCGCGTAATCCCAGTCATCGAAGACCGTTATGTGGATATTGAGTTCGGTACAGGCTGTCTGAAGGTCACTCCAGCACACGATACCAATGACTATATGCTGGGCAAGACCCACAATCTGGAAACCATCGACATTTTCAATGCCGACGGCACCATCTCTGAGGAATCTCCCATCTATGTGGGAATGGACCGCATGGATTGCCGCAAGCAGATTGTCGAGGACCTCAAGGCTGCCGAGCTGATGGAGCGCATCGAGGACTACACCAACAAGGTGGGTTATTCTGAGCGCAACCCCGATACTGCCATCGAACCGAGGCTTTCACTCCAATGGTTCATCAGCATGAAGCATTTCGCAGAAATTGCACTGCCTCCTGTGATGAACGGAGAAATGCAGTTCTATCCTGCCAAATACAAGAACACCTACAAAAACTGGTTGGAAAACATCCAGGACTGGTGCATCTCCCGTCAGTTGTGGTGGGGACACCGCATTCCTGCGTATTACTATGACGATCAGGACAATTATGTGGTGGCAGAGACAGCTGAGAAGGCACTTGAACTGGCACGCGAGAAGAGCGGTAATGCCTCACTAAGCATGGAAGACCTCCGCCAAGACGAAGCCGCACTCGACACATGGTTCTCCTCATGGCTCTGGCCCATCTCCCTGTTCGACGGTATAAACAACCCCGGCAACGAGGAAATCAACTATTATTATCCCACCTCTGACCTGGTGACCGCTCCCGACATCATCTTCTTCTGGGTGGCACGCATGATTATGTCAGGCGAGGAATACATGGGCAAATACCCCTTCAAAAACGTGTATTTCACCGGTATTGTGCGCGACAAACTTGGACGCAAGATGTCGAAGAGCCTTGGCAACTCCCCCGATCCCATCATGCTCATCGACAAGTATGGCGCTGATGGTGTGCGCATGGGCATGATGCTCTCGGCTCCCGCCGGCAACGACATCCTGTTTGACGAGACGCTGTGTGAGCAAGGACGTAATTTCAACAACAAGATATGGAATGCCTTCCGCCTGGTGAAAGGTTTGGAAGTGGCAGACATTGAACAGCCAACAGAATGCCGCATTGCAACAGAATGGTTTGAGGCGAAACTTCGCCAGACAAATGCGGAACTCGACGACCTGTTTGGAAAATACCGCATCTCAGAGGCACTGATGGCAGTCTACCGCCTGTTCTGGGACGAATTCTCAAGTTGGTATCTTGAGATGGTGAAACCCGCCTATGGCTCGCCTATGGACCGCACCACGATGGAAAAGACCCTTGGCTATTTTGAGACTTTGCTCAAGATGCTCCATCCCTTCATGCCATTCATCACCGAGGAACTTTGGCAGCATCTGTGCGAGCGCGAAGAAGGAGCCAGCATCATGGTGGAACAGTTGTCCGTTGAACAGCCACAAGCAGAAGATGAAACCATCATTGCAGCCATCGAGAAAGTCAAGCAGGTGGTCACCGGTGTGCGCATGGTTCGCAATCAGCGTGTCATCGCACAAAAAGAGCAGGTTGACCTGCAGGTTGTGGATACGACAAGTTATGAACCGTATCGTGCCGTCATCATCAAGATGGCCAACCTGGGTTCTTTTGAGGTGACCAGCAGCAAAGCAGCCGATGCCGCCCAGTTCATGGTGGGAACCGATGAGTTCGCCGTGCCACTCGGCAACCTGATTGACGTGACAGCTGAAATAGAGAAACAAGAGTCGCAGTTGAAACACCTGGAAGGTTTCCTTGCCGGTGTGGAGAAAAAGCTCGCCAACGAGCGGTTTGTCGCCAATGCTCCTGAGGCTGTGGTCGCATTGGAGCGCAAGAAGCGCAGTGACTCTTTGGAAAAGATAGCCGCACTGAGAGCATCATTGGCAGAGCTGCGCAAGAAGCTCTGAGGCCCATGCGCTCCAGCAAATACATCAAAAGAGTGATTAAGGCGGCGCTGGTGACAGTTGCCGCCATTATCCTTATATTGGTCGCAGGCAGTTTCTATTTGCTGCACGTGTCACTTTGCGACCTCAGCGGCAAAGACATCGCTTCACGACGAGCCATACTTGCCGAGGAAGCTCCAGATGTGCTTTCATGGGCAGACAGCCTAAAAGAATGCGGTATCATGCGCGACACCACCATGACTACCCACGACGGGCGCCATCTTCATGCCGTTTATGCCTCAGCACCCGACAGCACCAACCGGACGATGATGATACTGCATGGATACACATGCAATGTTTACTCATCAATGAAGATAGCTCGTATGTTCCGTGACAGCCTCCGTCTCAACATCTTCATGCCGGAGCATCATGGGCATGGACAAAGCGACGGCAATGAAGTGCAGATGGGTTGGAAGGACGCTGATGATGTATTGGAATGGATTCCCATAGTCGTCCGTCTTTTCTGTGAAAGCGACTCTGCCCAGATTGCGATACAAGGCGTTTCGATGGGCGCTTCCACCGCCATGAATATCTCTGGAAAAGAGAACATTCCGCAAATCAAGTGCTACATTGAGGATTGTGGCTACACGAGTGTTTGGGATGAACTCAGCCATGAGTTGAAAGCAAGATATGGTCTCCCTGACTTCCCCATCATGCACAGTTCGAGCCTCCTATGCCAACTACGCTACGGATGGTCATTCAGAGAGGCATCCTCTGTCAAGATGGTGAAGAAATGCCATAAGCCCATGCTGTTCATCCATGGCGACAACGATGACTTTGTTCCCTCAGAGATGGTATATCCTCTCTATGAAGCCAAGGGGCAGCCCAAATCCATATGGATAACAAAAGGCACCGACCATGCCCATTCGTTCAGGGATTATCCCAAGGAATATGAGCAACACGTCAGGGATTTTCTCTCTGCATCCGGAATGTAAACATCTGAACACTACTAACCCATACAACAAACTATAAGAACATGAGAAAAAGCCTTTTAACAACCGCCATCCTGTTGCTGTCGCTCACTGCCTCAGCCCAAAACCTGCAAAAAGGCACATACGGCTATCTGTATTGCCACATGAGCGACCGTGGTGAATATACCGCATACGCGCTCAGCCGAGACGGATACCACTATGAGGACTTGAACAATGGAGACGCCGTTTTCGACCCCGAAGTACATGCCCGTATCGAAGGCGGAACCCGTGATGCCTTCATCACACGCGCACATAATGGAAAGGGTTACCTGATGGTGACTACCGATATGTGTGTACGCAAATCAAAAGAATGGAACAACTACGGCATCGACCTGCTCCACAGCAAGGACATGATCACCTGGGAGTCGGTCACATTCGACTTCCGCAAGGGAGCCTCCATCTTCTGCGACCCCCAATCCCCCGACCCCTACCGCGACTACAGTACCATCAACCGTGTATGGGCGCCACAGATTTTCTGGGACCCCAACTACCAATGGGAAAACGGCAAGAAAGGCGGATATATGATTTACTACTCGCTTTTGAACCGTGCCGAGGAGCGATATGACCGCATGTACTATTCCTATGCCGACGAGAGCTTCACCAAACTCACCAAGCCACGCTTGCTGTTTGACTGGGGCTACGCCACCATCGATGCAGACATCAATTATCTGAAGTCTGACGGAAAGTATCATATGCTCATCAAGAAAGAAGGGGGCAAGCCCGGTATCTACACTGCCACCGCAGACCATCTTACAGGCCCCTGGAGTGAACCAGTGGAAGATGACTATGTAAACTTTGAGGGCAACAAGAAATGTGAGGGTTCCTCAGCTTTCCAACTCATCGGTGATGATACCTGGCGTGTGGCCTATATAGAATATTCGTCGAACCCCAAGCACTACCGCATCTGCAATGCCGACAAAAATCTCAGGAATTTCAACTCCCCCACCGACATCGTTGGAGTGACAGCTCCCCAGCATGGCTCTTTCATGCGACTGACCAAGAAAGAATACAAGCGGCTTCAGAAGGCATTTCCCAACAAATAGGATTCTTGTTGATTTGTGCCGGCGGTTTAATGGGAGGACTTTCTTGCTTTTTCCATCTGCAAGAGAAACGCCTTACGCTCCAAACCGCCGGCATAACCGATAAGAGAGCCGTTTGTACCCACAACACGATGGCATGGGATAATCAGCGAAATGGCATTGTGTGCCACGGCATTGCCAACAGCCTGTGCTGAAAACGACGAGAGACCACGCTCCCTGGCGAGGATTTTGGCAATGTAGCCATAGGTCACCGTCTCACCGTATGGGATGTTGAGCAGCTCTGCCCAAATTCTTTTTCGAAACCCAGAGGTCCGCATCAACAAAGGCGGAGTGAATGAAGGCTGTTCACCACCAAAATAGGAGTCAAGCCATGCCTCTGTTTGTCTGAAAACGGGCAAGTCAGCCTGCTCCATATGTCCTATGGATAATGACTCAGCAAAATGCTTCTGACCGTCAAACCAAAGTCCCACAAGACTGGTTCCGTCAGAAGCAATTGTGATGTCGCCGAGAGGCGAACGATATTTTTTGGTGAAGTCCGACACAGGAATACTACATGACGCCCTCATCACGGAGACGGACCTGCCATTTCCATGCAGATGCCAGCACATCCTCTATCGGTGTGTCAGCTTTCCATCCCAGGACCTTATTGGCCTTGTCGACATTACCCCAAACTTTCTCAATGTCACCTTCACGGCGTGGAGCATACGTCCAGTTCAATTTGACACCAGTGGCTTTCTCGAAGCCTTCTACCACCTCAAGAGTGGAAAGACCGCGTCCGGTACCGATATTGAAGATTTCCACAGGGTCTGTCTCTTTCTCCAACACGCGCGTCATGGCAGCGACATGAGCCTTAGCCAAATCAACCACATAGATATAGTCGCGGATGCATGTGCCGTCGGGTGTGTTGTAGTCGTTGCCAAACACTTTCAGTTCTTTGCGGATGCCAATGGCAGTCTGCGTGACAAATGGAATGAGGTTCATCGGCACACCCAAAGGCAGCTCTCCAATCAGTGCTGTGGGATGGGCACCGATAGGATTGAAGTATCTCAAAATAACAGACTTGATAGGTGCTCCGCTGTGGATATAGTCCTGAATGATTTCCTCGTTGATCTGCTTGGTGTTGCCATAAGGACTCAATGCTTTCTGGATGGGTGCCTCCTCTGTAACAGGGAGGTTCTCGGGTGAAGGCTGACCATAAACCGTACAACTCGAAGAGAAGATAATTCCCTTGACATCGTATTTGGGCATGAGTTCCAACAGATTGACAAGGCTGTTGATGTTGTTCCTATAATAGAGAAGTGGTTTCTCCACACTCTCTCCTACCGCCTTGCTTGCTGCAAAGTGGATAATGCCCTTGATACCAGGATATTTGGCAAAGACGCCCTCAAGAGCAGCGAGGTCACAGCAGTCCACTTGTTCGAAAGCCGGTCGTATGCCTGTGATTTTCTCGATGCCGTCCAACACCTCAATTTTGGAGTTGGACAAATTGTCGACAATAACTACGTCATATCCAGCTTCCTGAAGTTCAACGGTGGTGTGAGAACCAATAAATCCAGTTCCACCTGTGACAAGAATTTTTTGTTTCATATGCTATTAATGTAAAAGATTTAATCAGTCGAGTCCAAAAAGAATCTTCAGTCCGCCATCAACTCCTGAGAAGCCCATGAATGCAAGGCTGAGGAGTCCGGCAGTAACAAGCACGATGGCCATGCCGCTCATGCCCTTTGGCACCTTGACCAGCGACAACTGCTCGCGCAATCCTGCAAAGACGGTAAGAGCCAATGCGAATCCCAATGCCGTGGAGAAAGCATAGACCACTGCTTGCAGAAGGTTGAAATCTTTCTGGATGACCAGGATAGCCACACCCAGCACGGCACAGTTGGTTGTGATGAGCGGAAGAAAGATTCCCAAAGCCTGATAAAGACTTGGGGAGACTTTTTTGAGGATAATCTCAACCATTTGCACCAATGAGGCGATGACCAAGATGAAAGCCAAGGTCTGGAGATACTGCAGTCCCAAGGGATTGAGCACATAGGTCTGCACCAAGAAGGTCACCACAGTGGCAAGTGTCATCACAAATGCCACAGCTGCACCCATGCCCAAAGCCGTGTCAACCTTTTTGGAGACCCCGAGGAACGGGCAAATCCCCAAAAACTGCGACAGCACTATGTTGTTGACAAAAATGGCAGATATAAAAATCAAGATATATTCCATGATTTATCCTTTCTTTAGTTTGTTGACAATAGCGATGATATAGCCCAGTGTGATGAAAGCTCCCGGAGGCAACACGAAGATGAGAATGTTGGCCACTTCTGGCAGCAGGACGAACCCGAATATGGAACCCGCGCCCAGCAGTTCACGTACAATGCCAAGGATGGTTAATGCCATTGTAAAACCAAGTCCGATGCCAATTCCATCAAACATGCTGGCGAGGGGATTGTTCTTGCATGCGAATGCCTCTGCACGTCCCAAGATGATGCAGTTGACCACAATCAGCGGTATGAATAGTCCAAGTGCCTTGTCCACATCAGGCAGATATGCCTTGATGCACATCTGCAGGATGGTTACGAAGGATGCGATGACCACAATAAAGACGGGAATACGCACCTTGTCGGGTGTGATTTTCTTGATGCATGAGATGACCACGTTGGAGCAAATGAGCACAAACATCGTAGCCAGTCCCATGGACAGTCCGTTGATGGCAGAAGTCGTGGTGGCCAGTGTGGGGCACATGCCCAGCAGGAGCACGAAAATGGGGTTCTCCTTGATGAGTCCGTTGGTCAGAATCTTCATATTGTTCATATCCTACCTCCTTTTGCTATTTAAGTGCAACTTTTCTCGATGCTCCCGTTTGGGCATCAGAATTTTTCTTCATATACACATCATATGCCTGATTGATGGCCTTAAGAAAAGCCCTTGACGTGATGGTAGAAGCCGTGATGGCATCCACATCACCTCCGTCCTTGCTGACAGTCAGCGGATTGGAGGGGTTCTTGCCTATGATGCTTGCCTTTCCGTCTTTTTGGAACCAAGTGTCGGCCTTGGCACCCAAACCCGGTGTCTCAGCATGTTCCAGCAAGGTGTATCCCAGGATTTCACCCTCTGGGTTGAAACCCACCAGCACCTTGAGGTCACCTCCGAATCCCAATGTCGTGGACTCAATAGCCGCTCCCAGTTCTTTGCCTGAGGCATCGGCAACTTTGTGCACGATAAACACGCATTCCTTGTTGTCGAAGGTCTCACAAATGGTGTCATTGGCAGATACTTTGAGATTGTCGCTCATCATGACAGCCTTGATGCCATCAGAAAGTGCTTTCTCTGCCTGCTGGCTGATAGGCCCTTCGGTGATATGGTTGACAAACGCCAGTATGCCGCCCATGACCAGTGCCACACCAACCAGCACCACCACCATATTGACTAATGTTGACTCAAGTTTTTTCATTTGCTCACTACCTCCCCAAATCTTTTAGGTTTAATGTATGTGTTGATCAGCGGGGTGAATGCGTTCATAATCAAGATGGCGAACGACATACCCTCTGGATAAGAGCCCCAATTACGGATAATGACAGTCAGCAAACCGATACATACACCATATATCAGCTGCCCTTTGTGTGTCATTGGGGAAGTCACATAATCTGTTGCCATGAAAATGGCTCCAAGCATCAGACCGCCGCTTAAGATAGCAGAAACGGGGTCGGCATAGATGGGACTTGCAAGGTGGAGCAATCCGCAGAACACAAACACCGTAGCAATGATGCTGACAGGAATATGCCATGTGATGATTTTTCTCCACAACATATAGACCAATCCTATGAGGAGTGCGAGAGCACAGACCTCACCAATGGTACCAGCTCCCTCCGGCACATTTCCGAGCAGCAAAGTCAGTGAATCAGGCAATTGCTCAAGGTAAGAGGCGTCGCCCTCCTTGATTGCCGTTTTCATCAGACTCAACGGTGTCGCTCCGGTGGCAGCGTCAGCATAACTGGTCAATTGTCCGACGACGGGCCAAGAAGTCATCTGTGCGGGGAAAGAAACAAGAAGGAAACAGCGACCTACGAGAGCAGGGTTGAAAGGATTGCACCCCAATCCGCCAAATGTCATTTTTCCTATTCCGATGGCGACCAATGCACCAATAATGATTATCCACAGCGGAAGGTTGGAAGGCAAGTTGAATCCCAGCAGCAGTCCGGTCAGGATAGCCGAGCCATCGGTGATGGAGGGTTGTCTTCCCATCACATATTTTGAGATAACCCACTCAAAGAACACACATGCGGCTACGCTCACAGCGCACACGACAACCGAACCAATGCCGAAATACAAGAACGACACAAGCAAGGCGGGCACCAAAGCCAATATCACTCCATACATATTGCGCTCAACGGAATCCTTCCCGTGAGCATGCGGAGACAGAGAAACGATAAATTTTGCCATTTTTACAAGATTTAATTACTTTGCATTCCGGGCTCTGATGATACCCATTACAGTTGACTTACCCAGTCTGATATTATCGAGCAGCGGACGGTGTGCAGGACAAGTGAACATGCACGACCCACATTCTATACATGATGTGATGTCCTCTGCCTCTGCCCTATCCCACATATGAAGCGACGATACTTGTGCGAGGAGATATGGCTCCAGTCCCATGGGACATGCGCTCACACATTTGGCACAGCGGATGCAGGGTTGTGGCGCTTTTCTCTGTGCTTCCGTTCCGCTGATGACTGTCACGCAGTTGGTTCCTTTGCATATGGGAACATCAACGGAGGTGAGCGCCTTGCCCATCATCGGACCACCTGCCAATACCTTGTTGTCGCCTTCGGGCATACCGCCGCAGGCCTCTACGAGGTCTTTCATCGGTGTGCCCATACGGACAAGGAAATTGCCCGGTTGCTTGAGTTGCTTGCCGGTTACGGTGGTATATCTCTCGAAAAGAGGCTTGTTTTTCATCACTGCCTCATAGACGGCAAATGCGGTTCCCACATTCTGCACGATAGCTCCCACATTTACGGGGATAGCCGGAGGGGCAGGAACCTGTCGCCCAATAACAGCATCTACAAGTTGCTTTTCTCCTCCCTGCGGATATTTCTTCGCAAGCGGCACAACCTCGATGTCGTTCCGATCCTGTGTTTTCTCCTCAAACAATTGGATGGCGGCAGGTTTATTATCCTCAATACCAATATAACCTTTGCTGACCTTTGCCGCTTTCATGAGCAATTCCAGGCCAACCAATATCTCATCGGCATGTTCCATCATAAGCCTATAGTCGGCTGTGATATAAGGCTCACACTCGACAGCATTGATGATGACACATTCTGCCTTTGCCGTCGGAGGAGGAGTCAGTTTGATGAAGGTGGGGAAACCGGCTCCGCCCATACCTGTGATACCTGCCTTCTTGACCTTCTCCACAATCATTTCCGGAGTGAGTTCCGGATGTTCTGCCAATGTCTCCAACTTTGGTGAACGGTCGATGGTCTCTTCCCATTCATCCCCTTCCACCTTGATGATAATGGAGGGCTTAAGATATCCCGTGGCATCAATGGCATTGTCGATTTTCAATACCGTACCCGACACAGACGAGAAAATAGGTGCGGAAACAAATCCACCAGCTTCAGCAATCATCGTGCCCACCTTCACCTTGTCACCTCTTGCCACAATGGGCTTGGCGGGTGCACCAATATGTTGAGACAACGGGAAGACTGCCTGTTCGGGCAATGCTGCGCTCACCGTCTTCACCTCTGAGGTAAGCTTGTTTTCCTCCGGGTGTACACCACCCATGCTAAATGTTTTCAGTTTCATGCTTTGTCCTCCTTATTTGTTAATGGGGTGTTGGCGGATTCCTCTACGACAGGTTTCTCTTTTCGTGGAGGGAAATTCAGGGCAACAATAGACCCTGTTGGGCATACAGCCTCGCACTTGCGGCAGAGTCGGCATTTCGCCGGGTCAATGTAACTAAGGTTGGCTGCTACGGTTATGGCCTCAAACTTACATTCTTTAGCGCATTTTCCGCATCCTATACATGCTGCCTTACAGTTTTTCTTGGCAACGGCTCCCTTGTCCTTGTTGACACATCTCACATACACCCGCCTGCTTTTAGGTCCTTTCTTTCGCAATTCAATGATATGGCGGGGACATGCCTTCACACATGCTCCACAAGAAGTGCATTTTTCCTCATCCACCTCAGGGAGCCCAGTTTCCTCATTAATAGCAATGGCACCAAACTGACAAGCGGCGACACAGTCGCCACAACCCAGGCAGCCATATCCGCAGCCTGTCTCCCCTGCTCCACACGAGTTCATCGCAGAACAAGTGCGCAGACCATCGTATGCCACAATCTTAGGTCTGTTCTCGCATGTGCCGTTACATCTGACAACAGCCACCATAGGTTCGGAGTTGGCCATAGCCATACCCAGCAGGTCTGCCACTTTTGCCATGACATCAGGTCCTCCAACCGGACAACTGAGTCCCTCGATGGAACCCGCATCGGCAGCCTTGACCAAAGCATCAGCCAACCCCGAGCATCCAGGGTAGCCACATCCGCCACAATTAGCACCCGGCAGCGTCTCCTGCACCAATGCCAATCGTGGGTCTTCCTTCACAGCAAACTTCTTGGAGCAAAAATATAGAATCAGTGCCGCTATCAGCGCGATTCCTCCAAGAACCAATACTGCATTCAAAATAAAGTCCATCATGTTGCTATAGTTTGTTATTGGTTTAATTCTCTATGACAAAAGCAAATTTTCCCGCCAGTTTTCTTCGGAAAAGATATACGGCAAAATAATATGGGACAAGGCTCAGGACAGCAACCAGTGCCATGACACCCTCATTCTCTGTCAGCTGGCGCATACCAATCAAAACAACCAGCATCAACACAAGAGGTATGGCAAATGCGATGAGTACAGCCTCACGGCCATTTTGTGCCGACATGGCGACAATGACACTGTCACCTTCCTTGTGTCGGACCGCAGCCTTTTTATCCCTCACTTCCACAATCTTCTCCTTGCTCTCAGAGGCGCTGCAATGTCCCGCAACCTTACAAGAGGCACATGCGGAAGTCTGTAGGATGCGAACGGTTATGCATTCATCCTTGATTGTCTCAATGATCCCAGTATGTGAGATTTTGTTCATCATAATACATTTGCAAAAATACCAAAATAAAATGAACCAGCCAATTAAATTGAGGATATTCTTGCCAACAACTATGAAATCGTTTTCGTATTTTACCTTATTCTCACCACCCTGATGCCTACGCTGGAAGTCTGTTTTTGGAGATACTGATAAAGCGTCATAGGCTCGTCAACCACTTTTTTATGCAATGATGAGGCATTCATGAGATGAAGTTGTCCTTTGTGCCAAACGGCAAAGCCGACATGAGAGATGTCGAGTCCTGCCTTATTGGTAACGATGCCTATGATGTCGCCATCCTTGATGTATTTGCTGTACTTTCCTGAGTCTTTCAATTGTTCCTTAGGGATATAGGTGAAAGATGTCGCATTGACAACTTGCTCCATTTTCTTAATTTCAGGCAACCACTCACGGTGAGCATTCAGCATTTTGTATGAAGACACATGAGTGGTCATGTAGTCAACCTTTGGCTTCCGTTTCTGTGAAAGAGGTGCAGCAGGCAAATCGATGTCATCAATCAGTGCCTCTTTGATATTGTCTGAAATCCAATAGGTGAAATAATGCTGGCGGGTGGTATATGCCACATTTCCACCAACATATCTCACATGCGCCAAGACCTTGCAGAAATCCTTGAATGAGGTGAGCTTTCTTTTGGTACAGATGGTGAGGGCCATCACATTTTCCACATAGGTGGTGCAGTCCAGCCCTTCGGTATTGATAACCAAGCGCTCTTCCAGTTCCTGGTCCAGCGTATACGCCACATAGGGCTTTCCGAGAAATTTCCTTGCATAAAACATGACGATGTTCGCATTCTTTTCAAGAGCATTCCCTTCTCTGAGGAGCCCTACTATCCGGATGCTGTCGCCTTTGTTGGCCTTTCTCACGTCGAATGACTGCTGATGGTCCTTTTGCTCAACCTTGTCCACCTCATGTTCTGATGCCTGAACAGTCTGATTTCCACATGAAACCAGTGTAATGGCAGCCAAAACCGCCAAAATCATTTTATTCTTCATATTTCTTATGTGATTTTTTTCGTCCGAAATTGAAACCTATATATACATTGACATTTCCAAAATAATTGTTGGTATGGAACTGCGACTTGCGATAATTGTATGAGTGCACGATGCTGTATGCACCAAAATACCATTTGGAGTTGTTCCATATCAGTCCAAACCTACCGACCCCATCAAAATTGAAATTGGTGAATGAGAAATCCTTCAGCAGTGAGAAGTCAACCGCCCTCTCACCGGTGGCATGCTTGTATCCCAAAGCGGCAGACAAGGAAACAGACAGCAGCCAGTTGGTGGAAAACACCCAATTGTAGCCATATCCAGCCGACAGAGAGATATCTGTATATTTGATGTCCTTGAGCAACAGACCACTGTCGAGCCTCTCCGCCGTTCCTGGCATCGCCCTTTCTACAGCATTCTTGAGTTTCTGTCCATCCATTTTCAACGAATGGCGTGTGTATCCTCCACCAAACATGAAAGAACCGGCACTCCTTCTCTGGCATGTGCTTTGGCTGAAAGCTGCGGGGTAGGAAAATTTGCGGTGATTGGGAATATAATATGCGTTAAGACCAGTGATGGACACATTCAAGCCATCAAAAGGAATGCCTGAGATGGAATCGTATGGGTTGTCATCGTTCAAATCCAAAGAGCGGATTTTGTAGTCACTCCCGGAGTTTCTGTGGAAGAAGTCAACTCCCACCATGGAAGTGTAGACGCTGAGGTCAAGTTCTTTCTTTTTGTTGGCACTGATATATGCCAAATCGACTGTATACCCCCAGAACAAGACACTCCATCCAATATAAGGTCCAACCTTGATTCTTGCTTCCGGAGCGAAATCTATTCTCTGTCCATTTTTGCTCCTGATGCTGTATGCCTCGAAGAAATAGGTTGACATCAAGGTAGTGGTAAACTTATAATGCTGTGGTTCGATATAAGCAGTGTCAACATGGTTGAACTCCTTGACAATATTCAACGCCCCATCCCAGGTTTTCTTCCAAAAATTCTTTTTGACGATGATGCTGTCGTTCTCTGCCGACATCATTGCCGGCATCAACACAAACATGCATATCATCAAAAGCCTATTCATCAGAATTTACCCAAAATACGGTCGAGCACCCAGTTGACCGGAGTGGCAGACACACTTGTGCAGGTGCATAGTCCGAATCCCTGCAAATGGTGAATGACAGCCTCTATTATCGGCAGTTGGACATACGGAGGATTGGGCACTGTGATTTGTGTTTTTCCTTCACTTGTCACCAACTGTATGGGTTCGTAGTCAAATACAGAGAAACTGACGATTCCCTGATCACCAATCACCTCTATTCGGTCCTCCCTTGCCGACTCATGCCCCACAAAGCACCATGACCCGCTTCCGGGAAGTCCGTTCTCGAACTTAAAGCATGCGCTGAGTGTGTCCTCGGCAGAATAAAGTCCCCCTCTGTTGGCACATATTCCCTTTGCGTCTACAATGACACCAAACAGGTCTTGCAGCAGGTCGAGCTGATGAGGAGCCAGGTCATAAAAATACCCCCCTCCCGAGATTTCGGGCTTCAGCCTCCATGGCAAATTCTCTGGAGCAGCATAGTCAATCTCCCTTGGAGGGCATGCAAACCTCACCTGCACATTGATGATTTTTCCTATGACACCATTTTTGACAATTTCCTTCACTCGCTGGAAATAAGGAAGGTATCTTCTATAGTAAGCCACAAAACAGGGCATGCCGGTCTGCTCACTCACCCGGTTGACCCTGGCACAGTCCTCATAGTTGGAAGCCAAAGGTTTCTCCACATAGACAGGCTTGCCGGCTTTCATAGCCATAATGGCATAAGTGGCATGGCTTGAGGGAGGAGTGGCTATATATACGGCATTGACATCAGGGTCGTCAATCAGTTGCTGTGCATCTGTATACCACCTTTTGATATGATGTCTCTCAGCATATGACTTTGCATTGCTCTTTGTCCTGCTCATGACAGCTACGACACTGGAACCTTCGACATCGCTGAAGGCAGGACCACTTTTTATCTCCGTCACCTCACCACATCCGATGAAGCCCCATCTGATATATTTCATATTCTATTCACATTTGAAATACTGTACTCGCATCCACAATACTTTTGGTTGTAGAAGTTGAATTGCCTCAACAACACATTTCTTCGCTCATAGAGTCCGCCTTTACGCCAATTCTGAGCCCAGAAGAGAGTGCCCTCCACTTCTTGCTGCGCTTTCATTCCTGCCTGAAAGATTTGTTCGATGCTTTTCCAACGAGAGGAAGCCAAGGTTGTCGTAAATGCCCTTATCCCCAACTCTGCCGCTTTCTCTGCAGTTGCCCTTAGTCTCATTTCGAAGCATTTCTGGCATCGTTTTCCCCGTTCAGGCTCATTCTCCAGTCCACGGACAACGCCGCACCATGACTCATGGTCATAGTCCCCATCAATCCATCTTAAGCCGAGGGTATCTGCATGCCGTTTGCTCTCTTCTTTCCTGATGGTATATTCATCCAAAGGATAGATGTTGGGGTTGAAATAGAAGATGACCGGCTTCACGCCATGCTCAAGCATCCATTCCACGATAGCTGACGAACAAGGCGCACAACATGCATGGAGCAGCACTTCGCTGACTCCTTCCGGTATAATGATAGCAGGCATTCGGTTTTTTACCATTTGTGTTGGATTAAGTTGATAGTGTTGGGCAAGGACTATCTTTCAATAGTCTTTATGCCCTTTCCATCAGGCAAGACAACTATACGCATACCCTTTTGAGTGGTTGGTATCATCTGCCCTTTCAGGTCAAAGACATGTCCACTTGAAACGCCATGTCTCTCTATCGTATTGATATTGTCAGCGCCGACCATTTCCCTAACAGCTGCGAAATAGGAATTTCCGTCAGCATCTGCAAATCCTTTTTTCTGCATAAAAACATTTGTTTTACCCGGCAGGACATAAAGCACGCATTGCCGTACCACATTCCCTCCATGGTCATAGAAAGCCTCGGCTGCCACCTGATTGTCTTTGGGAGAAGCGAAGCAATATAATGACTTCAGTTGGGCACACCCATCCACAATCCAGTTGCCAATGCCCTCTACCCCATGTCCAAGGGTTATCTGTTGTGAAGCAGCGCACAAAAAGGCACCGTCGCCAATATGCTGTACCTGATCACTCAGATAAACAACTGGCGCAGATATGCCGGCAAAGGCATAAGGAGCCACACTGTCAACAGTTTGTGCCAAATCCAGTTGGCTGATGAGGCATGGGACATGGCAAACGACGGTCTTCTCCTTGTCATAAAGGATGCCGGAATCATCCGACACATAATGCTCATTCTGTTCGCTGACACGAATGGTTGCGGTCTGGAAAAGGAACGCGCCGCCTTCTATCTTCTCTACTGTAGCCGGCAAAGAAACACTGACAAGAGAGGATGCTTCACCTGAAGTATTGGCAAATGCCCCCAATTTCAGCGTTCTAAGTCCTTCGTTGAGCTGAACTTCAGAAAGGGAAGCACATCCATAAAAAGCCAAAGTGTCGATCACCTGCATGGAAGACGGCATGACGACAGACCTCAACTTGGATGCATTGCAAAATGCATAGGGTGCGACATGTCTCACCTCTTCAGGGATTTCATAATCCGTCATCAGAGATGCTGGGGGAAAAACCACAAGAGAGTCCTTGCTAAATGAGAAGAGCACCCCGTCTAATGAAGAATAATATGGGTTGCCTGGGGTGACATTGACATTGGAAAGG
Organism: uncultured Prevotellaceae bacterium; assembly: GCA_902767775.1. Lineage (GTDB taxonomy): Bacteria > Bacteroidota > Bacteroidia > Bacteroidales > Bacteroidaceae > Prevotella. Next base: position 244,636 of record CACXIP010000001.1, on the reverse strand, counting down.
GAGGGCGCATTGTAGAACATAATCGGACTGTAATCCTTGAACTTATCGCCTAAATTAATGATTTGCAAGCGTTTGTCGCCAAGGATGGCCGCATTGTCGAGTGACGCAACCGCATCTCCAAGAGACAGTTCCTCAAGATTGTCCATATATTGAAAAGCCCCTTCCTCAACAACAGATACCAAATCAGGAATACTGAGATAATGAAGATTGGAACATCCATAGAAAGCCCCATATCCAATGTGCCGGACCCCTTCTGGAATCATCACGTCCTTGAGGGATGAACACTTGGCAAATGCAAGTGTGTCGATGGAAATGGTTCCCATGGGCAAAATGATTTCCTCCAATTGTTGGCAATTGTAAAGAAATCCGCTTCCAAAATGGGAATCCTGTGTGGTGAAGTCCACACCATACATGGACAGGTAAACAGCAGGCGATTCAACCACATAGGCATCTGTCAAATCGAGTATTCTCAACTGACCTTCGGTTGGAGTGTCCAAATCCCTGACTCCACACATATCACGAATGAACATCATGTCTGTGCCGTTGATGGGTCCGTTGACCTTCATCGACCTGACAGAATAATGGGCTTTCTCGGTAATCAGTTCCACCATTTCTTCCAAGGTGCCATCCTCAAGCAACGACACATACAAATCATATTGTGCCATCACTTGCAGGGTGAGCATCCATGAAATCAGTGTTGTCAATAATCTACATGCCATTTATTTCATCATTTCTGCATTCATAATCGTAGTCAAGAAGAATCGGCCAAAAGAGAAGCACAACCAATTACTCTGCCCGGAGTGTCAGTTCGGAAGAGATACCGCCTTGTTTCCTATTTGTTACCTCTTTGACCTTCACCAAGATATCTCCCTTCTCCTTTTTTGTCTGTACAACAAGGACTAACTGTCCATTGAACAGCCTCATGGTGGGCTGTGTGAATGGTTCTAAAGACGTGGCGTCGCCATTGCACGCCGCCTTGAACAAACCGGCACCGCTCACTTCAAAAGAGAGTTGGAGGTCGGCTTGCGGCACCAGGTTGCCATCTTTATCAACCATGCTGACTGTGATGAAAGAAAGGTCGTTGCCATCGGAAGAAAGCAGTTTCTTGTCTGGTTCCAGCCTCAAAGCGGCAGCTTTCCCCGCCGTCCTGACGGTTTTCTCGTCTACTGCCTGCCCGTTGCTGTCATAGGCCACAACTTTTATCTCACCTGGCGCATAAACGACATCATTCCACCTCAGCCTATACCTGTCGAGCCTTGATGAGGGATTCTTGGACTTGCGTCCCTGGCTTACTCCATTGACAAACAACTCCGCCTCAGGCCAATCGGTATAGCAATACACAGGTGTGGTCTTGCCCTCTCTTCCCTGCCAGGTCCAATGGGGGAGCACATGCAACGTATGCTTCTGCTGGTTCCACTTGCTTCTATAGAGGAAATACCGGTCTTTGGGCAATCCCGCCAAATCGCAGATGCCAAAATAACTGCTTCTGGACGGCCAATACTCATCATAAGGAGTCGGTTCGCCCAAGTAGTCGAAACCAGTCCATACAAACTCGCCGATAACCCAAGGGTAATCATCCTGCATACACCAGTCGTCATCAGGCAGATTGCTCCACGAGCAATACTCGGTGTCATAACTCGAGCACTGTCCGTCGTTGTATACCGCATGATTGGATATTTCCACAGGAAACTTGTACACACCTCTTGAACTCACCGTTGATGCCGTTTCCGACCCTAACAGAAAACCCTGAGGCAACTGCTTGATGTTGTTCTCATATTTGTGCACCCTGTAATTGAATCCTGGAACATCCATTGTCTGGGCAAAACCCGACTTCAGAGCTGCCTCTGCCCTATCCATACCTTGTGTGACGGGTCGTGAGGGGTCTAACTCATGGCAAATATTTTGCAAATGGGCTGCAATATTCCTTCCTTCCTCACTCCATTGCTCCGGTATCTCATTGCCTATGCTCCACATGATGATTGAAGGATGGTTGCGGTGGCACTTGACAAGATTCTCGATGTCACGGTCACTCCATTCCTTGAAAAACCGTGCATATCCGTTCTTGCATTTCGGATAAATCCACATATCAAAACTCTCCGCCATCACCATCATTCCCATGGAATCACATACCTCCATCTGCATGGTGGAGGGCATGTTGTGAGCCGTGCGTATGGCATCACACCCCATCTCCTTCATCAAACGGATTTGTCGGATAAGCGCAGCCTTGTTGACAGCAGCCCCCAAGGGACCCAAATCATGGTGCAGACACACACCCTTTATTTTACGAGTCTGACCATTGAGTTGAAAACCGATATCCTTTCCCACAGCAACCGTCCTGATGCCCACCTTGGTCTTTTTCTCGTCCACAAGTTGCAGATGATGATACAATTTTGTCTCCAATATATATAAATAAGGTGACTCAGGAGACCAGAGATGAGGTTTCTCCACCTTCAACTTATCGTTGAAGGTACCGTCCTTTGCTATTGGAGAATGACTCTGTGCAACAATGCAACCTTTTGTGTCTCGCAATGCCACATCCACAGCCCAATATCCGTCATGATAATCTCCTTTTGCTGCAACACCCACATCAACAGTGGCTGCATCATTCTCAATTTTAACCGTACGGAAATATGTCTCCCAATCGTCAAGCATCGCCCGCTGTCCCAGAATGAGGGTGACCGGCCGGTAAATACCTCCTCCGGGATACCATCTGCTGCTTTCCTCCATATTATTGAGTGAGACTTCAATGATGTTGGTCCCCTTGTGCAGAAGAGAGGTGGCATCGATGCGGAATGCGTTGTATCCATATGCCCATCGCCCAGCATACTGCCCATTGATTCTAACGACAGGCTCACTCATGGCACCATCAAATACCAACATGGCAAAAGCGGGTTGCTCACGGATTTCAAGCTCTTTCTTATAATAGCCTTTTCCAACCCAGGGCAAGGCGCCAGACCTTCCTGACTTCTCTGTTTTTTCCTTTTCACCATTCTGCTCTATGGCAACATACTGCAAATCCCATTTTTTGTCAAAAGGACCTGCTATTGCCCAATCATGGGGAACAGTCACTTCCTGCCATTCCACACTGTCACGGGAAAACCACCATCCATCAGAAAGAGTCATCTCCTGCCTCACCTGTGCATTACAAACAGACAAGAGAGTTTGCATGAAGACGACACCTGACAAAAGCAAAAGATGTCTCATATATTGATTCGTTATTTCTGCAAAATTAAACATTTTTTTTCAGTCTGCAATCTTTCAAAACTAAAAAAACAGCTATCCGCTTATCTGTTTGAAATGGATTGGTAAAAATAAAAAAGCATCAATCCCAGAAACAAATCAATCGATTACGCAGTTAAATATTATAATTTTTGTTAATTTTTGAAATGTGTGGGCACACAGCAAAATGGTGTTGAAAAAATTTGCTTAAATCCTTTTGGGTATTGATAAAAAAGGTTTACCTTTGCATCGTTATCCTGAAAACAATCTTTTTACCTTAAAAAAAACTAATACCTATTGAAGATTCGAAGCGGTCGCCTGAGAAGGTCATCGCTTTTTTTATGTCACTTTTTCAACTATTCAGACAAGATTATCACAAAAGGAGAAAAGAAGCAAAAGAGACATTCAAAATGAAAAAGTATAAATGAACACAAACAGAGACTTTTGATTTATTTAAAATCTGTTAAATAAATCTATAAAATACAATTCAAAAATCAAAGATTCAGAAAAAAACACTAATTTTGCAGCCGATTTAGTCCGTGGAGGCTTCAACAAGTGGTGGCACGATGCCATCCGCCTTGCGGAAAAACCTGTTATTTCAATAAATAAATGTACGCAATTGTAGAAATCCAGGGTCAGCAGTTCAAGGCCGAGCAGGGAAAGAAACTGTTCGTTCACCACATGAAAGATGTGGAAGAAGGCCAGTCTGTTGAGTTTGAGAAAGTGCTCCTCGTAGACAATGACGGAGCTGTGACAGTAGGTGCTCCCACAGTAGAAGGAGCAAAAGTAGTGTGTGAGGTGGTAAAACCACTGGTAAAAGGTGACAAGGTAATCGTCTTCAAGATGAAGCGCCGTAAGGACTCAAGGAAGAAGAACGGACATCGTGCCCAGTTCACCCAAGTAGAAATCAAATCAATAATCGGCTAAAATCAGGAGGACTAAGAAATGGCACATAAAAAAGGTGTAGGTAGTTCTAAGAACGGCCGCGAGTCAGCATCACAGCGACTTGGCGTGAAGATTTGGGGTGGTCAGCGTGTAGTTGCCGGCAATGTTATTGTCCGTCAGCGTGGCACAAAGCACAATCCCGGCCAGAATGTAGGTATTGGTAAAGACGACACATTGTATGCACTTGTTGATGGCGTGGTGAATTTCCACAAAGGTGCCCGCAACAAGAGTGTGGTGTCTGTAATACCCGACGCTCAGGCATAACCAAATGTAAACTTATTCCAAACAAACAAAAGAATCCCGCCTCATTCGAGGTGGGATTTCTCTTTTTATATACCTTAATACTATATCCTATGAACGATATCAGATTTGGTATTTGTTTTGTTTTCCAGCCCTTCGGGTGGGTTGGGTGTTTACCCCAGCATAGCCACCGGTTTCATTCACGCCAAACGAGCCATCAGAGAGTACGACACCGGCATAATCCTCGTATCGTGCGCGCACCTTATCCACATAGTCATGCGTTTCGGTTCCTCTCATATAGCCAAATTTCACTACAGCATCCCGATAATACATCGGCTGGCTCAGTTTAAGAATATATTCCGACACGTCAGCCCATGTGTATTGGTCTCCGCCATACTTTTCGGTCAAAGCCATTGCGTCCCTGACATGTCCCGGTCCGCCATTATAACTCGCCAAGACGAAATTCATCCGCTCCTCATTGTCGGGCACATCCCTATAAAGCATAGTGAGCTGGTTGACCACTTTAGCCGCAGCCTCGATATTTGACTTGGGGTCAAAAATCTTCTCTATCGGAAGTCCGACAGTCTCTGCCGTGGCTGGCATAATCTGCATCAGGCCACATGCCCCAGCCCAAGAGCGTGCCTTGGGGTCGAAGCATGACTCCTGATAACAGATAGCAGCCAGGAGTCTCCAGTCTGTGCTGGCTATTTGCGCATAGGTCTTGAACAAATCGTCCCATTCAGAGATGGTGCCGCTCTTTCTGTCCAAGAAAGGAGCATACTCATGGCATTGGACACCGCCCATGCTCTCTATGAAAGTTTGCTTTTCGATTACCTCGGAGAGCATATCCGGGACATACCACTCGTCTATCCTTTCTGCCAACTCCTTGGAATACTCCATAACAGCCCATTGTGCATCATCCACATCAGGCCCGCAAAAAATCAAGCTGTCATTCCCCGCTACATCCTTGCTGACAGGAACAATGATCAGGTCGGCCTCGCCATTGCGCAACTTTGTTACCATTTCGGTGGTATCGTTGCATTCTTCGACCTTCAACTCCACTCCCAGCTCACTGGCCAATTTCTCACCAAGAAGATAATGGTGGCCGAGCGTCGATTTATTATATGTGAAATAGGTCTCCTCCCCGGTAATGGAAAGGACTCTCAACTGTCCGCTTTGCAAGATTTCTTCCAAAGAATAATGCTCCATGGTATCGGCCGAAGCTTCATCCACAGTGCCCCAAGGTGTCATTGCCACAGAATCGTTATCCTCTTTTTGATTGCATGCCACCAAGAATAGAAATGCAAGAAACAATAAGAAATTTTTCACTCTGCTGATCTGGTTTTTTATAAACTGCATGCAAATGTAAGCATTTTTGCTGATTCTGCAAAATGATTAACATTGGTTTACGTTTTATTAAGATTACTAAATATTTTATACCGCATCAGCTGTTAGTTGGCATTTTTTTGTATTTTTGCATTATTAAAAACAAGCAACAAATGAAAACATCAAACGCCACATTTGCAGTTATCCTTTTTTTCATAGCAAGCCTCGTGTCTTCTCCGGCATTAGCCCAGGCCAACAGGACAGGGAACAGAGTCTTCGGTTCCGCTAAGGAGGAAAAGAAAAACAATGAAAGACAACCTGATGTCCAAAAGCCATCTGGCGGGCGCTCAGTTCGTCCGACACAGACACCGGCACCTCCACCAATGAGAGGCGATATGTTGTTGATAAGGAATCCCCGTCCAGGAGGGCTCAAGGATTTGATTACCAACGACATCAGGAGGCGAGTTCGCCGATTGAGCATAGAAGGGCATATCAACAGAGATGACGCTTCGGTCATTCGCAGCATCTGCAACCGCACATCATGTGTGGATGACCGCGGAAAGTCTATAGACAACTATTTGGACTTGGATTTGTCGAGGGCCTTAATTGAGAGTTCCTATTCCAGCCAACGAGACGTGACCTACGACGACATGTTCTATCTCACCTCTCATTTACGGAGTGTCCGTCTTCCCATGCGTTTAAAAGGTATCGGCCGCCGCACTTTTTACGGCAACAGCAGGCTGGAGAGTGTTGTTATGCCCCATGGAGTGAGATATTTGGGAGAGGGTGCATTCAAGGGTTGTCATGAACTGGAGGATATCAGGTTGCCCGAAACTATTGAGCAGATTGGGGCTGAATGCTTCAGCGGATGCAAGAATCTTTCCCACATCATTCTTCCCCCATCCTTGACAGTCATTGGCGAGGAAGCATTTCTCAACTGTCCTATCCAAGACCTTCAACTTCCAGAAGGTCTGCGGTCGCTTGGCAAATGGAGTCTTGAAGGCACAAAACTGCGCAGTGTCTATATCCCCCGTGACACCCATATAGAAGGGGATTTTATAGGGAACATTAACTATTTGGAATCGATTGTGGTAGACGGGGGAAACCGCGAGTACTGCAGTATTGACGGAGTGCTGTTCAACCATTCCCAAACCAAGCTCCTTCAAATGCCTCCAACCTTTCAAGGAGAATACGCCATTCCCAACAGCGTCACCGTTATTGCTCCATTTGCTTTCCAAAATTGCCGTCTGAGCAGTGTCCGCATCCCCATGTCAGTGACATCAATCGGTGAGGGCGCATTTTTGAACTGCATGAATGTGATTAGTTTTGAGATACCCAACAGTGTCACCGCTATTGGCAACAGGGTTTTCTCGGGTTGCAAGGGTTTGCGAAATGTGGTCCTCCCAGACAATTTACAAAGCATCGGTTCACTTGCATTTAGCAATTGCACCGTGTTGACTCATATTCAATTGCCGCCACGTCTTCTTAATATGGGCAAGGAAGTTTTCCGCTCCTGCCAGTCCCTGCCCCAAATCCGCATCCCCGAAAGCATCACAGCGATACCATCCCAATGTTTTATCGGCTGCAAGAGTCTGACCATGATATCCCTTCCGTCACGACTGCAGTCTATCGGTGATGAAGCATTTAAGGAATGCTCCAGCATACAGGAAATCACCATTCCCGCCTCTGTGGAAACGATTGGAAAGAAGCCATTCAGCAAATGCAACCAATTGCAGCGTGTCATTTGTGAGAGCACGATACCGCCAACCTTGAAAAACAAAGGTGGGGAGAAAATCACTTTGGTCGTACCAGCAGGTAGCAAGGACGCTTACAAAAAGGCATCGCAATGGAAAAAATTCAAGAGTATTGTTGAGAAATAAGAATTTTAGCGCATTTTTTGATGGAGAGAAGCATTTTTCTCCATAAAAATGGCCGTATTTGAAATATTTTGAGTATTTTTGGCGAAAACTTATTTAATACCTTAAACCTTATGTCAGCTTTAATTTCTGTTATTCCCATTGTATTGCTCATCGTATTGATGATGGGTTTCAAAGTGTCCGGCTACAAGAGTGCCATGGTTACACTTGTCGTGACAATCCTCTTGGCATTGTTTGCTACACCAGCCTTAGGAATCATTCCGGAAAAATACGCCGGTTTGTCCATTTACGGAATTACCCTATGGTCTGTGGTGGAAGGTTTGCTCAAGGCGTGTTTCCCCATTATCCTCATCATCATCTGCGCCATCTACAGTTACAACATCCTTTGTGAGACAAAGGAAATTGAAACCATCAAGACCCAATTCATCCAAATGACCTCAGACAAAGGTCTACTGGTGCTGCTTCTGACATGGGGCCTCGGTGGTGTGCTCGAGGGCATGGCAGGTTTCGGTACGGCAGTTGCCATTCCCGCCGCCATCCTTATTGGTTTGGGGTTCAAACCGATGTTCTCGGCTGTCATCTGTTTGGTGGCCAACACCGTTGCTGTAGGTTTCGGTGCAGTGGGCCTTCCCGCAACGACACTGGCCAATCAGGTTGCCGCCGAAGGAGTGGCTTCTCCTGAAATGCTGTGTGAAGTAGCCACCTTTATCATTGTACAGTTGGCCCTGATGTTCTTCATCACACCTTTCCTCATTCTCATGATGACCGACCGTACAAAAATACTCAAGAACATCACACTGGCTTTGTTTGTAGGCACTTTCTCGATTATTGTTCAATTCTGTTGTGCTCATTTCATTGGACCGGAGACACCTGCCATCCTGGGCAGTGTGGCTGCTATCATTGCCATGTTGATTTACAACAAACTGTTCATCCATGATGAAAATCCTTCAGATGAGGTGAAAGTGGAGAAGAAAAAATTCGGAATGTCCAAGACGCTCAAGGCTTGGAGTGTTTATGGCCTCATCATTTTCTTCATCCTCATTTCCAGTAAGATTGTACCGCCAATCAACGAGTTGCTGAACAAGACTTTAGTAACGAAATTTGATTTGCCGGTGGTGGGCAACACCTTCAAGTTTGGCTGGCTCTCCAATGCTGGTCTGATGATTTTCCTTGGTGCAACGATAGGTGGTTTGATTCAAGGACTCAGTTTTGGCAAACTGATGAGATTGTTGGCCAAAACCACCATCAACCTGCAGAAGACAGTTGTAACCATCTGCTGTCTTGTGGCGATGGCCATGTTGATGAACAATACTGGCATGACCAATGATATCGCCAAGGGTCTGGTTGCTCTGACCGGAACGTTCTTCCCCTTCTTTGCTCCACTTATTGGCTCAATCGGAACTTTTGTAACGGGCAGTGCCACCAATGCCAATATTCTATTTGGCAAGCTTCAAGCTACTGCTGCCAGCGACTTGGGACTTGTCCATCAAGGCACGTTCTTCGGTGTCAGTGGCAACGAGACCAACTGGCTTGCTGCTGCCAACTGTGCCGGTTCGGAGGGCGGCAAGTTGCTCTCACCACAAAGTATTGCCATTGCGACTGCCGCCTGTGACATGGAAGGTCAGGACGGCGAGATTATGCGCAAGACCATGCCATTCGCCATCTTCTGGATATTGATGAACGGATTGATGGTGTTCCTCGGCCTGCATGTATTTTAACCCAAATAATTCCTAACAGAAAAGAGGGTGCCCAACTGAGCACCCTCTTTTCTTTGTCAACACGTCACTCCCCCATGATGGTGACAATTAGTTTTCTTGTTCCTCCATGATTTCGGTATTCATTAAAATAAATGCCCTGCCATGTCCCCAAATTCAAACGTCCATTGGTGATGGGAATGGTAAGGCTGACACCGCTTAAGACAGACTTCGCGTGGGCAGGCATATCGTCTGAACCTTCCAAAGTATGCATGTATTCCGGTCTGTTCTCTGGAACCAACTTGTTGAAAATGGTCTCCATGTCTTCCCTAACATCTGGGTCACAATTCTCATTGATGCTCAATCCGCAACTGGTGTGTTTGACAAAGACATTCATCAATCCAGTTTTCGGCAACTGGGGCAACTGGCGCATTATCTCACCTGTAATCAGATGAAATCCTTTAGGCATTGGTTTCAAATTCACTTCGACTTGTTGTGTCATAAATCATCTATTTTTGTATTGTTTTGGCAACAAAAGTAAGAAAAAAGCACCAAAATACAATCAAATTCAGTATTTTTGCCGCAAAATAACATCCAATGATTGCACTTATCCCATTTATTGTGCTCATCGCACTATTGGTTGGCTGCATCTCCGTTTTTGGCAATGCCACTCTTGACGGAGCCAGTCAGGTGTCATTGATTATCGCATCAGGAGTAAGCGTCCTCATCGGTTGGCTGAACAAGCGCCTCTCGTGGGAAAACCTTGACAAGGAAATAACCGCCAAAGTAGCCAATTGCACACCATCCATAATTATATTATTGTTGATTGGTGCCATTGGCGGCACCTGGATGGTGTCAGGCATCGTACCCACAATGATATATTATGGCCTGCAAATACTCTCCCCTCAATGGTTTTTGGTCAGCACATGCATCATCTGTGCCATCGTCAGTCTGATGATTGGTTCCTCATGGACCACGATAGCCACCGTCGGCGTTGCTTTGTTGGGAGTAGGCAATGCCCTTGGCTTTTCCAATGGATGGACGGCTGGAGCCATCATCAGCGGTGCCTATTTCGGTGACAAGCTGTCTCCTCTCTCCGACACCACAGTCTTAGCCTCAAGCGTAGTAGGAACACCCCTTTTCACCCATATCAAATACATGATGCTGACTACGGTGCCCACATTTTTAGTTACACTAACCATTTTCCTCGTAACTGGACTATTGATGGATGTGTCTGGGGAGGGTGACGTGGCACTGTTCATGGACGGCCTCTCCCATACATTTGTGATTTCACCCTGGCTTCTCCTTGTACCTTTGGTGATTTGCTTGATGATTATCAAGCGATGGCCTTCCTTGGTCGTGCTCTTTCTGGCGGTCATCATTGCCGGAATTGTTGCCCTCATTGTACAACCCGACCGTATCAGGGAAATAGCAGGCAACAATGGTCTTCCAAACTTCCTTGCACTATACGAGGGCGTTATCCGCTCCTGTTATGACTCCACCTCCATTTCTACTGGCATCAGCGCACTCGACAAATTAGTCACAACACGTGGAATGGGCGGAATGATGCCCACTGTATGGCTGATTATCAGCGCACAAGTATTCGCAGGAGCTTTGACGGCTGCAGGACAGTTGGAGGACATCATGGCTTATTTCCAGCGCATGGTCAGGGGAACAACCTCGCTTGTTGCCTCTTCGGTAGGCAGTGCCATATTCCTCAACATCACCACCGCCGACCAATTCTTATCCATCATCCTTACCAGTTCCATGTTCAAAAACATGTATGCCAAGATGGGATACGAACCGCGTCTGCTGAGCCGCTCATGTGAGGATGGCGGAACAGTCACCTCTGTACTTGTGCCGTGGAACACTTGTGGCCTTACGCAGAGCACAGTGCTGGGTGTTGCCACACTGACCTACCTCCCCTATTGTTTTTTCAACCTGCTCTCACCTATCGTCAGTATTTCAGTTGCTGCAATAGGTTGGAAAATCAAAAGGAAAATAAATGGCGGACAGGAAAATTGAAAAGATTATCTCAGCATATTGAACACTTGCTTTTCGGAAGCATCGGGCAATATCAAGGCCAGATGTGCAAGCATTCTATTTAATGACTCCATTGGTGTTCTCCCACAATGACATTCCTCTGGACCGAGAAGTTGTTCGGGAGTAGTGAGCAAAGACCATCCCCATCCGTATTCCCTGTTGTGTTTGTCTCTGGGATAGACAAAGTCCTCGGTGATGATACGGCAACCCATCTGAAGGCGGGTGATGTATCCGTCGAACTTCCCCCTCATCTTTGGACCATTAAACCCACAGGCACTTCTGAGTTCTCTTGTAATGAGGCTGCCACGTTCACGCAAGGTCATCAGTATGGCCTCCTCGATAGAACCTTCCTCAGGTTTGGGGTGTATCGCCCGTCGGTAATTGCAGAAATCAGGCCACCACTCCTTGCTGATAAATCCTGCTTTTTTGTTGAAGAACTTGCCATAGACACAATTGCCTTCTGTCACGATGGGTCCCTTCCACTTCCACAAAGGCCAATCCCATCCTCCATCAGGAAGAAGTACATAACGGCAATCATCATCAACGGCTTCCTCTGCCGAAAAGCCGGCAATACCGCTGTCCAACAGAGGCAGAAATCCCACCTGTTGTATCAACTCCATGAGTTGGACATCTGAATGGCACTTTTTTCCTATCATCGCTCAGAATGGATTGTCACCTTACTGTAATATGGAAACATCCCTGTTTTCTTTCGTACTTCACATAACATCTCTCTTGCTCACGCAGGTCGCGCAACACCTCACTGAGCACCCATTTCAGTGTATCATCCCTAACCAGACGCCTATGTGGCCCATCCGGGTCTTCAACCGTCTTGTACCGATTGTAGCCTATATCAAACGTGGTGCCGTAAAGATGACAGCTGTTGCCAGAGACATTATGATTGACTTGTTTGAGGTTTTCAAGGTCCTCCTCACTTCTCAAGACACTGGTCACAATGAACTGGTGAAGTGGTATATGCTTTACATAGAGACTATCAAAAAAATTACGTCCTATATCGTTGAGCAGCACAGCCGCTCTTGGGACCAGATACGGAATACTGTTTTTCAATGGGTCTACATGATAATACGGACTGGCCGCCATATACACCAGTTCTGCTTTCCGTTTCTCTGCCTCCTCCCTATTGCTCACCGAGGATACACCTAATCGGGTGGCGACAGCATATTGCACATCATTGGAATCGGGGAAGGCCTTGCTGTAGCTGAGCACTCCCACAACAGGATGTGGCTTTTCATTTACTTCAGCCATAACTTTCCGCTCAGGCCTTTCAAGAGACGCATCTTTCTCCAATGTTTGAGGAGGAGTTTCTGTCATTTTTTCTGGCAGAACCACAGAATCAGCAGCCAAGGAGTCTTCAAGCTCCTGAGCTATCTCATCTTGTTGATTGAGGGAACCTGCTACGGATGGGAATATACAGCGTACCAATGCCAACAGGATGACCATGAAGCCAAATCCATGCAGATATTGGTTTTTGGAAATCATCATAACCTATTTATATTTGAGTGCAAAATTACATAAAAAAATCTATTTCCGCAAGTTGGAAGGATATAGTTGAATAAAGTTGAAGTTGATTTGTATTAATCTATTTCAAACGTTTTGAAATGTAAATGATTTTTTGTAATTTTGGTGCCGTGAAATGAGCATCAAACACTAACTTATTGAAATATTCAGCTATGAAGAAGTTTTTTCCAACCCTTATCCTTGTGCTTTTTGCCATCACTGCATGGGGACAGAGCATTTCCGCCATCGACCAACTCAAGGCAGACCCACGGAAGGCATATGGCAACGATTATCCTTATTCGTATGAGTCATACCATCAGACAAAGGCACCGCGTGGCTACAAGCCTTTCTACATCAGCCATTATGGACGCCATGGCTCACGTTATTATTGGACCGACCAATTGTACAAAGATATGGACAGGGTGTTCACAGCAGCACATGAGAAACACCTTCTCACCTCTGTGGGAGAGAAATTCTACAAAGATTTCATGTCCATCAAAGACGAACTCATGACCGGTGTCAGCGAACTGACTCAGTTGGGCTGGGAACAGCATCAATACATAGCACGTACGATGTACAATAGTTTTCCTGAGGTATTCAAAAAAGGCGGCAACGTCTATGCCATTTCATCCCTGACAGGGCGTTGTGTCATCAGCATGGCAGCATTCTGCCAGGAACTGGTTCAGTGCAACCCCAAGATTGAAATCCGCGAGCAATCTTCCCGTTTCACACTCGACGGAGTTGTACCCACTGACCGCCAAAATCCTGTGAAACACGATTATCCAAAAGTCAATCCCCGTTATGAGAAAAACCGTGACCAATTCAAGAAAGAGGACTCTCTGAGAGAAAGGATTGTCGCACGTGTCTTCACCAGCACAGACAGTCTGCCCAAGAGGGCCTACCAAATCGGGAGCGACCTTCTCAACCTCTATGCCTCTCTTCCGAACATCAACCATGAGGGCATGATGGACGGCATTGTCTCAGATGAGGAAATGGTCAATGAATGGGAAGGCTCCAACTTAGGTTCCTATTCATGGGTGTTCTCTCCCCAATATCAGATGATTCCTATTCTTGAGGATATCATCAAGAAAGCCGATGCCGTGCTTAACGGCAGCAGCGACCATCTTGCCGACCTACGTTTCGGTCACGACACTTGCCTCGGTCCGCTAACCGTCCTGATGGGTATCAATGGCGCCGACATTGACCCCGAAGACCCGTACGAAGTGAAGAACTGTTACCAGAATTGGGAAACCTGCAAGGCATCCAACATACAGTTGATTTTCTACCGTGGCAAAAAAGGCAAAGATGACATTCTGCTGAAATGTCTTCTCAATGGCAGCGAGGCCAAGTTGCCGGTTCCCACAGACCAATATCCATATTACAAATGGTCTGACTTCCGCAAGTTCTATACCGACCGGTGCAACAGCGTCAAATGAAAGCCATATTGACCATTCTCCTGTGCTTGTGCCTTGCAGTGCCAGCACATGCACAGGAACTGAAGCCGAGGTTGGTGGTTCTGACGGACATTGCCCCAGCATCGATAGAGCCCGACGACATGGAGTCGATGGTCCGGCTGATGACATACGCCGACCAAATAGAGATAGAGGCCCTCATCACCACCATTGGCTGGAACTGCGACCCCTATCCCACGGAATGGGCAGATTCGCTTTGGCGCGTCATCAATGCCTATGAGCATGACGTGAAAAATCTGATGAAGCGCTCCGGCCAGAAGAAATTCATGCCACTTAACGCCGAGCAAGGCCAACAGGCCATTGGCTATTGGCCCAGTGCCGACTATCTCCGCAGCCGCGTGGCGATGGGGAGTCAGCGTGCGGGTATTGGAGTCATTGGCAAAAGCAATCGCACTCCAGGCAGCGACCTCATCATCCAACTTGTCGATGAAGATGATCCCCGTCCCCTCTGGATTGCATCATGGGGCGGTGCCAACACTTTGTCACAAGCCATCTGGCAAGTGAAACAAGAACGTACCCCGGAGCAACTGAGCGCATTCCTCAAGAAACTGCGTGTCTATACCATCACAGACCAGGACATGGTATATGGTATGCGGATGAACCGTTCATACAGTTCCCATCAATGGCTGAGGCGTGAGTTCGCCCGTGATTTGCTTTTCATTTGGGATGAGAGTGCATGGCTCTCACAGAATGAGTTGGGCAAAAATCACTGGAGTGTGTATGCCAATATGATACAAGGGCATGGGGCTTTGGGCAAAGCCTATCCTACCTTCAAATGGGGTGTTGAAGGCGATACGCCCAGTTGGCTCAACATATTGCCCAATGGTCTTCACGATGCCGACGATCCTCAACAAGTTGGATGGGCTGGCTGTTTCAAACGCGATATGTGTCCTGATTCTCTTACGGTAGCATGGACCAATTGGCGCAGTCCCCAGAAAGACATATCAGGGGAATATGAACTTCATTTTTATGATGACACCTTCCGTGATTTCTCTGCCCGCATAGAATGGGCGGAAAAAGGGAAAGGTAACCGCAATCCTATAGTTGACATCAATGGAACAAGAGGAAGCATTCCCATTTATGTCACAGCCAGCAAAGGAGAGACTTTCGTCATTGATGCCTCCGGCTCATACGACCCGGATGGTGATGCCCTTGATTTCAATTGGTGGATTCAACGCGACGCAGGCAATTGCCCACAACACGTTCAACTCAACACACAGGATGCAAAAGCCTCGCTCGCCATCCCATCAGAAACACCATGCGAGATTCATGTTGTCTGCGAAGTTCGTGACCACGGCCATATACCCCTGGTGGGGTACAGGCGGATAGTCATCAAGAACTGACAAAAAAGAAATTTCCCCTATTTGACAAACCGTGCGTTCTCTGACAATGAGAACTTGATTTTCTTTCCTTTTGGGATGATGGGGCGCCTCCATTCGCCATTGAGCACTCTGATGGTGGTCTTTTTACCCATAGGCGCCTCATCGACGGCTTTTTGCAAATCCATATAATTGCCTTTGCCGTCATTGGCGACGATGTAGTCATAATGACGCACAAACTTGCGGAGGGCAGGCACGGCGATGGCTATCTCATCCACCAACAGTCCTGCCACGACATGGGCACCATAGACATTGTAGTGGGTATTGTCCTCACGACCTTTGGGAATCGACGGATTCTCACCAGGTTTGAACCACATATGGAGAAGTTTGGACTTCTCGGGGCCCAAACCCTGCTCAAGGTCGTGTGTGACCTGATTGGCATCCACAAAAACAGTGTTGGTGGCAGCCGCCACATTGCGCGGAGCTATTATGTAATCGCCGTGAGTGTCGATAAGGACATTGCCTTCCTTCTTCTTTGTGCCAGTAAATTGGGTGTCGCGCAATTTCTCGTCATCGTCATTCGCCTCTGCCTTAATTTCAAAATTTCTTCTCACTACGGCATTCATGAGAATGGGGATACCCCCTCGCTCACGTGTCTCTGTGATAAACTTGGTAAGGTTGGCATCAAAGGTTGACCCGGGGTCTGTGTGGCGGTCTTCCTTGGGTTTTTCATCATTATGGCCAAACTGTATGATGACATAGTCACCAGGGGTGATTTTGTCGCAGACCACCTGCCATCGTCCCTCATCAATAAAGCTCTTGGAGGAACGCCCGTTGACGGCATGGTTGTCAACAACTATGTCATCGGTAAAGAATCCCTGAAGGGCCATCCCCCACCCTCTTTCCGGCTTCTCGTTGTCATAAGGCTTATTGGCCATGGTGGAGTCGCCAATCATGAAAATGGTGGTTTTGTGCTTCGTCGCTGACATAGCCAAAACGGCAAGCACAATAATGATGATATGCTGGACTTTAATCTTCAATTTTCAATCTTCTATTATCAATTTTCAACTACATTGATCATTTCCTCGATGGAGAGCAATGACTGCTCGCCAGTCTCCATGTTTTTGAGGGTTACTTTTTGCTCGGCAATCTCATTGTCGCCAGCCAAGGCAACGAAGGGAATGTGCTTGGCATTGGCATAACCCATCTGCTTCTTCATCTTCGCCTTGTCGGGATAGATTTCGCAACTGATGCCCGCCTGACGGAGACGGTCGGCCAATGGAAGGCAATAGGCTGTCTCTGCGTCACCAAAATTGATAAACAGCACCTTGGTCGCATCTACCGCCTCCTTAGGATAAAGGTCGAGCGTGTTGAGCACGTCGAAGATACGGTCTGCTCCGAAGGAGATGCCCACGCCACTCAACCCGGGCATACCGAAGATGCCAGTAAGGTTGTCGTAGCGGCCACCTCCAGTGATGCTGCCTATCTGTACATCAAGCGCCTTCACCTCAAAGATGGCCCCTGTATAGTAGTTGAGTCCGCGGGCAAGCGTGAGGTCAAGGTCTATCCGGTTGGTCAATTGGCAGAGTTTCAACGTGTCGAGGATGGTTCTCACCTCCTCAACCCCCTTAAGCCCTGTCTCAGAGGTCTGCAGTACGTTTGCAATAGTGTCGAGTTTCTCCTCATTGGTTCCAGTGAGTGCAATAATGGGTTGCAGTTTGTCGATAGACTCCTGGGCAATACCCGAGGCGGATAATTCGGCATTGACGCCATCAAGTCCGATTTTGTCGAGTTTGTCTATGGCTACGGTGATATCCACTATTTTCTCAGCCTCGCCTATCACCTCCGCTATGCCAGAGAGAATCTTGCGGTTGTTGATTTTGATGGCCACGCGGATGCCGAATTTGGCAAACACCTGATCGACCATCTGCATCAGTTCCACCTCATTGAGCAGGGAGTCGCTGCCCACGATGTCGGCATCACACTGATAAAATTCACGGTAACGCCCTTTCTGGGGACGGTCGGCACGCCAAACGGGCTGTATCTGATAGCGCTTGAATGGCAATTGCAGTTCCTCACGATGCATCACCACATAGCGGGCAAAGGGCACGGTGAGGTCATAGCGCAATCCCTTCTCACATATACGTGCAGCAAGGTGCAGTGGCTGGCGACCGAGCAGTTCCTCATCGCTCACCTTATTGGTGAAATCGCCTGAATTGAGAATTTTAAACAACAATTTGTCGCCCTCCTCACCATATTTGCCCATGAGGGTCTGGAGCGTCTCCATCGCCGGGGTCTCTATCTGCTGGAAGCCATGGAGAGCATAGACTTCACGTATGGTGTTGAAGATATAGTTGCGCTTCGCCATCTCTTCAGGCGAGAAGTCGCGCGTGCCTTTGGGTATGCTTGGTTTCTGTGCCATGGTTATTTGCGTATGATGGTCTGCTCACGGTCTGGACCGATGGAGATGATTTTGATGGGGGTTGCCAATTGTTGCTCGAGGAATGTCACATATTCCTTAAACTCAGGTGGGAACTGTTCCTCTGAAGTGAACTGTGTCATATCGGTCTTCCATCCCTTGAGTTCCACATATACAGGCTCGATTCCTTGTTCGATATCATAGGGGAAGTCCTCGGTCAGTTCTCCGTTCTTGGTATATGCCACACAAGCCTTGATGGAGTCAAAGCCATCGAGCACATCACTCTTCATCATAATCAGTTGGGTGACGCCGTTGACCATGATGGAATACCTGAGAGCTACCAGGTCAATCCAGCCACAGCGCCGCTCACGACCTGTGACGGCGCCATACTCATGCCCCAAATTACGGATGGTGGCACCAGTCTCATCGAAGAGTTCGGTGGGGAATGGTCCGGCACCAACTCTTGTGCAATAGGCCTTCATGATTCCATAGACCTCGCCAATCTTGTTTGGCCCGATGCCAAGGCCAGTACATGCACCCGCACATATGGTGTTGGATGAGGTGACAAAGGGATAACTGCCGAAATCGATGTCCAGCATGGTGCCCTGTGCTCCTTCGCAGAGGATGCTCTTGCCTTCCTTAAGCAACTTGTTGATTTCATGCTCGCTGTCGACGATGGGAAACTGTTTGAGAAACTCGATGCCCATCATCCATTTTTCCTCCACCTCGGTAATGTCGTAGTCGGTGTAGTGCAGGTCGCGGAGCATCTGCTCATGACGTGCCTTGTGGGCAGCATATTTCTCCTCGAAATTATCAAAAATGTCACCCACACGAAGACCGTTGCGTGAAATCTTGTCTGTATATGTAGGACCGATGCCCTTTCCTGTAGTGCCCACCTTGCTCTTGCCTTTGGCAGCCTCGAGAGCGGCATCAAGAACGCGGTGTGTGGGCATGATGAGATGCGCCTTTCTGGAGATATGCAGACGGCTGTGCAGTTCATGTCCGCTGCGCTCCAAGTCCTTTGCCTCATCCATGAACAGGTCGGGGGCGAGCACGACACCATTGCCGATGATATTGATTTTTCCTCCTTGGAAGATTCCTGAGGGGATGCTTCTGAGCACATATTTCTGTCCCTCGAACTCCAGTGTATGACCAGCATTGGGTCCACCTTGGAACCTTGCCACCACATCGTATTGGGGAGTCATCACATCAACAACTTTACCTTTGCCCTCATCACCCCATTGCAGTCCTAAAAGGACATCAACTTTTCCTTTGTTCATTTTTTATTGTTATTTGTTTTTGTTGTTCGCTTTCGCCCTTTCAGTCTCGCCAATCTTGTGTGGCAGGTGCTGCACACACCATAGATGTTGAGCGAGCAACCCATCGGGTGAAACCTCTTTAATTTGATATTTCCAATCAATGACGCCAGCGCAGCTCCTCCCACTTCCTGCACCTTGCCGCACACCGTGCATATCTGGTGACAGTGGTAATCGCTATGAAAACAAGCTTCATAATGAGTGCCTTGCTGGAAAGTGTGCCTCACCACCAACCGAAGTTGCATGAACAGGTTGATGGCATTGTACAACGTAGCCTTGCTCACCCTGAAGTTGTCAGCCTCCATCTTGGCCCCCAACTCTTCCAAGGTGAAATGTCCGTTGATATGGTAAATGGCATCGAGTATGGCATAACGCTCGGGAGTCTTTCTACGCTTGTTCTCCTCCAGGTAGGATGTCAGCGTCTGCCTTGCTCTCTGCAATATGGTATCTTCCATCTGATTCTACTATGGCTATTCTGATGATGCCAAATTCCGTGCAAAGGTAGCAAAAGCAGAAGACAAAACAAAAAGAATACAAAAAGAAAAGCACAAAAAGACAATAAAATGCCACGATTGGGAGTTTTAATAATAAAATTACAAATTCTCAAACAAACAAATAAAATGAAAACATACTTGGTGACAGGTGCCGCAGGTTTCATCGGTGCCAATTTTATCAAATATCTTTTATACAAAAAATACAAGGACGAAGACATCAGAATCATCATCCTTGACGCACTCACCTATGCTGGCAACCTCGGCACCATCAAGGACGACATCGACGGCGACCGCTGCATCTTCGTCAAGGGGGACATCAGAGACCGTGCCCTCGCCGACAGCCTCTTTGCAGAGCACGACATCGACTATGTCGTCAATTTCGCTGCTGAGAGCCATGTAGACCGTTCCATCGAAGACCCTCAGCTCTTCCTGTCGGTCAACATCCTGGGCACACAAAACCTGTTGGATGCCGCACGAAAGGCATGGGTGACGGGCAAGGGAGAAGACGGATATCCCGTATGGAAGAGCGGCAAGCGATTCCATCAAGTGGCCACCGACGAGGTGTACGGCTCACTCGGTGAGGAAGGATTTTTCACAGAACAGACCCCACTGTGCCCGCACAGTCCATACAGTGCTTCGAAGACGGCTGCCGACCTCATCGTCATGGCCTACCACGATACCTACCATATGCCGGTCACCATCACCCGCTGCTCCAACAACTATGGTCCATATCACTTCCCCGAGAAACTCATTCCACTGATAATCAACAACATCCTTGAGGGTAAGAAACTCCCTGTCTATGGAAAAGGTGAGAATGTGCGCGACTGGTTGTATGTCGAGGACCACTGCAAAGCCATCGACCTTGTGGTGCGCGAAGGACGCGACGGCGAGGTATACAACGTTGGAGGGCACAACGAGATGAAGAACATTGACATCGTCAGGCTGACCATCAAGACCATTCATGACATGATGGCTGAGAACAAGAATCTCCGCGAGGTATTGAGGAAAAAGGAGTTGGATGCCGATGGCGAAATACGCTACGACTGGATCAACGACGACCTCATCACCTTCGTCACCGACCGTCTGGGCCATGACCTCCGCTATGCCATCGACCCCACCAAAATCAAGAACGAACTGGGTTGGGAGCCTGAGACTTGTTTTGCCGAGGGCATCGTGAAGACCATCCGCTGGAATCTGGAAAATCAAGGCTGGATCAGGGAGGTGACCAGCGGCGACTACCAGAAGTATTACGAACAAATGTACGGCGGACGGTAATGCGGAGAGAATTAGGCCGGCTTATCGACCTTCCCAAAATCATCGACCCCCGGGGGAACCTCACCGTGGCCGAACAGTTGCGTGAGGTACCCTTCAATGTCGAACGTGTCTATTGGACATACGACGTTCCTGCGGGTGAAAATCGCGGCGGCCATGCCCACAGGGAGTGTGAGGAAGTCATCGTTGCCGTAAGCGGTTCCTTCGATGTAACGCTCGACAATGGGAAGGAAAGAAAAACATACCATCTCAACCATCCCTACCAAGGACTGTATATAGGAACGGGTATCTGGCGTACACTTGATGATTTCTCTTCCGGTGCCGTGTGCCTGGTGATTGCTTCACATCTGTTTGAGGAAGAGGACTATATCCGCGATTACGACGAATATCAGAAATGGACAATGCAATCGAAATAGTAAGATATTCGTCCCAAAAGGAGTCGGAGTGGAATGAGTTTGTCGAAAAATCAAAAAACGGCACATTCCTCTTCGACCGTCGTTATATGGACTATCATGCTGACCGTTTTGCCGACCATTCCCTAATGTTCTACCGTGACCATGAATTGTATGCCGTACTCCCAGCCAACCAAAAAGGGCACACGTTTCTGACACATCAGGGACTCACATATGGCGGAATGGTCATGGGCGAGTCTGCCACCGTCTCTGGGATATGCCAATGCTTCAATAACCTCAACCATTACCTTATTGACAACGCCTTCCAATCAGTTGTCTACAAGGCTGTTCCATGGATTTATCACAGACAGCCATCAGAGGAGGACCTCTATGCTCTGGTCAATGTGGTGCATGCCCAACTCTCCGTACGCCATGTTTCGTCCACCATCAACCTCCCCAATCCCATCAATTGGCGAAGAGACCATCGCTATGGTGCCCACAAATCTCTGTCCAGTGGCGTTGTCGTCAGCCGCAGTGATGATTTTGAGGGTTTTTGGAAGGTTCTATCTGACAATCTTCAACTCAAATATGGGGCAAAGCCCGTTCACTCATTAGACGAAATGCGCCTTCTCCACTCCCGTTTTCCCAACCATATCCGTTTGTATACAGCATCATTGGAAGGCACGGTGATAGGAGGAACGGTGGTGTATCTCTGTGGACCGACCGCCCATGCCCAGTATATTTCCGCTTCACCTGAAGGAAAGAAGCGCCATGCCATAGATGCCATCTTCGACCTTGTCCTCAAGCATGAACTTGCCGGCTACCGCTTTTTTGACTTCGGCAAATCGAGTGACGGCGACGGTGAACAACTAAACACCACCCTTATTTCCCAAAAGGAGGGGTATGGTGCACGCGCTGTTTGCTACGACTGGTATCAATGGAAATTGCAGTGACTTTTTGGTCAATTCACAATTAATCTGTAAATTTGCAAATTGAATACATTCCATCTCATTTGCAAATGAACGAAAAAATCAGAATCAAGGATATTGCTGCTCGTGCAGGCGTATCTGTTGGAACCGTCGATAGGGTGTTGCACAACCGTCCGAATGTCTCTCTCCCAGCAAGGGAAAAAGTGGAGAAAGCCTTAAAGGAAATGAATTACCAGCCCAACATGTATGCAAGCGCTCTGGCATACAACCGTTCCTACACATTTTATCTCATCATGCCCAAGCATGCCTCTGAGGCTTATTGGGAAGAGATAGAAGAAGGCGCCAACAGGGCTTGTGAGGTGCGCAGGGATTTCAATGTTGACGTCAAGATGCTCTACTATCACCGTTTTGATGACGAAACTTTCATCAAGGCCTGTGATGACTGCTTTGCAGAGAATCCCGACGGAGTCATCATCGTTCCCTCATCACTCGACAACACCCGTATGTTCACGGACAAACTGCATGAGGCAAACATCCCCTTTGTATTGCTCGATTCCTACATGCCCGACCTCAAACCCTTGTCATTCTACGGGCAGGACTCTTTCTGCAGCGGCTATTTTGCGGCTAAGATGCTGATGCTCATCGCTTCGGGCAGCACAGAGATTATGGTGATGAAACAAATGAAGGGAGGACGTGTGGCCAGCAAGCAGCAGGACAACCGCGAAGTGGGATTCCGCCACTATATGCACGACCATTTTCCCAATGTCAGGATTGAGGAGGTAAACCTGCCTTTAGAGGAAGAGAAAGCCACATATGACGACATTTTGGAAGAGTATTTCCAATCACATCCGAAAACACATCACTGCATCACCTTCTGTTCAAAAGCACATATCGTAGGCGAGTTCTTACTCCGCACCAACCGTCGCGACGTACAGATTATGGGCTACGACATGGTGAAGAAAAATGCGAAATGCCTTCGTGAGGGAAGCATCTCATTTCTTATTGCCCAGCATGCATACATGCAAGGCTACTACTGCGTGGAGGCTTTGTTCAGCGCCATCGTTCTAAAAGAGAAGGTAAGGCCTGTCAACTACATGCCCATTGAAATCCTCAACAAAGAAAACGTGGATTTCTATCAGCGAACAATGATTTAGCAAACTATATACTACTATTATGAATCAAACATCCTTTATCAAAATCAACCCTGCCGACTCGGTGGTGGTATGCCTCAGGCCATTCAAAAAAGGAGAGGCAATCATGGTGGACGACAAAGAAATCACCATCGTTGAAGACATTCCAATGGGACACAAAATCCTCATCAAGGACACACCGGAAGGTACCGACATTATTAAGTATGGATATCCTATCGGCCATGCCTTGAAAGAACTGAAGGCTGGTGAGTGGGTCAACGAACACAACCTGAAGACCAACCTCTCGGGCACTCTAACCTATCAATATCACCCTGTGGATGAGAAGCTCAACATTCCACACGAGAGCCGTACCTTCAATGGCTACAAGAGAGCCAATGGTGAGGTGGGCATACGCAATGAGATATGGATAGTGCCCACAGTCGGATGCGTCAATGGTATTGCCGAGAGACTGGCTGCACAATTGCAGGAAGAGACTGGCTGCAAGGGCATTGATGCCGTTCATGCATGGCATCACAATTATGGCTGCTCCCAACTAAGCGGCGACCATGAGAATACCCGGAAAGTGCTTCGCGACATCGTACTCCACCCCAATGCAGGAGGAGTGCTCGTGCTGGGGTTGGGATGTGAAAACAACCAGCCAGATGACTTCATGGAAATGCTGGGCGACTACGACAAGAATCGCATTCGCCTCCTCGTCACCCAGAAAGTGGATGGTGATGAGGTGGAAGCCGGCATGGCCATCCTACGTGAACTTTATGCCCTCGCCTCGAGCGACAGGCGTGAGGAGTGCGACCTCAGCCATCTGCGCGTCGGACTGAAGTGCGGAGGCAGTGACGGACTGAGCGGCATCACCGCCAACCCGCTCGTCGGAGTGTTCTCCGATTACCTTGTGGCACAAGGTGGAACATCCATTCTGACTGAGGTTCCGGAAATGTTTGGCGCGGAAACCATACTGATGAACCGCTGCGAGACTCCCGAACTGTTTGAGCAAACCGTTCAACTCGTCAATGACTTCAAGGAGTATTTCCTCAGCCACGGAGAACCTGTAGGTGAAAACCCCTCACCCGGAAACAAAGCAGGAGGCATCTCCACACTGGAAGACAAGGCTCTCGGCTGCACTCAAAAATGCGGACGTGCCCCAGTCAGTGGTGTACTCTCATACGGTGACCGGCTGCAGACCAACGGACTCAACCTGCTCTCTGCTCCTGGCAACGACCTTGTGGCCTCCACAGCACTGGCAGCAGCAGGATGCCAGATTGTACTGTTCACCACTGGGCGTGGAACACCATTCGGGACATTCATCCCCACAATGAAAATCTCAACCAACAGCAACCTCTATGCACGTAAGCCCAACTGGATAGACTTCAATGCGGGAAAATTGGTTGAGGGAGTGTCGATGGACGAACTTGTCAGGGAATTCATCAACAAGATTATCGCTGTGGCAAACGGTGAACGGACACGCAATGAAGAGAACGGATATCGCGAAATATCCATTTTCAAAAACGGCGTCACCCTATAAGCCACCGTTTTGTAATTATCCTTTGGCAAGCAAATCGTTCCGATGAGCAACAAGAGAGGCATTTTTGCACTCAGCCCATTGATGGTCTTTATGGTCATTTATCTTGTAGGGTCACTCCTGGCGGGTGATTTCTACAAGATACCACTGACCGTCGCCTTTATGGCTGCCAGTGTATATGCGGTGGCCATCTCTGGCGGAATGCCTCTCAAAAAGCGCATTGAGCATTACAGCAAGGGTTCGGGCGGCCCCAACCTCATGCTCATGTTGTGGATATTCGTCATGGCTGGAGCTTTCGCTCATTCTGCCAAGCAGATGGGCAGCATCGACGCCACAGTGAATCTCACCCTATCACTCCTCCCCAGCAACATGATTTTGCCAGGACTGTTCGTGGCAGCATGTTTCATCTCACTCTCCATAGGCACAAGTGTCGGAACAATCGTAGCGCTCACCCCCATCGCCACCGGACTGGCAGCAAGTACGGGAGCGAGCATACCTTTGCTGACGGCAGTAGTTGTTGGCGGCGCTTTTTTCGGTGACAATCTCTCGTTCATCTCCGACACGACTATTGTAGCGACCACGACACAGCACTGCAGGCTCAGCGACAAGTTCAGGGTGAACCTTTACATCACGCTGCCTGCCGCCTTCATCATCCTCATCGTTTATCTCGTGATGGGAACCGCTATCCAGTCGCCCAAAGAAGTGCCTGCCGTGGAGTTCGTCAAGGTGATTCCATACTTGGTGGTGCTGGTAGCTGCGGCTTTCGGCATGAACGTGATGGCTGTTCTCACCCTCGGTATCCTCTTGACTGGATGCATAGGTTTCGTAGGTGGCAGTTATGATATTTGGGGATGGCTTTCATCGATGGGAGATGGCATCAAGGGTATGGGAGAACTGATTATCATCACCATGATGGCAGGCGGACTTCTTGAGATGATCAGGGTAAACGGCGGCATCGACTTCATGATAGAGAAAATAACCTCAAGGGTGGCAAGCAAACGTGGCGCCGAACTCTCCATCGCCGCATTAGTCAGTTTGGTCAACGCATGCACAGCAAACAACACAGTTGCCATATTAACCGTTGGCGATATCTCCAAGAAGATAGGCGACCGTTTCGGACTTGACAGCAGGAAATGTGCCAGCATACTCGACACTTTCTCCTGCTGCATCCAGGGTTTGCTGCCATACGGAGCACAAGTACTGATGGCAGCTGGATTGGCAAATGTCAATCCTATAAGAATAATTCCCTTCCTTTATTACCCCATGACTTTGGGCGTGATAGCCACCTTGGCTATTCTCCTCAGGTATCCTAAAAGATATTCGTAACCCCTATGCAGACAACAAGCATAACCATCAGAAATTTCATCAACATCCTCAGAAGCGGAGCCTTTGACGATGTCAAGCCTATTGGCATGCTCTCCAACTACAAATGGCGCAAACTGGTGGATTTGGCCAAGATGCACGGACTCATCCAGGTTTTTGCCAATGGACTGGAGCGTTATCATTACGACAACAACCTCAATATCTCAGAGTCGCTGATTGATGAGATAGGGGCAGAACTCCGGGTCGCTCCCATAACAGGATTTGCCGACCTCTACGACTTCAACCATATGGTATTGCAAAGCAAGCCCCTCAACCAACAGCTCAAGGACATCATCCGCAAGGAATTTGCTGATACTGAAAGGTCTTACGAGACTTTACAAGCCATGGCCATCATCTTATTCAATGCGGAACACATCCTCACAGGCAGAAGCTATCTTAAAGGCATTATCGACCTTGGCAGATATCTACGCCTTGAGGGCAACAAGGTTGACTTCGTCAAACTGGAAGAATGGTTGAAGAAGACTGAGATGACCGGTATGGGAAACCTTCAGGGCAGCCTCCTCATCACCGGATTCGGTTTTACGATAGAGGAGCTGCCCTTTGTGGTCAAATTGGTAAAAAAGCCGATGCAACAGTTGCTCTCCGCCATCAGCCACGACGACCTCAGTCAGTTGCGGCCATGGGCTCTACATGAGAGCAAAGGTGGTTTTGTGGTGGGAAGCCCGCTGAAGATATACCGTTCTGTCAGACATTCACTGCGTTTTCAGCACTTTGCTCCCCGTGAGACCTATGCCACCATTTTCCGTGGTTTGGCAAGAGGTATTTCAGAGATAGAAGAATGACCTAATCTTTCTTGATTCCATCAACCACGTCCTGAGCATTCTCGTTCAGGTTGATGTTGCGTGTGGTCTTTGCTTCAATGGTTCCTGCGCGGAGTATGTCTGCCATGCTGACACCTGTTGCCGACTGGATGACGTCAAATGCCTGCTTGATGGCGACAGGAACGTTGCCCGACATGGATGAGATACCTCCACCATCGCTGCTGTAGATGTTGACATCCTTGATGGCGCTGATGGGTTTGGCCACGTTCTCAACAATCTGAGGAAGAACCTCGATAATCATCTGTACGACAGCAGCATTGTTGTATTTCTTGTATGCCTCTGCCTTGCGGTCCATCGCCTGAGCCTCTGCCTCACCTCGTTTCTGGATGGCATATGCTTCTGCCTCACCTTTTGCTTTGATACCCTGTGCCTCTTGTTCCAATTGATAGCGTGAGGCATCGGAGGCAGCATTCTGTGCCAAAGCCCTTTGCTCTGCCTCATAGCGCTGTGCCTCAGCAACACGCTTGCGTTGCTCAAGGTCGGCTTCCGCCTGTTTCTGTATCTGGTACTTGTCGGCATCAGCCTTTTTCTCTATCTCTGCGGCAAGAGTATTGATTCGAATCTCAATCTGCTCACGGGAGAGAATCTGCTCACGGCGGGTTTTCTCAATCTCTGCCTCGACAGTCTTGATGTTGATGGTCTTTTGCTGTTCCTGCTGCTGTATGGAGTATGCTGCGTCAGCATCAGCCTGTGCAGTATCTGCCTGCAGCTTCAAGGCTGCCCGCTTGAGAGCAAGTTCATTGTTCTTGATAGCGATGGCTGTATCAGCATCCACCCTGGCGGCATTGGCCTCACGGTCGGCATGAGCCACCTCGATTTTCACATCACGCTCTGCATTGGCACGGTTGATGGAGGCATCTTTCTTGATTTTGGCAGTGTTGTCTGCACCTAAGTCATGAATCAACCCCTCTTTATCCGTGACGTTCTGAATGTTGCAACTGATGATTTCAATGCCCAACTTGCTCATATCGGGCGAAGCCTTCATCATCACCTGGTCGGAAAAGCCATCACGGTCGGTGTTGAGCGACCTGAGGTCAAGTGTGCCGATAATCTCACGCATATTGCCTTGAAGAGAGTCCTGCAACTGTTCGGCAATTTCTGTGGGTGACATGTTGAGAAAGTTCTTGGCAGCCAGACGTGTCCCTTCTGATGTTGGAGTGACTCTGATTTTCGCAACGGCATCAACATCAACATTGATGAAATCGTTGGTCGGTACGCTCTCCTCTGTCTTGATGTCAACGGTGATTTGTCCCAGGTATACCTTGTCAAGACGCTCCAAGAAAGGTATTCTGAATCCTCCAGAACCAATCAGCACACGGGGTTCGCGGCTTAAACCAGAGATGATAAACGCATAAGATGGCGGTGCTTTCACATACGACATGCCGATAAACAGGGCAAGGATGATGACGCCGATAACAATACATAATGTAACTACGGAATCCATAATAATGATATTAGTTGATAAAAAATGATAACTGTTTAATAAAAAGAATCAATAATTCTCATATCCTATCACCAAAGGTACAACAAAATAATGACATAAAGCAAAAAAAAATTAATTTTTTGCCATAATGAATAATTAGTGGGTTAGGATTTCTTAAAAAGAATTTTTTTATGTATCTTTGCCACATTGAATTGATGGAAATGAAAACATTCTTGCTTTCTTTATATAGCCTGCTAATGGCTACGACGCTTTGTGCTCAAAACTATGGTGTGGAGTGCGAGGACACGTGCAATCATATACACGGTCTGGACATGAGCCACTACCAAGGTGATGTATGGTGGGAGACATTGGGAGAGAACAACCATATGGCCTATGTATATTTCAAAGCCACAGAGGGAAAGGAGACACAGGACCAAACTTACAAGCGCAATATCGAACTGGCTCACCGCTACGGACTAAAGGTGGGGTCATACCATTTCTACCATGCCAATGTCCCACAGCAACTGCAACTTCATAATTTCATGAGCCAATGCCGCCCGGGAGATCAAGACCTTATCCCGATGATAGATATAGAGACCAAACCCAAGTCAATGGGTACAGGGCAGTTTTGTGACTCGTTGATGAAATTCCTATTGCTCATAGAGGAGGCTTATCATCAAAAACCGCTCCTGTATACAGGAAGGAACTTCTACAATAAATATCTCTTAGGAAAGGTTGACGACTATCAACTGATGATAGCACAATATTCTGAACCAGAGCCTCAACTTGCCGATGACCGCGACTATATCATCTGGCAATATACCGGAAAAGGCAGAATCAACGGAGTCCGCGGCTATGTGGACAAAAGCCGTATCATGGGGCAGCATAGCTTGCGCGAACTACGTTTCAAACGATGGTGAGGTAGCATATTTAACAGACTAACAAGGGCTTACAATCAATAAAAGGAGCAAAATGGCAATTATCAAATGTCCGGAATGCGGACACCAAACGAGCGACAAGGCAACGGTCTGCCCAAGTTGTGGGGTGGAGATTGCCGGCAAGATAACGAAATGCACATATTGTGGTGAGGTGTATTTCAAAAACGACGGATTATGTCCCAATTGTTACAGGGCATACCATAATGGAGGAACTAATGATGTTGTTGAAGATGAAGTCAAGGACGATGAGCCCACCACCAACATCCCGAATGAAGAGACACCTCAGGAAGACAACCCCAATACAGAGATAATTCCTGAAGAGGAAACGTCTATCTCAGACAACACCCCTGACGAGGAAGAAACTATAATCGCTGAAGAAACTACCAAAGAAGCCGATGAGTTACCGAATGATGAGGCATCGGATAATGTGGAAGAGCCTGAATCTGTTGAGGAAACAGGTGCACAACCAGATGACGATGATGAGGCAAGAAGCTATATAGACACTGATGGCGAAAATCTTGAAAAGCCCGTTCATGAAGCTGATGACGAGGATGGTGAACATGTTGGGAAACATGGCTATATAAACGTCATTGTTTCTTTAGCCATCACAGCCCTGATTATTGCCGTTTGTTTCTATTTTTACAATGAAAGCAAACTCTCACGCGAGACCCAGGCTTATGAAACAGCTATGAGGAGCAATGACGTCAACGAACTTAAAAGTTTTCTCCGCAACTTCAATGATGCCTCGGAAACCCATAGAAAAGCTGTCAACGATGAGATAACGAGGATTACCAAACAGAAGGAGGACCTCTCGCTCGGTCTTGTGACCAGAGAAAAGGCCAAATTGGAACAATATCTGAGAGACTATCCTGACAGTCCACAAAAACTGCAGATTTTGTCCATCATCGACTCTCTCGACTGGGAAGATGCCTTAAAAACAAACACTAAAGCCGCATACGACAAATACATCGCAGCACATGCCGATGGCCATTTCATCAAGGAAGCCAAAGACAAGGTGACGGTTAAGATTGCTGCCGCCACGGCAGAAGATGAGGCGATGGCCAAGTCGCTGTTCCGTGAGTTCTTCCTCAGTGTGAACGGCAATGATGCCAACCGCCTGACCGCCACACTTAACCCGCAGATTTCCCAATTCATGGGAACAGAGAATGCCACCAGTGGTGATGTCACCGGATGGATGAAAAAACAGCATGGTGATGACGTGAGCAATGTGATTTGGAAGCTTAACCATGATTACAAAATCACCAAGCGCGAGCAGGGTGGCTCACAGGAATACGTCATGGAGTTTACCGCCAAACAAACCATTGTCAAAAAAGACGGGCGTGCCTCATCAGAAAATTATAAAATCACCTCCAACGTGACAGGTGACAAGAAGATTTCATCAATGAGCATGACAAAATACACTCCACAGGCCTCACCTGCCCCCTCTTCAACGGCTTCTGAATCCAAAAGCTCAGCAAGCAGCCAAAGTGCCAAACCAAGCGCTCAGAGCAATGTAGCAAAAACAGAACAAAAGCCAGCCCCAAAGCCTGCTCCCAAACCAGAAACGAAACCAGCGCAGAAACCGGCAACAGAAACCAAACAAGCTTCAAAGCCGGAAACAAAATCTACCCCAAAATCGGAATCGAAACCTGCATCAAAGCCGGAAACGAAAACAGCACCAAAGCAGGAATCAAAGCCAGCCCCCAAACCAGCACAGAGCAATGCTCAAAAACCTGCGCAGAACAACACTCAGAAGACAGCTCAAAAGCCAGCACAGAGCAATACCCAAAAATCTGCGCAAAAGCCTGCACAAAAGAGCAGCAACTAGTACGAGTAATGCCTGTTCCCCTTTACTCGTTCATCAAAATGATTTGAACGAGCTTCATAACGTCAACTACGTCCACGGCACTGTCTTTATTGACATCGGCCACATCAAGAGGGATGTCCTTCTTATTGTCGAGGATATAGTTCACAATAGACATGACATCAACAACATTCTGCCTACCGTCGTAGTTGACATCCCCTTCGAGAATGTCCTCAAACATGATGGAGAACTCGGATGAAGGCAATATTGTCATCCTTTCGTCCGAGGATGTCATCAGTACATTCTCAATGGATGCAAAATATGATACATCTTCCCCTATAGAGGTGGAGCACAACGAAAGGGAAAGTAATGGATAATGGCCGGAAATGATATCGCTGCCGTTATCTCCCGTGATGACAAAATGGTAACATCCCTCACCCTTCTCTGAAATATCCACATTCAATCCCTCATTAGGATTATCATCAGGGATACCCCATACGACATCCGACTCACTGTTGTTGACCAGAGCAAAACCGACTGGCAACTTCAAGGTGAAGTCAATCTTGCCGAATGAAGGGATGCCCAACTGGCTTGTTTCCAAAATGATGTCAAATTGTCTGTCCCCAAAAGGATAAACGCTCATCTCATTCACATTTAATTCGCTGATAGGAAGAAATGTGGAAAATGCCGACCACCGGTCTGCCAGACGATATAAATCCAAACAGGAGTAGTGCGTGTATATCGTCATATCATTACCAGAGAACACATCGTTTTCCACCATGGGAGGCACTTGTGGAAACGATATGATTTTATGCAAGTTGTCGCACCCCCAAAAACATTGAGTCTCCATTACCATCACGCCTTTGGGTATGCACACCTCCCTCAAACTACTACAGTTGCAAAACAATGCTTCAGAGATGATGTCCAAGCCATCAGGCAGCGCTACCGTCTCAAGGGCTGTACAGTTGTAAAAAACTCCCGATGACAACGAAGTGTGTTCATTGGAAAAGGAAACAGACTTAATGTACCTGTTTCCAGCAAACCCAGCCTCTCCGACATCAATGACTTTGAAAGGAACTGTATAATTGTCGTCCGTTTTCCCTCCCGGATATTGAATCAAATGAAGACCATCCTTGTCATAGAGAATACCTTCGTCGACAGAGAATGCCTGATTGTCTGAATCTATGGAAAAGCCCTCTAAATCCTCGCATTCAGCAAAAACGCCAGCACCTAATTCAACGACCGACCTTGGTATCTTCACGATGCCTTTCAACCCGCTATGCCGAAAGGCTTCCTGTCCAATTGCTTCCAAACTTTTAGGAAGCTGCCCCATTTTCAATGCCTTGCATCCCTTGAATGCACCCTCACCAATTTCCTTCACCCCATTTCCAAGACGGATGTCAAATTCCGCATTCTCAAAAGCAAAGTCACCAATAATGGTGATATTGTCTGGCAAGGTCAAGATGCTTCTTGTCCAATCATGGTGTTCTTCACCATCATTCCTGAATGCCTTGCTTCCTATCTCTGTTACCCAATAGTCCGTGTTGTCATATTCCACTTTTCCCGGTAACTTAAGGTTGGAGAATGAGCCGGCAAAACCGATAATAGAAACCTTATGGTTTTCAGGTTCTATGATTTCAAACTCAATGACCGCCGACAAATCCTCTCCGGAATGACCGCCTGCAGAGGTTGAATAGGTGTGTTTGAAGGATTGGCCATAGAATGGTGCGGACAGGAGAACCGCAACCCACAGCACTCCTATTCTTCTTATGATGAGCTTTACTGCATCATTCATGATAGATTGAATATCATTCACCTTCATAGAACACGACATGATTATAATATTATGAAGATGGTGGGTCGGCCACAGCAACCAGTTCAATAACGACAACTCTTTGGGTTGTTTCAGTCACCCGACAGTGATGGTCGATGCGACGTCCCACAACCCACAGTATTTGCCCCTCACTATCTGTCAATATCCACTGCTGCCGTTTGTCGAACAAATTGATTTTCTGGTCTGTGAGAAAATCACTGACAAGTTTGCTCCCATTCATTCCCAACGGATGAAATCTGTCGCCCGACTTGGTGGTTCTCAGGTAAAGAGGAAAAGACAGCTTAGAGGCATCCAGACAAGCATGGCTATTCTCCCTACTTAGACAAAAATGCTTGTTGTTTTCCACCAAACTGATGCGGACAGCCCATTTATCATTGACGATATACTTTCCTTCTATGGGGAATTTGTATCGGATGCTGGTGTTCTGAATGGGTTGTATCAACATTTTCCCACGATCAATCAGCAATTCATGAGTTGCAGAATTGAAAACAGCACCAGAATCCACGATATGGAGCCGACTGTAAATATCCTGAATCATTGCTGATAAAAATCCCAATGGTCTTAATATATAAAATAAGGTGTATTCGTCGTTGATTTTGTCAATTGAATAGACCTCTCTTTCTGGTATATCGGATGGCATGGAAGCATTTGCCACCTTCTCTTTCATGGTTTGCTCAAAGATATCCAATGCCTCATTCAGTCTGGTGGCTGTCAGAAGAATGGAGTCAACTGCAGAAGGATTGATTTCACACATGGCAGGGATGACGTTGAGCCGTACCTTGTTTCTCATAACATCATCCTGCAAGTTAGAACTGTCTGTCATAAATGTCTGATTGCGTGAGAGGAGAAACTCTTCTATATCACTTCTCCCTACACCAAGCAATGGCCTGATGATATGACCTCGACGAGGAGCGATACCTGTCAGGCCACGCATGCCAGTGCCACGAATCAGATTGAGCAGCACGGTCTCCACCGAGTCGTCCCTATGATGTGCAACAGCAATGTCATCTGCACCAACATCCAAACGAAGCTTCTCAAAATAATTATATCTTAGGTCACGGGCAGCCATCTCGATGCTTATCTTGTGGTCTTTTGCATATTCTACCGTTGCGAAGTGGGCCACGTGCAATATGACGCCAAGCCGTTCGCATAATGTCTTGCAGAAAACCTCATCTCGGTCTGACTCATCACCCCTAAGATGAAAATTGCAATGGACACCCTCCATTTGATAGCCGAGTTCGTGAAGCGCAACAAGCAATGCAACGCTGTCAGCTCCTCCCGACAGTGCCACAAGATATTTCTTCCGATGGTCCAACAAATGGTTGGCGTCAGAATAAGAAACAATTTTCTTTAGAAAAATATCCTTTGGCATATCTGAACAGTCATTTCTGTTGCCTATTCCACATACAAAACCAGTCCTTTCAGGTATTCCCCTTCTGGATGGAAAATATTGATCGGATGGTCAGCTGGTTGGTGGAGCTGGTGCAGAATACGCACTTTTCGTTTTGCCTGAGCCGCAGCTGTGAACACAGCATTGCGGAACATGTCCTTGGTGACCACCTGACTGCAACTGAACGTGAATATCACCCCACCCTTCTTGATCATTTCAAATGCCTTGCCATTGAGACGAGTGTATCCTTTCAACGCATTATGCAGCGCCCCTCTATGTTTTGCAAAAGCAGGAGGGTCGAGAATAATCAAATCATATATACGCTCTGCTTTGTCAAGAAATTTGAAAGCATCATCACAGAATGCTTGATGCCGTGGGTCATGCGGAAAATTGAGTGCGACATTGTCATTAGTCAATTGTATGGCCTTCTCGCTGCTATCCACTGAGTGAACGAGGGCCGCACCGCCTCTGAGGGCATAAAAAGAGAAGCCGCCAGTATAGCAACACATATTGAGAACGTTCCTATTTTGTGAATATTTTTCCAACAAAACACGATTCTCTCTCTGGTCTACGAAAAAGCCGGTTTTTTGTCCGTGCAACCAATCTACATGAAAGCGAAGGCCATTTTCCAAAGCCACATCACTTTCATCTCCTCCATAGAGGAATCCGTTCTCCTGGCCATCACCTTTGATGAAAGGCAAAGTAGTCTCACTCTTGTAAAACACATTGTTGATTGCCCCATCCATAACATCAACCAAAGCACGCGCCACATGATGCCTGTCTTTGTGCATGCCTACACTATGCGCCTGCATGACTGCAGTATGGCCATAACAGTCAACAATAAGTCCAGGCATTCCGTCTCCTTCTCCATGCACCAGGCGGTAGGTATTGTTCTGTGGATTATCTGCAATGCCTATTGCCTTGCGCATTTCCAAAGCCGAACGAATCTTCTCGTGCCAGAAACCTTCCTCAACTTGATTATCATGGAAAGACAGCACCCTTACGGCAATGGTCCCCTTTTGATAATGGCCCATGGCAATGAAATTACCGGCAGAAGTGAATACGTTGACTTTCTCGCCTTCTTCTATTCCTTCGTCCTGACTGTCTATGGCTCCAGAGAAAATCCAGGGGTGGAATCTGAGCAAACTTTCTTCTTTTCCCCTTTTAAGATAAATCTTCCTATACATTATTGGGTTGGTCAAGAGTGATTAATGACATTAGATATTCATTCATTTCTTTTATCGATGACATATGGGAGTGTTTCCTCGACAATTTGCAACTGATAGTCGCCTGTCTCCAACAGTCTACGATATTCATTATAAAGCATGACACATGCCCAAGCATCAGTGGCAGCATAACATTTTTGGCGGTCGGTGAGAATATCTGCCTCCCAATTGGACAGTTGCTGAGATTTGCTGATTCTTTGCTGAAACAAATTGGCGTAAAGTTTCTGCAGACTCATGTCCTCAATGCCTAACTCACGCATATGATGCTGCAAATCGATTAAATTGCCCGGAGTGAATTGAGCCCTTTTGTGAAGTGAGAGGATGTCATCGTGCAGCGACAGGCCGATTTTCGGCACCGTGGTATCCTCAAGAAACCGGATGATGTCGGGTGTCATCCCTATGAGGTTGAGTCTGAAGAGAAAGCACAAGTCCTCTGTTGACACCTGAAGCAAAGACACGATATTCTGGTGTCCTCTCCTGAAAGAAGGCCGTGTCTCTGTGTCTATCCCAAGTAAAGGGGATTTCAAGAGGACGTCTACTGCCCATTTGGTTTCATCCGGACTTATCACGACAATGAT
Source organism: uncultured Prevotellaceae bacterium (assembly GCA_902767775.1). Lineage (GTDB taxonomy): Bacteria > Bacteroidota > Bacteroidia > Bacteroidales > Bacteroidaceae > Prevotella. The sequence goes on along the minus strand of CACXIP010000001.1, from coordinate 208,100 downwards.
TTTCCCTCCAAACTCCACTTGAGGTAATTTGGAAATCTTTTTCTTGTCGAATTTGTTATATATTATCTTTGTCATTGTTTGCTTATGAAAGCAATAGAAAAACGAATTGAGACATGGGGAAACAACTATTGTTTTGCCCCCAAATTACGCCTTTTTTAGTTAGAATATGCAAAATTAGAAAAAAGTTGCGAAAAAATGGGTATTTCTTATTTTTTTCCTTTACTTTTGCATTAGAATTGCAGCGATGCATACAATTATGTTCCCGTGAAGTGAGAGAAAATACGGGTTTTCGCAGTCTATACAGATAAATGGCGATTAAAAAGATTGGAAATGTCACAAAAGAAATCATCAAAAAAGAGCAACACTACCCTATTGGAGTCTTTGGGGATGAATTTTCATTTTCACCTCAGTGAGCGGTTTGTGTTCACGCTGGGCTTCATCCTTTTTGCAGTGGGACTTTACCTGCTGCTGGCCTTTGCGTCATATTTCACCACAGGCGAAGCCGACCAAAGCTTAGTAACATCCTTGCAACAAGGTGAAGTGGAAAACAGCGGCCATAATTTTCAAAACATCTGTGGCTCTATTGGTGCCATCATCTCCAATTATCTCATAGCAAGATGTTTTGGTATTGCTGCCTTTTTCATTCCAGCTTTTATCATATTGATCAGCCTTAAACTCACAAAAGCCTACAAGAACATCAATCTGGTGAAGGGTTTCTTCATTTTTACATTGGTCATGATTTGGTGCTCTGTGGCATTTGCAAAATTCCTCCCTCCTGTGTTTGGGGACACGATATACAATCCGGGAGGTGACCATGGCCTGTATTGCGCACAGTTTTTGGAAAACATACTTGGCACACCCGGCCTGATCGCCATCCTTGCTGTAGTAGCATTGGCTTTCCTCACCTACATGAGTGCCGAAACCATCTATTTGGTTCAGCATATCCTCAACCCCTTGAAATTCTTCAACAACGTGCCTCTGACCGTCACCAACAATTCAGGTGAGGAGACAGAAGGCAAAACTGCCAAGGCACAGGGGCTTGCACAAGTCCTTTCTGGCAACTATGAAGAACAGGATGAGGAAAACCCCTCAAACACCATCGTCCTTCCTGTGGATGAGAAAGAGGAAGAGGAGGTAGAGAAGGAAAAGCCCCATGAATTTGGAACCATTCGCAGGCGTACCCCCAAAAATGATAGTGCAGCTTTGGAGGTGAAAGTTGGCAAAAACGAGGAGCGCGCTCACAGCAACACTGTCAACGATGATGAGACATTCACCCCCATCAACCCCAAGGAACCTTTTACAAGATACCAATATCCCACTTTGGATTTGCTGAAGCAGTATGACAATGACGGAAAGCCTGTCATTGATATGGAAGAGCTCAATGACAACAAGAAGCAAATTGAGAAAGTGCTCAATAGTTTTGGCGTGCAGATACGCGATGTCAAAGCAACAGTGGGTCCTACCATCACGCTTTACGAGATTACCCCTGCCGAAGGTATACGTATATCCAAAATCCGCAATTTGGGCGACGACATTGCCTTGAGCCTTAGGGCCATAGCAGTTCGTATCATCGCCCCTATTCCCGGAAAGGGCACCATTGGTATAGAAATGCCAAACAAGAAGCCCAACATCGTGTCGATGCGCAGCATTCTGGACTCCAAGAAATTCAAGGAGTCCACCATGGAATTGCCTATTGTACTTGGAAAGACCATCACCAACGAGGTGTTCATGGTAGACCTGGCAAAAATCCCCCACCTTCTCGTTGCTGGTGCCACAGGCCAGGGAAAATCAGTCGGTCTGAATGCCATTATCACATCGTTGCTCTACAAGAAGCATCCGAAAGAGATGAAATTGGTGCTCATCGACCCCAAGAAGGTGGAATTCAGCGTGTACGCCCCCATAGCCAACCATTTCATGGCAACTGTTGACGATGACGAAGAACCCATCATCACAGATGTGACAAAAGTGGTGAGAACATTGAAGAGCCTTTGTGCGTTGATGGACCATCGATATGATATGCTCAAGATGGTGAAGGCGCGCAACATCAAGGAATACAACCAGAAATATGTGAACAGGGAGTTGGACCTGGCCGAGGGTCATGAGTACATGCCATATATCGTCGTTGTCATCGATGAGTTTGGCGACCTGATTATGACTGCAGGCAAGGAGATAGAGCTCCCCATTGCCCGTATAGCCCAATTGGCCCGTGCCGTGGGTATCCATATGGTAATTGCCACCCAGCGCCCCACAACAAGCATCATCACTGGAAATATCAAGGCCAACTTCCCTGGACGCATGGCATTCAAGGTCAGTGCGATGATTGACTCGCGCACCATCCTCGACCGTCCGGGTGCCAACCAATTGGTAGGCCGTGGCGATATGCTGTTCCTCAGCGGCAGCGAACCTGTCCGTGTGCAATGTGCGTTCATCGACACACCAGAGGTAGAGAGAATCAACAACTTCATCGTCAACCAACCAGGACCTGTTGCTCCATTGGAGTTGCCTGAGCCTGTCGGCGAAGAGCCTGTATCCGGTGAAGGCGGCATAACAATGGAATCGTCCAAACTTGACCCGCTCTTTGAGGAGGCAGCCCGTGCCATCATCCTTACCCAACAAGGCTCCACAAGTATGATTCAGCGTCGTTTCTCCATTGGTTACAATCGAGCAGGACGCCTGATGGACCAATTGGAGAAGGCAGGTGTTGTGGGACAGGCCCAGGGAAGCAAGCCCCGTGAGGTGCTCGTTGCAGATGAGAACAGCCTGATGAGCCTCATGGCGAATCTGAAGGCAAGTGGTGCAGCATGACACTGAGAATTAGCATCAAGTATTTTTTCGGATAACAATAAAGACTAAAAATCATGATTAAGAACATTTTTACCCTGGCCGTTGCCACATTGATGGCGATGACCGTAGGAGCACAGACGGCCACCAAGGCCAAAAGTATATTGGACAAGACCGCTGCCATCATCAGCAACAAAAGCGGTGCAAGTGCAAGTTTCAAAATTTCCGGCAGCAAAACCGGCACCATGTCCGGACGCATCTTCATAAAGGGCAACAAGTTCAAAGCCACGACACCCGAGGCGTCAATGTGGTTTAATGGCACCACCCAATGGACTTATATGAACAATACGGAAGAAGTGAATATCAGTTCACCCACGGAGGGTCAGCAGATGCAGATGAATCCCTATAAGTTCATCACCCTTTATAAAACTGGTTATGCGCTTTCGTCCAAGACTTTAAAGGGCGCATATGAGGTACATTTGAAGGCTATTGATGCCAAGCGACCAATCAAGGAGATGTTCATCACCATCAACAGCAAGACCTATTTGCCCTCGGTGGTTCGCATGTTGCAAAACGGCAGTTGGACAACTGTCAACATCAGCAACTTCAAAAAAGAGAACCTCAGTGATGCTACCTTTACATTTGACCCCAAGCAATATCCTGATGCAGAAATCATTGATTTGAGATAAAATTATGGAAAAAGCCAGACACATGACCCGATGGGAAATCATCAAGACACTTCGCAAACATTCCAGTCTGTCGAATGATCGCGTTCTTGCATACAACCAAAAACGTATAGCGAAAATTGTTGGCTACGTTTTGTTCATCTTGGGTATTTTTTACCTCATTTTCCTATCGGTCATGTTGGCTTTGATTGCCAACAGCAGCACACGGGAGACTGCTGCCGAGTTGATGTTCGGCATCATGCCATTCATCCTCACCATTGACTTCTTCTCACGTTTTGCACTGCAACAGACGCCATCGCAGCAAATCAAACCATATATACTGCTTCCATTAGGGAAATATACGTGCATTGATGCGTTCATCTTCAATTCCATCACCAGCTATGGCAATCTGATTTGGATGGCGCTGTTCGTTCCCTATTGCATCATGTCCATTATCTTTGTCGAAGGTTTCTGGGCTGCCATAGCATTCTTGCTCGCTGTTTATTTGTTGATTATCGTCAACAGTCAGTGGTATATGCTCTCGCGCACCCTTATCAACAGAAAATATTGGTGGTGGATTCTCCCCTTGGCAGGTTATGCCATCATCTATTCTCCACTGTTCATTGGCAGCAATGCTGGCTTTAAGCGGTTCTTCGAAATATATGGTGCCATGGGCGAGGGTGCAACGCATTGGTCATTGCTCGTTTTTGGTGGCATTTTGCTGTTGTTGGCCATCTTGGTTGCTATCAACCGCCGAGTGCAGTATTTCTGCGTGTATGGTGAGTTGGCTCATGTGGAGACAACTGAAATCAAGCATGTGAGTGAGTTCCGGCAACTCGACCGTTTCGGTGAGATTGGTGAATACATAAAACTTGAGATCAAGAGCATCATGCGCAACAAAAACATCCGTAAGGGTTTCATTTCCGCCAACATCATCATATTCATGTTTAGCCTGTTGATATCCTTTACGGACATATATCAAGGTGGAATGACGAAATTCCTGGCTGTTTACAATTTCGCCCTATATGGAGTTATGATCCTGGTAAGGGTTATGTGCTATGAAGGCAATTACATTGATTGTCTGATGGTGCACAAAGAGAACATTATTTCTTTGCTTAAAGCCAAGTATTTCTTCTATACCGCACTGTTGCTGCTTCCGATGCTGCTCATGCTGCCCACAGTTTTCATGGAAAAATGCAGTTTGCTGATGCTCATCGCCATCATGCTGCTTGTTGGAGGACCTGTGCATGCAGCCTTCCTCTACATGGCAGTTTTCAACAAGCAAACCCTCCCCCTCAACGAGAAATTCATTGGCAAAGGGGCGATAGAAAACAGTTTTTTGATGGTGGGTGTTGAAATTGCAGCATTTACCATGCCCCTCATACTCATCATCCTTTTCCCAACACTGATGGGTGAGACGATGGGAGCTATCGTACTGATAGCGTTAAGCTTAGCCGTAGTAGTTTCCTATCGCCTATGGATACGCGACATTTATCGCCGTATGATGAAAAGACGTTATGAGAATCTTGAGAGTTTCCGCTCTTCAAGGTAACCTTATTCGTAAACCTTTATCTCCTGCTGTCCAGTCAAAGCCCTGTATACATTGTGTGCCAGGGCTGTAAGCTCATCTTCACCAGGATAGACAAATATGGGTGCAAGGTATTCAAGTCTGCGAATCAAGCCCTCACTCACATATTTGCTCTGTGACATCGCTCCGGTGAGGATAACGGCATCCACATGCCCATTGGTAGCAGGTGCAAGAGAAGCCAAATATCTTGCAACCTGGTAAATCATTGCATCAAGGATGAGTTTGGCATGCTCGTCTCCGTCCTTGATACGCTGCTCCACCACCCTGACATCGTTGGTGCCTAAATGGGCTGTCAGTCCACTGTGTCCGTTAACCTTCCTCAGCATTTCCTTTTCCGTGTATTTTCCGCTGTAGCAGAGCTGGATAAGTTGGACAGACGGCAGAGTACCTGCTCTTGACGGACTGAATGGTCCGTCACCGCTGAGGGCATCGCTGCATGCTATAGCTCGCCCATGGTGGTGCATTGCAAATGATATCCCGCTTCCCAGATGGCACACGATAAGGTCCTGCTCCTCATATTTCACACCATGTTCTTTGCAATAGCGCTTGGCTATCTCACGCTGGTTGAGTGCGTGCCAGATAGTTTGGTGAGGCATTTCGGGCAAACCAGTGATACGTGCCACATCCTCCAATTCATCCACCACACCTGGGTCTACTGTAAAAGCCCTGCACCCCGGTATCTCCTTGGCGATGCTGAGGGCGATGAGTGACCCAAGGTTGCATGCGTGATGCAGTCGGGGATGCAGGGTATCCTCTATCACCTTCTCGTTGAGTTCATAAACTCCGCTCTCAATAGGTTTCACCAATCCGCCTCGTCCTACCACGACATCGAAATCCATTCCATATCCCTGTCTTTGAAGTTCTTCTATCAGTTTTTCTTTTCTGTAGTCAAACTCATCCATAATGAAGGGATATTGACATAATTCCTCAAACGGGTGATTGATGCATGCATGCATTTTGATGTCCTCATCAATAAAAACCCCCACTTTTGTGGAAATCATACCGGGATTGATGGCTAGTATTTTCATCATTTCAAAATTTAGGTCAACAATTTGTGTTTTACAGAAATCTAGTTTGAATTATTAATGCAAAAATATAAAAATATCCCATACCAGCCAAATATCTGAGGGATTATTTTTCATTTTACAACAGATTCAACCTTCCCGTTTTTCAATCGTGTTTCTATAGTATCTCCCGATGCCAATTGGTCGGTGCTTCTGACCACTTTGCCTTCATGCATGGTGATGCTGAATCCCATGTCCAATATTCTCTGGGGGTCGACCGCCGCCATCCTATGTGAGATGATATCCAAACGATGGCGCTCATTAGATATTTTCTGCCTTACTGCTGTTGGAATGCGCAGGGCAATGCGCTCCAGCACAACACCAGCCCGCTCTGTTCTGGACAGCGCTGCGACCCTTGCCCTACTGGCGAGAGCGTCGAGTTTTGCACCTTGCCTTGTTTTCACCACAGCAAACAGTGCGGGAATCCGCATGGAAAGATGGTTAACCCGCAATTGCTCTTGCTGCATCACAGCGACAGCCACTCTTGTCAACCGCTCCTTGAAATTGTTGATGGTTTCGTCCAGTTGGTGCAACCTGTCGATGAGAAATGCCGCTGCTGCCGTCGGTGTCTTTACCCTGACGTTGGCGACCATGTCGAGGACGCTCTCGTCGCGGTCGTGACCGATGGCCGTGATGACCGGCAATGGGAAGTTGGCTACATTGCGTGCCAAGTCAAGCGCATCAAATCCAGATAGGTCGCTGGTGGCTCCCCCACCCCTTGCGATGACCACACAATCAAAACCATCCAGTTGCTCAAACACTTTGTTGAGCGCACCAATCACACTCTGCTCCACCCCCTCACCTTGCATGATGGCGGGGAAAAGCCTGGTACGGAAAGTGTAGCCGAATTCATTGTCTGCAAGATGGTTGCAAAAATCGCCATATCCAGCTGCCCCAGCACTTGAGATGACGGCAATGCGCTGAGTAAAAAGCGGCATTGACAGCTCACGGTTGGCATCAAAAACACCTTCCTCTTTAAGTTTGGAAATGATGCGTTGCCTTTTCAAGGCCATGTCACCCATAGTAAAGGTGGGGTCGACATCGTTGACAATCCAAGAGAATCCATAGTTCTCATGAAACTGCGCACACACCTTGAGCAGCACTTTCATTCCTCTTTCCATGTTCTTGCCGGTTTCACGTAGGAAATGCGCTTTCACCAAAGCCCACCTTGAGCGCCAACATTTGGCTGAAGCCTTGGCAACCGGTGTATTCGTCCGCTCATCTTTTTCAATCAATTCCATATAGCAGTTCCCCCCCACTTCGTGAAGGTCACCAATCTCAGCCTCCACCCAATATTCATTGGGCATTTTTGTTTCAATCAACTCGCGCACGAGCAGATTGAGTTCAAGCAACGACAGCTTGTCTTCCTTCATACCTTAATATTGCCTGTGCAACTATCGGTTTCTCAGCATAAAATATGCTTTCTCAAAGTCAGGGATGCCATAACCAAATACATTGTTGGGGGTCTCATAGATGTCGCCACTTCTGCGGATGGCATCCATCACCTCGTATGCGGTAGCCTTGGGAGCAGATTGCCATAGGCATGCCACCATGCCGGAAATGATAGGAGCAGCAAATGAAGTGCCCATGTCGCTGACTATGGCTCCTCTTCCGCTCACCACTGCAGCGGGACTTCCCAGAGACATGATGTCGGGTTTCACCCTCCCATCCTCCGATGGTCCGACAGATGAGAACGACGCATTGACTTTTGAAGGGTTGACGGCTCCCACCGCAAGGATATCGCTGGCATCGGCAGGGAAACCGATTTTCTTCCATGTGCCCAGTCCCTCGTTTCCTGCACTGTTGATATGGATGATGCCTTTGGATGCCAACCTTGAGGCTGTTTTTGAAATCTGCGCTTGCTTACCGTCAAGTTCGGTGTATTTGTGGTTGGTTGCCGTATCGTCAAATTTGATGTATCCCAGTGAACTACTGATGATATCCACTCCCAAAGAGTCAGCGAATTCTGCGGCGGCGGTCCAATAATCCTCCTCAGCCAGGCTCTCCGTTGTGGTGTCCTCAGCCCTGATCAGCCAATAGCTGGCATCGGGCGCAGTTCCTACGAAGATGCCGGGAATGTCCAGAGCCATGGTCGACAGCACCTTTGTGCCATGGTCATTCTCCTGATAGATGTCAGGCGACTTGAAAGCCACAAAATCCCTTGTTCCCAATATTTTCACATTTTCCATGGCTGGAATACGGTCTGCGTTCATGAATCCGCCGTCAAAAACAGCGATGGTAATACCATTTCCCTTGTATCCAAGTTGATGAAGGCGATGGCCATTAATCATCTTGATATTCTGTGAGGCTTTACCATACTCTTCGTCATCGGTTCCCTCCCATTTCTCCAATTCCTTGTGAAAGAGAGTGCGCTCGGATGGCTTGATTGAGTCTGGTGCGGTGAACACCAACCGGGCATCACTGACAAAAGACAGCGACAGCAGCGGGGTAATAAGTGATGGGTCGGAAACCCTTACGACGACAGTCTTGTTCCACTTGCTCTTGCAAACCACTTCCACACCCTTCATGGCACCAATACGCTGGAGATATGTTGGCGGGAGCGGCAAATCGGTGGAGTCGACTTGCAAACCTTGGCGTTTTCTACGTTCAATAGCCTTTTGTGACAGATATTCCTGTGGCTTGTCCAGGCTGTAGGGAGTGCCTCGCTTGTCGGTCAACGACAATCTGTACAAGTATGTTTTACCGCCAGGGAATTCTATTTTGGAGGGTTGTTGGGTGAACGGAGCCTTTGCCATCGTCAGCATTGGGGCCAACAGGAAGACAACAAGAAAGAGAAATGAAATTGATTTTCTGCTTTTCATCATAGGTAATGGTAAGTATTTGTAAGATTTGCTGCAAATTTAAATAAAAAATCAGATATCCTTGCCTTGACCGTTAAAAATGTGCTGACATCATAGCAAAAATGTGGAAATAAATCGTAATTTTGCAAATTGAAACAATTGTAAACGTGGATAGGATGGATAACAAGAAAGCCACATTGGAGTTGGGAACCAAACCTGTAGGACGCCTGCTGATGCAGTATGCACTACCCGCCATTGTTGCCATGACGGCATCTTCACTTTACAACATGGTGGACAGCATCTTTATTGGACAGGGAGTCGGTGCCCTTGCCATATCAGGCCTTGCCATTACGTTCCCGTTTATGAATCTTTCTGCGGCATTTGGAGCAGCTGTCGGCGTGGGTTCCTCCACCCTCATTTCTGTTAGGCTTGGACAAAAGGATTATGCCACTGCCATCAATGTCTTTGGCAACTGTGTGACGCTGAACATCATGATAGGCATCATTTTCGCCGCCATTACACTTACGTTTCTTGACCCTATCCTGCTTTTTTTCGGAGCCAGCGAACTCACTTTGCCCTACGCCCGCGAGTATATGATGATTATTCTCTTGGGCAATGTGTTCACGCATCTGTATTTCGGCATGAATGCTCTGCTGAGGTCAGCCAGCAAACCCCGCATGGCAATGGCGGCTACAGTGTTCACCGTAGTTCTCAACACTGTTCTTGACCCATTGTTCATCTTTGTCTTCAACATGGGAATCCGCGGTGCAGCTATCGCCACCGTCCTGGCGCAGTTCACCGCACTCTGTTGGCAATGCAAGATGTTCAGCAACAAAAACGAGATTATCCATTTTGAGCGAGGTATCTACCGACTCAAGTCCAATCTCGTGAAACGTATAGTAGGGATTGGTGCATCTCCATTCTTCATGAATGTGACGGCATGCATGATAGTCATCATCGTCAACAAAAGCCTTAGCCTTTATGGTGGTGACCTGGCTGTTGGTGCTTATGGCATTGTCAACCGGGTGTCATTTCTATTCTTCATGGTGGTATTCGGCATCAACCAAGGCATGCAGCCTATAGCCGGCTACAACTATGGAGCCATGCACTACGACCGTCTGATGAAGGTGCTTCGCTACGCCATGATAGCCGCCACTTTCATGACCACTTTGGGGTGGGTGGTCAGCGAGTTCATGCCTTACTTTTGCGCTCGTCTGTTCACATCCGATTCCACCCTCATCAGTTTGGCGGAACATGGTCTGAGGATAGCCAACCTCACTCTCCCCGTTGTCGGTATGCAGATGGTCATTACCAATTTCTTCCAAAGCATTGGAAAAGCGAAGGTGAGCATCTTTCTCTCTTTGTCGAGGCAGTTGCTCTTCCTGCTTCCTGTCCTACTCATCCTGCCACCGTTCATCGGCCTTGAAGGAGTGTGGCTGTCTTTCCCCATATCAGACTTCATCGCATTTGTAGTGACCGCCATCATCATGGTGAGGTATATGCACAAATTCAAATCACAACCCCAACTTTCAAATCATGACTGACCAGAAAATCATCATCATCGTTGGCCGCCAGTTAGGCAGTGGCGGACGTGTCATTGCCAAACGTCTTGCGGAAATCTTTAGTTGTTCGTTTTATGACAAGGAACTTCTCAACTTGGCAGCTAAGGAAAGCGGTTTCAGTGAGCAGTTTTTCGAGCAGCACGATGAGCACTGGCGTTTTTTCAAGTCTTTGTTCCACATGCACGCCCAACATGTGAGCGACAACAACTTCTACCCCAACAGATTCTCGCAGGAAAGCCTTTTCCAGTTTCAGTCGGAGGCAATCAAGAAAGCTGCTGACGCCGGGAGTTGTGTGTTTGTTGGCCGCTGTGCGGATTATATCCTTCGTGATTATCCCAATACGTTCAACATATTTGTAACGGCCGACTTATCCGACCGCATCCGTCAGGTATCCAACCGTCATGAATGCGATGAGGAGACTGCACGGAAAATCATCACCCGTGAGGAAGACAGCCGTTCTTCCTATTACAACTATTACACAGGAAAGAAGTGGGGGCACAGTCAGTCATACGATTTGTGTATCAATTCTTCTGTTCTTGGCCTTGAAGGCACGGCTGAAATGATAGCGCAGTTTATCAGAGACGGATTGAAAGCAAAGACAGAGGAGGAGAAATGAAGCGTGTGGGTATCATCAGCGACACCCATTCGTATTGGGATGACCGCTATTTGGAATATTTTGAGAACTGTGATGAGATATGGCATGCCGGCGACATCTGTTCCACCCAACTTGCAGAGCGTCTGGCAGCCTTCCGTCCGTTTCGGGCTGTGTGCGGCAATTGTGACGGCGGCGACCTTCGCCTGCTCTATCCCGAGGTTCTTCGTTTCCGATGTGAGGAAGTCGATGTACTGATGAAGCATATCGGTGGATATCCTGGACACTATGACCGCAGCATCTCTCGTCAGATTCATGCCAAGCCCCCACACCTGTTCATCAGCGGACACTCACACATCCTCAAGGTGCAATACGATACCGAACTTGGCCTGCTACATATCAATCCTGGTGCGGCGGGCATACAGGGGTGGCAACAGCAGCGTACCCTTGTGCGGCTGACTATTGACGGCGCCCGTTTCTCAGATTGTGAGGTCGTAACTTTGGGCGGACGATAAGATTATTCAACAAAAACCGAGGTTTCCATCACTTTTTCAAAGATTATTTTGGTTACGTCATTGCAAATGAGTAATTTTGCAACGATATTATTTTTCCGACAAATAGCTGCATTATTATTCAAGTTCCTTACGTTTTTTAAAATATATCAAGGATTTTGCTACATTTTGCATCCACATCGGAAAACTTGTGAGATATGATTTGAAACTTCAAACAACTAAAATATCAAAAGAAAATGGAACAGTCAAATGTGAAGCCAGCTAATGGCAAGTTAGGAATTCTAGTGGTAGGTAATGGTGCTGTTGCCACAACCTTTATGACCGGTGTGCTGATGGCTCGCAAAGGGTTGTCAAAGCCAATTGGATCGATGACACAGTATGACAGGATTCGGATTGGAAAAGGAGAAGACAAGAAATACCTGAAATATAGTGAAATCGTACCTATAGCCAATCTGGATGACATCGTATTCGGTTGCTGGGATGTATATCCTCAGAACGCTTACCAGTCAGCAGTATATGCCGAGGTCCTCAAGCGCAGTGATATCGAACCCGTCCGTGAGGAGCTGGAGCAGATTGTTCCTATGAAAGCTGCTTTTGACAAGAATTACGCCAAGCGTCTTGACGGAGACAATGTGAAGGACTGCAAGACCCGCTGGGAGATGGTGGAAGCCCTTCGCGAAGACATCCGCCAGTTCCGTGAGAGCCGCAATTGCGACCGTATTGTCGTGCTATGGGCTGCCTCCACTGAGATTTATGTGCCGGTCAACAAGGACGTGCACTATTCTCTCTCTGCTCTTGAGGCTGCGATGAAGGCCGACGACCGTGAGCATGTGGCACCGTCTATGTGCTATGCTTATGCAGCACTTGCCGAAGGCGCACCTTTTGTGATGGGAGCCCCCAACACCACCGTAGATATCCCCGCCATGTGGGAGATGGCTGAGAAGACCCATATGCCCATTGCCGGCAAGGACTTCAAGACAGGCCAGACCTTGGTTAAATCAGGCTTTGCCCCCATCATCAGCACACGCTGTCTCGGACTCGACGGATGGTTCTCGACCAACATCCTCGGCAACAGAGACGGACTGGTGCTCGATGAGCCTGACAACTTCCGCACAAAAGAAGTGTCCAAACTCTCCACTCTTGAGACTATCCTGAAGGAAGATGAGCAGCCCGACCTGTATACCGGTTACTACCACAAGGTTCGCATCAACTATTATCCTCCCCGCAACGACAACAAGGAGAGCTGGGACAACATTGATATTTTTGGATGGATGGGATATCCCATGCAGATCAAGATCAATTTCCTCTGTCGCGACTCCATTCTGGCAGCCCCTGTCTGCCTCGACCTGTGTCTGCTCATCGATTTGGCAGCTCGCGCTGGAAAATTTGGCACCCAGCGATTCCTCAGTTTCTTCCTCAAGAGTCCGATGCACGACTACACCCAAGGAGAAGAAGCCGTCAACCATCTTTATCGCCAGCACACCATGCTCCGCAATGCCATCCGTGAGATGGGAGGCTATGAGGCAGACGAAGAGTTGGATTGATATTAAGTATGTTGAACATTTCCAATTAATATGTTAAGAATAGCGGTACAATCAAAAGGTCGCTTATACGAGGACACCATTCATCTGCTTGCTGAGGCTGATATCAAAATCAGCTCCACCAGGCGTACATTGCTGGTTCAGTCCTCCAATTTCCCTATCGAGGTGCTTTATCTCCGTGATGACGACATTCCCCAGAGTGTCGCCTCCGGAGTGGCAGATGTTGGTGTGGTTGGCGAGAACGAGTTTGAGGAACGAGGTGAGGATGCCGATGTAGTGGAGCGTCTCGGCTTCAGCAAATGCCGACTTTCCCTTGCCATTCCCAAGGAAGTCAATTACACAGGCCTGGAGTGGTTCGACGGAAAGAAAATTGCCACCTCCTACCCCAATATTCTCCGCCGATTCATGGAGAAGAAAGGCATCAACATCGAGATACATGTTATCACGGGCAGTGTGGAGATTTCTCCGGGCATCGGACTGGCTGATGGCATCTTCGATATTGTCAGCAGCGGTTCCACCTTGGTGAGCAACAACTTGCGCGAGGTTGAGGTTGTCATGCAGAGCGAGGCTCTCCTTATAGGCAACAAGCAAATGAGTGAGGAGAAAAAAGCTGTCCTTCAGGAACTGCTGTTCCGCATCAGTGCGGTTCGTCAGGCTGAGGACAAGAAATATGTGAGGATGAATGTGCCTCGCTCCCGTCTCAAAGAGATTGTTGATGTGTTGCCCGGTTTGAAGAGTCCCACCATCATCCCGTTGGCAGACGAGGAATGGTGCTGTGTCCATACCGTACTCGACCAACGTCGGTTTTGGGAAATTATCGGTCGTCTGAAAGAACTGGGAGCACAAGGCATTTTGGTGACCCCCATAGAGAAAATGATTCTGTAATTCAAAGAAGAGATTGCCACCAATGAGAATCATCAGGTATCCTGCACGTGAGACATGGGAGGAATTGGTCAAACGCCCACAGATGAACATAACCGATCTGTCATCTGTGGTATGTGGAGTGTTGGACGATGTCCGTCAGCACGGCGATGAAGCTGTCAAACGCTATGAAGAGAAGTTCGACCATGTGTCGCTTAGCAGCTTAAGGGTCAGTGACAAAGAGATGGACGAGGCGGAGCTTTTGGTCAGTGATGACCTCAAAGCATCACTTAAACAAGCGCACTACAACATCCACAAATTCCATCAGATGCAGCAATTTGTTGGAGAAAAAGTAGAAACCCAACCTGGTGTCACATGCTGGCAAAAAAGTGTCGCCATCGAAAGTGTCGGCCTTTATGTCCCTGGCGGTACAGCCCCCCTTTTCAGTACGGTGCTGATGTTGGCCACTCCTGCCAAGATAGCGGGATGTCGTGAGATTGTGCTGTGTACTCCGCCCAACCGTGAAGGAAAAGTTCATCCAGCCATTCTTGTTGCCGCCCGCATCGCCGGAGTAAGCCAGATTTTCAAGGCTGGAGGCGTACAGGCCATAGGTGCGATGGCCTATGGTACAGAAAGTGTCCCAAAGGTGTATAAGATTTTCGGTCCGGGCAACCAGTTTGTCATGGCTGCCAAGCAGCAGGTATCACTCCATGATGTAGCCATCGACATGCCGGCTGGCCCCTCAGAGGTGTGTGTCATTGCTGATGACACCAGCCGTCCTGATTTTGTGGCAGCCGACCTTTTGTCGCAGGCTGAGCATGGCCCCGACTCGCAGTCAGTGCTTATCACTACTTCGGAGCGTATGCTGATGGCTGTTGCCCGTGAGGTGGAACGCCAATTGAATGGTCTTCCACGCCGTGAGATTGCCGAACAGTCATTGGCAAACAGTATGATGATACTTGTGCACGACGGCAGAGATGCCATCAGCTTGAGCAATGTTTATGCACCCGAGCATCTGATTATCTGCACCTCTGACTACGAGTACCTATCGGAACATGTGGTGAATGCAGGAAGCGTTTTCTTAGGTACATATGCATGTGAGAGTGCTGGCGATTATGCCAGCGGCACCAACCACACCTTACCCACCCACGGTTATGCTCTGGCCTACAATGGAGTTAATCTCGACAGTTATTGTCGAAAAATCACCTTCCAACACCTTACAGAGGATGGCATCCGCTCCATCGGCCATACCGTAGAGGTGATGGCGGAGAACGAGCAGCTGCATGGCCACAAGAACGCCATGACGCTGCGGGTAAGGGATGTGAACAAAAAACGATAAAGAGCCATGAGAACGTTGCAGGACTTGGTCAGACCAAACATTTGGAAGTTATCACCCTACAGCAGTGCACGGGATGAGTACAGCGGACATGATGCTCATGTGTTTCTCGATGCCAACGAGAATCCCTACAATCAGCCCCTCAACCGTTACCCCGACCCCTTGCAACGGGAGGTCAAGCCATTGATTGCCAAGCATAAGGGTGTCCGCGAGGAGCAAATTTTCTTAGGCAATGGCAGCGATGAGGCGATAGACTTGGTCTACCGCTGCTTCACCTGTCCAGGAAAAGACAATGTTGTAGCCATCGAACCCACATACGGGATGTACCGTGTATGTGCCGACATCAATGATGTGGAATACCGCCCCGTTTGCCTTGATGAGCAATTCCAAATGTCAGCCAACAAGATGTTGGCAGCCTGTGATTCCGACACAAAAGTCATCTGGATTTGTTCTCCCAACAATCCGTCGGGCAATCTCATTGACAGGGAGGAAATCGAACGTGTGCTGATGTCTTTCGACGGCATTGTAGTCATCGATGAAGCGTATTCCGATTTCTCCAAACAGCCGCCATTCAGACTCGAAATCAACCGCTATCCCCATCTCATTGTCCTCAACACGATGAGCAAGGCATGGGGATGCGCCGCCATCCGAATGGGTATGGCATTCGCCAATGAGGAGATAATAAAAATTTTCAACAAGGTAAAATACCCCTACAATGTCAATCTTCTCACTCAGGAGAAAGCCATTGAGTTGCTCCGCAAACCCTATGATGTGGAGAAGTGGGTATCCATGCTGCTTGAGGAACGCTCCCGCCTGATAAGTGCCTTCCGTCTCCTCCCCATCTGCAAGAAAGTTTACCCTACCGATGCGAACTTCTTCCTTGCCCGCATGACCGATGCGCAGCGCATCTACAACTACCTTATTGAAAAAGGCATCATTGTTAGAAACCGCAGCCGCATCACCCTCTGCAACAACTGTCTTCGCGTCACCATCGGCTCCAAGACCGAAAACACTCAACTTCTCGCCGCGCTGAGGCAGTTTGAATAATATTTTTCGTTGTTTCTTGCATCAGACAATCAGGCAGCCGATGAGGCCGATTGTTTTTGCAATGATACAGACGGATATTCGTCGGCATGGTTGATTTACATGATATGAAAAACAAAGTGTTGTCGAACAATTGAATTGATACAAGATGAAGCACTACCTGAAAAAACTTGAGGAGACTATTCGTGGACATTGGAACTTAAAGGCCCTTTGTGACTATAAAGGCGATGCTTTCACATACGGTGATTTAGCGGCAAACATCGAACAGTTCCGACTATTCCTCAACGATGCCGGAATAGCCAAGCGCAACAAAATTGCTATTTGTGCCCGCAACTCCGCCCGATGGGCGATTGCTTTCTGGGACATCAATGTCAATGGCTGCGTGGCTGTACCGCTTTTGGCTGATTTCCACCCCAACAGCATCACAGCACTCACTCACCACTCCGACAGTGTCCTTCTCTTCACGGACGAGGAGATATGGAGAAAGCTGAATCCAGAACAAATGCCGCTGCTCAAAGCTGCCATCAATGTCAGGGACTGGTCGTTGTTGTGGCATAGGGATGAGAAAACTGCCAATGCCTGGAAACAACGCGAGAAGACCTTTGCGCTCCGACATCCTCATGGATTGTTGCCAAAGGATGTGTCTTTTCATACGGACAACATGGACAAATTGGCCATCATCAATTACACTTCGGGGACTACCGGCAACCCCAAGGGGGTAATGCTCACCTATGGTGCCCTCTCAGATACTGATGAATTTGCCAACAGCCATTTTCCCAACCACCCGGGAGAAACCATTGTATCAATGCTCCCCATGGCTCATATGTATGGTCTTGCCATCGAGTTCATCCATCCCAATGTTGATGGGGTGACCGTATATTTCTTGGGCAAGACACCTTCGCCCTCAACACTTCTCAAGGCGATGAAGGAAGTGAGGCCTTATATGGTGGTTACCGTTCCGTTGGTGATGGAAAAGGTATATGCCCAATCCATCAAACCTGCATTGGAGAAAATGCAGCGGTTCTTCTCCATCCCTTATGCTCAAAAACTGATTTATAAGATTATCCGCAGAAAAATCCTATCGGCGTTTGGGGGGCGTGTGAAATGCTTCATCATGGGAGGCGCAGCTCTCAAGCCTGAAGTAGAACAATGTTTCAGCAAGATGCGACTGCCTTTTACAGTGGGTTATGGGATGACGGAAGCCTGCCCTCTGCTGGGCTGGGAGTGGTGGACAGATTTTGTCCCAGGCTCCTGTGGAAAGCCAGTTCACGAAATCAGAATAGATTCTGACGACCCCAGGAACACTGCGGGAGAAATCCAGGCGAAGGGGAGCAACATCACTATGGGGTATTACAAGAACCCTGAAGCCAATGCTGTGGCGTTCACTGATGACGGATGGTTCAGAACCGGCGATTTGGGATTGATGGATGAGGAGGGCAACATCTTCATCCGTGGTCGCATCAAGTCGATGATTCTCAACTCAAACGGTCAGAACATCTATCCAGAGGAGTTGGAGGCAGTGCTGTCAAGCTGCCCGTATGTGATAGAATCGCTTGTCGTCGACCGTGACAGGAAGATTGTGGCTTTGGTATATCCCGACATTCCTGATGACATGGATGCAGAATCAAGGAAGGCCATACCTGAAATGATTCGCTCCACAGCCAACAAATCGCTTCCCGCCTACAGTCAAATCAACAAGGTGGAACTGATGGACACACCTTTTGAGAAGACTCCTAAAATGAGCATCAAGCGTTTTTTATATAAGTAGAAGCGGTCATTACAACACCCTTTACTACTTAATTTGGCAAAATGCTACCCAACTAATGGCATCAAAATGAATACTTGGAAAACTAATCTGGAGGAAACAAAACGCCATTATATCGATTGGTGGCATCGGAAAGGCATCATTCTGAATATGTGGGAGCATTTCCAGGAAGGGGTGAAGCCACATGCCGATGTGCCTCCCCCACCTCCATGTCAAGATCTCAACCAGAAATGGTTTGACCCCATATGGCGGGCTCAGTATCTGGATTGGTATGTGGCACATAGTTCTATGATGGCCGACATGCTGCCTGTCGCCAATACGCAATTGGGACCAGGTTCGTTGGCTGCCATCCTTGGAGGTGTGTACGAAGGCGGTGAGGACACAATCTGGATTCATCCCTCTCCCACTGAAACCGATGAAATCAGGTTCGACCCCAACCATCCCAATTGGCTGTTGCACAAACAGTTGCTCATGGCATGCAAGGAAAAAGCACAAGGACATTACTATGTAGGCATGCCCGACCTGATGGAAGGCCTTGACGTGTTGGCAGCCCTAAGAGGCACCGACAAGGTGTTGCTCGATACAGTGATGAGGCCGGAATTGCTGGAGTCTCAGTTGCAAGCAGTAAACGACATTTATTTCAAAGTATTTGATGAGCTTTATGACATCATCCGCGAAGGCGACGAGATGGCATTCTGCTACTTCTCGTCGTGGGCACCGGGCAAGATGACGAAACTGCAAAGCGACATATCCACCATGCTGAGCACTGAAGATTTCCGACGCTTCGTGCAGCCTTTTATCCGTGAGCAGTGCCAGCACATCGACTACACGCTCTACCATCTCGACGGGGTCGGAGCCATCCGCCACCTAAATGCCTTGCTTGAGATAGATGAACTGGATGCCATACAATGGACACCCGGAGCGGGACAGCCACAAGGTGGTTCTCCACAATGGTATTCTCTGTATCGGCAGATTCTCGAGGGTGGCAAGAGTGTGATGGCCTCTTGGGTTACCCTTGACGAACTGCGTCCGCTGCTCGACCATATCGGAGGCGAAGGAGTTCATCTTGAAATGGATTTCCATCATGAACGGGAGGTGGAGGAAGCAATGCGAATTGTGGAAGAATACCAGAGAAATCCTCCCGCGGCACATGACATGAAAGATGCAGCAATAACAGTGTCTGCTTTAGGAAAGAAACCATTGCTGGAAGAGGAATATCCAAAAAGAATCCTCATTCTCGACGGAGGGATGGGAACCATGATACAGCAATATGGCTTGGAGGAAAATGACTTCCGTGGAAAGACATTCGGCTCACACCCCATACCTCTGAAGGGATGCAATGACTTGCTCTCACTGACCCGTCCAGACATCATCGGTGAAATCCACAGCAAATACCTTGAGGCGGGAGCAGACTTGATAGAGACCAACACATTTAATGCCCAACGCATCTCCTTGGGCGACTATGGAATGGAGACCCATGTACGTGAAATCAACCTGGCAGCCTGTCGCATCGCCCGCGCTGCCGCCGACAGCCATACAACAGAGAGCAAGCCAAGGTTTGTCCTGGGTTCTGTAGGTCCGACCAACAAGATATGCTCCATATCCACGGGCGGAGCGCCTCCACTATCTCCGAATTTGCTTCATGAGGCATATCTTGAGCAAATGGAGGCATTGCTTGACGGAGGTGTGGATGCTTTGCTAATCGAAACCATCTTCGACACCATGAACGCCCGCATTGCCATGGATGCAGCGCAAGAGGCGATGAAGAGACATCATCGCAAGGTTCCCATCATGCTCAGTTTCAGTGTCTCGTCAGCCGACGGCCACAATATGCTCGGACAGTCGGTGACCGAGTTTCTATCCTCAATACCATTAGACCAAGTGTTCTCCGTGGGCATCAACTGCATCGCCGACATCCCTGCTTTCACTCCTTTAATCAAGGAGATAGGTCAGATGTTTCCCGTCTCAGTGTCATTTTATCCCAATGCTGGGATGCCCGATGATAAGGGACAATACCATATCACTCCTGAGGAGATGCAGACACTGGTATGGCCATTGGTTGAGGGACACAACCTGAACATCCTTGGAGGATGCTGTGGCACCACCGATGTCATCATTCGTGCTTTCGAGCGTCTGACCCATCCGCTGCCCAACATCTTTGTCTCACCTCGCCACCCTGTTGCCCCAAACGACGGTCTGCGCTATCGCCCCCTTTCATTAAGCGGGAAACCGACGCTTTCCAAGGACACATCACC
Organism: uncultured Prevotellaceae bacterium; assembly: GCA_902767775.1. Lineage (GTDB taxonomy): Bacteria > Bacteroidota > Bacteroidia > Bacteroidales > Bacteroidaceae > Prevotella. Next base: position 187,733 of record CACXIP010000001.1, on the reverse strand, counting down.
CAGGCAACAACTCTATCAGGCTATCCTTGAGGGTGACTGCGAAAAAGCTGTTCATGCTGTTCAAGACGCACTCGCCGGAAAAGCCACCGCAGAGGAATTGGTCAACGACGAAATGTCACGGGCGATGGCCGACCTCGGCAAACTCTTTGAGGAAGGAAAAGCTTTCGTTCCGCAACTTCTCATGGCAGGCAAAGCGATGAAAGAGGCACTTGGCGAGGTCAGTCCAGCCATGGCTTCATCTGGAGGCTTCACCAAAGGCAAGGTGCTGATAGGCACAGTGAAAGGTGACTTGCACGATATCGGAAAAAACCTTGTTGCCTCGATGCTCGAAGGATGTGGGTTCGAAGTAATCAATTTGGGCATTGACGTACCAGCAAATCAGTTTGTGGAAGCAGTTCAGGAACATCACCCAGACATTTTGTGCTTAAGCGCATTGCTCACCACTACCATGGGGTATATGCGTGAAGTCATACAGGCATTGGAAATCGCAGGTCTGCGCGACCAACTGAAAATCATTGTTGGAGGGGCTCCTGTCACGGAAAAGTTTGCAGAAGAGATTGGTGCAGACGGATATGGCAGCAATGCCAACTCTGCCGTGAGAGAGGCAGAGCGCCTCCTGGGTATCTGAGTTCAGCATTTGCGGTATAGGCAGTCGCGCAACCCGCAGATTCCACAGGTGTAGTCCATGTGACGCACCTTGCTCCCCAGTCCGATGACACCACTCACCGATTTCACAGGTTTCATCATGCATTGTGCATTGAGCGTCACCCCACAGGTTGCATTTCCCAACAAGCCAAAGACCTTTGGCTGTTCGCTGACAGGCCATTGGCAGTATCCTGGACTGAAACGGTTGGTGTGTTTCCATCCCAATTTATCAATACTCTCCTGAAGGTAACCCTCCATGAGGTCGGCACATCGTTCAACCACCACACTGCCCAAGGCATCGATGATGTATGCGCTCACCGTGTCGCCTTGCGACAACATTTTTTGCTGCAGCGACTCTATCTCTTTGCCTGCCGTAGCCACAAAAAAAGTAAAAGCCTCGGATTCTGCCAACTGTTTGGCTATGATTCTCCCAATGTGCATTGCGACATCACCTACCGACAACAAATGACCCTGCAACTGGGCATCAACGGTGACGAACCCAAAACTTGGCCGCACCACCATCTCCGCTTGCCGAATCACCTCCTTGGTCATGGCCATCACCTGAGAAGAAGGTGGTGTTTCGGCATATCCCATCTGACGGAAAACATCTTCTGGGAATATACTCAAATCTTTGAATGACAATATCTTATGGGTCATTATCAGTTTTTGTATGTTATCACATTTATACCACTTGAATATGATGAATAATTTGCCCTTATGTCTGAATCATTGGCAGGGACAAAGTTACGAAAGAACCCCTACTCCTCCAAACAATTTGCCGGAAAAAGCTAACAGGGAAAAAACTGTCCGAAATTGATGATTTGGCCAATTATTTAAAGTATCTTTGCACCAAGAATGATTATTCATTATGAAAAAGTGGCCTATCCTCCTCATCACCGCATTGACCGCACTCACTACGAATGCTCAGCATCGAGTAGTTGTGGCAGACAAAGATACACACGCCCCCATCGCACAGGCGAGCATCTACACAAAAGAGAACGGGAAATTCTATTCCGCCATCAGCAATGACATGGGAGAAGCCGTCATCAACTTTGAATTCAAGCGGCTTACCTTCTCTCACCTCAATTATGAGCGCAAAGTGGCAACCAACCTTTCCGACACCATTTTTCTTACTCCCCGCTATCGGGAAACCGCTGAAGTAATCGTGCTCAACATCGAACCCAAATGGATTAGAGAGAAACTCAGGCAGGTGGTAAAAAACAAGCAAAAGGTATATTTCTCACAGTCTCGTGTGCTCAGTTATGACTATCAGACTCAAAGCATCGACCGCCACTCCTATTATTCCTATCAGTCGAAAGGCTTGATGCAGATGAAGAGTCTTGAGCACAATCGCTACAGCCTTAGCCAGACGGAGGGACACATCACCAGTGCTGACAGCACTCAACTTACTGATGTGGCCAATCTTAGACGCATGCTCTATGAAGACTTTGTCGACGAACTCGACGGAGGTTTCATCAACTCCCATCGTTTCAGTGAGAACGGAGAATTCAAGAGTGACAACAAGAACGAGCTGGAACTGGTGTTCCGTTCAAAAAAGCACAACGATGACCGTGGACGTATCGTCATCGACACTGCACGCTGTGTCATCAGCTCGGCATACCGCATCACAGGCACCGAGACCAACAAGCGAGAGCGCATTTCACCCCTCCTTCTATCGATGGCACGTGCCATATCCGGATACCGTATTGACAAATGGAACCGAACCTATCACGTCAGTTACACTGCACTATCCGACGGAACCATGTACCCTAGCGAAGTCAGCTACAAGTGCTACATGGAGATATACGACAAAGGTGACGATCCTGATGAGAAGAATTATGACCAACAGTCTGGTGGTGGATTCCCCAATATGGAAGCAACACTTCATCTCTCCACCACCTCATCACAGCCCGACAGCATCGCATGGGTTACCTTGCCTGGCTCATGGTACCTTAGGCTCAGTTCTGACAAAGAACGGCAACAGGAAATCATGCTCTCACACCTTCCGGCAATCTTTGATATCTTCAAAGAAGACAACGAAAACTGATAATTAAGGAAACAAAAACGAACTTTTTATGTGATTTCTTGATTTCTTTGGCGTTAATCTATTTTTTTTTCTTATTTTCGCAAACTGAACCTAACAAAACTAAAAATATGCCTGTAAAGATACTAAGTGTTGACGATGAGCTTGACCTCGAACTGTTGTTGACACAATATTTCAGAAGGAAAATCAGGAAAGGAGAATACGAATTCCACTTTGCCCACAATGGACTGGAGGCACTCACAATGCTTCTCAAGGAAAAGGACTTCGACATCATCCTAAGCGACATCAACATGCCTGAAATGGACGGTCTGTCTCTGTTGACGAAAATCAACGAGATGCAGAATCCGGCATTGAAGTGCATCATGGTGTCCGCCTATGGCGATATGGGCAACATACGCCAGGCGATGAACAACGGAGCTTTCGACTTTGCGACGAAACCCATCGACCTCGACGACCTCAGCCTGACCATCGAAAAAGCCATCGAGCAAATCAACTACATCAAGGCCATGCAGAAGGAACATATCCAGTTGGAGTCCATCAAAGGCGACCTTGCTGTAGCAAGAGAAATCCAGCAAGCTATCCTCCCCCGCATATTCCCTCCGTTCCCTGAAAACGCTCACCAACTCGACATTGCCGCCATGATGAATTCAGCCAAGGACGTGGGTGGTGATTTCTACGATTTTTTCCGTATTGACGATGAGCACATCGGTTTCGTCATCGCCGATGTCAGTGGGAAAGGCGTCCCTGCCGCCATTTTCATGGCTGTTTGCCGCACGCTCATCCGTGCCACAGGCATCAGGGGGGTGAATTCCGCGGAATGCATCTCCTACTCCAACAATCTCCTGGTTGAGGAATCGGTCAACAGTATGTTCGTCACTGTCTTCTATGGCATCTACAACTTGAAGACTGGCGAGATCAACTACACCAATGCAGGCCACAATCCACCGTATGTGCTCAAGGCCGACGGCAGCCTCCAAAAACTCCCTTTCAGCAATAACGTCATTGCCGGTATCGTCGAAGGCTATCATTATACAGAAGAGACCTTCACGCTGGAACACGGAGACATGCTTCTTCTCTACACAGATGGTGTCACAGAAGCCATCGACAATGAATGTAATGAATATGGCGAGGAACGCCTGGAGGCTTTGCTGAAGAGCACCCCTCTGTCAAGTTGCCAACAGATGATAGATCTTGTGAAAGCCGATGTGAAGGTCTTTGCTGAAGATGCAGAACAAAGCGACGACATCACGCTGCTCGCCATCAAACGACTTTAATCACAAAGCAGCGTGGACAGAAAGCAAATCATAACGGCTTGTGCAGGTATCTTGCTGGCAGCAACCGCAGCTACGGCTATTTTTGGCTGGCATTCTGAGCACAAGAAGGCAGAAGACCTTCAAGCTCAGATTGAGCGGTTGAAGAAGCAAGAGATGCGGTCGGCTGTGGACAGGAGCGTCAGCGCCCAAATGGAGGAGATAGCCAACGAGCAAAGAGAAATCTCCGACGAAAAGCGCGAGGAAGCCCTCCAGCAGACGAGGATTGCCAATGAGATGCGCCAGCGCTCTGAAATAGAGCGCCTCAACGCCATTGATGCAGAGCACAATGCCATTGCTTCAGAGAAAAAAGCACTTGAAGCCACAGCGGTTGCAGAGGAACAGCGAAAAGAGGCAGAAGAGCAACGAGGTGTAGCAGAACAACAGCGGAAATTGGCAGAACATCAGCGTATTCAAGCAGAGTTTTCAAAGCATAAGGCCGACACGCTGAGCTACATCGCCCTTGGTCGCTCCTTAGGTTCAATATCCACCATCCAAGCCCAAGCCGGAAATGATGATATTGCCAACCTGTTGAGTTATGCATCCTACCTTTACACCTCACGCTACAAAGGTGACGTCTATTACCCTGCTGTTTTCCAATCGCTCATGCAACAGAGTCAGAGCAAGGTCACATGGACGCAACACGTAGGCGCTGTGATGAACATGGAATATTTGCCGGGAAAAGACAACACTCTTGTTTCAGTCAGCAACTACGGTGAAATTATCCTGAATGAAAGGCAAGGCAATCGGCTGCACTCAAGGATTCTCTTCAACAACAACAAGTTTGACTTCCGCGATGTGATTATCGATCAGACATCAGGCAACATCTATGCTGTCAGCCGCTCTGGACATCTGGTCATCGTTTCCCAAGACCTTAAGACCATCAAGACATTGGAACTCGACAAGGTAGAGCACCCCATGCGGCTACACGACCTCAACGAGAAGAGCATGCTGGTCGTAGGTGAGAGAGCCCTTGCCTTGGTCGACCTGAAGCAAAAGGTGGTCAGCAGTTCCAAACAACTTCCTTTCCGTATCACCTATGGTTCACGCAAGGAAGGACTGCCATTGCTCTTCGATGACCAAGGCATGATGCACTTGGTGAAAGGCCTCGACAACTACGACACCCGAAAAGTGCCTGTACCTGGGACTGTAACAGCCTACTGCGAATCAAAAAACACGGGTATTGAGGCCTACGGCATGAGCGACGGTACCATCTGGATTATTGACAAGAAAGGAAAGGCACAAAAACTCATCGGTCATCGTTCGCGCATTTCAAAAATGAAGCTCAACGGACGCCGCCTCTTCTCAGCCAGCTATGACGGGAGTGTGAACCTATGGATAGCCGACAATGAAAAAGTAGAACCCATGATGCTGATTGAATCCAACAATTGGATTTTGCACTTCTGCTACAATACGGCAAAAAGCACATTCTGGGTGGGTGATGCCAAAGGCAATCTTACTGCCGTCAACATCTCTGTACCCATCATGATAGATACTATCAAGAAAAAAATAAAGCGCAACCTGACCCATGATGAATGGAATTACTTCATCGGTCAAAATGTGCCCTACGAGTCATTCATAGGAACAAAAGAAAAGGAGGTGGGCCCATGAAAAGACTCCTCACCGCTCTGACGGTCCTGCTCCTCATGACCGCTGCCTATGGACAAGGTATCCCATTCATCCGCAATTACACTGCGGAAGAATATCACGCCAACAACACCAACTACGACATCGAAACCGATGAGAACGGCAATGTGTATGTGGCCAATTTCGAAGGCTTGCTCTATTATGACTATGCGGAATGGCGCATTATCCATACACCAGGCATCACACGGTCAACCGTAGTCTTCAGAGCAAAAGACAACACCATCTGGGTGGGCGGCTACAACTACTTTGGCAAGGTAGTAAGAAAAGCCAACGGTGATATTGCACTGAAAAGAATCGGACTTTCCGACCTGTTTAGGGGTGAGGTAACAGAAATCTACGAACATGACGGAGAACTGCTGTTCATCGCCGACAATGGCATCATCTATCGGGTAAAGGACGACAAAGTTTCTGTAAAGAAGGAAGTTGACAAGGAATCACTCAAAATGGGTGTGCTCGATGTAGTGAACACAGATGCTTTGGAAAGGGGAGAAAAAGAAGTGATTAAAAACGACACCGTACAGACCGTGTCATTGGACCATGGACTCCAGGCAATAGTGAGAAAGAATGCTGGCATTGCCATTGCCGACGACAAAGGCCAAACGCTCTACACCATCACCGAAGACAATGGTCTTTGTTCCAACAATGTGGCCTATACCGCCTATGACGGGCGCGGCCATCTTTGGGGAGCCACAGGAAAGGGTATTTTCGTCATTCACGTTCCGACGGGCATCTCACATTTTACCCCATATGAAGGACTTACCGGCTCGGTCTTCTCCATCGAGTCCCTCAACGGAAAAATCTACGCAGGCACCGATGAGGGGCTTTTCCGCCAGAATGGCTACTGTTTCGAGATTGTCCCAGAAGTAAGACATGCCTGTTGGGAACTGAAAAAGAGCGGAAATGGACTGCTGGCAGCGACAGCGGAAGGTATTTTCCAAATCTATCCCAATGGGATTGTCCGACATCTGACCAACACCAACTCTATGGCTTTGTATGATGAGGGCACCCATATCTACAGCGGTGAGACAGATGGTGTCTATCAGATTCAACCCGACGGAAAGAACAAAAAGAAGCTGTGCAACATGGCAAATGTCAGGAAAATCGTAAAAGACAAGACAGGAACCATCTGGGCACAAAGCCTTTATGGGACGGTGTGGTACAAAAAAGCCGAGGAAAGCACCTTCCATATATACAATGCAAAGGGCAGGGCTGAAACCATGCAGACCATAGTGATGACAGATGGAAAGGCAACCATCATCAGCGCCGAAGACACCACTCCTTTCCCCTACCCTCTGGTGTCATACGTCGATGAAAAAGGCATCACCTGGCTGACCGACAACGAGGGGAAAAAATTATACAGATGGAAGGATGGCAAAAGACTGGCTGACATGGACCAGCTGCTGTTCCTCATCAACACACTGTCCATCCAAACCATCTACGCACGACAAAATGAGATATGGTTGGGAAACGACAATGGGCTGACCATCATCAACACCCAAGGGGAAGACCCCACCATCAACACGATACCGAAACTCTACATACGCTCAGTAAGATTGGGCAGCGACAGTGTCTTATGGGGAGGATTTGGGGAAATGCCCGAAATGCTGCCCAAGCTCAGCCACAACGAAAACAACCTGCATTTCACTTTCTCTATAGACTATCCCTCCTTTAAATCACAAACGGTTTACCGTTACAAGCTGAACAATGGCAGTTGGAGCAATTGGAGCAGCAACACTTCAGCAAGCTTCGCCAACCTGACCTACGGCGACTACACGTTTTTCGTTCAGGCACGCGACCCCATCAATCACATCACTGACATCACGAGCATCAAATTTCATATCAGCGCCCCATTCTACTACAGGTGGTATATGAACCTGCTCTATCTGCTGATACTGACAGCACTAGTCTATGCGCTCTTCCAACTGCGCATGCGAAGACTGGAGAAAGAGAAATACAGACTGGAGGCCATTGTGAAAGAGCGCTCGGCAGAAGTCGTGAGGTTGGAGAAGATGGCCACTGCGGGCAAACTGACCCAGGGACTCATTGACCGCATCCTCAATCCTTTGAACTACATCATCAATTTCGCAAAACTCTCTGAGGGACTGGTGAAGGATGCCAAGGCTAATGTGGAAGACGAGAAGGAGCATATGGACGAAGATAATTACGAAGACACGATAGATGTGCTGGATATGCTCAAGGGCAACCTCCAAAAAGTAGGCGAACACGGACAGAACACCTCAAGGACACTGAAAGCGATGGAAGAGATGCTTAAAGACAGGTCGGGCGGCATAGTAGCCATGGACCTTATGGCTGTCATCCGTCAGGACAAAGAGATGCTGCATGAGTATTTCAGTCAGGAAATCAGGGATTACAACATAAGCACTGTCTTCAACGACACTGAAACGCCCTTGCTCATCAACGGCAACGCCGACCAACTGAGCAAGGCCATCATGAGCCTCTTGGGCAACGCCATCTATGCTGTAGTCAAGAAAGCCCAAAAATGTCGTTTGGGCGAGAGCAAGGACAGTGCGTACACCCCGAAGATATCCTTGGAAATCACCCAACAGAGAAACGCCATCCATATCAGCATCCGTGACAACGGTATTGGCATCGAGGAAACTATCATAGACAAAATATTCGACCCCTTCTTCACCACCAAGACCACCAGCGAGGCTGCCGGCGTCGGACTCTACCTAAGCAAGGAGATTGTTCAGAACCATGGCGGAGACATCCAAGTCAAGTCTGTCAAAGATGAATACAGTGATTTTACCATCACTTTACCTGTAAAAAAAGCATAGCATTATGGAACAGATAGAACAACTTAAGCAACAGCTCAAACAGCAGGAAAAATTGGCTTCTCTGGGCACGCTCAGCGCAGGCATTGCCCATGAGATACAAAATCCACTGAACTTCGTAATCAATTTCAGCAAGATGTCGGACAAACTGCTGGACGAACTGGCCGACATCGTGGATGAGAACAAGGACAAGTTGTCGGAAGAAGACAGAGAGGATGCTGAGGACATCATGGCAGACCTAAGGGAGAATATGGCCAAGATTATGGAGCATGGCGAACGTGCCGTCAGCATTATCCAAAGCATTCTGATGGTGTCAAGAGGCAAGGAGAATGAGTTTCTGCCTGCTGATGTTTGCCAAATTGTAAAAGAGTATGTGTGGCTGTCCTATCATGCCATGCGTGCCAACTGCAAAGGCTTCAACATCAGCATCCATGAGCATTATGAGGAAGGAATACCCCAGATGAAAGTCATTTCACAAGACCTTAGCCGTGCTGTGCTCAATGTTATGAATAATGCCTGCTATGCCGTATGGAAAAAGAAACAGTCGGAAGGAGAAGTCTATCACCCCGAAGTGTCTGTCACTGTGAGGACAGAGGGTTCCAACCTCTTCATCAGCATCACCGACAACGGCGAGGGAATGACAGAGGAAGTCAAACAGCGACTCTTTGAGAATTTCTTTACCACCAAGCCCATCGGACATGGAACAGGACTTGGTTTGGGCATTGTGCGCGACATCATCGAGAAGAAGCATGGAGGAAAAGTGTCCTTTGAATCCACCGAAGGCAAAGGCACAACCTTTACATTCACCATACCCATCAGGAAATGAAAAAGTTGCACCTGTTCCTCGTCTTTGGACTCTGCCTATGGTCTCTTTGCGTCCATGCACAAGAAAGCACCTCCCGGCAAATCTACAATCAGGCAGAGAGTGAATACGAAATTGGACGTATTGACCAAGCCATTCAGCTGTTGCAGTCCAATCTGGAAAATTTCGACGGTCTTCTCGAACAGAGTGCCTATCGTCTTTTGTCACTTTGCTATCTGCATGAGGATAAGGAAGATGAAGCCCGTTTTTATGCAGAACGTCTGGTGAAACTCAACAACTACTACAACTCAGCTGATGATCCAGCCCGTTTTCAAGACTTGATTACACAGCTCAAGGAAGGCATCACCACCACCATTACAACTGCTTCCAGCCAAAGTGAGACCATCAACGAGGCTCCTGCTCCCATTACCATCATCACAGCAGAGATGATAGAAGAACTGGGCTACAACAAGCACCTGGGACAAATACTTGCCGCATACGTCCCAGGCATAACAGAAATTGGTGCATTGGTAGCAGGAGAGAATTTGTCGATGCACAGTGCATTCTCCAATGATCAGGAGCATATTTTGATTATGGAAAACGGACATCGTCTGAACAACCGTTTCAACAACAGCGGAGTCATTAATTACGCTGTCAGTACTGAGAAGATAGACCATATCGAGGTGCTTCGAGGACCCGCTTCCTCACTATATGGAAATGTTGCTTTGTCGGCAGTGGTGAACATCATCACCAAGAGCGGTAAAACAGTCGACGGAGTGAAGGCAAAATATGGTTACGCCAGCTACAACACCCACAAAGCAGACGTCACTATGGGTACGCAGTTCATGGATGCAGACATTTTTGCCTGGGCTTCCATATACAAGTCCGACGGCCAAAAGCGCCATTTTTCCGATGGGGAAGCCTATCTTCAAAAATTTCATTCCATAAAAGAAGAGTACGCATACTATAAGAGCACGTATTATGATCCAGACATCATTTATGTCGATGGCTACAAGGATGCGCCGGCATATGATGTCGGTCTGTCATTTAAGTTCAGGGGGTTCGACCTGTATTTCAGCAAAAAGAATTTCAAGAAAATCTTGCAATGTACCAATTCAAGAGGAGGATATTCCTATGAAAGGTATCGTCCCATCTTTGGTATAAAGCCTGGTTACGGAACAGAATCAACACATGCAGAAATCGGTTATACCAAGCAGTTCAAGAAAATTAACCTGAACGCATCGCTTTATAGCGATTGGTATAGACTCACCAACTATGAACCGGAGATTGATTCTGTCATCTATCTATCTCCCGCCAGAGACGAAGAAACTGGAATCGCTATAGACGAGGATGGCAATATTGTGTTGGAGGAACATATTTCAAAGGGCTCTTTCTTCACCAACCATTACAGAGAGAATACGATGGGCGGATATTTCAAAGCCTCAACCTCCTACAATCTCGGCAACATGAAAGGAAACGTCTTGGCAGGCGGTCAATATGAGCATTATTCTCTCCAGTCTGTTATGTCTTTGCGGGGTGAAGAGGGTAAAACCATTGAAAGCGGCATGCTCGATTACGATGAGATTGTCAGCGCTGGCAAGGAGAGCAGTCTTTCATTCTTTATTCAAGACAAACACTACCTCCTCCAAAAACTCATTCTAAACGCGGGTATCCGTTACGACCTCAAATATCGTCAGAAAGAAGATGTCGTCAAGACATTCTCACCACGATTGGCCTTGATGTATGTCCCCAATGATCGTTTCAGCCTCAAACTTACATATTCAGAGGCTTATGCTGACTTGTCTTTTTTCTATCGCTACATAACAAAGACTGATTTTTCCAGTACGGATCCTCAGCATCTCTCAGCAGTGCAACTTACAGCTATGGGCAAAATTCCCCCTGCGCATATCAATTATGAGGTCAACCTTTTTTATAATAAATATGACAATTTGTTGTTCTGGTTGGAAAGAGACTGGGATTATGACCTCAACTCAGGACGACTCACCAACGCTGGTATCGAAGGCACTGCCAGTTATGCATACAAGCGGCTTTCCGCCAGCTTCTCTCTCTATTACTGCCATGACATCAGCTCTGATGGTTTTTATTACAACTCATCCGAGAAAAAAGTCTGCAATGTACCTCATTTCACGTTCAATTTACATGGGAGTTTTTTGATTTTGAACGGAAATGACCACGACCTTAAGATATATGGTCATGCAGCGCATACTGGGAAAAAACTTAATTACAGCGAGTCTAAAGATTTAGACTTCTATGTGGATGGGAAATGGCTCTTCGACCTCGGCATTCGATATCGCTACAAGCAGAGACTGCAACTCTCGCTCGACTGCGAAAACATTTTCAATACAGACCATTATATCTGCGGACCCAATCCACAATATGCTCCTAAGTACCAGAGAGGAAGGACATTGATGGCATCACTCTCCTACCAGTTCTGACAAAAGCCTTGTATTCATATCACATCACTAATTTGACAACAGACACTACAAAACGAACTATCCATGTTTGACCACATTGCAGATTTTACAACATGGCCGATACTTACGGGAATTCTCATCGGCTATATCGCCAACCGTATCATGAGCGGTGAAGGCAAAGGATGCTGTATGAATCTTTTCATTGGCATCATAGGCAGTTATGTCGGTACTTTCATCAGTCATCTGCTTAATATCGAATTGTTCGGCAAGGGCTATCTCACCAATTTCGTTTTCTGCGTCATCGGTGCCGTCTCCATATTATGGATTTGGCAGAAGCTGTTTGATTAATGGATGCCATGGGTAAGCATATTGCATTATTTATTCTGTCTTTCATGTTTCTGGCAACGCCTATCCGCTTGTCGGCAGAAAGAACGGTATGGGTTTATGCACCAGGGGAGTTGCAACACTTGTTTGACACCAACGACCTGAAATACGAGAACAATCTGACATTGCAAGGTTCGATTAACGGTTCGGACGTGAAGGTGCTGCGTAAGTGGGCCAACCCACAGGATTTAGGCGGACTTCCCTTGCCTGACAACTATCGCGGCCTTCGCATTGTACTGACTCCAGACGGAGCAAAAAAGGTAATGAGATAAAACGACATTTGTTTCGCAGAATGAGAGTGGGAAGACCGTCCTGGGGCATAACTTCAACTGACCGTGAGATGGCCATTCACACCATCAGACTGGTCAAGAAACTGGGATGGGACATCGTCCGCAAGAAATAAAATGCAAAAAATCATCTTTTTTTGATATATTATCACATTTCATTCTCTCTCTTATAGTACCTAACCAATTATTGAAAAATGAAAAAGGAAAACAAGTACACGCCGAAACCCATCGACACATCGGACATCATACTGCCTGAAGACCTTGCCGAACTTGCTGAACAACTCGCCAAAAACGTCCATGAGGTATGGTCGCAAACAAGGATGGAACAAGGTTGGACCTATGGTGAGGAGAGAGATGACCAGCAGCTGAAACATCCTTGCCTCATTCCCTATGAGGAATTGCCTGAAAGTGAAAAACTCTATGACCGCAACACATCGCAACAGACACTGAAACTGATTATGAAACTGGGATTCAGGATTGTGAAAGAGTAACAAAAAATTCCCTCTGATAAGCGACAAGAAACGAGAAAATAATGAAGTGTCCGAACTGCCAATCCACAGACCACCAGTCTGAGGCCATTTTTTGCTGTCACTGCGGTGCTTCACTGACAGGAAGGGAATGTCCCATCTGCCACTCCACCGACCATCAACCTGAAGCAAAATTCTGTTTTCACTGTGGTGCGCCCCTTCCTTTTGAGGAATGCCCGACCTGTCACTCCACCGACAATTTGCCAGAGGCCATGTACTGCTGCCATTGCGGCGCCTCACTGAACAAAAACAAAGTGGAAATTCCAAGTGATGAACCTGTATCCATGTCCGCACAATTATCACCAGTTATCAATCAACTTATTGACAATATGGTTGAAGTGAAGGGCGGCACCTTTTTCATGGGAGCCACCTTGGAACAAAAGGACGATTGTGAGGATGATGAAATGCCGGTTCATCAAGTAACACTCTCCACCTTCTCCATAGGCCGCTATCAGGTAACTCAAAAGGAATGGAAAGAAGTAATGGGCAGCAACCCTTCTTTTTTCGAAAGAAATGACCAGCCAGTAGAGAATGTCAGTTGGGATGACTGTCAAGAGTTCATCCGAAAGCTCAATGAACTAACCGGAATGAATTTCCGTCTACCCACAGAGGCGGAATGGGAGTTCGCAGCCCGTGGCGGGAAAGAGACCGAAAACTTCATATATAGTGGAGCTGATGACCTTGATGAGGTTGCTTGGTTTTATGAAAACAGTGGTGACGGATGGTTGGATGAAGATGAGTGGGATGAGGACAAATTGGAAGAGAATCATTGCAGAACCCATCTTGTAGGAAAGAAAACACCAAATGAGTTGGGACTGTTCGATATGTCCGGCAATGTATGGGAGTGGTGCAGTGACTGGTATGGCAAGTACTGCCCCTCTTTCCAAACCAACCCAACGGGACCTGAGACAGGCTTGTACCGCATTAAACGTGGTGGTGCCTGGTACAACAAAGCTGAGAACTGCCGTGTCGCATACCGCGGTAATGCAGACCCTACAGATAAAGAATGCCATACTGGCTTCCGACTTGCTCTGTAATTGTTGATTCTACACATTCTTTAAAGCACACGACAATGAAATGTCCAAACTGCAATGCCACAGACCACCAACCAGAGGCCAAGTTCTGCCTTCACTGCGGTGCCTCACTGTTAGCCATACAGTGTCCCAAGTGCAAAGCAACCAACCACAATCCCAACGCGAGGTTTTGCTTTCACTGTGGTGCCCCTCTGGCGCTTAAGGTGTGCCCCCAATGCAACACTGTAGACCACCAACTTGGGTCGAGATTCTGCCTTAGATGCGGCACCCAGTTGGTACATACAATAAATACCAGTGTTGAATTATTTGAAAAAGATACCCCCATATCCACCCCAGATGGTGTGGAAGCCATCGACCTTGGGTTGCCATCGAGGTCGATATGGGCTTCCTGCAACGTGGGCGCCACCAAACCAGAAAGCATTGGCGACTACTATGCCTGGGGGGTGACAGAGGAGGATGAACAATATGACTGGAGCACCTACATTCACTGCAATGGCTCAGCCGACTCTTGCCGTTACCTCGGCCAGAGCATCAGTGGGACAGAATATGACGTAGCGAATACGACATGGGGAAAGGACTGGCAGATACCAACCCTTGAGCAGTTGTACGAACTCCACCATGTATGCTCTTACGAGTGGACCACACTCAATGGCGTTATGGGTGGCAAGTTCACCGGACCCAACGGCAACAGCATTTTCCTGCCCGCCGCAGGATACTATGATAGTAACGACCTAATCAACTATGGTTCTCATGGTTATTATATTGCAGGCACACAAGGTTCCCGCTACAACGGCATGTGTTTCGTTCTCTCTTTCTACGATGGTTATGCACACTGGAGCAACAACAACAGTCGGTGCAATGGTTTTTCTGTCCGTCCCGTCACAAAATCCACCAAAGTATGGATAAGAGGTGATGAATGAGGACCGACAACAATCCTTATCATCAATTTGCCCCATCTTACCGTGCGATATATTTCTTTCCCTTCATGATATAGAGATGGCCCGGCTTCGGGTGTGCCGTTTTCTTCCCATCGATGGTGTAAATAGGTGAATCGGACATCATGCTATCATTGCTGAGCGTGGTGATGCCTGTTGTCGTACCTATCGACACCTTGCTGAGCCTTATGCCGTGCCCTTGCAGGACGATGCCTTTCTGCTTTATGATGGCAAGTGTCGCCTCGCTGAAAGCCAATGCTGTGACATGGCTTTCACCGCTGCCCGTGAAGTAGTAGCTGCTGGGAATGAAATCGCCCGTAAAAGACTGGTTACCCACGGTAAACGACAGTTTTTCGCTCCAATCACTATAGAACAGCTGTAAGTCATCGTAGTCATTGTATTCCTGAGTATAGGAGAGCACCAGACGCACATCACTGCCCTTTCCCTCAAACAAACTGCTAGGTATGACAAGCTGCAGTCCATTGCCCCAGTCAAGCAGGGCATTGCCTTCCCAGAATGCCGTACCCTCTGCTACTTCTTCGTCATCTTGACTTTGCGGTTCCACATATTCGGCTTTTGCACCCTCAATGATTCCGTTGAGGAAATAGGTGTTGCCCACCGCCATGTTCTGCGACCGCCTGAAGATGCCGAAATTCTCAGCACCATTGTTAAACTGGTTGTTGTCCCATGCGTAGGCAGCAAAACCATGCTTTCTTGCCTCACTCACCACGCACTTCAGATAGTATTGCATATTCTCCATCTGTGTCTGCTTGTCATTGTTGGTAAAGTGGTTCGACACGCCATATTCTCCCAGCACCACACCCAGTCCCTGTTTCATCCAAGTGTTGAAGATACGGTCGAAGAGGGAGGTGATGGTGCTCTCTGTGCTGCTGGTGAGGATGCGTCCTTTGTCTTTATATGCCTCTCCCCAATAGTAATAGGTGCAGTTGCCGCAATACTCATAAGGATCATAATAATGGAACTCCACGCTAAGGCGCCCTTCCACCTTATCAGCGGGGATGGTGAATCCGTTGAGTCCGTGGTAGGGACTGCAAGCGAAAGTCTGCACTACGAGGTTACGGTAGTAGTTCTTCCCACCCGTATCGCGCACGGCATCTACAAAGGTTTGGTTGTAGCTGTTCTGCACCGCTTGTTGTTCAGCACTGGGTGCCGACCAATCGACGGTTATCTCGTTGGTTCCTGCGAATATCAGCTTCTCACCATAGTCTCTGAAGTATGTGGCGATGCTTGTCCACAGGGCGCGCAGCCTGCGGTTGTTCTCCTCCTGCTGACCGTAGAATGGGTGGCGGTCATACCAGTCTTCGTGATGAGAATTGATGATGACATACATATTCTCTGCGAGTGCCCAGTCCACCACTTCTTTCACCCTTGCGAGCCATTCAGGTTTGACAGCCATCTCTGATGTGTTGTTCACATGATTAATCCATCTCACGGGGATGCGTATGGCGTTGAACCCCTTTTCTGCCACAGCTTTGATCATCGCCTGGGTTGTCTTTGGGTTTCCCCACTCCGTTTCCGTTTTGGGACACTCGAGTGAATTGCCGAGATTCCATCCCATCACTACGTCACGAGTCCATTCCTGTGCGCTGAGTGTCATCCCCTCGTTGTCGGGTGCCAGGGTCTGTGCGCTGCCACCGAGTGTGGCAAGCATCAATGCAATAAACAGTAAAATTCTTTGCATGTTATCAGTATTTTCTTTATTTGTACGTCCACATACAGGCTCCCGTTGCCTGAAGCTTCGCTTAATTATCTTACGGTAATGGGAATGACATAGAACTTTCTGTTCAACTTGAAGTCAAGCATCCACTGGTCGAGGACAATGTGGTCGTCAAGTGCCTTGATACGGAGCATATGAGCGCCCTTCCTCACCTTGACTGGCGTTGCCTTCAGAGTCTGGCCACGCAGCACGTTTTGTTTCCATACCTCAGAACGGAATGGTTCCTTCAATGAGATGACTACAGGCTCTTGGTCATCAAGAGTCACCTGATAGCGCAAGTCACCTCGGTCATTGGGTTGTGTCGGTATCATTGCCGTATACAGCACGGCATCGCCCTCCTGTTCCCTCTTAAACTCATAAGTCACCTCACCGCCCTTAGGTATGGCGACTGCATTCATCGAGTGGCCCAGCATCTGAATGCTCTGCACGCCCTCTGTCGCCGAATGATAGCGGTAGGCATTTCGGGCTACTGCATCATCGGGAAACACAGGATGGGTTAGCAAAAAGCCGTACCCCGGCTGATAGTCAGCAGGTGGCAGGAAGGGCAAAATCGGAGGATTGAACACATTAAGGTCACGAGGCATCATGTTCATAAGACCTTTCCACTTCCCATCGGCAAGGCTGTCGTTATAGTATGCCGTGAGTTGCTGGATTTCGCGGTAAGCCTGTATGGCACGTGCCGAAGCCAGCTTCGTATATCCCTCGCGGTTTTCCATCGACTCACCTGTCTGTCCCATGTACTTGGAGCGGGCTTTCTGCGCCTCAAGCATTTTCACTGCCATGGCTCGTGCTGCATATACAGGATACTTGACGGCAGCGAAGAAAGCGTCTTTCAACTCAGGACGGACGAGAGCCTCGGCTTGTGCTACCCCCACGCAGATATGCTCATAGTCGGACAAATAATGAAACAACTCACCATCAAACTCCGTCAGCGAGAACTCGGTATCGACAACCTGTGAACGTCCTCTCGGATAGGCTTTGCGGTCAGCCATTTCCACCTGTGTCCAGCCCATGAACTCCGGTTTTCGGATGCCGCAGAGACGATAGAACTCATGCATGACGGGGAAGAGTTGTTTGCCAACTTCCTCACCAAACTGCGTGCAAAGCCAATGCTCCAAGTGCTGATTGAGTGTTGTCGGTCCGATCTTGTCCATATCCCAAGCCATGTCCATCAACAATTCCAGGTCGTAGGCTGCCACCTTCACGTCATGCACGTTGACAATCCATACCCTGCGGCAATTGTGGTCGTAAGCAGCCTTCATCTCATTGTATATCAGTCCCGGTTGGGTAGTGGTCAGCCACAGATAATCATGCGGACGCCCCCAATAACTGAGATGATAATAGACACCACCTCCGCCACTGCGCTTCTGTTGCTCGACATCCGAGAGACGAGTCATATAACCATAGTTGTCGTCGCACCACATCAGCGTCACATCATCGGGCACACGCAGTCCGCTCTCCATGATTTCCAACACCTCCTTATAAGGGATGAACACTTGGGGCACCCGTTCCACACGCTTGTCATAATACTGGCGGATGAGTTCCCGCTGGTCGTCAATCACCTGCTGAAGACCAGCCAGTTTCTCCTCCTTGGTATGCACGCCCTCCATCGAACCATCATGGATGCCCCGCATCCCGATGGTGAACAGTTCCTCGCTGCCTTTCACCTGCTGCAGCCGTTCCGCCCAATACTGCCTCACCTGCTCACGGTTGGTGATGTAGTTGTAGGCACCGCGTTTCTTCGTGTCCCACTCCGACACATTGTTCCTCAGCAGCGGTTCGCAGTGGCTGGTACCGATGAGGATGCCACATGAGTCTGCCATCTCCTTGTTGCCTTTGATGGTAAAGAAACCGGGCGTTCCCTCATGCATCGCCGGCCAGATGGTGTTGGCACGCAAGCGCAGCAGCAATTGGAAGATGGCCTTGTAGGTCTTGGGACCAATTGCCCCATACACTCCGGTGGGTTCATAGTTTTTCCATGCCCAGTTGCGGATACTCCAATCCTCATCGTTGATGAAGATGCCACGGTAGGCTATGCTTGGCGTATGCTCCATCTGGAAATCGCTGTCGATGGTCAACCGGTTGCGGCGCTCTGGCACCACATCGCCCCACCATACCCATGGCGATACTCCCGCCATGCGGCTCAGTTCCAAAATACCGTAGGCTGTTCCACGGCCATTATGTCCCTCTACAATAATCTGTCCTTGACGGTTGACGCTCAGCCAGAATCCATCGTCCGTTCCTTTGCCTTGAATGATGCGGATGGCTGCCTTCTTACTTGCCACGGCCATCTGTCCGGTCACCTGCCGCATATCATCACAAAACATCTGGAGAGCCGTCTTCACCACAGGGTCTATATGCCCCACGACCTGATAGGTCACGGCGTGTTGGCCGTCATACCAAACGATGTCTTTTGCATGAATTTGTCCTAAAGACAGAAATGCCAACAATAACAATATAGCCGTTTGTTTCATACAGATTATCCTTTGTCTACCCTATTGATGAAGCCTTTGCCATGCACGGCACTCATCAACTTACCGACCTTATATTACTTGATATACTTCACTTTGGAGGCATCACGGGGTTTCGCATCGGGTTGCTCATCGGGATAGCCGATGGCAATGATGTAGTTCAACTTGTACCCGGTTGGGATTTCAAGGCGGTCAATGAAGAATTTTGCCTTTTCATTGGATACCAGCCATCTCACAGGCCCTCCGAGACAGCAAGTGCCAAGTCCCATGGATTGTGCGGCAAGCATGATGTTCTCGCCCAACAGTCCGGCATCCAAATCACCGCCCTTTTCCGGTGTGCAGACGCAGATGAGATTCGGTGCATTGCGGAACATATTTTTGAAATCCTTGTCTCGCTTCACCTGCTCGGCATTCTCCTTTTTATATACCTCATTCACATCGGCCATCAGTTTCTGGTCTTCCACTACGCGAACTATCCACGGCTGGCGGTTCATCCCGCTTGGCGCATTGATGCCTGCACGTACGATGACCTCCAATTTCTCATGTTCCACCGGTTTGTCGAGATATTTTCTGACAGAACGTCTTGCCATGATGTTGCTGATGACGGGATTCACTTCCACCTGTATGTCTGCCTCTATGTCACTCATCTTGTCCGTCGGCTCGTAGCGCTTGAGCACCCGTCCGTCGCGGCTGACAAGAAACTTGGTGAAGTTCCACTTGATATCGGCTTTCTTATCATATTCGGCATCCTGTCTGCGAAGCATACCGTCCATCATCTTTCCTCTGTCGTCTGCCACGTCAAAGCCG
Organism: uncultured Prevotellaceae bacterium; assembly: GCA_902767775.1. Taxonomy (GTDB): domain Bacteria; phylum Bacteroidota; class Bacteroidia; order Bacteroidales; family Bacteroidaceae; genus Prevotella. The sequence goes on along the minus strand of CACXIP010000001.1, from coordinate 167,872 downwards.
CCGAAGCCCTTCTGCGACTTCAAATACACATAAAGAGGATGTGCGTTGGCTCCGTTCACTTCTATCTTGTCAAACTGTGGGAAATTGATGTTGAAGTTCGCCGTGCAGAACTGGTGAATCTCCTGGATTGTGCCGGGTGCCTGCCCACCGAACTGATTGCAGGGGAAGTCGAGAATCTCAAAGCCCTCCTTGGCGTATTTCTCATACAGTGCCTCCAATTCTTTGTATTGAGGCGTGAATCCGCATCGGGTGGCGGTGTTGACAATGAGGAGCACCTTCCCTTTATAATCAGAGAGTGTTGTCTCCTTACCTACATCGTCCTTTACCTTGAAATCATAAATGCTCTGTGCCGACAATATCAGCACACTCATCGTTGCCATAAGGCAAAAAAACAGTCTTTTCATGTCCAAATTGTTTTAGGGTTATTTTTTCTATCTTTGTTTTTGCAGAGTTACTCGTTTTCTTCGACAAAGATACGAAAAAACCTGAAACGACATGACATCTTATTGAGAAATCACATGGTTTTTCTTCATTCTTTCATTTTATTCTTTGTACCTTTGCCCACGTTTTATCACTAAACTAGTTGATTTCACTCAATGTACAAACCAGGATTTTTGAAGCGCGAGGTCATCGTCTTCCGGCAGTTCAAGCGGAAGGGATGGGCGCTCTTTGCCTGCCTGGGGCGTGAGGTCGTCATCTCCGTACTGAGCGTGGCTACGCTTTCATCGACGAAAGCAGCCTGCATCAGCAACATGATGTGGCGCGCCGATACCGCTCAGGTGCCAAAAGAGATATGGCTGGGCGACGTGGGCGTCACCGGCTCTCGCGCCCCGCTGACACAGAGTCAAGCGGCGAGAATGGTGACTGTACTGAGCCACGACGACATTGCGCAGGCGGCAGTACAAAGTGTTAACGATTTGCTGAAATTGGCCGTAGGCGTCGACGTACGCCAGAGAGGAGCGCTTGGCTCCCAGACGGACATCTCCATCCGAGGCGGCACACAGGAGCAAATCACAGTACTGCTGAATGGCATCAATATCTGCGACCCGCAAACAGGGCACAACGTGATGGACCTTCCCTGCCAACTCGACGAGATAGTCCGTGTCGAGGTGCTCGAAGGTCCCGCCGGCCGTGCCTATGGCACCTCATCGCTCGTAGGAGGCATCAATATTGTAACCTCATCGGGTGAAGGATATATGGCTGATGACGTTGGCCGGAAGCTAAAGGGCGATGTGAATGTAGAAGGTGGCTCTTTTGGTTATGCCAAAGCCGCTTTCGTCACCAATCTGTCCCTCCACGCTCAACCATCATTCACTTTCAACCAACAACTCAGTTCGAGCTACCAGCGCAGCGATGGTTTCAGCCGCTCAAAGGCGGGCACGCTCAACACTGACTACAGCGGCATAAAGGCTTTCTACCAAGGGAAGTTTGGCAACCAGCATATGACTGTCCGATGGCATGCTGGTATCTCCGACAAAGGATGGGGTTCGGGCACATTCTATGCCACACCACGCTGGCAGGCAGATGACCAATATGAGCACACGACGAAAATTTTCACAGCATTGCAAGCCAATACGAAGTTGTGGGAAATCAACATCCGTCCCTCCATTTATTGGAACCAATACCGTGACCGCTATGAGGGCTATCGCAACCGTCCTGACATTATGAAATACAATCATAACAAGACCAACATTTATGGATTCAACCTAAACAGTTACTTTGACTGGAAGGCTGGCCGCACTGCCATTGGTGCCGAAATACGCAATGAGGATCTCGTAAGCGGCAACCTTGGTGAGCCCCGCTCTGGCTTTGAACAAGAGGGTGCAGCCTCTAAGTATTCACGGGGCATCAACCGCACCAACCTATCGGCTCACCTGGAGCACAACATACTGCTTCGCAGACTGACGCTCTCGGCGGGTGTGATAGCCGCCAAGAATACATGGAGCAACGCTGACTGGAAGTTTTTTCCCGGCATAGACGTGAGTTACCTGCTCTACGAGTCAGACCGCTCGCCGCTCAGCATCAAACTCTTCGCTTCCTACAACACATCACTGCGTCTGCCATCATTTACGGAGATGTACTACAAACTTCAGGGATATGCAGCCGACCCACACCTAAAACCAGAGGAGATGCAAGCGCTTGAGGCTGGAGCACAGTTCTCCTCCCCCACCCTGATGGCAAAAGCCACGGTGTGGCATCATCAAGGCCGCAACATCATTGACTGGATGATGGACACCCGCCAAGGAGACGCCGCCCAATGGCAAAGCGTCAACCACACCCGCATCAATGCCACCGGCTTCGAGATGTCTGCCGACATCAATCTCCGGCAACTTTTTTCCTCGTCTCTTTCCACATCCTCCGATTACCCCTCTGTCCGTCTCTCCTACAGCTATATCACGCAGGACAAGGACCTTGAGGAAGGTTTTGTTTCGCAATATGCCCTGGAGTACTTGCGCCACAAACTGGTGGCCACCCTTCACACCCCATTGTGGCGGCATCTCTCGCTGACCCTCAACACACGATGGCAGGACCGCGAGGGCCAATACACCACGTTCGATGGTGATGTCTGCGACTACCGCCCGTTTGCATTGGCAGATGCACGTCTGCAATGGCAGACGACACGTTGCACCCTCTATGCTGAGGTCAACAACCTGTTCGACAACCGTCACTATGTCGACTACGGCAATGTGCCTCAGCCGGGCATTTGGTTTGTCGGTGGGGTGAAATACCGTTTGCCTTTCTAAGGCTTCGGCTCGTCGGTACCCGACCTCCCACAATGTCTGTCGGTTTCATGATGCATGTAAACGAACATTCTACATCAAGAATCAAGAAAAGCTCAATTATGGTTTTGTTTCTAAATGGAAAAATAGTAATTTTGCAGCATTAGCATAATCTTATTCTGGATACACACCAAAATGTCAAATTGATGAAAAGATTCGGAATGTTGCTCCTGACGGTTTTGGTTGCTGCCATGCCATTGATGGCAGCGACCAAACTTCCCGTCATGAGAATCACCACCAGTACAACCATTGGCAATAGGGAGAAAGTGCCGGCACAGATGCAGGCAGGCGACTATAACGGTGCTATCGGTATCAAGTTGAGAGGAAACAGTTCGCTCAGTTTCAACCAGAAAAAATACACCATCGAACTTCGTGACGAGAATGGCAAGGAGCAAGACTTTCCATTGATGGGAATGCCAGCCCACTCCCAATGGGTGTTGCTGGCGCCCTATAACGATGTGTCGATGATGAGAGACCCGTTGGCTTTCCAATTGTGGAGAGACATGGGACACTGGGGTCCAAGGACGAAAATGGTGGAACTTTATATCGATGAAGACTACCGTGGCATTTACATCCTATGCGAGGCTATCAAACGTGGGGAACAGCGGGTGAATGTCTCAAAACTGAAAAAGACGGATGTGGAGGGACGCGAGCTGACCGGAGGCTATATTCTTCGTATTGATGCGTATGACCAAGACGATGCCACATTCACATCAAAAGTACCGGGAATCGGAGAAGGCATCATGACCAGCCAGATTGTTTGGTCGTGCATCTACCCGAAAAAGAAAAAACTGCAAGCAGAGCAATTGGCATATATTCAAGCTTTTGTCGACTCTGTCGAACTGACCATCCAGTCAGCGCATTTCACCGACCCACAATGGGGATATGCACGCTATATCGACGTGCCATCATTCGTCGACTATTTCATTCATACCGAACTGAGTCTGAATGCCGACGGATATAAACGGAGTGCTTATTTCTACAAGGAGAAGGACAAGGAGGATGGCACCATCGGGAAACTCTTCGCCGGACCTGTGTGGGACTACAACTTGGCTTACGGCAACTGCAATTTCTGCAATGCCAACAACATCGAGGCTTGGTGTTTCGAGGGTGGAAACACCCAACCCACACCGGCACTGTGGCAACGGTTGTTGCAGGACCCGGCATTCCGCAAAGCCGTCAAAATGCGTTACAAGGCATTGAGGAAAGGGATACTGAGCGACAAGGCCATCAACAAGTATATCAAGACACAGGTGACGTTGCTCCACCCGTATGTCGACCGCCATTTTGAAAAGTATCCAGAACTATTGGTCACAGAAGAGCAGAAAGCCAATTCCATACCTCAAGGGTTCGGGGGCTTCTCATTCGGTGGTTTTCCCCCAATGGGCAATGATTCCATACCCAAAGGGTTCGGGGGCTTCCCGTTTGGTGGCTTTCCTCCAATGGGCAATGATTCCATACCTCATGGGGTCGGCGGCTTCCCATTCGGTGGTTTTCCTCCAATGGGCAATGATTCCATACCCAAAGGGTTCGGGGGCTTCCCGTTTGGTGGCTTTCCACCAATGGGCAATGACTCCATACCTCATGGGGTCGGCGGCTTCCCATTTGGTGGCTTTCCACCAATGGGCGACGCCCCCATGCCTGGAGGGTTTGGAGGTTTTGGTGCTTTTGGCGATGCCATCAGTTGGTTCGCCGCTTATCGGGTAAGTTCCTATGATGAGGAGATTACGGTGCTAAGAGAATGGTTGAGTAATCGCCTGGCCTTCCTTGACCGCAATATCGAGCGTTTTGACCAAGATTTTGAACCTCGTATTCAGGAACTGAAAGAGAGGACCATCCCCCAATTCAATGGATTTCCCTTCTTTCAATAGGATACCATCAATGTGAGGTGGTCAAATGGCCAGCACCAAAAAATAGGGTAAGCAGATTTACTCTGCCGGATACTCAAACTTGCTTCCTGTCTGCTTGATGAGGGCACGTTTGAATTTCTCCGGATAGCCAGGGCGCTTGGGACGTGTGCCCAGCCCATACTGGTCGCGTGTGAAATGACCGTTCTCCTCAGGATGGATAATCATATCATTGAATTTCACGATAAGGTGACGGGCAAGGATATTCCAACGTTCAAGCATCTGCTGTGCTTTCTCCACACTGTATACATTAAGAAACTCATTGGCTTTCTCGGGATTTCCCTCACACAGCCGCAAAGCCACATCCTCCACCATCTTCTGCCCATTGAAATAGGAGTCTTCCAAAGAGTCACGCACCTCCTTGAGCGAGGGGAACAACAGAGAATAACGGGGATACACCATGTTGGCCACCCAGTTGCACACCCAGAAAGCGTTTTTGTCAGAGAAGTTGATTTCATCGGCTCCGGGAGTGTTGTAGCACTCCGGACGGTTGGTCATACCGCAATAGATGGGAGTGTAAGCCACCATATTGCCATCATCGTTACCCCACCACATCAGTCCGCCTACCTGGCGTGGCATCCACGAACGCATCTGACTGACATAGGAAAAACCGGTCTGCTGGGTAGAAGTTGGACGCTCGTTGAAGTATTTCTTGCCATCCACCTCAAACGAAAGAGGTGTAGGACGGTAAGGCATTTCCCATATACCACCGCCGATATCACCGTCAAGAGCGAAAGGCGTACCCTCATAGTGGTCGCGCATGCACGCCATCACCTCGCGGACACTCACCTTATGGTTGGGCACTATCCACAACGGCATCTGCTCCGTGTATGGCTCTTTGCCCATGGCGTAAGGCAAATAGCGGTTCATTTCCGAGCTGAAATGATTGAAGAAACTCCACACACGCGCCTCACAGAAACGGCGGGCAGAGAAGTCGGGCTTGGCGTATGTCTCATTCCAACTGAAGTCGACATCCTTTCCGGAGAACCACCCCATCTTGCGGGCATATTTCACCACATTCTTGGAATAGAGCACATTCGCCTTATCCTTCATATTGAATTTATTGATGCGGCTCTGGTTGGCGTGAGCGCAGATGGCGTTGTCAGGGATTCGTATTGCCACCCATACTGCACTTTTGCTGCCGGGACCCATGCCCATCATCTCCATTATCCATGCCTCATTGGGGTCGCAGATAGTAAATGTCTCTCCCTCCGAATTATAGCCATAGGTCTCCACCAAAGTGGTCATCACCTTTATCGCCTCACGGGCTGTCTTTGAGCGCTGCAGGGTAATGTATATCAACGAACCATAGTCGAGGATGCCCGTGGAATCCACCATCTCCTCACGTCCTCCGTAGGTGGTTTCTCCAATGGTGACCTGATACTCATTGATGTTGCCAATGACGTTATAGGTCTCGGGAGCCTCAGGAATCTCACCATGGTATTTGTTGGAATCCCAGTCGTAGACCTTGCGCATCTCGCCGGGAGAATGTTTGGCTGCCGGATAGTGGCACAGGAACTGGAACATACCATAGTCGTCGGCGTTGTAGGTGCAGATGACCGAGCCATCGGTGCTTGCATCTTTTCCGACTATGAAGTTGGTACATGCAGTGGCGTATGTTGCCATGCACAAAAACAGCAATGATATTGTCTTTCTCATAGATATGGTGGTTTTAAAAATTGTCAGTACAAAACGGTGGCATCATAGACTGCCTCATTTCCAATGCGGTCGCGTGCCAGTAACCGCAACTGGCGCTCCACGCCCTTTGGTTCCACGGGGGTGTCGCGCAGGTCACAGATGATGTGCGAGGATTTCTTGACATGGTCGAAAAGCACGAACTCTCCGTCGAGATATCCCTCAAAGCCCTTGATACCCGACTCTTTGTCCTTGAGGTCAAACAGCAGCAGGGGTTCTTCTGCCCAAGCCCTCTGATTGAGTGGGACAATGGTAGGTGGCATGTCGTCGTAGGCAACAGAGAAGGCATCGCCAATGTCGTCAATCTCCCCCTTGAGCCACCCGTCTGTGAATGTTCCTCCAATAAATACGGTTTTGTCCTGCTCTGGGTCGAGTTCGTTGCGCTTGTCTCTCTTCCGTGCTGCAATATATAGTTTGGCCGTGTCAGGCACTTCATCCTTAACCTGTATGCTAAGGGTGGCTTTCTCATAAAGCGGAATGGATTTTGTGGTCAACAGGAACTCGTCGGAGAAACCCTTTCTCAACCGTCTGGCCGAAGGCGACACCTTGGCATCATTGAGCAAGGCTCCCTTGGGCAGGCGAAGTTCCATCCCTTCCGTCTTGCATTCGTTATCCTCATCCATCTTCAGTTGCAGGGAGTCATCCACCTCTACAGGTTTGATGGTGTCGGGACGAGCCATGACGATAAATGAATACCTTGACGAGTTGCCGAAATAGTCGCTGAGCACATAGGTGAGCATATAGTCGCGCTCCTGACAAAAATCCACTATGCCGTTGTTCTTGTCTGCCTTGAGGAAGGACAACCTGTTGCCAGGAAGGAAGAAAGAGCGCAGAAACCATTGCTGGTTTTTGGCAAAATAGTCGTAATCCCCCCACACATTGACCATTTTGTTCTCGCTGACGGGGATGTTGTCCAAATCGCTGGAGAACACCTCATTGCCGTCTACCAACAAAGAGGTGCGGCGCACCCCATAGCGGTTGAATGAACCTTGCATGAAGTCCTCCGCATAGATGCCGAATCCTACCTTGCCCCATGCCGTGAGGGAGTCGACAATCAGGCTGTCGATGAAATCAAACCGCTGCTGCTCGCTCTTCCCGCAAAACACGCCCATACCCTCCACCGGATATGCCATGAATGCATGGGCCTTGGGAGCAATACTGTCACTGAGCAGGTCGGGAAGAAAATCCAGGGGGTCCATCATGTTCCATGTTGCAGTCTCATGGATTTCCAAGTGCAGGTGCGGTCCCATGCTCGCTCCCGTATCACCGCTGAGGGCTATCAACTGCCCCTGTGCTACCGGACAGTCGGTGGCATCGAGGGTGATGTCCACATCGGTCTCATGGTGCTGGTATTGCCATTTCCTCACCTGTGCCTCGATGATGGGAGCAAAGCGCTGCAGGTGACCGTACACGCTCGTATATCCTTCGGGATGGCGCACATAGACGGCATTGCCCATGCCGCCTACATTGACCGTCACACGGGAAACATAGCCGTCGCCGATGGAATAGACCGCCTTGCCCTCCTCCTGCTGTGTCTTGATGTCCAACCCTCCATGAAAATGGTTGGGGCGGGGCTCACCAAAATTACCTGCCAGTGTGACATCGAAATGCACGGGCGACAGATAGGTTACGGCAGCGAGGATGAGATGGGCAATCAACATGGTCTGAAGATTTTATGGAGTTTGTTGAACTGAAATGGGCATGTTGGGCGACGCAGAAGACCTTGGGGCGGCCTGTTCTTCCTCCGCCTCACCCGGCACCACGGGACGCATGGATACCGACGGCATTGTCGAAGGTGGTGTGACGCCTGTTGAGCCACTCTTCCCTTCTTCCGCCGCATCGTCCTTTGGTGGTGTGGTGTGCATCCTCAGCAGGCGCATATTGCTGACCGACATCAGTTTCAGTGTCTGTGAGGGTACAGAACCGCCATTTCCCCTTCCAAGATGGATGAACCCCCACACTCGTTTTATTCCTATTCGATCATTATCAGAGATTTGGAGATTGTATGGCATATCGGAAGTGATATGGTTGACGATAGTCGCCGTACTGTCATTCTTGAATGTGACTGCCAGGAGAGCCAAGCCGTCCTTGATACCATCCTGGAAAATGAACTGATTGTCAAAACTCAGAATCATCTTGTCGCCCTGATGGTATGCCGTGTCGGCCTTCACGTCAAAAGAGACCGTGTTGTAAGGGGCTTGGGGGATGATTGCCATCGAACGCTCACTGCGCCATACGGTAGCCGTGTCACCTTGTGCAGCACTGCCAAACTGGCTGAGTTCATTGGCTGTGGCGCCCAAGGCAATGGCATCATTGTTGAGGCGTTTGGCAAGATTGGAATAAATCTCGTGCAACATCGCTGTATGCCGATAGTAGTATACCAGCGAGGAATCCAATTCTGCCTGTGTGATGCCATATTTTTTCAACGCAGCCTCTCGGTATGCCTTCCTGCGATAGGCCAACTCAGCATAATTGCCGTCGGCATAAGCCATTCCGTCTGCCACGTGATAGTCATAGAGGATGTCTTCCAGTTCTCCGGGCTGCAAGTATTCGCTTGGCACTCCCGGCTTGCATCCTGCCAAAAGGATGGCAAGCAACAGGGTGAAGCTGATTGTCCGAAACCGGAAAACACAGACCATAGGCTTAATCCTGATTGTTGGTTTCCTCGTTTGTCACGTTTTCCACTTCGATGCCTTCCTTTTCTCCCCCATTCTCATCACTTTTTCCCTCTTTCTGGGAGGAAAAGGATATCTCACCCAATTCACGGCGGAAGAACAGGAGCAACGCCACCACACTCACACTGATACAGGAATCGGCAAAATTGAAGATGGGACTGAAGAAGATGAAATGCTCGCCGCCCCAGATGGGCAACCAGTCAGGGAGATAGGTATCGATGATGGGGAAATAGAACATATCGACCACCTTGCCGTAGAATACCGGTGCATAACCCTCCCCCCAGGGCACGAAATGTGCCAAGGTAAAATTCGTGGAAGGCGAGAACACTTGCCCATAGCAGAGGCAGTCGATGATGTTGCCTCCCGCCCCTGCCAACAACATGGAGAGACAGACGACATATCCCCATCTGGCACCTTTTCTCACCTGTCGGAATAGATAGACACCAATGACGGTGACCGCAATGATGCGGAAAAGCGTGAGCACCAACTTGTTGATAAAGGTCATGCCATACGCCATCCCCTCATTTTCTATGAAGTAGATGTAAAACCAATCGGTGACACGGACAGACTCATGCAGGAACATGTTTGTCTTGACCTCAATCTTGATGATTTGGTCGACGACAAGCAGCAGCAGCACGAGCAGGCATGCGACACTACCTTTATTGAACAGCCTTGCAGCCATCAGTTCTTTTTGCTGGCGTTTTTGGAGGCCACACTCAAAGTGGCATGAGGCACGGCACGAAGTCTCTCCTTGGGAATCAGTTCACCAGTGATACGGTCGATGCCATAAGTTTTGTTGGCAATACGCACCAAAGCGGCTTCCAATCCCATGATGAATTTCTGCTGTCTGCCAGCCAGCTGCACAAGCAGCTCCTTGCTTTGTGTCTGACTGCCTTCCTCCAGCACTTTGTATGTAGGAGAGGTGTCGTCCACGTCATTGCCGTCTTCATTCATCAATTGGCGCATCATGGCTTTATAGTCACGACGGGCTAATTCCAATTTCTCTAATATGATAGCGCGAAACTCCTCAAGTTCCTCGTCGCTATAGCGGGTTTTTTCTGCCATGTTCTCGGTAGATTTAAAAGGTTTTAGTTATTGGACTATTTCTTTTCCACTTTAATATTTAGAGTGAATTCATCAAAATTGACAGCAGCACCATCGTTGCTGGCGAAGACAATGTTGTCTGCAAGCACCTGGGTACGTACATAGTCGCCAAAGGCTGCCAGGGCCTCCTCCATCTGCTCCTGGGGAGTGATGGTCAGGTCGATACGGTCGGTTATCTCCAAACCGCCATCTTTGCGCAGGTTCTGCACACGGTTGATAAGCTCACGTGCCATACCCTCCTTGATGAGTTCATCATTGAGTTCCACCTCCAGTGCCACGGTGATGTTGCCATCATTGGCGACCAACCATCCGGGGATGTCCTCACTGATGATTTCCACATCTGCTGCCTCAACGGTGACCGGCTGTCCCTCTACGATGATGCTGAGTGCTTTCTCCTGCTCCAACCGGGCGATGTCAGTCTGTGAGAGTTCCGCCATGGCATTGGCGACTCCCTTCATGAGTTTTCCGTATTTCTTGCCCATCACGCGGAAGTTGCACTTCACCTTCTTGACCAGGAGTCCCTCGCCCTCAGCAAATTTGAGTTCCTTGACATTCACCTCATTCAGGATGATGCCAGCGACAGCCTCAAGGCGACGGCGCTGCACGTCATCGGTGGCAGGAATCATGATGCACTGCAGCGGTTGGCGCACCTTGATGTCTGCCTTGCGGCGCAAAGCGAGCACCATGGAGGTCACCTTCTGGGCCAGGTTGCCCATCCGCTCTTCCAGTTCCACATCAATGAGGCTCTCGTCAGCCACGGGGAAGCGGGTGAGGTGGACGCTGTCGGCCTCTGCCAATCCCACAGGCTGTGTCAGATCAAGATACAGGCGGTCGGCATAGAAGGGTGAGAAGGGAGCCAACAACTTGGCCACAGTGACCAGGCACTTGTAAAGAGTCTGATAGGCGCTCAACTTGTCGGTGCTCATGTCCTTGCCCCAGAAACGCTTCCTATTGAGACGCACATACCAATTGGACAAGTGGCTGTCAACGAACTCATCAATCAGGCGTCCTGCCCTGGTCGGCTCATAATCTGCCAAGCTCTCATCAACGCCCTTGATGAGGGAGTTGAGTTGGGAGAGAATCCAACGGTCAATCTCAGGCCGTTCAGCAACAGGCACCTCAGGCTCCGAGCCATCAAAGCCATCGACGTTGGCATACAGCGCAAAGAAGGAATAGGTGTTGTAGAGCGTGCCGAAGAGTTTGCGGCGCAGTTCCTCCACCCCAGCGGTGTCAAACTTCAGGTTGTCCCAAGGCTGGGAATTGGTCATCATATAGAAACGCAGTGCATCGGCACCATATTTGGCGATGGTCTCAAAAGGATCAACAGCATTGCCAAGACGTTTGCTCATCTTGTTGCCCTTTGCATCGAGCACCAGACCGGTAGAGATGACGTTGCTGAACGCCACGCTGTCGAAGACCATCGTTCCGATGGCATGCAGGGTGAAGAACCATCCACGTGTCTGGTCTACTCCCTCGCTGATGAAGTCTGCCGGGAACGCTTTTCCACTGTCCACCAAGTCAGCGTTCTCAAATGGATAGTGAATCTGGGCGTAGGGCATGGAGCCTGAGTCGAACCACACATCGATGAGGTCGGTCTCACGCTTCATGGGATGTCCCTTGGATGACACAAGCAGGATTTCATCAACGTAAGGCCTGTGCATATCAATGCGGTCATAGTTTTCCTGAGAATAGTCTCCTGGAACAAACCCTTTGTCCTTCAATGGGTTGGAAGGCATGACACCTGCCTTTACTGCTTTCTCTATCTCGTCATACAATTGCTGGAGCGAACCGATGCAGATAGCCTCTCCATCCTCCTCGTTCACCCAGATGGGCAATGGTGTGCCCCAGAAACGGCTGCGGCTGAGGTTCCAGTCGTTGAGGTTCTCCAACCAGTTGCCAAACCGTCCTGTACCCGTCGATTCTGGCTTCCAATTGATGCTGAGATTCAGTTCCGACATACGCTCCTTGCGAGCCGTGCTGCGGATGAACCAACTATCAAGGGGATAGTAGAGAACTGGTTTGTCTGTGCGCCAGCAGTGGGGGTAGTTGTGCTCATGTTTCTCAATCTTGAAAGCCTTGTTCTCTGCCTTCAGGTCCATGCAGATGGAGATGTCGAGTGTCTCATCCTTTTCCGAGAGCGACTCATCATAGGCATTCTTGACATATCTGCCGGCATACCTACTCCACAGGGGGATATTGATGTATTGTGCGACAAACTCTGGGTCGAGGTCTTCGACAAGAAAATATTTGCCTTCAAAATCAACGACAGGACGTTGGTGGCCCTTCTTGTCTATCATGACAATGGGCGGGACGCCTGCTTTCTTCGCCACGGTGGCATCGTCGGCACCAAAATTGGGTGCGATATGCACGATACCCGTACCATCCTCTGTGGTCACGTAACTTCCGGGAATCACACGGAAGGCTCCATCTGTCAGAGGCTTGACCATCGGCATCAACTGCTCGTAGGTCATACCCTCAAGGTCGGTTCCCTTGTAATGTCCGACGATGGTCCAGGGGATGATTTTGTCACCTTTATTATATTCGCTGAGGTCGGCATCGCGTCCTTTCTCATTGAAATAAGCCGACAGGCGTGCCTCTGCCAGCACCACGGTCACAGGTTCGGCGGTGTAAGGATTGTATGTCCTCACTGCCACATAGTCAATCTTTGGTCCTACACAAAGAGCGGAGTTGGCAGCCAAAGTCCATGGTGTGGTGGTCCAGGCGAGGAAATAGGGTTTGCCCCACTCTGCCATCTCAGGTTTGGGTGAGGTAATGGCAAACTGCGCCGTGCAGGTTGTATCCTTCACGATGCGGTAGCAACCCGGCTGGTTGAGCTCATGGCTTGAGAGGCCAGTGCCTGCTGCAGGCGAATAAGGTTGGATGGTATATCCCTTATAGAGCAGGTCCTTGTCATACAACTGCTTGAGCAGCCACCAGAGGGTCTCTATGTATTTGTTGTCGTATGTGATGTATGGGTTGGCTAAGTCCACCCAATATCCGATTTTCTCTGTCAGTTCATCCCACTCGGCGGTGAACATCATGACATTCTCCCGGCACTTGCGGTTGTAGTCCTCCACAGAGATATAGCGCGGGCTCTCTGGGTTGTCGATGTCTGCCTTGGTGATGCCGAGTTCTTTCTCCACACCGAGTTCAACGGGGAGTCCGTGGGTGTCCCATCCTGCCTTACGCTTCACCTGGAACCCCTTCATGGTCTTGTAGCGGTTGAAGGTGTCCTTTATGGTGCGTGCCAGAACATGGTGGATTCCAGGGTGCCCATTGGCTGAAGGGGGACCCTCATAGAATACAAACTCCGGACATCCCTCACGCTCCTCTACTGAGCGACGGAAGATATCTCCTTTTTTCCACTGTTCCAGCACCTGATTGTTGATATCAGTCAGGTTGAGACGCTCGTACACGGCAAATTTCTTGGCCATAATGATTGAAATAATATAAACAATTTTAGCACCCTTTTGGTGCTCTTTTAATTTAGGGTGCAAAGTTACGAAAAATCGAGAGCAGAACAAAATGTGCGGGCACATTTTTTATGCCGAGATGGAGTAACTTATCTAAAGTTACGAAAAATCGAGAGCAGAACAAAATGTGCGGGCACATTTTTTATGCCGAGATGGAGTAACTTATCAAAAAATTCCCACCGCTTGACATGGATGGCGGTGGGAATTAAGTATTTGTTTTCACGTGAACTATGAACTATGAACTATTTCACGTATTTCCTACCATTTTGGATGTATACACCTTTTTGTGGAGTTCCGTTCAGCCGTCGACCCTGGAGGTCATGGATGGCCTCGGGGAGGATAGCCTCTCGTTGGTGAGGCTTGATGTTATCCAATATCATGTCGCCATTCTCATAGACAGAATCAATGCCACCATCCTTATTGACATAGCCGAAGGAAGCAAGCGTGCCTTTCGCATCAATGGCCTGCCCTTCCTCCGTGTTCTGATAGGCAATAAGACCGAGAGGGGAGTTGATGCAGCCGATGCCCTCCACGATGACGAGGCCGTTGGTCAGCAGGAGCGTCCTGCGGCTGATCCCGTCGCGGGTGGTCAGGGTGCCTGTCTCCCTGACATACACCTCGCCCTTGCTGGGATACCTGTCTCCCACATCGAGGGTAAAATCATAGAGCAGGAGGTGATAATATGCGATTCCTCCTTCCCCTTTCTTGTAGGGTCTGCTGATTCCCGGGTGGATGTCATGCATGTACTCATCATAGTGATATTCTGAAAGGAAAACTTTGCCACCCTTCTCATACATGGGAATCTCATGGTCAGATTTCTCCATGGTATTGGCTGAACCAGTCCTAATATTTACGATGACATGGGGTATATTATTTCCCATGCCCCCATCAGTCAATAATCTGACCTCCTTACGAGTGACTGTCTCACTGAGTGGCAAGGACGTGTCTTTACCGCTCAAAATCGGATATGACCAAACGGGACTGTAGGAAAGCATCCGAAGGTTATACAGTTCTGCTTCCTCCGAGAACAGCCTTGAGTCGCAGATGACATCCTCGCCATCCCGGCAGTCCTTCAAGCGCAAAAAATAAGAACCAGATTCGTAAGGGCGGCTGTCCAATCCTTTATCGCCACCGATACCCTCTATCCATTGGCCGACATACCCGTCATGCTTTTCACCAGGATAAGTGTTTTTATTCTTTGATACATTCAAATAAGTCACGCGACGCAGGCAGGTGTCTCTCAGGCGGACCGAGTCCACGGCAGTCACCACCAGGATGTCGCATGGCTCGCGTCCCCACCTGATAGTATCGCCTATATTTGCTCCAAAGTCAAAACGCAGATTGAATTTGCCGTTTTGTGAATCATACAAATATATGCGTTTGCCCTCTTGGTATAAACAACTATAAGCATAGGTTTTGCCATTGGTTATGACGTTATCCTTCCAATGCTGCCAAAGGATCTTGCATGGTTTGCCGCCCACAATGGTATCGCCCTCTATAAACATATAGCCAAAATACTCTGCTTTACTAGTATTGTAAAGATACCAAATCCTGCCGTCTGTCAAGAGGTTCATTCCCTGACAGTTTGCACGCAAGGCAACATATGCGGACAAAAGGATAAGGAGGAGAGTTCTTTTCATTTTCAGCAAACCACAGGGTAAGAATATTTGTGCCGTTTTCATTTTGTTGTTTTTTTAAGTTGTCAATTTGTTTGGGTAACAAATTCCATAACACTGCAAATATACATAAAAATATCTTTCCATTTGCCCTTTTTGATGAAAAAATCACTGGGACGCACCATTTTTGCATATATATATCATTCACTCCAATCTACAATAAGAAAACTGTGAGTGTCATCAACGCCAATGCAAAGGTCAATACATTTTTTTCAAGTGAACTATGAACTATGCACTATGAACTATGAACTATTTCACGTATTTCCTGCCTTTCAAGATATAAATACCAGGAGGCAGGATGTTCATGTCTGCGGCTCTGTCTGTGACCTTGATGCCATAGCTGTTGTAGAAGGGATTATCGTTGGTGTTGCTGGTGTTCGTTGGAAGTTTGATGGAACTCGTCTCATTCAGTACGGCGCGGACTGGAAAGCCAAAGAAACGTTGATACATCATTCGCCAGATTACACAATCGTGGAAGTAATAAAGTGACATTCCAACGTTACCGTATTCGAGTATGTCCTTAAATTTCCTCATTTTTGGTTTTCGGACGCGATACATCGCGTCCCTACTGGTCGCACTGCCATTCCGTGATGTTGCGCTCCTTGGAGGAGAAGGCAATGCCCACCAAGATTAACTTCTGCTCACTTGCAGTCCGGTGGTGCTGAGCGACATCTCCACAAATCGAGCGTTGGCATTCTGGCGGTTGGACAAGAGAATCTGGCGGATTCTTGCTGCCGCCTCAGGGTCCTTGGCCACCATATAGAGATAGCCTCCACCACCAGCGCCGGGAAGTTTGTAACCCAGACATAGGTCGTCGATGAGGTCGGTCAGTCTTTTAACTTCCACAGGATTCGTGCCGCTGTCGAGCTGTTGGTTCTGCACCCATGTCTTTCCTACGAGTTGTCCCATCCTGATGAAATCATTGCGCTGGATGGCCTCATACATGTCAATGGCATGCTCCTTCATCCCCCGCAGCATCTGCAACTGCTCATGCTGATTGAGGAACATCTTGCGCACAATCTCGGAAAGGATGTTTTTGGCGGTTCTTGTTATACCGGTATAGAACAGCAAATGACATGCCTTGTACTCAGGCTGTGTATATAGTTCGGAGGGCAACCACCGCACGATGGGACTCTGTGCAAATCCACGTTCTGTCTGGAGCAATTTGACACCCTGCAGAAGTCCGCCAAACTGGTCCTGCCATCCACCTCCGGTTGTCAGCAACTGTTCGAGCACGAGCGTGCGGTGCCCAATCTCATTCTTGTCCCACATCAGACCGCAGAAGTCATTGAGCGCTCCGAGAACGGTTGCCGCCAATATACTGCTTGTGCCCAATCCGCTTCCCGCAGGGATGGCGGATAGAAGCGTCAACTCAATACCACTGCCAAAGTCTTGCAACTGGTCTTTGAGCGAGGCATACCTGACCTGAGAGAAACCGGGTTGGAAGCCTGCCAACACCAATGCTGCCTTGGGGATGGAAAATGGACTGCCAACATGATGGAAATCTGCCAATTGCTCATAAGTAGTCACCTCCTCGGAGGCTCCGAGGTCGATACTCCTTAGGATGATATGTGGTTCGGCACATGGCTTTACGAATGTCTGAATGGGCGGCTGACCATTGAGTTCGATGGCGAGGTTGACCACATTTCCACCTTCCATCAGGCAGAAAGGAGGTGTGTCGGTCCATCCGCCGGCGATATCAATGCGCACAGGGCAGCGTCCCCACACAATTTGGTCGCCATACACAGACAGATTGGGAGACTGCGTATCCTGAAGGGCAGAAGAAGTAAGACCGTCCCTAAGCAGAGCAAATGCTTTCTTCTCCTCGTCACCACCATCCTTACCCTTATTCTGGCGCAAGCGCGACCTGAACATCGCATCACGAATTCTTACCAGCAAAGGAACATCCTCTGGCAAGGGGTGAGGCTCAGCAATGCCAAAATGGGCAAACTCTGATGCTGCATGGTCGAGGTCAGTCTGATAGAAGACGCTATGTGCATAATTGTTTGCCAAAAACGACCAGTTGAGTTTTCTGTTTTCCTCCCGTTGGGCACATAGCCTTCTCAGGTTCGCCATGGCAGAGATGTCGTCTGCGCTCAGTTTAGGTGACATCTCCCAAACCATCCGTCCTCCATCCAACTGCGTCTGTCCCAACATCCACCTCAACACGAGTTGGAGGTCATGCAGATTGTCCACCAGCGGGAAAATGGCAGCTTTCTGCATATCCTCACTGCCTTTTATTTGGCTGATGTCAACACCATGTTCGGATGCCCATTGGATGAATGGCATGCCTAAGAAAAAGGTGCTGCCATCCGTTATCCTACCCCTGAAACTATCGGCAAAGCCATAAGGCCTCACTGCCCACTGGCATTCACCAACGGGGACGACATCCACACACTGACCAGGCGAGAGAGTTATCTCCCACGCATTGTCTGGAACAGCCGTGACAATGTTCTCATGCGAAAGCGTCCAATGCTCTGAAATGCAACTGTTCTCAATCCATAAGTTGAAGTTCTCGTCAGTGACGGGAATCCATGTCTGGGCATTCTGTATGAAAATGGAGGGATGCGGTTTTCTTGAGCGATGCATTATCTCGCGTTGGTCGTGGACAAGATTCTGTATCTCCACCGTTGACGAGATAAGTTCCGGACTGGTGCCGTAATGATAGAACTCGCCACCGGGAAGAGGAATGATGGCCACCTTGAGCGAACTGATTTCCTTGTCTTCCAATGAAGGATGGGTGCCCATGGCACCACCGAAAGTGGAATATAGGTCATACTCCACCACATCACCATTCCTTTCACTCTTGTCTACCAACACCTTGACAGCCCTGTCGCTAAGCAGCCAAATGCCAATGTCAACCAAATAGAGATGGTCGTGACGAAGGCCCGACAACACTGTGGAAGAAGGTTTCTGCAGCATGCATTTGAGTTCCGAGGGAGACTTCCTGTCGGCAACAAAGACACCATGAGTAGATGCTATCTCATCATTCAGCCATAATCCATAACAGACCACATCTGCGTCAGGAATGGCGGGCAGAGGCTTCGTCGCACGAATCAACACGTCACCACTGACTATCATCGTATGATAGGATGACGGTGCCATCTCAAAAATACGTTCAAACAACGGCACTTGCAATGACAGGAGGTCCTGCGAGAGTCGCTGCCCACGCTCCCACCGGAAGACGGGAATGGGAGTCAGCACCTTGCCCGAGGGTGCATAAGCAGGAAGCCTGCGGCTCTGTCCGCCTGCATGGAGCAGCAGATGCCGTTCGGCTGTCAGCCACTCATCGAAAGGGACATCCGGTGCCTGTGACTGATGGCACTGGCGCAACAGCCATGTAGACCCTCCCCCACTGCCCAATTTCCTATCTACAGGATCATGGGTGCAGAACCATTCCTCATGGCTGTACCCTGTGATGTCGTGGAAGCATTCCACGAGATTGGGAGGCAAGGAGAGCAGTTTTTTCATACAGGCAGTATTGATGTGTTTCGGGGCAATCCCTTATACTTATTTGCTGATTTCTTTTTCTCTGTGACGCCAACTGTTGATAACACATCCGATGATGGAAAGCAAGAGCAGGATGCCTGCCACGTATGCCACTGTCTCCGTCTTCTTGACGGAAGCGGGGTGGAAGTCAAGGACTACCTCATGTTTGCCTGGCTGCAACTGAATTGCCCTTAGGATATAATTGACACGGCCCAACTCTGCCGGCTGACCGTCAACCGTAGCCGTCCAATCGGGATAATAAATCTCTGAGAAGACCACGACACCACCCTTAGCAGATTCTGCGGTATAGGTGAGATGGTTAGGCTCGTAACTGGTGAGCGTCACCTGTGATGCAGAGTCCTGGGGCACACTCTCGCTGAGCACTTGTTTGAATGACTGGTCTGCCACCGCCTCCTTGCGGAGGTCGCACCTGCCTATCCCATCGATTTCCTCATTGGCATTGGATACAAAACTCACCTTATCCACAAACCAGGCATTGCCATAGGCATAGGGGTTGAGGAGCGGAGCTGTCCTCCCCTCTTGAAGCGGAAGGATGAAATATTTGGCGTTGAGCATGTTGATGACCGGACAAATGCTGTCGGCATTGACCGCCTCCATATCACCTTGTGCCTCAACGATGGCGGGCATGACCGCCTGCATCTCTGGCATGATATAAGCCTCTATCATCTCCTGATACCTGCGGAGTTTGGCTGCATGGTATCCACCAACACTCTTGTGGTAATAAGACGTCTCATTCTCATTGAATGTATTGGTGGCAAAATTGAGCACCCTATAGTCAAGACTCTTGTCCTGCAGAATCTGCTCATCGGTGGCTGTCATCTGCTGCGGCAATTCCTTGACGCTCTTCGGCACGAACATGGCATCATTGAGATAGCGCTTGTTCACCGTCCACATATCGATAAGACAGATGGCTGCCAGTATCCATACCATATACTGCGCCTTCAACTTGCGTGCCTGATAGAGCAGAAGCACCAACATGCCAATGATAATGACTGCAAGCGACCTCCATGCATCTGCCGTGAAGATAGACTTCCTTACTTCTCTGAGGTTGTCAAGCAACGGATTGAGTTGGTCGGCCGGGAATTGGCTCAGCGCCTGCATCTCAGCTGAGGAGACATAATCGAAGAACAATGACGGAGCCAATGCAAACAAAAGACAAGCGCCACCGGTCAGGATGAAACTGGCATAGAGGTATTTGATTTCCTTCTTCAGCAGTTCTGGTTCGTCAACAATTTTCTTCAGTCCCATCATAGCCAGGAGAGGGATGGTGAACTCTGCAATGACCAAGATGGAAGCCACCGTGCGGAACTTGGAATACATGGGGAAATGGTCGATGAAGAAATCTGTCAGTCCCATGAAATTCTTACCCCATGAGAGCAGTATGGACAAGACAGTGGCTATCAGCAATGCCCATTTCATCGGTCCCTTCACGATGAAGAGGGAGAACACGAAAAGCAGCACGACAAAGGCTCCCACATAGACAGGACCGCTGGTGCCAGGTTGCTCTCCCCAATACTGTCCTATCTGACCATAGATGCTGTAATACTGGGGATTGGCCTTCTTCATGGCTGTTTCATTGGCGGCAAGGGGAACAGAAGCGCCACCCTTAGCATTAGGCACCAGAAGCGTCCATGTCTCACCGATGCCATAACTCCACTGGGTGATATAGTCACGCTCCAGACCGCTGTCTGTCTGATTGGCGTTGTTCTCCTTGACCAGTTCGCTCTTCCCGCGCATGGTTTCCTTGGAATAATGCCAGGTATGATAGAGGTTGGACAGATTGATACAGATACCCACGAGGGCGGCTACCGCACAGACTGCCGAAGCCTTGAGGAAACGTGCCATCTGCTTCTTTTGAACAGCCTCAATGAGGAAAGCGACAATCATCAAGACGATGATGAACAAATAGTAATAGGTCATCTGCACGTGGTTGGCATAGACTTCAAATGCCGCGAACAGTGCCGTGACGACAAATCCCCAGAAATATTTTCCCCGATAGGCGAGCACGACACCCGCTATCATGGGCGGCAGATACGCCAATGCCCATACCTTCCAGATGTGGCCCGCAGCAATGATGATGAAAAAGTAACTGGAGAACGCCCAGATGATGGCGCCCAAGGCAGCCATGGACTGACGGAAGTCAAAGGCCCTCAAGAGGATATAGAATCCCAAAAGATATACAAACACATACCACACATTGTCGGGCAGCCATAGATGATATGCACTGATTACCTTCGACAGTCCGTCGGTACTCTTGTATGAGGGCGATGTCTGATAGGTAGGCATTCCTCCAAAAGTAGAGTTGGTCCAACGGGTCCGCTCACCTGTCTTCTGATAATACTCCAATGCTTCCTGTCCTGCTCCACGTCCTGCTGACGTGTCGTGCTGATAAAGGATTCTTCCTTCAATGTCAGCGGGCAAAAAATAGGCGAATGCAATCAGGGCAAAAACCACGACTGCAATGATGTCGGGCAAACAATGTTTGAATTTTTCCATATCTGTGATGACAATTTTGTGGCAAAGTTACGAATAAACGTGGGAAAAGCCAAATGTATTTGGATGCATTTATCTCTTATGCTTAAACACCCACCTTACCAAGATGAAATTGACCGGCACCGCTATCATATAAACCGGTATCGGGGCGAGCGACTCACTGACTCCCAGAAACAGGAACAGGTTGAGCAGAATCATGTGGAGGAAATAGTTGTTGAGGTGAGCACCTATAAAACCAATTCCACGCTTAACCGATGCTTCTGACTTGAAAGTGAAATAAGAAGAGAGGAAGAAATTGCATATGAAACTGAGGAAATAGCCTATGGTGTAGGCTATGTTGACGTTCATATACCTTTTCAACACCCAATAGATGGAATAGTGCAGGAGGGTGGCGAACACGCCCACCATGCCAAACCTGATGACTTCTCTGAAATTGATTTTGATTTTCATTTTCTTATACAGACCTCACCAAACACCTCACCTTTTCGGCTTGCAATGTAGCCGTAAGCCTCCGTTTCATTGGCTGACTTACGAATCTGTTCTTCGAGTGAGGCAAGTCCCGCCGGAAGATGTCCCAAAGTGGTGTTTCCCTGACGGATGACAATCCTCCCCCCTTCGACACAGGCAATGCCACGAAACAAGCCCAACTTGTCGCCCAACTCTTTCTGGTCTTCCACTATCAGGTCATAGTGGACAAAACCCTTTTTCACCATCAACTGGATTTCTCCTTCATAATCGGTGAATGGTGTCATGTTGGCTGGAGGACAGTCAATGTCGAGTATTCCGTTGAAAACCCATTGGTGTCCGCTGGCCTTATATACAGGTTCCTCATAATCAGTAGGCTGCTCTTTCCCCTTCCTGAGGAAGAGAATGGCGAGAACCACAACGATTGCGGCAATAATGATGATGTATTCCATAGCGTTTATTTCCAAATTTTGCCATTCACATATACGTTCTTATACGACACCTTGCCGGTTCCGACCACATGACAAACCTCTGGTTCGGTCACGCCATCGAAGCGGCAGTCCTTAAATGAGATGTCACGGGCCTGCACACGGTTCTCAAGACCCTCTACATGCAGCAAGAAACGGCTTTTCTTGCTTGTCACATTCTCAAAATGTATATTGTGGAAATAGGGATAATACTTGCCTTCATTCTCATGCCAATAGTTCAGTTCGATACCCAAGATGGCGAGGTCGCATGTCCCAACTTCCACATTTCTGACATACACATTCTTCACTTCTCCGCCCCGGTTGGGATTGGACTTGATACGTATGATGCGGTTAAGGTGCGGACTGTCCATCTCGCAGTCCTCCACCCACACGTTGGAACAGCCACCGGTAATCTCACTGCCTATGGCGACTCCAGCATGCCCGTCCCTCATCCGGCACTTGCGGACTATGATATTCTCTGAGGGAATCATCCACCGGCGGCCATCGTCATCCTTCCCGCTTTTGATGGCGATGCAGTCATCGCCCGTATCGAAAAAGCAGTCTTCGATGAGCACATTGCGGCATGACTCGGGGTCGCAGCCGTCGTTGTTGTATCCGTGGCTGTTGAGCGTGAGACGCCTGACGGTGATGTTCTCTGACATCAGCGGATGAATCAGCCAAAAGGGAGAGCGGTTGATTTCAAAGTCCTCCAAGAGGATGTTCTTGCATTTATAAAAGTTGATGAACTGTGGCCTCATGCCGATTTTTCCCTCATACACCCTCTTGTCCATGGGCCATTGCTCTTCAAGAGCGCGGTTGAGCCAGTCTTTCTCCTTGCCCACTGTGCCATCCGGAAGGGGTACCTTCCAAATGGTGTCCGGATGAAGCCAGTTGTCCTTAGTGGCCATACCGTCAAGTTTTCCCTTTCCAGTGATGGCGATGTCATGCTCGCCATAGGCATAGATGAGCGGTGAGAGATTGTAGCAGTCGATGCCTTCGATACGGGTCAGGACGAGGGGATAAAGCCTGCGGTCTGTGCTGAACTGCAGTACGGCACCCTCCTCCAGATGAAGATTCACCCCGGAGCGCAGATGGATGGCAGCCGTCTTGAACACGCCCTTTGGTATCACCACGAGGCCTCCTCCCTGCATATGGCATGCCTGGACTGCCTTGTTGATGGCGTCGGTATAAAGCGTATCCTTTGACTGATGATAATCCAAGATATTGAAAGTCCTGTTGGGAAAAGTGGGGACCACTATGGACTTCTCCACTTTTTTCATCTGTTTCCAAGGATTGGC
Source organism: uncultured Prevotellaceae bacterium (assembly GCA_902767775.1). Classification (GTDB taxonomy): domain Bacteria; phylum Bacteroidota; class Bacteroidia; order Bacteroidales; family Bacteroidaceae; genus Prevotella. The sequence continues at coordinate 144,329 of CACXIP010000001.1, read as the reverse complement.
AGCATTGATACAACCCGGCAACATGATTGCCAAGAGTGTCAGCCAATAGGTGATAATCGTTTTTCTCATGACCAGCCTACGTGTTAAGGATTTTTCTTCTTCAAGAATTACTTACCAATAAGTGTGAGGATTTGTTTGGCGTCTTCATCCCCATCTTTGGCATCCTCGCGTATCTTTGCCAATATCTCTTTTCCATCCTTTTTATGACGCACAGCTTTCTGAAACAGGGATTTGGCCATTGCCTTGTCGGCTGCCACACCCTGACCTTTAAGATAACATTTGCCCAAAGCATAAAGCCCATCGGCATTGTCCTGCTTGGCTGCCTTGGAGAAGAGAGCGACGGCCTTCGTAATGTCCTTCGTGGTTCCCTCGCCTTTTTTATAACACCGCCCCAACTGATACTGGGCCTTGGCATAACCTTGGTTGGCAGAAAGTCCATACCAATAGAAAGCCTGTTTGTCGTCCTCCTTCACTCCCCTGCCCTTGTCATAGCACAGGCCCAAACGATATTGTGCCTTCTTATGGCCTTTTTGGGCGGCAGTCTGAAAAAGAGGAAAGGCTTTGGCATAGTTCTTGGCATCATACAAAGCCTTGCCTTGAGTATACAACTTTTCTGTACTTTGTGCCTGAGCCAACAGGCAGACAATCATGGATATCAGAAAACAAATTTTTCTCATCTTGATCTGTTTTTAGGTGTGATTAGCAACCATCAGCACATGTGATGTCCCCTCATAAGTATCCGCCACAAGTGCTGCATGTGAATGTAACGATTTAATGTTACAAAAATACAATCAAAAAATGAGAGGAGAAAAGAAATTGGAGTTATTTTTTTGAATTGTGGTTGGATTAGGTTAATTTTGCATGTCGGATATTCATACTTATGAATGTATTCAGGCAAAACTGTCACCAAATAAACACAAACGATATGAATCCCCAAGAAATACGCCAGCAAAAAATGGCTGAGAAAATCATCCACAATTTGAAACGCCGCCACTTTGACGCCTATTATTGTCATACCGCAGAGGAAATCATAGCCCAAGTCAGGCAGTTGATGGAGAAAGGCAGCAGTGTGACATGGGGCGGTTCGATGAGTATCCGGGACATCGGCCTCACCGACGCATTGAAGAACGGAGACTATGTGGTATACGACCGCGACGAAGTCAAGACAGCGGAGGATAAGCTGAGCATTTACCGAAAGGCTTTCGAGGTGGACTATTATCTCTCGAGCGTCAATGCAATGACAGAGGATGGTGTGCTGGTGAATATCGACGGCAACGGCAACCGGGTGGCTGCCATCACATGGGGACCCAAGCGGGTCATATTTGTGGTTGGGCTCAACAAGGTGGCAGCAGATGTGGAAAGCGCACTCCAACGGGCCCGCCATACCGCGGCTCCCATCAATGCCATGCGGTTTGACATCGAGACACCATGCCAGAAAGACGGCATGTGCCACAACTGCAATTCCGCGGACAGCATCTGCAACTACATTCATTTTCTTCGTATGTCACACCCCTCCCAACGCCATATTGTCATCCTCACTGACCTGCAACTCGGTTATTGAACATGATTGTCTGTATCGCAGAGAAACCAAGCGTCGCCAAGGACATTGCCAGAATCATTGGCGCCGTCAGTCAGAAAAATGGTTATATGGAGGGCAATGGCTACCAGGTGACCTGGACGTACGGCCATCTATGCACCCTAAAGGAACCCCATGACTACCAACCACTGTGGAAGAGATGGGCGTTGTCGGTATTGCCCATGATACCGCCACGCTTCGGCATCAAACTGATAGAGGATGAGGGTATCAAGAAACAATTTGCCGTTATCGAACAACTCATGCAGGCTGCCGACGGAATCATCAACTGCGGTGATGCCGGACAGGAAGGTGAGCTTATCCAAAGGTGGGTCATGCAGAAGGCACAGGCAAAATGCCCCGTCAAGCGACTGTGGATTTCCTCCATGACCGATGAGGCGATAAGAGATGGTTTCCAAAACCTCAAAGAGCAATCACTCTACGACCCTCTCTATCGGGCAGGATTATGCCGTGCCATCGGAGACTGGATTCTTGGCATGAATGCCACAAGGCTGTATACCCTCAAATATGGCCACAACCAACAAGTGCTGTCCATCGGTCGCGTCCAGACCCCGACACTTGCACTGATTGTCAACCGACAGAAGGAGATTGATGGGTTCAAGCCAGAGCCCTACTGGGTACTGTCAACAATATACCGCGAGACTTTATTCACAGCAACCAAGGGCAAGTTCATGACCAAGGAAGAGGGGGAACAGGCTTTCTCCCTCATTCAGGACAAACCCTTTGTCGTCACCGACGTACAAAAGAAGAATGGCACAGAAGCACCGCCCCACCTATACGACCTCACCTCGTTGCAGGTGGATTGCAACAAGAAGTTCAGCCTCAGCGCCGACACCACATTGAAAATCATCCAGACGCTGTATGAGCGCAAACTCACCACATATCCTCGTGTTGACACGCAGTTTCTCAGCGACGACATCTACCCCAAATGCCCCAACATACTGAAAGGACTCCGGGGATATGAGCAATGGACAGCGCCTCTGGCCGGAAAGACATTGAAAAAAAGCAAAAAGGTGTTTGACAGCTCTAAGGTGACCGACCACCACGCCATCATTCCCACGGGAGTGGCCGACACCGGACTGACCGACCTGGAACGCCATGTTTATGACTTGGTGGCACGCCGTTTCATCAGCGTGTTCTATCCCGACTGCCAGTTTGCCACAACCACGGTGATGGGCAAGGTGGACTCAGTGGAATTCAAGGCTACAGGCAAACAAATCAAGAGCCCAGGATGGCGTGTCATCTACGAAAAAGACAGCAGCGCCAATGTGGAGGACGACAGCAAAAAGGATGCAGAAGAGAAAGTTCTCCCAGAATTTGTAAAAGGAGAAAGTGGTCCGCACACCCCCACCCTAACCGAAAAATGGACAACACCCCCAAAATACTATACAGAGGCTACCCTGTTGCGGGCGATGGAGACTGCGGGCAAGTTCGTGGAGGATGAGGAACTGCGTGCCGCACTGAAAGAGAATGGCATTGGCCGCCCATCGTCAAGGGCAGGCATCATTGAGACCTTGTTCAAACGTAGGTATATCCGACGGGAAAGGAAGAACTTGCTTGCCACAGCCACGGGAATCGAACTGATTGACACCATCCACGAAGAATTGCTCAAAAGTTGTGAACTGACAGGCATTTGGGAGAAGAAACTGCGCGACATCGAGCACCAGCGATATGATGCCTCACAGTTCATTGACGAACTGAAACAACAGATTCAGGAAATTGTCAACCAAGTGCTCAATGACAACAGCAACAGGCAAATCACACTGACTACGGACGAAGAGTTGAAGAAGAAAACTCCCAGACAAGCTAAGCCTGCGGCACCAAGGAAAAAACAAGCCAAGTTGGTTGCCGACGACAGCATCATCGGTCGCCCATGCCCCATTTGTGGCTCAGGAGTCATCATCAAAGGAAAGACCGCTTATGGATGCAGCAGATGGAAGGAAGGTTGTGGCTATAGGTTGCCTTTCAACACTCCCGACAACAACTGAGAATTATTGGGGGATATTGGAGTTCAAATGTCTGTCAATCAAAAAGTCCATCCTGTCGGGATGGACTTTTTGATTGTTTGCTATGCAATGATTAATCTTCCTCAGCGAGTTCTGCCTCATGCTGCTTGATGAGCTCCTGCTGGATATCGTTCGGCACCAGTTCATAACTTGAGAAGGTGGTGGTGAACGAAGCACGGCCTCCGGTGAGAGAACTCAGTGCGATGCTGTAGTTGGCAAGCTCCTTGAGAGGAATCTTGGCATTGAGCTTCTGATAACCAGCCTCACTGTCCATACCCATGATGATGGCGCGGCGTCCCTGCAGGTCGCCCATCACATCACCCATATAGTCGGCGGGAACGAGAACCTCGAGGTCGTAGATAGGCTCAAGCACCTTGGGACCTGCATCCTTGAACGCCTTGGAGAATGCGTTGCGGGCTGCCAGCATAAACGAAAGCTCGTTGGAGTCGACCGGGTGCATCTTTCCGTCATACACAATGACGCGGACGTCACGGGCGTAGCTGCCGGTGAGAGGACCTTGCTCCATGCGCTCCATAACGCCCTTGAGGATGGCGGGCATGAAACGCTGGTCGATGGCACCACCAACCACAGAGTTGAGGAACACCAGTTTTCCACCCCACTCAAGGTCGATTTCCTCACGGCTCTTGATGTTCATCTTGAACTCCTGACCGCCGAACTTATAGACGACGGGATCGGGCATACCGTCTGTGTAAGGCTCAACAATGAGGTGTACCTCACCAAACTGTCCGGCACCACCAGACTGTTTCTTGTGACGGTAGTCGGCACGGTTGACCTTGGTGATGGTCTCACGGTACGGGATTTTGGGCTCCTCATAGATGACGGGAATCTTTTCGTTGTTCTCCAAACGCCATTTCAAAGTGCGGAGGTGGAACTCTCCCTGACCATGTATGATGGTTTGCTTCAACTCCTTGCTCTGCTCAACCACCCAAGTGGGGTCTTCCTGACGCATCTTGAGCACAGCAGCCATGAGTTTCTCTGTGTCGCTTTCACTTACAGCCTTGATGGCACGTGAATACTTGGAGTTGGGATATTTGATGAAGTCGAAACGAATATCAACATCCTTGGCATTCAAGGTGTTGCCCGTCTTCACATCCTTCAGCTTAACTGTACAGCCGATATCACCAGCCTTCAGTTCGTCAACAGCAATACGATTGGCACCTGCACAGGTGAAAATCTGACCCATACGCTCCTTTGAGCCACGGTCTGCATTGGTGAGGTCATCACCCTGACGAACAGTTCCGCTCATCACCTTGAAGTAGCTCACCTCTCCGATATGGGGCTCCATACCTGTTTTGAAGAAGAAGAGGCTCTCTGGACCATCGCTGTCAATAGTAATCTCGTCACCATTGGTGTCGCAAACCTTAGGCATGTCAGTGGGGAACGGTACGACATTACCCAGGAATTCCATCAGACGACGGACTCCCATATCTTTGGCTGCGCAAACACAGAAAACGGGGAAGATGGAACGGGAGACAAGGCCCTTGCGGATACCCTCGCGGATTTCATCCTCAGAAAGAGTCTCCTCCTCGAAGAACTTCTCCATCAGGGTCTCGTCGTTCTCGGCTGCTGCCTCGATAAGGGCTGCGTGCAGCTCCTGAGCCTTATCCATTTCCTCTGCGGGAATGTCCTCAATGATGGGAGCGCCACCCTCAGGCTTCCAAGAATATTTCTTCATGAGAAGAACGTCGATGACAGCGTTGAATCCCAATCCGGTAGCGATAGGATATTGCACTTCCACACATTTGCTGCCAAATGTGTCGCGCATATTGTTCATGATGGACTCGAAGTCGCAGTGCTCGCGGTCAAGCTGGTTGATAAGGAAGATGACAGGCTTGCCAAGCTTCTCCGTCACGCGGAAAGTGTTCATGGTGCCAACTTCCGGTCCATACTGACCATTGACAACGATGACTGCCTGGTCGGTCACATTCAGTGCGGTGATGGCACCACCCACGAAGTCGTCCGAACCCGGGCAATCAATGAAGTTGAGCTTTTTGTTGTTCCATTCGACATGGAATACTGTGGGGAACACAGAGTAGCCATACTCCTGCTCCACGGGGAAGTAGTCACTTACAGTGTTCTTTCCCTCTACGGTTCCACGGCGTTTGATAATGCCAGCTTCAAAAAGCATGGCCTCGGCAAGAGTAGTCTTGCCGCTTCCCGCACTGCCAATGAGTGCGATGTTTTTGATTTCGTTTGTCTGATAGACTCTCATAAATTTATGATAGATTTTAAGTGAAAATAATCGCTTTTGCGAAATTGCCGACTAAAGTACGAATTTTCCAACAAACAGCCAAATCATTTCCCACAAATTCGCAAATCTTTAAATACATTTATGAAAAAGAGTACTTTTGTTTTTGGATTTCTCTCGCCTTGCACTATCAATAATACTTCTATTTTTTATCAACACAGAGACACAGAGACACAAAGAATAAAACTATGAAACACTGTGCCTCTGTGTTGAAATTGTTAATCAAGACTATATTTGCGTTACTCAACGTTACCCTGAAATGACAAAACAAAAACTTCGTTATTTGTTTTGGATTTCTCTCGCCTTGCACGACTTTGATAATACTTATCGAAGATAGGCGGCGGCTCGGAAATGACAAAACAAAAACTTCGTTATTTGTTTTGGATTTCTCTCGCCTTGCACTATCTTTGCAGTTATATGGCTGGTCTCTATATCCATATCCCATTTTGCCGCAGCCGATGCATATACTGCGGTTTCTATTCCACAACCATGCTGGAATTGCGAGAAGAGTATGTCGATGCACTTTGCAAGGAGATGCGAATGAGAGGGCATGCCGTTTTGGATACTATATATTTAGGTGGTGGAACACCCTCTTTGCTTACCAAACAAATGCTCAACCAGTTGTTTGACACCATCGAAACGGTCTATGACGTCAGGCCTGGAGCGGAGATAACCATGGAATGCAATCCGGATGATGTGGATGCTCATTTTGCCGAGATGCTGAATTTTCTCCCTGTCAACAGGGTGAGCATGGGTATACAGTCGTTTGATGAGGAAAGACTGAAATTTCTCCATCGACGGCACACAGCACAGCAGGGACGCCATGCCGTTGATTTGCTGAGAGAAGCAGGCATCAACAACATCAGCATTGACCTGATGTTTGGTTTCCCCAATGAAACCTTAGAGCAGTGGAGATACGACATCTATCAGGCCCTTCTTTTGAAAGTGGAGCACATCTCTGCCTATAGCCTAATGGTGGAAGAGAATACTCCGCTATACCGTATGGTGGAGTCGCAAATGGTAAAAGAAGCGGATGATGATACCTATATAATAATGTATAACCAATTGGTCAAACTGTTGAAAGAAGCGGGTTACCAGCATTACGAAATCAGCAATTTTGCCCTTCCGGGATATCATTCACGCCACAACAGCAGTTACTGGAATGACATTCCATACATAGGCATTGGGGCTGCCGCACATTCCTACGACGTTACGAGTCGCTCAAGCAATGTGGCAGACGTGCAACAATATATTCACAGCATCAAAAGCGGAGTATTGCCGTCAGAACGGGAAAACCTCAGCATGACCGACCGATACAACGACATGATTACCACCAGATTGCGAACCTGCCATGGCATCTGTTTGGAAAATGCTGCTTCTATGTTTGGCGAACCGATGATTGAATATCTTTTGAAAAATGCCCAACCTTATCTTGACTCGGGCTGGTTGGTTATGGAAGATGGTCATCTGCACCTCACACACAAGGGTATCATGATGAGTGACACGGTGATGGGAGACTTGATTAAAATAGACTAATCCGTTTTGGCTGAGTGACATTTGTTTTGTAACTTTGCATCATCAACAATTCAGAATATGGCTAAAGACAAAATCGCATACGTATGTTCCAATTGCGGGCAGGAGTCTGCCAAATGGATAGGCAAATGTCCAGCCTGCGGACAGTGGAACACATTCAAGGAAATCCGTATCAGCAACGAGACGGGCAGTCAGGCTGCCCGCTCGGCAGCCAGTTCCCTGAGGTCATCTCTGGAGGGGAAAGCCAAGCCTGTGTATCTCAGGGACATCTCATCCAAGGAGTCACCCAGGATAGATATGCACGATAATGAACTCAACCGCGTCTTGGGCGGAGGACTTGTTCCTGGGTCCATCGTTCTTCTGGGCGGGGAACCGGGCATAGGAAAGAGCACACTCACCCTACAGACCATCCTGAACATGAAGGAGCACCGTATACTCTATGTCAGTGGTGAGGAAAGCCAGCATCAGTTGAAAATGCGTGCCGACCGAATCGGACAGGGTGACAGCGAGCACCTGATGATTCTTTGCGAAACGTCCTTGGAAAACATTTTCGCCCAAATCAAGGACACACGTCCGGAATTGGTCATCATCGACTCCATACAAACTATCTCTACGGAAGAGGTGGAAAGTTCTCCCGGCAGTCTCTCACAGGTGAGGGAATGTGCCGCATCGCTCCTTCGCTTCTCGAAATCAAGCGGCATCCCCGTCATATTGATAGGACACATCACCAAGGAGGGAACTTTAGCCGGACCAAAAATCTTGGAACATATTGTCGACACCGTCATTCAGTTTGAGGGTGACCAACATTATATGTACCGCATACTGAGGTCAATCAAGAACCGATTTGGCAGTACAAGTGAGTTGGGCATTTATGAAATGCAGCAGAACGGTCTTCGTGCCGTGAGCAATCCTTCTGAGTTGCTCCTCACGCAAGACCACGAGGGACTTTCCGGCATTGCCATTACCGCAGCCATTGAGGGTATGCGGCCATTTTTGCTTGAGACACAGGCCCTTGTGTCGACAGCTGCATACGGCACACCTCAGCGGTCGGCAACAGGTTTTGACCACCGTAGGCTGAACATGCTGTTGGCTGTGCTGGAGAAGCGCGTGGGATTTAAGTTGATGCAAAAGGATGTTTTCGTCAATATAGCGGGCGGTCTGAGAGTCACAGACATGGCGATGGACCTTAGCATTATCGCTGCCGTTCTCTCAAGCAACGTCGACACCGCCATCGAGTCGGGCTGGTGCATGGCTGGTGAGGTGGGACTTAGTGGCGAAGTGCGCCCCATCAACCGGATAGAACAAAGAATTTCCGAGGCAGAAAAGTTGGGATTCAATCATTTCATCCTGCCCAAATACAATATGAACGGTATCGATGCCCGAAAATACGCCATCCAACTTCATCCCGTGAAAAAAGTAGAGGAAGCACTCCGTGCTTTGTTTGGATAATCTACTTATTGCCGCTGGGCACACTCAGGACATACACCTTTGACCAAATAATTGACAGAGTGAGCCATGTAACCTCCTGGCAGCTGTATCATCGGAATGGGCACATGGTCAAGGCATAATGTCCGTCCGCAGACCTCACAATGGAAATGCGCATGTGCATCCTCATCGTCATGGCTGCTGACGCTATGGCATAACTCATACTTGACTCCCCCTCCGCCATCCTCGATGACATGCACAAGGTGACAATCCCGAAACAGGTTGAGCACCCTGAAGATGCTTGACTTGTCGAGCGTCACTATCTGCTTTTCCAGTTCTGCAAGCGACATCGGCATCAATGAAGAATGCAAGGCACGAGCCACGATGATTCGGTTGGCTGTGGCTTTGATGCCATGCGCGTTCATGAAATCACTCAGTTTGTCATCTGCCATAATTCAAAAATCAAGTTTCGCCAATACTTCTATTAACTACTTAACTTCTTTAACTACTTTAAACTTAAGAATGTTGAATTATAAATTTGTGGCGAAAATACGAAATAATTGTGAAATAATGATTGTTTTTTACACATTTCTCTCTTTTATTCGTATTTTTGCAACCCAAGAACTAATTTTACATTATGATAGATATTTGTTGCATAGGCCATATCACACGTGACAAAATCATCACTCCGGAAAACACAGTGTACATGAACGGAGGGACAGCATTTTATTTTGCCCACGCCATTAACCATCTGCCCCATGAACTCAGTTTCAGCCTCATCACTTCAATGGCTGAAAAGGACAAGGAAGCGGTGGAAGATTTGCGTGAGGCGGGTATTGATGTTACCTTTTTCCCATCAAGGGAAACAGTTTTTTTTGAGAACAAATACGGCGACAACCGCGACAACCGCTCCCAAAGAGTGTTGGCCAAGGCTGACCCTTTCTCTGTGGGTCAACTGAATGGCGTCGAATCCCGCTTCTTCCACCTGGGTTCATTGCTCGACGATGATTTCTCACCAGAACTCATCAAGGACCTTTCAAGAAGAGGAATCGTATCTGTCGACGTCCAAGGCTTTTTGCGCAAGGTATGCGGCGACCAGGTCTTCCCTACTGACTGGAAAGACAAAGATGAGGTGCTTCGCCATATCGACATTCTCAAACTCAATGAGCAAGAGATGGTAACGGTAACTGGATTGCGCGACCCCAAAAAGGTGGCATTGAGAATCGCTTCGTGGGGAGTCAAGGAAGTACTGCTCACGTTGGGAAGTTATGGCTCACTCATCTTTGCAGAAGGTCGTTTCTATGACATACCCGCATACCCACCCACACAGATTGTGGATGCCACAGGCTGCGGAGACACCTATTCTGCCGGATATCTTTATTGTCGTGCCCTTGGAATGGGATATGGCGACAGCGGACGCTTCGCAGCAGCCATGTGCACACAGAAATTATCACACAACGGTCCGTTTGACGGTACCTTTGATGAAGTAGAACAGATTATTGCCCGACACAGGAAACAGATTGTATGAGAATGAAAATATTTACCGCCATGATGTTGATGGCGGTTTCCCTTTCATGTTTTGGTGCTAATTCAGCCAATGCCACACAGGCACGCAAATTGTTTAACAATACCTACGACATGGTCTTTGGGGAGCAAGGCTCTACCCTCCATTACAACGTCAACATCATCGGCATACTGAAAGTCGATGGAACCATTTGGTACAAAGGCAAGAAAAGTCGTTTTGCCGAATCTCGCTACCTGAGTTGGAATGACGGAATAAAGGACTACTGGGTTGACTTGAAGAAGAAAACCGTGACCCTCTATGACGCTGGTTCGGAAAAGAAGGACAAGTATTCCAGCAAATTCAAATTCAACCCCAATGACTATAATTATTCTTGGGAGAATGGCGAGGAAGGATATGTCATCAACTTGGATGCACATAAGTCAACCAAGGGCATCAAGCATATCAAAGCCATCATCGACAAGCAAACCAAAGCACCCATCAGTTTGAAAATCAAACTGCTGTGGTTTTGGACAACGGTTAAAATCAGCCGTTTCCAAAGCGGGAATATCGGTGACGACATGTTTACCTTCCCTGCAGCCAAATACAAAGGCTACAAGTTCATTGACGAGCGCAGCAAAAAAGGGTAAATTGTTTGAGTGCTTACCGTTTGTGCTTCTTGTAGTATTGCAAACCTTTCTTGACTGTTTCCCTGACACAGTCGGATGAGTAAGTGGCACCCGTCACACCATCCACTTTGGCTGTGGCAGCCTTGTTGACTGTCATCCCGTTCCATTTGTCGAGCATTTCTTTTTTAACTTTGAAGAAATACTTCGGGGTTTCCTCGTTGGGCAATGCCTCAATCTTGTCAATCTTGTTGTTGGTGATATAGATTTTCAATGGGGTGGTTCCGATATACCCCTTGACATCACTGGCTATGGTTGTGGTATTGATGATTGTCTGTTTGCCATTTTTGGTGATGGGATCGTCACCTGCCATAAAACTTGAGAATGTGGCAGCGGTTATAATGGCCAAAGCCGAAAGTTTGATATTGGTCAGTTTCATATTCTTATTATTTATTTTTATAAATTTTCAATTTTTGATATGGCTATAGGGGGTTATTGAACAGCCTTTACTGAGAAGCCCTTTTCCTGAAGCAAATTGATAAGGCCTTTCTCACCAATGAGATGGGCAGCGCCCACAGCAAAGAATGTGGGTTGCTCACTCATGATACCGGGCATGGCGTTTGCCCAGTTGGCATTACGCCCGTATATTAGTGTATTTTCCTCTTCAGGAGAAGAGTCACATTCATCATTGTATTTCTGGTCGGTGATTTCCTCGATACGCTTGATATCCTGAGCATAATATGCTTTTACAATTTCACCAGCCATCTGCATCTGGTAGTCCTGATGGCGCACCATGCACATCAAAAGCTGTAATTGCCGCTCAAGCGATTGGCTGCCAAAAAGCACATGAATTTGCTCATCAATGGTCTCCAGCCCAAGTATCTTTTTCCCCTGTTGCCTTCCGAGAGTCTGCACATAGGTGTCTATACCGTCCTCTGCGCTGAAGTTGGGGTTCATTTTCATATACATCAACAATGAGAACTGTGTGGTGAGAGCAGCAGGAGTCATCTTGCCCAGTTGGTCACCCACCAATGGATTGGAAAAATCTGTTCCCATCAAGGACTTGACGAAAGCATTGAGACTCTTCATTTCTTCCTCACCAAGCATTCCCTGTATGGTTTTCCCCTCGGGCAGCATCATGGCATTGAGCATCTTCATCGTGTTCTCGGGGGTCTTCACAAGCTCCATGTCCAATTCGCCGCACACCTGCCCTACCTCAGCCATCGCTTGTCTGAAACCTGGGATGGAATCTGAAAATGCTGAAGGAGCAAGATGATATGTGCCCAAAATATATGAAGGTTTTCCAAGCCCATTTCCAGATACCCGATAAAGTAACTGAGCATGAGCAGTGAATGTCAGCACCGTCGACATCAAAAAGACATACGTCAATAAAAACTTTTTCATTATGTTGTAATCCAATTGCCTATTTTGCAGGGCAAAGTTACGATTTCCACACGATGGCACAAGGGATGACTGCGTTAAAAATTCACAATTGAATGAAATTGAAGATAAATTTTGGCTCCGCCGAAATTACTCTCGTTCGGGAAAGAAAACAAAAACTTCAGCTTTTGTTTTGCTTTCCACTCACTTATTCGTAATTTTGTGGCATTATTGCAAACAACATGAAGAGATTATTTCTTTTATCTGCCGTCTTGATGATATTCACGGCAATGTCTGCCCAGTTGTCTCGCCAGGAGATCAAACAAAACATTTTCCTTATGGGCAGCAATTATTTTGCCTATCCAGGGCCTATACAAGAACAGCTTACTCAGACTCCAGAAGGATATGAGCCCTTTTACATTTCCCATTACGGTCGCCATGGCTCGCGTCACCTGATCAATGACAGCGACTATGACATGGCATTCCAAGCACTTTTACGGGCAGACTCTTTGAATATCCTTACCTCACTTGGAAAAGACGTGCTGCAAAGGATTAAAGTCATCCGCGACAATGCTGACAAGCGCCATGGTGAACTCACCCAACTTGGAGCCGAACAGCATCAGGCTATCGGAGAAAGGATGTACAACCGTTTCCCGGAAGTTTTCGAGGGAAAAACCAACATCGATGCCAAAAGCACGGTTGTCATCCGTTGCATCCTTTCCATGGAGAACGCTCTCCATGCTTTGCTTCGGAAGAATCCTGAGCTCAACATCCGTCACGATGCCAGCGAGCACGACATGTGGTATATGAATTTCAGTGACAAAAAGCTTGACAAACTCAAGGCGCCAGAGAGTGTCAAGGAGGCCTATGATGCCTTTTGCAAGCGCCACCAGCACAACGACCGCCTGATGACCTCGCTTTTCACCGATGAGAACTACTGGAAAAATGAGATTGACGCTCAAGACTTGGCATATCATTTGTTTAAATTGGGTTGCAACATCCAAAGCACCGACCTGCGCCATGAGATGAGCCTTTACGACCTGTTTACTGAGGAGGAACTATACGACCTTTTCCTGCAGACGAATGCCTGGTGGTATATCCATTTTGGTCCATGTCCGCTTAATGGAGGAGTATCACCATACTCTCAGCGCAATCTGTTACGCGTGATGATTCAGGAAGCAGACAGCTGCCTTCGTCTGCCACATCCTGGAGCCACCCTTCGCTATGGCCACGAGGTATGCGTGATGCCTCTTGCCTGCCTGCTGGAACTCGATGACTGCGGAAAGCAGATAACAGACCTGGAGCGTTTGGATGATGAGAATTGGCTGTGCTACAAAATATTCCCCATGGCCTGCAACATCCAGATGATTTTCTACCGTCCCAAGCAGTCTGAAGGAGAGATTTTGGTGAAAGTTTTACTCAATGAGAATGAGACACGGCTTCCACTGAAGGAAGTCACTGGGCCATACTATAAATGGAGTGATTTCCGTACATATTTTCTCAACAAATTAGACAACTTCAAAATTTGACAAACATAGGAGTATAGAGAAGATGAAACAAAAGATGATGATTATTGCCATGTCGCTTTTGGTCATAAGCTGTGGCAAGAGCGTAAAAGATGGCGAGGAGACAACAAATGAACAGCCGACAACGGAAGTAAAAGGAAAAACGGAAAAGTCGAATGCAGACCGCAAGAGCGATGAGTATATCATCTCTCGAGTTCAGTCTATTTATGATGATGTTTTCGCAGACTACAACAAAGCTGCAGAGGATGAGAGCATCCCCCAGAACTCCCCGGATGAGAAATATTGCAGCGATGACTGGAATAAGGCACTGCTTCAAGTAGCTGAGTATGACCAGCAGAACAATCCCGATGAGATAGGTTTCTTTGATGGCGACTATTGGGTTATGGGACAGGATTTCAGCGACCTCTCCATAAGCGACATACAAGTGGTAAAAAAAGAGGGCACCAAGGCCAAGGTGGAACTCAACCTACATAATATGGGACATGTGGCGCCTATACGCATCGACTTGTCATATGAGCGCGGCGACTGGTTCATCGACGATTTCTACGAAGTAGAGCATGATTTCGACTGGAAAAAGGAGATGAGGGACTATATCAAATAAAGTTTACCACATGTAGTCGCGTGAGATGTATCTGCGCAGTTTGTCCTTGTGGACAGTGACATGTGTGATGCCATCCGCAAAAGCCCCTATTTGATAGGGCTGAAAACTAAACACGACTTCATCCCCATAAATGGCAGCCTGAGGAAGGTCTGCATTGTTCATTTCAACATTGCGAGAGTTGAGCCGCTCGGCCAACAACTCTCGTATTTTGTTGTTGGTGTCTGCACGAAACAGTTTGTCGTTTGAGACAATCTCCTTCTGTTTCAAATCATAAGTGACATACCGCTCGATGGGAAAGTCATGTGCCCCATAGGCATAGAAATTGGTGGAGATGAAATAGGTAACGTATCTGTCAGACAGGAACCTTGGCGACATAAATATACGAAGGTAACTGAGCGGAAAAGAAAAATCCTGGTTTTTGAGATAGTACACCTGGCGCATATACATATCCCTGAAATGGTCGACAATGGCCTGACCATCGGAAATGTCGTCTATCTCAAAGGCATCGGGATGTGCCTTTCGTATCATCTCAGTGGGCAACATCCCCTTGTTGAGATTCTTCTCCAAATAGACATCGTCATAATAGAGCATATCCATGTTGGTGAACGAGTCGACATAGTTGATAATCCAATATCTCAAATGGTCCCATTGCTCTCCCTCCGCAGAAGGGAAATCAACAAGGATTTTATAACCAAAGTTGTTGGTGTCGCAAGCCTTGAAGTTGCATGGCGACACTGATTCGCATCTGGAGAACAGTTTGGGGTATTTGTTGGATACCAGCATACTGTCGTTTCCCATTTCCGCAAGGGGCCTCATCACCCGCTCGAGACCTAAGTCACCGCAAATGTATCCATTCTGATACAAGGTGTCAGCTGGTATGGCGGGCCCGATAAGCGATGTCTCCCTTTTCTCGGACAGCATGGACAGGAAATGCACTTTCTCATAATCCTCGTAAAGGAGATAGTATTCCACTCCTCCGATATTCATCAAAGAATCAGAAGTAGCATTTCTCACATCATCGACAAATCCCGCATATTGCTGAGCCTTTGCAGGTTGCGCCGTGATGAGGATAAGCAAAAAAAGCCAGTTTCTCAAAATTTTGTCTCCAATTATCAATATTCAAATCTGTTGACAGCCTCTGCAATGTATTCCGCCTCCTCAACCGACAATTCAGGTCCTATGGGCAGACTTAGTTCATGACTATGTATATATTCAGTGATGGGTAGGTGAAGATTGTTCCACTGCTTGTAGCATGCCTGTCTGTGAGGCGGAACTGGATAGTGCACCTGTGTCTCTATCCCTTGTTGACGCAGATCATCCTGTAGTTTGCTGCGGTTTTCGGCCAATATAGGATAGATATGCCATACATTCTGCTCCTCTGACATTGGTGCCGGAAGATGAACCATTGGGTTGCTCAAACGAGAGCTGTAGCAGTTTGCCAAACGCCTGCGAATCTGGTTGTCTTCTTCCAAATGCTTAAGCCTCACGCTGAGAATTGCCGCCTGCATCTCATCCATCCTTGAGTTGCGCCCTATCTTTGAAAACTCGTATTTTCTTGCAGAGCCATAATTGCGCAATGCCCTCACCATTTCCGCCAAGTCGGGGTCATCAGTAGTCACAGCCCCTGCGTCTCCCAATGCACCCAAATTTTTAGTAGGATAGAAACTATGTCCGGCGGCATGTCCCAAAGAACCTGTCATTTTACCCCCAAATCGGCATCCATGAGCTTGTGCGTTGTCCTCTACGAGCAACAAGTTGTATGTCTTGCAAATCTGACCTATTTTGTCAGTATAAGCACATCGTCCATATAGGTGGACAATCATCACCGATTTTGTGCGGGGAGTGATATTCTGCTCAATAAGATTTTCGTCTATCTGCAACGACTCTGGAAGTGGTTCAACAAGAATGGGCACAAGTTGGTTTTCCGTGATGGCGAGGATAGAGGCGATGTAAGTGTTGGCTGGGACAATGACCTCATCGCCAGGTTGCATCATTCCCATCTCAATATATGCCCTGTAAATCAGTGTAAGCGCATCAAGGCCGTTACCTACTCCCACACAATAGCGGGAATGGATATAGCTGGCATATTCTTGCTCAAAACTCTGCAGTTCAGGTCCCAGCAGAAACCATCCCGAAGCAACCACCCTATTGGTTGCCTCCAAAATCTCCTGTTGGTGCCTTTGTGTTCGTTTGGCCAAACTGATATACGGAATCATCTTGCAAAAGTACGAATAAGCGAGTGGAAAGCAAAATAAAACACGAAGTTTTTATTTTCTTTCCCGAGCGGAAGTACTTTCGGCGAAGCCAAAATTCGAATAAGCGAGTGGAAAGCAAAATAAATAACGAAGTTTTTATTTTCTTTCCCGAGTAACGGATTGGGCAACACACAAAATGACCCCCGAATATCAATATCAACACAGAGGCACAGAGATACAGAGTTTTTATTTTTCTCTGTGTCTTTGTATCTCTGTGTTGTATTTATATATGGAAGCAACAGTACTTTCGGCGAAGATAAGCGAGTGGAAAGCAAAATAAAACACGAAGAAAAAACGAAGATAAGAGGCCTCAAGGAAAAAAAAAGAAGATTTCATTTTGTTCTGCGCTCGATTTGCATTATCTTTGCAGTCAAATTTGTGGTAGGCCATGCAATGCATGCAGCCCCTAAGAAATCAGACAATCAGATTTTATGAGAAAACTATTGTTCATAGTACTTGCAGCTATCCTTTCCTCTACGGCATCTTATGCCCAAGAGGTCAGGTATGACTCTAACGGACGTCAAGACCCCTCCACCATTTGGGTGAACAAAGTGAATGACGGTGAGGAATGGCGCGATGAGAACAGATGGCATGATCCGTTCGACATTTATGCTGGTCCGGTGGTTGGTGTAGTGGCATCCAATCTGACATTGTATGACAGCAAGTACTATTTTGCTCCTTATATAGGTGGAATCATTCAAGCCTATTTCAACAATCATTTTGGCATGAGTTTGGAATTTGCCTACACTCGCCAAGGAGCCCGAGACGCATGGGCTAACTTCATGACTGATGAGGATTTGAATGTAACAGACGACGAGGGCAATGTGATTGGAAGCAGGGCAAAAGGTCCTTATGAATATAGATTCGACTATATCAACACCTTATATAAGATAAGGTATTATCCTGTTCGTCGCTTCAATGTCTTTGCCGGTTTCCTTTTTGGTGTCCACATAGGAGCCAAATGCGATTTGGACGGAGACTCCAGAAACATTAAGGGGCATTTGCGCAAACGTGCTGCCCACGTTGTAGGCGGTATTGGCTACGAGTTGGACAACCTGTTCTTTGAAGGTTATTACGGCTTGCCTCTTTCCAAACTCGCCAATTCTTCTCAAGGAAAGAAGGTCCTTCGCAATGCCCATGAGCAAACAATCATGCTCACTGTTGGCTATAGGTTTAAACTATATTGATATTTCTTCTTTTACGACATACAGAGACGGGATCAGTTCCCGTCTCTTTTCTTTATTGCCCGCAAAAGAACAATAGCAAAAAGACATCAATTTAAGATAAAACAAAGCGAGAATTCACTAAAACAATATAATATGCGACAAAAAGAAATATTTTTCGAAAAATTCTTTCTTTTTGCAACAATAATATATTAATTTTGCACGTTGTTTTGTTAGTTATATAAAAATCGACAATATGTGTGGAATAGTAGGATATATTGGCACTCGGGATGCCTTTCCCATATTGATAGAAGGCCTTAAGCGTCTTGAGTACAGGGGATATGACTCGGCAGGAGTAGCCCTAATAGGAAACAACCAGGAACTGAACGTATATAAAGAAAAAGGCAAGGTGTCCAACCTGGTCGAACGCTCAGCAGGTCACGACACCAGCGGAAGCATTGGCATTGCCCATACCCGCTGGGCAACACATGGTGAGCCTTCCTCCGTCAATGCCCACCCCCATCTGTCTGAAAGCGGCAGACTTGCCCTTGTGCACAACGGTATCATAGAAAACTATGCCAACATCAAAGAATACCTCAAAGGCAAAGGCTATCATTTCAAGAGCAGCACCGACACGGAGGTTCTTGTGCAACTGATTGAGTTTGTTCAGCAACGTTTCCATCTTGACTTAGGACTTGCCGTATTGTATGCTCTCCGTCGTGTTGTGGGCGCTTATGCCATTGCCGTTCTTGACCGTGAGCACCCCGACGAGATTATCTGTGCAAGGAAGAGCAGCCCCTTGGTCGTCGGTATCGGCGAAAACAGTTCAGAATTTTTTCTTGCCTCCGATGCGCTGCCAATAGTAGGATATACCAAGCACATCGTATATCTCAACGATGAGGAAGTGGCAGTCATCCGCCGCGGAGAAGACATCACCATCAAGAACCTCGCCAACTCGCGCGACCAGGTGGCACCCAATGTACATGATGTGGACATCGACCTCGACAAGCTGGAGAAGGGAGGATATCCCCATTATATGCTCAAGGAGATTTTTGAGCAACCCCGGTGCATCTCCGACTGCATGCGAGGCCGTCTGCTGCCATCGGAACACAAGATTGTGCTGAGTGCCATCAATCTGCATCGTGAGCAACTGCTTAATGCAGGCAGGTTCATCATTGTGGCATGCGGCACCTCTTGGCATGCAGGTCTGATAGGCAAACAGATGATTGAACAATTCTGTCAAGTGCCTGTGGAGGTGGAATATGCGAGTGAGTTCAGATACAGGAATCCGGTCATCCGCAAAGATGACGTGGTGATAGCCATCTCTCAGAGCGGGGAGACTGCCGACACATTGGCCGCCTTTGCACTCGCCAAGGAAAAAGGCGCTTTGTGCTTTGGCATCGTCAATTCTGTCGGTTCAAGCATTGCCCGCGCCTCCGACACCGGCATTTACATCCATGTGGGACCGGAAATCGGCGTCGCATCCACCAAGGCTTTTACAGGACAGGTAACCGTTCTCACCCTTTTTGCCCTTGCGCTGGGACATGAGATGGGGACAATATCCCAACAACTTTATGAGGAGCATATCGACGAACTGGCACGTATCCCGGAGAAAATCAAACAAATCCTCACCCAAAACGATTCCATCCGTGATATTGCACGCACGCTGACATACGCCCGCAACACCCTATACATGGGGCGAGGCATGAACTATCCCGTAGCTTTGGAAGGTGCGCTCAAACTAAAGGAAATCAGCTACATCCATGCAGAGGGATACCCGGCAGCAGAAATGAAACACGGCCCCATCGCTTTGGTCGACGAGAACATGCCGGTGGTGTTTGTTGCCACACATCATCGGTTATACAAGAAAATCATCAGCAACATCCAGGAAGTGATAGCACGCAATGGCCGCATCATCTCCATTGTCACAGAGGGCGACCAAGAAGTGAAGGCGCTGTCCTCCTTTGTCATCGAGATACCTGAGACATTGGGGACATTGGTTCCGCTCCTCTCGGTCATCCCTCTTCAACTGATAGCCTATCATGTTGCAGTGGTCAAGGGACTGAATGTCGACCAGCCACGCAACCTGGCAAAGAGTGTGACAGTAGAATAGTCTTATTTTCCGATGCAGTGGTACTCGAAGCCATACTCGGCCAGTTCCTCTGCATCGTAAATATTGCGCCCGTCGATGACGAGGGCGTTGCGCATGGTCTTTTTCATGACTCCCCAGCTGGGAAGTCTGAACTGCTTCCATTCTGTGAGCATAAGCATGGCATCAGCATCAAGCACGGCGTCATACATATCCTTGGCGTACTCCACGACGTCGCCAAGACGCCTTTTGCACTCATCCATTGCAACGGGGTCGAACACCCTTACCTTGCAGCCAGCTTTCAGCAATAAGTCGATGGTCACCAAAGAGGTGGCCTCCCTCATGTCATCGGTCTCAGGCTTGAACGCCAAGCCCCAGACTGCGATGGTCTTGTCCTTCAGCTGGCCACCCATGCATTTGTTGAGTTTGGAGAACACCACCGTCTTCTGAAACTCATTGACCTCCTCAACAGCCTTGAGCACTTTCATCTCATAGCCATTTTTCTCTGCGGTCTTGATGAGAGCCTTCACGTCTTTGGGGAAGCAACTGCCACCATATCCGCAACCGGGATATAGGAACTTCCTTCCTATGCGGGTGTCGGCGCCGATGCCTCTTCTCACCATCTCCACGTCAGCACCCATGATTTCGCACAGATTGGCGATGTCGTTCATGAAACTGATACGTGTGGCCAGCATGGAGTTGGCGGCATATTTAATCATCTCGGCAGAAGGGATGTCGGTGAAAATCACACGGAAATTGTTGAGCATAAACGGCCTGTACAGCCTCATCATCAGTGAGCGTGCCCTTTCAGACTCCACACCCACAATCACACGGTCGGGACTCATAAAGTCCTTAATAGCAGCTCCCTCTTTGAGAAACTCAGGATTGGAAGCCACATCAAAGGGTATATCCTCTCCGCGCTTGGCCAACTCCTCCTCGATGGCTTCCTTCACTTTTTTTGCCGTACCCACGGGAACAGTCGATTTCGTTACCAACACCGTATATTTCTTGATGTTTTGGCCGAACTCCCTGGCCACATTCAGCACATATTTGAGGTCGGCAGAGCCATCCTCATCAGGAGGTGTTCCAACTGCGCTAAATACAAGTGCCACATCATCAATGACATCCTTGAGGCTGGTGGTAAAAGTCAGTCTGCCCTCATTGGCATTTCTTCTTACCATTTCGTCAAGTCCAGGCTCATAAATGGGGATTTGTCCGTTTTTGAGACTCTCTATTTTCTTCTCATCAATGTCCACGCAAGCAACGTGTACACCCATCTCTGCGAAGCATGCTCCGCTTACCAGGCCGACATAGCCTGTTCCAACTACTGCAACATTCATTTTTCAGGAATTATACGTGGGTTCGCCCACAATATGTTTAACTACTTATAGAGATCGACATTGAAGTCAAAAGGAGAATGCAAGTCTTTAAGTCTGGGATGGCATTTGTCCTTCTCAGAAAGGATAATCTTATCTACAGGCAACCGCCAGTCAATGTTAAGGTCGGGGTCATCCCAAGCAATGCCACCCTCACTCTCTGGATGATAAAAATCATCACACTTGTATTGGAATACCACCTCGTCGGACAGCACAGCAAAACCATGGGCAAAGCCTCTGGGGATGAAGAACTGCAGGCGGTTTTCTCCGGTCAGTTCCACTGCTACCCATTTGCCGTATGTCGGTGAGCCTTTCCGAATGTCGACAGCCACGTCGAGCACACATCCTTTCATCACCCTTACCAGTTTGCTTTGTGAGAAGGGCCATTTCTGGTAGTGCAGTCCACGGAGCACGCCGTATGACGACTTGCTCTCATTGTCCTGAACGAAATTGATGGTTCTCACTTGTTTGTCGAAGTCCCTTTTTGAGTATGATTCATAAAAGTATCCTCTGGCATCCTCGAAAATTCTGGGCTTCAGTATGACAACGCCCTCTATATCAGTTTTTATTACTTCCATATTATCCTATATTGATTATATATTTGTCAAACACGTCCTTTGCGGCGGCAAAGGTACGAATAAGCGAGTGGAAAGCAAAATAAATAACGAAGTTTTTATTTTCTTTCCCGAGCGACAGTACTTTCGGCGATGCCAAAGACGAAAAAAATAACGCCCTATGGTGATTTGGCTTTGCTTTATTGGAATTATTCACTATTTTTGCAGCAAAATTCATCAATCATTCCACAGTTACAAGCACTACCCCGATTTCAAGCATGAGAACCCAGAAATATGCTATTCATGGAAATGCGACAGTCACTATTCCCCAAGCCGAAAACTATCACGACTGTTTGGAATTGATTAGAAGCGACCGATACAGATATTTAGGCATTAAGGAAAAAGGATTTGCCATAGTTTTAAAAAGCATTTTCCAAACAATCTTTCCAACAAGGCATCACAGCCTTCCCATTCTCTTTTGGCTTCGCCTCTCACAATACAGGGGATGGCTTTGGCCATTATGTCGCTGGATGTATGCTCTCATCAGCAGGAACGCCCTCATCGACATTCCTGTCAGGACAAAGATTGGTTATGGCTTCTATATCGGACACGGCATGTGCATCGTCATCAATGGAGGCACAATCATTGGCAACAATGTCAACATCTCCCATTTTGTCTCAATCGGCACCAACAACAACACGCCATCTGTAATTGGCGACAATGTGTATATTGGTCCCAATGCCAGCGTAGTGGAAGACGTAAGAATAGGCAACAATGCGACCATTGGAGCAGGAGCCGTCATCACCAAGGATGTTCCAGAAAAAGGAACCGCAGTAGGAGTTCCCGCCCATATTGTCAACAACAATGGCAACAATCCTGTCAACGCATATCAAATCCCCGAGCAGAAGTAATTGTCTTTGAACAGGCTATTGTACCTCGTTGATTTGGGCTGCCTCGGCTACAACGAAAGTGTCTCTCACGGCACAATATGCACATTTCTGGCACAATAAACGGTTGTTCTCATCCACTGGAACGGAACCATCATAAGACCTTTCCTTGTTAGAGAGCGGGTGCACCGCACTATTTCCCACAATACTGACATGTGCTATGGGCGAGATAAGAGACTCAAACAATGTGCATGCTGCCACGTACTTTCCAACTCCATAACACAGATGCCAATTGTCCCATGTGAGATATAAGTCGGTGTTAAGTGATGTATTCCTTGCATTTTGGATGGCGATACCCACTGGAATGATGTATTGAATGTCAAATTCTTTCATCGCCCTTCTCGCACATTCGACATTACCTTTCAATTCCCATGGAGTAGAGTGGACATTATGTCCCCATGGTATCTGATATGCGATTTTCACATTATTGTTCAGACAATTAGACTTTATTATCTCCAATAATTTCGGGACATTGTTTTCAAAAGAATCCCATTCATATGACTTGTTGCTGACTTGCAACAAAATGACAATATCCCAATTTTGGTTAAGTATTTTTCCTAAGCTATTTTTGCTTTCCATTTGAATATGGCCCGTCACCCTCTCCAAATTCACGGTGGCCCTGTCTTGATATTTGTTTATCCAGTCCTCAAAACCTCCACCATTGATGACGCCGTTGTATACACACAATTGTCTTTTATCAATTTTGGCAGCAGTCACCAATTCGTCCAAATATGCCGTAGCATCAGCAGAATAACTGTTTCCCAAAATCAGCACCCTTAACTCATGGTCAAGAAGCACCTCATATTGCGAGACATCCTCTGGCTCCTCAAATACGTTGTTATTTGACGAGCAGGAGACCACAGATATCCACACAACCGATAATACAGCAATTAAAAGTCGGACATTTATCCTCATCATAGATTTCATTTTAGTGTTTGCAAATATATTGAAAAAAACATGAGTAGAAAAACAAAAAACAGAAAAAGAGACAAAAGCGTGCATAATAAACGTTAACCACACAACGCACCTATGTTTTTGGACTGTTTATTTCTTGGTTGACTCTTTTTTTTGTACTTTTGCACTCGCTAACGACCTTCAAAGCGTTTGCTGCGGGCTCAACCTTTACCATAAGGTGACGCCTAAATGCGGTATCATTTGAATCTCAATGCATTACATCAGCCCCATTTCCCTTGTGTTTTTAGCATAAATACAAGGAGGATTTGTATTGAGTTCAATTGTTGCCGTCTGTTCATAAAAAAATAGAATTGATTCCATCCTCAATATTTCATGTTTGGATATATCTTATTAGCCATTGCTATCGTAACATATATTATAGAACTTAGGCGTATCAGCCTGTTCATATTCGTTACGTTCATGCTTAATGGCTGGTCTGTATTGACTGACACCGTCTTGGGTGTTAAGAATTTCGACTTGGCATTCATCTACACTATAGTTGTATTGTTGTTGCAGATTTTTTACGATGACCACCCGACTATAAAAGACAAGAAACTAAGAATATTGATATTCATATTTTTTGTGTTCATGTTGTTGAATGTCAATTTTTCTTCTGTCCATTACCATTTTAATTCCTACCAGATTCTTCAAGGCAGCCGTGCCTCTTTCCTTGTGCTTTCTTACTTCTTTATCAGGAAGATAAGCACAAAAGACATCTTGTGGCTCAACAATGTGTTTTTCTACATCACGCTCATCACCTCTATCCTATACATATTGCAGGTGTTCTTTGATTTGCCTGTACTGCCATACGACTCTGAGAATGTCAAGCGTGATGAATATACTGGTATTCTAAGATATTACAACCACCCCCCGCTGCTCTATTGGTATATTTTTGTATCTATTCTTGCCCCACAGCTCATCAAGTCAAGGTTCACATTCCTCAGTTCATTTGTGTTCATCACGGCACTTGTAGCTACTCAGGGACGAACCCAGATTGGTATGACCATCGGAGTCTTGGTGCTGGGTGTGATTATGCAAAATCGAGTCAAGTCCATCATTGGAAGTGTCTTGGTAGGCCTCTTTGTCATATCTCAGTTCGCCGACATCATTGACGCCCGTTTTGAGGGAGAGTTCAACAACTCAACAGAAAGTGAGATAGAATCCATCTTTTCCGGTGGTATTCAAGAAACTGTTGAGGCAGGAAACGCATACAATGTTGGCACCCTGACCTATCGTCTGGCATGGTATTACGAAAGAGCCCTTTATCTACATGACCAGCCTTTCTTGGAGAAAGTTTTTGGATTAGGGTTAATCAGTGACAGTCAGATTGAGACAGTTGAGAAATTATATGATTTCTCCTTGGGTTTGCGAGATGGTGACGGCAATATCATGCAGTTGTCTACCCCAGATATCTCATATGGCAACATATTGACCAAATACGGGTATTTGGGGGGTATTCTCTATTTATCCATTTGGGTTTATTTGCTGTTGTTCTTTTTCAAGAACAGAAAAGAGTCTGATTATCCGTTTATATCATTCCTCCTGATTCTCAACATGTTTCTTATTTCCTTGGCAGGATGTTCCATCTCCAATCAGGGAAATATCATATTCCCCTTCATACTATACATCTTCATGCTTCATCACATCGAAAAGAAACCTGAAGCCATCAATTCCCCCCAAATAGAAGACCATGGGCAAAATCAAGAATCTACTTCTTAAAAGAGGATGGAGCGAAGACAGCATAGAAAGTCTGAAAGTCATTCAAAAACGGTTTTTCAGAATCAACTGGCTGAAGACGCTCTATTATAACCTCAAGGCTTTGCCTCTAAGGCAAGCTGCCCGAATCCCCATCATCATTGGTTACAATGTCAAGATAAGAAAATTGGGGAAGATCAACCTGTCCTCGCTTGCAAGTCCCGGGCTAATTTCTATTGGGGTCATCAAGATTGACAGATGGGAGAGCAATGCCGACAAAATCATCATCTCCAACTATGGCACCATCCATATTGAAGGAAGAGTGAAGATACATCCTGGCGTCAGACTGGTCGTCTATCCTCAAGCACAATTGCTGATGGGAAACAGAGTGCTGTTGGGCAGTATGACAAAATTGATATGCTGTCGCAGCATCACTCTGGGTTCAGACATCCGCATATCTTGGAATTGTCAGGTCTTCGACTCCGACTTCCATTTTCTCAGCAACAAAGGAAAGGGTAAGATATACAAACGCACTCTGCCTGTAACCATAGAAAGCAACACTTTTGTTGGCAACAACGTAACCATAGGCAAAGGCACACATTTGGCGAAAGGCACAGTCGTTTCCTGCTGCAGCAAAGTGGTGGGTGATTTTTCACAAGGAGGGGAAGGCCAATTGCTAACCGGTAATCCAGCCACTTGTGTGGGCACAGGTTTTGAGATGACAAGCGGATGGTTTCCTGAGCAAGAGGTTGAAATTGCCCGTCGGATTGAAGATGGCAATTAACCTCAATGGATTTGGTGACTGATGAACGGCGGCAAGTACAAGCACGAGCTGGTTAAGAACACGGTCTGGAATGCCCTTGAGAATTACTCAATGATAGGCATTCAGCTGTTGTGTACTTTCATCCTCGCCAGGTACTTGACACCAGCCGATTTCGGTATCGTCGGAATGTTGGTCGTCTTCACTGCCATTTCCCAAACATTGGTCGACTCAGGATTTGGCGCTGCACTCATCCGAGAGAAAGAAGTCAGTCAGACTGGTTATTCTTCTGTGTTTTATGCCAATCTGCTCATTTCTGTCTGCCTGTACTACATCTTGTATGTCTGTTCTGGGGCAATCGCCCATTTTTACAACCAGCCCATTTTGGATGAGATATGCAAGTATTCCTTCCTCGTTCTTCCGCTGAATGCCCTCTGCATCGTCCAGACTACGATACTGAGACGTGAGTTGCGTTTTAAGAAACTATGTGTGATTACTGTCACCGCTGCTCTGCTGTCCAGTATTGTTGCCATAGTGTCCGCCTATTTTCTCAAGAATGTCTGGGCATTGGTCATTCAGAACGTTTCCCTTTTCGGTTTCCGGACATTGTTTTTATGGTTGTCATCCCGCTGGCATCCCACATTAGACTTTTCTTGGTCACTGATCAGCAAGTATTTTTCTTTTTCCAAAAACATCCTCGTGGCTGGTTTGGTGGGCAGCATATTCAACAATATTTATTCTCTTCTCATAGGCAAGTATTATACTGCCACCGATCTTGGGTACTTCAGCCAAGCCGACAGGGTTAAGAATGTTGCCTCACACACCTCAACAAGTGTTGTTCAGAATGTCACCTACCCTATTCTGTCACGGGTCAACAATGAAGGAGGAGACCTGCAGCACGCCTACAAGAAAATCATTTGTGTGACCATGCTGTTTGTCGGTTGCATCATGGCATTTGTCATTGGCATTTCCTCCGACTTGTTTGAGGTATTGATGGGAAGCACCGCATGGCGTCGCTCTGGTTTTTACTTCCTATTGTTGGGTATCAGTGGCATTTTGTTTCCTTTGCATGCTGTCAATCAAAACATTCTCATGGTGGTGGGAAAGAGCAAGACACTTATGTATTTAGAGATTGCCCGCCGATGTATCATGATGTTGATTTTGTTGGTCACGGTAAGATACAGCATCAGCATTTTTGTGTTCGGCAACTCAATATATTCCATCATATTGCTGTTTCTCAATTTGCATTATTGCGGTCAGCCCATTCATTACAGCATAGCCCAACAACTTAAGGATGTGGCTCCCATTCTTTTGCGCCAAGCGCTGATTATCGCATTGGGACTGAGCGTTACCTATTTGTTGTCTCAGCAGGTTATTTATTTGCGACTCTTGCTTGCAATGGCCTCAATGACCATATTTGGTTACTACCTGTTTCGAAACAATGATTATTACAAGGAAATCAGGGCGTACATGATACAAAGAATACATGGCCATTGAAATGAAAGCGGCAGTTTTGAACAACAGACTTGTATTTGCTGATTTCGCCAAACTATTTGCCATGTTTGTCGTAACTTGGGGACATTGCGCGCAATGTCTCTCGGGTATCACCTTTCCAGAGATGTTTGGGAAACCAGGAGTGTTGATAGCATTCCACATGCCTTTGTTTATGATTGTCAGCGGTTATTTCATTCATCCGGGACATATCAGAGATAAGAGATGGCATGCTTATGTTTCGGGTAAGTTTAAAAGGTTGGTGATTCCCGCTCTGGCATGGTATGCGTGCTACTGTTTGCTAACCATCCAAAAGCCTCATTTGATGGGATGTGTTGGTTTCTACTGGTTTCTGACCAGCATGTTCCTGTCGTTGTTGCTCATCTCTGTTGTAGTGAGGGTCAACAAAAGCGACAATATGCTGCTTTATTTGGCGTCTGTGCTTATCGTCGTCTTTTTGCCTTTCTCCTCGTTTCTTCATATCAATTTCATGTACCCCCTGATGATGGGAGGTATGTTTTTAAGAAAAGCAACCGACAGATGCAATCGCACTGAGTTGACGAGATGTGCCATCATTTTGTTTTTGTCAAGTGCTTTTCTGCTATATTATTGGGATGTATCTTATTCTGTGTACCTGACACCTTTTGATTCAACCCACTTCTCCCATCAAAGTCTTTATGCACTTGCCGTGCGGCTGTTGACTGGATTTGTCATCAGTTCTTTTTTTGTGGTATTGTTCATGTTGACAGATAGGAGAAAAGGTATACAGACATTATCCAAATACGGCAAATACACCTTGGTAATGTATACGGCATCATTTATCATCAATGGAATATTGGACATCATTTTGTCTCAGCTTCACCTTCGTGCATCACAACCAGGATTATTGGAGTTGAGCAGTTGTATGTGGAGCATAGCTGTATGTTTCCTCTGTGTGCTGTTGGCACAGTTATTGGAGAAGAACGACCTGGCCAAGAGGTTGTTTATGGGCATCAGCATTCATTGAAACGGAAAAAATCTGAGATATACTGGCTATGAAAATCATCCACATAGAATCTGGTTTGGGAAATCAAATGCTTAGCTATTGTGAGTATTTGGCCATCAAGAAGATGAATCCAGACGATGACTGCTTCATTGAGACCATCGTCTATGACATTCCTGAATGCAACGATGTCATCTGCCAGTGGAATGGATATGAGTTGGACCGTATCTTCCATCTCAACGCCCCAAATGTCAAGTCGGTCATCGACACACAAAAATGGGAGCAACTGATGTCGGAAATCCGCAACAGCAAGTTTTGGCTTAAGAATTGGAATTATCCAGTATATTTCACACAGGCATTCCAGCATATCGGTATACCTCTGAAAAATATCCGGGGAGACTTTGAGGGAACGGGTGAGTCCGACAAAACCACCTTGAGCGTGCCCCGTTATAAGAAAACCTTCCTTTTCCAATATATCAATTATCTTCGCAAGCGTTATTTGTCACATCACTCAACTGAGATTCCACAGTTTCCCGATTTGTATGTCCAAACAGAAGACAGTATTTTTACAGGACAGCAACTGACATTCAAATATATGGGGACGGGTATTGAGCGAATCGAAACTGAGGTGCGAAAAGCCTTCACTTTTCCCGAACTCATATCAGCGCGTGACAAGGAGTTGGCAAAAAGAGTAAGTGAATGCCAATCTGTTGCCATTCATGCCCGTCGCGGCGACATGCTCAGCTTCAATTTCGACTGTTACTACGGTGGATATTTCAAACGAGCAGTCAAATATATCAGGCAGAGGGTGAGCGACCCGAAATTCTTCATCTTCTGTGACCCCGGCAGTGTGGAGTGGGCAAAGCATCATGCTCACGTATTTGGTCTTGATTTCAGGCATGACGACATTGAGTTTGTTGACTGGAACAAAGGGGATGACAGTTGGCGCGACATGCAACTGATGTCTCTTTGCAAGCACCAAGTCATTACAAGGAGTTCTTTTGGTTGGTGGAGTGCATGGCTCAACAACAACCCAGAAAAAATCACCTGCTCCCCAACCCACTATTTTCTCACCACCCACCACTTCTGACTTCAGCTTTCTATGATTCCCAAGGTTATCCACTATTGTTGGTTTGGCAACAATCCATTGCCACCTCTTGCCATCAAATGCATTGATTCATGGAAAAAATACCTGCCTGACTATGAAATCAAGCGCTGGGATGAAAGCAATTTTGATTACAATGCCATAGCATATACGCGCGATGCCTACAAGGAGAGAAAATATGCCTTTGTCAGTGATTATGCCCGTTTTTGGATATTGTACCACCAAGGAGGACTATATTTCGATACTGATGTGGAAATCATCAAAACCATGGATGACATCATTGAAAAAGGTAGTTTTATGGGATGCGAGGCTGATGCCATTTCTGGTTCTAAGACAGTAAAAGTGGCCCCTGGTCTTTGTCTTGGAGCAGAGCCCGGTGACCCAATATACAAGGCATTGCTCAACCTGTATAGTTCACTCAATTTCTATCTACCCGATGGCAACCTCAACCTCCGGACTATCGTAGAATATACAACAGAAACATTATATGGGTTTGGGTTACAAAACATCACCGGGATTCAGCAAGTAGGCAGCCTCACTATCTATCCCAGCGACTATTTCAATCCATCACATTACGTGACCAAGCGCCTGCATATCACAGACAACACACGCAGCATCCATTATGGTGCCTCCTCATGGGCAGACAATCCCAAGAAAATGGGGATTAAGAAGTGGCTCAGAAAGCATCTCCCTGAAAGTTGGTTGATTCTTTTCAACAAGTTAAAAAACAGATGATACCCAAACAGATATCCCACCACGTACTCTCCTTGGGACCCGACTGTATAGCACCAAAGGGTGGTATTGGCATGGTGCTCAACACATACAGCGGCATCTATGAGGAGTTCAATTTTATTTCCACCCACAAGGAAGGGAGCGTGCTGACCAAATTCTGGGTTTTCACAAAAGCCATTTGTCTGCTGATTCCCTATCTTTTTGGAAAAGAAGTCAAAGTGATTCATATCCATGGAGCGTCGAAGGGGAGTTTTGTGCGCAAATCCATCCTAATCATGCTTGCAAAAGCATTTGGGAAGAAAGTAATTTACCACATCCATGGTGGCAGATTCAAGGACTTCACCCATCGGCACAAAAAGTGCGTGCCATATATCCTGCACAAATGCGACATGATAATTGCTCTTTCTGATTATTGGAAATCATTTTTTGCAGGTGAAATGCATTGCCGGCAGGTTGAGATTGTTCCCAACATCATGGAGCATCCCAAAGAGAATCATCATGCGAGAGACAATGGCGTTTTTACAATGTTGTTTTTAGGTAAGATTTGTAATGAGAAAGGCATATTCGACCTTATAGATGTCATATCTGAACACATTGATGAGTTTAAAGGCAAAATCAAACTGTTCATTGGCGGAATAGGAGAGACGGACCGTCTGCAGGAAGTTATCCATCATCAGAAACTGGACGAGACGATAAGTTTTATGGGTTGGGTGAGTGGTTCAGACAAGATAGAATTGCTCAACAAAAGTGACGCGTTCGTCTTGCCATCCTACTATGAGGGTGTCCCCATATCATTGCTGGAAGCTTTTTCCTATCATCTCCCTGTCATATCCACAAATGTAGGCGGTATTCCCGAGATTCTGACCGACGGTGTCAACGGAATAATGGTTGCCCCAGGTGACCATGAGGGCTTATACCAAGCCATTGCCAAGTTGGCATCTTCTGTGCAATTGCGCGAACAAATGGGGAGAGAAGCCTACAAGAGGTGCATCCCTCATTTGCCAGAGAATGTGGAAACTCGCCTGATCGGTATTTACAAACAAGTATTCAACCAATAGCCATGGGTCATCTGCTAAAAGAGTCACTGAAGTATTATTTGCGCTCCCGGCTACTCATACGCTCCTTTGTCAAGGAAATAGACGCCTTGTATGGGATGAAACACAGCGAACTCAGAAGCAGAAACGAGCAACGCTTTCTCACCATATTGCACCTGGCTTACAACAAATCTCCTTTCTATCATCGTCTTTACAACCAAGCCCAAATAGACATCAACAAAATCAAAGGGTTGGAAGATATAAGTATTCTCCCTATCGTCACCAAGGAGATGGTCAAGCAATACGGCCTCGAGATGACCACTTGCCCTCATTGGAAACTCATCCGCAACCACACAAGTGGCACTACGGGCAGTCAGTTGAATGTATGGGAAGACTGGGAGTCTATTTGGCGTGAACAGGCTTCCTTGGTTTGTTACCGAAAGCGGTGCGGGTTCAGATATGGAAAAGACGTCCTTGCCTCATTGCGTGGTACATTGGACAAGAATTCATTATCCCTATGGGTAGGTGCTTCACAAACCCTCTTCCTTTCAAGTTACCATCTCCGCCCGGAAACCACCCGGGAATATGTGAAGGCCATCCAAGATAAAAGTCCAAAAGCAATCGAGGGATTTCCCAGCTCCCTTTATGCCCTTGCATGCAACATTGAGGAATTGGGGCTCCATGTGGAAATACCCATCTGTTTCACTTCAAGTGAAAACATGCTCGAGTGGATGCGCAAGAAAATAGAAAAGGTCTTTCACACCGAACTATTCGACCATTATGGTCTTACTGAGCGCACCATCCAACTTTTTGAGTCACCCGACCACACGGGTTATTTTGAGTCGCCTGGCTACAGCATCAACGAGTATCTTGATGACTGCACCATCACTACATCGCTCATCAACAAATCCTTCCCTCTTATCCGTTACCGTGTAAGTGATGTGATGGAGCTGCGTGACAACATGAAAGAAAGTCAGGACTTGCAAGCAATCACTCCGACAATCAAGGCGGTGAAAGGACGTGCCATGCTTTTCATCAGCGGGAAAGACGGCACCCTTTACAGTGATTCTGCTCTTACATTTATATTGAAGGACTGTGAGTCAGCCAAATACACACAGTTTATTCAGCATGAAGATGGACACGTGGACATGAACATCGTCACTTTCGGAGGAAAATTTCCTCAAAAAGACCGGCAACGTGTGATGGAGCTATTGGAGCAAACTATAGGTCTTGACAATATAGATATTCGCATCAACGAGATTACGGAAAAAGAATTAATATACACTTCCAGGGGCAAATTCAGTCTTGTTGTCAACAAGAAAGCACTATCGCCCAACAACCAACAGTAAACACAAGTATATGAACATCAGTATTTTCGGATTAGGATATGTGGGCTGCGTGGGAGCAGCCTGTCTCGCCAAACTCGGGCATCATGTAATAGGAGTAGATGTGAATGAGAACAAGGTGAGACTCATCAACGAGGGCAAGCCTACCATCATAGAGGAAGGCATCGCAGAACTTTGTGCCGAAGCCCATGCAGCCGGACGGATGCGTGCCACCATGGACGCATCAGAGGCCGTGAAGTCCAGCGACATATCATTCATCGTGGTGGGAACACCTTCCAGCAAGGAAGGGCGCCTCAACCTCAACTACATCTTCGCAGTGGCAGGACGTATTGGGCAGGCACTGAAAGAAAAACAAGGTTTCCACATCATTGCTATCCGCTCGACCGTACTTCCCGGCACAAACGAGAAAGTGGGAGAAATCATTGAGCGAGAGAGCGGCAAGAAACGGAACATCGATTTTGCAGTCGTGAGCAATCCGGAATTCCTCCGCGAGGGAACAAGTGTGAAGGACTACTTCAATCCACCACTCACCCTCATTGGAACAGACAATCCGCTGGCTGAGGCTCGGATGCGTGAACTATACAAAGACATTCCTGCCGAACTGATATGCACAGACATCAAGGTGGCGGAAATCATGAAGTATGTCAACAACACCTACCATGCTCTGAAAATCGTTTTTGGCAATGAGGTAGGCAATATCTGCAAGGGATTGAACATCGACAGCCATAAGGTGATGGAGATTTTCTGCAAAGACCGTCAACTCAACATCTCACCATACTATTTCAAACCAGGCTTTGCCTATGGTGGGTCATGTCTGCCAAAGGACATGAAGGCGCTGCGCACCCTTGCCCATGACCTCTATGTGGAGGTGCCCGTTATCGACAGCATCCATCCCAGCAATGAGAAGCAGAAAGACAATGCCGTACAAGCCATCCTGTCCAAAGGCAAGCGAAAGGTTGGCATTCTGGGACTTAGTTTCAAATCCGGCACCGATGACCTGCGCTGCTCCCCTATCGTTGACGTTGTGGAGCGACTGCTCGGCAAGGGTTGCGAGATACGCATCTACGACAAGAATGTGGTGGTTAGCGAACTGACCGGAACCAACAAGGATTTTATCATGGCAAAAATACCCCACCTGCAGCACTTCGTGACCAGCGACCTCAATTCAGTCTGCTCACAATCCGATGTTCTTGTGGTCACCAACAAGGAGAAGGAGTTTGAGCATCTTCTGGAGCAGTATCCCAATAAAATAATCGTCGATTTGGTCAGGCAATGGAGGGATGTGGACTATGAAGGCCACTATGAGGGCATCTCTTGGGGCGACATCAACCAGAACTGCAGTGCACAGGAACAGCCAATCGACAAGGATTTCCAACAAACCGACTTTTAAATGAACAGGTGGGGATGGTATATTCACAGGCTGAAGGCAATGAGCCTCAAAGAAGTGGCTTGGCGGTTCAGTCAGAAATGGTCGGAGCATTGTGAGCGAAAATATGCCCGGCGACCCATTCCCGTCACCCAAAGGGTGTTCAACACATCCTATGCACATCTGACCTTTGACGCACAAAGGATGGGGGTTGAATTCCACAATGACGGCCACACCCACCGGAATGACATCCATCTAATCGGAGGGTATGACTACAGGCAATACAAGACGAGCTGGCATGCTGGATTCCAGACCTCCAATGAATGGGAGCGCATCTTCTCATACGACATCAGATACAAGCAGAATGATGCCGTGGGCGATGCACGCACCAACTGGGAACTCAACCGACATTTCCAGTTTGCCCTTCTCGCCAAAAACTACTACCATACCCAAGAACAACAATATCTTGAGGAACTCACCCGACTCCTTGAAGACTGGTGCGAGAGCAATCCCTATCTCATCGGCATCTCATGGACAAGTGTCATGGAGGTTGCCATCAGGGCCATCAACTGGATGCTCATGCTGACCTACCTCAAGGAAGCCGGCAACACCAGCCAGCAACTACTCGACAGCATCAGCAGAGGAATTCTCAACATGCTGGACTTCGTGGACAGACATCAGTCTCGTTTTTCTTCAGCCAACAACCATCTCCTGGTGGAATCCACCGCCCTCGCTCTTGGTGGTTATATGTTTGGATATGACAAATTGAAGGACAATGCCGTCAAAACGATGACTGAAGAACTGCCACACCAGACCACTCCAGACGGAGTAAACAAAGAGATGTCTCTCCACTATCACGCATTCGTCTTGGAAGCCTATTCACTTACAGCACATTGTATCTTGAACAATGGCGATTCCCTTCCCTCATCATGGTTGGACGATATGGAACGTATGAGTGAGTTCATATGCCACTCCATGTATGACGAAACACATGTCATGGCGTTTGGGGATGATGATGAGGGCAAGATAATCGATTTGCAGGGAGGGCGGTTCTCATATTATGACTATGTGCTACAATTGTGTTCTATGGTTACTGGGAAAAGGTTTTCACGTTTCGACAAGACGAGCGAAACAGTGAATTGTCTGTTTTCTCAATCCGCCATATCCAAGGTCGCCCAACAGCCACTGTATGACACCCATGCCGGTAAGTGTTTTGAACAAGGAGGATACACGTTTCTTCGCAGCCAAGACGGTGAGGTACTCATCGGCATCGACCATGCCCCGCTGGGATTTGGAAGCATTGCTGCCCACGGCCATGCAGACGCCTTAAGTTTTCAACTGATGGTGGATGGTGTTTCCATATTTGCCGACCCAGGAACATATATTTATCATTGTGACCTTCACGCACGCGATGGGTTCAGAAAAACCGTCAATCACAACACCGTCAGCATCCAAGGCTCTGACCAATCCGAGATGCTCGGTGCCTTCTTATGGGGCAGGAAAGCCAACTGTCATCTTCTTCATCATGAGACCGACGGAAAGCATAGCGTATTGTCAGCTGAGCATGACGGTTACTCGCCTACTCTCGTGCGCCGAACCTTTGATTTTGACCATGAAGACAAAAGGCTCATCATCACCGATGAACTCAGTCAGGAGAGCGACATTGTCCTTACATTGATGATAGGCCAAGGAGTTGAAATCCAACAGGAAGGAGATGATTATATTTTAATCTATGGAAAGACAAGATGCCGACTGGCTGTCAGCGTTTCATCCCAATATACATCGAGTGTGGAACCAGCGGATGTTTCTGTCGAATACGGCATCAAGAGTCCTTCCAAAGCCATCAGGTATAGGACCCACAGCAAAATCGTCAAAAGCATCATCACTGTTGAATAAGGAAAAACAGCTACATCATGCAGAGAAAAGTATTGATTATCGTTGAGAACCTACCCGTCCCCTTTGATACGCGCGTATGGCAAGAAGCAACAACATTGGCCGAAAATGGCTACGAGGTTTCTGTCATCTGCCCCAAGGGGAAGGGATATGACAAGGAATATGAGTTGATGAAAGGTGTACATATCCACCGCCATGACATGCCTAAGGAAGGAAATGGAGCACTGGGGTATGCACGCGAGTATTTCTGTGCGCTGCGCGAGGAACTCCGATTGGCACGGAAGATATTCAAGGAACGAGGTTTCCATGTCATCCATGGCTGCAATCCCCCAGACGACATCTATATGGTGGCTAAATGGTTCAAGCGCAAAGGAGTGGATTATGTCTTCGACCACCATGACATCTGTCCGGAATTGTTTGAGGCGAAATTTGGCAAGGCAAAAGGACTGCTTTACAAGAGCCAGTTGTGGCTTGAGCGGCAGACCTACAAGCACTGCACCTTTGCCTTCGTAACCAATGAGAGCTACAAGAAGATAGCCATTGAGCGCGGAGGCATGAAAGAGGAGGATGTCTTTGTACTCCGCAGCGGCCCAAAACTTGAGCGTCTGCGCATCACACCTGCAAAACCGGAAATCAAGAGGGGCAGGCGCTACATGGTTGGCTACCTTGGCGTGATAGGTCAGCAGGAAGGAATAGAGTATCTGCTCGAAGCAGCAAAATATATCCGCGACGAACTTCACCGTGACGACATCTTCTGGGGTATCGTCGGCGGCGGTCCACATCTGGAAGCGCTGCGAAAGCAAAGCCATGCAATGGGCCTCGACGACATCGTAGAGTTCACCGGCCGTGTACCCGACGACACCTTGCTCGACTACCTCAACACTGCCGACGTATGTGTCAATTCAGATGAGTACAACGCCATGAACGACAAAAGCACGATGAACAAGATTTTGGAGTATATGGCATTGGGCAAGCCAATCGTACAATTCGACCTCACCGAAGGGCGATACTCCGCCCAGGAAGCCTCCCTCTATGCGGAACCCAACAACGCCAAAGACATGGGCGACAAAATCGTCTTGTTGTTGGAGAATGAAGCCATGCGCAAGCGGATGTCGGAATATGGCCGCAACCGAATCATCAACGAACTGAGTTGGGAGCATACCAGCAAGGCTTTGCTTGAGGGATACGAAAGGTATTTCTCTTCACGGAATCTATAGATTACATCATAAAAAAACATAATATGTTGGATTTATTCCAAGCGTACCGTACATTTTTTGGAAAGGGCGACGCCCTATACCAACTGTTTTCACCTTATCGCATTTGTCCGTTGGGAGCCCATGTCGACCACCAACATGGTCTGGTGAGTGGCTTCGCCTTCGACAGCGGCATAGAATTTCTGTTCTCTGCCACAGAAACAGGCAAGGTGGAGATGTGCTCCCTCTCTTTTGAGGGACTGATGACCTTCAATGTAAGAAGAGAGATTGACTCTAAGCAGCACAACTGGGGCGACTACCTCAGAGGTGCGGTTTGGTCACTTCAAAAAGACTTCCAGTTGCAAAAAGGCATCCGGGGTGTCGTGAAAGGTTCCATGCCCATCGGAGGCCTTTCTTCGTCGGCCGCTTTGCTTTGTGGCTTTGTCAAGGCACTTGACAAGGTGAACAACTTGGGACTGGACAAAATGCAGGTCATCAAGTATGCCTCCATGGCGGAACGCAATTATGTGGGACTCAACAACGGCATTCTCGACCAAGCCTGTGTGGTGCTGTGCGAGTCTGAGAAACTTCTCTACCTGGACACAGAAACCTCAGAATACAAGATACTGCAGTTCGGAGACGGAAAACAAGACCTTCCTTTCAAAATCGGCATCTTCTTCAGCGGAGTGACCCGAAAGCTCACCGGCACCGACTACAACCTGCGCGTATCGGAGTGCAAGACAGCGGCATGGATTATGCAGGCATATGAGAACATAACCTTGAAGGAACTGCAGGACACCCGGCTGCATGATGTTCCGGAGGAGATTTTTGAGAAATATGATGACCGTATGCCAGAGCGTTTTGCGAAAAGAGCCCGCCACTTCTACACGGAATGCGACCGCGTGGAAGCAGGTGTCAAAGCATGGCAAAAAGGCGACATCAAGACGTTCGGACAACTGATTTTTGAGAGCTGTGAGAGTTCGATGAACAACTACGAATGCGGTTCTCCCGAGTTGATAGAACTATACAAAATCATGCGCCGGACGGATGGCATCTATGGAGGACGGTTCAGCGGAGCAGGCTTCAAGGGCGCCTGCATCGCCTTGGTTGACCCGATGAAAGAAGACAACATCCGTGAGTATGTGACCAATGAATATCTGAAGGCATTCCCCCAATACCGCGACTCATTCAAGGTCTTTTTCTGCAAGACGAGCAACGGAGTGGATTTCCTATAACATTTTCTTTCTACATTTATGAAGAATATCATCATTGCAGCGGGTTATGCCACAAGACTATACCCTCTGACGGAGAATTTTCCCAAGCCACTGCTAAAAATCGGCAACAAATCCATATTGGAGCGTATGCTCGATGATATCGACCTCATTGATGACATCGATGAGCATATCATAGTCACCAATCATAAGTTTGCACCTATTTTTACGGAATGGCTCGCAAGTGTGGATTATAAAAAGCCCATACGCATCATTGATGATGGGACAACCAGCAATGACAACCGTTTGGGTGCGGTAAGAGACCTGCTTCTTGCTATTGAGCAAGGCAACATCGATGATGACATCATGGTACTGGCTGCCGACAACATCCTCAATTTCTCCTTCCAAGGATTCGTTGACTTTTTCAAGCAGAAAAAGACATCGGTCATCATGTTCTATCATGAGCCATCTCTGAAAAAGCTTCAGCGGACGGGCGTGATTGATTTGGATGAAAACCATCGGGTGCTTCAGATGCAGGAGAAGCCCCAAGAGCCTGTCTCTGAATGGGCTGTTCCCCCTTTCTACATCTACAGTCGTGCGGACATGCCGCTTATAACAGACTGCATGAATCATGGCTGTGGCTTTGATGCGCCCGGCAACCTGGCCCATTATCTGGTGGATGTCACCACCATTCATGCATGGCAGATGCCTGGCAGCCGCTACGACATCGGTTCGCTCGACAGCTACGAGGAAGCCCAAAAGCTCTTCGGCTAATAATCAACCCAACAGGACTGATTGGGCAGTCCATAAAAACAATCACCGCCGTCATTCTTATCGATGACGGCGGTGATTGCATAATCAGGGCATTATGTGTGAGAGTACCACCACTTGCGGAACTTCTCGTCAAAAATGGCATTGAGACGAGAGTAGCGTGTGTCCACATAGCCACGGGTGCAACCAAGGGTTTCGGCAATAACCACGGGCTTGGTGCCCATACGCCTCTCTGTGAAGATATAGACATCACGCTCATCCCAGTTAAGCACATTGGTGACGAAGTTGTTGATAAACTCAACAGTGCGAGCCGGAACCTCGGCGCTGGAGAGATTGACGCCAAAGACATCATAGAATGGGCTGTCTGACGGCACAAACATTCCCATGGCATCCTCCACATCCACAGAGGTGGTGTAATAGCGAGGAGACTTGTCGGTAATGACATACTCCTCATACATGTAGTTGGAGTTGATAAGGCGGAACTTGAAGTAATGTTCTGCCATCTCCTTTACCTTCTTGAATTCATTCGAGTCCATTTTCATCGCTTTCATAATCAGGTCTTCATTTTCCCTTTCCACGTAGATTTTGATGAGCAGGTCATGCTCGGCTCCTTGGGGTATGACCTCATCAATAATCATCTTGCAACCCTCTGGGGTATGCTTTTTCAGCAAAACCTTGGTGTTGTTGGCAGTACGCTGCTTCACATCCTTGATAATCCGCTGTTCTTTGAGATAAGCGGTAATGGTGTGGAAGGTTACCGTAAAGAGCCAGTTGTCGAGAGACTTTCCAGAGAAAGTGTCAAGCACATGCCAAGTACCCTCATCCCAGAACTTCTCATACATGATGGTTCCGAAATCCTCCTTCGAGATGTGGTACTGATAGGAGGTGCTGACACAACTGGTGATATATTTCCTGATGTAGCACAGTGAGTAGGTTTCATTTTCTTCTCCATAGAAGAAAGCATAGCAGAACTTCTCGTCTGTCTTGAGGCGATGGAAGAGATTCTTGACATCCTCCGGGCTAAAGGAGGAAAATGGGCGTTTGTTCAATTGAGACATAGGAGTTAATGATTTAGAAGTTGTATGCATTGCAGCTGATAGAAATTCTGTGAAGAAAAAATCCGAACTTCTCTTTATTTGAGCAAGTCCGGAACTTCTGGCGAGGGGGATGGCCGTTTCTAATTGAGGGCAGGTGTGCCCGTTCTTTTTCGGCGGCGGTGAAGTTCCGTGAGGGTATTTCCCTCTATGAGCAACAAGATGTTGCCGATGAGATTTCCTATGATTATCCTCACTTTTCGTACTGAGGAAACATAAGAAACTGCTTTCGGTAGTTTGGCTGTGGCCAATCCTACAAAAATAGTTGAGGGGGTTGTCAGATGGTTGTCGGCTTTGTGCATCATGATAATACTATTTCCAATGCCCAGTTTTGAGTTAATGTGACCTTGATAATTCTCGTAGTAATCCGTTATTAGTACAGATTTTTTCAAGTAGACAGGATGATTAAAATCCTCTAATGCAATCAATCAATTATTTCAACGCAAAGTTAAAACAAATTTTTAAATAATGTTTCATCCATACAATCTTTTTTTTAAGCGTTATTCTTTTTTAACAAATCAGCATCCCCCACGCCTTAACCGTTAATAATAATTAATCACGAATTGCAAATTGAATGATTATTATTATTTTTGAAGTCCTAAAGCAAATCCAAAAACATAAAACATATATATTATGTACAAGTACTATCTAAACATGTTGTTGCTGATGTTCCTGACAATGAACGCATCAGCGGCCGAACGTCAACTTGACATCACATTGGAAAACAAGAGCAAAATTGACTTGTCGAACTATCCGCTCAGCATTTCACTTTCCAAAGAACCCATGAATGTCTTGTCTGCCCTTGTCACTGTCGATGGCAGGGAGATTCCATGCCAGTTGGATGACCTCAATGGGGATGGGAAATATGATGAATTGTTCGCCTTACTCAATCTTTCAAAGAAATCAACAACCAAACTCCATGTGACATTGGCCGACAAAGGTACTCCACGCAAGTATGAGCCAAAGGTGTATGTCGACATGATGCTCACCAACAAAAAGATTAAGGAGTCAAACAAGCAAGACCTTTATATATCTCAGCTGACTGTTGACCGTGACGTGAACCCCTACTCTATGCTGCATCATCATGGGGCTGCATTTGAGAATGAATTGGTGGCCTACCGCATCTATTTCGACCATCGCCAAACGGTGGACATTTATGGGAAATACCGCAAGGGACTTGAGCTTAAACAGACTCAGTTCTATCCAGACACATCACAAAAGGAAGCTGGTTTTGGCGATGATGTATTATGGGTAGGCAACACTTTGGGTGTCGGCACCTTGCGAGGATGGGACGGAGAGGCACCAACCATGGTCAGCGATGTGGAGCACCGTGGCCAGCGACTGGTGGCACGGGGGCCTTTGCGGACTATTGTAGAGGTAAGGGATGAGCAATGGCGCCAGCAGCCAGGCAGCCAGCCAACAGATATGGTGACCTATTACACGCTCTATGCCGGCCGGCGCGACTGCAAGGTCGACGTTGTGTTCAACCGCAATGTGGATGACCTCAAATTTGCCACTGGCATCATCAATGTGAAAAACTCAGTAGAATACAGCGACCACAAAGGACTTCGAGGATGCTGGGGAACAGATTGGCCTGTTTCAGAAAAAGACTCCGCCGGCCACAAACGTGAGACAGTGGGACTGGGTATCTGCCTTGCGAAAGACAACATTGACAAAGAACTGCCTGCCGACAAGGACAATTATCCCTTTGTTGTCAAGGTGGCTGATGCACACCTCACCTACCATATCACCTTTGGCAGCGACAACGAGAGTTTTGGAGTCCACAACGCCAAGGACTGGTTTGCCTGTCTTGAGGAATGGAAAAGGACTCTATCTGCAGAGTCACAAGTCATCAGGTCTGAGTAGACTTAATCGTTGGGAGAAGCCTTAGGTTTTAGGACAGTCACGTAATTGACAAAAGCCTTGTCATAATGACTGCTGTGTCTTGGCAATCTGTTGTCATCGTAAACACCAAGATGCAGGGTGTCTACTTCTTGCAACACCTTGTCGGATAATTCGCTCGCCAATGGCTTTTGTGTCAACAGCATGCAAGGAGCCGCTTTGGTAACAGCTTCCCCGTCATTCAGGTCAAGAGGCATTATTGGCTTGTTGGCTGCACATACCAGTTCTATTCTTAAAGACTCCTCCTTATTATAATAAAGAGGAAGGACCTGCAATTCATCGTTATTCTGCAGTATGGCAACACTTTTTTGATGAGGATTGCCAAAAATGTCGCCAACAGCACCAAGCATAAAGCACTCAACTAAAAGGAAAAGGGCTATCAACCCTCTGACTATCCCCAACATGTCTTTTCTTGTGGTGGAGAACAAGAGATAGAGCGAGATGCCGAAAAGGAAGACACCGATAACCAAGGCTGTGCCGAAGTCAATAATATCCCAATTGGTCATTCGGAAATGAACAAAGAAAGGCAGTCCGAAAACCAACAATGTCAATAGATAACCATTGAGGAAGAACACTCCCCTTCCCCATTCATCCTGGGGCCAGCGCTCTCCATAATAAAACAATAGGCACGCCACCGTCAAGGCACAGGGTGGAACGAGTGGCAACAAGTCAGTCATCTCTTTATTGGGAATGACCGACAACAGCACCAAAGCAATGGCAAGCCAGGCCAAAGCCATTCGGTAAAGACGTTTGGTGCTCAGCCGCTTATACCAATATGGAATACAGAATGCTGCCAGCAACAACAATGTCCAAACTCCCATCTCCACAAAGAAGCGCCAATAGTAGTACCAAGGACGGATGCCTCCATTGGTGTGCACAGCAAGCACATCGGCAAGTGTTACATCCTGATGTGATGAGAAAAGATGGGCAACCCACCAACCACATGTAGCCATGCATATCAGGCACATGGTGAGCAGAGGCATCCATCGTCCGTCCATGACGGGTCTTTTCAACAAAAGGATGACTATTACCAAGGGCAACAACATGGAATAAAACGGTTCTGTGCCGTTTCCAAGATATGACAGTCCCATCATGATGCCCGCGACAATGGCCCAACGCCATTTATGCGGCTTGGCATAATAGCGCTCGTCATACAGCATTCTAAACAAGAAATACACTGCACCCATCATCAGGGAATAGCCATAAATGTCTCTGTTGACGACTCTCCCGTGGTAGATGACGTTATAACTGGTAAGGAAAACGAAGGTTGCAAGTTCTGCGAATCCCCTCCTTCTCTCCATATACCTCGCCACTCCAAAGAAGAAGAGAGCCCACAAGGTCGCCAACAATGCCACGATGCTGCGCTGAACGCTGATATTGTTCGGATATACCTTTTCAACAACTGCTGCCACCCAAGCGGCAAGAGGAGGAGCGTCATACCGTGGCATACCATTCATCGTGGGATTCATCCAGTTGCCGTCAGCCACAATATCCCTGGCCGTGACAATGGTCTTTGCCTCAGCAGCATCAGTTGGAAACATACTGTTGTTGACGAAGAATGCGGCAAGGCACAAAACGACGAGAAACAGCGTTTCCTTTCTTATTTTCCTTACAACCTCCATATTTAGTTTTTTGCAAAATTAATGCAAATCAAACGCACTGCAAAGAAAAAACTAAAAAACTTTCAGTCTCTTCTTTGTCATCCTTTTATCTAAAACAGCATTTGGCTCACCGCCTTTTTCTTATTGTGGCTAAAGAATAGACTGAGGACCGTGAACTCGCTTTAATGACAGGCACGAAGGCGATATGCACGGTCCTCTGAATAGTCTGTTGGGGAATGCTTATTGATGCTGGTCCCTGAGAAGGTCGTTGACCGTCTTCACCGGATTGAATGTGGAGAGTGGAACCTCAACAAATACCGTATTCCAGTCGCTCATGGCACCGTTCCACAATCCAGGCAACTCCAGAGCCTTGAGTTCCTTCCCGTTCTTGCTCTTGCTGCTGATGAATCCCGTTGACTTATCAACAAACTCAGGCAGGTTGAATGGTTGTCCCTTGTAGTCCTTGACAGCGCAGACCAAGTCAACGGGGTTGAAGTGAGTTCCTTCAGTGAACATCCGCTGATACTCAGCGTTGCTCTTGTCTATCTGGCTGCTTTCAAGAATCTGCAGACTCACCGTGCCATCTTGGTTGTATGTCAGGAATGGTCCGCCTCCTGGTTCGCCAACATTCTTCACGACACCGCATACACGCATCGGCCTGTTGAGTTTCTTACGCAGGTAGATGACCAGTTCCGCATCCTCCAGATGTTTGATGTCTTGTTTCCTGCAGCATAGGTCACGTTGCACGAATCGGATGATTTCCTCAAGTTGGCTGTGGTCATATTTGCCAGTGTCAAGCAAGCACAGATATTCAAATGCCTTTTTCTGGAGGGTAACAAGGACACCTGCTATCAGTTGCTTGTAGGTGACGGTGTCTTCCTTCAGTCTGTCTGGCACCACATTGTCGATATTCTTGATGAAAATCACATCGGCATCAATCTCATTGAGGTTTTCTATGAGGGCGCCGTGTCCGCCTGGACGGAAGAGCAG
The DNA here is from genome assembly GCA_902767775.1 of uncultured Prevotellaceae bacterium. Taxonomy (GTDB): domain Bacteria; phylum Bacteroidota; class Bacteroidia; order Bacteroidales; family Bacteroidaceae; genus Prevotella. The sequence goes on along the minus strand of CACXIP010000001.1, from coordinate 99,364 downwards.
TTTGCCATCCTCCGTACGGAATGGAGTATTGTCGGGATTGGCGGCCACAGTGTCAGTACTGGGTTTTTGCTCGGAGAATGAAATGTTGTACTGAATGCCATATTTTTGTGCATACCCATCCTTCTTGGCCTTCACCTTTTCCTCGAACAGCTGCATGTGCTCATGGCTGACCGTGAAATGGACATTGGCCTCACCATTGCTGGCTGCATAAAGCGCACCCTCCACAAGATGTTCCTCCATCGGTGTGCGGGCTCCTTCCTCGTAGTTGTGGAAAAGCAGCAGACCTTTGGGCAACTGACCATAGTTGAGGCCTACTGGATTCAGCATATTGGCAACAACAGCCTTGTAGTTTCCTTCTGCCATGAGTTGGTCGACACCTTTGCCCTCGTTCTCACGGCATTTGTCATCGAGTGTTGCAAAGAATGCGAACTGATGAATATGGTCAAAGTATGTCTTCTCGAATGCTGTTGTCGGCTTGTCATAGTCTGCTGACAAGAAAGCAAACATATCCTTGAACATACGGCTGGCAGCACCTGAAGCAGGGACGAACTTCACGATTTTTTTACCCTTCGCCTTGTATTCGTTCCATGCTGCGATATACTCGCAACGCTCATTCTCTTCCGGAGAGATAATACCATTGCCTATAGCTGCTGCAGCCTCCAACCTGAGGAAGGGAAATCCGGTCTCGAATTCCTTCAACTGGGCGTCAATTTGCTCAGGCGAAATGCCTTTTGATGCGATTTGTCTTAAATCTTCCTGTGATAACATAATATTGATGATTTAATGTATAAAGTTGGTTGTTATGCTTCTTGGTTTGATTCTGCAAATATACATAATTAATTCAACTCTCACAAAAAATCTTCTTATGTTTTTTCATGAAAGACAAATTCATACAGAAAACTTGGCTATTCATACAATACAGCCTGATTTCCTCATTACAAACTGCAAAAGGAGGTATATTTTTATGTGTATTTAAAACTATTATCAATATGAAACAATTATTCATTTCCTTGATCCTTATGCTCATGAGCATGACGGTATCAATGCCCACCAGTGCAAAAACTGGCAACGATGCAAAAGACATTTCAATCCAAAACATCATTGTGAAACAAACCACCAATTTCGATGACGGACGTGTATTGACCATCTACTACAAGAAACAAGGCAATCAATGCATGATTTATTCACCTTGCGACGTGAACGTATACACCAAGGATGATATATCAAAGATAAAGTCCACCAATCTCGAAGTCGTCGACAAAACCGAGGGAAAGCTATACAGGAAAGCGACAATGGGTGAAATCATTCGTGTGTTCAAACAATTAGCCGAACAGTTGTAAATATGATTCTCACGGCATTTGAAATCATTCTGCTGTGTGCCACCATCGCGGTGGTCACAGCAGATTCACATCACAAAGAATAGTGTAAAAGAATAATGTTTAGAGTTTGCCATCCACAATAAAATGTAAGAGATGACGTTATTTACATGACGTTAAATCCACATATATATGGAATGGTTAATAATCAAAGCACCAAGAACACTGCTTCGCATAGCCGTGGATGAGATTGTATATGTGAAAGCCGACGCTAATTATTGTGACATTATTCTCATCAATGGTGAAAGTTACAATATACCAAGCCAAATAGGAAAATTTGAGGTATATTTTCAGTCGTTGGAACATGCCGACTGGTTTATCCGTGTAGGCAGAAGCCTTATTGTCAACTATCAATACATACGAATCATCAATCTCAACAACAGGACTATCGTTTTTGGCGGCAAACATCTCGTCAACAAACCGCGAAAAGTTATTTCACAACCCTTGCAACAAGAAAGTGGGGTAATTGGCAGCAACCTCTACACCGTAACGGTCCCAATTGACGCATTGAGTTCATTCAAAGAAAAGCTGGAATCAATAATAAATCAATAATAAATAAAGACAGAAAATGAGCGAAATCATCATAGATATTGGCCAAGAAGAACCCCAATTCATCATTGAACGTGATGAAGAGGAACCGCCATCTCCCCCAAAACGAAATAAATGGTTGCGGAGACTGTTGAAGGCTATTGCCGTCATTGCATTGATGGCTATGGTTCTGGCTGCTTATGAGTTTTGGAATTATTACTACAACATAGGAGTTGACGTGTCTACTTCACCAAGTGAGAACATCGAAAAACTGAAATCACCCATTGATAAGGAAACTGCTGAAGTGAAACATGTCACGGACAGCATTTTTGGTGTTGAATTTGATTTATATGCCATCTTCGGACTTCGTGCCAGTATTGAGTTTCAGGAACCAGACACAGCAGATGCCTCTGTATTTCTCTATTGCCGTTCCGCCGACCATAAGGAAGACGGCTCCTATTTGGGCACACTTATCGCTGATGGAAAGGAAATAGAAAAAAAGAATACCCCGTTCCGTTTGGGCTATATGGCCATGGCAGACAACCGAATGGTCATAGGAGTGTCACGCTTTGAGAAAGTAAAAAACTATGTGAAGGAGAGAGGTGGGTCTTTCTTCCGCCAGTTTGTCCTTGTTAGCGACGGGGGCATCCCCGAAAAATTCTTTCTTCATGGAAAAGTTGAGCGAAAAGCCATCGGCATCAAGCACAACACAGACAAGAATGGCAACAGGAAAGAAAGGATGTATTTTATCTCTACCCGTAACAAGGAAACACTTTGGGACTTCGCCGACGCGCTTCGCGAATATGGTTTTATTGATGTCATCTACATCACCGGAGGAACTGATTATTGCTATTACCGCACTTCCAACGGAAAGCGCCATGACATAGGCGACATCAATGATTATCCTCATCAACAATGGAAAGGCATCATCCCGTGGTTGGTCTTCCGGAAAGCAGAATAGAAGTCATGGTGAGTTGATTCAGAAGGTAGGTAAAATAGGTTTGAAATATCGAGAATGTGACTATTATCAGCGACAGGATGACGGCAAAGTGGAATGTCATCTATGTCCGCATCACTGTCGGATAGCCAATGGGATGTCTGGCAGATGCCGCAGCCGCCGCAACATAGATGGCACATTGGTCAGCGAGGTGTATGGGCATCCATGTGCCTTGGCCGTTGACCCCGTGGAGAAAAAGCCATTATACCATTTTCATCCTGGCTCCAAATGTCTTTCTATTGCATGCACAGGATGCAACTTCAGATGCCTCAATTGCCAGAACCATGACATTTCTCAGGCTGCTCCTGATGAAGTGGGATATTACAAACTTCTTCCAGAACAAGTTGTCGCCCTCTGCCTTGAGAAACAATGTCCGGGCATCGCCTACACCTATACCGAACCACTTACATACATCGAATATGTGGCAGACACAGCAAAATTGGCTCATGAGAAGGGGCTTTGGAACATCCTTGTCACAGCGGGATATGTGTGCAGTGAGCCACTCAAGGACCTCCTCCCATGGATTGACGCCGCCAACATCGACCTGAAATCTTTCAGTGATGATATTTACCGGAAAATCAGCGGCGGAAGGCTGGCCACCGTGTTGGACACCATTCTAACCATGCACCATGCAGGAGTGTGGATAGAACTGACCAATCTCGTCATCCCTGGTGTTAACGATGACATGGAGATGATTCGCCAAATGTGCAAATGGATGAAAGATAACCACTTGGAAAAAGTGCCATTGCATTTCAGCCGCTTTTTCCCACAATACCGAATGACCGACATTGCCCCTACCCCATTCAGCACTTTGAGTCAAGCCCGGGAAATAGCTCATGAGGAAGGCATTTGTCATGTATATCTCGGAAATGTCTGAGTGAAGAAAAAAACAAAACAACAAATAACGCTATCAAATATGCGAAAAAAACTATTTCTGTTAAGTTTGCTTTTTTGTGGTATGACAGCAGGAGCCCAGGAGTTCACTGTCCCATCCACCAACATCAACGCCAAAGGCTGGCCTCATATATTGCCGGACAACAGCGTTGAGTTCAAAATCCGTTCCAATGAAGACCTGAGCCAGATGAAATTATCGCTCGACCAGTCGTGCCGGTTTGAAAAACAAGCTGATGGCACATGGATGGCACATACCAAACCACTGGTGCCTGGTTTTCATTATTATTGGTTCAGTTTAGGTGGGATGGATGTGTCTGACCCTGCCAGCAAGAGCTATTTCGGTTGTGGCAGGATGACCAGCGCTATTGACATACCCGAGGCGGGATGCAGTTTCTACGACATCAAGGATGTGCCGCATGGCAAGGTCAGCATCGTCACATATTACTCAAAAGTGAGAAATGCAAACGCCACGATGTATGTCTACACACCTGCCAGCTATTCAGAAGGCAACAAACGGTATCCTGTTCTATACCTGCAGCATGGAGGTGGAGAGGATGAGTCAGGATGGACATTGCAAGGCAAGACCAACTACATCCTCGACAACCTGATAGCAGAGGGAAAGGCAAAGGACATGATTGTTGTCATGTCCAACGGCAACATCACAGTTCCTGGAACAGGGTTTGGCTATTCCATTCAGGGTATGAAAGGTTTTGAGGAAGAACTCACCAAGGTGATTATTCCATTCGTTGACCAAAGTTTCCGAACCATCGCCGACAAGCAGCATCGTGCGCTTTCAGGCCTGTCCATGGGTGGTGGACAGTCATTCTTCGTGGGATTGCAGCACACAGAACTCTTTAGCTATATTGGCGTGTTCAGCACCGGTGTCTTTGGGGGCATCCGTGAGACCAAGTCTTTTGACGCAGAGGCTGCCATGCCCGGCCTTATCTCACAACACGACAAATACAACAAGGCGCTGAAACTGTTCTACATCTCTGTAGGTACGGACGACCCACGTCTGTCATCTACCCAAAAGGCTGTTTCAGATATGAGACAAGCAGGACTGGCCATCACCTTCAACTCTTTCCCTGGGGATCATGAGTGGCAGGTATGGCGAAAATCGCTTCATGACTTTGCTCAGAAATTATTTGACTGAATCGCTGTCCGTCAACGAGAAATGCGCCGACTATGGTAGATGCTACCGTTTGCCTGGAGAATGGACGATGGTGACACGTCTGACATTGCGGTAGTCGATGGGAGCATGACCATCAAGGAATTGGATGAGCAGGTCAGAGCATCGCTTGCCAATGCTGTGCCCTTGGTCCTTGCGCGGTGCATCGCAGATGGCAGCCACATAACTGTTGCAGACAACACGGTATTTCTTCTTCAGATTGAGTTTCTTGCCGTCGAGGGTAAAAAGACGCAAATCTTTGGCTTCGCGTGTCAGCGTATCGGCTACAAGTTCGCACTTCACACCAGAGACAAATGGCGGATCATGGCTGTCGTTGGTAAAGCATGAGATATACATTTTCTTGAACTCCTCGCCGGTGAGTTCCATCTCTATGCATTCATTGCCAAAGGGGTCGAGTCGCAGCACATCATTGACGGTAAATGGTCCGGCCTTCTTCTCTGAGAAACGCACACCGCCGCCGTTCTGCAGGGCGATGTCTGCCCCTGTCGTTTCCGTGAGCGCATCGCACATAAGGCAACCTAATTGCTCCAAATTGTCGAATTCTTCTGCTGTGGTGAGCACACGTTTGAACTCGGGATTGGAAGCGAAGAATTCCACCATCGACTCAGCCACCTCGTTTTTCTTCGGGAAACTCTTTACATTGATGTTCTTTGCCGACTTCCCCACCAGTTTGCCATTCTCCACTTTGAGTGTGATGTATGTTGCCAGTTTGAGCTTGTTCTCATTTTGGGTGACAAGCACACCGTTGTGCAGTTCGCCGCCTTTAAGTTGGGTGTGCGTATGCCCGCCGATGATGAGGTCGAAATAGGGGAATTTCTCTGTCAATGCCACATCATCCTCAAATCCCACATGAGAGAGCAGGATATAGATATCCACCTTGTCGCGCAACCACTCATACTGACGGATAGTCTCTTCCACAGGAGTGAAGGAGAGCCCTTGGAGCAAATCAGGATGAGCATCGGGTAAACCTTTGGTGCCCAACTCCACCACACCAAGCACTCCTATCTTGATACCGTCGATGACAAAGATATGATAAGGTTCCGTCTGGATACGATATTCTGGGGACGCCTTCAGATTGGCACACAGGTACGGGAAGTTGGAGGTGGTGATGACCTGCGCCAACCCCTTTTGCCCACTGTCGAACTCATGGTTGCCGAGCGCCGTGGCATCGAAGCCGATAAGGTTCATCAACGCCGTCATGGGGTAAGTAGGTATAGGATAAAGGTCATTGACTGGATCACCCGTTCGGTTGTCACCCGCAGAAAACACCAGTGTCTGTTTGTCGATGCCACGCAGGCTGTCGGCGATGGCAGCCAGCATCGGCATATGGCCGAGGGTGGCGTGCATATCATTGACAGAAAGGATGTGCAGTTCGCGTGTTTGTGCGGTGGCCGATGTCAGTGCAGTGAACACCAAAAGCCAGGAAATAAGGAGTTTGCGCATATTTAATTAGAGTTTTGGGAGTTGAGAGTTTGGTTTTTTAGGCGTTTGAATGGATTGGGGAGACGAATCAATCTGTATCTTCAGTGTTTTCCGGGTTCGTGGAAAAGGTGATTTCCTGATTGTCGCTCAAGGGAGAGTCATGACCGATGGTGTGGCCCCATTTGTCATAAATGACAGCCTGCTTGACGAGACTCCTGTCGATGTCGCATCGGGCGAAGTAGCGAAGGAGCGCATCACGGGCAGTTGCCCCCTTGAAGATAACGATTGTTTTTTCGTTTACTTTTATTCTCATGGATTTGAAGTTTAGGAGTTTAGACGTATGATTTGTTGATATGGACTTCCTTGTTGAAGAGACGGGAAAATCCCGTCTCTATCACATTTCGCTCAAATACTCAATCTTTAATCTTCAATTTTCAATATTTATGGTACGAGGACAACAGTGGCGCTGCGGGCAGCCTGTGCTCCCATGACAAGCACCTGTGCGATATCGGCGGTCTTCGACGGTCCGCTGATGAAGGTACCATACCCATAGTCATTGAACTCGATGCGCTTGTACGCCTCATGCATGTTGTTGACAATCTCAGATTTCTTCAACAGAATGACAAGATTCTCAGAGATGAAGCAGACAGCCTTTTCCACCATGGTCTGGGGAATCCACACACAGGCATTCTCTGCTACGCCGAACACCCCCTTGATGACACCCACATCGGTTCCGTTAAGTGCCTGTGGCGACCCGATGGTGTCGGGATTGCGCGTAGCGATGGTTATTTCTGGCAGGTTGCTTGCTATCTCCTTGGCATCGGGATAGAGTTCACGTATCAGTTCGTTGAGGTCTTTCCCTGGTTCCAATTCGATGACCTTTCCACCCACGTTCTCTGTCATTGAAATGAACTGTACGAGCGGGTCGGGATAGGTGATGCCCCGTATGTCGTCAAGGTTGGGCATGTCATACCTCTCCCTGACATTGCTTCTGTATTTTGACAGTATATCTTCTTTCTTGCTCATGGAATTGAGGTTTTAGATTTGAAACTAAAAACTTACTTCACTTTTCCTTTTCTCCACAGTTCCTGGAAGGAGTAGCGTGGGAAACGCATCATCTTATGGCCCTCTGCCCAAGGATTGAGACCGCACTCCATGAGGAATGACGGCACCCAGTTGGCCATGGGTGCAAACTTCATCGCAGTGTTGTACATGCCGCTGCTTCCGAACAGCATCTTCATACCCTTGCACATACGCTTTTTCTCTGGATTGGCTGTGCCGAAATCATCAAGTTGCTGCCTCCATTTGTAAACTTGGTCACCGAGGTCGACTTTCACAGGACATACCGTCTGGCAACTGAGGCACAGGGTGCAGGCCGACACATTGCCGCTGTGCTTCTGCTTGTCGCGCAACATACCGAGGTTGATACCTACCGGCCCAGGAATGAAATAAGTGTAAGAGTAGCCACCGCTGCGCCGGTAGACCGGACAGGTGTTCATGCACGACCCACAACGGATGCACTTCAGTGTCTCCCAGTGGTCTGGGTTGCCTACCCACTCGCTGCGCCCATTGTCGACGAGGATGATATGCATGGACTGCGCCGTTGGCCTTGCCTTGCGGAAGTGGCTGGTAAATGTGGTCGTGGGCTGTCCTGTTCCCGCACGGCACAACATCCGCTGGAACACCGCCAGGCAGTCGTAGTTGGGGATAACCTTCTCCAAGCCCATGGCTGCTATATGGAGTTTGGGACATGAGGTGCTCATATCGGCATTGCCCTCGTTGGTGCAGACGACGATATCACCGGTCTCAGCGATACCGAAATTGGCTCCTGTCATGCCTGCATCGGCAGTGAGGAACTCGTTGCGGAGGCTGAGCCTTGCCTGATAAGTGAGGTATGTGGGGTCGTGGTTGCCCTTCTCTGTCCCGAGCTTCTCCTCGAAGAGTTCACCCACATCGTCGTGATTGAGGTGGATAGCGGGCATCACGATATGGCTCGGCGCCTGCCCCTTGAGTTGGATGATGCGCTCTCCAAGGTCGGTTTCCACCACCTCGATGCCGTTGCGCTCAAGGAAGGGGTTCATCTCGCACTCCTCAGTGAGCATGCTCTTGCTCTTGACAATTTTCTTGACGTTATGCTCACGGAGGATGCCCAATACAATCTCATTGAACTCAGCGGCATCCTTCGCCCAATGAACAATACATCCGTTTTTCTCCGCATTGGTGGCAAACTGCTCCAGATACTCATCAAGGTGTGACACGGTGTGGCGCTTGATGGCGGAAGCCTTGTCGCGCAGCTGCTCCCACTCATCGAGTCCAAGCGCCATATTGTCGCGCTTGGTGCGCACCGACCAGAATGTGGCATCATGCCAACTGGCGTATTTCTGGTTCTTCAAGAACTCCTTTGCTGCTTTTGAATGTGGTGTGCTCATAGTCCTGCTGCTAAAATTTCTACTGCGTGAATAAACTTAATGTCCATGCCGCGTTTTTTGGCAACACCTGCCATGTGCATGAGACACGAACAGTCGGGACCCGTCACATACTCAGCCCCGGTATCGATATGCCGCTTCACCTTATCGGCACCCATCTGTGCGGAAATGGCTGTCTCCTCGACAGAGAACATACCGCCGAATCCACAGCACTCATCAGGCCGTTCCGGTTCTACGACGGTGACACCTTTCTTGAGTTCAAGCAAGTCCTTGATTTTATTGAACTTGTCCACGTGCATCTCACTTGGGGAGCTCAGGCCCAGTTCCCTTACACCATGGCATGAGTTGTGGAGGCTTACCTTGTGTGGAAACTCGCCGGGGATGCTCTTCACCTTCACCACATCATGCAGGAAAGCGATGACATCCATCGCCTTTTCAGCGGTCTCGCACTTACGCTTGCCCTCGAGGAGACGTGGATAGTTGATCTTAACAAAAGCCGTGCAGCTCACTGAGGGGGCGACGACATAGTCAAACTCCTTGAACATGTCCTCGAACTTCTCGGCAAGTGGCACAGCCATCCTCTCAAAGCCGGCATTCGCCATGGGCTGTCCGCAACACGTTTGGTTGAGCGGATACGTGACGTCCAGTCCCAAATGCTTAAGCAGCTTATATGTCGCAACACCTACTTCTGGGTACACGGCATCTACGTAACAGGGGATAAATAAACCGATTTTCATGTATTATAATATTGTATAGAAAGTGTTTTCATTAATATTTTGCAAATATAGCAAAAAAGTTCTACCTTACAAGTATTTGTTGACAAAAAAAGCAAAAAAAGATGGTTTTGTTTTGTATTGCGTCAAGTTTGCGTTAACTTCGCAGCATGATTGGCAAAAAACTTTTTTTATCACTGCTGGGGGCACTCGTTGTCCTTTTTGCGCCTGCCCATATCAATGCGCAACCCACACCTCAGGAGACAGGGCCACTACCCACCGATTCCCTTGAAATCAGTCTGCTCACATGCTCACCTCATCAAGAGGTGTACAGTCTTTACGGGCACACCGCCATCAGGGTGCACGACAAGGCATCGGGCAGCGACATCGCCGTCAACTACGGTTTGTTCGACTTTGCACAACCGCATTTCGTGCTACGCTTCGTTTTCGGTCTCACCGACTACAGCATGGGCACCGTTCCTTTCAATTACTTCGAGGCAGAGTATAGGCAACGGGGCAGCAGCGTCACCGAACAGGTGCTCAACCTGACACACGACGAGAAGGTGCGCATTCTTCAGGCGCTGGAAGCCAACAGCCTCAATCCTATCTACCGGTACAACTATTTCCACGACAACTGCACCACGCGTGCCCGTGACATGCTCCTCTCCCATCTTGACGGTGAGGTGAGGTTCACCAGTGCGGCGGATAGCAGCGCTACTTTCCGCAGCATGGTGCACGACTGGAACGAGGATTCACCTTGGGCACGTTTTGGCAATGACATCCTCCTCGGTGTGGGAGCCGACCGCAAGACCACCCGCGAAGAGAGGCAGTTTTTGCCCGACAACCTAATGAAAGACTTTGCCAATGCCACTATCGTGGGCGACAGCGTACGCCCGTTGGTGCTGCGCACCGAGACCGTGGTGTCTGGGGGCTTGCAGATTAGCGAAAGCGGTTTTCCTTTGCGTCCTTGGATGTGCGCCCTCATCCTACTGGTCATCACCCTTATAGTCACATTGGTGGAATGGCGTTTGCACCGCATCTTCTGGGGGTACGACCTGATATTGATGTTGGCATGCGGAATAGCCGGACTGGTACTGACTGCAATGATTTTCTCCCAGCATCCCACAGTGAGTCTCAATCTGCAGATTCTTCTCTTCAATCCCCTACCCCTTGTCCTCGCCATCCCCGTTGCCTGCGCCACCCGCAGACACAAGCTTCACTGGTGGTGGAAGGTATCGTTGGGACTCATTATCCTGTTCTTCATCGGCAGTTTTTTCCAACATTATGCAGAAGGCATGTTCATTTTGGCACTGTCTTTGCTGATGAGAAGTCTGAAAAGAATAATGATAAAAATGAAAGATTAAAAATTAAGATTGGTAAATTGAAATAAAATTCGTAATTTTGCACGATTATTCGAAGAATAAATAACAACAAGATAAAATAATGGGATTTTTAAACATTTTACAATCGTTGTTCGGCAACAAGTCCACCCGTGACATGAAGCTGATACAACCTATCGTGGAGAAGGTGAAAGCCGCCTACCCTGAGATTCAAGCCCTCGACAATGATGCCTTGCGTGCCCGCACCGATGAAATCAAGCGCTACGTTCAGGATTCCGCCAAGGCAGAAAGAGCCCAGGTAGCAGAACTGAAAGCGAAAATCGAAGACACACCCATAGATGAGCGCAAAGTCATCTTCGACCAGATAGACAAAATAGAGAAAGACATCCTTGAGATTTATGAGAAAGCCCTCGACGAGGTACTTCCTGTGGCTTTCAGCATCGTCAAGGACACCGCCCGCCGATTTGCCGAAAACGAAGAGGTGATAGTTACTGCCAATGATTTTGACCGTGAACTTGCCGCCACTCGCGACTTCGTGGAAATCAGGGACGATAAGGCTGTTTACCACAATCACTGGATGGCTGGTGGCAACGACATGCTGTGGGACATGGTGCACTATGACGTGCAGCTCTTCGGCGGTGCCGTTCTCCATCAGGGCAAGATTGCTGAGATGGCCACAGGTGAAGGTAAAACACTCGTCGCTACCCTCCCCGTGTTCCTCAATGCGCTCACTGGCAACGGCGTACATGTGGTGACGGTGAACGACTACCTTGCCAAACGTGACTCCGAGTGGATGGGACCTCTTTACGAGTTCAACGGCCTGTCGGTGGACTGCATCGACAAGCACCGTCCCAATTCCCCCGAGCGCCGCAAGGCATACCAAGCCGACATCACTTTCGGCACCAATAATGAATTTGGTTTCGACTACCTCCGCGACAATATGGCCATTTCGCCCGCCGACCTTGTGCAGCGCGCACACAACTACGCCATTGTCGATGAGGTGGACTCCGTGCTTATCGACGATGCCCGTACCCCGCTCATCATCTCAGGTCCTGTGGAGCGTGGCGATGACCAGATGTTCGAGGAATACCAACCCCTTGTGGAACAACTCGTCAACGTGCAGCGCCGCCTTGCTGGCGAACTGCTCGCGGAGGCCCGCCAGAAAATCACCAAGGGCACCGAGGCTGGCGACAGCAAAATGGTGACCGAGGGCTTCCTCAGCCTCTTCCGTTCATTCAAGGCATTGCCCAAGAACAAGGCACTCATCAAATTCCTCTCCGAGGAAGGCATCAAGGCAGGAATGCTCGCCACCGAGGAGGAGTATATGCAAAACAACAACAAGCGCATGCCCGAGGCTGTGGCACCCCTCTATTTCGTCGTCGACGAGAAAATCAACTCCGTCGACCTCACCGACAAGGGTGTGGAGTGGTTGGCTCAGAAGGTAAATGACAAGGACCTTTTCGTGCTGCCCGACATCACCGGACAGATGTCAGCACTGGAGAACCGCCATGACCTCAGCGCCGAGGAGCGTCTGAAGCTCAAAGATGAGTATATGTCCCATTACGCTACCCAGAGCGAGCGTGTGCACACCTTGCAGCAGTTGCTCAAAGCCTACACCATGTTCAACAAGGACGAGGAGTATGTGATTATGGACGGCGAGGTGAAAATTGTGGACGAGCAGACCGGCCGTATCATGGAAGGCCGCCGCTGGAGCGACGGTCTGCACCAGGCTGTAGAAGCCAAGGAGCATGTGAAGGTGGAGGCTGCCACCCAGACCTATGCCACCATCACCTTGCAGAACTATTTCCGTATGTACCACAAGTTGGCTGGTATGACTGGTACCGCTATCACCGAGGCTGGTGAGTTCTGGGACATCTACAAACTCGACGTAGTGGAGATTCCCACCAACAAGCCTGTCATCCGCAACGATATGAACGACCGTGTCTACAAGACACAGCGCGAGAAATACAAGGCAGTAATCGACGAGATTGTCGCCATGCGTGAGGCTGGCCGCCCCACCCTTGTAGGTACCACCTCTGTCGACATCTCCGAGTTGCTCTCCCGTATGCTCAGAATGCAAAACATCCCCCACAACGTGCTCAACGCCAAGTTGCACCAGCGTGAGGCCGACATTGTGGCACAGGCAGGACGCAGTACCGACGGAAAGGGTGCCGTAACCATAGCCACCAACATGGCTGGTCGTGGTACTGACATCAAGCTGACACCGGAGGTGAAAGCAGCCGGAGGTCTCGCCATCATCGGTACGGAGCGACACGAGAGCCGCCGTGTGGACCGTCAGTTGCGTGGTCGTGCCGGACGTCAGGGCGACCCGGGCAGTTCGGTGTTCTATGTCTCCCTCGAAGACAAGCTCATGCGACTGTTCGCCTCGGAGCGTATCGCAAAAGTGATGGACAAGTTCGGCTTCCAGGACGGTGAGCGTATCGAGCATAAAATGATTAACAACAGCATCGAGCGCGCACAGAAGAAAGTGGAGGAGAATCACTTTGGTGTACGTAAGCGCCTGCTCGAATATGACGATGTGATGAACCAGCAGCGCAAAGTGATTTATGAGAAGCGCCGCCATGCCCTGATGGGCGAGCGCATCGGCATGGACATCGCCAATGTGTTCTGGGACCGTGTGCTGAGTATCGTCAACAACAATGCCGGCGACTATCAGGCATGCAGCGATATGTTCGTCAAGACCTTCTTCATCGAGTGCCCATTCACTGCGGAAGAATTGGCAAACATGCATCGTGAGGAACTCTGCGAGAAAGCCTACACCGCCGTGATGGATGCTTTCAAGACCCGCATGGACAGGTTGCAGGCCATCACCTGGAGCGTCATCAAGGACGTTTATGAGAAGCAAGGACAAGTATACCAGCGCGTCAACGTACCGATGACCGACGGACGTGGTTTCATGAATATCCCCTGCGACCTCAAGGAAGCCTACGACACAGAGTGCAAGTCTGTGGTCAAACAGTTTGAGAAAGTAGTGATGCTCCATATCATCGACGACTGCTGGAAGGAGAACCTCCGCCTGCTCGATGAACTGAAGCACAGTGTGCAGAACAGTGCTTCTATTGAGCAAAAAGACCCGCTCGTCATCTTCAAGATTGAGAGTGCCAAACTCTTTGATGACATGATTGACGAGATGAACAACCGCATGACCGAGATTCTCTCACGCGGACAGCTCTATCAGCCTGAAGAGAGCCCCGAACAGGCACAGCAGCGCCGTCTGACCGAGGCTGCTCCCGAGAAGCACAGCCAGCGCTTCAAAGAGAGCAAGGGTGACGAGATGGTGGACCAAGGCCAAAAGGCTGCCGCCAGTCATGACACCCGCTCCACCGCCGGACAGGTCACACAACCCATCCGCCGCGACAAATTGCCCGGCCGAAATGATCCCTGTCCCTGTGGCAGCGGCAAGAAATTCAAACAATGCCACGGAAAAGGATTGGTATAGAGTTTGAGATTTGAGATTTGAGATTTGAGATTTGAGATTTGAGGTTTGAGATTTGAGATTTGAGATTTATGATTAGTATAAAAGGCCTTAGGAAGGCATTTGGCAACAATGTTGCCGTTGACATCGACGAGTACAGCATCCAGGATGGAGAGTTGATAGGATTGGTTGGCAACAACGGAGCCGGCAAGACCACCATGTTCCGACTGATGCTCGACCTGCTGAAGGCAGACAACGGCACGGTGGAGTACACCTACGAGGACGGCACCGTCGTCAATCCCGCAGAGAGCGAGGAATGGAAGGCCCGCACAGGGGCATACATCGACGAGGGCTTCCTCATCGACTTCCTCACTCCCGAGGAGTATTTTGAGTTCATCGGCAAGGTGAGCGGTCTCAACAAGGCTGAGTTGGAAGAGCGCCTGGCACAATACGAGCGTCTGATGGCAGGAGAAATTTTAGGCCATAAAAAGCTCATCCGCGACCTGTCGGCTGGCAACAAGCACAAGGTGGGCATCATCTCTGCCCTCATCACCCGTCCAAGTCTGGTGATTCTTGATGAGCCATTCAACTTCCTTGACCCATCGAGCCAAACTGTCCTGAAGCACATGCTGACAGAATACAACAAGGAGACGGGCGCCACCATCATCATCAGTAGCCACAACCTGTCGCATACCATCGATATCAGCACGCGCATTACGCTGCTCGAGCACGGCCACATCATGAAAGACCTTGCCAATACCGACCGCAGTGCCGCCGAGGAACTTGAGTCATATTTCGACTCTGCGGCAGAAGGTATAGTATCTGAAGCGACACCCATTCAAGAGGAGGCTCCAATTCAGGAAGAAGCCTCCAATGCTGAGGAATAAAGCCCCAGACAATAATGATAAGCAAGAACAAACAGAAGATGCTGCGGCAACTGGAGAGCAAGAAGCACCGGCTGTCGACAGGTCTGTTTGTTGCTGAAGGTCCCAAAGTGGTAGGCGACCTGCTTGCCATCGGACCAGCGGAAACGCTTATCGCCACAGAGGAATGGGCGGCACAACATCCTGACGTGAAGGCGAAAGAATGGATTTCTGTCAGTGAAGATGAACTGCGTAGGGTAAGTTTCCTGCAACATCCCCAGCAGGTGATGGCAACCTTCGCTCTCCCTTGCCATGAGGAAGACACCGAGGAAGCCGTCCATCATATCACCAACGAATTATGCCTCGCCCTGGACAGCGTGCAGGACCCCGGCAACTTAGGAACCATCATCCGTATTGCCGACTGGTTTGGCATCCAGCATATCTATTGCTCTTCTGACACTGCCGATGCCTACAGTCCGAAAGTGGTGCAGGCAACGATGGGAAGCATCGCACGGGTACAGGTGAACTATACCAACCTCTGCCATCTGGTCGACCAACTTCCAAAAGACACGCCAGTATATGGCACAGTGCTTGACGGCGACGACCTCTACAACACATCCCTCACTCCCAACGGACTGATTGTCATGGGCAATGAGGGCAAGGGCATCAGCAGTGAAATGGCATCACGGCTTACTCACCGTCTGCTCATCCCTCCCTACCCCGCCGGCCGCGCCACAGCCGACAGCCTGAACGTGGCGATTGCCACCGCTATCTGCTGCGCGGAGTTCAGACGCCGACTCAGTTCATCGTTCATAGTACATCGTTCATAGTTCTAAGAATGGAAAAGGATTTTTTATATAAAAACCGGAGTTTCTCCTCGTGTCTGAACACAGCATACGAGTGGTTTTGCGATAATTTCAAGACCATCATACGTGTCACCTGGCTGCCCGTACTGTTCTACAGCATATTTGCAGGACTGCTCCTGGTCAGCACGCTCCGTGACCCACGCGTACAGGCTTTTGCAGAGAATTTGCCCTGGCTCTACCTCACCTTATTTATTTTGGCGAACATTGGTGTGCTGGTATGCGGTCTCTGGGCATGGGCACGGTTTCTCAGCCTGCTCAACGGCATGACCTGCAAAAACAATATCTTGCGGCTGCTCATTTTCATCCTCTGCTACATCGTCATCATCTCCATTGTGGGAACACTTGTGGTCGGTGGTGCATTCTTGCTGATTCGCCATATGGGAGTCACACCACTAACCTTCATCACCGACAACTGGCTCGTCTGCCTCGTCAGTATCATCATACTTATATTGTTGATACTCCCCTTGATTTATTCCTTCATGAAATACTTGTTCAAGACAGAGTCCAATTTCCTGCTCGACCTTCACAAGACATACCCCACAGGACTCAGACATCTGGGATTCATCTTCACCACCATCTTTATCACAAGCATCATCACCGGCATCATCGCCATCGTGATGTCCCTGCCACAGACTATATTGATGATGGCGCAGATTATTTCTGCCTTCGGCGTTCTCCATGGCGACCCATCGGGCATGCCCAGCTATTTCATCCCACTTCATGGCACTACGACCGCCATCACAACCATCCTCCTATTCTATCTCTCCGCATACACGATGCTGGTGACCATGTTCATGTATGGTTCGATAGAGAAAGAAGAAGAGGAGCGTCGCTCATCCTTAATCAATAATACTGAGGTTGAGCCAACCGATAACGACAACTCGTTCAAGACCGTATAACAAGATGACAACAACCTCCACCACCCCGACTGACAAGCCCCAGCGCATCCTGTTCATCGACCGCGACGGCACCCTCATCGAGGAACCTGCCGACGAGCAGATTGATGCATTTGAGAAACTCCGCTTCACCAAAGGGGTGTTCCGCAACTTGTCCTTCATCCGCCAGCACCTTGATTTTAAATTGGTCATGGTGAGCAACCAAGACGGCTTGGGCACAGACTCCTTCCCCGAGGACACTTTTTGGCCTGTACACAACTTCATCCTCCAGACTCTGGAGAGTGAGGGCGTGACGTTTGACGCCATCCATATCGACCGCCATTTCCCAGAAGACAATCATCCCGACCGCAAGCCTGGGACTGGAATGCTGAAGGAGTATATCGGCAACCCCTCCTATGACCTCGCAGGCAGCTATGTCATCGGTGACCGGGAAACCGACCGCGAACTGGCACGGAGGTTGGGTTGCAAGGCACTTATCCTTGGCGACGAGGGCGTGACATGGGACAGCATAGCAGAAACCCTTTTTGCCGGAGAGCGACGCGCCAGTATGAGGCGAACGACAAAAGAGACCGACATCGCCATCGACCTACTCATCGACGGCAGCGGCCATTGTGACATACACACCGGACTGGGATTCTTTGACCATATGCTTGAGCAAATCGGCAAGCATGGGATGATGGACCTGAAGATAGATGTGAAAGGCGACCTCAACGTAGATGAGCACCACACCATCGAGGACACTGCCATCGCTCTTGGCGAGTGCATCCGCCGCGCCCTTGGCGACAAACGGGGTATCGAGCGCTATGGCTACTGTTTGCCGATGGACGATTGCCTGTGCAGTGTCGCCCTCGATTTCGGCGGTCGCCCCTGGCTGGTGTGGGACGCTGAGTTCCATCGTGAGCATGTGGGTGATATGCCCACGGAGATGTTTCTTCATTTCTTCAAGAGCCTGAGCGATACCGCACTGATGAACCTCAACATCAAGGCTGAGGGCACCAATGAGCACCACAAGATAGAGGGAATCTTCAAGGCACTTGCACGCGCCTTGAAGATGGCGGTCCGCCGCGATATCTACCACTTTGAGCTGCCGTCGACGAAAGGTACACTTTAACCTATATCCTGCAGATTTTGATTTCGCTTTTGGGGGACACCTGTATTTGCGTGCGAATGCGCTCCTCAAGGGCGACAACGTGGCTGATGATGCCCACACGACGACCTTTAATCTGATAGAGGCGCTCCAGGGTTTCCATAACTGAATTGAGACAGTCCTCATCGAGCGACCCGAAGCCTTCATCAATAAACAGAATGCCGAAATTGGTGCTGACTGGATTGAGTTGGCTCAGTGCGAGCGCCAAAGAGAGTGAAACCATGAACGATTCTCCTCCCGACAGGATTTTGACCGACTGCGGCGCTTGTTTGGTGACCATATCGCGTACATAAATAGTGAGGGCTCCAGGGCGGCTGGTCAACTCATAACGGTCGGAGAACTGCCTGAGATAGACGTTCGCTTTCTCGAGGAGATGGTTGAGAATAAAACTCTGCGCGATAGTGCGGAATCTCTTTCCATCGCTACTGCCGAAAATTTCATTGAAACTACGATATTTCGTAAAGGCAGCCTTCTTCTCATCCCTCTCCTTGATGGCTCTTTCATGCTTCTCCACCATCTTGCGGTTTTCATCCAACTCGCCGTTAATGCGTCCCATCTCGGTTATGGCCTGCTCAAGCTCTTTCTTGACCTTATCGATTTCGTCAGCCAACGAAATCTCTGTAGCCCCCTCCTCCATGGGCGGTTTGCGCAACAAATGCTCTTCATGCTGTTGCTTCAGCGAACCCATCTCTCCTTCTGTCCTGACCAGCGTCTGTTGATAATTCAGATGCGCTGTCTCTAACCGCTTTATGCTACTGTCGGTCATTGACTTTAATGCCATAAGACGCTCACTGGTGATGGCAGGATGAGTTTCCAGAAACTGACTCAGCAATTTCTGTCTCTCGCGTATTGACTGTTCCACATGCTCTCTCTTGGTCATCCATGTCGACACGCTTGTATCCAACCGTTGCCACAATGACAGGAGTTCTTTCTCGGTGATTTGCGATGCTGAAATGCCATACGAAGAATCCCCATTGTCAAGGAAATCCTTGTGCTGCTCTACCGATTGGCGGGTGTCAGCGATATGCTCCAGCATGAGACCGCGCTCATTGATGGATTGTTCAAGCAGTTGCGACTTTTTTCTTTTTTCTTCATATGCTGCCGCATCTTCTTGCAGGCGTCGGATGAATGATTGGGCATCTGCCTCCCAATCAGTTCTCCATTCTTGATATGATATACGACTATTGAGTCCGTCGGTTTTTTCAACAGCTCGTTTCTGATGCTCTTCTGCCTGTGCCAGGTAGTTGGCTATCTCCTTTTTCAGGTTTTCATGTGCGTTTTGTGCGTCTGTCAACGTATCCTGTGCACGGGCGAATTGGCTTTGTCGCCTGTTAAGTTCCTTATTGCCTTTTTCAATTTCCTTGTTGATGGATTGAATCTTTTTCCATCGCTCACCCATGTCCACAAGCGCCTCTTCTATCTGTTGTTTGAGGTCTCCCAAATGTCTGAGAGCCTCTTCCGGCCGACAATCAAGGATAGCCTGAATATCTGAAATTTCCGGAGTATTCTGCCCTTCCTCACTGACAGCTTTCTGATAGGCTTGACTTGCCGCTGTCAACTTCTTGTCATAATCGGCGTTAGCCAATTGGCATGTCCTATCCAAGTCCTTGATTTTATTCTTACACTGCTCCAACAATTGCCGATTGGCATTCAATTCCGCCTGGGCATTTGTCAACTTATCCCGAGCCGCATTGCGCTGCTCCATGACTGGTTTCAGCACGGTATCAAAGTCTGGGTCAGGCACACGTTCCTCTGTTACCTTCTGCCTGCAGAGCGGACATTCGTCACCTTTCCTCAGCAAACTTCTTGCCGCCACAAATGACTGTTCCAAAGAGTCATGCCAAATGTCATACATCTTTTGAGCATCATCGCATTGCTTTGTTGCATCCACTACAACTTGGCTAAGTAGTGGTTGTCTTTCCGAGAGCATCTTCTCACGCTTCTGCTCCTCATGCAAGTTGGTTTTTGTCTGTCGCAGAATTTGTCCGCTCGAGATGAGTTGGTTAATGGCAGAATCTGCATTTAAAATGGATGCTCTCTGTTTGTTGAGACTCTCATTCTCTTGCTGCACCTCTTCTGGATGAAGCGCATCGCGGTCTGCCTGTCGGTTTCTCAGCCATTCTGTCTGTTGGTCGATTGCATCAGAAGCAGCCTTCTTTTTCTCCTCAGCTTCCCTTACGGCTTTCTCTTTTTCGGGCAACAGCATGCGCCCTTTTTCTGCAGACTCTCTTTTCTTTGCTGCTGCATTTCTATCCTCTATAATCTGCTTCAACACCTCAATAATCGCTGCCGCATCCGTGAGCATAGCGATATGTGTCTCCTGAGCATTCAACCACTGCCTGACCTCATCCATTCGTTTTTTGTCTTCATCCTGAGACTGCTGCGTGTGGGTGGTGGCTAAGCATAGTTGCGCATACTGCTCCAACAGCTTATGTTTGTCTTTTTCCAGTTCTGCTTGATCTTTATCAAATTGGGTTAGGTCCTCAACCCACAAACGTGGCTGCACAGTGGCGGCATAATCGGCGATGTCCGCCTGCTCCGACAGGAATTGCGGTGTCTCTCCCTTGGCACGAAGTTCTGCGATTTGTTTCTCTTTCATTTCCAAAGCGGCACGCTGCTGTCTCTCGTCCACAAGCCATTGGTGCTGTGTGGTGAGCGATTTCGACCTCTTATCCCATTCCTCTTTACGTGCAGCCAAGTCAACGAGTGTTTCATGCCGTTGTGCCAATTCCTCCTCGGTCAGTGGTTTGATGCCTTTCAGACGTTCCTCTGCCAGCTTTAGTTCCTCTTCATAAATTTTCAGTTGTTCATAGATTCTCTGGCTGATGCGTGAGTAAATCTCGGTGTGCGTGAGTTTCTCGAGGATGGTAGAGCGCTCGTCTGTCTTGCTTTCGAGGAACCGTGCGAAGTCGCCCTGTGCCAACATCGTGGTACGGCAGAACTCATCAAATGTCAGTCCCACCACCTCATACACCTTGTCATCAAACTCTCTTCTTTTATTCCATACCTGATGGGTGGCAAGGTCCTCTATTGAGTTCTCCGGATTCTTCAGTTTTCCGTCAGCCCTTCGGTTGGAACGACTGACGTTCCATTTGGCAAGGTAGTCCTTGTCGTCGGCCTCAAACCACAGACACACCTCTGCCTCATAGGTGCCTCGCCGCAGAAGCTGCCCCTTGTGATTGAGTCCTAACCCCTGAACTTTCATCTCAGTATCCTTCTTTGCTTCTCTGAAACTATCGAAAACTTTCTCGTTTTTCTCCGTCACGGCCATCCTTGGAGTATTGCCATAGAGTGCGAGACATATGGAATCGAGAATGGTGGTCTTGCCCGTCCCCGTAGCCCCAGAGATAAGGAACAGAGGTTCGTCGCGCAACACGTCACCTTCAAAATCTATTTCTGCATCCTGAATGGATGCGACATTATGTATGGTCAGTTTCTTGAATTTCATTTTGCTGCCTCCATTTCTATTTGTTCGATGGTCTTTTTCATCATCCCAATCAACTCTTTCAACTCATCACCACTTTTGCCCTCACTCTCCAGATATCGCTGAGCTACCTCCAACGGATTCAGTTCACGAAACTCATCTGGACTGACATCGATACGGTCGGTTGGGCGCGATTCCACTTGTTTGTCCACGGTGCGGAACGTACAAAAGCGGCACTGCTTATCTCTTATGGCATTCAACGCTTGTTCGCTGGCATCGACAGGCAGGCCACCACCCAGCATCACATTGAGCCGGATGTAGGAGGGGTCGTTGGAAGGCCATTTTTTTAACACCTTCAAAGCACTGTCGAAATCCACGGGTTCAGCAGGTATCGTATGTACCTCCCTTGGGAGTTTGAACGGCCTTGTTTCAATACGTGTGGGTTGCCCGTGCACCACCTCGGCAATGGTGACGGAGTGCTCATATTCCTCATTGAACGAGATGGGGAGCGGTGAACCGCAATAGCGCACCGCAGTGGATGCCGACGGCACCTGAGATGGACGGTGCAGATGGCCAAGGGCTGCATAGTCGTAGCCTCCGCCCAATGTGCTGACATCATCAAATTCCATGTTTCCCGCAAGGGAATACTCATGTGGTTCGTTGCTGTCCTGCACAGCAAGATGTGCCATAAGCACAATGGGCAGTCCCTCAACATTCTGCTCTGCTACTTTTCGCATGATGCGCTTGAAGAAAGCTGTCTGCCGGTCTTCATTTGGAGATTCGGCGGGTGGGAAATTCTGTTTGAAGACGTGTGGAACTGCGACCACTATGCCCTTGTCCTCTATTCTGATTATATGGCGGTCGAGCCATGAGTCATCTTCTGCTCTAACCAATCCACCCACCACATGCACATGGAAATGGTGCCACAGCGAGCGGTCAATCTCAAGGCGCGAGGCACTGTCGTGGTTGCCTGCCGTGACGACAATGTGCATCGTGGGACAAGCCTCATGAAGACCAAGCATCGCCTCTGTATACATGGTCTGTGTGGGGATGGTGGGGACGGTGGAATGATATACATCCCCGCTGACAAGAAGGGCATCGGGTTGGGTATCGGCGACAATGGATTTGAGTTGGCGGAAGAAATCCTCAAACTCATCCTCTCGTCTGTAGTTGTACATCTCATGTCCGAGATGCCAATCGCTGGTATGAATGATTATCATAGGATATGGATTTAATTCGAATTCATGCTATAATGCGAAGTTACGAAAAATAGAAATCCAATCCAAATTAATCACAATAATAATTTTTAAGCCTTGCTGGAAATGGGAATGCGACAAAAAATACATGCAATTCTTTTGTTTGTCGCTTATGACAGCTGCTGTCGCAACCATTGGAAAGGAAATGGAGATAAACATTTCCACACCCCAGAATCTCATCATACCTTTGCCATGTCAAAAGGAACAAACCTCCTGAAGACAAGAATAAAAATCAACAACAATTAAAACATTAAAAACAAAAAAATATGAAAAAGTCTGGTATTTTACTCGCCGCTGTCATCTGCATGATGTTGCAAACCGTTTCAGCATTCGCTCAAGACAAGTTGATCACCTCAGAACAGTTGCCCTCAACAATTACGTCTTTCATTCAGAAGAATTTTCCCGGACAAGTCATCGACTATGTCAACATCGATTCTGAATTTGCCGACACCGACTTTGATGATGACTTCTACTACGATGACTTCGATGATACCATCTATGAGATTTGTCTGAACAACGGCATCGAAATTGATTTCGACATCAACGGAAACTGGAAGAAAGTGGACTGCTACTATATGACGGTTCCCATGCAAATCATCCCCTCTCCCATTGCCCAATATGTGGACGTCCACTTCTGTGGTCAAGAAATTGTCAAAATCGACAAAAAACACTATGGATATGAGGTTGAGTTATCCAACGGTGTCGAAGCGAAGTTCAACCATCAAGGAGAACTGCTAAGCATCGACAACTGACATAACATCTTGCGGTCTGCAAACTATAAAGCCACAGAGAGTTAACGCTCCCTGTGGCTTTATTCGAATAGCAGTATGCAACGTGGCTATCTTACAATCACCTTGCGGCTGGTGCCGTCGGGATAGACGATGATGTTGATGCCCTGCTGTAGTTCATCACGGCGCACACCCTGGATGCTGTAGATGCCCACAGGGAGCGTCGAGCGTAATACCTCGCGTTCAGTGATGCCGGAAGTACCAGTGGAGTTGATACGGCAATCCAAGAGCAGGAACTCACTGAAGCCAGTTCCGTTGTTGATGAAACTGATGACATAGTTACCCTTTTGGCTTACCTCAAACGGCAGTTCAATGAGTTGGGCCGAAGAAAGATTGGCTCCTGTATTGCCCACCGCATTGGGCGTTGCAGCCAAATATTCTGTCGCAGCCACCACTATGTTGTTGGCATCAAGGATACGGGCCTTGTACTCTGGTTTCTCTTTCCATGCCGCCATGGCAAAGGTCAGCTTGTAGGAACCTGCATCGAGCGTGAGGGGTAAGGCTGACTGACGTCCGTACTCACAGTTGTTGACACGCCAATAAAGTGCCTTGCCCTGATAGCCTGTGAAGCCTGAGAAAGTGCGGGCTCCCGACGAATAATTGTTGGGATACTCATGCACGGCATTGTCTTCCTGCAACATGCGCCATCCTGGAGGAACCGTACCTGAGAGCACATTTCCGAAGTCGAGGGTATAGATTGCTGTGATATCAGCATAGACAGGTTGGATGGTCACATTGTCATCGGGCATGATGAACGTACCGTCGTCAGCAATAACAACGCCGCCATGCACCACGTTCCATCCCTGAAGGACATATCCCTCATCAGGAGTGACGGTCAAAGTCACTGTCTGGCCCTCTGCTGCAGAGTCCACATCTGCCACAATATATCCATGCTCGGCCTGGCGGATGGTGATGCCAAACTTCTCTGCCTCCACATCGGCAGGTGTATAAACCACCTGGTCGATATACATGTTGAGCCCACTGGTGTTATTGATGGTGAGTTCGTTGACGCCCTCCTTAAGTGTAGCATCAATAGTGGACTTCAACCATTGATTGGTTGCCGTCTTCTCGCATCTGACTGCCTTGCTCTCACCATTCACCTTAACGTTGATGTTGCCGGCACGCTGTGTGGAGGTATAGCGGATGGCGATTCTATAGTCGCCTGCTTCCTTCACCTTGAGACGGTGGCGGAGCGAGCCCGACGTATTGGTACCCATGTCCATAAAGCCATTGCCAGCATGACCGCGAACTGAAGGATAACGACCATATGGATCGGTGACACAACTCTTGATGTTCTTGAAGTCCATGTCCTCTGCCTCGATGATAATCTCGCCATGGTAAACCTCTGGTTGTTTCGGAAGGTCTAATGAGAGGGCTGCATCACTGAGCATGTCTGTGCTGCGCTCTGTGGAACTGCCTGAACAGTTGATGGTGATATCCACTGGTCCGTTGTGCCTGACAGAGAGTGTATAGACTCCTTTCTCCTCATCAAACTCTTCTGTTGAATTGAGTGTCGCCTGCACCCTCTTCGACAATTGGCTTGTCGGTTTCTCCTTGACACCCGTCACCTCTATTTTGTCGAGCACCATCGTGGTAGTGTCGTTGCGGTAGTTGTTGAGGTAGCAGTCGATATGGTCGGCATACTCCCTAATCAGTCCGCTGCTCAGTTTTCCGAATGTAAGCCTAAGGCTGTCACAGGTGTTGTAGAGCAATGGCAACTCGGCCGATGCCGTCTTCTTGGCATTCATATAGGTGTATGGCGTATAGGTGACCAACTGGTTCTTCAAGCGCGACACATAGAGGTCGCCCTTGCTCACTTCTGGGTATTGCTCGTTGAAGTCATTCACCTTCTTGGTCTGCGTACCCCATCTGGAGTTGTAACCCGACTTCTTCACCTTCACCGGTACGGAGTTGGCGACATCATCATAAAGACCGATGACCAATGGTATCGCGGCATAGCGACCTGTCTTCTTGAAATAGCAGAAGTTGTCCATCCATTGTCCGTTGCCGCGGTTAAACGGGTCGTTCTGCTTGTAGAGCCCATCATAGAGAGTGCCCCAGGCAGCATATTTCTGCTCATCGTTGCCAGTGTTCACATCGTTGATGACAACAATTTTCGTACGGCCTACCACCTCCTCACGGGAGGGGATGTAGATGGTGCCGTCGATGATTTTGCGGAACATATCGAGCCATGCATTGCGAAATCCGGCAAAAGTGCCCCAGTTGCGGCGTGAGTAGCCTTCAATGGTGGAGTTGTTGAGGTTTTGGAAATCCTCTGTCCAGATAAGTTCCGGTCCGTCCCATACGGCACCGCCGTTGACCGCGCTCTGCTCCATCACAGTGCCGATGCCTGCTGCAACAGGATATTTCTTTCCATGTCCTTCACCCAACAGGGCGTCGAGCGCACCATTCCATCCGCAGTTGTCATATCTGACACCGTAACTCTTCGCCAGTCCGGAGAAGAACGGTCCGAAGGTGACACTCTCATTGTTGTAAAAGCACGATGAGGTGGTGTACTTATAGAGCCACAGAATGGCTTCCGGATAGTTTTTGCAAGCAGCCAGCAAATCTTTGTTGCGCTTCATCATGCCCATGGGGTTGAGCGGGTGCGACCAGATGTTGCCACAGAAGGACACGGTGAGGAAGCCCCCGTATTGGTGTGCCATATTCACCAGTTTGGCAAACAAGGCGATTCTGGATGCCTGAGTGCTGGAACTCTTGTCATTCGGCTCGTCAAAGCCCCAGAACTGCTCGGCGTAGTTCCATCCCAGGAAATTGGGATAGCGTTTGTAGAAATACTCAAATGTCTCCAAGTCGTTGTCCTGTATGTGCGTATGACCGCCGCTGGCAGGCTGGCAGGTGAACCACATTCCGTTGTGCTGACATACCGTAGCCCATGACTTGTAAGTGCGGACTGCGTTCTGAGGCATCTTATAAACGTTTTTCTCCGTGTCGTACTGGCAGGACAGCGACAGGTTCATGCAGACATAAGGCTTGACATCGTCGGGGATGAGGTCGATGATTTTCTGAGGGTCAGCCTTGTTCCACACATCCACGTGGATGAGCCACAGAGGATGCTTGGAATCAATGGGACGGCGCGACTGTGCCGAGATGCCCAATCCTACAAACAGCATCAACACCAACAAAGTCAGTCTATTGTTCATTTGTGTCATTTTTAGTAATAAAAGAAGATAAGTAGCTATGAATTAAGTAGTTAAGAATCAAGCAGATAAAAAAGTGAAGTCATTTAAAAGTCAAGCAAGAGAATAAATATATACCAGAGTATTGTCTAAACTCCTAAACTCCTAAACTCCTAAACTTCCAAGCTCCTCAATTCCAAATGATTATCAAAAGGGGCGGGCAATCCGCTTTGTGCACATGCCCGCCCCGATTCTTATTGAGAAGTATTACTTCTTAATCACTTTCTCCACACGGATGGTACCGTCGCTCATGAATTTCTTCACAATCATCACGCCCTTCTGAGCGGTGAGGATGCGACGACCATTGAGGTCATAAAGCTCGATAGCACGCACGGATGCATTGGCTGCAGTGGTGTCGATACCATCAATAACCTCCTGGTATGCGGAAGCATAGTCGAAGCCATTGGCAGGACTAGCAAGGAATACCTGTACGCGGTCGAACATCATCTGTGCAAGGTTGTTCCACTTCACACCGATGGTCAGAACACCGTCGACAACAGTTACGCCATTCAAGAAGTTCTCATGACGGCCGACATACTGTCCGTAGTGGTCAATACGTGCGTCTGCGGCGAATGCCTCAGGCTCTTCCTGACCTTCCTCGAAGGTAGGTGTCTCAGATGTCTTCACGTATACGCGGTTCATCTCATGATTTGCTTCCTTCGTTGCAACAGTCTCTTCGTCATCAGTGATATTGCCTTCACTGTCAGTTGCAGGTGTGAACTCATCGCTCCACTCAGCAGCGTCAATCATGATGTTGTAGATACCAGCAGGCAGATCGTTGATGGTCTGCTCAATGCGGTTGGTCTGGTGATACTGAGTGATGCAAAGGTCCTTAGGCAGATTGTCAATATCGCCAGGATAGTTGCCATTCCACATGTTGGTCAGACCAGCATTGCCTTCGAGTACAGTCCAGCCCGGGCAGTTTTCTTCAACGACACCACCATTCTCTTTCCAAGCATAGGTGTTCGGGTTCTTAACGAATACGGTGAAGTTGTAGGTCGGAGTGGTGGTCTCCAATGTAGCCTCGTCGACAACCTCTGGGAAGAGGTTAACGCCGTCCTTCATCTTACCATAGTACTCCTTCTTGATGCGGGTCTTGAGTTCCTCAGCCAGTGCGTCATCATCGAAGATGGCCTTGCCTGCTCTGACAATCAGTTCATCATCAGCAGAAACACCGAGTTGCTGCAGACCCTCAGCTCCCTGGCGGATACGGTCAACAAGCACCTTGATGCCGACATCAGATGAAGTTGTTGACGGACCTTCGGTAAACATGTAGGATGCAACCTGGGTTGAGTTGGCCAATTCCTTGGCAGCCTCTGCAAGAGCAACGTCATCAGTCAGGACGTCATAGTAGTATACATAGTCGCCCTCGGCCTCATCCTCAGTATTGGCAGCCCACTCTGAGTAAGCATGATACTTCTCGTTGGTGGCCTTCAGCTGAGCATAAAGTTCAGTAACGGCAAACTTCGAGTCAGCATAGTCGCGAACAACGTCGATAGACTTCTTAATCTGCTTGTCATAGTCGTCGCAAAGGGTACGGTGATCCTTGAGAGTCTTTGATGCAGCGTCAAGAATAGCTGCAGCCTCACGGTAAGCAGAAGGAGCGGTGTAGGTTTCACCCTCAGCCTCATACTTCTCGATGGCAGCCTTCAGTGTATCGTATGCAGGACCGCTGTAACGCTCGCCGGAGTTCTCGGCCAGTGTGGCCTTGGCATTCTCCAGAGCGGTAGCAAGCAGCTGAGTCTCCTCAACACCTGCCACGTTGGGCATGTACTTCACATGCGGGTTAGCGAGAAGGACCTCAGTGAAGTCACCCTGTGAGCCATTGGCATCGGTTGCAGGTCTCCACCTGAGCAGGTAGTTGCCGTCGCCATCGGGCACGAACTTGGTGTCGAAGCTGGCAGCGCCAGTGACAGCACCAGTAGAACCATTCACATTGGGATTGGTCTTCACGACTGCCTCATAGACGATATCCTCGTTGGCATTGAGAATCTCGAACTTCATGTAGGGACCATTGTCCTTCCAAGCAGCAGCATTGAAGTGGATGTTGTATCTCTTACCACCCTTGAGCTCAAGAGCATAACCCTCAAGGCTTCCATACTCCACATAGTTGTTGCGGAAATACAGACCCTTGGTGAAGTCACCGCCTTCGCCGAAGTCAAACAGACGTGCGCCAGAACTGTAGGTGTTGGGAGCAACGCGCTCCTCGCTGTCGAAGAATACACGATATCCCTCAGGAATACCACCATTGACTGTTGTTGCGAAATAGTCGGGCAGAATCTCAGCAGGTACATCATTGGGGTCAACGCTTACCTTGCCCACATTGATGGTCCAGGTAGAGTCGCCGTAGATGGTCTCATCGAGCATCATCTGAGGATAGATTCTGGTAAGAGAGATGGTGTACTCACCATCGGCGAGGTTGCCACTGGTAGTGCGGACGAGTGAAATCTCCTCTGCGAAGCCTTCAGCAGGCACCACATTCAGCTTGTCCTTGTCGAGTTTTGCATTCAGTCTTGCAACGTCAACAGGCTTGTCGAATGTGACCTTGAACTCCTTGATATCATTGGGCAGGTTGAATGAACCATCCTCAGGATCAGCCTTCATGATGACAGGAGTGAGATAATCATAAGGATAACCGTCATTATCCTGGATATCCATGCTGTAGGTAGCAATACCTGTGAAGTTGTTGACATCGCCACCAGGACCACCAAGGTAGGTCAGGTGGTATGTTGCATCGGTAGGATTGATGAAGGTCACCTCGACCTCATCATCCTCGTTAGCGGGCTCATCGGTGAAGATGTAGAAGCGTCCGTCGCTGAATCCCTCAACAGAGTAGATGGACTGCTCAACACCGTTGAACTTCACCACCACACACGACTCGGGGAACATGAGGCGGCGCTTGCCGCTTGCCTTCACGAGTTCGGGAATGTTGGTATCGAAGCCGAAGTCAATCTGGATGACGTCGTCGCTGAACTCTGCCACGGTGCCATACTTGTAGACCTCAAACTTGATGTTGTCGAAGAAGAAATCAATGTCGTTGGCCTTGTTCTTGGAAAGGTTGAAGGCGATGGAATGCATGAGGCCGCCAGTGCTGTTAGGACCAGCCTGCTGAGCGGTAATAGCACCCTCGAAGGTGTAGGTCTGCCAATCGGTAGTGAAGTTGGGCGAACCAATCATCTCGTAGTGGATGTAATCGCTCGGATCGGCATGAGACTGTGTGTCGGCTGTTGCGTCCATGCTTGCACGATAGGAGAAGGAGCCACGATACTTGGTTCCCTCGGGCAGAATCTCGGGCAGGTTAATCCAGAACTGTGCATCCCAGTCCTGAGTAGCACCTGCTGCGGAGTGAACCATGATGCCACGGCTCTCATCCACACCAACACCGTCGGTAATCACTGATGGGAATGGTGAGCTTGCATTCTCCTTGGAATAGAAGCAAGCCACGTCGTCTCCCTCCAGGTCACCATTGGTGATGAGGTCTGTCCAACCCACAACCTGTGCCTTGCCTGCCTTCACCAAATCCATCCTGGTGACAGTGACATTGGCCCAGTTGGCGCCTTTGATTGCATGCAGGTGAGCAAAACCCTTGTCCTTGACCATCTGTTTGAGGTCAACAATGAAGTCCTCGCCGTCCTGAGAGAAATACTTGGCAGACCATCCATTTCTGGTGTTGTCAATCAAGTGTGACTGCTCTTCATTTTCATTCCACTGACCTTCGTCAACATCTCTGTTGAAAAGGAAGCGGGGAGTTCCCTCAGTGACTGTGACAATGAGTTTTGAATACAGCGACAAGTCAGCATAGTTGATGACCTGGGAGTCGCCATAGGGCTGACCTGTGGACTCGTTGAGCACAAAAGTGCAGTCAGCGGGGCCTGTTTTCTGTGCGTCAGCACCCCATCCGTCCCATGCAAAGAACATGTCCGCTGTCAGCGGCACGATCTCATCAGCGTGGACGTTCATTGCACCAAACACACATAGTGTCAGGGCAAAGAAAACTTTGTAAATCTTTCGCATGATTTAAACAATTTGGTTAATAAATAAAAATAGATAATAAATAGATGATAGAATAATAAAGTTATGGTAATGGTAAATACCAGTTTTTCCTGTCCATGAGCAATGCGCGGAGGGACTCATCTGTTGCACCCCAGCGTCTTGATATGGGATCAGCCAGATATTCAGAAGCATTGCGGCGCAGAGCCACACGCATGAGGTCGTAGAAACGATATCCTTCGAATGCACCCTCAAGAGCCATCTCATC
This sequence comes from uncultured Prevotellaceae bacterium, assembly GCA_902767775.1. Taxonomy (GTDB): domain Bacteria; phylum Bacteroidota; class Bacteroidia; order Bacteroidales; family Bacteroidaceae; genus Prevotella. The sequence goes on along the minus strand of CACXIP010000001.1, from coordinate 68,345 downwards.
GATAATCATATCCTCAACAAGAGGTATCTGGTAGTCGATGGTGTCCTGCAAGGAAGCAAGTTGCTGAGCCGGCATAGGCAACACATAGTAAGCATTGGCCTGTGAGTCGCCCGATCCGAGAGAGTGGATACCAATCACTTCTTCCCTTGTGAAGATGTTGGGGTCGAACTCAATGAGACTTCCTGCCCTATCCTGCTCTATGCTGTCCACATAAGCCACATTATTCTCCGGACAGAGTCCATATTTGAGCACGGCCAATGCCGACTGGGGGAATCCTGAGCGGTTGAGTGCCTCAGCATAGCGCAGATATATCATATTGAGACGATAGGTGGTAATCCTTGACGTCATAATCTTGCTGATATTCTGCCTGATGGATGAAAATTCGGAATACTCATCCTGTCCTCCGCTGGATGACTGCGAGTAGTTGGCATTGAGCCTGAGGTCACCAATCATGACATCCTTCTGCAGTCCGATTTTTGGCACATAGATGGTGTCGGTCTCCGTTCCCGACTGATACTCCATACAGTAGGTCTGAGCAGCAGAGATTTGCTGCATGGCAGGAGATGGTGTCACCTGATAATAGTAGTTGTTCTCACGTGTGGAGTTGAAGACATTGCCCAAATCGCTGACCACGCCGTCGAAAACCCTGTCCTCCATGGGTATGAAACTCAGCGCCTCGTTCAGAGAGGTCGGATTATAGCCATTGGTAGGATTGGCGAGATTGAACTCCGTCACATTGGATGGCCAAGTGGTACGTGCCCTGGAATTCATCAGCAGCGGGTTGTTCTTATCGGTGAGGTAGTCATGATACCATGTGGCTGCCTCCTGATAGCGTCCTGCCCAAAGGCAGAGGTCGCCCAGCAATGCCCTTGTCGGGATGAAGAACAACTTGGAGTCGTATCCGCTCACAGTGCCATAACGTGGCAATTCGGTGAGGGCGTAGGGCTTGAGGTCATCGATGAAGAAATTGCATATCTCATTGATGCCCACACGGGGTTTGTTCATCTCTTCCTGGGCACGCTGCTCGGTCATCACAGGCTCGGTGACCAATGGCACCTGCCCATAAGCTTTCACCAGTTCCAGATATGCCCATGCCCTGAAGGTCTTCACAGCGGCATACTCTGAGGTGAACAGCATCCTGCCTCTTCTCTGCAATGCCGTATCGACATTGGCGATGAAGTAGTTGCAGTTGTTGATGACGGCATAATAGTCACTGACAGCATTGTAGCGGTTGGTGCCCGAGTAGTCGAAAGCGGCCAATTTCTTGAGGTCAGCCGAAGCGGCGTCGGTAGTAATCAGCAAATCACCTCTCACCTCTCCGAGCAGCACCGTGCGGTCGGCGATGACCTGCATCTTCCCGATGATACCCATCACGCTGTACACCGAGTCGGTGGGATGGTCAAGCGTGTTGTCTTTCTCAAATGCCACGAGTTCAGAGTCGGTATCCATCAAGTCGGCACAGCTGCCAAGGACGCACGACACACAGACTACGATAATGAATTGATATAGATATTTCATGTTTCGGAAGGATTAGAGGTTGATATTGACACCAAGTGAGAAGGTACGTCCCGGTGTGAGCAGACCGGCATCGATGCCTTGCGAGAGGATGCTTCCCGGAAGTGCCCTGTCAGGGTCGCTGCCCAAGTATTTGGTGACGGTGAAGAGGTTGGAGGCATTGCCCCAAATGGTAATACCCTGCAGATAGGTACTGATGATGGGCAGGTAATAACTCAAGGTCACAGAGCTGAGTCGCAGATAACTGCCATCTTCAATCCATCTGTCACTGAAACGAGAGTTTCCCAATGGGTCTTTGTAGTTGACACGTGGGATATTGGTCACCTGTCCCTCTGCGTTCCACCTATTGCCCAAAGCTGTGGTCTGGTTGAGGAAGAGACTTCCCCCCTCAAGCAGTGAGCGCTGGTAATTATATATGTCGTTGCCCAAGGAGTAGTTGAGCACTGCCGACAAAGACAGGTTTTTCCAAGTGAATGTGGTGAAGATGTTGCCATAGAGGTCGGGGTTGGGGTCACCGATGATAGTGCGGTCTGCATCATTGATTTCCTTATTGCCATCCATATTGACAAATCTCATATCTCCTGCCTGGAAATAATTGTGGTCGCCGGTAGAAGTGGTGATGTAATGTCCGTCGGCCCTTGCCTCTTGGGTGGTGGCATAGACTCCGTTGGTCTTCCATCCATAGAATACGCCCACAGGCTGTCCCACTTCAGTGAGGATGTTGGCGCCATAGAGTTCGGTGAGGAACGAGCGGTTGTCGGGCAGCGCTGTCACCTTGTTGGCATAATGTCCTGCCGAAGCACCGATTTCCCATTGGAAATTTCTGAGTGCGAGCACCTTGCCCCTGAGGCTGACATCGAAACCTGTGTTCTCCAGTTTACCGTCATTGGTCCAGTTCTCCTGCAAACCGCTGGTCCATGCCAACTGTTTCAGTGCGAGGAGGTTGGAGGTCCAGCTCTTAAATACATTCACTCTCAGTCCGATACGGTTGTTGAGGAAGTTGCCCTCAAGACCTGCAGTAACTCTTCTTGTGGTCTCCCACTTCAGTTGGGTATTGCCGATATTCCCAATGGAAAGTCCTGTCACACTGTTGTTGAGCATAAGGTTGGAGACGAAATAACTGCGTGATGCGGTGTAGTCGATGTCGTCGTTGCCGGTGATATCGAAGCCTGCGTTGAGTTTGAGGTAGTTGATACCCTTGATTCCTGAGAGGAATTTCTCATTGGACAGCACCCAGGCAGCCTCTACACTGGGGAAGAGTCCCCAGACGACACCCGCCAACTTCATACCTTCGGCATCATCACCGATACGTGAAGAGGTGTGCATGGAGAGACCTGCATTGAGGTAGTAGCGCTCACCGAAGTTGTAACCTGCGATGCCATACCATGAGAGCTCACGGGTCTTGTCATCATCACCACCAGTATTTTTGAACTGCAGAGAGTTGCTCATGTTGGGAGTCTTGTCGTTACCTGTGTTGTAACCAATCTGCGATGTCGATTTGTACTCACTGTTGATGAATCTCACACCGCCTCTGAAGTCCACGAGGTGGGCACCATACCGTTTCTCCCAAGTGAGATAGGTATCGCTTTGGATGGCGGTCTGCCGAGCAGCCTGGCTCTGTACGATATTCTGCAACTCCGTTCCCTCGTCAAGACCGGGGATGGTGAATGTCGGCACGCCCTGGATAGGCAGGTAGTAGTTCTCGTTGGTATTGACCAGTCCGAGTGTGAAGTGCTCGCTCACCTTCAGACGCCTGTTGATTCTGTAGGTCGGGGTGATGGAGAACATGATGAGGCGGTTGCCGTAGGAGTTGCGGTTGTTGCCCTCTCCATTGGCCAAGATGCTGGTGGGGTTGGCGAGCCTTCCCTTATCCTGGAACATACCCTCCAGGTAATCGTCTGCCTCAGCGAAATAGTGGCTAAGGTTGCCACCGGTGTCATAGGCATAGGGGGAGAGGAAAGGAGCCTTGGCAAGTCCGAGGAATCCCGGCGATGTAATCACGCCCTCCAATGGATTGATGGGAGCACCATCGTCCATCAGTTTGCGGTCTACATCACTGTAGGAGGCGTCGAACCTGACGGTGAGTCCACGGAACACCTCAATGTCGGTGTTGAGCCTCATGTTGAACCTGGAGAAGTCATTCTTCTTCAACGTGCTGTTGCTTAAGGAGTAACCCACCGAGAGGTTGTAGGAGGCAACATTGTCACCACCCTGTACGTTGATGCCGTAGTTTTGTGAGAAAGCATTCTCATAGACCTCTTTCACCCAGTCGGTCTGGTTGTGGTACTTCTTGTAATAGAAGTAATTGGGGTCGTTGTTGAGATACTTCATCGTACTCATGGTCTTCGTCTTGCCAGCCAGCAACTGAGTGGTATAGAGGCGGTAGTCCTCTGCATCCATCATATTGGGGAGTTTGGGAACCAACTCATATTGACCGTTGATGGTCACATCAATCTTGGTTGCCATGCTCTTGTTGCGTTTGGTCTGGATAAGCACCACACCATCGGCAGCCTTGGCTCCATAGAGGGCGGTACCGTTTTTCAGTACCTCCACCTTCTCAATGTCATTGACGTTGATATTGGCAAGCAAGTTGTTGTAATAACCTGTATGGAGCATTTCACGGTTGTATTGCATATCCATGACCACACCATCAATGACGATGAGCGGCTGAGCGTTGGCATGCAGAGAGTTGATACCCTCAACAAGCAATCTGTTGCCCATTCCCTGCAGACCGCTGATATTGACCGACCTGACATCGGCTCCCAATTGTTGGGCGATGAGCGGGTCAACACTGATTTCTGAGGTATTCTCAAAATGGTTGGCCTCTGCCACCGAATTGGCAGTAGTCTTGTTACGATAGAACTCGCTGAACGACGACTGGTAGAGTTTACCGTTTGCCACCCCATTGCTGATGGCATGCTGTTCGAGATTGTATCCATCGACCCTCATGATGATGGAGCTGGTGTATTCGGGTGCCTTGAGATTGTAATTTCCATTCTCGTCGGTAAGTGTGGAATAGCGTGCATCACCATAAGCCTGCACGATGACACCTGCCAACGGTTTACCCGTAGCTGCATCAACAACTTGTCCGGTCACATTCTTCATGTCCTGCGCGGCGAGTGAGGCCGACGCCAGCAGCAAAGCGAATAATATATGCTTTCTCATTGTTGTTCGGATTTAGAGGTTCGTGGTCTCAGATAGATACAGTCGAGATACATCTCACGAGAGTGTGTTGACGTCTCACGGGCCGTGATGGAGCACTGTATCTTCACCGAAACCTTGATGTCGTTTTGGTCGAAGTTGCAGGCGGGGAAATGGAAGTTCTCTGCCAAGACAATGGTATCCACCCGCTCAGGGTTGTTCTTGAACTGGGTATTGCCGCAGTTGAAGGTCTGAGCATTACCTAAAGTGTCGACATAGTTGACAGCAGCCCTGAACTTGCATGGACGCAGGTTGGGATTGATGGGGTTGTCGACCGATTTCGGCAGGATGACGGCGCAGATGTCGTAATCTCCGCTGAGCGTGTTGTTCACACGATAGGTCAGCTCCCAGTTGGATGTACCTGTGCGCGGGACGACATGGAGATATGCATCTTTGGAGATGCTGTCAGCCGCCACGTGGCGAATGTTGTAGGTACAGTCTCTCTCTGTCGTGATAAGGGATGTGCTCTCGCCCTCGCTCCTGATTTCCTTGAAATAGGTTTGCTCCGGTGTGAAGGGCCATTCCTGTGTGACGTAGAGTTCACCGTTGCTGCACTCCTGCTTCTGTGCCCCATTGAGGATACCTCCTTCACTGAATGGTTTGTAGAACACATGGTATTCGGGAGTCGTCCTGGTGTATTGCACGGAGATGAGGGAGTCCTGGATGGACTTCTGACTTGTCTTGTTGAAGATAGCGTCCTCAAGGAGTGCGCGGTTAGTCCAATACTTTTGTATGGAGTCCCGTTTCAGCACGGTCTGGTCATAGACGAAGAATTTGCTCGCCTCTTCCCATGCCTTGTTCCATCCATCGTTGGTGGGCACCACCATCATATAGGTGGAGTCTTCGGCATCAATATATCCGATGCGCTGGAGCATACGGTTATATGAGATAACTACGGAGTCGACATAGATGGGCACACCCTCTTCGATACCACTCGACACCGACTGCTCCGGGTCAAGCTCATCCTCCTCATAGAGGCGGAGGTTGCGTCCGATTTCGTTCAGCTGAGCCTCATCTGACAATGCCTCATAGAGACTGTATCGATAGGGCAACGGACGTTCTGTGACATGGAGGACACCGTTTTTGGCAGGCACATTGGGTGTGACAACCCTGACGCCTTCGATGCCGTCGGGTCCTATTTGCACATATTTGGAGTTGAGCAGGTGGATGCTGTTGGTCTCAGGTGTCACCGACCTGAGCGTGCGCGACAGGTGGTTGAACACGAAGAACTTCTCCACCACCGAGTCGCCTTGGTTGGTCTGCACCAGGTTGAGCAGTGAGTCGCGGTTGAATGTACCGTTGACCGGTGCGATGACTGTGAACGACTGCCCGCTGTTGAGCAGGTCGGCGTAACTCACCGATGTCTTCTTGTGCATTCTGAACACCTTGGTCTGCTCCATCACCTGACAGAAATCGCTCAACTGTGGATTCTCCTTCAACTGCTGCCACAGGGTCTTGTCAGCACCATCGACGTTGGTGTCCACGTAGTGCTCATCCCATTCGGCGCACCCATAGAGGCAGCAGGCAGCGCTTAGCGCGCAGATGATATGTTTGTAATTCATCATCGTGATAGTTGGCTTTTTGTGATTGTTCGGTATTAATGGGTATCCTCACCCTCAGGACTTCCGTAAACGCTCTTAGGACAGAGTTCGATGTAGTCGAACGACCAGTAGCGGTCGGGGTCGTCGAGCACCTGGCGGAAACGCAGGTGATAGGTCTTGTTGGAATCAAGATACCTTGTGGCAAGGATTCTGCGAAGCGGACTGAGCGAGCGCATGGTGTCATCGCCGGCACCGGGATGCCAGCAGTCCATCGACTTCATGTATCCGCGGTTGTGCATGGCTTTGTCGTTAGCCCTGTTCTCCTCCTCATCCTCGGTGTCGGCAACGGCTCCGATAGATGGGTCGCCACCCCAAACACGCAGGTCGATGGGGATACCGCAAGGCTCGTTCTCGAGATACACCTGGATGACACCACGCTCCTCACCGGGAGTATAGCCCAACCTTACCTCGTAGGTGCCGGAGGGCACCGGCGGCAGCTTGAAGGTGACATCAAAGACTCCGCTCACGCAGACCGCGTTGGCCTGATAGGAGTGCCAGTAGGTGACATCGCTGTGCACACCAACGAAGGTTTCCTTGCTGATGGTCCAGTCGGAGATATACCCCTGTTTGAATCCTGTGAGGATGTCCTCACCATATCGGCCACGGCCATTGCAGTTCATGAAATCGGGACTGAGCACGGTGGCATCGATGCGGATGCGGCGGTTGAGCACCACGTCGCGCACCTGGGTGGTGTAGGCCAGAATATCGTCAAGATAGTGATACACACCATTGAGCGCATTCTGTTCGGTCGAACCTGACTCTGAGGGGGAGAGCACTTTCACACCCTTGATGAAAACGCCACGTTCCGACCTGTTCTGCACACCCCTGCGGTTGATGAACAAACCTGCCGGTGGTCCTGCGAAACGCATGATGGTGCCGGGGCACATCGTCTCATAATACTCCTCTGGGTCAATAAGGGTGATGTCGAGGCAGTTGCGCACATCTCCAGATACAACCCAACTGTTGTACTGACCCACGCGGGGCAGCAGATGGTAGCTGACGAAGCGGTTGAGCGGGTTCTTGCGGTGCTTGGGGTTGTCGTCATAGAGTCCGGCATCCTCTGGATAGGTCTCGTCATAGACTTTCTTGGCATATGCCTTCAGGTCATCCATGTTGTTGATGCCATAGCGGTGGAAGACGGAGTCTGGTTCCACAAACGCCGTATATTTGAAATACCGTTTTCCTACCCAGAAGGTACGGGTGTAGAGGGCGGAACCACTGGTACAACGCTCCATGGTGCCCGTATATACTGAGTCATCTTCACAGGCATAGGTATCATCGATATACTTGGTCAGAGAGTCTGCCATACCCGTAAGCTTGAGTGCCTGGGAGAAGAGCGTCAGAGCTGGGTCTTCATCTATCTTGTCGGCGAGCAGCAAACTGCTTGATGCGATGGTGTTGTTGATGACATGGACCACACCATTGGTCACTGAGTCGTCACGCTCCACCACACGGGAGTTCTTGTTGATGTAATAGACGAGTTTGTTGTTGTTGGTCACATCGGAGTCTGATGACAGCACGATATAGGCATCATCCATGTTGAGCTCGGGCAGGGCACCTTCGCCAATGTCGGTGGTGAAGAAGGCACCTTTCTTAATAATATGTGTACGTGCAAGCGTGTCGCAGGTTTCCGTAGGAATCTGGTCGATGCTGCTGTAGCCCATTTTCTTCAGATAACGCTCAATACCCTCATTGGTGGGAGCGAAGAGGGTGTACTGAAGCAGTCCGGCACTGCTGTAGGTACCGTAGGTGGACAGCATGGAGAAATAAGGTGTGCGCTTCAGGATGCCGATGAAGTCGCTGAATAGTTCAGGTCTTTCCTCGAGGAACTCCGCTGCCGTGAGTTTGGTCGATGCATAGTAGTTCTCGGGCACATCGTCATCGTTGTCGACGCAGGCCGTGAACAGACATACTGCGCATCCGACAAGACAGCAGGCGAGGAAATATTTCATACTTTTAGTCATCATAATATGATATTGATTGCTGATTGTTGGTTATCTGTTCAATTCGGAATCCTCACCGGTGTCGAAGGCGGGGTTCTGCCTGAGCAGCGGGTTGACCTTCAACTCACTCTTGGAGTACGGGAAGTAGATGATATTGGGGTCTGCCAACTTGATTTTGATGGCGTTCACATTTTCTATATATTTACGGGTGGCCAATGAGATGAGCCTTGAGTTGTCGCCATCGCGACGTGCAAGTCTCACGAGGTCATACCAACGCTTGCCCTCGAAGATGAACTCTCGCTGTCTTTCCTCAAAGAGCAAGTTCTCCATGGCTGGTTTCGAGTCGATGTAATCATCTTTCTTGAGCGTGCTGCTCCTTGTTCCTCCCACGGCGTCATTGGCACGTTTGTTGACGATGTCGATGAGGGCGAAAGCAGCTTCGAGGTCACCCACGTTGTTGCGCTCGATGAGAGCCTCTGCCTTGATGAGAATCATATCGCTCAGACGATACAGAATCCAGTTGGCATCGCTTCCGGAGCGGCGTGAACTGTTCAAGTTGAGGTCTTTCTCTGTACTCACGTTCTGCGTGCTGTAGGTCACCTGGCGACGTGCATACTTGGTGATGGCATAGCGTGAGTTGTTGAGCTCGGCTCCCTCATAGGCTCTTCCGTCGGTGCGTTTGAACACATTGTTGTTGCCCTGTGCCACATCCTTGAAAAGGAAGTCTGAGGTACTGAGATTGCCCACAATGTTGTTGTTGTTGCCATAGTAGTTGCTCACCCATGTGTTTTGCTGACTCTGGTTGGTGCGGTAATAGAGTTCAAAGATGCTCTCAAATGAATTGCCTTCACCGAAGATTTCATTGTAGGCATTGCCGCAGGTGGTTGAGCCCACAGGCTTCTCCAAAATCATGGGGATGCTGTCAATCAAATCGATGTTGTTGACATTTCCCTGTCGCTCCACCATTTCCTTGTACTGGAGGCGCTTGAAATCTATCACCATGTCGCAGTAGCGGATGGCATTGTCCCATTCTCCCTTCCAGAGATAGAGGTCAGCCAACAGAGCGTAGATGGCCCAACGGGTAATCTTGCTGGAATTGTAGTAGGCATTGGGGCTGTCGTCGGTGTAGTAGCGTCTGACAGCGTCGTCCTTGACCTTCTCCAAGTCCTGTATCAATGAGTCGAGCACAGCTCCAAAAGGAGTGGCGGGCAGCACGTATTCCTGCGAGTCATCGATACTCGGTGATGTGGTATAAGGCACATCCTTGAATGTACGTATGAGATAGAAGTAGCACAGTGCCCTGATGGCAGACACCTCTGCAATATTCGCCTTCATCTCCTCCATGGTGTAGTTGGGGTCAATCTCCTGCACCATCGGCGCATAATGGCATACGGTGTTGCACCGGTTGATGGCCTCATAAAACTTAGCCCAGTTGCAATAGGAATTGGAGGGAAGGAGGTTCTCCTTCAGAATCTCGTTGATATCATTGGGAACATTGGCTCCCATGCGCAGGTTGTCGGAGCGCAATTCACCCCAAACACCCATCCTGGTGATGCAGTCGCCGCTCTCGAGCGTCTCGTAGCAGCTGTTGACCACGCTGACCACATCATTCTTCTCTGTCCAGTAGTTCTCCAGCACCACCTCATTCATTGGCAGAATATCGAGGAAGTCTGAACATCCTGTCATGCCCATGATAAGGCAGGCAGCTATACTGATATGTTTCAACTTGTTGATCATGATTTTTCTCTTCTGTAAATGAGGTAACACTTAGAACATAATGGTAATACCACCAGTGAACGACTTGGAGCGCGGTGTCTTCGCACCGTCGGTGACAACACCCATTGAACCATAGCCCACCTCCGGGTCAGCACCCGAGTATTTGGTCAGGCAGAACAGGTTGTTGGCGGAGACATAGAAACTCACCTGCTGGAGTCCAAGACGCTTGATGATTTTCTGATTGAGAGAGTAGCTGAGCTGCGAGTAGTTGAGTCGGATGAATGAACCATCCTCCACAAAGCGGTCGGAGCCTAACCAGTTGTAGCCGGTCTGACGGAGTGCTCTTGGGATTTCGGTAACGTCTCCCTCAACACGCCAGCGCCAGTTGACGGCACGGCTTTGGTTGTTGTTGTCATACATCTTCTCCACCTCCATGCGGGCGGCGTTGATGATTTTGTTGCCATAACGGAAGTTGAACTGGTTGTTCCATGTCAGTCGTCCGAAGTTGAGCTTGAATCCGAAACCGCCGGTGAACTTAGGCAGTGAGGAACCCAGATAGACGATATCCAACTCGTTGATTTGTCCGTCGTGGTTGACATCCTCATACATGGCATCACCACCACGGAACTCATAGTTGACTGACCCAGCGCAGAACATCATCGGCTTGGTCATGTTGTTCTCATCCAAAATGACGTTGCCGTCCTTGTCGCGTGCCACAGGTGCGTTGGGACCACTGACACCCTTGATTTCCTCCGGTGAATAATCAGAGTATTGATAGACGCCTTTGTAGCGGAATCCGTAGATGGAGCCCATGGCGGTCTGGAGCTCAACTCGTGAGAGGTATGAACCATTGCTGCGGTTGAACTCGTGGTTGAGGCTGGCGAGACAGGTCTCGTCCATCGCCGTAATCTCATTCCTGTTGTTGGCGAAGGTAACATTGAAGTCAACACTGAACTTACCTGCCCTGATGATGCGGTTGCCGTTGATGTTGAACTCCCATCCGATATTCTTCATGTCACCCACGTTCTGATAGGACAGCGAAGAGTAACCAGAAGAGGTGGGAAGACCTCGGTTGCCCATCAGCAGGTCGGTGGTGTACTGTCTGTAGAACTCCACGTTACCCGTGATTCTCTCATTGAAGAAACCGTAGTCAACACCAATATTGAAGGTTTCCTTCTGCTCCCATTTCAGGTTTTTAAGCTGGATGTTCTGGGGGTAGATGCTTCGTTCGTTCATGTAACCGTTGCCGTTGGCATACTTGCTGAAGTAGAGATACTCAGCACCCGGTTGCTTACCCACGATACCCCAGCCCGGACGGACAGAGAGTGTGGATATCCAAGGCAGGTGCTCTGCCATGAACGGTTCCTTGTGGATGTTCCACCTGATGGAGAATGCGGGGAAGTTACCCCATCTCTGGTCTGAACCGAACTTGGTGCTGCCGTCTCGGCGAACCGAGAAGTCGGCGATATACTTACCCTTGTAGGCGTAGTGTGCTGAATAGGTGAAATAGATGCTTCTCCACTGTCCGCTGCCGGTGCCGATACCATCGATAATACCAGGTGCGGAAGGACTGATGATGGAGCCCGAGGGCAATCCCCACTCCACCGTGTTCTGTGAGTTGGACTTTCCGCTGGTGAGCTGTCCACGGAGCATCATCATCATGGAGTGGTCCTTGTTCTTGAACGCCGGCGTGAAGGTCAGGGTATGAGTGGTGGTCACACCAAAACTCTTGGATGAGTTGGCAGTCGTCCTGTTGCTCTGCTTTCCCTCTGTGTCATTCCATCCCGTTGTGCTCAGAGAGAGCGGCATGAAGGTGTCCTCATAGCGGTTGAAGATATTGAAGACCACCTTTCCCTCATATGCAAGTTGAGTCTGCATGGCGGAGAGGCCGAGAAGGTTGTAGCGCAGTTTGAACTCTGGCTCGATGTTGTAGCTGGTCTCATGGCTCTTTGCCTCATGGGCGAGCGCCACAGGATTGGCTTTGTTCAACTGGTCGCGCAACTGACTGGAGACAGTAGGCAACATGCTGTAATACTCATCGAGGTCGTTGCCAAACCTGTCCTGCTCATAGATAGAAAGGTTAGGCATACGGGTGTAGGCGATGCTCAGCAAGTCGCCGTTGTTCTTCCTGTTCTTGGTATAGGTAAGAGCGATATTGGTCTCAATCTTGATGCGGTCGCTGACGAAATAGTCGAGGTTGACACGTGAGGTGAAACGGTCGAGCTGCTGCATGATGATGGAACCCGTCTCATGATCATAGCCCGCACCGATACGGAAATGGGCTTTCTCACCACCACCAGAAAGAGCGAGGTAGTGGTTCTGCCTCCATCCCACCTGCTTGACTTCCTTGAGCCAGTCGGTGTTGTTGTTGTACATCTCATACTCCGGGAAACTGGGGTTGTAGTTGATTTCCGGAATATTGCTGGATGCATCACTCATAGAGGGATTGAAATACTCTTCCTTGAGCAGCATGGTGTACTCATCACCATTGAGCATCTTGTAGCCGTTGGGCTGGTAGGTGCCCGTCAGACGGAAACTGTAAGTGGCACGTGTAGCACCTCTTGTACCGCGCTTGGTCTTGATTTCGATAACACCGTTCGAACCCTGAGAACCCCAGATGGCTGTTGCAGCTGCATCCTTGAGCACGGAGATGCTCTCGATATCCTCGGGGTTGACGTTGAGCAGTTCGGCAAATTTCTCCTCATTGGCAGAAGAGAAGTCGAAGTCATTGACATTGGTTTCCCACACATTGCCGTCAACCACAATGAGGGGTTCGCTCGAACCATTGATACTCGACACACCGCGCAGACGCATGGAGGTACCCGAACCGAGGTTACCTGAGTTGGCCACGATGTCGAGACCGGCGATACGTCCTTGAAGGGCCTCGTCGACAGTTGTGATGGAGAGTCCTTCAAATTCCGACATATTGATGCTCTCGCGTGCGGTTGAGATTTCATCCACCGGGATGGCGAGGCCAGAGCCCTGTGCCCTTTTCTTTGACACCACGACAACCTCGTCGAGTTGCTCCTCATCCGACATCGTGATGTTGTACTTCAGTTGGTTGATGGGTTTGGTCACAGTCTTGTAACCCACATACGAGAAGCGTATCTTGTCCTTCGGGTTTTTGAGCTTGAAGGAGAAGTTACCGTTGATATCCGTCACCGCCGAAGCTTGGATACGGTTGGCGGCGTCGATTTCCACCACGTTGGCTCCGATAACCGCTCCATAGGAGTCGTTCACCGTACCGCTGATGATATCTCCTGCGCTTTGGGCGTAGGTATATCCCACCGACAATTGGAGAGCCACCACGACGGTTCCGAAAATTTTCATGTATCTATTTGTAGCCATAGTCGTCATGTTTCAATTATCAGTTTTTGATCATCAGTGGTTTGTCAATGAGGTGGATGACCGCGGATGATGACGTCTCTATCATCGTTGCCCTGGTCGGGTCTGCCGAATTGTACTGGAACTCCCTTGCCACTATATTATAAAGGTTGGGGTTGCTGGTCAGCACACGGCGGGTATTGCCAGCATGGTCGACGATGACGATTTCGCCATCCGACAACTTTGCCGAAAGTCTGTAGAAGCGCTCTGTCGAGGGGTCGATGACTGCGGTCTCGAAGTCGCCGGAATCTTCCTGTGCTCCGATGAAGAGTGCGTTGTCCTGGATGTGGTACTTCACGAAGTTGGCAATCAGCAGGGAGTCGCGGCTCTTGCCCAAGACGTCTCCTGCCTCCTCCAAAGCCTCTACTGCCTCCCAAGTGGGGAGCTTGCCCTGACGCTGCAGTTCCTCGATGCTTTCATTGGTTGGCACATATATAGTATAATGATAGGTGTTGAACACCGAGACGTTGGTTCCACCGCAGGCATTTCTGTTGTTGTGGATTTGCTCAAATATACCACTGCCCTCCATGAGTTCGAAGAACTTGGAGAATTCCGGCCTTTCTGCCAGCTGGTCGTAAACAGTGCGGCGGGTTCCCAGGATGGGTTGTCCGTCGAGGATGTAGCTCTTTCCGTTACCACCTTCGGTCTGGTCATAAATCTCACTGACACGGAGAGGCTCAGCCTCATTGGTCTGGTAACTGCCCTCTACTGTCATACCGCCAACACCAGCCTTCACGTTTTTGACACGGATTTCTGTGCCGCCCTTGGTGCGGTAATACTCATGCCCGTCCTCAACGTTGCCAATCACGATGTGTGTCTCCAGGATGTCCTTAAGACGGTTTCTCACCTGGTCGTTGTTGGCCATTCCAATGGAGTCGCCTACAGTTCCTGTCTCCACATCATAGTTCCAGATACTTGCCCAGACACGGTCAGCCACATTGACCTTGGAAGCATCATAATGGAAGCGGAACAGCTGTGTTTGGTTCTTTCCATATGAGCAGGGGTCGATGTACTCAAGCATCGCCTTGTTGGTGGGAATGAAGAAACTATAGTATGAGTTGAGGGAGTTGAGGTACACATTATACTGCAACTGCTCGATACCCCAGTAGACAATCTTCATGGTCTCATTGACCAATGCGGGGAACGACACGCTGACGTAAGCTGTGGGAGAATAGACACGATTGGTCAGATAGATAGCACCGTTGCAGCCTAAGTAGACAGAATCGATGGCACTGATTTCCACTCCCATGGGGTCGTTGGCGTCATTGAGGATGCCTGAGAACTTGGAAGGCACAGACGAGATGAACGAACTGAGCATATTGTTGTTGAGCAGTTTCACTGCCACATCATCAGGCACTCTGTCCCATGTACCATAATAATCCCTGAGCACCTTTCCTGCTCCTGTTTCCCAATACTCTGCCATCGCCTGGTCGCTGGGCACCATGATGACTGCCATGTCACGCTGCATGGCGATATTGCCGCCCTGGTCGTCGAGGCCAGCATAGTAGGCATTCCACTCCGGGTCGAACTTAAGCTGTCCGTTCACAGCCTTGTTGTCGGGAGTGGCACCCACGGGGTTACCCTCCTGTGACTTCTCCGAGAAATAGCGCTTTTGGAAAACGGAGTCGACATTGGTATTATATAGGTAATTATATTGTGTGGTGGCAGCCTCGCCTACCCAATAGGGAGCGCAGAAACGGTTCATCAGTTTATTGAATACCGACACGTTCTTCTTGGTGGCAAGCAGTTCGGCCATGTTGGGCAATGGGGTAATCACCTCGCTCATCTTATGGATGAATCCGTTGGAGCACTTGATGTTGGGTGTCTCCACCTGCACGCCGTTGACGCTGGCATCACCAGGCGCACGATGCGTCGTGTTGTTGTACAGGAAATCATAGTCGCTATTGGTAATGCGCTTGTTGACCAACTGCTTCTCGATGAACTGCACCAACGGAACGACAGAATTGTCGGTCATGCACACCATCGGCTTACCCGAGTTCTTGTAACGTGCCCAATAAGGATTGTCGGGCATCTGGTCGGGATTGAGGATTCTCACAGAATCGAATGGGGTACTGGAAGCAAATCTTCTCATACACTCACCCTCCCTTGGAGGTGTTCCCTCAACGCTCGGCAAACTGTTGAGCTGCATCGAGTTGTCCATCATGCTGCCGAAAAGCAGCAATTTCTTCTGTGAGAGAGAGAATTGTTCGTAGCTTCTCACCCCCCAACTGTTGTTCTGGAAGAATCGGGCATAGGCATCGTCATCAGCGACAAAGAGGGTTTTTGAACCCGTTTTCGCCAAGACCTCCTTGTAGCCCAAGTCTTCAATCATCCTCACCGTGTTGGTGTAGTTGCCATTCTCCTCAAGCCAACTGTAGATGCTCGCTCCCCATCCTTCAGGGTCGCGCTCATCCAAGTCGTACTGTGTACAAGAGTTCATGGTCAAACCCACAGCCAACATGAAACAAGCTGCAAAAAGCCCATTTCGGCGTAGACTCCAAAATTTTGAATCGGTTACCATAAAAAAGATTGTTTATCTCGCAAATTAGTTTTTGCAAAGGTAATTATTAAATAATGAATAGTCTTTGTTGCGTGTTCCAAAATTATTAAAAAATATTTCCCTGTGCAACAAAACGAAACGAAAAATTTACGAAATGTAACACAAATGGGTAATTTGTTCTTTTACAAACAAAAAAAGAGGATGATTTCATACAAAAATCACCCTCTTTTAAATAGCGTATCACTATTATCTTACTTCAGTTTAATCAACAAAGTCTCAAGCGCCTTTCTTCGTTCTGCCCATGTCTTGTAATCATCGGCACGCAGCGTATGGATAGTAGGTTTGTTGGGGTCTTCAGATTTCTGAATAAACTCCAGATTGCTGGTGGTGATGATACATGGCTTTGTCTTCTTCTTGTTGATGAGCACATCGGCAATGGCATTGGCGCCACCAACCTTGAACCAACTCTCGATGGTGTCGTCCTTTCCTGGTATGAGTTGGATGAAGCAGGGCATCCCATGCTGGTTGCTCATATGTGAGATATACCATGCCTCATTGCTTTGGATGTTGTAACTCAGTTCACCATGCTCGATGTTGCCCATCTTGGCGAAGTTGTAGTCTGACGAAGGATGGCTTGCGATACTCGGTTTAAACCCTTTCGACGGTGCGAGATACATATTGTTGGGGTCTGCCACCTGAGTGCCGTCCACGAGGAAGTAATAGGTGAACGTCTCCATGGCATGGTCCTTGATTTCTACCGACCACACACCATCGTTGTCCTTCTTCATCTGTACGGGCTGGTCATAGAGTTCACCTACGACAGCTACGGACTTGGCATCAGGAGCCTTGAAGCGGAACACAATACTCGATTTCTTGTATTCGGGGGAGATAATGGGACGCGGGAACAGACGTGCCATCGTCTCTCCGGTGAACTGCTGTTCATTGCCTGTGGCGGCAAGTGCGGGCTTGCCGTTCTTCATCGCCTCTTCTGCTGCCTGCGGACGGAAGAGAAGCCTCAGCGACTTGTCAAGGAAGTATTTTGCGTTCATCCAAGTATGACCGTATTTGTCGTTGGTGAACTCCTTCACTGAGCGGATACCCTTCTTGTCGAGGAACTCCATGTAGTCGCGGGCAGTGCCATAGAGGAAGTCGTCGGTGCCGACACCCAACCAGAAGAGATGTATTTTGCTGTTGGTATCCTCGGCATTGTCGTAGACATTGGCGATGTCAGTCGAGGTGAATGAACTGTAGCTGCAAAGGTAAGAGAATTTGTCGAGGTTGTTCAGGCCGTTGGAGAGAGCTTGGTTGCCGCCCCTTGAGAAACCGCCAATAGCCCTGTGGTCACGGTCGGCAATGGTGCGGTAATGTTCCTCTACGTATGGCATCAGGTCGTTGATGAGGTCGAGGCTGAAGAGGTCGCGTCCGAACATCATGCCCATTCCGCCCGGCATACCGCCACCCATTCTGGCACCACCGCCAGGGAAGCCGCCACTGGGAAAGCCACCGCCGTTAGGCATGGCTCCCATCTGACCACCACCAGGGAAACCACCTCCGTTAGGCATTCCGCCACCGGGGAAACCGCCAGCAGGCATCTGACCACCACCGGGGAAGCCACCGCCATTAGGCATGCCGCCACCCGGGAAGCCGCCCATTCTGCCGCCGCCTCTTGGGAAGCCACCCATCCCCTGCATGGCAGGCATGAGTTTAGAGGGGTTGCCATAGGGCAGCACTACAATCATCTCCTCTGCCTCACCACGTGCCAGCAGGTTGTCGAGAATGTAGTTGATGCGACCCACCTTGTAGTACACCTCCTCGGTGTCGGTCGTTCCGCTGATGAGATAGAAAACGGGATATTTCTTCGTACGGCTTCGCTGATAGGTTGGCGGAAGGTAAACGACAGCATGGTTGGTAGCCTGCAGGCTTTGAGAATAATAATTGACATACTCCACCGTTCCGTGCATCACTTTCTGCTTATCATGCACAAGAGGCCCTTTCTTGCTGGGTATCTCAAGCAAACTGTTCTTGAATCCCTCGTTGGGGAAATACTGGTCACACAGAGGGTCCATGACACTGATGCCATCGACGACGAAGCAATAGGGATACATGTCAGGGGCAGCCGGTCCGAGCGTAGCGGTCCAAAGTCCGCTTTGCGCATCCTTCAGTTCCATGGGTTTGCGTCCGGCGAACTGTACGTCCACCTGCACTTCTTTGGCGTTTTTGTTTTGATAGTAGAACGTCACTGTCCCATCGTCATTAAATACCGTCGAGGTCTTCAGAGGTTCTGTCTGTGCCTGCATCATGCATGCGCAACACAGGAGCATAGTTGATAATAAGGTCTTTTTCATGTTATCAAGTTTTAGTGTTTTTGTTATTGCTTATCTTAAGTCAGGTTTATCTTTGCAAAGATGGCACATTTTTTAATAAAACTCTTTAACCCATGTAACAATTTTTTTGCCATTTGTTTCAAGAGACGGCTGCACAGCAATGCGAAACTGCTATTTTAGCAAGGCTAATGTCAGGGGTGCCAACATTTTCGGCCCCGACATGTCTTAAATGTGTGTACAGTAATGAATGAAATAGGCACATATTCCATCTTTTTTATTAATTTTGCCAAATAAATCCCTTAATCAGACTTCATTATGACTAAAAGCCATGTATTTGCGATGTCAGTAATCGCTTGTGTTGCTGTTTTTGGCAGCTGCACTCTGCAGAAGGAGACTGCTGTCACCCTTGAAGTAAAAACCCAGTATGGAGTTCTCCAAGGTATCGAGGAAAACGGTGTGAAGAAGTTCCTGGGTGTTCCTTTCGCTCAGGCTCCGGTAGGCGAACTACGTTGGAAGGCTCCCCAGCCTGTTCAAGCTTGGGAGGGAGTGCGCTCAGCCAAACAGTTTGGCGACGACCCCATGCAGCCCAACATCTTCGGTGACATGTCGTTCAGAGGTCCGGGTCGTAGCGAGGACTGTCTTTATCTGAATATTTGGACTACCGCAGCCACAACAGCCGATGCCCTGCCTGTGCTGATTTATTTCAATGGTGGCGGACTGATGGCTGGCTCTGGCAGCGAGCCCCGCTACGATGGCTCTTCCATCTCCAAGGAGGGCGTGATTTGTGTGACGGCCAATTACCGTGAGGGGGTGTTCGGCTTCTTTGCCCATCCAGACCTCACAGCATCTTCCGAGTATAAAGGAAGCGGCAACTACGGTTTCCTCGACCAAGTGGCTGCTATCAAGTGGGTGAAAGAGAACATCTCTGCCTTTGGTGGCAACCCTGACAAGATTACCATTGTAGGAGAATCGGCTGGTTCGTTCTCTGTATCGCTCCTGATGTGCTCTCCCCTCTCCAAGGACCTCATTGCTGGTGCCATGCTTTCTTCGGGTGCAGAGGTGTTGCCTTTTCAGCCTTCTTCCCAAGCCGATGCCGATGCTGCCGGAGCAGAACTTCTGAAACAGGCTGGCATTTCAAGTCTGGCCGATGCGATGGCTTTGAACGCCGATTCACTACAAAAGCTCCTCCCTCCCAAAGGGATGGCCAACGTGGTACTTGACGGTTACTTCATGACTGAGAGCGCAGACGATGTGTTTGAGAAGGGTCAGCAGTCACAAGTGCCTCTGCTCGCTGGATGGAACTCGCTGGAAGGCACTCCCTTGCAGACACTGAGGGGTCAGGCGCCTACCCTTGAAAACTACAAAAACGCAATGAAGGCGCAATTTGGTGTCATGACAGACGAGATTTTCAAGGCATACGGGCTCGAGACTGATGAAGACGTGCTGAGTCAGAAGGGCCTCGACCTTGCCTCTGACCTTTTCACAGGCTTCCCCACTTGGAAGGTCTGCGACTATCATGCGAAGTCAGGTCAACCCGTTTATCGCTATCATTACATGCATCCTCGTCCTCAGGTGTCGGCGAAGATGGGTGACAAAGTAGCTGCCCTTGCCGGAGGTGTGCGTGAAAAGACCACACAAGAAAAGAAGTCTGAGGCTCAACAACCTGCAATTGCTCCTGGTGCTGTCCATTCGGCTGATATAGAATATGCCATGGGAACCCTTGACACCAACGAGTATTACGATTGGAATGAAGATGACTACGCCATATCAAAGCTGTTCCTCACCTACTATGCCAATTTCTGCAAGACAGGCAACCCCAATGGAAAAGGCTTACCTCAGTGGACGGCTATCACCAAGGAAAATCTTGAGGCTGCTCCTATCATGAAGATTGACGTGGAATCCAAGGTAATTGCCTCCCCTGAAAAGGAGAATGCCTATCGAACTCTCGAAAAATTCTACAGAAGCAAGAAATAGGGCAATTCGCGAAAAGCCTCCTACGTAAGTGTTCACAGGTCCCACCACTTGCTGCGGGTGAGGACATCATCGTATGTGCTCCTGCTCTGCTTGTATGATTTCTCTATTTTGTCTGCCATATCAACAAGGTTTCTTATAGCCTTTCATTTCAGTATTCCCTTGATGGTTGCATATGACGGCTTTTTCCTAAAGACCTCCACATCACTGAAACCTGCCTGTTCCAGCATGCTTTTCAACTGCTCGGGAGGATACACTGTCATCCCCTCAACTACATTCGTCCACACCGAATCGCCCTCTATCACTTCCAGCATGATGGCAAACTGCCCACCGGGCTTCAATACACGTTTCACTTCTTGGAAGCATTTCGGCAGATTTGGCCAGAAATAGACGGTTTCCACGGCAGTCACTACATCAAACTTCTCTTTCTCCCAGGGCAGACTGTCGGCAGAACCCTGTTCCACAAACACCTGACTGCTCAACACCCGTTTGTTCACGTTCCTCGCCTTAGCGACACTCTCTGCTGAAATGTCTATGCCATAAGCCTTGCCGCCTGGGCTTCTCTTAAGCAGACGCTTCAAAGTGGCACCACCGCCACAGCCGATGTCGAGCATGGTCATCCTATCATGGAACGCGACTTGGTCAAGTCCCCAGTTGGTGAGAGGGGCATGGCCGAAATTCATGAAACGCAGCATACACCGCCCAAGAAAGCCCTCAGGACGGGCACACTGACTGAAAAAATCCTTGAAAATATTCTTCATACCTTAATCTTATAATAGTTGATAACCTTTTGTTTATTTAACGGGTATAGTACAAGGTGACTTCTTTACTGAGCAGGCCACATCACCCTGTCTGTCAAAATAAAATGCATTGGTCTTATTTTTACGGCACAAAAGTATATAGTATTCAGAAAACAGACAATACTCAAAAATTGGTAAAATTGATGCTTAACTTCTTTTACCGCTCGCTCCAACTTATCACAATCACGAATTTTCGAATTAGAGAACCAATCATTATCTAAATTCTTTAATTCGCTAATTCGGGTCGATGGTAGGGAACTTCAATTACACAATAAAAATAAGGATTATTACGTTTTTTGAGAAAGATAATTAGAATACCAATCGACAACCAATACAATAAGCAAATAATATGGTGAAGAAAATCTTTTGCGGCATGGATTCCAGCTTCCGCCGTATGCTGGAGAGAAACAACGCAGGACTGCGTTTTTATGAACATGTCATTTTGCCTTTTGAAGTCAAACTGCTGAGATGGCATGGCTATTCCATCGGCAATCGCGCGCTTCCTTTTTTAGAGAGCAGCATCAAAAAATACCTTCCCCTATATCTTAGCCCAGAAGAACTGAACGATGCTCAGCGTTGCAAGAAGGTAGAAAACGACATGATAAAAGGTCGGTTGGTCAATGGCATCCATCCATTGGAATATATCTTGTATGATTTTGAGAAACTTGACTATCGCACCCGTCAGGAATACATCAACGACAATGAACGCTGGGTTATTTTGCACAAGATTTTCGGCGAAGATTTGAAGAAAGACCACAGAGACAAGTGGAGGTTCTATCAACTGACAAGCCCCTATTTCAAGAGAAAGGCATGCAAAGTAGGCAAAGACACCCCTGCATCCGATTTCATGGATTTTGCCTCCAAATATTCCACATTTTTTGTGAAGCCATTGGAGGGCAACTACGGTCAAGGTACTTATCTTCTTAAATGCTCATCCGCAGAAGAGGCGCAGAATATCTACGATAAGTTGATTACCCATGGCTCATGGATTGTGGAAGAGGTCATCCATCAGACAGAGGAAATGGCGTCATGGAATCCCACTTCGGTCAACACGGTCCGTATGCCTTCATTCATCACCGCTTCAGGGGAGTACCACCTGATAACCCCGTTTCTCCGTGCCGGAAGAGCAGGTGCCATTGTCGACAATGCTGGAAGCGGTGGTATAGTGGTTGGAATTGATAAGTCAACAGGATGTCTGTTGGATTTCTGCGTCGACGAGGAGGGACACCGATATACCGCACACCCCGATTCGGGCATCAAGTTCTCTGGTTGGCAAGTTCCGGATTGGGAGGACCTCTGCCGTCTGACCGAGGAGGTCCACCGTTCCATGCCCTCCGGACATGTTTATGTGGCCTTTGATTTTGCCCACACCGCCCAAGGATGGGTGCTCGTGGAAGGCAACTGGGGACAGTTGGTGTTCAACCAGGCTTGTTTCAGACGTGGATTGAAAAAGCCCTTCTTTGAATATATAGGATATTCTGAGAAATGAGTTGATGACAAGAATGAATAAAATGTCAGCGTAAACACGTTTTTTGCGATATTTTTATTACTTTTGCATCCGTAATAGGAACAACAAACAATGAAAATAGGTTTTGACAATGACAAATATGTAAGGATTCAGTCCGAACATATCCGAGAGCGCATTTCTCAGTTTGGTGGAAAACTCTATATGGAACTGGGTGGCAAACTGTTCGACGACCACCATGCATCAAGGGTTCTTCCAGGATTCAAGCCCGACAGCAAGTTGTCCATGCTTCAGCAACTGAGCGACAGCATAGAGATTGTCATCGTCATCAGCGCGGATGACATAGAGACCAACAAGACCCGTGCCGACATCGGCATTACCTACGACGAGGACGTGCTCCGCCTGCGCGATGCCTTCATGGAGCGCGGTTTCATGGTGGGGTCGGTCGTCATCACACACTACACCGGACAGCGGGCTGCCGACACGTTCCGTCAGCGCTTGCAGCGGATGGGCATCAAGACCTATATACATTATCTAATAGATGGCTACCCACACAATGTGGAGCTCATCGCCTCCGATGAGGGATTCGGCAAGAATGAATTCGTGCAGACCGAGCGGCCATTGGTCGTCGTCACCGCCCCTGGTCCCGGCAGCGGCAAGATGGCGGTATGCCTCAGTCAGCTGTACGGAGAGAACAAGCGCGGCGTTCATGCCGGCTACGCCAAATTCGAAACCTTCCCTGTGTGGAGCCTCCCACTGAAACATCCCGTCAATGTCGCCTACGAGGCTGCCACTGCCGACCTCAACGACGTAAACATGATCGACCCGTTCCACCTCGATGCTTACGGGAAGGTCGCTGTCAACTACAACCGCGACATAGAGATATTCCCTGTGCTCAATGCCCTCTTCGACGGCATCTATGGCGAGAATCCTTACAAGTCGCCCACCGACATGGGGGTCAACATGGTAGGTTTCTGCATCTGCGATGACGAGGTGTGCCGAAAGGCGTCTGAGGCAGAGATTATCCGCCGCTACTATACCGCCACCAATAAATTTGCCGACGGTGCCTGCAACGACGAAGAGGTGCATAAGATACAGATGCTCTTCAACCAATTGAAAATCACCACTGCCAACCGCCGCACCACAGTGGCGGCTAACGAGCGCAAGCAGGCAAGCGGCCACACCTCTGCCGCTATAGAGTTGGACGATGGCACCATCATCACCTCGCAGTCGAGTCCGCTGCTCGGCTGTTGCGCCGCCCTCTTGCTCAACGTGACAAAGCACCTCGCAGGCATCGACCATGAGGTGAAACTGATACCCCAGAGCATGATAGAACCCATCCAAAAAACCAAGATAGAATATCTGGGAGGGAAAAATCCACGCCTGCACACCGACGAGGTGCTGGTGGCCATCTCCGTGCTGTCACCCCATGACGAAAACTGCCGCCGAGCCCTGGAGTGCCTTCCCCAACTCCGTGGGGCACAGATTCACTGCACGGTGATGCTGAGCGAAATCGACCGCAAAATCCTCAAGAAACTGGGCTGCGACCTCACCTGCGACCCCGTAAGGAAGGGGTGAGTCTATCCCCCATCCTTCTAAACAATCATATGTCTAAACTCCTAAAAAAAGTCATATGTCTAAACTCCTATACTCCTAAACTCCTAAACTCCTCAAAAATCATACTCCTAAACTCCTCAAAAACATGAAAAAACAAATACTATTGACAAGCATTTTGGTGGCATTTTTCGCCATCATCACCTTAGGCTGCACAAAAGGCAAGGAAGCGGGAAACGCTTCGGGTGACACAGAAAACAAGACCAGCGTAAAAGAGGGAGTGGCAGTTAGTGAATGGGATGGTGAAAACGTTCCACCCGTTTTTGCCGTGTGTGTCAAAGGACAGCCGCTCCTTGCACCCTTCAATGAGGGTGACATCATCGGCAAAGGTAATGTGCTGAGACAAACACCTGAAAAATACACCCAGTTTATTATGGGTGAGGAAGCCTACGGCATCACCTACCAGGAGGAGAAGAACAAAGACCTTGAGCACGACACCGGATACCTCAACCAATATGTCTACCAATCGAGTGACGGCATGAAGGGACAGCTCTTCAGCTATACCAACCCCAAGGCTATAGAACACTATATGACGGCACATGGAGAGACGCTACCGGAAGGAGAGTACATCCCGATGGAATATACCTACGGCATTATAGTGGGAGCAGACTACTTGAAGGACCGCAACATCATATCTTTCTACTCCACCACAACAGAAGACCCCACCGAACCGCAGTTCAGCAGTGACGTCATCGCCAAGGTGGAGAAGACCTTAGGTGCCAAGGTGGAGAAAAACCGTGTCAGCCATATTATCGGTGACGGGGAATATCAATTGGGAGTCATGAGGACACAGCCCAACGACAAATACGGCATCGCAGCTTGGGTGCTCGCCAAGGGCAACGACATCACCATCTGGACCGACACCTGCGAGGTGGTGGAGGAAGAGCAACGCGTCTATTGGTCCAACTACGACCCCGACGAATATATGGAGCCAGGAATTCTCGCCGTGGTCAAAGGTTCCAACGGTCTCGACATCTATTGCGAACATATGTCGACCGACGAGACCGTCAACTATATGCTCATGCGCCAAAAGAAATCATCCTTCGTCAAGTACGACATGGGCAGCTTCTACCAGATGTACGAGTAATCTTTCTATATTGCATTATCCCCCAGTGATTTTTTCTATCGCTGGGGGATTTTGTTGCATTTTTTAATTTTTCCTCGGAATTTTGCACTATCTTTGTGGCAAACTATTCAATATGAAACGACTCATCATCATCCTATCAATTATAATAGGACTCGTTCAGACCACCATGGGGCAGGAGAATGAGCCGCGAAAGAAAGTTGCACTCGTACTCAGTGGGGGCGGAGCCAAGGGAGTGGCTCATATCGGTGTGCTGAAGGTGCTGGAAAAAGCAGGCATACCCATCGACATCATCACCGGAACAAGCATGGGAAGCATCATAGGCGGACTCTATTCCTGTGGCAACGATGCCGCAAGGCTCGACTCCATCGTCCGCTCACAAGACTGGAGCAATGTGCTCTCTGACAAGGAAGACCTGAGATACCAGAGCCTGAAGGAGCGCGAGAACCAAAACACTTACGCCATATCCACCAGTCTAAAACTAAAGAAGAAAAAAAGAGGCATCAGCGGCGGTTTCATACTCGGCAAAAATATCGGCAAGTTGCTCAACACCTTTACCACGCCATACAACGACTCCATCGACTTCAACACCTTGCCCATCCCCTTCGCATGTGTAGCCACCGATGTCGTAGACAACAGTGAGCACGTCTTACACAACGGTGTGCTCAGCGAGGCAATGAGGGCGAGTATGTCGATTCCAGGTGCCTTTGCTCCGGTAAGGAAAGGCAATCAGGTGCTGGTAGATGGTGGGTTGCGCAACAACTACCCCGCAGATGTCGCCAAAGAGATGGGTGCCGACTATATCATCGGTGTGTCGGTAGCCGCCAAGCTAAGGGATGCTGACCATCTGGGAAGCACAACCGACATCCTTCTGCAGATAGTAGATTTCAGCACCAAAAACAAACTTGACGACAACATGGCCATCACCGACATTCCCATCATCGTCAACACAGAGGGCTACAGCACAGCTTCTTTCACTCCCTCTGCCATCGACACGCTCATTCAACGGGGAGAGGATGCTGCCATGGCACATTGGGACGAGATTGTCGCCCTCAAGGAAAAACTGCACCTTTCACAGGTTCCGCAGCACCAACATGTGGTCAGCAACGCCACTTTGTCCGACAATCCAACCTACAAAATCGGACAGTTGTCGTTTGTGAACATGACACCCAGTGATGCTTATTTCATCCGCACGAAATTCAAATTGAAGGAAGGCAACACCATCGACACTGAGCGCATTCACCTTATTACCACATCAATCTGTTTGGACCTTTTCTACCAAAGTGCTGACTTCCATGTTGACAACGATGCCATTGAAATGCCTGACGGCACCAAAGCGGCAAGAATTAAATTCTTCGCAGGAGAGAAGAAAACCAATAAGATGAATGTGGGCGTACGCTTCGACACAGAGGAAATTGTGGCGCTGCAGACCAATATCGCTTTCCCCATCCGCAAGAAAGTGCCCATGGAACTTGACTTCACCCTCCGTCTGGGAAAGCGTATCAAGGCAAAGGTCGACTGGGAACTCCACCCCTCCAATTTCATCACCCCCACCCTCACACTGGCATACCAGCACAATGACTACAATCTCTATGAATACGGCGACAGGGCATACGACCTCACCTACAACCGTCTGACAGGTTCTGCTGCCCCCCTGACATTCAATGTCCGCAACTTCCATTTCAACATTGGTGCCGCCATCGACTATTACTTCAACTACAACCTGTTGCTCGACCAAGTAAAAGAGCATTATATGGAGATGCCCGACCATGAGCATTTCATCAGCTATTTCGCCAATGTGAACTACAACAGCGAAAACGAATGGTACTTCCCCACCCGGGGCAGCAAGTTCAGTGCCCGATATGCTTACTACACCGACAACTTCGTCAAGCTAAACGACAAGCTCGGCATGAGTGAGGTGAGCGCAATGTGGCGCACCAACATCCCCATAGGCAAGCACTTTGCCATCCAACCCATGTTCTATGGACGTCTGCTCCACACCGACAATTCTCCCATCATCCTCTGCAACATCATGGGCGGAGAATGGTTTGGCCATTACATCGAGCAACAATTGCCCTTCGCCGGCATGGGGCACATCGAACTGCAATGGGACAAGTTCCTGGCAGCGCAGATGCAGGC
This sequence comes from uncultured Prevotellaceae bacterium, assembly GCA_902767775.1. GTDB lineage: Bacteria > Bacteroidota > Bacteroidia > Bacteroidales > Bacteroidaceae > Prevotella. The sequence goes on along the minus strand of CACXIP010000001.1, from coordinate 41,088 downwards.
GCAGTATTCACTGACCACCAACAACATCATCCAACTGAAATTTGCCGTCGCCCAAGATGGTGACAAATACGAGGAGGTGTTCAAAAGCAAGACTATGCTGGGTTCCTCACTGAGTTACTACTACAACGCTCTCTCAGGCCCTGTCGGTGCATCAGTGGGCTACAGCAATGTCACCAAGAAGCCCTATTTCTATGTCAATATAGGGTACGTATTTTAAGATTAAAAATTAAAGATTAAAGATTAAAAATTATTGGCCATTCATACGTCTAAACTTCTAGACTCCTAAACTCCTAGACTCCTAAACTTCTCAACTCCTCACTACTTCGTGCTTTCATACCTCACCCAAGGGAGAGTGATGTAATTATTATTAGAGGAAACAGGAGAAGCTGATGAAGACCGGTAGTGGTAGATGCCAAAACGGACACCCTTCCAATTACCAAAATCGACGAAGAATGGCTGAGCTATCTCGGTGTAACGTCGCTCATCAGTGCTGTAGGCAAAACGATATTGTTTTGCCGCCATGTCGAATGAGATGCGCAGGAAAACCCTTTTACCTTTGAGTGGGGAGAGGATGTTTTCTGAAATGCCGTCACCACGATAGATTTGCAGTTGGCCATTCACCTTGGCGATTCCCAGCAACTCATTGGTCTTTCCCATGCAGGCAAGACCGCAGCGTGCCCCCTCTGCCATGTGGCTGACATCTATCGCTATCGTAGCCACACTCTGATAGCCCATCACCTTCTGCGTGAGCGTGTTGCGCGCCTTGAAGAAGTTCTCGGCCGGCAGGGCATGCAGTGTCAGTTGCCCCTTGTGCTCGGTGAGCGACCATGCGTTGTTGTCTGGATTGTGGTTCCATTGCCATTGCGGTGAGAGGACGGCTTTTTCAAAATCATCACTCGTCTGTGGCAGATGCCTTTTTTCTGCCCCATTGCACACCAATGGCGACATGTGCGAAGCACCCTCATTGGCAGCAACATTCGGTTTGGTCCACACCGCCACAGGTTCCCCTACCCCATTGCGGTCGATATCCACGCCTATGATGGGCCAGTCGTCGTGCCACCACATCGGTTGGAGATGTACCACACGTCCTAATGCCCCATCGTGCTGGAAGTGATAAAACCACCACTCGCCCTGCGGAGTATCAACTATCGCGCCTTGATGGGGACCGTTGACACGGGTGGTTCCTTGTTCCAACACCACCCTCTTCTCGTATGGTCCATAAATGCTTTTTGCACGGAGCACGGTCTGCCACCCCGTTCCCACCCCACCCTCAGGAATGGAGAGGTAATAGAAGCCATTGCGTTTGAGAAATTTGGTGCCCTCTGCCACAGGACCAGTATATATGGTGACACCGTCATCCAGCAAGGTGCGACCGTCGGCACTCATCTTATGGACGATGATGGGCCCCGCACCATGCTGGCTTCTGCCCAAGTAGGCCTTACCGTCATCATCCCAGAATGGGCATGGGTCCTCCCAATGCCACACTGCCTTGACCATGTGCAACGGACTCCATGGTCCTTCGGGTCGCTCTGCCTGAGTCATGAACAAGCCTTCGTGAGGTGTGCAGAAATATATCCAAAACTTCCCGTCGTGATAGCGGATGGTAGGAGCCCAAGAACCACCGGCATAGCGCTCGTTGGTGTCCCATCCCGGCAAGTCGAAGCGATTGTACACCTGAGTGACAATGCGCCAGTTGACCATGTCGTCCGACTCCAATATCTGCATGCCGATGAAATGGAAGTCGGATGCCACCATATAGTATTTGTTGTCCACTCTGATGACATCAGGGTCGGAATAATCGGCACAAAGAATAGGATTGACATACGTGCCATTGCCCTGGTCACCCCATGGCAAAACCGATTCAGTATTCTGTGCTTTCATGGATGACGCAATAGCTGTAAGGACAGAAAGGATGAGAATTCTTAACATGATTGAAGATTGATTAAACCACATTGCAAAAATACTAAAAAATGGGAATTATACGTCTTTGTACCCTATAATATTTTAAGTACCTTTGCAAACAGAAACGATACCGATATGTTACAACCATTGCAACACCCACCAACCACCAACAAATACATCTGGTGCAGCCGCAACCTACCCAACACCCGTATTGATGTAGCCGATGCCCTGAGAGGAATAGCTGTGGCCGGCATCATATTGTATCACTCAGTGGAGCATTTCGACATCTTCACGCAAGAACCGATTGCATATACTCTGCCCTGCGACGAAATGGTAGGCAAAGTGCTGGCATGGTTGCTGAGCGGCAAGATGTACGGCATCTTCGCCATGCTCTTCGGACTGAGTTTCTTTATCATGAACGACAACCAGCAGCAAAAAGGACGGTCTTTTGCTGGTCGCTTTGCATGGCGCATGTGCCTGTTGTTCATCTTCGGCCTCATCAATGTGGCGTTCTACGATGGCGACATTCTGATGCTCTACGCTGTTTACGGGCTGCTGCTCATTCCCATCAGCTATCTGCCATCATGTGCCGTATGGTGCATCATCGCACTGCTGGCCATCCAGCCCGTAGAACTTATTTGCCTGCTTTCAGGTGCCACGGTTGACCATTCCACACTCTTTGAGATATACGAAAAAACCATCAGACTGCACGAGAACGGTACTTTCATGGAGAATGCCATCAACAATCTACGATATGGGTTCGAGTTGAACCTGCGATTCAACGTATTCAGCGGACGCCTCACCCAACTGCTCTGCCTGTTCATCCTCGGCATGCAGTTAGGCAGGCATCGGTTTTTCTACAACGAGGGGCATAACCTACGGACATGGCATGCCATCCTTGCCATTTCCATACCAGTCGTCATCGTGTTGAGTTTTGTGGACTTTGGAGTGCTGGCCCCATGGCTCACCCCTATCTACAACCTATTCATCCTCATCATGATTACATCGGCTGTGGTTTCTGCCTGGTATGCCTTCCAATGCGTACGTAGCGCACTTTCCCATCTCTGCTTCTTTGGCAGGATGAGCCTCACCAACTATCTGCTGCAGTCCATCATCGGCTGTTTTATCTTCTGTGGCTACGGACTGGCATGCTACCGTTTGGTTGGCATCACCTATGCTGTCCTTATCGGCCTGGCTATGGTCATTGTCCAATATGCCTTTGGCCGCTACTGGTTCAAAAACCATCCACGCGGCCCTCTGGAGGGGTTGTGGCGGAAACTGACATGGATCAACATAGGCAATTCATCATCTGAAAGATAAAAGTTTCATCTTAATATCAGGATAAAATTATAAAAAACGCTCTTCTGCGTAAAATTTACACAAAAATATTTGGAAGTATAAAACAAATAGCCTAACTTTGCGTAAAATTTACGCAGAATATGGAAACAAAAAAAGGAACTTACACTTATGAATATCCCCGTCCCTCTGTGACGACGGACTGCGTGATATTCGGTTATGATGTCAAAGACGGACTGTCGGTGCTGTTGGTGGAGCGCGGCATTGACCCATACAAGGGACACTGGGCGTTCCCTGGCGGTTTTCTGAGAATGGACGAGACCACAGAGGCAGGTGCCCTTCGTGAACTGAAAGAGGAGACAGAGTTTGACGTAAAAAAGGGCTACTTGGAACAGTTGGGTTGTTTTTCCGACGTGAACCGTGACCCGCGCGGACGGGTTCTCACCATCGCTTATTATGCCCTTGTACAGAAAGGTGCCGTCAAGGGTGGCGACGATGCGAAGAACGCACAGTGGTATCCCATCAGCGAGATACCACAGTTGGCTTTCGACCATGAGAAGATTCTCCGCGTGGCTCTCAAACGTCTGAAAGAACGTATCCACTTCCAGCCCATCGGCTTTGAACTGCTGCCCGAGGTATTCACAATGCCACAGCTGCAGGCTCTCTACGAAGCCATTCTGGAGATTCATTTCGACCGCAGAAACTTCGCCAACAAAATGCTTAAGTTGGGCATCTTAGAGGAGACAGGTGACAGACCGAAGAATGCAGCCAGGAACATCCCTATTCACTACAGATTCAATCCCGACAAGTATAAGGAAATGAAATCAAAAGGCTTCAGGTTGGAGTTTTGAATAAGACAGAAGTGTGGAAACCACCGGCCAACAAGAATTACAAGAAGAAATGCCGTCGTTTTATAAAAATACCTGATAAAATGATAGATTGATGGTTGGTTTTCTATCTTTCTATTAGATGACGGCATCACACTACCGATTTTTCCGCAGGATGTTCAGATAAATTGCCGACATCGACCGGAATAAGATAGAAAAAAAGACTAAACAATTTGTAGCATATGACAATCATACACGCCAATGACCCTACGACACAGATGCTATCGCTGATTTACAATCAGCGGGAGGATATTACAGCACATATCACAGAGAAAAGTTCCAACATGGATGTCATCCGAGCAATCCGTGGCGATGACACAATCATGATGCTTGGCCATGGCATCCCCTTTGGTTTGTTATCCAAGCCCAACAAAGAAGGCTGGTATGATCGTCTGTTGGTCAACAGCAATCATGTACAGTTCCTCCGCGACAAGACATGCATCGGCATATGGTGCTATGCCGACCAGTTTGCAAGACAATATGGCCTTCATGGTCTTTTCTCCGGAATGATCATTTCCGAACTACATGAGGCCCAAGCCCTGAACGTCCCAACCACACAAGAAGAGTTGGATTTGGAAATGGTAAAATTTGCCACCCGTCTGCGTGACTGCATCAGTCAATATGGTCTCAAGGACACCCCTGCGAAGATGAAGCAATTGGACGACGTGCATTCTGAACTGACAAAGTTCAACTACAACAACCTTTACTATTTTGATTGAAAGTTCTCCATTATCAGTCCTTCAACATCCTCTTCCACAAGGGCGGGACGGAAATCATCTGCTTCCAAAGACAACTGCACATTTTTCAATGCAATACCCCGTATATGCCGGAGATAAAAACCCCATGACGGCAGTTCACCAAACATGGTGAACTCTGGGTATTTTTCTTCTCGTTCTGGAACATCGCCCTTACGCCAGAGAGGTATGTAAGCCATTCCTTTCGAGGCACGTCCTGGATAGACGATGCGGATGTTTTCCAACAATACATCCTCGATGCAGTTGTTGGGGATGCCGCAGATGGGGGCAGGATGGATATTATGGAAATAGTCCACTTCCGGTCCACGCAAATCATAATCGATGTCTGGCCGTCCGAAGGGAATCTGGGCTGTGAGGTTGGTGATGCGGATATGCCGGACAGCCCCTTTTCTATTGCCAGAACGCTGTCCTAACCGTATGAACAGAGCATTGCCCGTATTGACGGCGGCGATGCTGTCGGCCACCACGTCTTCTATCACCGCTCCATCAACACTCTCAATGGCAAGTGCAGAACGGAATGTGTCGAACACACGGATGCCACGGATTCGTATGTGACGAAAAGCACCGTAGGAGGCTGAGCCGAATTTTATCGCACTGGCACTGCTTCTAATCTCACAGTCGCTGATGGTGATATTCTCATTACCGCTATCAGGGTCATAGGACTTCAGGCAAATGCCATCATCGGCACTGTTCACTCGGCAACCGGTCACCAACACATCACGACAGTCGGTCAAGTCTATTCCGTCGTTGTTCCAATAGGCTCGGTTGAGGATGTCGAGATGCCGCAGCACCACGCCGCTGCAACTGTTGAAAGACAATCCCCATCCTGCACTATTACACAGACTCACGCCCTCAATGCACACATCCTCACACCCCACGATGTTGAGCAACGTGGGACGGACCAACTCACTGGGTCTTTGCCTGCGCTCGTTGTAGTTGGGGTCAATCAACACACCTTTGTGGTGCAGGCTGTCGATATTCAATGCCAGAGTCTGTCCCTGACCGTCGATGACGCCCTGTCCTGTAATCGCTATCCCTTTGGCTTCCTTCGCTACAATCAGTCCTCTGTGCGAGTTGTCTTTCAGGCGGTCGCCAGCGGTTTCTTTGGTATCCACCGGCATATAGTCAAAGGGTGATGTGCTGCCCAACAGCATGGCACCTTCTTCCAAATGAAGTTCCACACCACTCTTCAACTCCAATTGCCCAATCAAGTAATGTCCCTTGCTGAAAACGACTCGGCCACCGCCACCACGGCTGGCCTTGTTTATCAAGGCTTGGAGCGCGCCTGTATCCATGCCCGTCACGGCATGGTAATCCTTTGCCGCCAACAACATTGGAAGGAAGAGGATGAAGAAAAACAATGAAAAACGCTTCATGATGCAAAATTATAAAAAATCCTTTTGGTGTCTTATTTTTTGTTTATTTTTTATTAATTTATCCATCGTCAATCTATGTTAAGGCGAAGGCGCATTAACTTAAAATTAAGGACATGATTGGCTTTTGTCAATAAAAATTATTAAAAGGTATCGAGATATTGTTGTTGTTCTGCAATATGCTATTACTTTTGTGAAGAAACCTCTACCACCTACTATGTATTTGTTAACGTATTGTATTTTCCGTAAACTGACGCTGTGTGCCTTGCTGCTATTCTTTTGCTTGGCTCTCCGTGCACAGTCACATTGTGTCATTGTCGACAAAGAAACCGGAACCCCCATCCGGAATGTGAACATCCATGCCGACAATGGTCAGACGATGGTCACCGACTATCGGGGGGTTGCGGAAATAGGGGGAACCTTCAAGAGTGCCACCATCTCACACGCCAGTTACCTCACACGCTATGTTGAGCGTGCCGAACTTCGTGACACCATCTGGTTGCTACCCCGTGAGAACCGCTTGAGCGAGGTGGTGGTATGGGGCAACAAACAGCAGCAAATACAAGCGGTTGTAAAAAGCGCTACGGCAGATTTGGCAAGCTATGCGCCACCCAATTCAGGAATCCCATTTGATTTTGCCGAACTCATCCGCAAAAAACCACTCAGCCGCAAGGCACGCAAGAAGAACAAGGAACTGCTGAAAAACTGGGATGAATTGTACACCAACTCCGACCCCACTAAGGAGAAGAGCAATGGGAGTGATGGAAAATGATTGGAAATAATGGAAAATGTAATAAAACAAGAAAAATTTGCATTTTTTTTGTTTTTTGTGATAGAAAAAGGTGAAAATAACATTCAATATCAGCAAGGCTTCGGCTGAAAGCGGTCATTGACACATTGACACAACCAGGAAGAAAGAAAAGAAGTGAGAGCGCATCACCAATGGAGATGCCCATGAATGCTGAGAACGAATATAACTTACTGATTGATATATTATCCCCGCTGCGTAAGAACGCAGCCACCCTCTTGCCTACGGGCTCGGTAATCCGTCCCGATGTATATGTTATGAATGTGTGTGAGAATATCATCCCCCTTTCGGGGGACAATTAACAATCCTAATCAGCTAACTATGACAAGACGATTACAAACTCTTTTCTCTGCCAGCGGCAATATGCCGGCAAACCCCAAATACGACGTTCCAACATTCACCACTCCACTGCATAAGTTCACATCAGGCAAAATCCTGCTCGACGAAAAGGATATCACAAAAAATCCTGTCTACTTGGAAGAAGACCTCGCTTACTGTCAGAAAATGTCTCTGATAATAGACGACATGGAAACAATCGATTCTGATGACATCGATTCAGACGACATCGATTCTGATTGCATTACAATACTCGTATACGACAACGCCGATGGCACTTTGGTGTATGAGAATACTGAAGCAATAGATGACGGTCTATTTCAAATCATCGAGTTGGGAGGTATTGTAAACCATCTCCGTGCAGGCAGTTATACGATGTACCTATCCAATCTGGAATACTACAACCTCATTGAAGACTCGTTTGAGTTCCGCGACAATGCGACTGTCTTCTCATTCACCGTCATCAGCCGTGCCGATGCACTCCGCGAGCCATCCCCTCACCAATTCACGGTCAAGTCTATCGGCAATCCCCTTCCGATGCTCTCCGATTATCTGTCGCTGAGCTTTGTCAACGAACAACCAGGAATCTCCTACCGCAACATCTACTGCTTCAACGACAATGAGGTACTGATGTGGGACAAGAACGACATCGCTCCACATATCAACAGCGTGAGGATGATATCCGTCCACATCTGGCAGCCAGGACACTACACTTGCATTATCGACAACGGATTGTTGCCGATAACGGGTGTGGAGTTCGACATTCTCCCCAACGGAGAGATTCATGTGTGTGAAAAACTTGATGAAAAATCAACTTCCTACCAGTTGGTACGCATCAGCGAGAGAGAGCCCAGCTCCTACAGAAGCATGCAAGATGATATCAATCAGGCAGGAGACCACACCTACACATTGAAAAGCATAGAACATTACATGCATCAGGTTGCCAATCGTCTCTGCAGTCGCTATTCCTGCCCCAACATCTTCGACGAAGCCACCCTCAATGAGGGCGACAGCCTGCCCAACACCTACAATTCATGCCACGCCATGGATTTGCTCAACCTTGAGATGACTGGCCGCAGAATCAACTTCTCTCCTGCTGCTATGGAGAAACTATACAAATGGTTCTCTGAGGAATACGACAAAGGCAAGCCTTGGAATCGTGTCCGACTCCATCAGGTAGCGGAGGAAATCATTGTGAACTTCAACAAGCGCCGCCAGGCTGAGTTCGACTCCCACTGGGATAATCTGCACACGTTCCTCACCACCCTGGAGCCAGCCGACCTCAATTGGAATCAGACTCCTCAGGTATGCGAAGAAGTGGGGCCATACCAAAAAGCCATGTCATCCCTTCGTGGCATGATTGGCCTTGGTAAGCTGAAAGACGAGATTGACAAGATTTTCACAAATGTCCGCTTCAACCAACTTCGAGAGATGCATGGTCTTCCCTGCAACAGCAGCAAATCCCACCACATGCTGTTTTTCGGCAATCCCGGAACGGGAAAGACCACTGTGGCCAAACATATCGGCAAGATTTTCCACTCGATGGGTCTGCTGAGCGACGGCGACGTGATTGTGACCGACCGTAGCAAGATGGTGGGCCGTTATCTTGGCGAAACGGAGACAAAAATGCAGGAGCTGCTCGAAGAAGCAGAAGGCAAGGTGCTCTTCATCGATGAGGCATACTCCCTCTTTGTTGATGACTCCGAGCGCTCCGACTTCGGCCACCGTGTGATTGAGAGCCTGTTGCCCAAGATGGCTGAGGAGAATCCCAACATGCTCATCATCATGGCTGGTTACGAAAAGGAACTCGACAGGATGGTCAACGTCAACCCCGGACTTCGCGGACGTTTTGCCCATAGTCTTCATTTCGATGATTATTCGGCTGCCGAACTGCTGGAAATCGCCATGTTGGAATTTGACCGCGGTCAATATCTGTTGGATGAGGCTACACGCGCCTACTTCCTTTCTACCATCGAGAATGCAGTAGCCAACAAAGGACCATTGTTCAGCAATGCACGATGGGTGATGCAATATGTGCAAAACGGCATCTTGCCTGCTATGGCAGAACGAGTGATGGCAATGAAGGATGTCTGTGCCTCTGACTTCCAACTCATCCTGCGTGAGGACATCGAGAAATCATGGCCCAAGTTTGACCCAAGCAAAAGCAAAGGTCAGAAAAGACGCGTAGGATTCCAGTAATGTCAGACAGGTCGGACACGTCGGACAGGTCGGACTTGTCAGACTTGTCGGACTTGTCGGACAGGTCTTAGAAACTGAAGAAGCCGAAGAAATAGATGACAGCCACCCAACGGGCGTCTTTCATATTCCTCACATTGCCGATATTCCGGCCGTCCTTATATACATCTCCATTGGAGCGCACCTCACCAACTCTTCTTCCTTCCTGGTAAATGTCACCATTGGAGCGCACCTCTCCCACTCTTCTTCCATTTTGGTAGATGTCGCCATTGGAGCGTATCTCGCCCTTTCTTGAACCGCTGACGTAGATATCGCCATTCGACCTGATCTGCCCTACGTTTCTGCCATCGATATACACATCGCCATTGGGGCGGATGGAGCCCACCTGCCGACCATTGTAATACAAATCAGAATTGGAGATGGATGTTGTGGATGTGGAGGAAGATGTCGAAGATGTGTTGCTTCTTGTCGATGCAACAGGATAGGATGACGAAGAGGTAGATACAGAGGAAGTAGCTACTGGCCTTGCGGTTGAAGACGATGACGTCGATGCAGCAGGCCTCGCCACGGGTGCAGAGGTGGTCTGACGGGTATTGCTGCCGGTTGCACCTCCCAAAATCCCTGCATAAGTTCCCACCTGGTCGGCGGTGTTCACAACCCGCCCGATATTGTATAGCGTGTTTCCAACAGAACCGCATCCTGTGAGCAAGACCACAGCAAGGCAAGCTGCCAGAAAAGAGAAATAGTATTTTTTCATCGTGTTAATCATTGAGTTTGAGTAATAATGTTGCTTATGGTGGCAAATTTAACTAAAAAAACTGAAAGCGATGTCAAAAGAAGCCTGTTTTTCCTCTTTTGGTGATTTTTTGCTTTGCCAATCCTTTGAAATACTATAATTTTGCGGTTGAAAAAGAAGCAGCCTCATGAGCAGTGTCAGACAATACAAAACCAGCCCAACCCACCCACATGCGCCACGGCGATGCATGTGCGGTTGCTTGCTGGTGTTGCTCTGCATGGTGACACTGTCCTCTTGCAACCGCGCCCAACTCCGGCAAATCATCAACAAACTGGGCAGTCCCGACAAGGAGAAGCCAGAGATTTACCATGAGTTTGAAGGCTACAGTCCTGGTGCGAACAAGAACAAGGGAAAGGAGGATTTCAACCGATACCATTACTACATTGCCCCGGAGATGAGCGATATCGTAGACAACGACCCTGACATCTACTTCCGGCAGGACTATGAGGCCATCGACCCCATCCCCACTTTCGACGAGGAGCAGTACTGGCGCGACCATCCCATCACCATTGAAGACAATCCATCATCAGAAACAACTACAGAATAGAATATGCTGAGAACCATCATCATCATCATTTTGACTACGCTGAGCAGCATGATGCTTGCCAGCGATACCGCCGACCATCCCAAAATCGGACTGGTGCTTGGCGGTGGAGGTGCCAAGGGAGCCGCCGAGGTGGGGGTGCTGAAGGTCTTGGAGGAGAAAGGCATCCGTCCCGACTATATCGCTGGCACCAGCATCGGTGCTATTGTGGGAGGGCTGTATGCTTGCGGCTACAGTGCTGCCGACCTCGATACACTCTTCCGCACTCAGGAGTGGTTGTCGCTCATCGGCGACCGCAAGCGCGACCTCCGCAACAGCGTCCTCACAGAGCGCGATGGCGTCGTCTATATTTTTGGCTTCCCCGTCCGCGGACACACCAAGAAGACAGAGACCAAGGAATCCGCCCTCGGAATCCTGGGAGGCACCAATATCACATTTTTGCTCGACAGTCTGACAAAAAAATACGACGGCATTAGCAGTTTCGACAGCCTGCCTATCCCCTTTCGCTGCGTCGCCGTTGACTTGATGGGACAAAAGGAGGTCATCATGGACAGTTGTGAGCTGGAGCTGGCGATGCGTGCGAGCATCAGCATTCCCGGTGCATTCAAGCCCGTCAAATGGAAAGGGAAACTGTTGGTTGATGGCGGCATGCTCAACAACCTGCCTGTCGATGTGGTGCGCGCCATGGGAGCCGACATCGTCATCGCCGTCGACCTGGAGCAGACACAGCATGAGGAGCGCGACTTCTCGCTGAAGGAGACATTCGGCATCGGCGGTATCCTCGACTGGGCGGTATCACGTCCCGACTGGAAAAAGAACAAGGCCAACCGTGAGGATGCAGATATCTACATCAATCCACAGTTGGCCGAGTATGGCGTCTCGAGTTTCGGCAAGGAGAGCATCAGCACCATGATTGAGCGTGGCGAGAAAGCTGCCCGTGCCGCCAGTGAACAACTCGACAGACTAAGATAAAATCATTGCTTATCCTTCACCAGATAAGGGAAAGTCCTGTTGGAGGCACCATATGAAATGTATTCTCCATTGATGAGATACACCTCCCACGGATGGTAGGCTTTCAACAACTTTGCCATCTCAGCGGCGATTCCGGGGTGTTCTTCCCTGCCTTTATTGGCTCCTGTGCTTCTGGATTCAGCAGCATACATCACATAAGCCGTCACTTTGCAGTCCACGAGGTTTCCTTTGGCATCAACCTTGGCATCCTTGATGCTGAAGATGATGCGTCGCGCATTCGACAGTCCCGGATATTTTCCGAGGTCCAAAGGGAATTTCTGCTTCAGCGTTGAAAAGTCTTTTACGTTGCTGAGGTTGAGTCCTTCTACTGCCAACTTGTTGTCATAGACCACCTGACCGGTTTTCTTTCCCTGGTTGATGTCGATAAATTGCTCGTTCTCGTAGTTTCTCTCAAAACCATTATTGAGTTCATGCAGCACCTTGCCTTTGCCAATGTGAAGCTTTCCGGTGTACCATGTGGCGACGATGTTTTGCCCGTCGATATAATTTCTATACACCCGGTTCAGTCCTTCTGCATCAACACATTTCACAAGTTTCACTTGCGTGTCTTTGTTGGTGACGCTGTATTGTATGCTGTCCAGGCAGAGGGCATCCTGCTTGATGCTCCAATAAGCCATGTATCCTTCCCAGTTAGAGGAACGGATGTCGCGTTCGTCTGGCAAAAGTGCCAACATCTTGGGGTAACGCTCTGCTTCCGCTTTGATGGGCCGGCCAAGTATCTCCCATTGGCTGCCGTCAATGCAGATGATGTCTCCCTCCTGACTTGTTGCTGATGCAGACAAGAACATTGTCAGCAAAAGCCCCAATAATATCACTCTTCTCATACGTTATACGGATTGTTTAAAGCTATGCTCAGTTGTTTTCCTCAAAAATAGCCATACGCTCATCCAGCAAGTCATACTGGTTGTCGCGGATGAAGGAGGTGCATACCCTCAGGCCTTCCTGATGGCTGCCCGTGGTAATCAGGCAGATGGCACTCACCCCGTAATACATGAGTTCGTGGGCCAACTGACCACTGGTCATGCCCTTGTAACCTATGGTGAAATAGAAGCCGTCGGCTATGGGGCGTCCCATGTCCTGGTCATAGACGATGTGGAAGCCATGGCGGAGGAAGATTTCCTTGAGCCGGTGCGCCCTGCGGCCATACTCCATCACCTCGTCGTGGAAGTTGTATGTGCCGTCGCACGCCGCCTTCATGATGGCTGCCAGCGCATACTGCGCGCTGTGGCTCGTTCCTGAGGAGAGCGCATAGAGAATGCGGGTGGAGAACACCATGCCGAAGGGCAAACCCTCATAGCGTGCCGACAGCGCATCGAAATGGCGGTGGAACAGATGGTCGCTGATGCAGGTGACTGCTATTCGCTCGCCGGCATAACTGAATGCCTTCGAACCGCTGATGAGCAGCATATAGTTGTCGGTATAGCGTGCCACAGTGGCTTGATAAGGCGGTTGGAACGGTTGGCTGAGGTCATTGCGGAAGTCCATGGCGAAATATGCCAAGTCCTCGATGACCACTGCGTCATATTTCGTGGCGAGTTCACCGATTGCCTCAAGTTCCTCTTCTGTGAGGCACACCCACGACGGATTGTTGGGATTACTGTAAAGGATAGCGCAGATATTGCCCTGGGAGAGATACTCTTCCAGTTTCGGTGCCAGGCGCTCACCACGGTAATCATAGACATCGAAGGTCTCAAAATGTCCGCCCATCACCTGTATCTGCATCTTCTGCACAGGGAAACCCGGGTCGATGAAAAGCACGGTGTCTTTCTGGGGATTGAGTTGCTGGCAAAGCATGAGCGAGGCATATGTTCCCTGCATCGAACCCACTGTTGGCACACATCCCTCAGCGTTGATGTCCACGCCGATAAACGCCTTGACGAAGCGGCTCGCCTGCTTCTTGAGTTCAGGATATCCTTGGATGTCAGGATAGCTGTTGGCAATACCCTTGTTCAGCGCCTTTACCTGTGCTTCAACACCCACCTTGGCAGCGGGGAGTCCCGGGATGCCCATCTCCATCTTGATGAACTCCACGCCTGACTCTTGTTCGGCGTGGGCGGCAATGGCCTTCACCTCGCGGATGGTTGCTTTGGCGAAGTCCTGGATGCCATAGTCGCGGATGGCATTGTCGATAAGCGACTTGGATATAGGAGTTGGTTTCATCGTTGCGCTTCCTTTCCTATGGCAAGAGCCTTGATGTTTGCCTCCACAACAGCCTCACCCTTACGCCCGAAGACCCTGCGGATGGCATCCTCTATCTTCTCATAGTCGATGCCCAATGCTTTCTGTGCAGCACCAAGCAGGATGACGTTGGCAGAGCGGGGCACGCCATTGTCCTTCGCCAACTGCTCGATGTCGAGCATGATGACGTTGCTGATTTTCTCCAAATCAGCCGTGATGGCATCCATCTCAGGATAATTGGGGATGTTGACAAACGGAGCCGACGAGGTGATGATCCACCCATCCTTGCTGAGGAAGGGCAGATAGCGCAACGCCTCCATGGGTTCCATTGAGATGATGACATCTGCCTGTCCCTTGGGAATCAAGTCGCTGGCGATGGGGTCCGACGAGATGCGCAGATTGCTCTGCACGTCGCCGCCACGCTGCGACATGCCATGCACCTCTGCCTGTTTGATGTAAAGATTCTCTTTCATGGCAGCCTCGCCGATGATGGTGGCGATGGAAAGGATACCCTGTCCTCCCACACCGCAAAGAATGATATCTGTTTTCATTTCTGAGCCTCCTTTGCTTTCTTTTGTTTGTGATGACGCGCAAGGGTCTGCACACACTCGCGTCGTGGGATGATTACACTCACGCCCTTGTACTCTATTTCCTGACGGATGATGGCTGTAATCTCAGGCATGTTCTTGGGCAGGGGCACCACCACATGAAGATGTGCCTCATCCACACCCAGACCACGGCAGATAGCCTCAAACTTGTTGGTGCCTGCCGAGTCCTGACCGCCAGTCATCGCCGTTGTGAGGTTGTCGCTGATGACGACCGTGATGTTGGCGTTGGCATTGACGGCATCAAGAAGTCCCGTCATGCCCGAATGGGTGAATGTGGAGTCGCCGATAATAGCCACTGCTGGCCATTGACCGGCATCAGCGGCACCCTTTGCCATAGTGATGCTCGCACCCATGTCGACACAGGAGTGGATGGCATGGAACGGGGGCAGGAAACCGAGGGTGTAGCACCCGATATCGCCAAACACCCTTGCATTGGGATAGTCGAGGAGCACTTCATTGAGTGCCTTGTAGACATCGCGGTGACCGCATCCCTGGCACAAGGCTGGCGGACGTCCCACCACATCCTCGCATTTCTCATAACCCTCAATGGGTGCCATGCCGAGGGCTGCTCTCACACAGTCGGGACTCAGTTCGCCCGTGCGGGGAAGTTCACCGCTCAACCGCCCCTTGATAACGGCATTTCCAGGCATGATGCCCCTCAGCATCTCCTCTACCACCGGTTGACCCTCCTCTACGACCAGCACGCTGTCACATTCCTCGGTCATCTTGCGAACCAGTGTTTTAGGCAGCGGGTAGCGGGATATCTTGAGCAAGGGGAAAGGACATGTCTTTCCAAAGCATTCCATCACATAGTTGTAGGCGATGCCACAGGCGATGATACCCATGGAATGGTCGGGCGCATCAACATACACATTGGCATTGGAATTTGCGGCATCTTCCTCGAGCGCAGCCTGCTGAGCCGTCACGAAATCATTGCGGCGGCGTGCGTTGACGGGCAGCAGCACCCAGTTGGCTGCCACTGAGTCGTAGTTGAGCGCATTTTCCTCACGGGCTTTCTCTGCCACCTCCACCACGGCACGCGAATGTGCCATGCGGGTGGTGATGCGCATGAGCACCGGCAGGTGTATCTGCTCCGAATACTCGAAAGCCTCACCAATCATATCGTAGGCTTCCTGCTGTGAACTGGGTTCGAAGACCGGAACCATGGCAAAATGACCATAAAACCTGCTGTCCTGCTCATCCTGCGAGGAGTGCATCGAGGGGTCATCGGCTGCCACGACTACGATGCCGCCATTGGTGCCCGTCATCCCGGAGTTGACAAAGGGGTCGGCACACACGTTGAGTCCAACGTGCTTCATACATACCATTGCCCGTTTGCCCATGTACGACATGCCCAGGGCGGCCTCCATGGCTGTTTTCTCGTTGGTGCACCAATTGCGGTGTACATTTCGCTCAATGGCGAGCGGCGACTGCTGTATGTATTCGGTAATCTCCGTAGAAGGAGTTCCCGGATAGGCATACACTCCGCTCAGTCCGGCATCGAGGGCACCCTGTGCGATGGCCTCGTCGCCTAAAAGAAGTTTTTTCATTTTTATGTTGTTTTAATTAGAAGTTGAGTCATCATGCGCTATTATTTGACCTCTGCCTCGAGGGGACTGTGGAGGGCATCCAGGAAACTGTTGATGCGGGCCACCCACTCATCGAAGGTGCGCACGTCATTCTTGCTCCATGCCGAACCGAAATAATAGGTGAATTTGTCGTTGCTTGTATATCCCTTGAGGATACCCACAGCATGACCGGCGGCACCATTGCGGGGTTCCGGATAGAGCAATGTGCGGGTCTCGCTGATACCATTGGGGAAGAGGGCGGCAACGTAGATTTGGAAATTCTGCGCCGAAGGATTGTCTGTGGGGTCGGCGTATGCCACGAAGTCGCGGCCACACTTCAATGTCTGTTGGTCCTCCACATGGATGACCACGCCAGCAGCGATGTCGGTCGGTTTCGACAGATTCTCATACCACACCGTCATGCGGTTGAAGTTCGAACCCTTGTCGAGACTGAGGATACGGTGCTCGATGATGTTCTTGTCTCCATTGGCAGCAGCAGGATTGTAGGTCAGGTCGACAGTAAACCGCAGTGGGCCGTTGTCGAGGATTTTGTAGTCCTTGTAACTGTAGGGCATGACAAGCTGACCGTTTTCCATTAGGGCAGGTGCGCCGCAGCCGAGTGTGGGACCCACCTTATAGCAGTCGAGTCCGTAGCCGTGGTCGAAATGGTAGGTCGTCTCTATCTCCACCTGCTTTGCCTCATCCTTCTTGCCTGCCTTGAGCAGTTGCTGGATTTTGTCGTGGTTGCCGAGTTCCACTTTGTACCTCTTGTCAACCTCCAGGTCGGGAGTGTTCTTCAGCCACACATCGATGCCATATGCCTTCTCGCCGGAGCGCTGCAGGGCAGGACCATAGAGGCGATATGCTGTGCGGTCGTTCTCCCACGCAATGTCATCTACACGCTCTGGGTACATCTTTCCTGTGACAAAGACTTTCATCTGCTGCGGTTTTCCGGCAGTTACGGTGAAAGTGGCTTTTCCGCAAGGCCTCACAGAAGCGTCTATCAGCAATTTGCCATCGTATGTGACCTGATATGCCACTTCCTGCCCAAGTGCATTCTTCACGATAAGTTCCTTGCCTTTTGCCACACCCATCTGGGCATAGACCTCGTCGAGGCTGACCTCGACCAGTTCCTGCCGCTGCACAGGCTCATTGTTGGTGACCACGATATTGACGTCCTTCGCCAAAATGTTTGCGGGCATGGTCAATGCAACCATACCGAGTGCAAAGAAGAATAGTTTTGTAGATTTCATAATTATTGTTCGTTTTTTGATGATTGCTTTATGGATTGTTTTTTAGGTTTTCCTCAAAGAATTGGGCAATCTGCCTGAGCAGATGATTGCGAGTGTTGCTCCCATAGATGCTGTGGTTGCGGTTGGTGTAGATGATTTCGCGGAAGTCCTTGTCTGCCTGTACGAGTGCCTCGCTGTACTCAAAAGTGTTCTGCGGGTGGACATTGTCGTCGGCAAGTCCATGGCAGATGAGCAAACTGCCATGCAGACGGTCAGCCTTCACTGATGGGTTGACGGCATATCCGTCGGGATTCTCCTTAGGCGTCCTCATGAAGCGCTCCGTATAGATAGAGTCGTAGAAACGCCAGTTGGTAGGCGGTGCCACCGCCACTCCGGCATGGAACACTCCCCTTCCCTCACTCATGCTCATGAGCGTGCAGAATCCGCCGTAGCTCCATCCCCAAATGCCGATGCGGTCGGCATCGACATAGGGTTGCTTGCCAAGCCAGATGGCGGTCTCCACCTGGTCGCGAGCCTCCAGCTCACCGAGCTGCATATAGGTGCATTTCTCAAACTCTGCCCCTCTGCCTCCGGTTCCCCTGCCGTCCGTGCAGACGACAACAAAACCTTGGTCGGCCAGGTAGTGGTCGTAGAGACCACCCTGCCCCATCGAACCGAAACTCCAGGAGTTGACCACCTGCTGACTGCCCGGACCGCTGTATTGGAACATGATGACCGGATATTTCTTGTTGGGATTGAAGTCGGCGGGTTTGACCATCCATCCGTTGAGCGTCACCCCCTCTGAAGTGGTGAAGGTGAACATCTCCTTGATGGGTTTGCTGAGGGTAGATAGTTTTTCCTTGAGCGAGGCATTGTCAACTACTGAGCGTAGTGTCTTTCCCGTCGTGGTGAACACATCACATTGGTAAGGTGTGGACATGTCGCTCCATGTGCAGATGTAATACTTGTAGTCTGCTGAGAAGAGCGCGCTGTTCCACCCCTTCCTTTGGGTAAGCATCGTGGTGCGGCCCTTGCGGTCGGTCACATATACCTCACGCTCCATTGGCGACCTGCCTGCCGCCTGATAATACAGTTTCTGTGCTTTCTCGTCATATCCATAGATGTCCGTCACGCCATAGCGGGCATTGGTCAGCTTCTTGACTCTCCTATAATCCTGGTCGATGAGATAAACCTGCAGGAAACCATCCCTCTCGCTGGGCAGAAGTGCCCCCTTGGGATAACAGGTGATGAGACTGAGCACCTCCTCCTTCACATATTTGGGCACAGTCTCCAAAAACAGACGCTTGCAAGAGAGGGTGGCTGCGTCGGCGCTATACACACAGAGCGAGTCCTGATGACGGTTCAATGTATAGAGCAGCACATCACTCTCGCCAATTCCGGCAAGGATGCGCGGGATGTAGCCCTCTGCGGGCAAGGGCAACTGTATCTGTGAACTCGCCTTGGCATTGAGGTCATGGCTCCATGCCGTCACCACAGCATTGTCGCACCCAGCCTTGGGATATTTGTAATCATAGAAACCGGGATAATCGGCATATTCCTTACGCTCAGGACTGAGGCCCTTGAACAGTTGGAGGGCGTAGGTCCTCACCTTGCTTTCATCATAGCGAACCCAACAGATATGGCGGCTGTCGGCAGTGAAGACCATCGAGGTGGAGATGCTGAACTCCTCCTCGTTGACCCAGTCGGGAATGCCGTTGATGACCTCATTGCGCTTGCCATCAGTGGTGACCTGTGTTTCACGCATCCCGTCGGCAACATCCACCACAAAGATGTTGTTGTCACGCACGAAAGCCACCTTCCGGCTGTCGGGTGCCCATACAGGCGACTGCTGCGGACCATTCACCGAAAGAGGAGTCAACCGATGGGAATCCACTTCGTAGACGTAAAACTCTGCTGTGGCTGAGCGTCTGTAGATGCGCTGGGTGTTCGTTGCAATAAGGATGCGCTTGTCGTCAGGACTTGGCACATAACTGTCCACCGACCCTATTTTTCCTCCCTCTGTAGCGGAAATGTCAAAAATGACTCCCGTCTCCTCTCCTGTGGAGAAACTGTATTTGAGTATCTTGTCTCTGTTGCGGCTGATTTGTGCAAAACTCTCCCCATCGGCAAGAGGTGTCAGTGAACGCAGATTGTCGGCGGCGTACTTGCCCATCGTGATATCACTGATAGTCAGTGTCTCACCTGCCTCAGCAACAGAGGAGAAAGCCATGCAGGCTATCGTCAGAAAAAGGTAACGAACGATTTTTTTATTCATTTGAATGCCAAGTATCATTGATTACAACATGCAAAAATACTATTTTCCATTGTTTTAGCCAAATTTTTATTGGGGATAAGCCATTGGAAACATTTTATTATGTATATTTGCAACAAAACAGAAATAGTTATGAACCGAAAGAATTTGAATAGCAGGAGAGCCACCTATGTGTTGCTCACCATCTTGATGTTTTTGTGGATGCCGAGGATGTCGGCTCAGACCTTTGAATATCCCGAATATGAAGATGAGAATTCTGAAAGGATAGCTGTCAAATTCAAAGGCAACCGGCCCACCATCTCCGACTTTGCCACCGCCTATCTCAACTATCGCTCCAAGGAGATGGAATTCTTCGGTAAGGTCTTGGATGAATGGAAACGCTATCAGCAGAAAAAGCCGCTCAGCAAGAATGCCAGCATCAGCGTAGACACCAAGAACGGCTATATGCGCTATCAAATCATCAATCCTCAGGAAAAGGACACTACTGTCATGGAAATGTGTTTTTGGAACTGTGCCGACGGCAAGCATAAACTGGTATGTGCCAACACTGTTTGGATGATGAACAACGACTATGGTTGGGATAACCATATCGGTCCTTGTTTCTTCGTCTACGACAATGCAAAGAGAGAGATGAGGATAGTTTTGCCCGAGGATATCGGAGCACTCTATGATAGCGACGGCCTAAGCGTGTTCTTCCTACCCCGCAAGGGCAAGAACATCAAGGTGTCGGCTGCCGGTGGTGGCGATCGCTGGAATGAGGTGTTGGAATGGGACGGCTATAGCTTCAAATTGAGAGAACAGTAATACAAAGAAAGAGGAGATGAGCAGTAAGCTGACAGCTCTTATGCTGATGCTCACAGCACTGACAGTCAAAGCACAGACCTGTCCTGATGAGCACCATCCGCATGCTATCGATTTGGGATTGGCATCAGGCACTCTGTGGGCTTGCTGCAACATTGATGCCAACTCCCCCGAGGAATATGGTGGTTACTATGCCTGGGGAGAGACGGAAGAGAAGGAGGAATTTACTTACGAGAACTACATCCACAGCGACGGCACTTGGGACACCTGCCATAGCCTCGGCGACAGCATCAGTGGAACCGACTACGACGTGGCACGAGTGAGATGGGGAGAGGAATGGAGCATGCCGTCGCCTGAGCAAATCAACGAACTGATTGAACATACCGCCTACCTTTGGACGGTTGTCAACCAAACACAAGGCGCCTTGTTCAAAGGCATGAACAGAAACAGCATCTTCCTTCCTGCCTCTGGAAGACGCGACACCTCTTTTTCCTACCGCGACGTCGAGGGTCACTACTGGTCGGGGAAACCGTCGCCATACGGCAGTTTCTACGCCCACCATCTGGGATTTGGCGACAGTTGGGTGGTATGCCTAAACAATGGTGGCAGGAAAAACGGACTATCCATCCGCCCTGTCACTGATTTTGCAAGTGATATCAGGCAAATCCCTTCTGCAAAAGCCCAACATGGCGAAACCGTATACAGCATATATGGCATAAAGGTGGGCTGCCTTTCCGACGGATTGCAGCACCTCAAACCAGGACTGTATATAGTAAGGGGTAAAAAAGTGAGGCTGTGACCTTATCCACAGTATCTGTTTGCCATATTGTTGATTGCCAACAGATTGGGCACAGGACGACCGTTGTTGTCTTGCGAAATAAACAAACTCAGGTCGTAGAAATCGCAATAGGCACATTGCTCAGGGTCATCGATAACATTGGCGAGGACTTCAGGCTGCACTGCCAACTTGGCATTAACAGGATACTGTTCGCGGTGATGAATAAAATCCCATATCAGATTGGTAAGGTCCTTGACGTATGAAGCGGTATCGTTAAATATTTTCATTTCCATCAAATGATTTTTTGTCAGACATAGTAGCAGGCCACAATATTATCCTGCCTGCATAATAAAGACGAACAAAACGCCAATTTGTTATACAAGAAATGAAATATTAAAAATTTTTCACATTTGAAGATGAATGGCAGCGTGTTGCTCATCACTCTGCTTGCTCTCCAAGAATCTGCTTGATTTCCTCGTCTGTCTTGGAGAGTTTGTCCTTGCAAAGTTTGATGAGTTCCTGTGCTCTTTTCAGTTGTTCCGTCAGGGAGTCGATGTCGAGCTGGTCGTTCTCCATCTTCCTGACGATAGACTCAAGTTCGGCGACAGCCGCCTCATAATTGATTTTATCGGGCATTTTTTAGGAGTTTAGGAGTGTAGAAGTGTAGACGTATGATATTATAGGAGTTTGGGAATTGGGGAAATTCAAATTTCTCATCTTCTTATCCTTCTGCATCATCTTTGGGGAATTCGAGAGGATTGCGGCGCAGGGTTTCTACAAAATCTGAGATTTTTTGCAGCTCGCGTGGAATCCTTATACTCTGCGGGCAATGTGGCACGCACTGTCCGCATCCTATGCAATGGTCTGCCTGCCTCATCTTGGGTACGGCACGGTCGAGACCGATAAGGTACTCACGCCTTCTCTTTCTGTATTCCTCCTGCATGTTGGCTACAGGCAGACGTCCCTCGTTTTTGCACTTGTTATAATGAACGAAAATGCCGGGGATATCAATGCCATAGGGACACGGCATGCAGTATTTGCAGTCGTTGCATGGGATATTGTCCACACCGACCAACTCCTTTGCCACATCATAAAGGAAATTGTTCTCCTCCTCGGTGAGGGGCACCAAAGGACAATAAGACAGCAGATTGTCTTTCAGGTGCTCCATGTAGGTCATTCCACTCAGAACAGTGAGCACTCCCTCCGGTGTTCCTGCATACCTGAAAGCCCAAGATGCCACCGACTTCTCCGGATCACGCTGTTTGAGTTTTGTGATAAGGAACTGAGGCATATTGGCAAGACGCCCTCCAAGCAATGGTTCCATCACCACAGCAGGGATGCCTTTTTTCTGCAATTCTGCGTAAAGATAACTGGCATCTGTGTTGTCGCTGTTGATTTCATTGGCATAATCCCAGTCCAGATAGTTGAGTTCTATCTGCACGAAATCCCACTTATAATAATCGTTATGCTCAAGCAGATAGTCAAACACCTCAACATCGCCATGGTATGAGAAGCCAAGGTTGCGAATGCGCCCTGCCTCCCTTTCCTTCAACAGGAAATCGAGAATACCATTGTCGAGGTATCTGGCATGGAGCGCATCCATTCCACCTCCACCGATGGCATGAAGCAGGTAATAGTCGATATAATCCACCTGCAGGTCACGCATGGAATCGTGGTACATCTTGATAGCACCTTCCCTGGTCTGCGTGGAGGGGTCGAAGTTGGATAGTTTGGTTGCCACGAAATATTTGTCTCGCGGATACTTGTGCAAGGCAATACCTGTGGACTCCTCGGAATGCCCCATGCAATAAGCGGGAGATGTGTCAAAATAATTCACACCATGCTCAATGGCATAATCCACCAATCTGTTGACCATTTCCTGGTCAATGGTCTCATTTCCTTTTTCTCCTTTGGTCGGAAGGCGCATCATGCCATAACCCAACAACGACACTTTGTCGTTGGTCTTTGGGTTAACCCTATAGGACATCTTACCTACAGGGGGTTCCACCTGGTTGCGATAATCATCCTGTGAGGCATCTGCCACACCACTCTTTCCACACCCCACCAAAGCGGCAGAGGCAACAGCGGCGCCACCACCGAAGAGTTTGAGGAATTGACGTCTGGATATATTTTTTTTCATGATTTTTTACGTGAATTATGGATTTTGTTGGTGATTGGATAGAACTGCGCCACTAAATCGATTTGTGTACCTCATGACCTTCTACATAGATGGCGGGAAGAGGACGAGACGGACATAGATGCTCACAAGCCCCGCAACCAATGCAGCGCGACTCATTGACGGCCGGCACAAATGGAGTGTCCTCATCCTCCTCATCAAGCGGCACCATCTCTATGGCACCGGCAGGACAATGACGGGCGCAGTTGCCGCACTCCACACCATCGGTCACCGCAATGCAGTTTTTCTTAATCCACACCGCATGTCCTATTTGGACAGCCGTCTTGTCTTCCAAGGTGATGGGCTTGATGGCTCCTGTGGGACATACCTCTGAGCATCGGTTGCATTCTGGTCGGCAATAGCCTCTCTCATAGGACATCACTGGCTGCATAAGCGTCATCAGTCCCCCAGAGGGCCTGAGCACCTCGTTGGGGCACTCCGACACACAAAGTTGGCAACCCGTGCACCGCTTCGCCATGTTGTTGGCACTCAGCGAACCCGGTGGAGTGAGAGGGGTCTGCCGATGTGGTGCCACCTTCTCCTCAATCACCGCCAATCCGCCATCCACTTTCTTTTTCTCCTCAGCAAGGGCGGCAGTGGCAAGCAACGTCGTGGAGAGCAGGAAAGAGCGCTTGCCCTTGTCCACCTCCTTGGCATCACCCTCAGCAGACGCTTCCTTCACAGAAGCTGGGCGATGGGTGTAGCTTAGGGCTCCAAACTTGCATGCTTTCTGGCAGTTGCCGCATACCACACATCTGCTGTAGTCCACCGTGTGTGTCTGATAGTCGATACAGGCAGCCTTGCAGTTCTTGCTGCAAAGTGAGCAGTTGCGGCATTTTTCCTCATCAAATCTGATTTTCAGCCACGAGAAACGTGCGAAGAAGCTCAGCACCGTACCCACAGGACAAATCGTGTTGCAATAGGTGCGCCCATTGCGCCATGCCAGCAAACCGACAACGACCAATGTCACGGCTGCGACAACCAGCGTGGAAACACCTTTCACCCATACCTCTGTGGTATAGAAGGTGTAGCTGTCGGCTCTCTCGGCTATCCCTGCCAGCACATTGTTGCCCAGCCGCCACAGAGGCTGCAACAGATGTGTGACGATGCGTCCAAACGCACTGTAGGGAGCCAGCAATGCGACGAAAGACCCTAGGCCTGCGGCGAAAGCTGCCACCATCAGTCCGAGCATGGTGTACCTCAGCCAAGACACAGCCTTGGAATAGGAGTATTTGTTCTTTTTTCGATTGAGTTTGGCAAGGACATCCTGCATCACTCCCAACGGACAGATGACAGAGCAGTATATCCTTCCAAAGACCAATGTGAGTAAAAGCAATACAGCAAGAATCACAAAATTGAGTGCCAGCAAGGCCGGCAGGAACTGCACCTTTGCCATCCACGACAGCCAATGATGTGCTGTTCCCGTGAAATCAAGAAACAGCAACGTAATGCCAACAAACATGATTGTTGCGAGTGTAATCCTTATTTTCCTTAGCATATGGTTGAACTACTTTAACTACTTAACTACTTTAACTACTTTCAAATGGAGAAAGTTGAATAAAACAAAACGACAGTTTTGGCCTATACGTTGCAAAGATACGAATAAGCGAAGGAAACGCAAAGAAAAAAAAGCAGTTTTTATCACATAGGCATGCCTGGACTGCCATCTTGCATCTCCGTCATCCATCTTTCATTCACCGCTGACAGAACGATTTTTGCAGAAAAAATCTTTAATTACCTCATTTAAATGATAACATTGTTTAAAAAGAGGGGGCATTTTTTGTGCAAATGACGGATTTCACTACCTTTGCACAAGTTTATGGGGCCATGCCCCATGGACCGATTAGAAATGTATGGAATGAGATACCGGATTATCTACCTTTTGTTACTGCTCGCTTTCATCACAGCGAGCTGTAGGCATCATCCCACAATGCGGGAGATGGGCATCGTGCTCGACACGCTGCAAGCTACTGGTGGCGTCGCACTGACCGACTCCATCGAGAGCCCGCGCTGCACGGCAGATATCCAACTCATCACCATCGCCAACAAGGAATACGCCCCTCTGTGCGACAGCCTGCTGCGCAGCGGGGTGCTATCCCCCGAATACCTGTCGCTAACCGACCGGCACATCGAGGCCAAAGAGGCCGTCGACTCCTTCATCAAGCGCTATTGCAACGACTACCGCACTTTCTATTCAGGACTGTTCACCGATGAGGGCGACACGGCAACGGCAAGCATCGGTTTCAAATTGCGCACCGACATTGAAGAGGGACGCGACAGCGTATTGACCTATAAGGCACACATCACCAACCGGCAGGGAGCCGTGACAACCGACTACACCGTATGCCGCAACCTCGACCTGCCGAGAAAGCGCATCCTGGATTTGGAGGATGTCTTTGTCCCTGGTTATCAAAACGGTCTCTGCGAAGCTATCGCAGCCCAACTGATGAAACAGTCGGCAAAAAAGAGCATGGAAGAGCTGAGAGCCGCTGGCTTCTTCAACGGCATCGACATCTACCCCACCTCCAACTTCCTCTTAGGACAAAACGCCATCACCTTCGTTTATGTCGCCGGCGAGATAGCCGACAGGGAAAAGGGAGAGATACAGGTGGAGGTGAAATATTCCAAAGTCAAGCATCTGCTGAAACGATGAACGAGATATTGAGACTTTTCCCAAACCTGACCGCGCGTCAGGTGAGTCAGTTGGAAGCACTCTACGGACTGTATGCTGAGTGGAACCAGAAAATCAATGTCATTTCCAGAAAAGACATTGAGCACCTCTACCAGCACCATGTCCTCCACTCGCTCGCCATCGCACATTTTGTGCATCCCACAGCAGGGACCGAGATACTCGACTTCGGCACTGGCGGCGGATTTCCCGGCATCCCCCTTGCCATTGTCTGGCCGGAGGTGAAATTCCACCTTATCGATGGGACCGGCAAAAAAATCCGTGTTGCCACGGAGGTGGCCCAGGCCATCGGACTGGAGAATGTGCGCGCCTCACACATCCGCGGCGAGGAGGAGCGTGGCCGCTACGACTTTGTGGTCAGCCGTGCCGTGATGCCCCTGCCCGACCTTGCCCGCATCGTGCGCAAGAACATCTCGCAGCGACAGAAAAATGCCATTGCCAACGGCATCCTCTGCCTGAAGGGCGGAGACCTTACCGCAGAAACGGCACCATTTCGCCGGACTGTGGAGACCTACGACCTCCACGAATGGGCTGGCGACAGTTGGTTTGAAGAAAAATACTTGATATACTTACCGATATGATTAATATACAACGATTTGTGTGCAACATGCTGCAGGAGAACTGCTATGTGGTGAGTGACGACAGCAAGGAATGTGTCATCATCGACTGCGGAGCCTGGTATGAGCAAGAACGCAAGGCTGTGAAGGACTATGTGGCCAGCAATGGCCTCACTCCTACCCATCTGCTCTGCACCCATGGGCATGTGGACCACAATTTCGGAATCGACACCATCAGCGAAGCCTTTGGGCTCCTGCCTGAGATACACGAGGAAGATGCCGGCCTCATGGAGCATCTCGCCGACCAAGCCGTACAGTTTATTGGCATCCGTCCCGACAACAACTATCCGGCGGTGGACCATTACCTGAAAGACGGCGACGAGATTGGATTTGGCACACACCAACTGCACGTCATCCATACCCCGGGCCATTCTCGTGGTTCGGTGTGCTTCCATATCACCGACGAGCACGTCCTGTTTTCCGGCGACACCCTCTTCCGCCAGTCCATCGGGCGCACCGACTTCGAGGGCGGCAGCATGATGCAAATCATACAAAGCCTACGCCTGCTCGCCCAGTTGCCCGACGAGACCGTAGTCCTGACTGGTCATGGACCGCAGACCACCATGGGCGACGAATTGCGCTCTAACCCATTCCTTGACCGATGACAGAGAAAATCATACTCGGCATCGACCCCGGGACAGCCGTAATGGGCTATGGGGTTATCCGCGTGGCAGGACAACGTGCCACGATGGAAGTGTCGGGTGTCATCGACCTTCGAAAGATAAACGACCCCTATCTGAAACTGGGGCATATCTTTGAGCGTGTGACAAGCATCATCACCTCCTATCTTCCTGATGAGGTGGCCATCGAGTCACCCTTCTATGGAAAGAACGTGCAGTCGATGCTGAAATTAGGACGGGCGCAGGGGGTGGCCATCGCCGCCGCCATTCAGCGGGATATCCCCATACATGAGTATGCACCACTGAAAATCAAGATGGCGATAACGGGCAATGGCAGTGCCTCAAAAGAGCAAGTCGCCGGTATGCTCCGGCGCCTGCTCAACATCCCTGAGGGCGACATGCCCCACTTCCTTGACGCCACCGACGCGCTGGGAGCTGCCTATTGCCACTACCTCCAGATGAACCGTCCGGAGTCGCAGGCACACTTCAGGGGATGGAAAGATTTTGTGAACAGAAACCAGCAACGCATATGCAAGCCACCATCAGAATCGCCCAAGGTGTAGCCCGCATGCCCAAGTGGCGGATGGCTCAACCAGTGAACTTTGAGGCACTCGATGGCGAGCATATCGCCATCGTTGGTCCCAATGGCGGCGGCAAGTCGATGCTGGCGGCCATACTCATCGGGCGGCACCCGCTGCTGATGCACGACCCTGAATACGATTTCCGTCCCAGCACCCGACCCCTGGCTGCCGACAACATACGGTATATCACCTTCCGCGACTGCTATGGCGGTGACAACGACAACAACTACTACCTGCAGCAGCGGTGGAACCAACATGATATCGACGAGACCACACCCACGGCAGGAGCGCTTCTCGAAGAGGCTTTCCTCCTGTCAGGTCCCGACAACAAAGAGCGAAGGACAGCGCAGCAGCATCTCTACCAACTGTTTGGACTTGCTCCCCTGCTCGACAAATACATCATCCTGCTCTCAAGCGGAGAG
Organism: uncultured Prevotellaceae bacterium; assembly: GCA_902767775.1. Lineage (GTDB taxonomy): Bacteria > Bacteroidota > Bacteroidia > Bacteroidales > Bacteroidaceae > Prevotella. The sequence continues at coordinate 12,621 of CACXIP010000001.1, read as the reverse complement.
TTGAGAAAATTCCAGTTGGCAAAGGCGCTGTTCTCACAGCCTCGCATCCTGATTATGGACAACCCGTTCATCGGTCTCGATGCACCGACAAGGGCACTGCTCTCCCAACTGTTCAGCCAGATGGTCAGCGAGTATGCCCTGCAACTCATCCTGCTGCTCTCCAAGACCGACGACATCCCTTCCGTGGTGACCCATGTGGTGGAGGTGCGCGACATAGTGGCAGGCGAGAAAATGACACGGGAGGAATACCTATCCCTCCGTGCCATGCGCCCAGGGCATGTGCTCAGCCACGAACAGGAAGAGGCCATTGCCAACCTCCCCTACTCCGCTCAGGAATACCATACGGAAGAAGTGCTGAACTTCCACAACGTGAGCATCCGCTATGGCGAGCGCACGATACTGAAGGGACTCAATTGGACGGTACGCAATGGCGAGCGCTGGGCGCTGAGCGGGCGCAACGGAAGCGGAAAGTCTACCCTGCTGAGCCTTGTCTGCGCAGACAACCCACAGGGTTACGCGTGTGACATCACACTGTTCGACCGCCAGCGGGGCAGCGGCGAGACCATCTGGGACATCAAGCGCCACATCGGATATGTGTCGCCCGAGATGCACCGCGCATACAACAAGGACCTGCCCGCCGTGCGCATCGTGGCAAGCGGACTGAAAGACTCTGTCGGACTCTATGTGCGTCCTACGGAAGAGGAATACGACACCTGCCGATGGTGGATGGACATCTTCGGCATCAGACACCTGGCCGACCGCACCTTCCTGACACTCTCCAGCGGAGAACAGCGACTGGTGCTGCTTGCCCGAGCCTTTGTCAAAGACCCGGAGCTGCTGATACTCGACGAGCCCCTCCATGGACTCGACGACCGCAACCGACAGTTGGTGAAGGATATCATAGAAGCCTTCTGCCGGCGCCGCAACAAAACGCTGATTATGGTGACACACTATGAGGAAGAACTGCCACCATGCATCGACAGGCACCTTCATTTAAACTGAAGATTGAAAATTGAAATTTGAAAATCAAGATAGGAACAAAACAATCGTTATGATGAAACGTATACTTTTTATTCTTACGATGCTGGCCATAGTGGCTGGCGCATCCGCCCAAGAGGCTTACAACGAGGCCATCAGAATGGCAAAGGCTGTGGCAGACGACACATCCCGCTCATTGGATGAGCGGCGCATTGCCACATTCAAGAAAGACGCCCTCTACTACTTGGGTTCTCAGTCCTACAAACTGACTCCTGACAGTTCGGCCACAATGCTCGACTATCAGGCACTGGCATTGTTTCAGTTCATCAACCTTTTCCAGGGAAGCCTCGCCATGGCATCGAAGAAAAACCGTGGCGCCATCATCGAATTGTTCAAGAGCGTGAGCCTTGCCCATCCCCGTTTCCACGACCCCAACAAGGAATATGTGATGGCATACATCACCACGGAGGGATTTCTGACCAAATTCTCTCTTGACACCGACTGGGTGGCCGCCTACAACGACATCAAGAAAAGACTGTCGAGATAATTGCCCGACAGTCTCCTTGCCCGGACGGTTTCGCCCCATCCTGCATATTCGCTCAGTCTATCAGGATTCTTACGATGCCCATGATGTCGGAAACGGTGATGTCCGCATCGAAGTTGACATCAGCATTGCGGAAGAAGAAGCCCTCCGCCCCACCATTAGCTACATAACGGACTGTGAGCATGACATCCGCCACCGACACGGTGCCGTCGCCATTGGCATCCCCCAAGACGATTCCCTCATACGGGATGTATGCCGTGAACTTCTGCAAGGTGAAGTTGCCTCCGCAGTCATAATCATAGTTGCCGTTCTCATCAGCATTGAGATATTCTGACAGATAATTCTTTGTGGGCGCACCACGGCTGAAGTCATACCTGTGGTAGATGATGGTTTTGTCGTCGCCCAATCCTGCCGCATGGAATACCGTGCCTTCATTGAAGTCAGCATCTGTTGTAGCGCCGGAGTTTTGCCCCAAGCCATATCCCTCAACAAGCTGAAGCGGTCTGTTTGATGGGTGGCCGACTTTTTTGTTTGCCCACAATATTTTTCCCGAATCAACATACATCTTATCTTGCAGGAAAGCATTGGCGAAAGTATACTCTCCTGTAGCCCAATAAGCCCATCTGCCTGTTGTCGTCTCCTCAGACCATAGGTCAGCGCCCAGAGTGGATGCCGCATCCGCAGCCTTGATGGAACTAAAATCCGGACTGTCGTAGCGAATGACATAAGGCCTCTCCACAGTCATGGATACCGTGTTGTCTGTCAATCCCTCCTCCGAGGCTGTCAGATACAGCGTTCCCGGGCAGGTGAAGGTGAAGGCAGGTTCATCGCCATTGGAAATCATGATGTTGTCGACCTTGGCATTGGAATTATTCCTTCCGAGATTGATGAACATGCCATGAATCCCCATCTGGATATTGCTGTCGCTGATGGTATAGTTGCCAGAAGCCAATGTGGCAGAACCAGAATAAACGGTATAGCTCACCTCCCTTTTGGTCTGATTGACGGTGACCTTGAAATGATACCATGAGTTATCATTCAGGACAAACGAATTGTTGTCACCCTCCACAGTATAGGTTGTTCCCTTATTGGCACCGCCGTTGATACGGAACACATAGTCATTATTCTCGTTCTGGTGCCATTCCCACCATGAATTTTTCAGATTCGGCACATTTCCTCCATATAGCAGCAGAGAGTTGTTCACGTAATTGCCCTGAGCGGGATGGAAAGCCACATCAAACTCTGCGCAATAGACATCATCCAGACGAGAGGTAAAGGAGGTGTATGCATATCTGGAACCCGAACCTCCACCCTGAGCGAGGTCGATGTAGTTGCCATGTGCCTCGTCATAATTAAGTGCGATGGTCAGGTTGCACGTCCACCCCGAGGCATCCGTGCTGCTCTCATAATCCCGCAAATACCTGAGTGTTTCAAACATATCAGGTTCAAGATGGGTGATGTTGCCATCGGCATCAGTAAAGTAGCCAGATAGTGTGGTTTGGTCACTTTGTGCCCTCAGGCCCACTTTCGGCATGTAATAGGGACCGTCCTCTGCAGGATACTCGCCCGTCTCAGTCTGCACCATGTCAATAACTTTCAATTCAGGAGCCACCGTCGGATTGGCTTCTTTCATTTTCAGATAGAGCACTCCGTCCTCTATCATCAGTTGGGGTTCCCTCGCTTCATCGACTCCCTCCAGAATGATGTCATCCAGACTGCACCCCTCTGCCAGCTCACCGATTTGTCCCAGAGGAAAGACGGTGGCCGACGCCGTAGTGCAGTTGAACCAAAACCTTGGTGCGAGGTATTCGGGTCCATAGTTGACCCACGCCTCATCTGTTTTCTTCTCCACATTCAGCACTCCTACATTCAGTTGGTCGTTGTCCTCAGCACCATCACCGTTGACGTCGAACACCACCTTGGAACCAAATCCCAAATTAAGGGTACCGATATTGACTGAAGACACATTTTCGGTTGCCCCACCGATATTGATGGTGGCTCCGTAATCAGCCTTGACGGTATTGAATGTTCCCTCCGAGGAGTTGAGCGTGGTCATCCTGTTCAGCCACAGCGCACTGTTGGAAAGTGTGCCGTCAAAGGACAGCGCACCCTGCCACACCTCTGTTGGGCCTGCGTAGGAATGCTCCTGTTTCGACAGGATGAGTTGTCCCCATCCTTGCTTGACCAAGCGCAAGTCACCGGTCAATGCCGCACCACCGATGGTGTGATGATATGTTGTCGTGCTGATATTGTTGTTGTCGTTGCCTTTTACCCATGCAGGAGTGTTGACAGTGAGGATTTGGGGCTGTGCTCCCTCCTCTACATTGACAGTCATGTTGGCATACCCATCAAGCAGCAAGTGTTGTCCATTGTTGGCTGTAGTGATGGAGGCTCCATTACCGAGCGACGTGCGGCCAGCGAGGGTCAGTGGCGGCGGTGCCACGGTGATGTTCTCCATCTCCCCAAGGAAGAAGCTCAGATGCGGCGGCTGGTTGTAAGCCATCATCTGCCACACCATGGCTTGCCTATACTGATGGTCGTGCCAAAGGGTGTAAACATCATGCTCAGTAGACGTGCCCGTGGTATATACACGGAGATTTCCACCGCATCTGACGATGATTTCCTCTCTCCAATCGCCAATGATGTCACCCTGGAAACATGGATTGTTTTTCGAGTCGTTGTTCATGTTGCAGCCTTCGGATGTGAACAGTCTTCCTACTCCAGGCTTCTCTATCTTCGCTTCCCTGGCTACTCCCGGACTGTTGAGGATTTCCGAGCACAAGTCACCATCCCAGTAAATGCGGAAATTCAGATCGCCCCATGCGATATAGGTGTTTCCGCCCAGTTCCTCTATGAATTTGTCGGTGACACTGCTGAATATACCGGAGGAGACAGACCTGCCCAACGAACCAGGATAAGCATTGGAAAAATTATCGATAAGTGCCCTGCCGTCATCTCCCCCAGACGTTGACCTGAGATAAATCTTACTTGTCGTGGCGTTTCGGTAGTTCATGCCTGTTGCACCCTCCAGGCAACCAAAAAATTCCAGTCCCTTCCTGTAGGGGTCGAAGTCTCCCACATGTTGGGCGTCACCATGCCCGAGGCCTGTGGTCGAGAGTCCCTTTCCCGTATCGTCAATGACCATAGAGCCATAGACAATCTCATCACGCCCGTCCTCATCCACATCGGCGACGACGAAGTTGTGATAGCCATTACCATACCACAGGCTTCCAGAGTTGGTGCAGTTCCATCTCCAGCGCTGTGACCACTGATGGGTATTACGGTCGAGGTCCATCGCAATCATTTTATGAGTACCATAGATACCGCGTGCCATAAACAAGCTGGCGTTTCGTCCGTCAAGAACTGGTGCTCCGAAAAAATACTTGGAGGAATTGTGCCCGTAACCTTCGCCTCCCCATTCCTTAGACAACGAGGACGCATATTCCAAGCGCAAGAGAGGATAATCCATTTTCTGATACAGTTCCCCTGTCTCACCGTTCATATAGATGAGATATTCCGCACCGGTGTGGGTCCAGGCATATTGTGCGCCATTGGCTGGGTCAAAGGTGTTGCGTGTGTTCACATTCATATCTCCGATGGTATATAGCACCGTCTTGCCATCCTTACCATATACCATCATGTTGTCGGCACCCCGCAGCACCACCTCCGCCTTGCCATCCTCATCCCAGTCGTATGCGATGAGATTGATTTCCGTGGAGTTGAGGCTCACCATATTGGGACCGCAGTCGATGCGCCACAGCAGCGCAGCCTCACCAGTCTGCCAGTTGATATCATAAGCATCCAACACGACAAACTCTGTTGTGTTCGAGATGGGATAGACATCTGCAGCATCTACTGTATTGAGACGCTTGATGATGATTTCCAAATCGCCGTCACCATCGAGGTCTGCCAACTCCGCATCATTGGGCTCATAATGCTCGGTGACATCATTGCCCTTCCGGTCATACACCGCAACCAAAGGAATGTCGAGGAAACCTGTAGGAAATCTATTATCATCCAATCTATAGACATACTCCGACCATGGCTGGACAGGGCTGCACTTTTCCTTCTCCACCCCATTCACCACTGCTGCCACTTGGTAATGTACCGATGGTGTACCACCATTGTCGTCATAACTTGACTTCGTCAGTCCAGAAGCGATGAGAGCGCTATCCCTATAGAGATTGTAAGTCACTCCATAGTATTCCTCAGCAAACCGGCGCCAACTGACAAAGTTGGTTTGGCTTCCACTCGTCGAACCTGTCGGCACAGCCACAAGTCCGCGTGAAAGATGGTCGGTGAACCGTTGCGCATATACAGTGTTACTTGCCAGCAAAAGAGCGAAAAGCAAAAAGTAAAATCTTTTCATGTTGGTTTTTAATAGAAACTGTTGTAAGTAGGATGATGGGGCAAAATTAATGAAATAAAACATCAAACTGCAAGAAAACCCCATAAAAAACACATCAGCAGCAAAGAATGATGCTTTACTGCTGATGTGCTTGGGTAAAATATGTTTTAACCTGCTGCGTGGTGGGTGCTGATGGATTCGAACCACCGAAGTCGAAAGACAGCAGATTTACAGTCTGCCCCATTTGGCCACTCTGGAAAACACCCATCGTGAGTGGACGTTGGCGGATTCGAACCGTCGACCCTCTGTCTGTCAGACAGATACTCTAAACCAGCTGAGCTAAACGTCCTTTACAAATCGGATGCAAAGGTAAGGCTTTTTTTTGATTCCAACAAATTTTAGAAGATTTTTTTGGAAAACTTTTTGAAGGACGCCCACCCAACCGAGGAGTCCGCGCTCAGAATCTCCGAGTGGAGAAGTTCCCTCGTGTATCACGGGGAAGGAGAATTTGATACATATTCGTGTTCATTTTAGTACTCATTCTTTGAATCATAGTGTGCCAAATTACATGGCATCCAGCATCTTTGCAAATATACATCATTTGCTCCTATCTACAATAAGAAAAACGAGAAAATGAATTAAATGCTACCTGTTTGATTGCCATCCGTAGTTTTTAATTGTTGAAGAATCTCTTTCAGAGAATACTTGTCACCTTGTCTGTGATTGCCTGATAACCTCCTCGTATGACGGCCACATGTGGAAATCTTTCATCTCCTCTTTGGGAGGATAAGTTAGGTGAAAGTTAACAATCAATACCAATGAACCCGATGTGACAATTCTCCTCATATTACTTAACGACAAATTTCTTTCCATTGACGATGTAGATGCCTGGGTGGAGGTTTTTGGTGCCATCCAGGTTGTCAGCCACCTTGATGCCGTAGATGTCGTAGATGGTTTGACAGGTGTCATTGGCAGATGATTTCAGAATAATATTGCTGGTCCCGCTGACGACTGGGCGAACCGTGTTACCGGTGCCTCGGCTGTTGTTGGACAAGCTTGCGTGGTTATATAAGGACAAGTAGTAAGCGTAGTACAAGTTCGACGGATTCTGTATGGACAACCAATAGGCTCCATTGTAGCCGGCACCATGGAGTTTGTCATCCAATCGGCTGCCCGCTGCAGGCAACAAAATAGAAACACCATTAGGGCCAGTAAACTTTCCACCTTCAACACCGTTCATTGAATACCGGCTATAGGTGCAATTGCCGACCAATTCATCGATTTGTTCTGACGTGGGCATCTGCCAATTGCCACCCCACTTTACATGTGCGACGTCGTATTGCGTACCAGCGATGTCATCGCCGAGATCTTGCCAATATCCAAAAATATCAGGAGGTGTATCATCATGATTATCATCATAATGTCCATCTCCGTTTATATCTTCTCCTGTGGAATACAGATAAGTCACATCGTTATAGACATCCTTCTCTTCCGTTTCACCCCAGGCGTAATAGCCGCCGTATGCTTCAGGCTTGTCGGCTCCCACGTTGCAACACGCCCATTTCGTACCTGAGGGAAGTCCGAGGTCTATCATGTGCGGATGGTTGTCGTCTGGGCAGGTAGAAACAAAAGGTATGGACACCGTTACCTCGATGCTGGCCGTCGCGCTACTCTTTGTATCGGTCACTATGATGATGGCGGTACCTTCACCGAGAGCGGTCACCTTCACTGAAGTGCCATCAACAACAGCGGTCGCCACCTCAGCATCACTGCTCTCAGCACTGTAGCTGCCGTTGCCTGAAATGATTTCAACTACACCTTGTTCACCTAATGTTAACTTCAGTGTGGAAGAGGAAATTTGTAACGGGATGAAATTAATTCCGCTGACAACGGGTCGAACCGTGTGGCCGATGCAGCGGTCGTCTTGGCCTGCATAGTATGCCTTGCCCGAAGAGAACAGGACGTAGGCGTAACGCGAACCAAACGGACATAGTGAGGACGACCAGTATTGACAGAAGTTTCCGTTGTAGAAGGTGTCATTCTGACGGTAGCCCGCCAAAGGCAAAAATATCGTGCTGCCATTAGGACCGGTGACATTTCCACCGCTGACACCATTCATTGTAGTACTGGCAATGGAGCAGTTGTTGAGCAGTTCCAAGAATTGGTCGACAGAAGGCATCACCCAGTTGTCTCCCCATTTCACATGGGCCACATCGTACTGTGTTCCGGCGATGTCGCTGCCGAGGTCGTGGCAGGTTTCCCAATCGCCGTCGCAATGGATGTAGGTGCTCCAAGCATAATTATTCTTCCCTTCATCCGTTTCCCCCCAGGCGTAATAGCTACCGTAGGCTTCAGGTTTGTCGGCTCCCAAGTTGCAGCACGCCCATTTCGTGCCAGAGGGAAGTCCGAGGTCTATCATGTGGGGGTGGTTATCATCTGGGCACGACTGTGCATTTGCCATGAATGCCAAAGACATCATAGCTAAGGCGATTATGAATCACCGGGACGGAGTTTTTGAATCACCGGGACGGAGTTTTTGATTGAATTTTTCGATTCCATCATCAATTATGCACTATGAATTATGAACTATGAACTACCTCACGTATTTCCTGCCGTTTTGGATATAGATGCCACCAAAAGGAGGTGTGTCGGTCATACGGCCATCGGGCAGGTATATTTGCTTGTCATCTTTATCTTCAACCCTGATTTCCTTTATCCCATCAGCAACGACCGCTCTGACCATGTCCCAGAAAGGTTGTCCGAATATAAGCGTCTCATCATTGTTGATGGTAGCGCCGGTCATCAACGTGTAGTCAAAATACGGCACGTTGTCATTGGACAGGATGGTGCGTGGATTCAGATAGTATAGAAACATTCCTGTGGAGTTGATGCACCCGAGGCCCTCAATGAGAACATATCCGTTGCTCAAGGTCTGTTTTTTCCTCATCATGTTGTCTTTGGTCACCACAGTTTCTGTCTCCGCCACATATACAGGGTCATGTCCTTCAACCGAGCAATACATGTCACCCTTCTGCTTGGTGAAGTCATATAGCACAAGTTCCCCGTCTTCTGTTTCAGGATAGGGTATATAGGTGTCGTCAGCGATGTTGTGCCAAAAAGACCCCTCGGATATCAAGGTCAAATACTCTTCCTTGTCCATGTATATCCGTCCGTCATCCTCCCTGATGCCTAAATGGAGGTCTGTAAGCCCACGGGGATAATTTATCATATACCACAGTTCCTCAGGAAGGATAACTCCGCAATCAACCCTATCCCTGTATACGAAGAGGTTATGGTAGATTTTCCCATTTTTCTCCTTTGTTCCCAACAAGTAAAGCCTTTCAACAAATTGAGTGCAAATATCATCCTCTGTCATATCATTCTTATTTATCCAGTCAATCGTAGGTTGTATGGATATTCCAGAATACTTCAATCTCAGATTGTCGTCAAACACACTGTGGTAGGCTTCCTGCCCGTTTGTTTCCATCGCGAGTGAAAACAATGTGAGAACACAAATGATTAGCTTACAAATTTTCATGCTATTGTTATTTTAGTTCTTACCTGATTTCAAAAAATGCTCCTTTCTCACATTCAAAAAAGAAGTTGATACTGACTTCTCCTTCTCCTTTTTTTACAACATTTTACTTTCCATATTAAATAATGAATCACCGGGACGGAGTTTTTGAATCACCGGGACGGAGTATGAATCACCGGGACGGAGTTTTTGAATCACCGGGACGGAGTTTTTGATTGAATTTTTCGATTCCATCATCAATTATGCACTATGAATTATGAACTATGCACTATGAACTACCTCACGTATTTCCTGCCGTTTTTAATATAGATATGCCTTGGTATTGGATGCTCTATCACACGTCCGCTGAGGTCGTAGATGCGGTTGTTATCCAGATGAAGGGTTGTGGCATCGAGTTCCACAATGCCGCCATCGTATTCCACCGCCTTGCCCTGAAGGTCCTTGGCAGTGATGACCGTTCCGTCCGGCATGGTGCATGAGACGAAGTGCCAGTAGGGCAGGTAATAGGTGGACTCATGATTGGGATAGATCAGCCCGTTCTCGCAGCCCACACCATCTACCCAACAACTGACCTCATCATACCTGTCGTTGATGAACCAACTGCGGGTATGGTACTGTCCTCCTACGTGTATCACGTCCTTGGCGGCAAGATAAGCAGGATAATAAAGGCCATTCTGATAGGTATAGGGAGCCTGTCCGAGATAGGGAAGTCCGTAGTCATAGCACAGGCTGTCCCGGCTGTCGGGATAAGCCACGTAGATTTTCCGACCATCCTCGCGCCATGCGCTGTGGTAAAGGCACTTGCCCTCGTACTCCTCGTACATCTTCCTGTATTCCCTGCCGTCGATGACGGTGTCGCCCCTCAGTGTATAGGTCACGTCATATTCCGTGCGGCTCATTTCCCCCGTCTCAGGGTCACTATGCCCGAGTGTGTAGTGGTAGAGCCACGACTTGCCTTCGGCAAGCATGGGATGGTAGGGAGCCTCCTGCATGTCGGGCGCAGCCATCTCAGGGATGTCGAAATCGGCATAGGTGAAAAGAGTGTCACCGTTGAGGGTGCAGCTCTCCAACCTATAGTAATGCCCAGGTTCCCATTGGTATGGCCTGAGAAAATCACTGCTGCTGCCGAAGCCTTCCACCCACCAGGCCAGGGGATGATTGATGGGATTCCATGCAGCCGTTGAGGCATTGCTTTCGTAACTCATCCCAAGTCTTCGTAACGAGTGCCCATTATATTCGATATTGTCGCAATCCAGCACACAAATGTAGCTGGGATAATAATAGAACCCCATTCGTCCATCCTTTTCGAGGTCAAAATCATAAAGCAAAGTGTTGGGCAGAAGGATAGGTCCCTTTTTGTCTGTTATGATGCAGTGGATTTTTCTTCCTATTTCCAGGAGCAGCCCCAATTGTTTGTCTTCTCCCTTATTGTCCAGGTTATGGCTGAAAACCTTGAAGTGTCTCACTCCTCCGATGACGGTGTCACCCTTGATCTCATAGTCGAAAAGATAGTTGTTGCCGGGATTAATCCTGTCTGTGTAGCTCTGGTTCCACTTCTTGCCCACAGCCAGCATCCGATGATAGGGCGCAGCCTCCTTCCCTGTACGTGTGAAATCATCCTTGGAGAACACCACGTTGCCGTCCACAAGGCATGAGAGAACATAGTTGTAATTCGTCCATCCATGGAAGTAAACGCCCAGTCCGCCGACACCTTCCACCCATACATCCGCAAATTGACCGTTCTCATCGTTGACAAACTGTCTCTTGTATTGCCGGTCACCTACTGTCACATAGTCCACATGGTCGATGGTATAGACCGTCCTGCCCCAATATGTGCCGTCCTCAGTCAACTCGCCTTCCCTCATCACCACCTCATCGCCTGCCTCAGCGGTGAAATCATACAGCAGCACAGGGGCAGTCTCCTCAGGGGCATACCTCCACACCCTGCCATTCTCCTCTCTCAAGGCACCTCTGTATGCGGAATTCCCCTGAGGAAGAATATCATGCATCATCAGTCTCATGCATGGATGACCGTCAATGACCGTGTCACCATCCAAGCAATAACTCCGAATCAAATCCGAATTATGCTGGCCATCTACCCTTACCAGCCACACCTTTCCTTCTTCGATGAATGGCCTTCGCTCATCTTGGGCGTATAGCAGAATCGGAAAACAGCATAAAACAAATAACAATAATTTCTTTGTCATTTTCATTTTGTTGATAGTTAGTTCGTTTGTAATATCACGGAATATCACGGGGACGGGGAATTTGATATATCAACTATGAACTATGAATTATGAACTATGAATTATGAACTACTTCACATATTTCCTGCCGTTCTGGTTATAGCCACCATTTTGAGGTGTTCCTTTCAACCGCCGGTATCCATTGTGGGGGGATGCCCGTGCTCCCTTGTGGGCATAGGAATCAAAAACCTGTCCCTGCGATTTCAGAAAATCAATTCCAACGGAACAGCTTCCACTCGAATTTATGAATTAATAGATGTACCCTAAACAAAGCGATAGCGTTTATGGATATGTGATAGTTGGTGATACCATATGTGTCAAATCTGTATTTCCCGCATAATATTTGTAAGTTTTAAGTATATTGGAGTCTATTTCAGGCAATTTGCATTTCTGACCTTTTGCCTCCATCACTTCTTTCGCGATATAAATGTATAAAGTGTCAATTCCTTTCTCTTTAAAGAAGCTGCTCCACGAGTCATCAGATCCGTAATGTTGAGCGAATCCTATGGAAGAACACATAGGGGCAATAGAATTGCCACTAATAATATAACACACGTCATCGTTATTTGTGTATTTTTTATGTGCATAAACAGAATAGCCAACCGTATCCTGAGAATTATTTACGAACTCAAGCCGAAACGTACAAACTGCAGGCTCCTGACATGCAATAAATATTATACAAATCAGTAAAAATGAGCAAAGAACTATAATTTTATTCATAACCTAAATTCCGCAGCACTTTAGTTAAACATTTTTTATAAGTTCCTGAGCAACAAAAAGTTGCTCAGGATTTTGCCATGTCAGAATTTTCACTTACCTTAGTGCTGCAATTCCAGACAAGTAAAATCATCCATGGCATGGCAAAGATAAGCATAAAATGCGAACTTTCCAAAAATGCGAACCTTTTTGTGACGATACCGATAGTAAAAGGCATTTCGGTTGCAAAAGGTTCGCATTTCTTTTCGTCGTT